>NZ_JAXHBS010000018.1:0-1538881 GCF_042466085.1 Vibrio sp. R78045
CACAGTGAGCTTGTCAGCGGATGCGTCAGTCACCGAAGGCGAGAACATCACCTACACGGCGACACTGACGAATCCTGCGGATGGCGCGGTGACGGTCACGCTAAGCAATGGTGCAACGATCACTATCGCTGATGGCGCGACTTCAGGAACCACGACGTGTTGCCAGCAAGTGATGATGTATACGTAGGCGGCGATACGGCTTCCGCGACTATCACTGATGCAACGGGCGGCAACTTCGAGAGCTTGGTGAAAGACCCAACAGCAGCAACGACGACCATCAATGATGACTCAGACGTGACCACAGTGAGCTTGTCAGCGGATGCGTCAGTCACCGAAGGCGAGAACATCACCTACACGGCGACACTGACGAATCCTGCGGATGGCGCGGTGACGGTCACGCTAAGCAATGGTGCAACGATCACTATCGCTGATGGCGCGACTTCAGGAACCACGACGGTTCCAGCAAGTGATGATGTATACGTAGGCGGCGATACGGCTTCCGCGACTATCACTGATGCAACGGGCGGCAACTTCGAGAGCTTGGTGAAAGACCCAACAGCAGCAACGACGACCATCAATGATGACTCAGACGTGACCACAGTGAGCTTGTCAGCGGATGCGTCAGTCACCGAAGGCGAGAACATCACCTACACGGCGACACTGACGAATCCTGCGGATGGCGCGGTGACGGTCACGCTAAGCAATGGTGCAACGATCACTATCGCTGATGGCGCGACTTCAGGAACCACGACGGTTCCAGCAAGTGATGATGTATACGTAGGCGGCGATACGGCTTCCGCGACTATCACTGATGCAACGGGCGGCAACTTCGAGAGCTTGGTGAAAGACCCAACAGCAGCAACGACGACCATCAATGATGACTCAGACGTGACCACAGTGAGCTTGTCAGCGGATGCGTCAGTCACCGAAGGCGAGAACATCACCTACACGGCGACACTGACGAATCCTGCGGATGGCGCGGTGACGGTCACGCTAAGCAATGGTGCAACGATCACTATCGCTGATGGCGCGACTTCAGGAACCACGACGGTTCCAGCAAGTGATGATGTATACGTAGGCGGCGATACGGCTTCCGCGACTATCACTGATGCAACGGGCGGCAACTTCGAGAGCTTGGTGAAAGACCCAACAGCAGCAACGACGACCATCAATGATGACTCAGACGTGACCACAGTGAGCTTGTCAGCGGATGCGTCAGTCACCGAAGGCGAGAACATCACCTACACGGCGACACTGACGAATCCTGCGGATGGCGCGGTGACGGTCACGCTAAGCAATGGTGCAACGATCACTATCGCTGATGGCGCGACTTCAGGAACCACGACGGTTCCAGCAAGTGATGATGTATACGTAGGCGGCGATACGGCTTCCGCGACTATCACTGATGCAACGGGCGGCAACTTCGAGAGCTTGGTGAAAGACCCAACAGCAGCAACGACGACCATCAATGATGACTCAGACGTGACCACAGTGAGCTTGTCAGCGGATGCGTCAGTCACCGAAGGCGAGAACATCACCTACACGGCGACACTGACGAATCCTGCGGATGGCGCGGTGACGGTCACGCTAAGCAATGGTGCAACGATCACTATCGCTGATGGCGCGACTTCAGGAACCACGACGGTTCCAGCAAGTGATGATGTATACGTAGGCGGCGATACGGCTTCCGCGACTATCACTGATGCAACGGGCGGCAACTTCGAGAGCTTGGTGAAAGACCCAACAGCAGCAACGACGACCATCAATGATGACTCAGACGTGACCACAGTGAGCTTGTCAGCGGATGCGTCAGTCACCGAAGGCGAGAACATCACCTACACGGCGACACTGACGAATCCTGCGGATGGCGCGGTGACGGTCACGCTAAGCAATGGTGCAACGATCACTATCGCTGATGGCGCGACTTCAGGAACCACGACGGTTCCAGCAAGTGATGATGTATACGTAGGCGGCGATACGGCTTCCGCGACTATCACTGATGCAACGGGCGGCAACTTCGAGAGCTTGGTGAAAGACCCAACAGCAGCAACGACGACCATCAATGATGACTCAGACGTGACCACAGTGAGCTTGTCAGCGGATGCGTCAGTCACCGAAGGCGAGAACATCACCTACACGGCGACACTGACGAATCCTGCGGATGGCGCGGTGACGGTCACGCTAAGCAATGGTGCAACGATCACTATCGCTGATGGCGCGACTTCAGGAACCACGACGGTTCCAGCAAGTGATGATGTATACGTAGGCGGCGATACGGCTTCCGCGACTATCACTGATGCAACGGGCGGCAACTTCGAGAGCTTGGTGAAAGACCCAACAGCAGCAACGACGACCATCAATGATGACTCAGACGTGACCACAGTGAGCTTGTCAGCGGATGCGTCAGTCACCGAAGGCGAGAACATCACCTACACGGCGACACTGACGAATCCTGCGGATGGCGCGGTGACGGTCACGCTAAGCAATGGTGCAACGATCACTATCGCTGATGGCGCGACTTCAGGAACCACGACGGTTCCAGCAAGTGATGATGTATACGTAGGCGGCGATACGGCTTCCGCGACTATCACTGATGCAACGGGCGGCAACTTCGAGAGCTTGGTGAAAGACCCAACAGCAGCAACGACGACCATCAATGATGACTCAGACGTGACCACAGTGAGCTTGTCAGCGGATGCGTCAGTCACCGAAGGCGAGAACATCACCTACACGGCGACACTGACGAATCCTGCGGATGGCGCGGTGACGGTCACGCTAAGCAATGGTGCAACGATCACTATCGCTGATGGCGCGACTTCAGGAACCACGACGGTTCCAGCAAGTGATGATGTATACGTAGGCGGCGATACGGCTTCCGCGACTATCACTGATGCAACGGGCGGCAACTTCGAGAGCTTGGTGAAAGACCCAACAGCAGCAACGACGACCATCAATGATGACTCAGACGTGACCACAGTGAGCTTGTCAGCGGATGCGTCAGTCACCGAAGGCGAGAACATCACCTACACGGCGACACTGACGAATCCTGCGGATGGCGCGGTGACGGTCACGCTAAGCAATGGTGCAACGATCACTATCGCTGATGGCGCGACTTCAGGAACCACGACGGTTCCAGCAAGTGATGATGTATACGTAGGCGGCGATACGGCTTCCGCGACTATCACTGATGCAACGGGCGGCAACTTCGAGAGCTTGGTGAAAGACCCAACAGCAGCAACGACGACCATCAATGATGACTCAGACGTGACCACAGTGAGCTTGTCAGCGGATGCGTCAGTCACCGAAGGCGAGAACATCACCTACACGGCGACACTGACGAATCCTGCGGATGGCGCGGTGACGGTCACGCTAAGCAATGGTGCAACGATCACTATCGCTGATGGCGCGACTTCAGGAACCACGACGGTTCCAGCAAGTGATGATGTATACGTAGGCGGCGATACGGCTTCCGCGACTATCACTGATGCAACGGGCGGCAACTTCGAGAGCTTGGTGAAAGACCCAACAGCAGCAACGACGACCATCAATGATGACTCAGACGTGACCACAGTGAGCTTGTCAGCGGATGCGTCAGTCACCGAAGGCGAGAACATCACCTACACGGCGACACTGACGAATCCTGCGGATGGCGCGGTGACGGTCACGCTAAGCAATGGTGCAACGATCACTATCGCTGATGGCGCGACTTCAGGAACCACGACGGTTCCAGCAAGTGATGATGTATACGTAGGCGGCGATACGGCTTCCGCGACTATCACTGATGCAACGGGCGGCAACTTCGAGAGCTTGGTGAAAGACCCAACAGCAGCAACGACGACCATCAATGATGACTCAGACGTGACCACAGTGAGCTTGTCAGCGGATGCGTCAGTCACCGAAGGCGAGAACATCACCTACACGGCGACACTGACGAATCCTGCGGATGGCGCGGTGACGGTCACGCTAAGCAATGGTGCAACGATCACTATCGCTGATGGCGCGACTTCAGGAACCACGACGGTTCCAGCAAGTGATGATGTATACGTAGGCGGCGATACGGCTTCCGCGACTATCACTGATGCAACGGGCGGCAACTTCGAGAGCTTGGTGAAAGACCCAACAGCAGCAACGACGACCATCAATGATGACTCAGACGTGACCACAGTGAGCTTGTCAGCGGATGCGTCAGTCACCGAAGGCGAGAACATCACCTACACGGCGACACTGACGAATCCTGCGGATGGCGCGGTGACGGTCACGCTAAGCAATGGTGCAACGATCACTATCGCTGATGGCGCGACTTCAGGAACCACGACGGTTCCAGCAAGTGATGATGTATACGTAGGCGGCGATACGGCTTCCGCGACTATCACTGATGCAACGGGCGGCAACTTCGAGAGCTTGGTGAAAGACCCAACAGCAGCAACGACGACCATCAATGATGACTCAGACGTGACCACAGTGAGCTTGTCAGCGGATGCGTCAGTCACCGAAGGCGAGAACATCACCTACACGGCGACACTGACGAATCCTGCGGATGGCGCGGTGACGGTCACGCTAAGCAATGGTGCAACGATCACTATCGCTGATGGCGCGACTTCAGGAACCACGACGGTTCCAGCAAGTGATGATGTATACGTAGGCGGCGATACGGCTTCCGCGACTATCACTGATGCAACGGGCGGCAACTTCGAGAGCTTGGTGAAAGACCCAACAGCAGCAACGACGACCATCAATGATGACTCAGACGTGACCACAGTGAGCTTGTCAGCGGATGCGTCAGTCACCGAAGGCGAGAACATCACCTACACGGCGACACTGACGAATCCTGCGGATGGCGCGGTGACGGTCACGCTAAGCAATGGTGCAACGATCACTATCGCTGATGGCGCGACTTCAGGAACCACGACGGTTCCAGCAAGTGATGATGTATACGTAGGCGGCGATACGGCTTCCGCGACTATCACTGATGCAACGGGCGGCAACTTCGAGAGCTTGGTGAAAGACCCAACAGCAGCAACGACGACCATCAATGATGACTCAGACGTGACCACAGTGAGCTTGTCAGCGGATGCGTCAGTCACCGAAGGCGAGAACATCACCTACACGGCGACACTGACGAATCCTGCGGATGGCGCGGTGACGGTCACGCTAAGCAATGGTGCAACGATCACTATCGCTGATGGCGCGACTTCAGGAACCACGACGGTTCCAGCAAGTGATGATGTATACGTAGGCGGCGATACGGCTTCCGCGACTATCACTGATGCAACGGGCGGCAACTTCGAGAGCTTGGTGAAAGACCCAACAGCAGCAACGACGACCATCAATGATGACTCAGACGTGACCACAGTGAGCTTGTCAGCGGATGCGTCAGTCACCGAAGGCGAGAACATCACCTACACGGCGACACTGACGAATCCTGCGGATGGCGCGGTGACGGTCACGCTAAGCAATGGTGCAACGATCACTATCGCTGATGGCGCGACTTCAGGAACCACGACGGTTCCAGCAAGTGATGATGTATACGTAGGCGGCGATACGGCTTCCGCGACTATCACTGATGCAACGGGCGGCAACTTCGAGAGCTTGGTGAAAGACCCAACAGCAGCAACGACGACCATCAATGATGACTCAGACGTGACCACAGTGAGCTTGTCAGCGGATGCGTCAGTCACCGAAGGCGAGAACATCACCTACACGGCGACACTGACGAATCCTGCGGATGGCGCGGTGACGGTCACGCTAAGCAATGGTGCAACGATCACTATCGCTGATGGCGCGACTTCAGGAACCACGACGGTTCCAGCAAGTGATGATGTATACGTAGGCGGCGATACGGCTTCCGCGACTATCACTGATGCAACGGGCGGCAACTTCGAGAGCTTGGTGAAAGACCCAACAGCAGCAACGACGACCATCAATGATGACTCAGACGTGACCACAGTGAGCTTGTCAGCGGATGCGTCAGTCACCGAAGGCGAGAACATCACCTACACGGCGACACTGACGAATCCTGCGGATGGCGCGGTGACGGTCACGCTAAGCAATGGTGCAACGATCACTATCGCTGATGGCGCGACTTCAGGAACCACGACGGTTCCAGCAAGTGATGATGTATACGTAGGCGGCGATACGGCTTCCGCGACTATCACTGATGCAACGGGCGGCAACTTCGAGAGCTTGGTGAAAGACCCAACAGCAGCAACGACGACCATCAATGATGACTCAGACGTGACCACAGTGAGCTTGTCAGCGGATGCGTCAGTCACCGAAGGCGAGAACATCACCTACACGGCGACACTGACGAATCCTGCGGATGGCGCGGTGACGGTCACGCTAAGCAATGGTGCAACGATCACTATCGCTGATGGCGCGACTTCAGGAACCACGACGGTTCCAGCAAGTGATGATGTATACGTAGGCGGCGATACGGCTTCCGCGACTATCACTGATGCAACGGGCGGCAACTTCGAGAGCTTGGTGAAAGACCCAACAGCAGCAACGACGACCATCAATGATGACTCAGACGTGACCACAGTGAGCTTGTCAGCGGATGCGTCAGTCACCGAAGGCGAGAACATCACCTACACGGCGACACTGACGAATCCTGCGGATGGCGCGGTGACGGTCACGCTAAGCAATGGTGCAACGATCACTATCGCTGATGGCGCGACTTCAGGAACCACGACGGTTCCAGCAAGTGATGATGTATACGTAGGCGGCGATACGGCTTCCGCGACTATCACTGATGCAACGGGCGGCAACTTCGAGAGCTTGGTGAAAGACCCAACAGCAGCAACGACGACCATCAATGATGACTCAGACGTGACCACAGTGAGCTTGTCAGCGGATGCGTCAGTCACCGAAGGCGAGAACATCACCTACACGGCGACACTGACGAATCCTGCGGATGGCGCGGTGACGGTCACGCTAAGCAATGGTGCAACGATCACTATCGCTGATGGCGCGACTTCAGGAACCACGACGGTTCCAGCAAGTGATGATGTATACGTAGGCGGCGATACGGCTTCCGCGACTATCACTGATGCAACGGGCGGCAACTTCGAGAGCTTGGTGAAAGACCCAACAGCAGCAACGACGACCATCAATGATGACTCAGACGTGACCACAGTGAGCTTGTCAGCGGATGCGTCAGTCACCGAAGGCGAGAACATCACCTACACGGCGACACTGACGAATCCTGCGGATGGCGCGGTGACGGTCACGCTAAGCAATGGTGCAACGATCACTATCGCTGATGGCGCGACTTCAGGAACCACGACGGTTCCAGCAAGTGATGATGTATACGTAGGCGGCGATACGGCTTCCGCGACTATCACTGATGCAACGGGCGGCAACTTCGAGAGCTTGGTGAAAGACCCAACAGCAGCAACGACGACCATCAATGATGACTCAGACGTGACCACAGTGAGCTTGTCAGCGGATGCGTCAGTCACCGAAGGCGAGAACATCACCTACACGGCGACACTGACGAATCCTGCGGATGGCGCGGTGACGGTCACGCTAAGCAATGGTGCAACGATCACTATCGCTGATGGCGCGACTTCAGGAACCACGACGGTTCCAGCAAGTGATGATGTATACGTAGGCGGCGATACGGCTTCCGCGACTATCACTGATGCAACGGGCGGCAACTTCGAGAGCTTGGTGAAAGACCCAACAGCAGCAACGACGACCATCAATGATGACTCAGACGTGACCACAGTGAGCTTGTCAGCGGATGCGTCAGTCACCGAAGGCGAGAACATCACCTACACGGCGACACTGACGAATCCTGCGGATGGCGCGGTGACGGTCACGCTAAGCAATGGTGCAACGATCACTATCGCTGATGGCGCGACTTCAGGAACCACGACGGTTCCAGCAAGTGATGATGTATACGTAGGCGGCGATACGGCTTCCGCGACTATCACTGATGCAACGGGCGGCAACTTCGAGAGCTTGGTGAAAGACCCAACAGCAGCAACGACGACCATCAATGATGACTCAGACGTGACCACAGTGAGCTTGTCAGCGGATGCGTCAGTCACCGAAGGCGAGAACATCACCTACACGGCGACACTGACGAATCCTGCGGATGGCGCGGTGACGGTCACGCTAAGCAATGGTGCAACGATCACTATCGCTGATGGCGCGACTTCAGGAACCACGACGGTTCCAGCAAGTGATGATGTATACGTAGGCGGCGATACGGCTTCCGCGACTATCACTGATGCAACGGGCGGCAACTTCGAGAGCTTGGTGAAAGACCCAACAGCAGCAACGACGACCATCAATGATGACTCAGACGTGACCACAGTGAGCTTGTCAGCGGATGCGTCAGTCACCGAAGGCGAGAACATCACCTACACGGCGACACTGACGAATCCTGCGGATGGCGCGGTGACGGTCACGCTAAGCAATGGTGCAACGATCACTATCGCTGATGGCGCGACTTCAGGAACCACGACGGTTCCAGCAAGTGATGATGTATACGTAGGCGGCGATACGGCTTCCGCGACTATCACTGATGCAACGGGCGGCAACTTCGAGAGCTTGGTGAAAGACCCAACAGCAGCAACGACGACCATCAATGATGACTCAGACGTGACCACAGTGAGCTTGTCAGCGGATGCGTCAGTCACCGAAGGCGAGAACATCACCTACACGGCGACACTGACGAATCCTGCGGATGGCGCGGTGACGGTCACGCTAAGCAATGGTGCAACGATCACTATCGCTGATGGCGCGACTTCAGGAACCACGACGGTTCCAGCAAGTGATGATGTATACGTAGGCGGCGATACGGCTTCCGCGACTATCACTGATGCAACGGGCGGCAACTTCGAGAGCTTGGTGAAAGACCCAACAGCAGCAACGACGACCATCAATGATGACTCAGACGTGACCACAGTGAGCTTGTCAGCGGATGCGTCAGTCACCGAAGGCGAGAACATCACCTACACGGCGACACTGACGAATCCTGCGGATGGCGCGGTGACGGTCACGCTAAGCAATGGTGCAACGATCACTATCGCTGATGGCGCGACTTCAGGAACCACGACGGTTCCAGCAAGTGATGATGTATACGTAGGCGGCGATACGGCTTCCGCGACTATCACTGATGCAACGGGCGGCAACTTCGAGAGCTTGGTGAAAGACCCAACAGCAGCAACGACGACCATCAATGATGACTCAGACGTGACCACAGTGAGCTTGTCAGCGGATGCGTCAGTCACCGAAGGCGAGAACATCACCTACACGGCGACACTGACGAATCCTGCGGATGGCGCGGTGACGGTCACGCTAAGCAATGGTGCAACGATCACTATCGCTGATGGCGCGACTTCAGGAACCACGACGGTTCCAGCAAGTGATGATGTATACGTAGGCGGCGATACGGCTTCCGCGACTATCACTGATGCAACGGGCGGCAACTTCGAGAGCTTGGTGAAAGACCCAACAGCAGCAACGACGACCATCAATGATGACTCAGACGTGACCACAGTGAGCTTGTCAGCGGATGCGTCAGTCACCGAAGGCGAGAACATCACCTACACGGCGACACTGACGAATCCTGCGGATGGCGCGGTGACGGTCACGCTAAGCAATGGTGCAACGATCACTATCGCTGATGGCGCGACTTCAGGAACCACGACGGTTCCAGCAAGTGATGATGTATACGTAGGCGGCGATACGGCTTCCGCGACTATCACTGATGCAACGGGCGGCAACTTCGAGAGCTTGGTGAAAGACCCAACAGCAGCAACGACGACCATCAATGATGACTCAGACGTGACCACAGTGAGCTTGTCAGCGGATGCGTCAGTCACCGAAGGCGAGAACATCACCTACACGGCGACACTGACGAATCCTGCGGATGGCGCGGTGACGGTCACGCTAAGCAATGGTGCAACGATCACTATCGCTGATGGCGCGACTTCAGGAACCACGACGGTTCCAGCAAGTGATGATGTATACGTAGGCGGCGATACGGCTTCCGCGACTATCACTGATGCAACGGGCGGCAACTTCGAGAGCTTGGTGAAAGACCCAACAGCAGCAACGACGACCATCAATGATGACTCAGACGTGACCACAGTGAGCTTGTCAGCGGATGCGTCAGTCACCGAAGGCGAGAACATCACCTACACGGCGACACTGACGAATCCTGCGGATGGCGCGGTGACGGTCACGCTAAGCAATGGTGCAACGATCACTATCGCTGATGGCGCGACTTCAGGAACCACGACGGTTCCAGCAAGTGATGATGTATACGTAGGCGGCGATACGGCTTCCGCGACTATCACTGATGCAACGGGCGGCAACTTCGAGAGCTTGGTGAAAGACCCAACAGCAGCAACGACGACCATCAATGATGACTCAGACGTGACCACAGTGAGCTTGTCAGCGGATGCGTCAGTCACCGAAGGCGAGAACATCACCTACACGGCGACACTGACGAATCCTGCGGATGGCGCGGTGACGGTCACGCTAAGCAATGGTGCAACGATCACTATCGCTGATGGCGCGACTTCAGGAACCACGACGGTTCCAGCAAGTGATGATGTATACGTAGGCGGCGATACGGCTTCCGCGACTATCACTGATGCAACGGGCGGCAACTTCGAGAGCTTGGTGAAAGACCCAACAGCAGCAACGACGACCATCAATGATGACTCAGACGTGACCACAGTGAGCTTGTCAGCGGATGCGTCAGTCACCGAAGGCGAGAACATCACCTACACGGCGACACTGACGAATCCTGCGGATGGCGCGGTGACGGTCACGCTAAGCAATGGTGCAACGATCACTATCGCTGATGGCGCGACTTCAGGAACCACGACGGTTCCAGCAAGTGATGATGTATACGTAGGCGGCGATACGGCTTCCGCGACTATCACTGATGCAACGGGCGGCAACTTCGAGAGCTTGGTGAAAGACCCAACAGCAGCAACGACGACCATCAATGATGACTCAGACGTGACCACAGTGAGCTTGTCAGCGGATGCGTCAGTCACCGAAGGCGAGAACATCACCTACACGGCGACACTGACGAATCCTGCGGATGGCGCGGTGACGGTCACGCTAAGCAATGGTGCAACGATCACTATCGCTGATGGCGCGACTTCAGGAACCACGACGGTTCCAGCAAGTGATGATGTATACGTAGGCGGCGATACGGCTTCCGCGACTATCACTGATGCAACGGGCGGCAACTTCGAGAGCTTGGTGAAAGACCCAACAGCAGCAACGACGACCATCAATGATGACTCAGACGTGACCACAGTGAGCTTGTCAGCGGATGCGTCAGTCACCGAAGGCGAGAACATCACCTACACGGCGACACTGACGAATCCTGCGGATGGCGCGGTGACGGTCACGCTAAGCAATGGTGCAACGATCACTATCGCTGATGGCGCGACTTCAGGAACCACGACGGTTCCAGCAAGTGATGATGTATACGTAGGCGGCGATACGGCTTCCGCGACTATCACTGATGCAACGGGCGGCAACTTCGAGAGCTTGGTGAAAGACCCAACAGCAGCAACGACGACCATCAATGATGACTCAGACGTGACCACAGTGAGCTTGTCAGCGGATGCGTCAGTCACCGAAGGCGAGAACATCACCTACACGGCGACACTGACGAATCCTGCGGATGGCGCGGTGACGGTCACGCTAAGCAATGGTGCAACGATCACTATCGCTGATGGCGCGACTTCAGGAACCACGACGGTTCCAGCAAGTGATGATGTATACGTAGGCGGCGATACGGCTTCCGCGACTATCACTGATGCAACGGGCGGCAACTTCGAGAGCTTGGTGAAAGACCCAACAGCAGCAACGACGACCATCAATGATGACTCAGACGTGACCACAGTGAGCTTGTCAGCGGATGCGTCAGTCACCGAAGGCGAGAACATCACCTACACGGCGACACTGACGAATCCTGCGGATGGCGCGGTGACGGTCACGCTAAGCAATGGTGCAACGATCACTATCGCTGATGGCGCGACTTCAGGAACCACGACGGTTCCAGCAAGTGATGATGTATACGTAGGCGGCGATACGGCTTCCGCGACTATCACTGATGCAACGGGCGGCAACTTCGAGAGCTTGGTGAAAGACCCAACAGCAGCAACGACGACCATCAATGATGACTCAGACGTGACCACAGTGAGCTTGTCAGCGGATGCGTCAGTCACCGAAGGCGAGAACATCACCTACACGGCGACACTGACGAATCCTGCGGATGGCGCGGTGACGGTCACGCTAAGCAATGGTGCAACGATCACTATCGCTGATGGCGCGACTTCAGGAACCACGACGGTTCCAGCAAGTGATGATGTATACGTAGGCGGCGATACGGCTTCCGCGACTATCACTGATGCAACGGGCGGCAACTTCGAGAGCTTGGTGAAAGACCCAACAGCAGCAACGACGACCATCAATGATGACTCAGACGTGACCACAGTGAGCTTGTCAGCGGATGCGTCAGTCACCGAAGGCGAGAACATCACCTACACGGCGACACTGACGAATCCTGCGGATGGCGCGGTGACGGTCACGCTAAGCAATGGTGCAACGATCACTATCGCTGATGGCGCGACTTCAGGAACCACGACGGTTCCAGCAAGTGATGATGTATACGTAGGCGGCGATACGGCTTCCGCGACTATCACTGATGCAACGGGCGGCAACTTCGAGAGCTTGGTGAAAGACCCAACAGCAGCAACGACGACCATCAATGATGACTCAGACGTGACCACAGTGAGCTTGTCAGCGGATGCGTCAGTCACCGAAGGCGAGAACATCACCTACACGGCGACACTGACGAATCCTGCGGATGGCGCGGTGACGGTCACGCTAAGCAATGGTGCAACGATCACTATCGCTGATGGCGCGACTTCAGGAACCACGACGGTTCCAGCAAGTGATGATGTATACGTAGGCGGCGATACGGCTTCCGCGACTATCACTGATGCAACGGGCGGCAACTTCGAGAGCTTGGTGAAAGACCCAACAGCAGCAACGACGACCATCAATGATGACTCAGACGTGACCACAGTGAGCTTGTCAGCGGATGCGTCAGTCACCGAAGGCGAGAACATCACCTACACGGCGACACTGACGAATCCTGCGGATGGCGCGGTGACGGTCACGCTAAGCAATGGTGCAACGATCACTATCGCTGATGGCGCGACTTCAGGAACCACGACGGTTCCAGCAAGTGATGATGTATACGTAGGCGGCGATACGGCTTCCGCGACTATCACTGATGCAACGGGCGGCAACTTCGAGAGCTTGGTGAAAGACCCAACAGCAGCAACGACGACCATCAATGATGACTCAGACGTGACCACAGTGAGCTTGTCAGCGGATGCGTCAGTCACCGAAGGCGAGAACATCACCTACACGGCGACACTGACGAATCCTGCGGATGGCGCGGTGACGGTCACGCTAAGCAATGGTGCAACGATCACTATCGCTGATGGCGCGACTTCAGGAACCACGACGGTTCCAGCAAGTGATGATGTATACGTAGGCGGCGATACGGCTTCCGCGACTATCACTGATGCAACGGGCGGCAACTTCGAGAGCTTGGTGAAAGACCCAACAGCAGCAACGACGACCATCAATGATGACTCAGACGTGACCACAGTGAGCTTGTCAGCGGATGCGTCAGTCACCGAAGGCGAGAACATCACCTACACGGCGACACTGACGAATCCTGCGGATGGCGCGGTGACGGTCACGCTAAGCAATGGTGCAACGATCACTATCGCTGATGGCGCGACTTCAGGAACCACGACGGTTCCAGCAAGTGATGATGTATACGTAGGCGGCGATACGGCTTCCGCGACTATCACTGATGCAACGGGCGGCAACTTCGAGAGCTTGGTGAAAGACCCAACAGCAGCAACGACGACCATCAATGATGACTCAGACGTGACCACAGTGAGCTTGTCAGCGGATGCGTCAGTCACCGAAGGCGAGAACATCACCTACACGGCGACACTGACGAATCCTGCGGATGGCGCGGTGACGGTCACGCTAAGCAATGGTGCAACGATCACTATCGCTGATGGCGCGACTTCAGGAACCACGACGGTTCCAGCAAGTGATGATGTATACGTAGGCGGCGATACGGCTTCCGCGACTATCACTGATGCAACGGGCGGCAACTTCGAGAGCTTGGTGAAAGACCCAACAGCAGCAACGACGACCATCAATGATGACTCAGACGTGACCACAGTGAGCTTGTCAGCGGATGCGTCAGTCACCGAAGGCGAGAACATCACCTACACGGCGACACTGACGAATCCTGCGGATGGCGCGGTGACGGTCACGCTAAGCAATGGTGCAACGATCACTATCGCTGATGGCGCGACTTCAGGAACCACGACGGTTCCAGCAAGTGATGATGTATACGTAGGCGGCGATACGGCTTCCGCGACTATCACTGATGCAACGGGCGGCAACTTCGAGAGCTTGGTGAAAGACCCAACAGCAGCAACGACGACCATCAATGATGACTCAGACGTGACCACAGTGAGCTTGTCAGCGGATGCGTCAGTCACCGAAGGCGAGAACATCACCTACACGGCGACACTGACGAATCCTGCGGATGGCGCGGTGACGGTCACGCTAAGCAATGGTGCAACGATCACTATCGCTGATGGCGCGACTTCAGGAACCACGACGGTTCCAGCAAGTGATGATGTATACGTAGGCGGCGATACGGCTTCCGCGACTATCACTGATGCAACGGGCGGCAACTTCGAGAGCTTGGTGAAAGACCCAACAGCAGCAACGACGACCATCAATGATGACTCAGACGTGACCACAGTGAGCTTGTCAGCGGATGCGTCAGTCACCGAAGGCGAGAACATCACCTACACGGCGACACTGACGAATCCTGCGGATGGCGCGGTGACGGTCACGCTAAGCAATGGTGCAACGATCACTATCGCTGATGGCGCGACTTCAGGAACCACGACGGTTCCAGCAAGTGATGATGTATACGTAGGCGGCGATACGGCTTCCGCGACTATCACTGATGCAACGGGCGGCAACTTCGAGAGCTTGGTGAAAGACCCAACAGCAGCAACGACGACCATCAATGATGACTCAGACGTGACCACAGTGAGCTTGTCAGCGGATGCGTCAGTCACCGAAGGCGAGAACATCACCTACACGGCGACACTGACGAATCCTGCGGATGGCGCGGTGACGGTCACGCTAAGCAATGGTGCAACGATCACTATCGCTGATGGCGCGACTTCAGGAACCACGACGGTTCCAGCAAGTGATGATGTATACGTAGGCGGCGATACGGCTTCCGCGACTATCACTGATGCAACGGGCGGCAACTTCGAGAGCTTGGTGAAAGACCCAACAGCAGCAACGACGACCATCAATGATGACTCAGACGTGACCACAGTGAGCTTGTCAGCGGATGCGTCAGTCACCGAAGGCGAGAACATCACCTACACGGCGACACTGACGAATCCTGCGGATGGCGCGGTGACGGTCACGCTAAGCAATGGTGCAACGATCACTATCGCTGATGGCGCGACTTCAGGAACCACGACGGTTCCAGCAAGTGATGATGTATACGTAGGCGGCGATACGGCTTCCGCGACTATCACTGATGCAACGGGCGGCAACTTCGAGAGCTTGGTGAAAGACCCAACAGCAGCAACGACGACCATCAATGATGACTCAGACGTGACCACAGTGAGCTTGCATGACATATATGTAAGTGAAGGGAGTAGTGATGCCACAATTACCGCGACGCTAGACCACACGCCAGAGACCGAGCTTGTAGTGACGCTGTCCAATGGCGCAACTATCACGTTTGGCACCGATTACGTACCGGATGCAGAGGTGACTTCAACAAGTTTTACTGTTTTGGAAGATGAAACGCTAACTGTATCTTCAACTATCGGAGGTAATTTCGAATCGTTAGACGTCACCGATTCTGTACAAGTTCACATGGATGACGCGCCGGAAATCACCGTGACAGCGAACGATTTTACGGAAGACGCTGGCGCATCAGTGGGTGATGTAGCGGGCACTTACGTGATGTCTGACGAAGAAGGCGATGAGGTAACAGTTACCTTCACGCCAGGTAGCAATGTCAACGACCACTACACGTTAGATACGACAACGGGTCAGGTGAAACTGACGCAAGATGGTGTAGACGCCATCAATGCGGGTGAAGACTTAGATACCATCGATCTGACGGTGACTCAGACCAATGACAGCAGCCTGACAGGCACAGACAGCGATACCCCAGTGGTGACGCCAGTTAACGACGGCCCAACCATCGATGTGGTGGCAGAGCTTGAGTTCAATGAAAACGACGCGGCGGTAGATACCGTGGTGGCGACGTTCACGGCGTCGGATGAAGAAGACGGCACACCAAGTGTTGCCTTCACCCCGGGCACAAACACCGATGGTTACTACGCGATCAGCGGCACCGATGTGGTACTGACGCAAGCGGGTGTTGACGCGGTAAATGCAGGCGAGACACTGCCAGCGGTGAGCCTAACGGCGACCGATAGCGACAATGCGAAGGCGGTTGATAGCGATACACCAACTTATAACTCTGTTGACGCTATAGATGATGGTTCGTTAGGCCAGGAATACACTGCTTCTGCCGATTTCACTGATGGTATTACAATTCCAACTGGAAGTGATGGCCAACCTCTGTTCTCGATTGAAGCCATCACTTATGACTCCGATGGTAATGAGACATCAGGGACTATATCTGAATTAAGTGGCTTTGGAATTGGTGTCGCAGGCTCTATTAGGGATAGCGGACAAATTGCTGATCAGATTGAATATGATCCTGGATCTGACACCTCTGAAAAAATTAAATTTGAATTTAGTGAGTTAGCTAATAATGTCGATTTTAGCGTTTCACGACTTTTTGGTAGTGAAAATGAAGGAGAACAAGGTGCTTGGTCTGCATATTATAATGGAGAGCTTGTCGCTTCAGGAGTATTCAAAACGGATTCTGGCGCTTCTACGGGCGACTTTAGCATCGACACCGGTGATATTGTATTTGATACGTTAGTCTTCGAAGCAGATTCGAATGGTGTACGAGTTGGGGATTCTTCTGATTATGTCTTATCTTCAATTAGCGTTACCGGAATAGATCTAGGTGATGGTGCCATCATTGCTGATGAAGACGACGGCGTATCTGTGACCGACGCTAATGCAGGGCTTCTTGCAAACGATATCGATGACCAAAGTGATACCTTTTCATTGACCGCTGTAAATGGCCAGACGATTACTAATGGTTCAGTTGTTACTCTTCCAAGTGGCGCATTGCTTACTATTTATGCCGATGGGACTTACGACTATGACACCAACGACGTCTATGATTACTTGCAAGCTGGGGAACTAACGACTGAGAGCTTCACATATACAATTACAGATGAACATGGCGCAACAGATACGGCGACAGCAACTATTAATATTATTGGTAGTAATGACGCTCCTAGCGGAAATCCAGATACCGCAACTCTCGAAGAAGGTAGCACAGTCACCTTTACTCCTGATCAGTTGTTAGTTAACGATGTTGATAACGATGACACGAATTTGGCTGTTCTTTCGCTAGCAAGTGACTCGTCTGGTACAAATGAGGTTGATGTATCCTCTCCAGGTTCGACGTTCTCTACAAGTTTAGGTGGGACGGTAACTATAAATGATGATGGTTCATTTAGTTATCAAGCTCCTCAAGGCCAGGATCATACTCAAGGCGTAGCAATAACTGATTCCATTTATTATTTAGTTACTGATGGTAAAGGAAACTCCAATTGGACTGAGATCGAAATCGCGGTCACGGATAGTGGACCGACTGCAGTTGACGACTTTGATAGTGTTGGCTTTGGCGGTCTCGGCTTCGGTAACTTGATCTCTGGTGAAAACGACGGTTCAGGTAAGGATGACTTAGGTAGTGATATTACGAAAGTAACCAGTATTACTTTCGATGGCCAGAAATACAATGAATGGAACAATAACGGTGAGATCGTCATTGACACAGGTACGGCTATTGCTACGTTTAATCAAGACGGCAGCTATAGCTACCAATCAACTCAAGCTGAAGGTCAAGTGAAGTCGTTTTCAACAAACGACATGCTTAATAATAATGGTATTGAGCTGTATGCTTATAACGATTATCAACAAGTTGATGTTACTAACCTAAACAGTAACTCTGCCAGTGTAGTCGAGATCAACAGTAAGGTTGGTATCTACTACGCCAACTCCGAAGGAAACGGCGATCAAATACGTTATGACGAGGCATTGGTTACTAAGTTTAGCGGCGAGGTTTCTGTCGCTAACTTTACTTTGAATGGCGTTGCTGACAGTGAAGAAGTGTTCTGGAAGGCATACGACAATCAGGGCTCTCTAGTTGACAGTGGTACTATAAGTAGTAACGACTTAACTATTGTTTCTGATAGTGGTTTTGAAACTGTGGTGCTTTATACCGGTACTACCAATAACTTTATGGTAGAGAGTGTTGAGGTTCAATACAGCGTAGGCTCGGCTAATCAAGATACGTTCCAATACGAGTTGACTGATGCTGATGGTAGTGAGTCTTCAGCTCAATTGACAGTTACACAAGACTCATTACCAGTAGCTAAAGATAATAGCGAAGAGGTATATGAAGCTGGTCTTGAATCGGGTACTGATGCTAATAGTGACGCAAGTATTGTGACCGGCAATATCCTCGACAATGATAGTGGCGTTAGTAGTTCTACGTTAATTAGCGCAGTTAACGGTCAGGCACCAGTAAATGGAATCGTGGTTGTTACTACATCTTACGGTACGTTGACTGTATATACTGATGATTCTAATGGCTTCCGTTCAGGGGACTTTGAATATGAATTAATGAATACATCAATTGGTGATGATGTTGTAGATAGTTTTAATTACGAGATATCAAATAGCGTTGGTGTTACGGACAGTGCGCAGCTTAATATTAATATCGTTGATGATGTGCCTATTGTCAGTGATGTTGAACGCAACTTAACGACCACATCAGACCCTATAACAACAAATTTGACTTTTGCTCTCGACTTGTCAGGTAGTATGGACGACTCAGCTGGTAATGGGAAAAGCTATCTAGAAACGGCAATTGAAGCCTTGACGGCTCTCGTTGGCGAAGTTGATGATACCGGTGATGTCAATGTTCAAATAGTTACTTTCTCAGGTAATAATATAGTCAATTCTGGTTGGCTATCAGACGATGTCGCTCAGGTGGTTACGTACCTTGAATCCTTGCAAGCTAACGGTGGAACACGATATAGCGATGCACTAGAAAAAGTTATGGACAGTGGTGATTTGCCAACTTCTGACCAGAGTTTTGTGTACTTTATTTCAGATGGTGAGCCTAATAATGGGTTTAGCGTGGGTTCAACTCTTCAAAACAGTTGGAATAGCTACTTAGATTCATCAAACTATGATATTTCTTTTGCTATAGGTATCGGCAACGCACCACTAGATGAGCTAACGCCTATCGCACATTCTCCTGATCCTGACGATGATGATAGCAATTATGCTGTTGTGGTTGATGATGCTGATGATTTGACCAATACAGTTTTAGAGTATTTTGATAACAACAGTATTAGTGGTGACGTTAAGTTGTTTGACACCGAAGGCGGTATTTTAGAAGGAGCTGACGGTGTATCAATAACATCGATTGTCATCGACGGTATCACTTATGAGTATGATGTGAGTTCACCTGAAATTACAGTTTCAACCGCGTTAGGCGGGGAGTTTAGGATTAATTTCGACTCCGGTGAATATTATTACAGTATCGTCGTCGACAGAAATGTATTAAACGAGAGTGAAGTTATTCAAGTGCAGGTTGAAGATGGGGATGGAGATCAGGACTCTCTAAAATTAACGCTTAATATCGATTACTACGCGACCGTCGATGCAAACGTAAATAATATTATTACTAATTTGAACAGTGACTCTTCATTGTCTATTGATACTGATTATCTTACGCACTCAGACGCAATAACTTCAGATACCATTGTTTCTAGTGTCGAAAGCTCTGAGGCTACAGTTACTCTAGATGGGGAAGCTGTTATTTTAGAAAACGCTGAAAGTGGTGATGAGTTCAGTTATGTGATTGATGGAAATGGCGTTTCAGATAGCGCCAATGTTGAAGTGAATTTTATTGACAGTTCTATTTTATCAGGAACACAAGCTGATGATATTATTATAGGTAATCCTACTAATAGTATAGGAGAATTGGCAACAATTACTGCTACCGTTCGTTCCGGTAATACTTACAATAACCCTAATCAATACGGATTCGTATTGTCTAGCTTGGCTGCTGGTTTGTCAGTAATGCAAATTAGTATTGACTTGAGTAGTATCGATAATAATGCTTATTGGGATATCAGTGATAGCCGAAACCCTTTGTACCAAACAGAGTCAAAAGGCATCGAGCAAACTGATAATATTTGGGATGCAATGGACTCGGATTCTTCAGTACTGATTGCTAATTTTGTTGATGGTGATTTTACCAGCGATGATGAGTTTTGGTTCACATTCGATACTGACAATTTTGGTGTAGATCAAGGCAGTAGCTTTATAGGTGCATCTTTTGAAGTAATTTTGAATGATGGGTCAGTGATTGTTGGTACTTATGAGTCAGATAATAACGGTGGCGCAATAGCAGTAGCCCAAAATTATGCTAGTGCACTTCAGGGTTTTGATGGTGATGATGTATTGGTTGCAGATAAAGGTAATGACCTTCTTGATGGTGGAGAGGGAGATGATCTATTAATTGGTGGCTTAGGCAACGATATCCTAACTGGCGGCGACGGTGATGATATATTCAAGTGGGTAGATGAACCGCTTGACGACTATCGAGACGTTATTACTGACTTTGAAGTGGGCAGTGACCGTATTGATTTATCTGAACTCCTTCATGATGAAAATACAATGGATGATGTTCTTGAACATTTGTCAGCTAAGATTAGCGATAACAACCAAGACCTAGAGTTAACCATTACTAATGATCAAGGTTCTCAAACTATAGTGTTGCAGGGCCAAGCAAGTAATCTTAGTGGTTTTGACGTCGATTCTTCTGGTGTTTATTCCGGTGATGAATTGACGAATTTAGTAAATTCACTAATGACTAACCTACCAAACTCTTAATTCATGAATAACAAAAAGGGCCGAAAGGCCCTTTTTTAATAGATCTTGTTTGCTATAAAAGCTAGATTCTAAAGCACTAAGATTAAAGCACCTTACAAGCAAAACCTTTTAGGTAGAAACCTTCTGGATAAGCTGTATCTGTTAAATGATCGGCTGCTTGCTCGAAGCGCTCGACAAATTTTACGGTTCTGCCTGCGTCTAGTGCCGCATCAGCAATGATTTTTTGGAATAAGTCAGCGCCCATTAAGCCTGAACAAGAATAGGTGAGTAGAGTGCCACCTGGTTTCAGTATTTGCATCGCAAGCATGTTAACGTCTTTATAGCCGTTCGCGCCAGATGTCAGGTTGTTCTTACTTGAAACGAATTTTGGTGGATCCATGATCACTACGTCGAACTTCGTGCCTTGGTCTCGGTATTCGCGAAGTAGTTTGAATACGTCTGCGTTTAGGAATACTGCACGCTTTTTCGAGATGTCGAACTCATTCAGCTCAGCGTTGAACTTAGCTGTATCAAGAGCTAATTGAGAAACGTCTGCATTGATTACACGCTTAGCATCACCTTTAAGGGCATACAGACCAAAACCACCTGTGTACGAGAAACAGTTAAGGACATCTTTGCCTTTAACGTATTTCATCGATTCTTTACGGCTATCACGTTGGTCCATATAGAAGCCCGTTTTATGGCCTTCGATAATGTTTACGCTGATTTTCACACCGTTTTCTTCAATGACCACTGATTTAGGTGGTTCTTCACCGTGAAGTACGCCAACAACTTGTTCTAAGCCTTCTTTTTTACGGACTGCTACGTCAGAACGCTCATAAATATTGCAGTCAGGGAAACATTCAATTAAAGCTTCAACAAGTATGTTCTTATTAAACTCAGCTCCGGCGCTAAGTAATTGGCATACAAGGAAATCTTGATATTTGTCGATTGTGATACCGGGAAGGCCATCAGACTCTGCTGCAGTAAGGCGGTAGCCAGTTAGACCATCACGTTCAATGATATCTTCACGCAAAGATTGCGCGTCTTGAATTCGTTTTACGAAGAATGCTTTATTGATTTCTTCTTTTTCAAATGTCCAAACACGAGCTCGAATTTGAGATTCCGGTGAGTAAGCCGCTTTTGCAAGCCACTGACCATTTTGAGTGTATACGTCTACAGTTTCACCTGATTTTGGCTCGCCTTCGACTTTATCGATACCGCGTGAAAATACCCATGGGTGTTTACGGCGTAGTGATTTGTCACGGCCTTTAGCTAGATGAATTGAAGGAGTCATAATTTACTCTGTTTGTTGAATTTGAAGGAGGGGTATTGTCGAGGAAGTACAGTTGAAAAGCAAATAAGAAAGGGCTGCACAAGCAGCCCTAGTAATGATTAATCAGCACATACTGGCTAGATATAAGTATTAAGCTTTGAGACCTGTCAGCAAACCTTCCATCGTATCACTTTGTTTACGAAGTTGGTCAACATTGGAATTGCTCTTACTGATCATTTCACAGATGCTATCTGACTGATGACGAATCTCCTCAACACTTTGAGCTATGTTATCTGCAACAACACCTTGCTCTTCCGCGGCTGTAGCAATCTGAGTACTACTGTCTGAGATAGATTGATTCTTTTCTGCTAAAGAGCCGATCTCGACATTCACTTCTGACATCAGTGTCTGGCCTTCATTAGCGTTGTTTACCGTTATTTCCATCAGTTTGGTTAGTGATTGGCTGTTACGTTGTAATGATTCAATCATGCTTTGGATTTCAACAGTTGCTTGTTGAGTACGACCTGCAAGGGCACGAACTTCATCGGCAACAACAGCGAATCCACGACCTTGCTCGCCGGCACGAGCGGCTTCGATAGCCGCGTTCAATGCGAGTAGATTGGTCTGCTCTGAAATGCCATTGATGGTTGCGACCACCTCATCGATCTGCGCCGCGTTGGCATCAAGCTCTTCTACTGCTTGTGAAGCGGATTGGATCTCTTGAGATAGGTTAGAGATAGACTCCAATGTGTTTGAAACTTTTACTTGACCGCTCTGGGCCACGCCGCGAGCGTCCATCGTTTGTGAGCTAGACTCATGAGCAAGGGTAGCGACTTCACGAATTGTCGCCGCCATTTGTTCCGTCGCACTTGCCAAACTATTCAGGTGTTCTTGTTGATTACCTGAAATATCTGAGCTTTGTTGTGTTGACTGATTCAAATCCGAACTGATCTGTTGCATGAGTGCGACAGACTCTTGGATTGATAGAACCATATTTTGCTCACGTTCGGCAACCTTATCAATAGTGATCGCAATTTCGCTGAACTCATCACGAACTAAGAAGTAGTTCATACGGCAAGTTAAATCACCATTGGCGAGAGTGTTCAATGCTTTGTTCATGGAGAACATCGCTCCGCCAATGAAAGTCATGATGTAATAAACGCCAAGCGCAATTAAGGTCAGAGTAACCGCAATGATAGAAACTTGCTTTGTAGATAAAGCCGACCATAGGTTTTGATCATGGTTTGCGACTAAACTGAACGCGCCGTTCATCACTGAAACGGATCCCGTACCATAGCCTAGAGAAATGCTTTCAGAATGACTAACAAGCTGAGCGACTTGATCTTTAGTGAGTTGGCCTGCTTCGATAAGGCCTTTCATCAAGAGCATTTCTTCTTGATAAAGGTGGGCAAGTAAAGAGTCCGCTGCGCTATCTAAAACGAGAGTTAATATCACTAGGGCGAGAAGAGGCAATAAGAAGAGTAGATAGAACTTTTCTTGGATTTTTAGGTGAATGAGATATTTGTCAATCCAACGAAATGGGATTTCTTTCATAATCGTTATACTCGAAGTAAGTCCACCAATAAGCGGTGAATGAATAGAATAGCAACTATATCATTCATATAATTTATGAGGCAACGTTATGAAAAATTCACAATGTATATTTGTCGTGTCGGGCGTCGTTCAATGTGTTGGTTTTCGCTATCACACCAGTAGACAAGCACAAGCTTTGGATATTTCAGGATACGCCATGAATTTGAATGATGGGCGAGTTGAAGTGTTAGCTGTCGGAGAGATGGAGCAGATTAATAAGTTGTACGCTTGGTTACAAATAGGACCTGCTAGTGCGACAGTCGACCATGTTGTCAAATATGATGTTACAGAAGCAGATCTTAGAGTGGTACGTGTTGGCGAATTCAAAATACTGTAGTTAACGCACTACAGTATTGATATTGAGGGTTACCTTAAACAGCTAGTCTTTTACAGGCACTTTGCTGGTTTAGGTAAACCGGCAAGTTTGGTTGCTTGCTTCGCAGGACCTTTCTTGAATAACTTGAAAAGGTATTTGCTGTTACCTTTCTCTGGGCCGTGAGCTTTTTCCATCGCCTTCACAAGCATACGAACGGCTGGAGAAGTCTTGAATTCTTCGTAAAAGCTTCTTACAAAATGTACGACTTCCAAATGTGCATCAGTCAGTTCAATAGCTTCATCTTGAGCAAGAATTTCGATCATGCCTTCTTCCCATTGTGTGTAGTCCAATAGGTAGCCTTGAGCGTCGGTTTCGATTTGCTTACCGTTATATTCAAACATGTTTAGTCCAGAATCAAATTATACTATAAGAATAGGGTACATGACCCAGTTTACCTTACTCAATAGATATTGTAGTCATCTAGAAAAATATTGTACTTACAGGTATAAAAAAGCCCAAGAGATAGTCTCTTGGGCTTAAGTTTTCAACGCTAGGTAATTAGTCGTTGCTGTTCATAATGCCTAAGATGCTTAATAGGCTGATGAAGATGTTGTAGATAGAAACATACAAGCTGATCGTTGCTGAGATGTAGTTCGTTTCGCCACCACGTATGATGCTTTGCGTTGTTAGCAAGATAACACCAGTAGAGAATAGGATGAACATACCGCTCATTGCCAAAGATAGTAGAGGCATTTGTAGGAAGATGTTTGCAACCATACCGACTAGCAGTACAACGAAACCGGCCATTAACATACCGTTAAGGAATGAAAGGTCGCGCTTTGTTGTAAGAGCGTAAGCTGACGCTCCCATGAATGCCAATGCCGTACCACCTAGTGCCGTAAGGATGACATCACCCATACCTGCACCAACATACATGTTTAAGATTGGACCGATGGTATAGCCTAAGAAACCTGTAAACAGGAATGTGAAGACTAGACCCATGCTGTTGTCACGGTTCTTTTCAGTCAAGAAAAGTAGGCCGTAGAAACCAACTAGCATGATAATAAGACCAGGACGAGGAAGGTTCATCGCCATAGATACGCCTGCTACAACAGCAGACCAAAGTAGTGTCATAGACAGTAGTGCGTAAGTATTACGCAATACTTTATTGGTTTGCAGAGCACTTTCTTGAGATGCTGTGCGTGAAAACATAGGGCTGTTCATAATCTTCCTCGTAAGGTGACTTCAATAGTTATTAGTACATTTATGGGGGTGAAAGTTCGAAAAATCAAGTCTTTCATTCATCTTGTATACCTAAAATAATAATCAAAATAGTAGGTTAAGTGTTTCTGAAGATGTAACAAATTATTTCTTAATGGGGAATAAAACGTTGCATTAGATCGATATTCTAATTTTCAATGATATTGAATGCCGTTCTTTGTCTTGACCTTGAATCACAAAGAGGCGACCGAAGCCGCCTCTTTAGTTTATGCATCATAGCACATTAATGGTGCAGAATTTGGCTCAAGAAGTTTTGTGTTCTATCTGATTGTGGGTTTTCAAAGAAATCGACAGGATTGTTTTCTTCAATAATCTCACCTGCATCCATGAAGATTACTCTATCGGCGACTTCTTTAGCAAAACCCATCTCGTGCGTTACACATAGCATGGTCATGCCTTCTTCAGCTAGCTCGACCATTACATCTAGCACTTCGCGAACCATTTCTGGATCGAGTGCCGACGTTGGTTCATCAAAAAGCATAACTTGAGGATTCATACATAGAGAACGAGCGATCGCCACACGTTGCTGCTGACCACCTGAAAGCTGACCTGGGAATTTGTCTGCTTGCTCAGGGATTTTTACGCGCTCTAGGTATTTCATTGCAATCGCTTCAGCTTCTTCCTTAGGCATCTTTTTCACCCAAATAGGAGCGAGCGTGCAATTTTCCAAAACCGTTAGGTGAGGGAATAGGTTGAAGTGTTGGAAACACATGCCGACATCTCTGCGCACGGCTTCAATGTTTTTTAAGTCTTCAGTCAGCTCATTACCTGAAACGAAGATATCGCCTTTTTGGTGCTCTTCCAATCGGTTGATACAACGAATCATCGTTGATTTACCTGAGCCAGAAGGGCCACAGATAACGATTTTCTCACCTTTTTTAACTTCAAGGTTAATGTTCTTTAGTACGTGAAACTCACCGTACCACTTGTTCATGTCTTTCAACTCAATCATAAGACCTTGAGAGTTGTTTTCTGTTTGCTGCGTCATAATACGTCCTTGATCTTGTTAATTATCGTTTGTGACCGGTGTGAAGTTTGTTTTCTAGCCATATCGAATATCTCGACATGCCAAAACAAAATACCCAGAACACTAACGCGACAAATACATAGCTTTCTGTTGAATACCCTAGCCATTCAGGGTCGGTATTCGCGGCTTGGCCAATTCCCAAAACATCAAACATACCGATAATCAATACAAGACTGGTATCTTTGAATAAACCAATGAAGGTGTTCACAATTGAAGGAATCGTGATTTTTAAGGCTTGAGGTAGAATGATAAGCCCGGTCTTTTTCCAGTAGCTTAATCCCAGTGCATCCGCGGCTTCGTATTGGCCTTTTGGTATTGCTTGTAAACCACCTCGAATTACTTCTGCCATATAAGCGGCACTGAATAACACCACACCTACAAGTGCTCTGATCAGTTTGTCGGTTTCTGTTCCCTCAGATAAGAAGAGTGGAAGCATTACTGATGCCATGAACAGAACCGTAATAAGCGGAACGCCACGCCAGATCTCAATGTAAACGGTACACATACTGCGGATGATTGGCATCTCTGAACGACGACCCAGAGCCAACGCGACACCAATAGGCAGCGATACAACAATACCGACAAGAGCAATGATCAGTGTAACCAGTAATCCGCCCCATTTGTGTGTATCAACCACTTCCAATCCGAAGATACCGCCGTAAAGAAGACCAGCAATCAAGAAAGGGTAGATGTTTACAAAAAATAACCAAATCCACGTACGCTTAGGTGTTTTCTCGTAAGCTAATATCGCGACAAAAAAAGCTAACGTTGCGTAGAAAAGGCGAGGTCGCCACAGCTCGGCTTCAGGGTAGAAGCCATACATGAACTGATCCCAACGAACGCTAATGAAAACCCAACAAGCGCCGTCACTAGTACAGGCATCTCGTGTTGTTCCTATCCAATCTGCACTTAGGAATGCCCAGTCTGCTACAGACCATAAAAGGGTAAAAGCGAAGTAGGCTAGAACCACAGTAACAACGCTGTTTACTGGACCATTAAATAGATTTTTTCGTAACCAACCGACAGGTCCAACGGTGTTCGCTGGAGGCGGAAGGTCCGGTTGAAATTGATGTGTACTCATCTTATCTCTCCACCAACGCTACTTTGCGGTTGTATATGTTCATTAGAGCGGATGTTAATAGGCTCAGGGTTAAGTAGACGCCCATTGTCATCGCAATTACTTCAATAGCTTGTCCAGTTTGATTCAACGTTGTTCCTGCAAAAACGGACACAAGATCAGGGTAACCAATGGCCATCGCAAGTGATGAGTTTTTAGTTAGGTTCAAATATTGACTGGTTAGAGGTGGGATAATGATTCTTAAGGCTTGTGGAATAATTACCAGCTTAAGTGTTCTTGAACGAGGGATGCCTAGAGACATTGCAGCCTCTGTTTGCCCATGGTTCACCGCGTTAATACCTGAACGCACGATCTCCGCGATGAATGCCGCTGTATAGATACTTAAAGCAAGCATTAATGCAGCAAGCTCTGGGATAATGCTAATACCACCTTTGAAGTTAAACCCTTTCAATACTGGGTAATCTGCCGAGATAGGCATACCCATAATGAAGTAAGTAACCAGTGGTAAACCAATAATTAACGCTGCCGCAATACGCAACATAGGTGTTTGTTGGCCAGTTAACTTCTGTTTGTTTTTAGCCCAAATATTGATGATAAAAGTAGCGATAACACCGGCAATTAATGAAGCGATGACAATGCTACTGCCTTGTTCTAATACTGGCGCAGGAAAATACAAACCACGCACGTTCAAGAAAATGGCTTCACCGAGGCTCATACTTTGACGAGCGGAAGGTAATGCTTGAAGAACGGCGAAATACCAGAAAAAGATTTGTAGAAGAAGAGGGATATTTCGGAATATCTCAATGTAGATAGCTGCAAATCGGCTAACTAACCAATTCGAAGAGAGTCTAGCGATACCCATACTAAAGCCTAGTACTGTGGCTAACATGATGCCTAGTACTGAAACTAAAGCGGTATTGAGAAGACCGATAAAGAAAGTACGACCGTATGAGAATGTTTCGTCGTATTCGATGAGTGTTAAGCCAATACCAAAACCAGCTTCTTGGGAGAGAAAATCAAAACCAGTGGCAATACCACGGGAATCTAAGTTAGTGAGTGCGTTGTTTACAATCGTGTAAAAGAAGGCACAAAGAGCTCCGACAGCGATAATTTGAAAAATGACTGAGCGAAAAGTGGGGTTGTATAACAGGTTGGCACTTTTGGGCTGTGGCTTTGTCTGAGCTGGAGAAATAGTTTCATTAGGTTTCATACTACTATAACCTCAAATCCATTTAATAAATAGGGCGGAAAACTCCGCCCTAGTTGATGCTTGAAAATTTATTAACGGATTGGTGGAGCGTACATAAAGCCGCCCGCATTCCATAATGCATTTACACCACGAGAAATTTGAAGTGGAGAACCTGTACCAACAGTACGTTCAAAACTCTCACCGTAGTTACCAACTTGTTTAATTACTTGGTAACCCCAATCATCACGAATACCAAGGCCTTTACCTTTAGGACCGTCTACACCAAGAATACGTTTGATGTTTGGATCTTTCGACTTCAGCATTTCGTCAGCGTTTTTAGAAGAGATACCGTACTCTTCCGCATTAATCATTGCTGAAAGTGTCCATTTAGCAACGTTAAACCATTTGTCATCATCTTGGCGAACCACAGGGCCTAGAGGCTCTTTAGAGATGATTTCAGGAAGTACTTGTGCAGATTTAGGATCAGCTAGGTTTAAGCGAAGTGCATACAAGCCAGATTGGTCTGTAGTAAGAACGTCACAACGACCCGCGTCGAAACCTTTAGATGTCTGCGCTGCTGTATCAAATACCACTGGCTTGTAAGACATGCCGCTGTTACGGAAGTAATCGGCTAGGTTAAGCTCAGTCGTTGTACCTGATTGAACACATACTGAAGCGCCATCAAGTTCTTGAGCACTTGTAAGACCAAGATCTTTCTTAACCATGAAGCCTTGACCATCGTAGTAGTTAACGCCAACGAAGTTCAGACCAAGAGCCGTGTCACGATGTAATGTCCATGTTGTGTTACGAGATAGTACGTCGATTTCGCCAGATTGAAGCGCAGTAAAACGTTCTTTAGCTGTTAGAGGTACATACTTAACTTTAGTCTTGTCACCGAGTACAGCCGCTGCAAGCGCTTGACAATACTCAACATCGATTCCTTCCCATTCACCTTTTGAGTTAGGGTTAGAGAACCCTGGAAGACCTGTACTTACACCACAAGTTAGAAAGCCTTGAGATGTGACTTTGTCCAGAGTGCTTTCTGCCGCTGATGCTGATGTTGCCATCATCGCAGTTGATGCAGCTACTACTGAAGCAAGAAGTGTTAGTTTATTTGTCATTTGTATCCTTCCTTGTTAACCAGGTGACACCTGATACTCGTGCTCGTTTGAGTTTTTCTATATGTGTTGCGTTTTCTATGACCTTGTTACTCAAATCAAACCTGTTGCATTTTGCAAATGAAACTGTGTGCGATTTAAGCAACTGTTTATAAGGTTAGGAAAGGATCCGTACTTTCACAAATGTATAATTTAAAAAGAATTTTGAATGAAATCACAAATCCGAACACAATTAGAATGACCAAATGTTAAGTGAATGTAAATAGTGCAACGGTTCACACTGTTGGTGCAACAAGATTTAGATTTTTATATTGATAATCGACTAGATAAATATTCTGAATCAACATCACAATGATGAAACATTAAACTTAAGAAATGTTGAAATTTGGTGAATAAATATTTTTATTACACTTGGATAGTTATTAATGTGCTCCAAATTTGGTAGCATGGTTGAATAGTTATTGAAGTAGTCTCAAGGAAGAACATGCGTTATTTCCCAATGTTTTTGGATGTAGAGAATAAGCCAATTCTAGTGGTTGGTGGGGGTGAGGTTGCTTGCCGAAAAGTAGATAGCTTATTAAGAGCAGGGGCTAATGTGACTTTGGTGTCTCCCAAGGTTGCACCTTACTTAAAGCAGCTAGTTGACGAGAGTAAACTTCATTGGGTACAAAACTTTTACTCGTCACAAATTATCTCAAAAGATTATCTACAAGTTTGGGCGACTACAGACAATCCAAGTCTTAACCATCAAGTACATAATGATGCGAAAAAACTGGGTATTTTAGTCAATGTGGTCGATGATTTGCCTTATTGTGACTTCATTACTCCTTCGATGATAAATCGCGGAAGAATCCAAATTGCGATCTCTAGCGGCGGTGCATCACCTGTTTTAGTGAGAAATATTAGAGAAAAACTCGAAACGATACTTCCGCAAAACATAGGGTTGATCGCAGATTTTGGTGCATCAAAACGCAATTCGATCAAAGAGTCATTCCCAACTGTCGACGAGCGTCGTAAGTTTTGGGAACGGTTTCTGTCATCAAGTTTTATAGAGCAGGTGGCAGACAGAGAGCAATTAGAAGCGTATTACCAACAAGCGTTGACTGAAGGCATTGACAATGAAGGACAGGTCACTTGGATTGAGTTCGAGCAAGATATTGAGCTGTTACCAATGAAAGCTTTACGTTTGATGCAAGAAGCGGAGCTTGTTCTTGCTCCGAATGATTGTCCATTCGAGTTCGTCGATTTGTGTCGTCGAGACGCGGAAAGGGAGAGCTATGCTAACAGTGGTGAGCTTTCTACCAAGTTAGAGCAAGCAAGAGCGGAAAACTTAAGAGTGTGTGTCTTCATTCCACCAGCAAGCGTAGAGTTTAATTTACTGGCAGGTAAAGATCTGAAACTGTCTTCTGCGAGAGTATTAGATTGAGGAAAGAGCTTTTCGGAAAAATCTAAATAGACTGTCGATGTTCTGGAAAAATGCTCCGACAAATAAAAAGCCACTTCCCTAAAAGAAGTGGCTTTTTTCCAATTGCATCTTCGATAATTGTTTATGTATCGAAATCACCTTCTGCGGTGCTGCCTATTCGCGATCGGTGATTAAAGCCGTCGCTTTATTGTCAGTATAATTAATCGCGGAAGTTATCAAATTGGAAAGGTTGACCAAGCTCAGCACTACGAACTAAGGCCATAACCGCTTGCAGATCATCGCGCTTCTTGCCCGTTACTCGAACTTTGTCGCCTTGGATAGCGGCTTGAACTTTCACTTTATTGTCTTTGATTAGCTTGACGATTTTTTTAGCGACATCCGTTTCGATACCTTGCTTAAAAATAACCGTTTGGTGCCAAGTTCGACCTGTTTGATCAGCGGCTTTTGCTTCCATCGCGTTAGGATCAACATTACGCTTTGTCAGGTTGCTACGAAGAATATCGCGCATCTGCTTTAGCTGAAAATCGTCTTGAGCGCTCAGTTTTACTGATTCATCTTTGTAATCAAAGCTAGCCTCTACGCCACGGAAATCGAAACGAGTCGATAGTTCACGGTTAGCGTTGTCTACAGCGTTGCGTAGTTCTACTGATTCTACTTCAGAGATAATGTCAAATGATGGCATTGTGTTGTGTCCTTAAGCTAAATTTCTATCTTTAATTGCCGTTGCAAGCATGTCGAGCATTGTTGCAGTATCTTCCCAGCTAAGGCATGGGTCGGTAATAGATTTGCCGTATTCTAGGTTATTGATGTCTGTCATTGGCTGGTTGCCTTCAACAATGAAGCTTTCCGCCATGATGCCTGCAATTTGATTCTTGTTAGATTTTATCTGTTCACAAATATCTTGTGCAACGTCTAACTGCTTACGGTGTTGTTTCTGACAGTTAGCATGGCTAAAGTCTACAACCAAGCGTTGAGGAAGTTCGAATTCAGCTAATTGCTTACATGCGTTATCGACAGATTCAGCATCGAAGTTCGGGCCTTTGTCACCACCACGTAGAATTACGTGACCGTATGGGTTACCAGAAGTACGGTAAACTGTCATGCGGCCATTCTTATCTGGAGAATAGAAGTAGTGTGAAGCATGCGCAGCGCGAATAGCATCAATAGCAATCTTGATGTTGCCATTAGTTGCGTTCTTGAAACCAACAGGGCAAGACAGTGCAGAAGCCATTTCACGGTGAATTTGAGATTCTGTTGTACGAGCGCCAATCGCGCCCCAAGTGATCAGGTCTGCAATGTATTGGCCAGTGATCATATCAAGGAACTCAGTTGCAGTAGCAAGGCCAAGTTTATTGATGTCTAGCAAAAGCTTACGAGCCTTGTTTAAGCCCGTTTCAAGAGCATACGAGCCGTCAAGGTTAGGATCGGTGATCAAACCTTTCCATCCTACAACAGTACGAGGTTTCTCAAAGTAGGTTCTCATTACGACGAACAGTTCATCTTTATACTGTTCTTGAATTTGGCTTAGACGCTCTGCGTAATCAAGAGCTGCATCTGTGTCATGTACAGAGCAAGGGCCAACGATAACTAACAAGCGGTTATCACGACCCGTTAGGATATCTTCGATTTGGCGGCGAGAATTTTTAATGCGCTCAGCAACGTCGTCAGTAATAGGGTGTGCATTGCCTAATTCGGCAGGAGTTGGCATAGGACCCAGAGCTTGGGTTCTCAACTCATCAGTTTTTAATGGCATGTGATAGCTTTTTTTATTCTATTGCGAAGTGGTTAAGATAACGGAATTGAACAGAGGAATAAACTCTCTTAAGTCAAAGTTATCTCTGTTATTGCTAATATTCTTATTTTTATCAGCAGCGCGGCGGCAAATAGGGGATTTTCACTTGTATTAACAGGCAGCTATCGGTATTTTCGTTTGAACACAATATAAAAATGCTGGAGCAGCAATGACTCAAGAAAATCAAAGCACTTTGCACCCAGAACTTGTCTTAGGTGATGTGCTGCCTTCTTATAACGATAATAATAATTCCAACCATCTCTACGTTTCATTATCTGAATTGGTTATGGACCGTGTTTTCTATCACCCAAGTATTGAAAGTCATATAGAGACTCTTTCTGATATAGAGAAAACCTCGTTAAATGCCATTCTTGGTGATAAGACTGTCGATGAACATTTTGTATCTACACTTGTCGTGGCAATTCAAGCGGCAATTCAACCTAGTCACACTAAAGTTCGGATTGCTTTGAGCAGCGCAGATAGTTATGGCTTCCGTTCATTGCTAGGTGGTCATTGTGAAGTAGAAGAAGTTAACCCAGCGCTTGGGGTTCGTGGTGTGGCTCGCTACGCGACACAGGAATACAGCAAGGCATTCGCGCTAGAGTGTCAGGTGATCAAAACATTGCGAGAGCAGGGTATCAACGTTGAAGTGGTTGTTCCTTACGTTCGCGCATTGAGTGATGCCGCGAAGATTATCGATTTGCTTGCCGAGCAAGGCTTACCACGTGGCCTCAACGGTTTGAAAGTTCTGTTCTCTTGCGATGTACCATCAGCGGTATTGTTGAGTGAACGATTACTGCATTATTTTGATGGTGTAGTGGTTAATGTTGATAGCTTGGCATCTTTTACATTAGGTGTAGATAAACAAAATGAAGCTCAACAACATGCTTTTGACCCTCAAAATGAGGCCGTTATTACCCTATTGGATATGATCGTTAAAGCAACGTTGCACGCGAAGAAACCTGTATTGCTGGTGACTCAAGGTTTGGTTGATTACCCTCGTTTACAAGGCTATATCGCAGATCTTGAAGGCGTTGAAACGGTGATTACCGCGTAATTCAATTCGCAACGTTTATAAGTTTGATTTGAAACACTAATGCTTTAAGAATGAAAGAGATATCATTGCCGATGATATCTCTTTTTTGTAACATTTTTTTGACATTTTGATCTTGAGTCTATTAACTGGTCAGAGGACTAATTATGCTAGGTGACTCGGATGCTAACCCCTCTACAAAAAGCAAATCTCTACTTAACTATGTTTGGTATGTTCAAAGTGCCATTAATTTGGTTATGCAGGCCGAAGTTACTCGCCCTTGATGACAAGCATGTCGAGCTTAAGATCCCCCTAAAAAGACGAACGAAGAATCACTTAAATAGTATGTATTTTGGTGTATTAGCTGTGGGCGCAGATGTTGCCGGGGGCTTTCTTGCGATGAGTAAATCCCAACAGCAAGGGGAAAAAATATCGTTAGCATTTAAAGAGGTGACGGGAAACTTCTTAAAGCGTCCTGAAGCTGATGTGCATTTTACATGTAATGACGGTGAACTCATCAATACTATGCTGGCTGAAACAATGTCGACTGGCGAACGTGTTAATCAAACCGTAACGATCATCGCGACTTGTCCTTCTTTACATGGTGATGAACCCATGGCGGAGTTTCAATTGACACTGTCTATTAAAAAAGTTCCTTCAAAGCGTTAAATTTCATATCGAACAATAACAAACCAAAATCGCAGTATGTGATTACCACATACTGCGGCGTTCTACGATTCTTGGCTAATCTCTTCAATATCAACAATTTTTGAACGGTTCATAACGATTTTCCAACGGTAATATGTTGGTTCGTTGTCGTGATTGTTCTCTTTGATGATCAAGTTGAGTAGATGGCGCTTTTCTACTGATTCACGACTCACTTGCCCCTCGTTCAAGCGATAAACCTTGTTCGACCCTTTATCCATTAGACGGGTTAGAGCTCTCAAGCTGATAGAAAGCGTTTCACGAGTCTCTTCGTAACCACTCATGAAGGTTGAGGTAGACATTTCTGTATGTGAACGATAGTGCAGAATTTGTTCTTCACGCTGTACCACGCGCTTCTTACGGATCGACTGAATACGATCAGCTAGCTTAGAAAAGCTCGCGTAGTCCAGCCATTCTAATTTGTGGCCAACTGATTTGTTGGTCGTCGGATCAAAGTAGCGACGTTTCCATTTTGGCTTGCCCTTACGAAGCCAGCGCCAAAGGATATCTCTTAAGTCATCTTTGAAGATCTCGCGCAACGCATAGATAAATGACATCGAAACGATAAAAGAAGCGGTAATCTCGCCCAAGAAATCACGAGCTAATATAACGGTTGTTGTCACGACCACCATCACCAAACCGGTAGCGATACCTTTAACTGCACGCTTTACGTTTTTTCCCATCGAGGTGGTCTTTTCTTTGAGCACGATAGGGTGTTCAATCAAGCGGCGCAATAAACGCATCTTGTTGCTCAAACGAGTGACGTCTTCTCGAACTCTCGTGGAGTTGTAGCGATTGAGCTTCCGGTGAGCCGTCTCTTTTTCGCATAGTATTAAAAGGCGTTCTTTGATGGTTGAATATTCACTGCCACGTGGCATATGTGAGACCAGTGACAAGAACTTTTGCTCTGTGTACCAAGAAAGGTAGTTATCAATGTTTGCGTAGTAGCGTTTGAGGTTTTCTTCATAAGGAATGCTTCGGCGGAGCTTTTTCAAGATATCTAACGCAAGCTCAATGACTTCGTCGACCTCATCAGCCGTTACGTCGTCACTATCTGTCTTGTTTAAGCTGCTCACGGCTTTATCTAAAGCAATAACGTATTGATATGCGAACAAACTCAAACTCACACGATATTGAGTCGTTGATAAGCGTCCACGTTTTGCCAAACGACTGTGTACGAGTGGTAACAGTGTTTTATCACTATAGTAGGCACGGTTTTGTGTAATCGAGCTATAAAAAAATGCACTTTCAGAAAGCACTTCAGGCGTCAGCCCGAGTTCACCGGGAATGAATAGATAAACGTCCATGTCGAGCTTTTTTGTTTTTGCCATCGCATGGTTAATTTTAAGTGTTATCGCATCTTGTTTATCAACGGTGATCAACGATGTCTCCTAGAATGTAAAAATATGAATGAAACTAGCGAAAGCATATCAGAGATCACGTATAATCACCGCCAAATTTAAAGTAGAGACAATCTTGATGATTAATATTGGTCAAATAAACAATTTAGAAGTAGTAAAACAAGCAGACTTCGGTGTATTCCTTGACGCTAGCGACTATGGAACTGTGTTGCTTCCGAAACGGTTTACTCCTGAAGGTGTTGAAATTGGTCAAAAGTTAGATGTTTTCTTATACATTGATTCTGACAACCAGATCGCAGCAACCACTGAAAAACCCATAGCTCAAGTAGGGCAGTTTGGCCTAATGACGGTTGAAGGTGTAAACAGTACCGGTGCATTTATGAGCTGGGGCGTGAAAGGGAAAGATCTACTGGTTCCTTTCAGCGAGCAGCGCGGACGTTTAAACGAAGGTCAATCAATCTTAGTATATGTGTATATTGATAAAGCATCTAGCCGCATTGTTGGTACAACGAAGTTTAACAAGTGGTTAGACAACACGCCTGCGACTTATAAGCAAAATGAGCAAGTAGATCTTATCATCGCTGAGCGCAGCCAACTTGGTTACAAAGCGATCGTGAACGGTGAACACTGGGGCATGATCTTCCCATCAGATATCATCGGTAAGTTGTTCATTGGTAAAACGTTGAAAGGCTACATCAAGAACGTTCGTGAAGAAGACGGAAAAATCGATCTGTCTCTTCAAAAAATCGGTGTGGCCAAGATGGATGATCTAAGCACTAAGATTTTGGATTTGCTTGAGAAGAAAGGTGGCTTCTTGCCTTTGAATGACAAGTCTTCACCTGAAGCGATTTTCTCTGCATTCAGAACCAGTAAAGGCACATTCAAAAAGACGATCGGCGGTTTGTACAAGTCAGGCAAGATTGCTATCGATAAAGAAGGCATCCGTTTAGCTGAATAAGCGAAACTATAGGTAAAAAAAGCCCAAACCTTCCTGTTTGGGCTTAGGGGAAAGGGCTCCGAAGAGCCTACGCTAATCGTTGTAGTTCTGTGTCTAATCGAGCAAAGTCTAGTTTAAATTCTCCATTATGCGATTTTTCATCACACAAATAGTGACTTGAATTGATGGTTATGTAATTAAACGTTGATTTGACAATGTTTTAATTTGCGCTAATCGCACTGTTGCTATAAAACAGTTAATAGTTTCTCAAGTGAAATAGAAAAAGCCCAAACAACTCACGTTGTTTGGGCTTTTTGTTTTTTGCGCATAAAAGACGGCGGTGCCTTTAATTGTAGGATTAGAAAAGATTTTTATCGCGTACCAGCTCTCTTGGTAAGCCATTTTTAACTCGGTTACCTACCCACTTTCCAAGGCCTATGATTGCGCCGTTATACTTCACCAATACTTCTCCTTTGCCCGATAGGCCTTCAGGACGTACATCGCGCCCCATAAACCATTCTCGAGCGTCTTCAATACATAGCTCTACAATATTAGTTTCGTTGCCTGTAGCCAGTGTTGTCGCCACCTGGTGTTGCCATCGGTAGCCTTTTTTATGAGTTTCAGCGATCTTGATGCCCATACGAGAGAAGCGGAACTCACCAATCATTGGCTCTAATGCTTCAGGGAACAACCAAACGTCTTTATCGCGAATCCATACTTGAGTATCAGTTGGTAATTCTATATCAAGCGTGTTCATCAGTTGTTCAGCGACTTCTTGTTGAACTTTCTTTGACGCTTTTTCAAATGGGAATTTACCCAGGCGTTTTTTAACTTCTGGTGGAGTAACAGATGCCAGTTTACGGATGCGTGCGACAAAGAAACCTTCAGAGTCATACACCTGTGGGAATATATGAAGAAAGCCTTCTTCCGTCGTGGTTGCTTTTGCGTTGTCGAATAGTGATTCAAGAGATTCAAATTCTACTGCGTCACCAAAAGTCTCTTTTAGGTGATGACATACTTGTTGGTTTTCTTCTGTGCTTAATGTGCAAGTCGAGTAAACTAATACGCCGTTAGGCTTTAGCGCGTGGAACGCACTTTCAATCAGGTCTTTCTGGGTATTAGCAATATCGACCACTGATTGATACGTCCAGTTTTTCATGGCATCCGCGTCTTTACGAATCGTACCTTCACCAGAGCAGGGGGCGTCTAGTAATACGGCATCAAACTGTTCTGGTAACCAGCCGCCGAATACACGTCCATCAAAATTGCTCAGCGCTGTATTGCGAACGCCACAACGCTCGATGTTAGCGTGAAGTACTTTCACTCGGCTTGCAGCGTACTCATTGGCAACCAGTACGCCGCGATTATTCATTAGCGCCGCGATTTGCGTTGTTTTAGAGCCGGGTGCAGCTGCTGTATCTAACACGGCTTGATAGTCTTCTTCGCCTTGAAACAATGCAGAAGGTGGCATCATAGAGCTGGCTTCTTGGATATAAAATAAGCCAGACATGTGTTCAGCTGTATTGCCTAAAGGCGCCTCGCTTTCATTAGCGGTGATCCAAAATCCCGTTTCACACCACGGCACAGGTTCCAGTTCCCAACCTTTATCTTTCGCACGTACGAGAAAGTCTTCGACACTGATTTTTAGTGTGTTTACTCGAATACTTTTACGAAGTGGCTTTTGACAAGATGCGATAAAAGAAGCCATGTCTAAGTGGCTTGGCATAATGCCTTTAATGTGAGTTAGGAATTCTTCTGGGATATATACGTTAGCGTGCAAAAGGGTATCTCGATTTATAGCGTTAATGCGGGCAGTTTAAAGCAAAATGAGATTGTCCTAAACCATATTTGTTTCAAACAATAAAAATGCAGCTCAATGGCTGCACTTTTAGTTAAATTTATATGTACCGTAACAGAGGTTCGGCTTATGGCTTTGGTATAGCCGTTCTCCATGATTTCCATTCATCTTCCGCTTGCGGATATAAGTAGAAAGACTGGTCTTCACTTGCCAAAGGTTGTAGTTCATTCGTTGGTGGCGTTGAGAAAGTTATCCCACCTCTGATTAGGCTATCAACGGTCCCAGCTTTGATGTTTGCACCTGTGAGGCCAATAGAAACATCTACACCAGAAACGTTCCAAAATACACTGTTTGCACGGATCAAGTATGCGAATTCAGGCTTAATTTGAATCGTTGAGATAATGCGGTCTGCAAATTCGCCGAGCTGGACATCTATAACGGTACCTATTTCTAACTCACGAAATAAGATAGGCGTTCCTTCCGATACAGACCCTCGTGTTTCACTTTGCAGTTGGAATATCTTTCCTTCTGGCTGGACAGGCCCTTTGCTCAGTTTGAACTTCGTTTTTCTTTCACCTTGGCCCGGTTCGACGTTGATATATTTGGATATTAATGCGGAAACGTTCTTAATACCATTCAACCCAATCTCTGGTTCTGCGAGCCAGAAATGACTGTTAGCGACCGCAATTTTGTCGACATACTCGGGTAAAATGCGAGCCGTAATCTCAATGCCACCTTTGTTAAAGTTAGGAATAACTAAGGTCACTTCACCAACTGTGACACCTTGATATTTGATGGTAGTACCTTTGCTGACTTCTTGATCGCCTGCAGAAGTAATCGTAATGGCACGACCAAATTTACGAGCTGACTTCGAATCGTTGTATAATTTCCATACGTCGCCTAGTTTGTTGTCGATTCCAGGTAACGAATCAAAGGCGATACCACCTTGAATCAGTGTTTTTACCGGTGCAGCTTTAATACTGATCCCAGCCAAAGACGCATCTACTTCTACACCAGATCGGTTCCAGAAAACAGTATGCTTGTTGATTAGGTGCGTATAGCGGTTTTCAATCGTAACTTTAATTCTTACGCCGCCATCAGCGAGTTGGAAATCTGAGATACTGCCGACTTGAAGATTACGATAGAGCAGTGGGCTTCCTTTGGAAATTGAAGGTAACTCACTAGCAAACAATGACAATGTTTTTGAACCAGTCTGATTGAACTTTGCTATCTCTGCCAATGATTTACTTTGAAATAGTTGATAATGGGTGCGAGATTGGTTTTTACCTTCGCTCACAAAGCTGATGGAGCCTGACAGTAATTGTTTAGCAGGTGGTACTGTTACACTTAATCCAGACTCTGTTAGTTCTGCAGTCGCGCTGCCTGTAACAAAGAATCGATTGTGGCTTTTAATCAAGTGAGAGTATTCGTTGTCGATTAAAGCATCCATGAACACTTCGTGCTTGTCGCTTCCAGTACCGACACCTTCTACTAACCCTACGTTAATGATAGAGCCCACAGCGATTCCCTTGTATAACAACTGGGTTCCAACATCTAAACCAAATGAATTGTTCGACGTTAGACGAATCGAGACCGACTTCTCCTGTTCCTGACTGAACTCATTCTTACGAATAGCAGTAAACTTGCGAGCCTTGTCACCTTCACCGGGTACCAAGGTAAGGAAATTGCCGGTTACCAAATTCGCGATGTTTTTCATCCCTGTTAGCGACAGTTCCGCTTCTTCTAGAACGAATTTACTGCCGCTGTTTAAAAAGTCACTGAATGCAGGTTGGATAGCAGCAGAAGCAATCACGTGTTCGCGACCTTCGCTCAAAGATAAGTTGGTGATTTGTCCAATTTCAATGCCTCTATACATGATTGGAGCGCCAGTCGCACTGATCTTGTTGTCGTCCGGAACGGCGATTTGGATCGAAATACCACGACCCGCAGTTTTCAAATCAGGGTAGAGCTTGAATTTGGTGTTCATCTCGACCGGTTGACCTTCTCCAGGTGAATCAACCGCAATTGAGCCTCCTAATAGAGCACTTAAGCTTTCTAAGCGAACATCAACGCCAGAGAAACCAATACTCGCCCCCAAGCCACTTACATTCCAGAAACGGCTTTGATCAGTGATTATGTGGCTATATTCATCTTTAATTGCAGCTTGAATTGTCACTGATTTCGCGTTGTCGTTGAGCTGGTAATTGTAGACTTCACCAATTGGAATCTTGCGATAGACTATTTGAGAACCAATAGACACGCCGCCGAGATCTTTAGTTGTAAGAGAGATGTTAAGCCCCTCAGACGCCAAGAGATCGGAAGGGGATGACTCCAATGCATGAAATACGGTTTCAGGTTCTTCTTTGGTTTCACTTGGGTGAATCGCAATATAGTTACCGGACACCAGCGCATCTAACCCAGAGATACCGGATAAGCTCGCCGTTGGTTTCACTAACCAAAAGCGCGTGCCTTTCGACAGTAACTTTTTAGCTTCAGGGTAGATATCAGCATCAACGTAAATATTAGATAGGTCTTTAGATAATGTGATGTCACGAACCATACCGACCTCTAAGCCTTGGTATCGAATGGTTGTGCGTCCTGCGACTAACCCCGCAGCGTCTGAGAAGTAGATTTGCACACGTTGACCAGCATCGTGTATTGACTTCATTACCAGCCAACCGGCGAGCACGACAGTCAAAATAGGAAGAATCCACAAAGGCGAGATGCCCTTGTTTTTCCTGACTTCTGGTGAATATGACGTTTGTGATTGGTTATTGTTGTTCATTCACTGACTCATCTTTAGAGGTGTAGTTATCCCAAATTAGCCTAGGATCTAAGCTTTCAGCTGCCAACATCGTGAGAACAACCACGACGCCAAAAGCCACAGCACCATAACCTGGTGTAAAATTTAAAATTTGCCCACGGTCGACCAAGGTCATCATGATCGAAATAACGAACAGATCCATTACGGACCATTTCCCCACCCATTTAACAATAAAGTAGATGGTCATACGTTGTCTGTGGTAGACCGCGCGCTTCGTTTGAATACAAATTAGGATGTAAGCAAGGCCAAGAATTTTTGCCACAGGCACGACAATACTGGCAACAAAAATGATCACTGCAATGCCATACATATCGCTATTAATTAGTGAAGCAACGCCTGATAGAATCGTATCTTCCAGTCTTTGTCCGTTGGTAATCAGGATCGATATTGGAATGACGTTTGCCGGTATGATGGCGACGGTCGCTGCAAACAACAACGCCCACGTCTTTTGTACAGAGTAGGGCTTACGGTGATACAACTCATGATGACAACGCACACAAGCATGTCCATCAGGTTGAGATAGGTGGCAGTTATGACAATGAACGTTCTTACTCTCGGCGAACGCGTAGTCTGACTCTTTGGCCCATGCTTCCCAATAACGTCTCACACTAATACGACTTACCAGTAACACGCTACACAACTGCAATAGAATTAAACCTATCAATCCTGGGCCGACAAAAATGTCAGAGTAATCTTGTAGTTTGAAACAGGAAATCGCGACGCTTACCAAGAATACGTCTAACATCATCCAGTGTTTAAGGGTTTGGATAATCGCTAGCGAATAGCGAAATGGCACAAAAATCTTAAAACGTAGTGATACATGGGTGATGAGTACAGAACTGCACACCAGTAACGGTGCTATTGAGCTACAGAATAATATTAGTAAACCAAGTAGTGGGAAGCCTTCTCCCATTAACGTAAATACACCGGATGGCAATGTAGCTGGAATCATCACCCCAATCAGACGGATACTAATGAATTCAAAAAAGTGAGAAGGGATAAACAGCAACAGACAAGTGATGGCGATTGCTAGATTTCCGGAAAGACTCGGTGTACCACCTCGATAAAGTTGGGTGCCACATCTAGGGCAGTACGCGGATTTGCCGTGTGGGATGTCCATTTTATCAACCGGGAGTTCGCAACCCTGACAAAGACGTACGGAGCTGCTGTCGCACTGGTGCTCGGTTGTTAACGAAGATTCAGCTGTTAACGGAGATTTAGTTGACAACTGGTGTTGAGTTGATAAAGGGGTAGTTAATGATGGGGAGGTCACGCGACCTCCCAAGTTGAAACGTAAGCCAGGCTTTTTATTTCACTTAAACGCTCGGAACAACATACATCAGGCGTGCGATTGCACACTGCCATAGAGTGTTTGATATAGTCCTTGCTGTTCAACCAATTCACCATGTGTTCCCGTTTGTGTCACTTGCCCGTCTTCTAAAACATAGATTAGATCGGCCTGTTTCACCGCTGATAATCGATGAGCCACAATCAAAGTTGTGCGATCTTTCAAAAATTCGCTTAATGCTTTGTGTAGTGCCGCCTCTGTTGCAGTATCTAATGCCGATGTTGCTTCATCAAGAATAACAAACTTCGGATTACTCAACACCATGCGGGCAATGGCTAGGCGTTGTCTTTGACCGCCAGATAAGCGAACGCCATTTCGGCCTATTTGAGTATCAAGACCATTACTCAGTTGCTTGATCACGTCTTGCATTTGAGCAACTTCTAGAGATCGCCATAACGACATTTCATCGTATTCGGCTCCAAGGGTCAGATTATGCCTCAATGTATCGTTAAAGAGTATAGGTTGTTGTAAAACAACGGCAATTTGACTTCGAATTACGTCAAAGCTAATGTCATCGGTGGTTTCACCGTTAAAGCGTATACAACCTGAATCTGCCTGATAAACCCCAATGAGCAGTTGGATTAGTGTTGATTTTCCACCACCACTAGCGCCGACTAAAGCGACTTTTTTACCTGCTGGAATATGCAGCGATAGTTTATTTAAAACAGTGTTTTCTGATGTGTAAGAAAATGTAACGTTGTCTATGTCTACTGTCACTTCTTTATCTTCATTGAACGGATTGATCTTACTTATCGGTCGTTTTTCTTCTTCTAATTGAAGTAAGTCGTTGATACGTTGCAATGCGGCTTTGGCGCTATACCAAGAGAATTGAATTCCCAGCAATTCTTGGACGGGACCTAACATGAACCATAAGTAACCAAATACCGCGAATATTTGACCAATGGTTAAGTCACTAAACAATACCATTAGCATCGCAACCGCACGGAAAAGCTCGAAGCCTAGTAAAAACAGCAAAAATGAAACACGACCTGCAGCTTCAGATTGCCATGCGTACTTGTCGGCATCGATTCTTACTTGGTTCGCTTGGACCTTAAGTTCATCTAGGAAAATTCGTTCTTTATTGGCTGCTCGTAGCTGATAAATGCCATCTAAGGTTTCTACTAAGCGGTTTTGAAAATGTTCGAAAGACTGATTTTCATACTTCTTAAGGTGTTTTACCTTGCTGCCTAGTTTACGAGAAAAATAAATAACAACAGGATTGACCAGTAAGATAAAGAGACCTAGTCGCCATTCTAACCACAGTAGAACGATCGCCGTTCCGAGCACAGTTAAAAAGCTGATGATAAATTTAGATAGGGTAGAACCAATGAACTTATCAATGGTCTCTATGTCTGTAATTAGGTGAGCATTAATACCTCCGCTGCCTTTGGTCTCGTATTGTCGAATACTGATTCGCCCAAGCTTATCTATCATCTTACTACGCATTTGGTAGGTGATTGTTTTGGATACAAGCGTAAACTGACGTCCCTGCAGAATATTCAATGCTTGACTGGTCGTTCGCATGAGGATGACTAACAGCAAAGTTAGCGCAATGTAACCTGTGGGTGTTTGTAACGATGATGGAAGCAGGTGATTCATCATTTCTAAGCCAGAGGCCGGCTTATCAAGTAAAACTTCATCAACCATTAGTGGCATCAGCAACGGGATAGGGACACTAATGAGAGTTGCAAAAATGGCAATAATGTTAGCAAACAGTAATTTGGACTTGTGTTTTTTTACTTGAGTTATTAACCAAGAACGGCTAATAGTGTCTTCTGAATTGTTCATTGTAATGAGAATAAGTCCTATTTAGTTTGATGGCCGCATTTTACTGCGTTCTCTTGATAATGGAAGTCTCAATTTAATTGGAAGCTAATATGAAAATAGAACATTACCAACGCTTAACCAAACAAGCTGTTGCATTAATTGAATCAGAAACCGATCTAACTGCTAATCTAGCTAATATAAGTTCACTGTTGTTTATGGAATTGGATGAATTGAACTGGGCGGGTTTCTATTTAATAAAGCAAGACCAAGCTAAGGAAAAAGACGAACTAGTACTTGGTCCTTTTCAAGGTCAACCTGCTTGTGTGCGAATTCCTGTAGGGCGTGGTGTGTGTGGAACTGCGGTTGCGACGAATACAGTTCAACGCATTCATGATGTTCATGAGTTTGAAGGTCACATCGCTTGTGATGCTGCGAGTAACTCAGAAATCGTTATTCCGTTCTCAATTGACGGAAAAGTAGCGGGCGTTCTTGATATAGATAGCCCAAATGTTGGTCGTTTTTCGCAAATAGACGAAGACGGATTGACATTTTTCATGGCAGAAGTGGAAAAGCTGCTTAATTCGCACGCGAACAAGGCATAAATTATTCTCTTACTGTGGTTTTTCCCAAGCATCTCTCTATAATATGTAAAAATATTTTCTTAATGCTCGCGGAAAACCGCAAAAACCAGGAACCCACATGGAAAACACTGAAAAGTTAAAAAACAGCAAAGAAGTTATCGCATATATTGCTGAATGTTTCCCTAAATGCTTTACTCTAGAAGGTGAAGCAAAACCACTTAAAATTGGTATTTTTCAAGATCTTGCTGAACGTCTAAATGAAGACGAAAAAGTCAGTAAGACTCAGCTTCGTGCAGCGTTAAGACAGTACACATCATCATGGCGTTACCTGCACGGCGTAAAAGCTGGCGCAGATCGTGTTGACCTAGACGGCAACGCGTGTGGCACATTAGAAGAAGAGCATGTAGAGCACGCTAAAGCTACACTTGCAGAAAGCAAAGCTAAAGTGCAAGCTCGTCGTAAAGAACAAGCACAGAAAGCTCGTGAAGAAGGCAAAGCGAAACCTAAGGCGAAGAAAGCTCAACAGCCTCGTCGTCAAGCGCCTAAAGCTCCAAAAGTAGAAAAGCCTGTTGAAACACGCGCTTTGAACGCTGACGAATTTGTCGCTGGCAACGAAGTAAATGTGAACATGGGTAAAGGAAACATGGCTGCGACCATTGTTGAAATCAATAAGGAAGATGTGCGTGTTCAGTTAGCAAACGGCCTACAAATGGTTGTTAAAGCGGAGCACTTGCGCGCTTAAAGGAGATACTCCTACGCATGAAATGCCGTTCAAAATTGACACTGATTGCTGCTAGCTTTTGGCTAGCAGCTTCAGCTCAGGCTCTCGAAGCCAAATTAGATCAGGACGATTTACCTCTACTCGCTCCTGAGGTCCAACACGAAACTGCTAGTAAACGTGTTACTTCTCGATTTACTCGTTCTCACTATAAACACTTCAATCTCAACGATGATTTCTCTCAAGCTATCTTTAATCGTTACTTAGAGATGCTGGATTATAATCGTAATATCTTCACTCAAGCTGATATTGACTCTTTCGCTGCTTCATCCATACAAATTGATGATCAGTTGAAAGCAGGCAATAACCAGATTGCATTTGATGTTTATAATTTGTCTATGCAGAAGCGTTTTGAACGTTTTCAATATGCATTGTCTTTGCTTGATACAGAGATTAAGTTTGATACCGATGAAAGTATTGAACTCAATCGTAGTGAAGCTGAATGGCCAAAAGATATCGCTGAAGTGAATGAGCTTTGGAGAAAACGCGTTAAATACGATGCGTTGAATCTAAAACTCACTGGTAAAGAGTGGCCAGAGATTCAAGAAGTTTTGGAAAAGCGTTACAACAATGCGATGAAGCGTATTACGCAATCGCACAATGAAGATGCTTTTCAAATCTACATGAACGCATTCGCGCGTGAAGTTGATCCGCACACCAGTTACCTTTCTCCAAGAAATGCAGAGCAATTCCAATCTGAGATGAACCTATCTTTAGAAGGTATTGGCGCTGTGCTTCAGATGACAGATGATTACACCATTATTCGCTCATTAGTTGCTGGTGGCCCAGCGTCAAATAGCAAACAACTAAGTGATGGCGATCGTATTGTTGGTGTTGGTCAAGATGGCGAAGAGATAGTAGATGTTATCGGCTGGCGTTTAGACGATGTAGTGCAATTGATTAAAGGCCCGAAAGGGACCAAAGTTAAGCTACAGATTTTGCCTGATGGTAAAGATGCAAAAAGTCACGTTGTCACAATTGTACGCGATAAGATTCGTTTAGAAGACCGAGCTGTTAAATCAGAAGTCATCGAGAAAGATGGCAAGAAGATTGGTGTACTCGAAGTACCAAGTTTCTATGTTGGTCTATCTAAAGATACCGATAAACTGATCACCGAACTTAAAGAGCAAGGTGTCGATGGTATCATTGTCGATCTTCGAAATAATGGTGGTGGTGCACTCACTGAAGCAACCGAACTTTCTGGGTTGTTTATCAAAGAGGGCCCCGTTGTCCAGGTTCGTGATAGCTACGGTCGTGTCAAAGTGAACAGCGATACTGATGGTCAAATCAGTTACCAAGGTCCGTTGACGGTATTGGTGAATCGCTATAGTGCTTCAGCATCTGAAATCTTTGCAGCCGCGATGCAAGATTACGGTCGTGCAATCATTTTGGGTGAAAACTCTTTCGGTAAAGGTACGGTGCAACAGCATCGCTCTTTGAATCATATTTATGATTTGTTCGATAAAGAGTTGGGTTACGTTCAATACACAATCCAGAAATTCTACCGAATCAATGGTGGCAGTACGCAAAACAAAGGTGTAGTGCCTGATATTGCTTACCCAACGCCAATTGACCCGGCAGATACTGGGGAAAGTGTTGAAGATAACGCTCTGCCTTGGGATAGTATCGATAAAGCGAATTACTCAGTGTTACAGCGTAACGATGAAAAAGTTGCAGCTTTAACCGCTCAACACCAAGCTCGTATCGCGACTGACATGGAGTTTGGCTTTATTGCACAAGATATTGAAAAGTATAAAGCAGATAAAGATGATAACGACCTTTCTCTTAATGAAAAGATTCGTCAGCAAGAAAGCGATGAAGCAGATGTACTCCGCTTAGAACGTATTAATCAACGTCAAAAGGCTGCTAAGCAAGAAGCTTTTAAAACGTTGGATGATATTCCTAAAGACTACGAAGCTCCCGATGCTTACCTTGATGAGTCTGTTGCTATCATGCTGGATATGATCAAAAAGTAGAGCAGTTACCTATCAAAGGTGATTGTTTAAAGATACATAATTTAAAAAGCGAGCTTAGGCTCGCTTTTTTTATACCTAATATTTGACAGAAATATTTGACCGTATCGGTCGGGATCGACGCAAAACACATCCAATATTCAGGGTATCTAGCTCTATTTTGCGTTTAATAATGACATTTAAGTTACTTCGCATTTAAAATTTAGTGACTTGGATCGTATTTTTTCGCTTTCTATTCATTACGTGCCTAAGCTTAAAGAAAACGAGGGGACGTTTATGAAATGGATTCTACTATTTTTATCTTGTGTAAGTTTTGTTGCTTTTGGGAGCGAGGTTGCTTCAAGCACGCAACAATCAAAAAGCGACAGTAATCTATCCCATTTTGATCTTCCTTTATTGCTTGGTGATTGGTATTTAATGAATCCGGAACCAGATCAAGGCACTGAAAATTTCAGGGCGATCAAATTGACCCTTGATTCTAATTACTCGTTCACCATTGATATTCAGAAGAAAGACTACAGCGTTGACCATTGGGAAGGTTTGTATAACGCCAATGAAGATACGCTCATCCTTGGTTTGAATACTTCAGAACCTCAGGTTTACGCCTATAGCAGTAATCACAATATGCTGAACCTTAATGGTGTTATGTTTACCAAAGCGTTGCCAAACGCCTTGGCTGGGATTTGGTCAAGTGCCGAACTTTCAGGTAGTGACTTGCGGGCAAGTAACATTCAAAAAATGGATTTAGTACTTCAACCTGACTTTGTATTTATGTTCCGAGTATCCGATGAAGTGGGCAGTGAAGTGGTTCGTCGTGGTGTTTATTACACAGAGGGTGATCAGTTGGTGCTCTTATATGAAAATGGTGAACACGGTACGCGTTACACACTAAATAGCGATGTGTTGACCCTTCAAGGTGAAGAGGGAGATATGTTTGCGGTGCTCAATCGTATTCGATAAGTATTCGGTTTATTTGTAAAACGCCGTTCGTTGATAATATGGTGTGCAGGTCATTTCTTAGGCGTTCCTTTCTGATTTGATTGAAAAAATAGCAAAACATGGAGGCATTTTCCAACAATGCCTTCTTTTTTTAACTTTCCTCTTGTGTTCTTGGCGCTCAACCTTTAGATATATACAGTTAAGAAAAATTACGTATAACGATCAAAAGGAACCCGTCATGGCACATACACCTCAAGCCAAGTATCGTAAAGATTATCAATCACCATCTCACACTATTTCTCAAATCGACCTTACTTTCGATTTGTACGATTCAGCATCCATCATTACGGCGGTGTCTAGTGTTAAGCAAGAGAGAGATAGCTCGACCTTAGTACTTGATGGTGAAGGCTTGAAGCTGGTTTCTGTTGTAGTTGAAGGTAACGAGTGGACTCAGTACGAGCTATCTGAAACTCAGCTTATTCTGAACGCTTTACCGAAAGACTTTACGTTGACCATCGTGACTGAGGTGAACCCTGAGGGGAACAGTGCGCTTGAAGGCCTATACAAATCGGGTGGTGCTTTCTGCACTCAATGTGAAGCTGAAGGTTTCCGTCGTATTACTTACTACATGGATCGCCCAGATGTTCTGGCTAAGTTCACGACAACTGTCATTGCGGACAAAGCAGAGAATCCATTCTTACTCAGTAACGGTAACCGAGTAGATCAAGGCGAAGCTGAAAATGGTCGTCACTGGGTGAAATGGCAAGACCCACATCCAAAACCAGCGTACTTGTTTGCTTTAGTTGCGGGTGACTTCGATGTACTTCGTGACGCATACACCACAAAATCTGGTCGTAATGTTGATTTAGAAATCTTTGTCGACAAAGGCAATCTAGACCGCGCAAACCACGCGATGGTTTCTTTGATTAACTCCATGAAGTGGGACGAAGAGCGTTTCAATCTTGAGTATGACTTAGACATCTACATGATCGTAGCCGTTGATTTCTTCAATATGGGTGCGATGGAAAACAAAGGCTTGAACGTATTCAACTCTAAGTTCGTTTTAGCTAATGACCAAACAGCAACAGATACAGACTACCTTGGTATTGAAGCAGTAATCGGTCATGAATACTTCCATAACTGGACGGGTAACCGAGTTACTTGTCGTGATTGGTTCCAGTTAAGCTTGAAAGAAGGTTTAACGGTGTTTCGTGACCAGGAGTTCTCTTCTGATCTTGGCTCTCGCGCAGTAAATCGTATCAACAATGTTCGTATTATCCGCGGGCCACAATTCGCTGAAGATGCGAGTCCAATGTCTCACCCAATTCGCCCAGAAAAAGTGATAGAAATGAATAACTTCTACACATTAACGGTATACGAAAAGGGCAGTGAAGTGATCCGAATGATCCACACATTGTTGGGTGAGGAAGGTTTCCAAAAAGGCATGAAGTTGTACTTTGAACGTCACGATGGCACGGCAGCAACGTGTGAAGACTTCGTAGCGGCAATGGAAGATGCATCGGGTGTTGATCTGTCTCAGTTCCGTTTATGGTATAGCCAATCAGGTACGCCGACACTTTCGGTTGAAAGCCATTACGATGCAGAGAAGAAACAGTACACGTTAACAACTCGACAAGTAACGGCTCCAACTCATGAGCAAACGGAAAAGCAAGCTCTACATATTCCTTTTGATATAGAACTGTACACAGCTACGGGTAATGTGATTGAGTTACAACGTAACGGAAAGTCAGTTCACAATGTGCTAGATGTGAAAGAGGCGGAACAGACTTTCGTGTTTGAAAACGTTTCTGAGCAACCGATCCCATCATTACTTCGTGAATTCTCTGCACCAGTGAAACTTGAGTACGATTACTCAGATGAAGAGCTGATCTTCTTGATGGTTAATGCTCGCAACGAGTTTTCTCGTTGGGATGCGGGTCAAATGCTACTGGCTAAGTACATCCGCAGTAACGTTGAAAGAGTTCAACAAGGTGAAGAGTTTGAACTTTCAATTTCTGTTGTAGATGCGTTCCGTGGAGTATTGCTTAGTGACTCATTGGAGCCTGCATTTATTGCAGAGATGCTTTCATTGCCAAGTCACAACGAAGTTTCTGGTTGGTATGATCGCGTCGATATCGATGCAGTTGCGTCGGTATTAAATGCGATGAAAGTGACATTAGCGAAAGAGTTGGAAGATGAACTGTCTGCGGTTTATCACAGTCATGCATTAACTGAATACACAATTGATCATGATTCGATTGGTAAGCGTACTCTGCGTAAAGTTTGCCTAAGTTACTTAGCTCATACTGAACAGGGTAATGATTTGGTTGTGACTATGTATCAACAGGCAAACAACATGACAGATACTATGGCTGCAATGGGGGCGGCCAACAGTGCACAGCTAGCATGTCGTGAAACCTTGATGGCAGATTACAGTGACAAGTGGAAACACGATGGCCTTGTTATGGACAAATGGTTTGCCTTGCAAGGTACAAACCCAAGTGCAAGCGCGCTTGACGTGATCAAAGCGTCGATGTCGCACCAAGCGTTCAGTTTGAAGAACCCGAACCGTACCCGTAATTTGGTTGGCTCATTCCTAAATATGAACCCGGTTCAATTCCATGACAAGTCAGGTCAAGGTTATGCGTTTGCTGGTGAAATCTTACGCGAGCTTAACAGCAGCAACCCGCAAGTGGCGTCGCGTTTAATAGACCCACTGCTTAAGTTCCGTAAATACGACGATGAGCGTCAAGCTTTGATCATAAAAGAACTTGAGACGCTCAAGAACATGGATAACTTAGCTAAAGATCTGTTTGAAAAAGTGAATAAAGCACTAGAGGCTTAAGTTAAGCGATAAAACAGGTAAACTAAATCAGTGACAGAGGAATCTGTCACTGATTTTTTGCTTTCAATGTTACTCAGTTTGTTAGAGGCCTAAATGTCGTTTTAAATCTTAAACATAGTATATGGACCATAGACGTATACGAACATAGGCATGTGCGAACATAGCTATAAGCGCTAACACTTTGCTAATTTTAACCCATTTGTGCCAAAAAACACCGGCACTGTATATTTATACAGGTATCGTATGAATCACTATATTTTCCAACTTAACATTTCGTATCAGCAATTCTTGGTGAGTTATTCTGGGGCGGCAAGCAAAGTTCAAGTGATAACAACGACAGGTTTACGTCTACAGTTACCTGCAACTCGATTCAGACCATTTCTTACACAAATAGGTGTTAGAGGGCGGTTTAGACTGACAACTGACCAAAAAAATAAGTTTATTAAGTTAGAAGCTCTGTAAAGCTTGGCATGCCTAGTGAGTTAAAAGGAATCTTAATCACATAATCAAACATTTCACCTCCTACCACCTCCAAAACAATTAACTATTTTTCAATAATGCTTTTACAATAAATGAATGCATTACCTTTACTTAACTCGTTAGTAGAAAAGCGCTCAACAGCGAGTTTCAAACACCAGATTAAGTGATCCCCCTAATAATAAAATATAATTCTAATTGTGGAGTGTGACTATGACCGCACGTGAAACTGTGGTTCCAGTTTTACTTGAAAAAGTTTACAAACTGATTCAAGACAAACTTGACCTTGCTCATCGACCTCTCGTAACTCAACTTGCTCAACACTTGTTTAGTAATGTTTCTCACGACGACTTGACTCAGAGAAACGAATCCGATTTATATGGTGCTGTAGTTAGCTTATGGCATCACATCAATGAAAAAAAAGCCGACGAAATCTCTGTTCGAGTATTTAACCCAACAGTAAGTCGTCAAGGTTGGCAGTCTACTCACACAATCGTAGAGATTGTAGTACCAGACAGCCCATTCCTGGTTGATTCAGTAAAAATGGCATTAACCCGTCTCGATCTTTCTTCTCACCTTATGCTTCACAACCCAACTCAAATATCTCGCTCTGATAAGGGCAGTGTTGTCGGCGTTAGCAATAACGAAGGTGCATTCCAATCGCTTTTCCATATCGAAGTTGACCGTCTTAGCAGCAAAGCTGAAATGACAGCGCTCAAAACGGAACTGCTGGATATTTTTACCGACACTGGGCTTGTTGTTAACGATTGGCTGAAAATGGTAGAAAGACTTGGAGAAGTTACTAACCAAGTTGAAGAGCAGAAAGATACCATTCCTGTCGACAGCCAGCGCTTTGATGAAACATTGGCATTTCTTCGTTGGTTAGGTGAGCACAACTTTACGTTTATGGGCTACAAGGAATATGACCTTGTTTCTGTGAATGGCGACACTGAATTGCAACCGACTAAAGAGCAAGGCCTTGGTTTGTTCGCAAATTCAGATCGCGTTCGCAATGTTAAGCTGTCTGAATTTTCTGACTCGGCACGTCTAGAAGCGAAAAAACCTTATGTACTTATCGTAACTAAAGGTAACACGGCTTCTCGCATTCATCGCCCAGCTTACAATGACTACATTGGCATTAAGAAATTCGACAAGAACGGTAAGGTCATTGGCGAGCACCGCTTTACAGGCCTTTACACTTCAGCCGTTTATAACCAAACCGTTGAAAGTATTCCTCTAGTTCGTGAAAAAGTAGAGCGTATCTTAGACGCGAGTGGTTACCGTGAGGGTTCATATTCTTACAAAGCACTGCACAATATTCTTGAAAACTACCCACGAGATGAATTGCTTCAAGCTCGAGAAGAAGAGCTACTCGAAGTGGGCACTGGTGTCGTACAAATGCAAGATCGTGATCTTCTGCGCTTGTTTGTTCGCAAAGACCCGTTTGGCCGTTTCTTTAGTTGTATGGTTTACGTAACAAAAGATCGTTACAACACTGAGCTTCGCCGTCAAACACAACGCATCTTGAAGCAGTACTTTGGTTGTGAGCAGGAAGTGGAATTCACAACATACTTCTCTGAAAGCCCACTGGCGAGAACGCATTATATTGTTCGTGTTGATAACAACAACATGGATGTGGACGTGAAAACAATTGAGCAAAATTTAATGGAAGTATCGTCTACATGGGATGACCGTCTCTCTGAATCAATCATTGCAAACTTTGGTGAAAGCAAAGGCCTTCCATTGTCGAAAGAGTATATGCGTGCATTCCCACGTTCGTACAAAGAGGACATGATGCCAGGCTCAGCTGTTGCTGACATCGAACGTTTAGAAGCGTTAAGTGTAGACAACAAACTGGGTATGCTTTTCTACCGTCCTCAGGAAGAAGCGGCGGATTCAAAAGCCGTTCGTTTGAAGTTGTTCTATCACAGTGATGAGCCAATCCACCTTTCAGATGTAATGCCAATGCTTGAAAATTTTGGCCTGCGCGTTATCGGTGAATCTCCATATGAAGTCCGTAAAACCAATGGTGTGACATATTGGATCTTGGATTTCTCAATGCTGCATAAGAGTGACAAGACAATTGATCTTCGTGAAGCTCGTGATCTTTTCCAACAAGCGTTTGCGGCAATTTGGGCGGGCGAGTTAGACAGCGATGGTTTCAACCGCTTGGTGCTAGGCGCGGGTCTTTCTGGTCGTGAAATTTCAATTTTACGTGCTTATGCACGCTACATGCGCCAAGTTGGCTTCCCATTCAGTCAACAATATATTGAAGACACACTGTCTCATTACCCAGATTTAGCAAAAGGTCTAGTCAGCTTATTTGGCAAGCGTTTTGATCCTAAACTCAAGGGTAGCGCGAAGGGCCAACAAGATCTTATCAAGAAGATCACTGAGCAGTTGGATCACGTAGAAAGCTTGGATGATGATCGTATCATTCGTCGCTACATGGAAATGATCACTGCCACGCTGCGTACTAACTACTACCAAGTAGATGAAAATAAGCAATCTAAGCCTTGGTTGGCTCTGAAAATGAGACCAAGTGAGATTCCAGATATCCCGGCACCGGTTCCTGTATTTGAGATTTTCGTTTACGCACCGGACATTGAAGGTGTGCATCTACGTGGCGGCAAAGTTGCGCGTGGTGGTTTACGTTGGTCAGACCGTCAAGAGGATTTCCGTACGGAGATTCTAGGCCTAGTTAAAGCACAGCAAGTTAAGAATACGGTGATTGTGCCCGTTGGTGCAAAAGGTGGTTTCGTTTGTAAGCGTCAGCATATGATGTCTGGCCGTGATGAAATCTTCGCTGAAGGTCAACGTTGTTATAAGCGCTTCATCCGTGCATTACTCGACGTATCAGACAACATCATCGAGGGTGAGGTTATCCCACCTAAGAGCGTCGTTCGTCATGATGAAGACGACCCATATTTAGTTGTTGCTGCGGATAAAGGTACCGCGACATTCTCAGATCTGGCTAACTCAGTTGCTGCAGAGTACAACTTCTGGCTAGGAGACGCGTTTGCATCGGGTGGTTCTAATGGTTATGACCATAAAGCCATGGGGATTACAGCAAAAGGTGGTTGGGAATCGGTTAAGCGTCACTTCCGTGAGATGGGTATTAACTGTCAAACCACAGACTTCACTGCGATAGGTGTTGGTGATATGGCTGGTGACGTGTTTGGTAACGGCATGCTGTTATCTAAGCACATCCGTTTACAAGCTGCGTTTAACCACATGCACATCTTCATTGATCCTAACCCAGAATCAGCGTCAAGCTGGGTAGAGCGTGATCGTCTATTTAATCTACCTCGCTCAAGCTGGGAAGATTATAATAAAGACCTGATTTCTCAAGGTGGTGGCATCTTCTCTCGCCGAGCGAAGTCTATCTCTCTGACACCTGAAATACAGAAAATGCTGGGCACGAAGAAAGCATCAATGGCACCAAATGACTTGATCAAAGCGATCCTGTCTATGAACGTTGATCTACTTTGGAACGGTGGTATTGGTACTTATGTTAAGTCTTCAAGCGAGACTCATACTGATGTAGGTGACCGTGCAAATGACGTTCTACGTATCGATGGTCGCGACCTAAAGGCCAAGGTTGTTGGCGAAGGTGGGAACTTGGGTATGACTCAATTGGGTCGTATTGAATATGCTCTAACGGGCGGTCGAGTTAATACTGACTTCGTTGATAACGTTGGTGGTGTAGACTGCTCGGATAACGAAGTTAACATTAAGATCTTCTTGAATGGTTTGGTGTCTAATGGTGATCTAACCGTCAAACAACGTAACCAAGTTCTTGAGTCTATGGAAGACGAAGTAGGCGAAATCGTACTAGACGACGCATACTGCCAAGCCGAATCTATTTCGGTTACTGAGCACCAAGGTGTTGGCTTAGTCAAAGAGCAAATCCGCTTTATTCACACAATGGAAAAAGCAGGGTACTTGGATCGTGGTTTGGAATATATCCCAGATGACGAAACATTGCTTGAGCGCGAAAAGCAGGGTCAAGGCCTAACAAGACCAGAGCTTTCTGTACTTGTTGCTTACGGTAAAATGGTACTTAAAGAAGATCTTGTGAGTGATGATATTGCGAATGATGAGTTCCATGCTCGACAGTTGATGCAATACTTTCCAACTGCGTTACGTCGTAACTACTCTCAGCATATGGATAACCATCCATTGCGTGCAGAAATCATTGCGACTGCACTCGCTAACCAAATGGTTAACGAAATGGGATGCAATTTTGTGACTCGCTTGCAAGAAGAGACGGGCGCAAATATTGTAGATATCGCTAATGCTTACGCAGCATCTCGCGAAATCTACGGTTTAGGTCAGGTGCTTAAGAGTATTCGTGAACTCGATAACATCTCAAGCTCTGAAGCTCAATACGAGTTGCTTTACCATGTACGCCGTACTCTTCGTCGACTCGCTCGTTGGTTGCTAAGAAATCGTACAGGTAAGCAATCGGTGAATGCATTGATTGAGTTATACCAAGGTGATGTAGTTACGATAACTGAGAATCTGGATGAAAATCTTGTGGCTTCAGAAGTAGAAGAGCATCAAGCAATGGCTCAAGTGTGGATTGACCAGGGCGTGAATGCAGAACTGGCTAATTCAGTCGCACGTTTGTCTAGCTTATACTCAGCGCTGGATATATCCACAGTAGCTCGTGAAACCGGTAAAACAGTACAACAAGCGTCTAAGCTTTACTTCAACCTTGGCGACCGTTTGTCATTGCACTGGTTCTTGAAGCAAATCAATGGCCAAGCTGTAGACAACAACTGGCAAGCACTGGCGCGTGCAGCATTCAGAGAAGATCTGGATTGGCAACAACGTCAGTTAACTGGCCAAGTACTCAACTGTGGTTGTGCTTCGGACATCGATGTGATTAAAGCGCTTGATGATTGGATGGAAAATAACTCTGTTTCTCTACATCGCTGGGAAAGTATCTTGAACGAATTCAAAGTAGGTTCGGTTCACGAGTTTGCTAAGTTCTCAGTGGCATTGCGTGAATTGATGCTGTTAAATCTTAATTGCATGTCTAAAGATTAGCGATTAGATAAAGACGATAATACAAAGGCAGGCCATAAGGTCTGCCTTTTTTGTTTGGAAAAGTCGAACTACTCATTTGATTGAGTGATTATGCTTAGGTTAAAGGGAACAAAGTGAAGTAGTAGGGTGAATGATACTCAAACTCAGCGAGTGTTTATAGAAACGGTATCGTTTGCTTAATAAAGAACCTCATTCGCTAACAAACTCGATTATCTTACCCCTACAGACAGTAATAGATTGAATAGTTGAGTAAATAAGTAAATAATATCGCCCCGTTTACACGGGGCTTTTTTCTATCGGAGGCACAATGCTTTACCGTCTAGCCAGAACTGGCTTTTTCCAACTTGATGCCGAAAAGGCACATGATCTTGCAATTCAAAATTTCAAACGCTTCACAGGCACACCTATTGATCTTTTGTATCGCCAACAGTTACCTCACCGACCTGTAGAATGCATGGGTCTTACTTTTAAAAACCCAGTTGGCCTTGCTGCTGGCCTAGATAAAAACGGCGAATGTATTGATGCATTTGGCGCAATGGGTTTTGGTTTCGTTGAAGTCGGGACTGTTACTCCTCGTCCACAAGCGGGTAACGACAAACCTCGTTTATTCCGTCTTGTTGAGGCTGAAGGTATCATCAACCGCATGGGCTTCAATAACCTAGGCGTCGACAATCTGATTGAGAACGTTAAGAAGTCAAACTACGACGGCATCTTAGGTATCAATATCGGCAAGAACAAAGACACACCAATTGAAAAGGGCGCAGAAGATTACCTGATTTGTATGGAGAAGGTATATCAATACGCGGGTTACATTGCTGTGAATATCTCTTCACCAAATACTCCTGGACTTCGTTCTCTGCAATACGGTGAAGCTCTAGACGATCTGTTGTCTGAACTTAAAGCGAAACAATCTGAACTGGAGGAGAAGCATGGCAAGTATGTTCCTCTTGCTCTTAAGATTGCTCCGGATCTAAGCGACGACGAGATTAAACAAATTTGTGAATCATTGGTCAAAAATGAGATTGATGGTGTGATCGCAACCAACACGACGTTGGATCGTTCAATTGTTGAAGGCATGAAGCATTGCGATGAAGCGGGTGGCCTTAGTGGGCGTCCAGTTCAATCTCGTAGTACAGAAGTGGTTCGTAAACTTCACGAAGAACTTGGTGACAAACTGCCGATCATTGGGGTAGGTGGCATTGACTCTTATGTCGCAGCAAAAGAGAAAATGATGGCAGGTGCTAAACTTGTCCAAGTTTATTCTGGCTTTATCTATAAAGGCCCAGGTCTTGTAGGCGATATTGTCAAAAATCTATAGTTCGTAAAATCGATCGTAGTCAAAGGCTATAATCCGGTATCGTCTTACTAAAAGAGACACTGTAACTCAATGAGTTGTAGAGAAAAGCGATAAGAAAGAGGAATTCATTTCCTCTTTTTTTTTGCCTATTGCTCAGTAAAATTACTGTAATTGAAGGTAATTTTGCGTTTTACCTAATGGAATGGTTCAACAGTGTGAGACGAAATGATGCTTAAACCTAGCGATACATGGAATTGGTATTACGATGAGCAGCAATGTTCATTAATGCTAAGCCTCGGAGAGGATATGATTTTCAAAACGAATCTGGTCCGCAATAAGCTGGTGGACTGCGCGTTTAGAGATAATGAATTCACCGTTGATGACGCATCCTCATACCAAACCTTCAAAGAACAAATTTCTGGCTTAGAACTGTCTGAGCCTCGTCAAGCTGAACTTGCACTTTATTGTGTGGCAGCAAAGCGCTTCCACAAGCCTGTGCAGCCTAAGAGTTGGTTTTTCGACTCACAAGGTACAGGCCATGAACACCCTCAAGAAGGGGACATAGTACAAATGAGTAACGAGCATAGCTTAGGTTACTTCATCGTACTAGAAGTGGGAGAGTGTGCGAGCCTATGTGCTTTTGTAGACCTAGAAGAGTTCTTACTTACCCCTTCAAAAGGACTTCGATTTGGTGACTCTATTAAGGTGATGCATGACAGAATGGTAAACGCGAACGCTATTCTTCATCACGGCCACATAGCGATGGTCGGTTAAGCTCCAATCTAGAGCATTATTTCTAGCACATATTACAGCGCACAATTCACAAAACCTTCCTCAGAATCGGCTTAATAGCCGATTTTTTTGTGCCTAAAAAACCTCATTCTGATAAATACATCACCTGTTATCCATTTAAATAGTGAACACTCGACTATTTTTTCGCCTTAATTCCTGCCTGTTTTTATCACCAAAAGTGTAAATAACTCGAATTTATTCCTTGTTTATTGTCATTTGTAGCTAACTTTCACTCATAAATTTAACCTGGTATATACCAATTTTGATGTGAATATAAATTCAAATCACCACTTTGGGCGATGTTAGGTCACAAATCATGTTGGTTTAGTAAGTCTTATGTCCTAAGGGAATGTGGGTAAGCGATCGCTTCGACACTGTGCACTTGCTAGCCAGTTAGTCGAAAGATTCAATGAAAAGACGAGTTTAGTGTGATGCTCTGGTAATAAATTCAGGTATAATCGAACTCATTTTTATCAATAAAAGAACACTATGAATCAATATCTAGCGGTTACCTCAAATGGCCTTGAGAATTTATTAGTTGAAGAACTAACCCAACTAGGGATTACAAACGCAAAACCTGTTCAAGCAGGTGTTAAATTCAAAGCCACCAATGAGCAAATTTATCGTTGTTGTTTGTGGAGCCGTTTGGCTTCTCGATTTGTACGTGTCCTTTCTGAATTCACTTGTATGGACGACATGGATTTGTACCTATCAACCACAGCGGTTAACTGGGTAAATCAATTCCATAGCTCTAAGCGTTTTGTTGTTGACTTCAATGGTACGAACAACGAAATCCGTAATAGCCAATACGGTGCGATGAAAGTAAAAGATGCCGTTGTTGATTGCTTTGAGAAGAAGTCTTTACCTCGTCCTTCTATTAGCAAAGAGAACCCAGACATTCGTATCCACGTTCGTTTACACCGTGATAAAGCGATTCTTGGTGTTGATATGGTAGGTAGCGGTCTTCACCAACGTGGTTACCGTCCTGAATCAGGTCGAGCACCACTACGTGAAACTCTTGCTGCCGCGATTCTTCTTCGTAGTGGTTGGGACGCAACTAAGCCTTTCCTAGATCCAATGTGTGGTTCAGGTACGTTAGTGATTGAAGCGGCGATGATGGCTGCAAACATGGCTCCAGGTGTTAAACGTCAGAAGTGGTGTTTTGAATCACTAGAAGATTTCGAACCAGAGCTATGGGCTGAAGTGAAAGCTGAAGCGAACGTTCAAGGTCGTCGTGGTGTTAAGAAAGTGGAATGTAAGTTCTATGGCTACGACAATGATGAACGTATGATCAAAACTGCGCGTGACAATGCTCGTCGTGCCGGTGTTGAAGAGTTGATTGAATTCGAAGTAGGCGATGCTGCAAAGCTTAAGCGTCCTACAGAGTTTACTGATGGTGTGATTGTTTCTAACCCGCCTTACGGTGAACGTCTTGGTACCGAGCCGGGTCTTATTGCTCTTTACACAGCATTCGGCGCGCAGCTTAAAGCTGAATTTGGTGGTTGTAACGCGTCTATCTTTTCTAGTTCAGACGAACTACTTAGCTGTTTACGCATGCGTGCAGAAAAACAGTTCAAATTGAACAACGGTGCGTTACCGTGTCACCAAAAAAACTATTCAATTTCAGATCGTCCGATGTCAGAACGTCCAACGGGCGAGCAAGAACAGCTGATTGCGCCTGATTTCGCAAACCGTCTTAAAAAGAACATCGGTAAAATTGGCAAGTGGGCTAAGAAAGAGCAATTAGATTGCTACCGTATCTATGATGCTGACTTACCAGAATACAATGTAGCGATTGATGTATACCCAGGCCACCTTGTGATTCAAGAATACGCAGCGCCTAAAGATGTACCAGAAGATAAAGCAAAGCGCCGTCTAACCGACATTATCCGTGCTTCTATTCAAGTAACGGGCGTTGAAGCAAACAACGTGGTTCTTAAGGTTCGTCAGAAGCAGAAAGGCCGTTCTCAATATCAAAAAATGGCTCAAGATTCATCTAACCTAGAAGTGAACGAGTACGGCGTTAAACTCATTGTTAATCTTCATGATTACTTAGATACAGGCTTGTTCTTAGACCATAAGATCACTCGTCGTCGTATCGGTGAGATGGCTGCAGGTAAAGATTTCCTAAACCTGTTTGCTTACACTGGCAGTGCATCTGTTCATGCTGCAGTAGGTGGCGCACGCTCTACAACAACGGTTGACATGTCGAATACCTACCTTGAGTGGGCAAAGCAGAACATGGAGCTTAATGGTCGTGTTGGTCGTCAACATCAGTTTGTGCAAGCTGACTGCTTACAATGGTTGGTTAAAGAGCAGGGTTCTTACGATCTGATTTTTATTGATCCACCTACGTTCTCAAACTCTAAGCGTATGGATCAATCTTTCGATGTTCAACGTGATCACATTCAGTTGATGGAAAACCTTAAGCGTCTTCTTCGTGAAGAAGGTACGATTGTGTTTTCCAACAACAAGCGTCACTTTAAGATGGATCTAGAAGGTCTAGAAGCGTTAGGTCTTAAAGCTCAGAATATCTCAGCTAAGACGCTTCCATTAGATTTCTCTCGTAATAAGCATATTCATAACTGCTGGTTGATTACACACAAATAATCAAAGAGATTGTATAAGGATATAGAGTGCTGACTCTCTACAGTACAGAAGGGTGCCATCTATGTGAGATGGCATTCAAACTCACGGAACAGTTAAACATTAGCCATCACGTCAACGTTGTCGACATTGCATTTGATGATGAGCTCTTTTCCCGTTACGGGGTCACTATTCCGGTGCTCAAATTTGAAAGCTCTGACTTCTCTCAAAGCTCAGAGCTTAACTGGCCATTTGGCTTGTTAGAACTTAATGATTGGTTAAAAAAGAATGGCATTACTTACAATTCATAACGGGCAATTAGCGTTTGGCGATCACCCGTTATTAGATCGTGCGGACTTTGCACTGCAAGAAAATGAACGTGTGTGTTTAGTAGGGCGCAATGGCGCGGGTAAGTCTACGTTGATGAAGATCCTGTCAGGGAATATCATCATGGACGACGGTAAGATGCAAATCACACAAGATGTAGTTGTATCTCGCTTAGAGCAAGATCCCCCGCGTAATGAGCAAGGTACCGTCTATGACTACGTTGCTGGTGGCTTAGCTGAAATTGGCGAGCAACTGAAGATCTATCATGATCTTTTGGATCTCATTGGTACTGACCCAAGTGAAAAGAACCTAAACCGTCTTACTCGTGTTCAAGAGCAGTTAGATCACGCAAACGCATGGCGTTTCGAAGATCGTGTAAGTAACGTAATGGCGGCGCTTAAGCTGACTGCTGAAACCAAACTGACCGATTTGTCTGGTGGTTGGCAACGTAAAGCTGCGCTTGCGCGTGCATTAGTGTGTGATCCAGACGTTCTACTTCTAGACGAACCGACTAACCACTTGGATGTTGCAACTATTGAATGGTTAGAAGGCTTCCTGAAAGACTTCCGTGGTTCAATCATCTTTATCTCGCATGACCGTGCGTTCATTAAATCGATGGCAACACGTATCGTTGATCTTGATCGCGGTAAACTGAGCTCTTTCCCGGGGGATTACGAAAACTACCTATTAGAGAAAGAAGAAGCGTTGCGTGTTGAGGAAATGCAGAACGCTGAATTTGATAAAAAGCTTGCTCAAGAAGAAGTTTGGATTCGTCAGGGTATCAAAGCTCGTCGAACTCGTAACGAAGGCCGTGTGCGTGCTCTCAAGAAGCTGCGTGAAGAACGTATCAATCGTCGTGAAGTGCAGGGTAAAGCGGTTATCCAGATTGATGATGGTCAACGCTCAGGCAAGATTGTATTCGAAGCAGAAAATCTTAACTTTGGTTTTGAAGGCAAAGAGATTGTTAAAGACTTTAGCTTCAACATCATGCGTGGTGATCGTATTGCTCTGATCGGTCCTAATGGCTGTGGTAAGAGTACGGTGCTTAAACTGCTTCTTGATCAACTTAAGCCAGATTCAGGTCGCCTGCATTGTGGTACTAAGCTGGAAGTGGCTTACTTCGACCAATATCGTGAAATCCTAGACCCTGAGAAGTCTGTAATTGATAATCTAGCGGATGGTAAGCAAGAAGTGACAGTAGGCGGCCGTGAGCGCCATGCGCTGAGTTACCTGCAAGATTTCTTATTCTCTCCTAAACGTGCTCGTACTCCTGTAAAGGCACTATCTGGTGGTGAGAAAAACCGTCTGTTATTAGCTCGTATCTTCCTTAAGTCGAACAACTTATTGATTCTCGATGAGCCGACCAACGATCTAGATATAGAAACTTTGGAACTTTTAGAAGATTTGCTTGCCAACTATCAGGGTACTCTTCTTTTAGTGAGCCACGATCGTCAGTTTGTTGATAATACGGTGATGACAAGTTGGATCTTTGAAGGTAATGGCGTTATTGAAGAATTTGTTGGTGGTTACCATGATGCTCAGCAGCAAAGAAAGCAGGCATTAGAGTACCGACAGGTTGAAAAGCCATCAAAGCCCGAGAAAGTAGTTGAGGAAACTCCCAAAACTGCGCCAGTTAAGGCTAAACCTAAGAAGTTATCGTATAAGCTACAACGAGAACTAGAAGCGCTACCAATGCGTTTAGAAGAATTGGAAACTCAAATTGAAACTCTTCAGGAAGAAGTCAACGATCCCAGCTTCTTTTCAAAATCTGTAGAGCAGACACAACCAGTTTTAGATAAGCTATCTGCAGCAGAGCAGGAGCTTGAAGTTGCTTTTGAGCGCTGGGAAGAGCTCGAGGCACTACAACAGGAAAGTTAAGAAGTAATAATGACTTGTACTAAATTTAAATTAACTACAGTTGCAGCATTAGTTTTAGCTGCAACTAATGCCAATGCTGCGCTTTACAAGGTCGTTGAAGTCACTCCTTCAATTACAGGTGCCTCTGAAATCTATGGTGTGGCGATTCAACCTGGTGTTGCGACAGACGGGACGAATGAGCTTGCGTTAGGTTGCTTCGATTCAGCTGCGACTAACTGTACCGATAGTGCATTTAAACTTGCTGGTGAGACTCGCGATACGCTTGAAGCGGTAAGTTATCGTGAAGAAGTACCATTCGCAATGGATGCACCATTTCAGTACATTCAAGAGCGTGATGATTTCGAAAACTATTGTTATCGAGAGCTGAGATATTCTACATGTGAAAGTTGGGCTGAAAACCGTTGGAATGACACTTGGAGTAAGGAAAGAAATGACCTTACTTACGTAAATGCGAAAGCGTTTGTTGAAGGTGGGGATACTTTTGAAACTCGCAATACGGTAATCAATTCTTTAGATGAGAATGCCCAACCTGTGGGGATCAAATCCAAAGATGATATTCGCAATAATGCATTGTTTACGACGACAGCGGCGCCAACTGGAGCTTCAGAAACTCGTGCTTGGAAAGCGATAACGGCAAGCAACGGTACCGTTTACAATGTAGGTAGTATCTCTGAAGAGTTTGATCCGACTGACACTTCTGAACCAGATAAGGCGTTTGCTTCTAAAGCGGCAATTTGGGGTGGCACAACAACAAAAGAAATTGATTGGGTCAGAAGTGGTAATGCCCAACAAGGCGATTATTTTGCTCAAGGCAGTATGCGTTCAATTGTTGAGTCGAGTTCGATCTTTTATGGTGTCGGTTACAACACTGTAGATGGGAATGGCGACCTTCAAGACATGAACGCAAGTGTTTTTGTTAGTGATTCATTAGACATTTCAGGCTCTTGGTCAACGAAAGTTATTAGCGGTGCAGAGGTTAAGTCTGGTTCATCTAACGATGATGCAAGATACAGTAACTCCGTTGCTACTGACATCAACGATAACTTGTTTGCTGTGGGTTATTCTAAGCGTAATGGTTTTGTACCAGAGAGCGGTAGTGCAGGTAACAAGATTTTCGTTGTTACGGATGCATCTGCAGTGACTCCGACGGCAACATACCTGTCTGGTGGTATCTTCTTTGGTGGCTCAAGTGGTGAAGCTAAAGCCGTTAACAACTTCAATGAGTTTGTCGGTCAAATAGATGCAGAAACCACTCGTGAGGTTGATGGTAGTGAGCGTAGACATAGAGGCTTTATCTACCCATACAATGTCGACTCCTCGAAAGATGAGCGTCGTGTAGACATCTTTAATGGCCAAGCTTGGTGGTTAGATGATCTAACAAATGACGGCAACGCGTCTGGAGATAACAACAAGTTCAGAATTATTGATGCTTCCGATATCAATGATGCAGGTGTGATCTCAGCTACAGCTATCAAGTGTACCGTTGGTGGAACAACACAACCATACGATACAACGTCACATAACTCGTATTGTGGCGGTGCAGCAACTAATGCAGTTGAAGAGGTTGTTGCTGTTAAGTTGATTCCTATCGCTGGTAAAGGTAAAGCCGATATCCAAACTCGCAGCGCTGATACAGAAAAAGTTGATCGTCAAGGCGGTAGTCTAGGTTGGTTAACTTTGACTGTTCTTGGTCTATTAGGGTTCCGTAGAAAATTTAAATAATTTTATCTCTTGAGCCCGAGTTCACATTTCTGAATTCGGGCTTTTTTTCGCCTTGAGAAAAGTAAAAAATTGTTCGATTCTTAAAGTTGGAGTCACAAAAACTCCGCTAAGTTGTAATCATTGTATGTTAGTAAATCAACACCCGTATGAGGACTGCACTATGAAGAGACAAAAGCGTGATCGACTAGAACGAGCACAATCTCAAGGCTACAAAGCTGGTTTAAATGGTAGGTCGCAAGAAGCTTGCCCATACAGCCAAATGGATTCTCGGTCTTATTGGTTAGGTGGTTGGCGTGATGCCAAAGATGATAAAAATGCAGGACTCTATAAATAGATAGGGCGCAAAGAATTCAAGGTCAAGGCTCCATTGTTGATTGAAACATTGGAGCCTTGTTAGTTTCAGACGAGTGCTAAGCTCCCCAGAGCTATAAAGTATTATAGTTTCGCTATCACAAGTGCGTTTTGCTGGTGGATTTAACTTATTTCATATTTAGGTCTAGGTATCCTGATGCACTATAACTGATTTTATTGGAGCAAAAATAAAGCAGCCTTTGGCTGCTTTATTAAAATACATCAAGCCGATTAGAACGCTGACGTATCTTGGAAAAGGCCAACTTTCAAGTCTTTAGCAACATAGATCTCTTTACCATCAACAAGTACGCGACCATCAGCAAGGCCCATAACTAGGCGACGGTTAACAACACGCTTCATGTGGATCTCGTAAGTTACTTTTTTCGCTGTAGGTAGAATTTGACCTGTGAATTTCACTTCGCCTACACCTAAAGCTCGGCCTTTACCTTTGCCGCCAACCCAACCAAGGTAGAAGCCAACAAGCTGCCACATTGCGTCAAGGCCTAGACAACCAGGCATTACTGGATCACCAGGGAAGTGACAGTCGAAGAACCATAGGTCAGGAGTAATATCCAGTTCAGCAAGAATCAAACCTTTACCGAAATCACCTTCAGTTTCAGACATTTTAGTGATGCGATCCATCATCAACATGTTCGGTGCTGGTAGTTGAGGACCTTCTGGCCATAGTTCGCCTTGGCTTGATGCTAGAAGATCTTCGCGAGTGTAAGAATCACGTTTGTTTTGCATTATCAATTACTCCGATTTTTGATAGGTGCATATTAGTGAACAGGTGTACGCTAAACAAGTCCGATCAGTACTAGACAAACCAGTTTTTGATGCGTCCAACAATTCCAATAGGGTGCTCATGTCTTTCAAAGTTTTCAATACGTTCCGCGATTTTACTCAGAACGCTTTCTTGTTCATCGTCTCTAAATGGTTTGTTCATAATCAGAGGAATCGCTTCATCTACATTAGAAACAGACCAAATATGGAATTCTTCATTTTTGATGCTTTCAATAAGGTCAGGTTTAAGAGCCAGATGCCTTAAGTTAGATTTTGGAAGGATCACGCCTTGCTCGCCGGTTAAGCCATTGTGCTTACACACATGATAGAATCCTTCGATTTTCTCGTTTAACCCACCAACCGCTTGTACACGACCAAACTGATCGACAGCCCCTGTTACCGCAATATGCTGATTGATAGGGTACTCAGAAAGCGCACTCACTAGAGAGCACAGTTCAGCAAGAGAAGCGCTATCGCCATCAACTTCACAATACGACTGTTCAAACACCACAGAAGCTGCGTACGGCAGGGGATCTTCAAGGTTTAGTGCACTGCTAACAAAAGCTTGCATGATCATCATCCCTTTAGCGTGCAGGTTCCCACCAAGCTCAGCTTTACGTTCAACGTCAGCAATGTCGCCATCACCGAAGTGAATAACACAAGAAATACGAGCGGGTTCCCCATAAGAGACAGGGTGTCCAGGCACATCGATAACAGTTAATCCATTTACTTGACCAACTTGTTCACCTTCAGTTTCGATAATGACCTGTCCATCTCGAATATCATCAAGAGCGCGTTCAGGTAGATACGACTCTCGGTTATATTTGTGTTGTAATGCTTGTTGGATATGGTGAATATCAATCTCACCGTTGCTCGCTTCCACGAGTGCTTCGTTCAATAGCGCATTGTGCCAAATTGGGCACAGCGGGATATAACTTTGATCTTCAGTTTCTCTTGCTCCGGCGGTAAGAATCCCCGTCAACGCTTGCTGTGTGATGTTAGGTAATTCATAGCGTTGCTGAAGCCACTTTAGATATCCAAGATATTGCGTCAAAGTGTCTTGTGAAAGCTTGATGTCTTGCTCAATTTCACTGAACAGGCAAAACCCTGTTTGAATATCACTGTCGAGATAATCAAGGTCACCTAATTGAGCTCTGTCTCCAACAACAATGAGTTTAATGTTGTAGGCAAGGGGTAAAGTAGGTGATTGATTTAAGTGTTCAGGATTACTACTGACCGGCTCTACAGCTTCACCAAGCAGGGCTGATTTTAGCAACAACCAGCTTCCAGGATTCGCTAAGATCAAGTTAGCTGAAACGATCAAATAGCCGTTGTTTGCTCTTGCGAGTAAGCCGGGTTTTGTCACGATGACTTTACCGTCTTTTGATTGAACTTGATCAAACAAAGAAACAGCATTTAAAGATTCGGTTTTTATAACCGGCAGAGTGTGATCATCTAATGCAGTGACTAAAGATTCAACAATCATTTGACGATAGATTGAGTTGTCCTGGGCGTTTACAAGTAAAACACGCGAAAGGTTGGACAAGCGGACAAAGCGGGTTAGCGCATCGTTAAATCGATGTTGAATGTCTGAAAATGGGAAAGGCGAGATGTCAGGGAATTGCTCTAATTGAGCACTATATTCGTCATACTGAGGCGTTACATGTCGCCAATCTACTTGAGTCATTTAGGTTTCTGATTATGGTAATAAGGTACGGAGTATATAGAAAAACCAATCTCGCTTGTAGCTCTATGTTGTAGTTACTAATCACTAAGCTAATATAAGTATGATCTTGGTCTATTCTTTCAAGACAATAATTGTTAATTAGCCCGCTTTGGGTTACGCTGTCACTAGGTTTTACACTCGAGATTAGACATGAAATATCAGCAACTTGAAAACTTGGAATGTGGTTGGAAATGGAACTATTTGGTCAAGAAATGGAAAGAAGGCGAATCGATCACTTGCCATATTGATTCAAGCGAAGCTGACGTTGCTGTACAAGCCTTATTGAAGCTTGAACACCAACCTACAGGCGTTCTCGAATGGATCTCTAACAACATGTCTCCTGAGCTCGATAACAAGCTTAAACAAGCGATCAGAGCGAAGCGAAAACGCCATTTCAATGCTGAACAAGTTCACACAAAAAAGAAATCAATCGACCTTGATTACCGCGTCTGGGAAAAGTTATCTCAACGCGCGAACGAATTGGGCTGCACGTTATCGGATGCCATTGAATACCTTGTGAGCGAAGCCTCTCGTAGTGAGCAGGCTAGTAAGACAGTAACAAGCCTTAAAGAAGACTTGAGTAAACTTCTTTCTGACGACAAGTAATCATCAATAAGTGGTGACATTATGATGTATGTAATCTTAATCGGTGCAGTCTTGGTTTTTTGGTTAGTGGCAATAGATAGACCCGTATTGAAAATCAAATTCAACGACGGCGTTATTGAACAGGTTAAAGGTCATCTTCCTCCGAGTTTTAAGCATAACCTTCAAGAAATTGGTAATAACAACGCCTTTAAAGGTGAACTAAAAGTGTACGCAAAACGCTCTGGCTATAATCTTAAGTTCACTAAAGAGGTACCTAAAAATGTTCAACAACGTATTCGTAACGTGTTTCCGCACAACGGCTTCAAGTCTAGAGGTTCAAAGAAAGCGTAATTGTCGAAAATTAAGCCTCGGTTGGTGAATAGCCATACTTAGTTAGTCCTCAATTTATCTCAATTACTTGCATACTGTTCTCCAACTTAATAATTGAGACCAGTATGAAATACCTAATATTCTTTTTTTATTTCTTATCCTTACACGTACTCAGTGATGATGCATTGACTAATCCAGTAGCAAAGAAGATTAAAGCGACTGTCATCAAAGGAGTCAGCAAGAGCAATGTTGACGTAGTGGGCTATTGCGACCTGATGATTGAGATGAAGCATTTCAAAGGCTATACAAGAATCAAAAGAGTAAGAACATCGGGCGATCCTCAAATCTGTAAACAGGCCAAAAAGCATTTACCAAAAAAGAAAAAGTACAAATACAGCTTTCCTGAGAAGTTTATCCGGTTACATATCACAGAATGATAGCTATAACGCACTATAACTAGATAATCTTAATTTAATTGAAACAATTTCGTGAACCAATCTCTGATTTCCATTAATATTAGTTTTATTATAAAGGCAGAATATGCAGACGAAAAACACTTAGGGCAAAGGAAAGTCACGGTTGTTGTTAGCAAATAAAAATTACACTCCGGAAGTCATTGAGATTTCTAGAAAGGTCTCAATTAATATTGAGGCTCGCTTTAATCGATGGTTAATCTCTCCAGAGTATAAGCTTGAGCAAGCCACAGTAGACACATTACTGAGTTTAGAAAATCGATACTGTGATAGCGTCATATTCGATGAGTGTGACCGAATATCTCACAATCAACGTGTTTTGCTGCGTTGTGAGCAGGACAGAGTTAATGCACATCGAGAGAAAGTCGTCGCGAAGCAACAAACATTGCGATACGTTATCGATGATGTGAGCAATGTCGCCTCAGCTCTGATGCTGGAAAAGCTTCAAAGCACCTTAATAAGTTCTTTGTTTTCTGATCTACCAGATTACAATCAATTCGCTAGTACTGCTTATTCGCCATCCTTAAATTTTTCTAAGCTCCATGAGATATCGGCCAAAAGTAGGTCATTGAGCTCAAGCTTAATAGAGTTTGTTTCTAACCGTGAATTCACAGACAAGTACGGTAAGAAAGCAAAGGTCATTCTTGACCCCAAAGTTGCAGCACGACAGATAGGAATTGAAAATTGCCGTTTATTGTTTCCTTTACTGATGAGCCAGCAGCTTATCAAGTGGAATGATGGCAATATTAAACATATCGTCCCTAAGGTCTGGCAACATCTAGTAGTAACGTCAAACGTGACGCGACTTCGACTTCAAGAAACCTCAGTAAAAGAGCCTAATGTTGGTATCCTTCTTGGTGTGTTGAGAGTGCTGCCTTTGTTCTTAATTTGTAACCACTTTTCTTCAACGTTTGAAGATGCACTAGTGAAAACTATGTTGGGTTACCGAGATGCAAGTGACAAGCATGATGAATATTACGCTTGCACTGAAGTACTACCAAACACACAGTTTCTTGAGGCTATGGTAGAGCAATTGGAACTCAAATTACTTAAAAATCTTGTTGATTTCATTGACTGGAGCCCAAGTAACCAATTTATAAAGCGTGCGCTTCTTGAGGAAGTTAATGATATTCCTGCTCTTGAACGAACGGTTTATGGCGCAGCACTGGCTCAAGGAAGGAAGTTTTCTATATATGAGGCGTTAGATAATAGTGATTTGTTCAACGCTAAACATCGCCCGTATTGGTTCTCTACAGTGCAAATGGCAGCGGCGACGATTAGCCAGGTACAAAGCAAAGTTCCAGGCAAGTTAACGACTCATATGTAGGTGTAGAAAACCAAAAGAGCCACAATTTATGTGGCGATTATTGTTGCGGTGTAACTTTTTATAATGCCATATTCCGTGATAGTAGAGCTTAGTTCATTGCTTGGAAAGTAAATGAATTCTGCTGAGCAATAGCATGCTTGACTGGAATGCCGAGGCTTTGGCATGTCATCAGAACTTTCAGTTTCCTATCAACAGGAGCGTGTTCCGAAAGAATCACAGATCTCAAGCATTCTCTATTCAGATACAATTTATGCCCGACAATCTCTTCATTAGGCAGTACCCATCGATATTCTTGTTCGTAACGCCAATTTGCATGCTTAATCTTAAACAGTTCGGCTCCCAGTTTAGCTGTTTTCAAATGAGTCTTGAAGTCGATGATAGGAGACGAATTAAAAATGGTTGGGTCATCTTCATACTGGACTTCAAAGCAGTTGAGTTTAGCTCTGCCACGATAAAAATTAAGATCATATTCGATACACATACCTTTAAAATTATCGCCATATTGTGACCACAATATAGGGTGGTCACTGGACTGAGAAAAGCACATGACTTTGAAATCGTTTTGAAGGTTTTCGTTGAACGCATGGTTAGATTCAAAAGGGTTATTAAAGGTTTTCGCGTAATCAAACCACAGCGAGCATTCAGATATCGATTGTATATTTCTATCATTAAGGGATCTGAACTTATAAAGCTTGGGTAACATATCAAACACCTATTTTACAAAATTGCCTGATGTTAACATTTTAAATTACAATGTAAGTGCGAATGCATTGCATTTGATTGCTTAAGTGCCTTGTTTGTTCTTATAACTGATTGATAGATCAAAGTTTAAACACAAAATAGCTTCTGTTGTTAGTAGTTTGTTTTGCAATGTTTATCGTTAGCGTTGATGTATTGTGGAGAAAGATACAACGTAACGGAATAGAGTGCACAGGTAGGGTTAAAAAGCATGGATAAACTCAATTTAACGATTAACTCAAAGCCGAACTAAATGAGTTCGGCTTAATTTGTATAGTTCTTCATATTGAAGGTGGTTTAAAAGTGGTACCTTGCGCCAAGGTAAGCAGTTTGAGGTGAGACATCTATAGATTCAATTTCGACCTGTGCAAAGCGATAGCCAACATGAATGTCAATATTGTCTGTAACTATGGCGCCAAACTCACCACCAACTTGGTAACCAACTTCTGATTTAGAGTCGGAGGTTCCAAAGGCACGCGCTTCCATGTCCATAGAGCCTATACCAGCTAGAAGGGATACGTATAAATCTAATACATCACCTTTAACAATGAATTTTGGTTTTACGTTTAAGAAGAAAGCTTGTCCTTCAATATCCATTACATCACTAAAGTTCACTTTACCTATTTTTCGGTATTCAGCTTCTACTCCTAGTTTTACAACATCGTGGGTATTGAATTCATAACCTCCAACTAAATTATAACTAAGGTCGGATAGGTCAGATGAATCTTCAATTGCACTCCCGCGATATTCTAATTCAGTTTCATTATAAAAACCGATATCAACTCCAGTATAAAAGCTACCAAGATCTTTAGAAGGTTTTTCATTGTCATTAGCAAGAGCCTGAGAGCTGATACCAAAAGCGGTGAAGAAGGATAGAGCGACCATGCGGATTTTCATATTAAGCCTTTAATATAATGAGTTATTTATCTGGGGAATATGTTATCAAATACAAGCTTTTTAAATCAATGAGAATGCCCGTTAACTATCTGATTTTTAATGCTTATCATTAATAAAAACATCAATACCGTAGTTTTTTAACGGGTGAGATCAGACAATTTAATTATGTTACGATGTAACTTATTGTCGGATGGTCATTTAGCAAATATCGTCGAGTCCTTACTTTGACTCTCGAACCTGACGATGCATGTTTTTCAGGTATTGAGCGGGCTTAGCAAAGCGATGGATAAAATCGTCGATGAAGTAGGGAAGCCAGGCGTTGGCTTGTTCGATGGTGTCGATACTTTGTAAGCGCATCTCTTTAACCAGTCGGTCTTGCAGCGTGAGGTTGGCTCGCTCAACGCGGCCTTTAGCTTGAGAGCTCTTGGCACAGATGAGTTCTATGGCCAGTTTTTTCAACACACGGCCGTATTGAGTTTGGCCAACTTGTTTGTGTTTCTCCTGGTTCACTCGAAAAATAGAGTGCTTGTCACTGTAAAATGCGATGGGTTTACCGTGCTCATTAAGGTATTCATGCGTGGTCATCATGTAGTCAAACGCGGATTCTGTCTTGCTGAATCTTAGGTTCATCAGACGGCCAGTCGCATCATCAATGAACACCAATAGGCAGCATTTGTCACAGCGGCCTTCAAACCAGTCATGATGGGATCCGCCAATTTGGATAAGTTCACCCAAGCAATCACGACGGTAACGAGGCTGATAGACCCGAGGTTTGCGTTGTGAATGTGGAAGCCACAGTCCGTCGGCGATCATCCATTGACGTAAAGTTTCGTTTGATATGGGCAAGTTGTGCAGCTCAGATAACTTTTCTTGAGCGAGTGTTGGTGAGAAGTCGCTGTAGTTTTCACGGACAAGGCTTAGCACCGAGTTTCGATAACCACTTGAATAACGATGATTGCTAGGCTTACCGCGAGCGCGATGAGCCAATCCGCTCGCACCGTATTTACGAAGTCGGTTCATCAGGCGTTGGATGTGAAGGACATTCAAGCTGAGGATCTCGGCAGCATCAGCCCGACGTATCCGTCGCTGACACACATCTTCAATTACTTTAAAACGATTGATCTCTGAATCACTCATAGTCAGCAGCATGTTGTTATGTCCATAGCGTTTACCAATATCAATTAAGCCAGTGGTGATGAGCTAAAGGGACATTTTAACTTTGGAAAATAGTGACATTACAACTTTGCGCTTACAGCCTAACTGCGTATTATGTATATGCGGGTAAATCAAAATCTAGTCTTTCGTCTCAGGCCAAGATTCTCTTAATGCATTGATAATTCTTGGTTTTTTACTCTTGTCTATTAAAAGGCCAAGGACAACATTTTGATCCGATTCTTCCAAAAGATCAGCGCATAGGAAGGCTGTAGACCAGTCTAACATACGTTTCCCTTTTCTCATCGAACACAAACTTCCACAAGAAATCGATAGTTTTTTCGCAAGTTGGTACTCGCTAGTCAGAGCGTACTTAGCTTTGACACGATTCAATATTGCATTTGTGTAAGTGAAATCTTCCATCCTGCAGCCTCCTAACTGAGTTCATACTAGGGCGGTTTCTATAAAAAATCATCGGTTCCCAAATTTGCAACTACGAAAAAAATTGTATTAAGTTGACCTCTATCGTGGTGTAGCGGGTTTGTTGAGGTCATATGAAGAATTCAACATCGTCAATTGGTGGAATACTTGATGAGGCAGAGAAAGAAGCAAAGTCTGGTGAGTATTCGAATAGCTTACGACTAGTGATCGTGTCACTTCGCAAATTGATGGCTAAGCCCGCCAAAGTAAAACGAACTCTGAAAGAGAAAAAAAACAATCATGAGTGCTAGGGCTCCATTATCAAACGTCCGTTATAAAAGAAGTGCACGCCCTTTGGCTGCACTTAATCGTGATCGCTGGAGAAAGTTACTCGAGAACCCCTCACAATATGACTATCTGCTGTCTCATTCGGGTAAATCGACACAGCGTCAATACTTAACCGATATTGGCCGAGTGATGGACTACTTGGTGAGTGAGCTTGAGTTCCGGACTTGTAAAGTCGGAGTGGTGACCGCTAAAGGTTTCTTGCTTAGAACTTGGGCGAATGTAGCCAAAGGCACTGGTTTACCGGAATGGCGCGTTAAACAGTGCGTGAGTTACGCGAAAGACCGAGGGTGGATCACCTCCAAGCAACCTCGAGAGAACATCAACGGCGACTGGTATGGATTGGCGTCCATCAAGCGCATCACCGACAAGTATTTCCGTGATCTCGGCTTAAACGTGGCCTACGCGAACGCCAAACAAGCCGCGACTAAGAACCTCAAGAAAATGGCCGCCTCAACCGGTGTACACATCCGTTACCTCCTCACACCGATCACGTTACTGCGTAAGTTTGCACGTCGTAGTACTCAACGTCATGACAGTACTGTGCCTTAAGATCAAAGCTCAAACTGTGCCTCGATCCGTCTGAACCCCGATTGCTCGGGGTTTTTCGTCTTTATTCCTCTCAAATTTCATCGATTGAAAGCGGTGGTTATGCCGTTGTGGATAACCCGCTCGCTAACCGGTGTTTTAGCGCATTAACTACTCCATGAGCTCAGTCTTTGAGATCACAACGCATAGTCTAAAGACTAATGATCTATCTAAAGATAGATGTAAGGGACAGTTACTGTTACCCCGTGAAAAACGGGGATAACTTGATAAAGGAAGCGGCTCATCGAGCTCGCCAGCGAGCTGGAGCCTTATGACGCGAGACGTTCGATAGCATGGCGATAAGCACGGTATGCGCGTGTGCTGCAACGGTCATGGAGTCGCTGCGCGACGGTCTATTAGAAAAGCAAAGGCGAAATCGAAGTACACAGTTTGATTTCTTAAACCTATTAAGTTTCATGTTTTAATTGTTATAATCTATTGGTTAACGTCGAGAGACAGGGACACACCAACGTCGTGAGACAGAGGACAACACAATGACAATGCATCAACAGAGCTACCAACAATTGGTCAGCGAGCTGGAGCTCGTTGAACAAACGCTGACCCAAGCGGCTCCGGACTGGAGCACAGTGCCCACCCTCAAGAAACCCCTGGTCGCGATCCAAGCGGCCGAAGAAGCCAGCCAACAGGTGGCGACGACTATCCACTTGCTGAAATCCCTCATGAACAATTTCCATCTTCGCTTGTGCGAACTGGAGGCGAAGCATGGCCAGTAAGAATCCCATTAAAGGTTACATTGCCTGCCCAACGCATGGCTGTGATGAGATCTGCACGGTGCACGCCGTGGGCGAGCATAAGCTCATCGAGGGCGGTGAGCCGCCTAAGAATAAGCGCCGTCTCGGTCAGCTCTATACCATTTGCCCCAGTTGCAAAACCAACCAAAGCGCGGGGAAACCGTTTCAAGATTGGTTACACAACCACATGGTATCGAGTCCAGATAAAGCCACTACTGGTTATAAAACCAGTGCTGATAAAAAGCCTGACCCAAATAAGCCCCAAAAACCGAACGACACCAAGCTCGATAAGGGCTCAAGCAACGCCGACAAACCCAACGATAACCAACCCGAGTCGGTTAATACGCGATTAGGTTGGTCATTGTTGTTGCTGTTAAGCACCTGCGCCTTGTTGTGGTTTGGCTTAACGAAGACCAAGAAAGGAGTCACTCATGAGCAATGAAGCCCCATTCACGCCCGTAGAGAACGAACTGGATGAACGTGATCAACAAGCCGTTGAAGCGGTAGAAACCTTACGTGAAGCTCGAGAGCAAGACGAAGCCGACACCGGCGAAAACCAAGAAGCGGCGCCGGAAACCTTGGGTTTCGGGGAAGAAGACGCGCGCATGATGCTCTCTTACGGTTTAGGTGTGGTGGAGATGACCGTCGGCACCGTGTTTGATGTGCCGTTTGAAATCGACACCCGAGCCGGTAACCAGTGGTTAGACGCTGCATCGCCGATGCTGCAGAAGTACGGACCCGCCGGTTTGAAATGGTTCGGCCAATACCAAGGCGAGTTTGTGTTTGCCATGGCCTCGATGACCTTGATTGGCGGCTGCGCCAAACAAGTGCGCCAACTCAAACAAGCTCAAGAGACGAAAGAGCCCGAGACACCGCAGGAGGTGGACAGTGAAGCTCCCGAATCCAGTGAACAAGAATAACGCCCACAATGCGGAGCACGTTTGTTACATGGGCACCACGGGCAGCTGCAAAACCACCGCCATTCGTCAGCTCAATTTCATTGAGCGTTCGTCTCAAGTGGTGATGTTCGATCCGTACAGTGAGCACATTGAGGCGCCGCTCAAAGGCGTGCGCGTACAAGCGTGCCACAGCTTTGATGAGTTTTACCATAAGGCGTGGTTTGCGAGGAAGAAAAAGGCCGCGTTTCGGTTGGCTCTGGTCGAGCAAGAGCGCACCCGAGAGAACCTTGAGTTGTTTGCCAACATGGTGTGGTCATTGGGTGATGGCCATCATCCGAAAAAGCTCCACTGTGTGATTGAAGAGCTGGCCAAGTTCACCAATACACCATCAAAGCTCGATGGATTAGCCGGCGAACTCTGGACGGGTGGCCGCGGCTTTGGCTTGGTGATGCACGCGACGTTTCAGCGTGGGCAAGAAGTGCCTAAAACGGTGCTCGATGAATCCAAATATGTGTACGTGGGCGCGGTCAGCTCACGGCGTAATGCTAAGTATATCGCGGACTATTTTGATATTCCCATCGAAGCCATTTTGGGACTGCAAAGCTGCGTCGATAGGGAGCATCTAGGGCGTAAAAAGTTTGCCGATTACATACTCAAATCACCGGGTTTAGGCAAGTGGGAACAAGGAAAAATCTACCCCAAGCGATGACGGGTAACCTAATAGGTTTAACTCTTAACCTAACAGGTTCAAGGCTCTGGTCATTTTCCTCTCTATACACCACGTTATCAGCATCAATCACTCTAAAGGAACTCCCATGAGATTGAACGTGAAAAATGTGGCGATTGTCGCCGGAATTGCCGCGGTAACGACGGGTGCGATCGTCTTTGCCGTGAATAATAAAGTCGGTGGCCTCGATAAGTTGTTGGGTCGCTCGGGCTGGTTTTAGAGGGGAATACGATGTCAGTAAAACCAATCAAACTGAATTCGATGGTTGGCGCGTCGTGGGGACAAAAAGGCACATTGCCTATCCCTAATGGCCCGACGTACCACGAGTTGGTACTGGAAACCAACGCCAGCGCTGCTGACATGCAGCGCATTGCCATTACGCTGAACGCCGAAGAGATCTACGTCTTAACCGGTGAAGAGTTATTGATGCTCGAGCGTTACAAGCAACGAGACACCACCGCGGGGCATTTTGTGATCCCGTTCAGTGACATCGTGGCACGCACCAAAAATGGGGTGCGTTACACCGGTTTGGTCACTGAGCTGGGCGACAATATCCACCTCGATATCCAATTCAAAGGCAAGGCGGCCAACGCGACGCCACTGTCTATCCAAGTGCATGCGTGGGTGAGTAACTCTCAAGCAATGCGTGTCTTGGTGCCGATGATCAAACGCGAAACCATGCCGGCCAATGCGCAAGGCGAGAACGAGTTCACCAACTTGGTGGCGAGTCCGCTCATCAGCATTCGTCGCATGCATTTCATGCACGACAAGATCAGCAAATTGGAAATTGAGCGCGACTTTGTCAAAGAGTACGAAGCCAACACCTTCATTTCAGAAGCCAACGCGAAACGCAATGAGCGCACGCCACAAGACGGGTATTTCCATTTTGACCCGATCGTTCGTGGGTTCTCCATTGATGAACTGTTTCCGACGCAGCACAGCTCCAACTTGAAATTCTCCGTGACCACCACCGATGTCCCAGGCTCAATCCCGATCTTGGTGGAGTCGGTGAAAGTCACGCGACCGGAAATGTTGCAGAGTGGCGCGGCCTAAGGAGCGCCAATGAAAAGCTTTTTTGATGATCTGTTGGAATTTGGCGCGGGCGCATTGGATTCGGTCGGGGAAAACGCCGACTGGCTGTTTCCCACTAATGACCAATCCACGAACCCTGATAAGACGCAGCAACCCAATCATCCTCAAGTGGATAACAAGGGGAATACGGTGACCACACCGCAAGCTCAACCTCAGAAAGACAACACGATGTTGTACGTCGGGGGTGGGGTTGGTGTGCTGCTGGTCTTGATATTGGGCGCGCTGGCGTTTCGACGATAAGGAGACGGTGATGCCGTTACTGTTTTGGGGATTGGGTGGATTTGGGGTCGGCAGCCTGTTTGGGCTGAGCGCTGGCAAAGGACTCAATAAAGTGTTGCTTGTGGTGCTGTTTGTCGCGTCACTGATGTGGCTCAAAGGAGGGCGCTGATGCTCGGATCATTGACATCATTAACCGGTGGCGGTGGCCTTCAAGGTGGCGCAGCAGGACCTGCAACGTCCGGCACCTCCGGCAATACCACGAATAACAGTGGGTTTGAAGGCGGGCACATCAGCCTCGGTGAGCAACGCGGTATGCCGTGGTGGTTCATTGTCTTGATGGCGCTGTTTGCCTTGTATGCGTTGTCCAAACGATAGCTTACAGCCAGCAAAGTGGGCGCACGTCCATCAACGGCTAAAACCGGCACTGAGAGACTATTACCAACACGCACAAACCCAAGTGGCAAAAGGCTTAGAGGCAACGTATCAAATAAGTGACACTGTCATGTTGTTGCGTGGGGAAAGGCTGAAAAACAACACCAAAGAGTTGGTTGTGGTGGGGTTAGCGGGCGACATGGCCACCGGAACATTGGCCGCCGTCGAGCATGCGAAACAGCATGGCTTTGATTCGGTGCGAGCGCATTTTTATCGTGAGGGTGCCAAGCGATTCATTGCAAGACGATTGAAGTTACCGGTTCAGGAAATTGAACGCCACGGCGATGAACGGGTTTTACAAATAAGGTTAGCGGATATGGGTGGAAGAAGTTCTTCGAAAAGTCGTCAAAGTAACACCACGACGACCACAAACACCAGCAGCAGTGCGGCGGTCGGTGGTGACAATACCGGCGTGATGCTGTCGGGCGTCAGTGACTCGGACATCAATTTGACCATGACCGATCATGGCGCGATGGCCATTGCGGGACGTACCGCCGAAGAAGCGTTTGATTTTGGTACCCAAGCGTTAAGAGTCAATGAATCGGTGGTCGGAGATTCATTGAACATAGTCGATAACTCGTTGCGTGTGGTCGATAACACCGTCGATGAAGCCTTTGGCTTTGGGACGTCAGCCCTAGAAGAGCAATCCGAAGTCAGTCAATACGCCATTGATTCGATCAAATCGATGGCCGGTCAACAAACCGAAACCACCAAAGCGGCGATTGCCTTAGCCAACAACGCGAAAGCGCGAGAGCAAACGGGCACGAATGAATCCGACAACTCTACGTTGAAAAAATTATCTCTCATCCTTGGGATCATCGGCACGATGGTCACCATTGGGGTGGTCATGACAAGGCGCGCATCATGAAACAGACCCACACACTCGAGCCCAATCACACGCTGACGTTTAACGCCGGTCAATCTGGCAAGTATCTCATCTTGCGTGATACCACGCACTCGTTACTGCTGCAGGGCGATAGCATGCGTCCCGTTGAGATCTTTGGTGGTGACACTGTTGATGTGTCCGCCTTTGACAAGCTCGAGCTGAACAATCATCAGTCTGTCGATGTGACGTTTGAATACCAAGTGTCGGATTTACTGATAATGACCAAGGCGCAGAAAATCAGCGTGAATAACGCGCTGTTGGTCAGTGAAATTGAAAAGCCGGTGAACGTGAGAAAAGTGCAGGATCCCGTGCAGGTGAGTGAAGTGCAAGCGCCAGTGAGTGTGGCGCAGATTCAAACGCCAGTATCGGTTCAAAAAGTGCGAGAGCCCATTAAGGTTAGTGACATTGTCACGCCAGTTAAAATATCAGAAATACAAACACCTACCACGATTAGTGAGGTTCAAACGCCGGTTAATATTAATCGAGTGGCCGAGCCGGTGACGGTCGACCAAATCACACAGCCGTTAACCATTGAGCGGATCCAACAACCGGTGAATGTCGAGGTTGGGAACGCGTCACTGGACGTGCAAGCGACCATCACCAACACCGAATTGAAAGTGACGTCGGATCCAGAGCGCGTGACGTTCGCCAGAATTGGCAATGGCACCTTGTTAATGACGGGAGGCTATCAACGCATTCGAGAGAAAAGCGCGAGAAAGGCGCTCATCTTACAAGCTCTGCCCACTAATGAAGGCACGGTCATCGTGCAAGGTTTCTTGGAGTTACGTCCGGGCGGACATTTAATGCTCAATACCAATCAAGCCGTGAGCTTGAAAGGCACCGCGAGCGACCGCCTTAAAGTAGGAGAAGCGCTATGATGTTGTCATTAACCAATCCTGAGCTTGCCAGCGCTAATGATGGTTTGTTGAACGTGGAAGCGAAACACGACAATCAGATGAAATTCATTGTCCACTCAAATCGAGAGGCGACGTTTCCGCTTTCTAACCACCTTGAATTGCTCGATTTGAGTATTAACCGCCATAAACTTGAGCAAGCAACGCCACACAACCAGCGCCGAAACTCGTTTTCGCTTCCAGCAGAGGAAGGCGTCGTCCAAATCAAGTTTTTGAATGCGAACAACACCTACGTATCGGGGCGTTTGCTCTTTCTGTATTTTGCTGCGAATCAACGTTATGGCTATCCAATATCTCTTATCAAGCCAAAAGCCGCGACCAAGCTTGAGATCACCGTCTTCCACGTTGATGCTAACGTTACGCTGCATTCGAGACTCCTTGTGAAATCGGAGGGCGAATGAGATGGCTAATATTACTCGCCAGTGGCTTACTGGCCGGAGTGTACATTATGAATAAGCGAACCATCGATGAGACGCTTAGCGACTTTGTGCTGTCTGCCCGTAGTGAAACCCGCATGTTGGGCGTGCATGGCGACTTGAAAAAGGTCGTACGCCGAGCACTCGAACTGTCTCCGTATGACTTTGGCATTACGGAAGGCCTGCGTACCGCAAAACGCCAATATCAGCTCTACCAAGAGGGGCTGAGCCAGCTCGATGGAGCTAAACGTCTCAGTCGCCACCAATCTGGCCATGCGATTGATTTTGTGGCCTACGACGAAAACAACAAGGTGACGTGGGACTTTAAGTATTACGACGCTATCAGTCGAGCGTTTAAACAAGCCGCTCGAGAGCTGAATGTCGCGATTGTTTGGGGGGGCGATTGGAAAAGCCTCAAAGACGGTCCGCACATCGAATTAAGTCGTCGGGTGTACACATGATGGGCGCGATCCTGAATCTCGTGACCGGTGGCGTGGCTGCGTACAAGCAGCACAGCCAAAACCGAGCCGAAGCACTTAAGCGCAAAGATGAACTCGAGAGCGAGAAGCATCGGGCGAGGGTGCGTCGACTGCAGAATGGTGAAGAGCAGGCCAGTAGTCTCGATGAAGTCAGCATTCGAGAGCGGGGACTCAAAGACGAGTTCATTCTCTTAGTGGTGTTTGTGCCGCTTATCCTATCATTCATCCCCAATTACGCGCCCTATGTTGAGCAAGGTTTCAACGCACTGCAGCGTATCCCCAACCCTTATTGGTTTGTGGTGGGTGCTGTCGTCATCGATACGCTAGGCATGCGCGCCATGGTGCGTTATCTCCTCGAGTTTTACGTCTCGCGATTAAAGGGCAAATGATGAAGCTTCTAAGCACATTATTGATTGCACTTCTGACGGGCGGAGTCTCAAGCCTTGGCACGATTACGGCTTTGAAAACGGACATCAACTGGATAAAGCGAGTTCAGCAAGACCAAGAGCAACGGATACGAAAACTGGAGATACCGAATGAAAGGACACAAGTGCAAAGGTCGCCGACCAAACGGCCAACTTAAGAAAGGATATACGCTCAAGAACGGGCGTGTAGTTAGGGCGAATACCACACGAAAACGTTACAAAAAACGCCGATAATTTACATTAATCGAAAAGACTATTTTCCTAGGAAAGTAGTCTTTTTCTGTATTTTTACCTCAACCTTTGAATTTTAGGCACGCAGTTTCACAGCTAATGATTTAAATCACTGTTATAAAAGGAATTGATAGTTATAATCCATTTCTATAAATCAAACTAGACAAAAAATCCCTTCCCTAAATCCCGAATTTTCTGTCTAAGAGCCGTTTAATGAATAAGGAACTGTAGTGGAAGTTGTAAATATTGCAGAATATGGTGAAGAAATAGTTCTTCATTTTGGTGGTGAGCGCAAGAAAATCAATGCTTACACTCTTGCTACTTCTTTAGTTTCATTGAGTGATGCAATCAAGGAAGCTAATGCGATTATCAATCCCGGCTACGAGGTTGAGATACTCGTAGAGGCTTTTGGTGAGGGGAGCTTTAGAGCTAAAGTCAAAACCGTTTACGGTGAGTTAAAAAATATTTTCACTGTTAACCGCGTTGAAGCAGTTGCTATAGGCATTGTTACATCATTTATCTACCAGCATACTTTAGCACCAGACTCAGACGTTAGAGTGACTGTTGATGACACTCAAGTAATTATCGTACAAGGTGATAAGACAATAATTGTCCCTAAAACAGTATATGACGCTCAAAAAGAAGTAGAAAAATCCGAAAAGTTCAGAAAAAGTATTTCTAAATCAATACAGGCTGTTGATAAAGACAAGCATATAGTTAGTTTTGGTTTTACTCGTAATATTGATGATCGCTCACCTGATATTGAAATTCCTCGTAGTCAATTCGCTTTGCTAACAACACCAATAGAAATTGAAGAACCTCAGAGAGAAATCAATGAAGTCGCTGAACTTCAGATCAAAAGGGCAATTCTTGAACGTTCTAAAAGGAAATGGGAATTTATCTGGAGGGGTATTAAGATATCAGCGCCAGTATCAGATCATCAGTTCTATGATGATTTCTTTGCTCACAAAATTACCGTAGCTCCTGGTGACTCATTAGATGCGATTTTAACTATTTCACAAGTTAGAGATGAAGATACAGGTATTTATACAAACTCAAAATATGAAGTGAAAACCGTACGCCGTCATATACCACGAGCCGCTCAAATTGAGATAGATGCATAAAAGTTAATTTATACATGAGAGCTTCGTAAACGCGTGCCATTTACGACTCCCTCATATGTGGCTATACATATATACCCCTTTAGGCGGGGTGGACGTATTTAGAGGAAATTACGTGGAACAAAAACCGAATTACTTTGTTAGAACCTTAATCATTGCTCTAAGTATCGTACTTATGGGGATTACCATTGCTAGTTTTATATTAGCAACCCCTAAGTATCAGATTTCGACTGGTATAATTACGATCGTTCTAATTATTGTAATACTCACTCTATCAGAGTCATTTAATAACCTGAGTCTTGGTAAGATCTTAAGTTTGTCACGAAAAGTAGATGATGAAAAAGAGAAAAAAACTCAACTCACAAATGAGAATAAAGAGCTAAAAAGTGAGCTTTTTAAAATAGTTTCTAATATTCAACAGTCTCAAGTTAATAATACCTTTAATGCTCCACCGGAAGCATGGTCAAAGTTACTTGGCGTTATTAAGGCAGATGAAGACGAAGAAGACATTGAAGAGGAAAACGATGTTGATGACTCACAAAGTAACCAGAATCTTGTTGATGATACCGACTCTGAAGCGACAGACCGTAGAATGCGCAAAGATATTCGTTTTCAAAAGAAAGTTGCTGAAGAACTAACACTAAAAAAATATGTTGAAGGCTTGCCTATATCGGATACTCGTTTTGTTAAGCGAGTTGAATTCACAAGTGCGTTTCATGCAGTTGACCCAATAATGGATAGAAGAACCGTTTTTGATGGTTATATCCAATCATCAGAAACAGAGGTGTTTGTTGAGGTAAGGCAAAAAAACATGCTCACGATTATGTATATGGATCGCCTATACATAATGCTTAACAAGGTAAACTTATATCGACAAGCCAAGAAAGTAGATGCAAAACTATTACTATTAGTAACCAGCACAGATTTCGATGAAAAAGAAGAACGACGAAACTTCGTTGAACGTTTACGAGAGAGCTTTAGACCGGCAATTGAAAGCAAATTATTTGAAATTAAGGTAATTGAAATTAGTGAACAAGAAGTTCAAGAGAAAAAAGAAAGTCCTCAGCAACAACTGTTCTAACAAAAGGCTAAAAGTGATTCTTACGTTACATTTAGTTAATTGTTTAGCGAGGGGGAGCGTTGCTAAAGATTTTACGCGACTAGTATTTAAGGATAATACATGGATTTATTGAACAATGATTGGTTTTCAACTGGAGCTGCGATAGCTGTTTTAGTGGGTCTGTTACCGTTCTTGAAATTCTTTCATGAGCTTGTTTCGTCTCACAAGCAGTTCAAGGTGAAGAACTTAGAATTGTTGTTCCATAGTTTTGATAAGGAAGTTAACATTGCAACAAAGTTGGTCGTCGAACAACAGTTTCGGTTACTTTTAAAGTATGAAGCTAATTATGATGAAATCTGTGTTTTGTTATCAAGTCAAAAGCCAACTAGCACGGTCGAATTGTATAAAGATGGCTGTGAGTACTTGGTTTGTGATGAAGGGAAGTTTCGCTTCAAAGAGCAATACGTTGATGAAACAAAGCGATTTCGAGAGTACTTTTATAGACCACTGAAAAATTTCACCTTGTATATGGTGTCAGCCTTACCCGCAGCTTTTTTATGTGTGGCGCTTATCTCACTAATCACGACGACAGAACTCTTTGAATTAACGATTGGTCTTCCTAATTTGGCTTGGTATTTAATATTAGTCGCTTTCGCTGGATTGTTTATGAGAGTGGCTTACCATAGGATCACAGATACACAAAGCATTAAGTACGCGGATGAACTTTTACTGAACTATGAAAGCGATCACGTTAAAAGAGTTGAGCTAACATTCTGGAAGAATATAAGCAAAATGATTGAGTATGATGTTATACGCGGTATTTTTCTGCGCTAAACTTGTAAGACCGAGAGTGATACAATAGTATCACTTTAATCTTTTATTGGAGTCATTTACATGAAAGTCGAGCTCGTAACTTCTCTTAAGCGTCAAGCGACCAAAATCCTTGCCGACCTGCACGACACCAAAGAGCCCGTGTTGATCACCGAGCATGGCAAACCTTCTGCGTATTTGGTTGATGTCGACGACTATCAGTTTATGCAAAACCGTTTGGCTATCCTGGAAGGGATCGCACGCGGTGAGCGCGCCATTTCTGAAGGCAAGGCGCTGAGTCATGACGAAGCCAAAGACAAGATGTCAAAATGGCTGAAGTGATTTGGAGTGAGCCCACGTTATCGGACCTTAACGATATCGCGGAATACATTGCCCTTGAAAACTTAGTCGCGGCCAAACAGCTGGTTCGAAACATTTTCGACAAAGTTGAACGCCTCAGCGACTTTCCCGAGTCTGGGCGTCTGCCTCCCGAGCTTGAGCACCTCAATTATCGCGAAGTCGTGGTGAATCCATGTCGAGTTTTCTACAAGCAAGAAGGTGACAAAGTGTACATCTTGTTTGTGATGCGCGCGGAGCGAGATTTACGTCGATTTTTACTGAGCAAACAGTAAAGCATTTTTGCCACCTCTGATAGGCTGATGGTCTACATAGAGGAGGGTTCAACATGGCGAAAAAGAAAAAAACACTTCAATCTAAACGTCTCACCAAACCAGTGCCTTCATGGACTGAGGCCAAACTGATCACCATCAAGCGACACCGTATCGAGGGCGCCTTAAGCTTCGGTGTATCGACCATCTCCAGACCGCAAGTCTTACCTAATTATGAGCGCGTTTGGGAACAAACCATCGTCGAAGAAGCGTACCAACAAGCGATTGTTGAGCTGCTAGAGCAGGGCGAGGTCGTGTTGAGAGTAGAAGACTAAATGGGTTTCTCTTGAGTGTGTTATTCTTTCGGGTACACCTGTCTAAATGATTGAATATTAAAATTAACTTTCCAATTTCAAGCCAAATTACGCCCCTCTGAGTGGTTTCGCATTCTAATTTATAATTATTAATTTCAAAGAAGCGGACAGAGCAAAAACGCGCAACGATCATAATGTATATATTCCTCGTCGTTCATATAACGCCATGAGGAAATTACGAATGAAACACCCCAGTTCTATTAAAGTATTGAAAAGCACAATGTTGATCGTCGGTGTGTTATTGGTCGGTTGCAAAGATAAAAACCTGTTCGAAAAGGTTGAAGATATTGAAATTGAAAACAGCGAGAGCATAGAGGTTGAAACGCAATCATTCCAAATCAGTGAGGTGATCGTTACGGCGGACAGTCGCACGTTCCCCGTGAAGAGTATCATCACGTTCGAGGTGTTTGCAGAAACCGAAGCCTTGTTTGATGGCCCACAAGACATCGCAGCGCACGCTTCGTCATCACGCGTGAACATTTCAACGCTGCCGGGACTCAGACTTGAATCCATGGATCCGGATATCTTGAGCATTCCATACGGTGAGCGGATCGGCATTGCTCGAAAGGAAGGACCCGTCACGGTATACGCACACTTTAGAGGCGTGCAGAGTGCACCCCTAAAGTTGAAGATCTTACCGCTGTTAACTTCGTGTGGTCAGGTGAATAATACCGATAAAAATAACTCGGGTGAAACCTGTTTAAAAGTGGTCAAAGGGAGATATGCTGAGGCTAAGAACAAACTCTTCACCGGTACCCCAAGCCTTTCTTTTTTAAACGCGTTGAATTACCGTCAAGAGGACACCGTTGATAACGCGGGCAAAACGTACGCCTCCAGTGTTGTTGGGGTCGGTCTCAACGCGACGGCCAGTGCGATTTTTGGATTGTTTCGTCAAGATGGTCAGGACGCCACTTTAGACGGCACCCAAGGTCAATATGACCGCTATTGCCAACACCTTGCTGAGATTCAGTTCTTGGAAAGAAAGGATTGGCGCCGTGCCATAGGCCTAGAATTATCGGCGCTTTATCAGGGCTCAGGAAACTTCTATGACAATTATGGCGTATTTAATCAAGTCGATTATTGGACCGCAAGTCAATCCATGCCAGGGCAACAAACGGCACTGCCTTTTGAATTTTTTAGTGTTGCATTAAAGAACACAGGATTCGTTTCCCCAAAAAGTCGAACAGTAAGTTTGGCAGCCAGTTGTGTGTCCGCCAAAGCGAGTCATCCCTAACGACGGAGTCAAGCCGGCTCATCGGGAGGGTTCTTGTCCCTCTCGAGATCCAACGCTTTCATCAAGGCGTCAAGGTTATAATCCGCGATCCCACTGTCTTCACCTTCCGTAAGTCGTTGTCGTAACACCTTAATTTTATTCTCTTTTAAGTAAACAAGGCGCTGAGCCGAGCCTCCTTTTGGGGGGGCGTCAGCGCCAAATTGATAAAAGCGGGCAGGCGAGTCACTTCTTTTTCTGACCACTTTGTATCAGTCTCAATGAGCCAAGGGATTTGGTTTCCATAAATTGACCCATTGCCGCCCAATGGGCGATGGTTTGGGACGGCGTCAGTCCAGAGTCTTTGGCGGCTCTGAGCGCTTGGTTGAACAGCACTTGATCGATATAGACACTTACTTTCATCGCTAATCCTTTTTATCTTACTTCTTTTATTTGAATTTACTGGGCACCCAAGGTTTGGCGGGCATTCGACGACCGCCACGAAACGGCAATGGATGCTCCTTGGGTGGGTAATATTTCGGTGAATCAATCTTGCCGTGGCGCTCAACCAATTGACGATGCTCATCACGCCAGTAGGCAAAACTGAGCAATTCTTTGGGATTGAATTCGCGTCTTTCTGGCGTGATCAAGGTGGCACGGTCGACGTTGATTTTAAATCCGTCCCAACGGTGATCTAAGGGCAAATAACCCCGAGCATGCACATTCATGAGTTTCTCGGCGATCGGGTTGATCGAGCATTGACCCGACAACCAACGCCGCATGGTTGGCACCGTCACATGAAAAAACGCCGCAGCGTCTTTCAAAGAATCAAAATGTTGGTTCACCAACTCAGCAAATGGCGGGGTTCTCATGTGATCGACCTCATAAAATATTAGTGGTTAATGATAGTTTATTCCTATTTTACTTTGGCATTTTGATAGCTAATGACTATCAAAACGCAGCGGTTTCTTGAAAATTAAATATTGCGTTTGGAACACTATAGCGAAGCCAAGCGACCAAAAAAGTAATTAATAGGATAATTTCAGGGTAAAGATTAAGGAAAACAAGGCCGTTAGGCGCTCAGATAAGCAAAAATCGACCACAGATAAGAACTTGAAAAGATTATAATTTATCACTATATTAGTGCGTATTATGTATATTATGTTAAATTGAGTTTAACAAGCATAGTATTAGTCTCTTTCTATAACGCCCCATCATTCCATTAGGCTTCAAATTAGGAGTCTATTTAACAGTGAGGCTATTTACCATAAAATACCTAATAAACATATTTCCTAATCTTCGATTAAGAATACGTTTATTAGATCTCAAGCATCAGTCTATCAATTGCCTCGGTGATTTCTTTGGTTCTCACTGGTTTGGTAACGAAATCATTCATACCAGCATCTAAGCAGGAATATTTATCTTCTATTGATGTGTGTGCTGTTAGCGCGACGATTGGCGTTTGAATGTTTGCGTCTCTCATACATTTGGTTGTGGTCAAGCCATCCATTACTGGCATAGAAACATCCATTAAAATAATGTCTATCGAATCATTGCCTCTTTCAACAAAGCCAATCGCTTCCTCACCGTTGCTTGCAATAAATACTTCGTGACCTTGTCGCGTTAGGATCAGTTTGATTACCATCTGATTCGTTGGGTTGTCTTCGACAACTAATACTGAATAACGGCTTCTTAGTTCTTGTGCACATTCATTCTGTTCGTCGTTTACGAGATCGTTAATTACTCTGGTAAGTACCGGCAACTGTACTTCAAATTTCGAGCCTTTGTCCGGTTCACTTTCTACAGATATACGCCCACGCATGAGTTCAACAAGTCGTTTCGTGATGGCCAAACCCAAACCGGTGCCGCCAAATCTACGAGTTATTGTGCTATCGGCCTGAATGAACGGACTAAATAATGAAGAAAGTTTCTGTGAACTGATACCAATCCCGGTGTCTTCAACTGTTATGTAGAATGAACTCTGTCGGTATTCAATAGAAACATGAACATGTCCGCGGTTAGTGAACTTAATCGCATTGCCAATTAGGTTAAAGAGAATCTGTGCCAAGCGGCTCGGGTCAATATAATGAAGTTCACCTTCAGGGATATCGCTGGTCACGGTGAGTTGAAGCCCTTTTTCGTCTGCTGCTTTTATTTGTTCAGATAAAACAAAAGTTACAGTGTCTCTAACATTGGTCCATTGAGGTGCAAGTGAGAAACATCCCGATTCTATTTTGGAAAAGTCCAATACGTCACTAATGATCGCTAATAGAAGCTCAGATGATGTGCTCATATTAAGCAGTATAGATTGTTGTTCTTCATTTAACTGTGTGGATTTTAATGCGTCAATCAATCCTATAATAGCGTTTAAAGGCGTTCTCAGTTCATGGCTCATCATAGCTAAGAATTCAGACTTTGCCTTGTTCGCTCGTTCCGCGTCTTTTCTTGCTGTAACAAGCTCTGCAGTACGTTCTCGAACAGTGGCTTCAAGCTTTTCTTTGTTCTCAATATCGAAAACAGCACGCTCTATCAGTGGTCGAAAACGGTTTAGGGTTGCTTTGGTCTCAATACTAAAGTGCTTGGTGTTGGAATGGACGAAAATAATAACAGATTGTGTCAGCCCACTATCAATACCTGTAATGAGAACTGAATTAATTTGGTCGAGAACGATGGGATGCAAAGAGTTGAATTCACCCAATGATTTGGGTTCAAAAAGGATGGCACATTCTCCGTTGATGACACGCGATAGCTTGCCACAATCAGTCCACAACATCTGTTCGAAGACTTTGTTATTGGTCAGCAGGGTTTTGAAATCACCTTCCTTCCCTACCCTTGATACCACAATAAAGTCATCAAACTTAATGTATTTTTTGAGTACATATTCCAAGCTTGAGAATATCTCTGATATGTTACTTGCCTTGCTGATCGCAGAGATAGTAGACAAGATCACTCTATTCTCTTCAGCCAGTTTACGCTCACGGGATTTTAGCTTTTGCAGTTCAATACGAGCTTCTTGCAGTGCTTCTTGACCTTCAGAACTCATTACTTTTTTAACCTATAGAAAGTTGCAGATGACACCATTAAATTTCCGTGTGCATTTTCGCCACCAGAGAGTCTTCCTTGCTCGCCAAAAGTAAATGGGCAGATGTATGGCAGCCCATTAAGTGCTTGATTTATTTGATCGCAAACCTCGTCCATGTCTTGTTTCAGATGTAGCATAGGTCCTGCACAAAATATGTTGATAGCGCCTAATTTTTCCTCGAGATCCATATCATTATAGTAAGAAGAATGGATTATGTTTGCAGCTCGGCTGATTAACTGTTGCTTAGAACCTTGCATCAAATAAATAGTATCGCCCTTATTGATGTCAGTGAACAGCTCGATTCCATTGCATTCTGTTTCTCTAATTGAATGTGATAATTTGAAATATGGATAATCGTATGAAGAACCGACTTTTCTGCCCAGTGGATAGACAGAGGATTTTTCGAAAATATATCCATCATCGCTACCGCCTAAATGGAAGTTTGTCCATTCGTTGTAAACGGTTGTGGCCGGCCGGTGGTCTATTTCCAGCAAAATTCTGTTTCTTACTTTGGTCACTATACCTGAATAACCAGTGGGAGTATGACCAGCACTGAAGGATGAGTAGATAGACTGAGAGGCAAAAATGACGGTTAGTGACACGCCATTGATAGAGATCGATTCTTCAGTAAATATGCTCCAATTTCCAGAAACCTGGTTGTCGGCAGCGCTTCCACCAATAATAGGCACCTCAGTACCGAATTTCTTATCGATCGCTGTCATCACTTTTTCTTCATTGCCAGGCGTCGAGTGAAGCAAGATGAGGTCGGGTATTTCACCTTCTCGATTGGCGTTCTGTAGTGCTTTATCGATGGCGTTGAAGGTACTGTGCTCTATGGTTTCACCAAAGTGCTCAATACCAGTACCATAAGCGTTGATCCCTGAGTCATAGATGATAAGTACACCAATCACAGGTCCAGAATGGAACCCAGTTTCGGTCATGATACCGTGGCAGGTGGTACATCCGTGTATCGGACTGTTTGGAAGAGCATCTACTAAATAGCGCTGTACAGCGAGCGTCGAGTACTCTTCTGTGCAGTAGCAAATAAGACAAGCAATTTCCTCGGCGTTTTCGACCCCGCTGAGCAACTCATCTATCGCGATGTTTTCACTTAAGGCATAAGAGACTTTTGATAGAAATTTCATAGATTTCTGGAAACTTTATTAATGCACTCTTTATAACACTTAAATGCATTGTGTTTCACTGATTTGGTACATATTTCTATCAAAAGAACCGAGGAGTAACTCAGTTTTGGCCTTATTACTCTTTTGAAAGGTTTACAGAAAACGTACTTACCTGTTGTGGAAATGTAACTGTTATTGAGGAGGTCTTAGCACTAGTTTGTAAAAGCCAATTTGTTGGGCTTTTTTCTTCTAAAATTTCGCTTCCATTATTACTAATGATAAATTTGCCAGTTTCAGATGTTTCAATTGAATACCCTAGGCTATCACCCGAAATCAAAACATTATGTTTATCAATACCAAATTCACAAGGTTTTGAAATTATACAGTTCACCGTCTTGTCGTTGTTGTATGTTACTGTTCTCCAAGTAAATGCAGCTATTAAAATAACCAACATGACGATAATTTGAACAAGCCTGCCCTTTGTTAGCTTTTGTGCCGCCATTATAATCTTTACTCCTTGTTACAAAGTTCAAAGTTTTTAAATAAAAATCCAATTCCAGACCAAGCGTAAGGTTACTACTCTGTCATTGATTTGTTAATTCAAGTATAGTGTCGCGTTGAAAATGCCACTTTTTTTTAAAATCAGCAAGTGGAAATAAAGCCCTGAATAGGCTGAATTTCCTTTTCTAATTTGGGTGGCATTACGACGTGAGTCGTGTTGGAAGTAAAGTGTAGTAAATAAGAAATTGGAAGCATGCAAATGAGCCAAGAAAAGCAGCTTGAACAAAACTACAACTATACGGTCGTCCGTCAATTTACCCTCGTTACAATTTTGTGGGGTATTGTCGGTATGGGCGTTGGTGTTTTGATTGCCGCTCAATTAGTTTGGCCACAGCTAAACTTTGATACGCCGTGGCTGACGTACAGTCGTTTACGTCCCCTGCATACTAATGCGGTTATTTTTGCGTTCGGTACAAGTGCGCTGTTTGCAACATCATATTATGTTGTACAACGTACCTGTCAGACGCGTCTCTTTGGTGGTCCTCTCGTAGCCTTTACCTTTTGGGGTTGGCAAGCGATTATCCTGTCCGCTGCAATTACTTTACCGTTAGGTTTAACCTCTGGTAAAGAATACGCAGAACTTGAATGGCCAATCGATATTGCTATTACTCTTGTGTGGGTAGCTTATGCGGTCGTGTTCTTCGGAACCATGATTAAGCGTAAGACATCGCACATTTATGTAGCTAACTGGTTCTTCGGAGCCTTCATCATCACGGTTGCCGTGTTGCACATCGTTAACAGCCTGGCTGTTCCTGTATCTGCGTTTAAATCGTACTCGATTTACTCCGGTGCGATCGATGCAATGGTGCAATGGTGGTACGGACACAATGCGGTAGGCTTCCTATTGACAGCTGGTTTCCTAGGTATGATGTATTACTTCGTCCCTAAACAAGCTGGTCGCCCTGTTTACTCTTACCGTTTGTCGATTGTTCACTTCTGGGCTCTTGTGTCATTGTATATCTGGGCTGGTCCTCACCACCTACACTACACTGCACTTCCAGACTGGACTCAATCTCTAGGTATGGTTATGTCTTTGGTACTGTTTGCTCCATCTTGGGGTGGCATGATCAACGGTATCATGACTCTATCTGGTGCGTGGCATAAGCTACGTTACGATCCGATCCTACGTTTCCTAATCGTTTCTCTATCATTCTACGGCATGTCGACTTTCGAAGGCCCTATGATGGCAATTAAAACGGTTAACGCACTATCTCACTACACGGACTGGACTATCGGTCACGTTCACTCTGGTGCGTTAGGTTGGGTTGCTATGGTTTCTATCGGTTCGGTTTACCACTTAGTTCCTAAACTATTTGGTCAAGAGCGTATGTACTCTGTATCTCTAATTAATGTTCACTTCTGGTTAGCAACGATTGGTACGGTTTTCTACATTGTTGCAATGTGGATTTCTGGTGTGATGCAAGGTCTGATGTGGCGTGCAGTTAACTCTGACGGTACATTGACTTACAGCTTTGTAGAGTCTGTAGAAGCCTCTTACCCGTTCTACTTTGTACGTTTCTTAGGTGGTTTCATCTTCCTATCTGGTATGTTCTTATTGGCATACAACACGTACAAAACTGTTTCAGCACCTAAAGATAGCCTTAAAGCTATCCCTCAACCGGCTTAAGGAGATTTAGAATGAGCTCAAATTCAAATAATCGCCATGAGTTGGTCGAGAAAAACGTTGGCTTACTAGCGATCTTGATCGTTATTGCTATCAGCTTTGGTGCTTTAGTAGAAATCACCCCTCTTATTTTCCAAAAGCAGACAACAGAACCTGTAGAAAACCTACGCGTTTACTCTGCTCTGGAAATGGAAGGTCGTGATATCTATATCCGCGAAGGTTGTAACGTATGTCACAGTCAAATGATTCGCCCTTTCCGCTCTGAAACTGAACGTTATGGTCACTACTCTGTAGCTGGCGAAAGCGTTTGGGAACACCCATTCTTATGGGGTTCTAAGCGTACAGGTCCTGATCTGGCGCGTGTTGGTGATCGTTACTCTGATGAGTGGCACCGTGTTCACCTTCTAGACCCTCGAGAACTTGTTCCTGAATCAAACATGCCTGGTTTCCCATGGCTTGCTGAGAACGTACTTGATGGCAAATTGACTAAACAGAAGCTTGAACTCTTCCGTAATCAATTTGGTGTTCCTTACACAGACGAACAAATTGCTAACGCTAAACAAGATGTTGAAGGAAAAACAGAGATGGATGCAATCATCGCTTACCTTCAATCGCTTGGCCACGCAATGAAATAAGGAATAATTATGGATATTATTACATTTCAAAGTGTTTGGACTGTTACTGTTTTTGCTTGTTTCATTGGCATCGTTTGGTGGGCATATGGCAAGAATCGTAAATCACGTTTCGACGAAGACGCGAACCTTGTGTTCGCAGACGACGAGCCGGCAACAAGTTCTAAAAATCAAGGAGTGACAAAGTAATGAGTACATTCTGGAGTATCTGGGTTAGTGCGATTACGATTGGTACCCTAATTGGTTGTGCGGTCTTACTTCGTTGGTGTTTTAAAGATAGAACAGGCGTAGAAGAAGGTCATGATATGGGCCACGAATACGATGGTATTCGCGAGCTTAATAACCCACTACCAAAATGGTGGACATACCTTTTCATCAGTACAATTGTGTTTGCAGCGGTTTACCTTGCTCTATACCCTGGCCTTGGCAACTTTAAAGGCCTACTAGGTTGGACAAGTTCAAACCAAGAAGTTCGCAGTATCGAAGAGTCTCGCTCTTCAATCGCTGCGGCTCAAGCAAACAAACAATTAGATGAGTACGCGAAAGAGCTTGATGATGCTAACACCTACTTTGGTGAAGCGTTCAAAAAGCTAGCTCACGACGAAAATGGTTTACGTTCTGTCCCTGACATTGCATCAGACTCTGACGCAATCAAAGTAGGCCAACGTTTATTCTTGCAAAACTGTTCTCAGTGTCACGGCTCTGATGCTCGTGGTCAGAAAGGTTTTCCTAACCTAACTGATGACGCATGGCTATATGGTGGTGAACCACAAGCTATCGTTACGACGATCATGCACGGTCGTGTTGGTCAAATGCCAGCGTGGAAAGACGCTCTAGGCGAGCAAGGTGTTAAAGAAGTAGTTAGCTATACTCTTAGCCTTTCTGGTCGTAGTGTTAATGTACGTGAAGCTGAAGCAGGTAAAGCACGTTTCGTCGTGTGTGCTGCATGTCACGGTACTGATGGTAAGGGTAACCCTGCAGTAGGTGCACCTGACCTAACAGACCGCGATTGGTTGTTCGGCGATTCTCGTGCTGATGTAACTGAAACAGTAATGAACGGACGTTCTGGCGTAATGCCCGCTTGGAAAGATATTCTAGGCGAAGACAAAGTTCAGCTTGTTGCATCGTACGTTTGGAGCTTAAGCAACTCGGATAATAAGTAACATTTCAATAACAGCCTCTTTCTAAGGGGCTGTCTTTCCTTTATTTTATAACCCCTTCTTTTTATTCTTTTTTGAGATATTTTTTATGGTAAAGCCTTGGTATAAACAGTTTTGGCCGTGGTTCTTAATCGCGTTGCCGGCGACAGTTGTGATTTGGACGATTATGACGGTGATTGTGTTCACACAAAACTCTGTCGATTTAGTGACTGAGGATTACTATAAAAAAGGAAAAGGCATTAACGTCGATATTTCAAAAGTAAATGTTGCAAAGGAACTCGGCCTATCAGCTACCGTTAACGAGAAAGGTAACTCAGTTGTCATTACTCTCGACAAAGGTAAGCTTGACCACTTCCCTGCTATTAACGCTATGTTCGTGCACAGAACATTGCCTGACCGCGATTTCACGCAGCTTCTTACTGCTGATGCGAAGGGTAACTATACGCTGACTCTAGACCACGAAATGCAAGGTCCATGGTTTATTGAACTATCTCCGCATGACTCTGAATGGTTGGTGCAAGGCCGCATGAACTTTCCTATTGATACACCTACTCAACTAACGAATTAAATCTTATGTGTGAATCCTGTTATCACTGCGGTGAAGATGTACCAGCGGAAACGGATTTTGAAGTTGAGATTCTAGGATCGGCTCGTAAGATGTGTTGTCCGGGCTGCGAGACCGTAGCTCAGACCATCGTTGATAGCGGTTTGGTTTCTTATTATCAATACCGCACCGCTCCAGCTGAGAAAGCTGATCTCGTGCCAGAGCAACTTCTAGCACTCAGTCATTATGATAATGAAGATGTTCAATTAGAGTTCGTTCGTAACTCAGAAAACACCTCAGAAGTGACGCTGTCACTTGATGGTGTGTCTTGTGCTGCCTGTGCATGGCTGATTGAGAAGCAAGTATCCTCAAAACATGGTGTTGGCAGTATTCGTGTAAATACAACCACTAATCGTGCTTTGCTTAGCTGGGATAATACGCAAGTGAAACTTAGCGAGTTGTTATCGGCAATACATACACTAGGTTACAAAGCTGCACCTTTTGAAGCCGATCAACAAGAAGCCGCCTATCATCGCTCGATGAAAAACTATCTCTATCGTCTTGGTGTTGCTGGTTTGGCGACCATGCAAGTCATGATGCTGGCTGTGGCACTTTATCTTGAAGTGTTTGGTAGCTTGGAACCTGAATTCAAAAGTTACTTCCGCTGGGTTAGTTTGATCTTTGCAACGCCTGTACTGCTCTATTCTGCGTTACCTTTCTATGTCAATGCTTGGCGCAGTATTAAAGGCCGAACACTGGGTATGGATGTTCCGGTGTCGATCGCTTTGCTATTTGCCTACATCGCGAGTTTAGTGGCAACGGTAACCGAGCAAGGTGAAGTATTCTTCGAATCGATTTCGATGTTCACCTTCTTTTTATTGCTTGGCCGTTTCCTTGAAATGCGAGCACGCCGAAAAGCTGCGGCTGCGAGCGGAAACCTACTAAAGCTAGTTCCTGCTATGGCGACAACGCTAGACGGTGAACAAGTTCCGGTTAAAACTTTGAAGGTTGGCGATCAAATTCGCGTTCTACCGGGTGAACATATTCCCGCAGATGGCAAAGTATTGTCTGGCAGAATTCATATCGATGAATCCATGCTGACAGGCGAATCTATCCATGTGTTTAAGAATGAGGGTGATACGGTCTTCGCTGGTACATTGAATGGCGATGAATCGTTTGAATTGGAAGTGATGACGTCAAAAGCGGACTCAGTGATTTCCAATATAGTTCGCCTTCAAGATGAAGCTCAACTTTCTAAACCTAGAATTGCTGAAATTGCCGATGTAGTGGCTAGATACTTTGTGGCGGTAATTTTAATTATCTCATTCGGTACCTGGTTTTACTGGCACCAAACACGTCCAGAAGATGCTTTCTGGATCATGCTTTCAGTTTTAGTAGCGACGTGCCCTTGTGCTCTCTCTCTTGCGACACCTACAGCGATTACGTGTTCAACTTCCCGCATGGGTAACTTCGGTATTTTGCTGCGCAAAGGCCACGTATTTGAAACGCTTTGCAAAGTGAATCACTTGATCATTGATAAGACGGGAACCTTAACTGAAGGTGATATTCGTATCAGCCAAGTTGAAACTTTTGCAAATCTCGATAAAGACACTTGTTTACAAATAGCAGCTAGTCTCGAACAACACGCTAACCACCCTATTGCCAAAGCGTTCAAAGCCTTCATTGCAGATGATGTTGAAGTTGAATCTGTTAACAACGTGATTGGCTCAGGCATCACTGGTGAATGGAACGGACAAAAAGTTGCGATTGGCAGTAGCGAGTTTATTCTAGGTGAATCTCAACCATCTAAAAGCAATGGTATTTATTTGTCGATGACAGGTCGTCATATCGCAACGTTTACTTATGAAGACCCAATTCGTAAAGAAAGTATTGAGTTTATAAAAAAGTTCAAAGAAGCAGGTATCAAAACTACGTTGCTTACTGGGGATTCTTTGATTAACGCGAAACCTGTTGCGGAAGAAATTGGTATTGCCGATATTGTTGCTAACGCGAAACCAGAAGATAAGCTTGCTTACCTCAACTCTAGAGACGCAAGCGACATCACAATGATGGTTGGCGATGGCATTAATGATGCGCCTATCCTTGCTGGCGCCCACCTATCCGTTGCGATGGGTGGCGGTACGGATGTAGCGAAAGCCTCGGCTGACATGGTGCTCTTAGGTGATAAACTCGATAGATTACTTAAGTCGCGTACATTGGCACTAAAAACGCGTAAGATAATCCGTGAAAACTTAGCGTGGTCATTGGGATACAACTTACTTATCCTTCCACTGGCTGTCGCAGGTTTGGTTGCTCCATACATTGCCGTTGTTGGCATGTCTGCTAGCTCTATTATTGTTGTGTCTAACTCGTTAAGGCTTTTAAAAGAGCAAGGTAAATAATGGAAAGTTTATATATCCTCATTCCAATCGCGATCGTGCTTGTTTGTATCGCTGTCGGAATCTTTCTATGGGCCGTTAAAAGTGAGCAGTTTGAAGACCTTGAACGCCAAGGCCACAATATTCTTTTTGATGAAGACAGCCATGCTCACAATAACTCCGACAGCAAACCTGTTGTGAAAAGAAAAGCCGAAGTGATTACTCTTACCTCTGAGGAAAATCACGTTGACTTAGAAATCCAAACAGACTTAGAAAAAAAGAATGATGACGCCTGATTGGATCGGAGCCTTTCTTGTTGGGTTGATCGGTGCAGGCCATTGCATGGGAATGTGTGGTGGTATTGCTTCGCTTCTATCGATTGGCAACGCTAAACCTTCTCCTTTCATTCCCCTACTTTACAACCTCGGCCGTTTATCAAGTTATGCCGTTATTGGCGGTCTGATTGGTGGTGCCATTTCTTCTATTGGACAGTTGAGCGATTTCAATACCTTGTTAGCTTGGCTTCGCCTGTTTGCTGCGGTGTTCATGATCATCTTGGGACTATATATTGGTAAGTGGTGGTTTGGTTTGCTGTTCTTTGAAAAAGTTGGGCAAAAACTATGGCGCTATATATCTCCTCTTGGGAAATCATTTTTGCCGCTAAAACACCCTAGTCATGCGTTGCCGTTTGGCTTCATTTGGGGTTGGTTACCATGTGGCCTTGTTTACTCAATGCTTACGTGGGCTGCGGTATCAGGAAGTTGGTATAACGGAGCGGGAATTATGCTCGCATTTGGCTTAGGCACTCTTCCTGCCATGTTAACGGTGGGAATGGGCGCTAGTTTTCTCAAGAAACTGCAACAAGCTGACTTATTTCGCCAACTAGGCGCAATTTTAATCCTCATTTATGGCATCTATAGCGGATATATGGCGCTACAGCTCATTATTTATACCGTATAGAGCTTCCTTTAATCCAGTTTTTTTACTACCCAACCGGGTGAAGGAATGCTAAAATATTGACGTATATCAAATAGTGAAAGATTGTTATGATTTCTGAAAAGCCTGTGACGAAACGAGTTCAGTCTGGTGGCTGTGCAATCCACTGCCAGGATTGTAGTATTAGCCAGCTCTGTATCCCATTTACTTTGAATGAATCTGAACTCGATCAACTTGATCAGATCATTGAGAGAAAGAAACCTATTCAAAAAGGCCAAGAGCTATTTAAAGCCGGCGACGAGCTTAAATCTCTATACGCTATTCGCTCTGGAACGATCAAGAGCTACACGATTACCGAACAAGGTGATGAGCAGATTACTGCATTCCACCTAGCGGGCGATCTTGTTGGCTTTGACGCGATTACGGGTGATGTACACCCTAGTTTCGCTCAAGCACTAGAAACTTCTATGGTATGTGAAATTCCATATGAGATTCTTGATGACTTGTCAGGGAAAATGCCTAAATTGCGTCAGCAAATTATGCGCTTGATGAGTAATGAAATTAAAGGTGACCAAGAAATGATTCTGCTTCTTTCTAAGAAGAACGCGGAAGAACGTCTTGCAGCATTCCTTTACAACCTTTCTACACGCTTCTCTCAACGTGGTTTCAGCCCTAGAGAGTTCCGCTTAACGATGACTCGTGGCGACATTGGTAACTACTTAGGTCTAACTGTCGAGACAATTAGCCGTCTTTTAGGTCGTTTCCAAAAAGCAGACATCTTGAGCGTTAAAGGCAAATACATCACTATCGAAGATCACGATGCGCTGATGGAACTTGCTGGCGTTTCAAAAGAATAGTCTAGATATCAATGATGTAGTTCAATAATGAGCTACATCATGTTTCTCTCTTAAAACCTCTTATATTTCTCTTAATCTCCCCATAACTACGCTACATTATTTATATGTTCGGTCTAAAAAGTAGGCTTAGTTATGAGTATCTATAACAAAATTCTAGTTGTCGCAGACATTAATCACGATGAGCAACCTGCTCTGGTTCGTGCTATCCAACTCGCCAAGAAAAGCACTTCAACGAGTCGTATCACTTTCTTTTTGTCTATCTATGATTTCTCATATGAGATGACATCGATGCTTTCTGTCGACGAAAGAGACGCAATGCGCAAAGGTGTCATTCATCAGCGTGAGATCTGGATGAATAAAGTCGCAGAACCTTACCTTGATGATGCTATCGAATTCAACGTTCAAGTGGTCTGGCATAATCGCCCTTATGAGGCCATCATTGCAGAAATCTACAGTGGTGAGCACGATATTTTGATCAAAGGCACGCGTAAGCACGATACCTTAGAATCCGTGATCTTCACTCCAACGGATTGGCATCTATTGCGAAAATGCCCTAGCCCAGTGCTACTGGTTAAGAATGAGTTCTGGCCAGAGCATGCGAAGATTTTTGCTTCCGTTCACGTAGGTTCTGAAACTGAAGCTCACTTAGAGCTTAATGATACAATGGTCGACCGATTACTTGAGATCACTGGTCGTTTGGATGCTGAACCGTTCTTGGTTAACGCCTACCCGGTCACACCAGCGAATATCACAATCGAATTGCCCGAGTTTGACCCAACCTCTTATACTGATGCAGTTCGTGGCCATCACTTAACCGCGATGAAAGCACTACGCCAGAAACACGGTATGTGTGAAGAGCAAACCGTGGTTGAGCAAGGCTTGCCTGAAGATGTTATCCCACGTGTTGCGTCTGAAAACAGCGCTGCGATGGTTATTCTTGGTACAACTGGCCGTACTGGCTTGTCTGCTGTGTTTATCGGTAACACCGCGGAACATGTTATCGACAAGATTAACTGTGACGTGTTGGCTCTTAAACCGTCAGGTTACGTGAGCCCACTAGACCCTAACCTTTCGAAAGGTTAAGTCAGCGGCAAATTTAACTTATAAAAAACGCCTCAAGCATTGCTTGAGGCGTTTTTGTTTATCTAGAGCTGTGCCATTCCAAATACAGAATGGTTAACATCGTCTTTATCGACTCAAATGGCTAAACATTCGTTACGTCGATGAACATAGACTCATCAATGTTTGAAGATGAAATTTCAGCTTCTTCGAATTCGTACGCTTTACGGTCTTCACTACGGTCTAGTGGAAGATTCACGAAGTCAAACAACTCGCGGTCAGCTAGTTGGCTTGGGCTTACGTTTTGAATTGACTTGAAGATCTTCTCAACACGACCTGGCGTTTTAGTATCCCAATCAATTAGCATTGCTTTAATGTTCTGACGCTGTAGGTTCTCTTGAGAGCCACACAGGTTACAAGGAATAATCGGAAACTCTTTGTGCTCAGCGTATTGGATTAGGTCCGTTTCACGGCAGTAAGTCAGTGGACGAATAACAACGTTACGTCCATCATCTGAACGAAGCTTTGGTGGCATAGCCTTTAAGCGTGCACCGTGGAACATATTCAGGAACATGGTCTCAACGATGTCGTCCAGGTGGTGACCTAGTGCGATCTTAGTTGCGCCAATCTTTTCTGCGAACGAGTACAAAGTACCACGACGAAGACGAGAACATAGGCCACACGTTGTTTTGCCTTCTGGCACTTTCTCTTTAACCACTGAATACGTATCTTTATCTACGATGTAGTAAGGAATGTTCAGCGTTTCAAAATACTCAGGAAGAATGTGTTCAGGGAACCCAGGTTGTTTTTGATCTAGGTTTACTGCCACAACATCAAATTTGATCGGTGCTGCTTCACGTAAACGTAGCAAAATGTCTAGCATCGCAAATGAATCTTTACCACCACTAATACATGCCATTACTACGTCATTCTCTTCGATCATGTTGTAGTCGATGATGGCATTTCCAACATTTCTTCTCAGACGTTTCTGAAGTTTGTTGAATTCAAGTGTTTCTTTTCTATTATCGTTTTGGTTCATTGCGACTCTCACACCGTCGTATTACCGACTGTAGATTGCTAGTGGGACTGTTTTAGGGCGTGGATTATACGGATTTTTATTTCATGTTGAAATAGTAACGGTAGGATAAACAAGCTGAGTAATAGAAAGTTTCTGCTTTTATTATTCGATAAGCTCCCTAAACGGCTAGAGAAACGCGTCTAGGCCAGATTTAGGTTTGTATTGCTGATAAAGAAAAGCAGCCTGCTCTAATTCGACGGGGCTGCTTAAGGGTATGTCATGAAAGCTTAGGGGAAGGATTCTGCTAACGCTTACCCCATTAACAAAGATTCCGTTTAAAATTATTGCGCGGGAATGTACGGCAATACGCGAACCGTTGGCTCTGGCAACGTGATGCTGTCACTACCGTTCAGCTCTTCTAAAGTGAATTTAGCACGCCCTTGTGTGATTGGGATTTGCTTACCGTTAGACAGCGCGATGTTGCCTTCAAGCTTGTTATCAAATTCCAAGGTTAACCCTTCAACATCTGGCGTGAACCAACTAGAGAACATGCCGCTGACGTCTTCTAACATCGCTTGCATCTGTGGTAACAGGCTTTCCAGTAGTGCAACCTCAACTGTTCCAGCCAAAGGTTCTTGAGTCATTACAACCAAAGAATACGCACACTCTTGCTCTTGAGTTTGAACAAAGATAAGCGGGTTTGCTGAACGAAGGTTTTGATCTACAGGTAAAAGTAGTTCATGTGTTGGAGACACTTTTAGCTCTTCGTAGTGCTCTTCTTTTTCCATCCACGCTTTGCTGATGTGGCAGATTGTTTGAGCTTGTTGATCAACAAAGAAGACCGCAACTTTGACGTCATCGTGCCCTTCTTTGGTATTGTTCTTAAGTTGTGTGTAGAGCTTAGAATACGTGAACATGTACTCTTGCGCTGCAGCGGGTAAAGAGACCCCAAGGCTTAATGAGGCTAATAAAGCGAGTGCTGTCTTTTTCATTATTATAATCTTGTTGAAGTTGAGCGTTTATAAATAGAAAGAGCAGCCATGAGCTGCTCTTTATGTAATGCCGATTGGTCATAACCTACTATGAAAGGCAACCAACTGATATCAAATCGAGTTACTTTTTCCAGTATACCGCGTTATGACGGATCATAGCTTGTAAATCAGTCACATAGTCTGAACCTCGCTCAGAATATTTTAACAAGCCATTGGTGAGCTCTGTCGCTGTCTCGGTTGTTAAAATATCATCACCTTGCGCAGCAAGTTTTGCACGAATCGCTCTTAGAGCTGCGTAAGCACGATTGCGATTAAGGTTCATGAAGTAACGGTGCACGGATTCTTGGCTTGAAGAGAATGTGGCGACTTCATGCGAGCTACCTTCGTTACGTTGTAGCGGAACAAGGCCACAACCCTTGGTATAACACCAGTGTCCGAAATAGTTGTTTGCTTTGGTGGCAAAACGCGATGTTCCCCAAGCCGATTCATTAGCAGCCTGTGTGAGCACAAGCGCTTCTGGCAGTACGTTTACGCGGTTCAGCATTTCAGTTAGCCAAGATTGATCTAAACCTGAAGATGGCACTGGTAAACTGTACAATTTCCCTAGCCTTTTTGCATACGACGTACCTTCAGCGTCAATATTGCTCAAACCTGACTCTGAAATCTTGGTCAAAAATACACGCTCTTTCGTAATACGTTTATTTTCAATATTGATGCTTGGACGTAAGAACGAAAAGAAAGTGTCTTTTTTCTCGTTTACATCTTCGATAGCAGCAAAATCAGGTGCGCTTGAAGAAACCGACAAGTCACCAAATTGATTGATTGAATTAGAACTTTGCTCTGTTGTGCGTCGACGCTCTTCTTCTTGGTAAATGTATGGGCCAACTAATGAGATAGAACCAACGATCGCCAGTGCGGTTACTTTCAACGCCAGAGATTTTCCAACGCCTGCTTGAGCATTATTACGCATCGAACACCTGTGGATTTTTGTTGTTATCGTCGCTGTTACTGTTGTTGCCATCATTGTTACTGTCGTCATCGTTACTTGGACGATCTGACGCAATAAGCTTCAACTTGATGCCAAACATTTCACGATAAAGAATACCTTTCACGTGGAAAAAGAATGGAAGTACGAAGATCAAACCAATGCCGTACATCATCGCTGCAACAATAAACATCAACATCACCATTAAATAAATAGACGCAACGGTGAAGATTTTCTTATTTACTGCTCGTAGAGAAAGCAATAAAGATTGCATAGGAGGCACTTTCTTATCACAAATCAACAGAATTGAATGGCTGAAAGCTAATGAGAAGTAGATAGAAAGAAACGGTAATAGCATACCTGCGATACCTTGCAACATTAGGCTGAACAAGGTCACTAAGATGACAGGCACAGTAAATTGCAAACCTTTACCAATATGACGCGTTTTGGTTCGCAAGCCTGCCGCATGGCTCATTGCCATTAGGCTGATGCCTGCGTAAATAGGTGCACTCACTACTTCATAGCTAAAGTTAGCAATGAAAATAGATTCAACAATCTGTGGTGTAAACGCTTCTGGGTCGATAACGGCATCTAGGATGATGGCAGGATCACCCAGTTGTAATTTCAATGCTATATAGAAAATAGCCAGTTGCACGAACATAAGAGCAACAATCGCAGGAGAAAACGAAAGAAAGTGACTAACGGTATGCTTCCAAGCTTCTTGGAATACAGCTGTTGCTTTAAGCTCATAATCCCCTGAAAGAGCACGGTTGATATTACCGCCTAAATTAAAATCTTTTTCGATGTCGTTGTTCATAATGATACCTAGGTGTGCTTACTTTATCGAAGCTACCTAACTTATTGATAAAAAATTGGCTTCATTATACTCATATGTCGAATACAAACTAAAATATGAATCTGTAACAAGCCTTGCTTTTATGCCTTAATGGTTAATAATTAGACACTTATTGGGATGTAAACCTTGTAAATTACAGTATGGTAAAGGATGTTTACTTTTACCTGCGAAATTTTTTGTCTTCTAATAACAAAAAAGGCTTTGAATTCACGTTTTTGGTGATTATGATGCGCGCCTTAAAAGTGTATAGCAACAGGTCTCAAAAAGAACCAAGGTGGAGAAAAACAGACGTTGAACGCTAAAAAATCAGTAGGAAAGCCAGTCGTACAGCTTACTGGCATTAGTAAAAGTTTCGATGGCAAAGAAGTCATCGGCAATCTTGATCTAAATGTAAATCATGGTGAGTTTCTCACGATCTTAGGCCCATCAGGTTGTGGTAAAACAACCGTACTAAGAATGATTGCGGGTTTTGAAACGGCAGATAGTGGTCAAATACTATTAGCTGATCAGAATGTAACACAAGTTCCTGCTGAACAAAGGCATGTTAACACTGTATTCCAAAGCTATGCCCTATTCCCACATATGACCGTTTTCGACAATGTGGCGTTTGGCTTACGCATGCAGAAAGTTCCAAGTACCGAGATTGAACCTCGCGTAATGGACGCTTTGAAAATGGTGCGCTTAGAACAAATGGCACAACGAAAGCCACACCAGTTATCTGGTGGTCAACAGCAACGTATCGCAATCGCTCGTGCTGTCGTTAATAAGCCTAAAGTTCTTTTACTGGACGAATCTCTTTCTGCTCTTGATTACAAACTTCGTAAACAAATGCAGATCGAACTTAAGCAACTGCAACGCCAACTTGGTATCACGTTTATTTTTGTAACACATGACCAAGAAGAAGCGTTGTCCATGTCAGACCGTATTATAGTTATGCGTGATGGTGTGATTGAACAAGATGGAACACCAAGAGAAATTTACGAAGAGCCTAAGAACTTATTTGTTGCTCGTTTCATTGGTGAAATTAACGTATTCGAAGCGACAGCGAAATCTCGTCAAGATGAAAAACGCATTGTTGCGACAATCGAAGGTGAAGAATCCATTATCTATCACGATAAAGACGTAACACCGGGCCAAAAACTGCAAGTATTGCTTCGCCCTGAAGATCTTCGTATCGAAGAAATCAAAGAGTCGGAGCAACGCGGTATTGTTGGCCACATTGTCGAGCGAACCTATAAAGGAATGACACTAGATTCAGTGGTAGAACTTGAATCTGGTATGCGTGTCATGGTTAGCGAATTCTTCAACGAAGATGACCCTGATGTTGATCACTCACTGGGCCAAAAAGTTGCAGTAACTTGGGTTGAGAGCTGGGAAGTGGTACTAGAAGATGAGCAAGAAGTTTAATTTACAAAGCGCGATTGTTGCTTTAATTACAGGGTGGCTGGTTTTGTTCGTGATGATTCCAAACATCATGATCATCGGGACGAGCTTTTTAACTCGTGATGAAGCAAACTTGATCGAGATGACTTTCACTCTCGATAACTACTTGCGTTTGGCTGACCCGCTGTATTTTAAAGTGTTAATGCACTCTTTCTATATGGCAATTGTCGCAACCCTACTTTGTTTAATTGTTGGTTACCCGTTCGCTTACATCGTGGCAAAAATGCCTGTGAAGTGGCGTCCGATCATGTTGTTCCTAGTGATAGTGCCATTCTGGACTAACTCTTTGATTCGTACATACGGATTGAAGATTGTACTGGGTACGCAAGGTGTCTTAAACAAAGGCTTGTTAGCGTTAGACATTATCGATAAGCCGCTACGTATCATGTACTCAGAAACCGCAGTAATGATCGGTTTGGTGTATATCCTACTTCCGTTTATGATTCTGCCGTTGTATTCAGCGATTGAAAAACTGGATGATACGTATTTAGAAGCCGCGAAAGATTTAGGCGCGAACAAACTGCAAACGCTATTGAAAGTGGTACTTCCTTTGACAATGCCAGGCATCATCGGTGGTTGTTTATTAGTACTTCTTCCTGCGTTAGGCATGTTCTACATCTCTGACCTATTAGGCGGAGCTAAAAACCTATTGATTGGTAATGTGATTAAGAGCCAGGTGCTCAACGCTCGAGACTGGCCGTTTGGCGCAGCGACGAGTATCGCACTGACCATGGCAATGGCTGTGATGCTGTATGCCTACTACCGAGCAGGTAAGCTATTGAACAAGAAAGTGGAGCTAGACTAATGGGTCGCACAGTTAAGTTCAGCTTTATGGCGCTGGTATACGCCTTTCTATACCTACCTATTGTCGTATTGATTGCTAACTCGTTTAATGCCAATAAGTTTGGTATGAAATGGGGTGGTTTCACGACTAAATGGTATGACGCGCTTATTAACAACGACAGCCTAATGCAGGCAGCATGGCACTCGATCAACGTAGCGGTATTCTCAGCAACAGCTGCCACAATTGTAGGGAGCCTAACTGCGGTTGCCCTATTCCGTTACCAGTTTAAAGGTAAAGGCATCGTCAATGGCATGTTGTTCATCGTGATGATGTCACCAGATATCGTAATGGCGATTTCGCTTCTTGCGCTATTCTTGGTAATGGGTGTACAACTTGGGTTCTTTACCTTGCTTGCAGCACATATTACTTTCTGTCTGCCGTTTGTTGTTGTAACGGTCTACAGTCGCTTGAATGGCTTTGATGTGAAGATGCTAGAAGCCGCAAAAGACTTAGGGGCAAGCGAGTGGACGATTCTAAAACAGATCATCCTTCCACTTGCTAAGCCAGCGGTTGCTGCGGGTTGGTTATTGAGCTTCACTCTGTCTTTGGACGATGTGATCATAAGCTCTTTCGTAACTGGCCCAACCTATGAAATATTACCACTGAAGATTTACTCAATGGTTAAAGTGGGTATCTCTCCTGAGGTCAACGCCCTAGCAACAGTGATGTTAGTGGTGTCGTTAGTACTGGTGATTATTTCCCAGTTGTTAGCAAGAGAGAAAATCAAGTAAGTCTCCTACTCTATACAAAGGCTGACTTGATAAGAAGTTAAGATACTTGAAGTTTAACAAAAGTGTTATTCATAAACAGAATGGTAAATTGCCATTCTGTTTTTCTATCTACTGCCTTCGGGCAACGTTTAGTTTGGAGCTAACGTCAATGAAAAAATGGGCTACTCTATTAGCTGGTAGTGCATGTGCGCTTTCAATGTTATCTGCACCATCGTTTGCAAAAGATAACAAAGAGTTGGTATTCATGAACTGGGGACCTTACATCAACAGTGAGATCTTAGAACAGTTCACTGATGAAACGGGCATCAAAGTGATTTACTCGACTTACGAATCGAATGAAACTTTGTACGCAAAATTGAAAACGCACAATAAAGGTTACGACCTTGTGGTTCCTTCAACTTACTTCGTGTCTAAAATGCGCGACGAAGGCATGCTTCAAAAGATCGACAAAACCAAGCTAAACAATTTTGCGAACCTAGATACAAATTACTTAGATAAGCCATATGACCCGAACAACGACTACTCTATTCCACATGTTGTCGCTATTACGGGCCTAGCTGTTAACACTGATATGTACGATCCAGAAGATTTCCAAAGCTGGGCTGATTTATGGAAGCCTGAGCTTGAAGGTCAACTGATGATGATGGACGACACTCGTGAAGTGTTCCACATTGCGCTACGTAAGTTAGGTTACTCTGGTAACACAAAAAACGAGAAAGAGATCGACGAAGCCTACGCTGAGCTAAAAAAGCTAATGCCAAACGTTCTAGTATTTAACTCAGACAACCCAGGCTCGCCTTACATGTCTGGTGAAGTGGGTCTTGGTATGCTGTGGAACGGTTCTGCTGCTGCTGCGCAAAACGAAGGTCTACCAATTCAATTGGTTTTCCCTAAAGAAGGTGGCATCGGTTGGGTTGATAACTTTGCCATCAGTTCTGGCGCGGTAAACGTAGAAGCAGCTCATAAGATGATTGACTTCCTACTTCGCCCTGAAATTGCTGAGCAAATCTCTCGTGATACAGGCTACCTAACAGCCGTTAAAGCGTCTAATGAGAAGTTCAAAGACAGCCCGGCTCTGTTCCCATCGCAAGAAGACCTTGACCGCGTTGAATGGCAAGCTGCGGTTGGCGACAAGACTGTGAAGTACGAAGATTACTTCATGAAGCTTAAAGCCGGTCAGTAAATTAACTCGTTTGGCCGTTATCCAATTGGTTGTAAGCCACTGGTTTACATAACAACCCAACCTAGATAATCAATAAGTTAAAAAGAAGAATAACAATGAACAGGCAGCTTAGGCTGCCTATTTTGTTATATCACTGCTATAATATAGCGCGATTTTTAGAAATCCTTTTACTTTGGGTTCACTACCCAGCTCCAAATCAAACAAATGAACGGAACAGTAATGAAAAAAACACTGTATACCGGCGCATTGTGTGCTGCTACTTTACTTTCTACACCCTCTTTCGCAGCTGACCAAGAACTGTATTTTTACAACTGGTCTGAATATATTCCAAATGAAGTTTTAGAAGACTTCACAGAAGAGACTGGCATCAAAGTCTATTACTCAACTTATGAGTCTAACGAAAGCATGTACGCTAAGTTAAAAACTCAAGGTACGGGTTACGACTTAGTGGTTCCTTCTACTTACTTCGTTTCTAAGATGCGTAAAGAAGGCATGCTTCAAGAGCTTGATAAAACTAAGCTAAGCCACTTTGCTGATTTGGATCCAAATTACTTAGATAAGCCATTTGACCCAAACAACAACTACTCGATCCCATACATCTGGGGCGCAACGGGTATTGGTATCAACTCAGATATGCTAGACAAGTCTTCAGTTAAAAACTGGGGCGATCTGTGGGATACGCAGTGGGAAGGTCAATTGATGATGATGGATGACTCTCGTGAGGTTTTCCATATCGCTCTATCTAAACTGGGCTACTCTCCAAACACGACTAACCCTGAAGAAATCAAAGAAGCCTACGAAGAACTTCGTAAGCTAATGCCAAACGTATTGGTATTTAACTCAGATTTCCCAGCGAACCCTTACCTAGCTGGTGAAGTGTCTCTTGGTATGCTTTGGAATGGCTCTGCTTACATGGCACGCCAAGAAGGCGCAACGATTGACATTATCTGGCCAGAAAAAGGCGCTATCTTCTGGATGGACAGCCTGGCGATTCCGTCAGGCGCTAAGAACATCGAATCGGCACATAAGATGATCGACTTTCTTCTTCGCCCTGAGAATGCAGCGAAGATTGCTCTAGAGATCGGCTACCCAACGCCAGTTAAAACAGCTTACCCTCTTCTTCCGAAAGAATTTTCTGAAGATAAGAACGTTTTTCCACCACAGTCAGTAATGGATAACGGTGTATGGCAAGATGAAGTTGGTGAAGCGAGCGTTATCTACGACGAGTATTTCCAAAAACTTAAAGTGAATAACTAAGTTTTTGTTAGGTAATCAGTTAAGTAAATAAAGCGGCGTAAGCCGCTTTATTTTTTCAGATTAAGAAACTGATGTGCTTTATTAAAGACAAGGCCTAGGCCGTTAAAGAGCCCTTCTCTGTACATAATAACTCACCCACCAGTTTAGGCACTTCAATGCTTGCCTTACCGTAACGCTTCTCTTCAAACTCACTCTCTACTGCACTTGGTTCAAGGTTGATTTCTATTGTATGTGCACCATGCATTTTCGCATCATGTACAAATCCTGCCGCTGGGTAGACGACGCCAGATGTACCAATCGAGATAAAAAGGTCTGCTTCTTCTAATGCCGAGTAGATATCCCCCATTCTTAATGGCATTTCACCAAACCAAACAATATGTGGACGCATCTGTGCGGGAATCTGACAGCAGTGACAAAGCTCGCCTGTCTCGATGTTGTCTTTATGGTCGATAACCTGATTCGACTCACTGCAGCGCGCTTTAAGCAGTTCACCGTGCATGTGAATAATGTTGTTGCTACCGCCTCTCTCGTGCAGATTGTCGATATTCTGTGTGATGATTGTTACTTTTCCATCAAGTTTGTCTTCAAGCTCGCCTAGCGCCTTATGGGCCGAATTTGGTTGGATGTTTTCGCTTTGCAGGCCGTGACGACGCTTGTTATAGAACGCTTGTACCAAATCCGGATCTTTCTCGAACCCTTCAGGTGTCGCAACGTCTTCGATTTTATGGTTTTCCCATAATCCGTCTTGTGCTCGGAATGTTTGTATTCCTGATTCCGCAGAGATGCCGGCGCCAGTAAGAATTACGATATTTCGATATGGGAAATGCATATAACGTCCTTTTCAATATGTCACTTTGTAACAGCTTAGCACTGTTCAAATTCCAACAATAGTTTTAGGGATTAGACCATAGTCTTAGCCAACTGAATTCATTAGTTATTTGTGACAGAACTCGCTTGTCTATCATTTGGCTCTGTTATTAAAACTCTTAGTTGTTTTCACCAGACACAAAAAAAGCGACCGAAGCCGCTTAGTTTTTTCACTGATATTGATTCGAAGAGTCTATGAATCTTCGAAGTGACCAACGTTAGTCTTCGTTGATCGATGAGATCTTATGAATTGAAAGGTCAGCACCGTTGAATTCATCTTCTTCACTCAAGCGTAGACCTGTCACTTTGCTAAGTACGCCATAAACAATCAAAGCGCCAATCAGAGCAACAGCGATACCCGCTAATGTACCAACAACCTGAGACGCGAAACTCACACCCCCTAGCCCCCAGAATGCTTGCTGACCGAAGATACCTGCCGCAATGCCACCCCAAGCGCCACATACGCCGTGTAGAGGCCAAACACCCAGTACATCATCAATCTGAGTTTTGTTTTGCATGTAAGTAAATAAGTAAACAAACAGCGCGCCTGCCACGCCGCCAGTCACTAAAGCGCCAAGTGGGTGCATTAAGTCAGAACCGGCACAAATAGCGACTAAGCCAGCCAAAGGTCCATTATGGATGAAGCCTGGGTCATTTTTACCTGCGACTAGAGCCGCAAGAATACCGCCAACCATTGCCATTAATGAGTTCATCGCTACTAGGCCACTGATCCCATTAATAGCTTGAGCAGACATCACGTTAAAGCCAAACCAACCTACGCATAAAATCCAAGAACCTAACGCTAAGAATGGAATGTTCGATGGCGCGAAGTTGGTGTGCTTACCTGCACGGATTCGACCTCTGCGCATGCCAAGGAAGTAAACTGCGACCAATGCAATCCAACCGCCAACACCGTGAACCACAACAGAGCCTGCGAAGTCATGGAATCCATGACCAAACTGATTTTCTAGCCAAGCTTGGAAACCAAAATTGCCGTTCCAGATGATGCCTTCGAAGAATGGGTAAACGAAACCAACGGTAAACAAAGTTGCGATAAGGATTGGATAGAAACGAGCACGCTCTGCAATACCACCAGAAACAATGGCAGGAATGGCGGCTGCAAACGTCATTAAGAAAAAGAACTTAACCAACTCATACCCATTGCCTTGCGATAACGTCTCTGCGTCAGCAAAGAAATGCGCGCCGTAAGCGACCCAATAACCGATAAAGAAATAAGCTATAGCAGAGACGCCAAAATCAGAGAGGATTTTAACTAATGCATTAACTTGGTTTTTCTTTCTTACTGTACCAACTTCCAAAAATGCAAAGCCTGCGTGCATTAAGAAGACCATGATCGCGCCTAATAATAGAAATAGAGTGTCTGAACTCTGCGTCAAGCTTTCTACTGCGCTATTAACTTGGGTAACCGTTTGACTCATTAAAGCTTTCTCCCTTAGCTTTGTCTCAATTGCACTAGATTCGTGCGAATTGATGCTGCAATTAATTAAAGACTCAACAGTAAACGCAAGATGCGTTCCAACTTGGTTACTCAAAAAACGTGCAACAGAGTTTGATTTTAAGTTATTGATTTTTTGTGGTTAATTTCTAAAGTGCACTTTATTGGTTCTCAGAGAGAGAAAATATTTGATAACTGATTGCACCAATTGAGGGATTTGCACTATATTGATGCGGCCATTGTAGGGCATTAGATCAGTTACCTAGCGACCAAACGACAAAAAGCCCAGAGAAATGAATCACTGGGCTTTTAATGTCTTTCGCTGATTAGAGTTAACTCATCGACAAAGGAGTTATTATCGAGTTTGGTAACCCAAACGACTTACATATAAACGCTTAAAGGTTTGGACCTGTTGTCGGGTTTTGCGGTAGGTTTTGACTTAAACGCTGCATGCCTTGATACATACGAATAAACCAAACCACAATCGCCACACCACCAAATAACATGCCTACATATGGAATGTAGTAAGCGATGTCATCGATAATATGGTTTTGATACCAGTAATCGTTCACACCGATCAATACGCCGTTAGAGGTCGCTACCGTGACGATAAGCACAACAAAAAACGTCAGGTTCAAGAAGAACGAGCGAATCAAGCCGTAGTAATGGGTATCCACGACTTCGCCGTCTTCGCCTTTATCTAAACGATAGCCCGCGTAGATAATGGCAATCACACCAGAGAGAAGACAAGTAAATGGTGTAAAGCAGCTTAGGATGTAAGCAACCCAAATACCCTTATGAGGTTTGTTCATTCTTATTCACCCCTTCCGTTTTCTCTGTTGCTACGTTAGCGCTTTGTTCAACGCCGTTTTTCTCTTGTTCCATCACTTCTTTGTACCAAAGGTCATGGTGCTCTTTAGCCCAGGTTTCATCAACTTCGCCTGTTACCATACCTTCTAATGCGCCTTCCATACCGAACAAACCGATATAAATGTGGAACACAAAGCCACAAATAAGGATAAGAGCGGCGATCATATGAACAAGGTTTGAAAGTTCCATATGGCGGCGTGTTTGACCGAATATTGGGAAATCCAACACCAAACCACTGATTGCCGCCACACTGCCCATCACAATTAACAGCCAAAACAGCGCTTTTTCACCCGCGTTCGAGAATTCTGCCGATGGATGAGAACCTTTATGTTTCCCGACCATACCACCCAGTTTGATGAACCACTGGACATCCACCATCTTAAATATCGACTTGCGCCACCACTTGATAAGAACAGCCATCAACAGCACATAGAAAATCGGGCCGATGTAGTTGTGGTATTGCTTCGCCAATAGAACGATAAAGCCCCAAAGGTCAGTTGGAATGTAGGGTTTCAAAAAGTGCTTGCCGTAAACCAACATCAAACCACTGAACGCGAGCGTTAAGAAAGTAAACGCCATGCTCCAGTGCAACGCACGATCCAGTCGAGACCAACGTTTGATCTTACGACCCGTTCTTGGCGCACTTAGCATTAATGGGCCAATCACAACATACATTAAAGTAACGAAAGCAATACTACCAAAGATAGCGACAGCACCGGCTGGTGACATCCACTTCTCTTTCAATATGTACCACGTTTGACCTGGAGTACTGATCAACACACCGTGCTCAGCAGATTGAGAGGTGGTGTAACCTTCCTCACCGTTTCTTACTTGTCGCCAAAAATCAGCGCCAGCAAGTTGTGTGATTTCTCTTTCAGCAGAGCTCGATTGAGTTTGTGATGAGTTCGTCTCAGATGCATGACTCAAAGGAGACAGCATTGTTAGTGCTGCCAACATCGGCAGCACAACAAGGAAGAGACGCTTAAACATTGTAAGCATATGTCTCTCCTAACTAGCTCTTCATCGCATCGTAAGAAAGGTCGTTGCCGTCTGTCCAACCAGCACCTTTCGCACCACGCTCAACAACACGCTGACGGAAGATATCAGAGACTTGCTCAGCATCACCGGCAAGCAGCGCTTTTGTTGAACAAAGCGAAGCACACATTGGCAGCTTGCCTTCAGCAATACGGTTCGCACCGTACTTCTGACGCTCTTCTACAGAACCTGGCTCTGTTTCAGGGCCGCCAGCACAGAAGGTGCATTTGTCCATCTTACCGCGCTCACCAAATGCTTCCTGTTTAGGGAATTGAGGTGCGCCAAACGGACAAGCAAACAAACAGTAACCACAACCGATACACAGATCTTTATTGTGAAGTACGATGCCGTCTTCTGTATGTTCAAAACAGTCTGCTGGGCACACTGCCATACAAGGGGCATCAGTACAGTGCATACATGCTACTGAGATAGAGTTTTCACCCGGTTCGCCATCGTTCAGTGTTACAACGCGGCGACGTTGAATACCCCATTCCAGAGCATCATCATTTTCATTCTTACATGCAGTGACACAACCGTTACATTCGATACAACGTTTGGTGTCACAAAGAAATTTCATTCTAGCCATTTTAAGACTCCTTACGCTTTACGAATATTACAAAGGGTTACTTTCGTTTCCTGCATCAACGTGACAGGGTCGTAACCATATGTGGTTGCGGTATTGGCTGATTCACCAATAACGTAAGGATCAGTGCCTTCTGGGTACTTAGAACGCAAGTCTTCGCCTTCGAACTTACCACCGAAGTGGAACGGTAAGAACGCTAAACCCGGTTTAACACGACGAGTAACCATCGCTTTGACCTTGATACGGCCTTTCTCAGCACCTTCAACCCAAACATCATCGCCATCTTTGAAGCCAATGTCGTTTGCGTCTTTCGGGTTCACTTCAACAAACATCTCTTGTTGAAGTTCTGCTAGCCAAGGGTTAGAACGTGTTTCTTCACCACCACCTTCGTACTCAACCAGACGACCAGAAGTCAGAATGATTGGGTATTCACCAGACTTGTCTTGGTCTTGAATTGACTTGTACAACGTAGGAACACGGAAAATCGCTTCTTTGTCATCCCAAGTTGGGTAATCAGCAACAAGATCACGACGTGGTGTGTAAAGTGGCTCACGATGCAGTGGTACTCGGTCTGGGAATGTCCAAACAATCGCACGTGCTTTCGCGTTACCAAAAGGAATACAACCGTGCTTGATAGCCACACGTTGAATACCGCCAGAAAGGTCAGTTTTCCAGTTTTTACCTTCAGCAGACGCTTTCTCTTCTGCTGTTAGGTCGTCCCACCAACCAAGTTGTTTGATCAACTTGTCGCTGAACTCTGGGTAACCATCTTTGATTTCGCTGCCTTTTGAGTAGCTGTCTTCAGCCAGTAGGCTTTGACCTTCAAACTCCACACCGAAACGAGTACGGAAGTTACCGCCGCCCTCTGCAACAGGCTTAGACGTATCGTAAAGGATATGTGTGCCGGGGTGTTTCATCTCTGGGTTGCCCCAACATGGCCAAGGAAGACCGTAAGTCTCGCCATTCGCTGGGCCACCTTCTGCAGCAAGCGTGGTTTTGTGGAACGTGTGCCAGTTTTGTTGGTGCTCTTTCAAACGTTCTGGGCTTTGACCTGTGTAGCCGATTGTCCACATACCCTTGTTGAATTCACGAGTGATGTCTTCAATCAGTGGTTGGTTGTTCTCAACACGGATGTTTTTGAACAACTGATCAGAGAAACCAAGCTTCTTAGAAAGAAGGTACATAATTTCGTGGTCAGGTTTAGATTCGAACAGAGGATCAACAACCTTGTCACGCCACTGTAGAGAACGGTTTGACGCCGTTACACTGCCGTAGGTTTCAAATTGAGTGGTTGCTGGAAGCAAGTAAACGCCGTCGGAGCGATCGTTCATTACTGCCGCGACTGTTGGGTATGGGTCAACAATAACCATCATATCCAGCTTCTGCATCGCCTTCTTCATCTCTGGACCACGAGTCTGAGAGTTCACTGCGTGACCCCAGTAGAACATGGCGCGGATGTTTTCGCGTTGGCGAATCTTGTCTTTGTCTTCAAGCACACCATCAACCCAACGAGATACAGGAATACCTGCACTGTTCATTGGTTTTTGACCGCCGTATGCGTTGTCGTCAAAGCGTCCTTTGATCCAGTCAAAGTCAACTTCCCAGACTTTAGACCAGTGACGCCAAGAACCTTCAGACAAGCCGTAGTAGCCTGGAAGTGTGTCAGACAGTACGCCAAGGTCAGTTGCGCCTTGTACGTTATCGTGTCCACGGAAAATGTTTGCACCGCCGCCTGATTTACCGATGTTACCTAGCGCAAGCTCAAGGACACAGTAAGCACGTGTGTTGTTGTTACCAGTAGTATGTTGAGTACCACCCATACACCAAACAATACAACCCGGGCGGTTTTCAGAAAGTAGTTTCGCAGTTTGGTAAACGTCTTCTTCGCTTACGCCTGTCACACGCTCAACTTCTGCTGGGTTCCACTTCGCCACTTCTTCACGGATTTCTTCCATGCCGAATACACGTTGGCGAATGAACTCTTTGTCTTCCCATTGGTTTCCAAATACATGCCATAAGATGCCCCAAATGAAGGCAACATCTGAACCAGGGCGCAATGATACGTAATGATCAGATTTCGCAGCAGTACGCGTACGACGAGGATCCGCAACTACGATTTTACAGTTGTTCTTCTCTTTCGCGATTAGGATATGTTGCATCGCTACTGGGTGAGCTTCTGCAGGGTTCGAGCCAATGAATAGCATTGATTTACAGTTGTGCATGTCATTGAACGAGTTTGTCATCGCACCGTAACCCCAAGTGTTCGCAACACCGGCTACTGTGGTTGAGTGACAAATACGAGCTTGGTGGTCAACGTTGTTTGTTCCCCACAAAGACGCCATCTTACGGAATGCGTAAGCTTGCTCGTTACTGTGTTTTGCACTGCCGAGGAAGTAAACCGAATCAGGGCCAGATTCCTTACGCAGTTCTAGAGCCTTGTTGCCGATTTCTTCAATCGCTTGTTCCCAGGAAAGCTTCTTCCACTTACCGCCTTCCAATTTCATTGGGTACTTAAGACGACGTTCACCGTGGCCGTGCTCACGTAGTGCTGCACCTTTCGCACAGTGTCCACCAGCGTTAAATGGGTGATCGAAAGCAGGCTCTTGACCCGTCCATACACCATTTTGAACTTCAGCGTAGATACCACAACCTACGGAGCAGTGAGAACAGATAGTACGTTTTACTTCTGTTTTCGCTTCTGGGTCGACTGATTTAGCCTGTGCTTTCTTCATCATGCCCGGTGCGAATAGACTTGCGCCTACAACCGCGCCACCAGCAGCAAGTGAAGTGTTTTTCATGAAGGCGCGACGAGACACACCTAGCTGATTCGTTTCTTTGCTCACACTATCGGAGCGTTTGACAAGTTTCATCCGTTATCTCCTAAAGTGTGTCGTAGTAATCGCGAATATGTTGCGTTTCACGATAGCCCGTCTTCTTCACGTCTTTTTCAGGTATTTCAACCGTTTCTGAAGCGGTTGCCACTTTGGTTGTACCAGCGACAACGGCACCAGCAACGGCTGCAGTCGTTAAACCTTTGAGTAAGTCTCTACGGCTTGTATCTATTTCTTTATTATCTTTCATCATTGCTTCCTTACCTTGCGGTAGATCTTTTTGGAGGCTTCATGCCCCTCTATCGATATAATCGCGTACTGCTCGATTACTCGTAATCAGTGACGTTTTTCACATCAATCTTTAATTTGTGTTTACTGCTTTTTGTATTCACGCTGAAACGAACCTGCTCCAACGTTAAGAATGCTTCACATAGCTGAGCTGCAGATTTGTAGAAGTTGGCACTCTCTGCTGCTTCAAGCTGACGTGTAAATGAGTTAAACCAAGGACCGATATGTTTATTGAAAACGGCTTGTTGTAACGCGTCTTCTTCATCGGTTAGCATCGCCATTACTTCACAAAGAGCCGCGATATGATCTTCAGGCTCTTTAACCTGCTCATCACGCTCAATGCCAAGCAATTCAAGATCGTGACGGATCTCAGCTAATGGTTTCTCCATCATCGATCCTGTTCTATGCCAAGACCCAAATGGAACAATCTCCCCACGACCAATGCCAATGAACAAGTCTTGATATTCGTCTTCTAATGCTTCGCGGTTTGATTCGGTTGCTGCTTGTTGAATCGCAATCCAAGCCTTCTGCATCGCGCTTTCTGATGCTTCAATGTCTAGCGTCTTGAGAAAGTCGATCACCTCTTCAGAAGGTGCGCTACGAAACAATGCAGAAAGAACCAGATAGATTTCAGTTCTTAGTGTCTGTTCTTGATCTAAATGAGTATCCAAGGCGAACTCCTAGTATTTCAATTGTTTCAATGGGTCTTGAGCCATTGAATCGAACATGTCTACCACACGGCAGTCTTCACACATCGCAATACGATTAATTGCTGTCTCATCTGAGAAATGAGAGTGACCGCGTAACTTGTTCTGTAGCATGTCAATCATAGACTGTGGTGCGAATGGCTTATGACAACGTAAACATTCCGCTGCTTTCTCTTCATGAATTACAACCGCCTTCTGACGTTCTTCTTTCACCCAATTCATACGAGGAGTCAGAGTAAGTACGTTCTCAGGACATGCCTTTTCACACAGACCACATTGAATACAGTCTTGTTCTACAAACTTAAGCGATGGAGACGCACCGTCGGTATGCAGAGCACGTGTTGGACACACCGCCACACAACTCATACACAAAGTACAATCTTTGCTTTCACATGAAACCGTGCCGTATGGTGCATTCGAAGGAAGCTCAACAATGTTCTCAACTGGAATACGAGATGAAGACATCGCATCAAGTGCTGTGAACAAACGTTGACGCTTATTGCCTTGAAGATCGCCAAGTGCAAGGTCAAACGAATCCACACACAATGTCGGAGGACCTTCGCGAAGCGATTCTAGATAAAGGATATCAATGGTTTCTTTTGGAATACCGATTTGGTCAAGAAGCTCTTGAGCGATCCCGACTTCGTTATTAAGAACACGAATGATGGTTTCTGGCATAAAACGAGAAGCTGCAAACAGAACCTGAGTTGCACCATTCACTAGCGCTGCAAACCACGTATCAATACCAATAGATGGAAGTTCTTCCACCACAATCGGAATCACGTTATCTGGCAGGGCCTTTAACGCCATCAAATTGTAGGTTTCATGACGAGAGCTACAGATAAGCACGATAGGATCCAGACCGCCCGCTTGCTCGTAATTCGCTAGCGTACGCTCAATGAACTTTTGAGTATCGTCAGGGTTTGGAAGCGCATAGGTAATCGCTTCTGTAGGACAGCTCGTTGCACAAGTACCCACGCCTTGACATAGATAGGGGTTAATCTCAATCTTGTGACCTGTCTTATCTGAACCTTCACTTGAAAGAGCGCCAGCAGGACAAGCGTCAACACAACGTTCACAGCCTTTAACGCCACGTGAACTGTGCGCACATAGGTCTGTGTCTAAACGGAAGAACTTAGGCTTATCGAACGTGCCCATTAGCGTTGGAATCTCTTCTAACGCTTCAGCCAGTTTTGGATAACCGCGCCCTACTGGGTAATAACCAGGAACAGGTACTTCTTCAGTCATGCAACTATTCAGGCAAAGGTCTAACACCACATCGAAACAATCGTGATTAATAGCCACTTTTGCCAAGTTACTTGATGTACCTTTGCTTTCAATCAGAACTTCAAACGTGCCAAGGAAACCGGATACTTGAACCGAATTTGCGAAGTACAGCTCTGGGTTAGTTCCCTTTTCTCCATCTGTAGAAAGTAAAGTTAGACTCGTCAGCTGAGGTAATTGCGCAGCCGCACTCTCAATGATCTTTGTTGGACCAATGATGAGTGTGTTTCCCCCGCTCTCATAACTTACTGTCGGTGGAATTAGGTTTGTTAATTCAACTGTATTTTCAAATGCATACAGTCTTGCTTTAGCGTTATTTGAAGTTGCTTGTTCTAATAATTGTTTAAGCATTGCTCAGTTCCATCTTTGGACATGGATAATCTGTTCAATCTTCATTGTAGTTAGCGTTCGAGAACTTGCTGAGTAATCGCTTAACCGTTTGAGATTGCTCAACAAGTCAATCTTACTCAGGCTATCTACAAAAAAGTTGATAATAAACGTTATTTAGCAAATGCCATGCCAATTTAATATCCATTTTATTTCAATAGGTTAGAGTGAATTCTTGCGTAATTATCATTTGAATTAAGAATAAAAAAACCGCTTGGGACATTTTGTCGCAAGCGGTTCATTGAGTGTTTAGTCAAAATGTACCTATTCTTTGTGTGGTATATTTTGTCCCATTTTTTTCAGGTCAGCTTCGTCTGATATTGCAGCGCCAATATCGGGAACTGTGTTTTTATACAGTTCTTTTTCTTCTTCGGCTATTTCGGCACTTTCTGACGTTTCAAGTTCATTGTCAGAGACCTCAAGATCGCTTTCAGTACCTTCTAAAACGTCACCCTCATCTTTATTATCAATGACTCTCTCTTCTTCTAGCGTAGTTTCTTCTTCTGTTTTATCTTTAACCCAATCACGCAAGGTTTCCGCAACCCCTTCAGAAAGAGACTTCAAATTACTGTAATCATCGTCGTAATCATCTAAACCATCACGAACGTTGAACTCTTCTGAGAGGAATAATTTACGCAACGCCGCTTTTTTTACGCTTTCTGATGCTTCTGAAACCAATAATTGAGCAACAGAAACGTCTTCTTCTGGCGCTAAACCTTGAACATCAGTCGCCTCTTCAGCGCCTGCTGATGACAACGTCGTTTCAGTAGAAGCTTCAGTATCGACTTGTTCGATCTCAGAGGATGCATTTGACTGACCTGACGAAATCTCAGAAGAAGATTCAGTTATCTCAAGCGTTTGTTCTGTTTCCTGAGACTCGTCAGTAGATTCATCAAGCTTTCGTTGAGACCAACGACTAAAAAAGTTAGTTGCCATTTGATCGACCCGCGCCTTTGCGTTTTTTACGTCTTGCTTCTAATAACTCGCCATGACGACCGATGAACGCTTCCATCCAAGCTTGTACAGGCAACGGAATGTCGTATGAAAGTACTTGGTTGTCACCGTCCATGTATTGCCCTGCAACGGTTTGTGATGCCGTAAGTAACTGAATCACAGGCTTAACACCAGAATCGACGTTATCCATCACTAAGAATAGCTTAGGTTGCTGAGAACTTAGGTTGAAACGGTAGTCTGTACGCTCGTCTTTATGTAATTGAAGCAAACAAACGTCTTGGGTATCGTATTCTGGTGACAGTTCAAATCCCGTCAATTCCCATTGCGTGGTTACCCAGATACCTGTTTTGATCTCTTTCTCTATTCTTTGGACACCGATTGGCCAAGCTGCTTCAGTTTTTTCATATTGTTCTTTGAATTCTTTTGTCTCAGACATACTTCACCCAATTGATTTTCTTTGGTCTGAATGCACTTTGGACATTTTGTACTGTGCGCAATCATATACACCCCATAAAGCAATAAACACGCCAATATGGATTAATTGCGAGAGCGTATCTATAGCGTCCGCCATCAAGTTGTCACTATAACGTTAGTTGATAGCGGTTGTTTCATACAACTCCACACGATGAACTCTCATATTTTGCGCTATTTTCATCTAATGCTTCATGTTTCCATCAATCCCCGTTATTTTGGAATGAGATTTGCTTTAAGTCTGAACTAAAGAATCAATTAACAGAGCGGTGCTAGACCTCCTTGTTACAAACCTATCTCATTAAGTAGGAAGTGATTGTGGTAAAACCAAACATAATAAAAACCAGCGAAAACCCACTTCAGACAATCGAAGTTGAAGTGTTCGACGAATATGGTGAGAAACTAACTAAACAGATCGCTTGCGAACGCCCTCTTACCGTGATGTTGAACTGGAAAGAGATCGTAACCCTGATGACACTCGGCTCTCGTCCTGAGTCATTAGTATTAGGTTATTTGAAAAACCAGAGCTTCCTTTCCGATCCCGAAGCGGTTGAATCTATCATCATCGATTGGGAAACCAGCTCTGCTGCAGTTATTACCAAAGAAGATACGAGCCAACTTGAGCAAGCGCTTAAGAAGAAAACAGTGACCTCTGGCTGCGGTCAGGGCACCATGTATGGCAACGTGATGAAGCAGTTGGAAGATTACCAAGTGCCTCAAAACAAGATCAAGCAATCTGAAATCTACACAGCGCTTGAAGCATTGACTCATTATAATGATACCTACAAGAAAGCCGGCGCGGTGCACGGTTGTGCGGTTTGCAAAGACGACAAGGTTCTATCGTTTGTTGAAGATGTTGGCCGACACAATGCCGTTGATACATTGGCTGGTGAGATGTGGCTTAACAAAGAGTCAGGTGAAGATAAGATCTTCTATACCACAGGGCGTTTAACGTCTGAGATGGTGATTAAGGTTGCGCAGATGGGTATCCCTGTTCTGCTCTCACGCTCTGGCGTAACGCAAATGGGCTTAGACTTGGCTCAGAAGTTCGGTATCACAACGATTGCTCGTGCTAAAGGTTTACGTTTCCAAGTGTTCACCGGTGCAGACAAGATCGATTTTGATGTGAAAGGTGAACAATCAGCACCCGGACAAAAAGCGTGAGTTTGACTTGGTGATTCACTAACTGCTTTTAATGTGAAATTCTGATGTGAAGAGTTAGTGGCTCACAATATATAGATACAAAAACGCCGTCATGCTTTTCAGTATGACGGCGTTTTCTTAGTTAAAGCTTCAAGTTTCCCACCTGCTGAGTAGGAAACTAAGGTCAGCTTAATGCTTAGCCACGAGCTTTCAAGAATTCAGCGTATGTACCGCGGAAGTCGTTGATCTTGCCATCCTTGATTTCAAGAACACGGGTCGCTAGCGAGTCTACAAATACACGGTCGTGAGATACGAAGAACAATGTGCCTTTGTAGTTCTCAAGAGCCAAGTTAAGCGCTTCGATAGACTCCATATCCATGTGGTTTGTTGGTTCATCCATTAGTAGGATGTTTGGCTTATGCATCATAATCTTACCAAGAAGCATACGACCTTGCTCACCACCAGAAATAACCTTTACAGATTTCTTAATGTCATCTTGACCAAACAACATACGACCTAGGAAACCACGAACAACCTGCTCGTCTTCACCTTCTTGGCGCCATTGACTCATCCAATCAAACAGGTTCATGTCTTCTTCGAAATCATGAGCATGATCTTGAGCGTAGTAACCGATGTTTGAGTTTTCAGACCACTTGTACTCACCAGTGCGAGGCTCAAGAGCGCCAGCTAGTGTGTTAAGTAGTGTTGTTTTACCTACACCGTTTTCACCGATGATAGCAACACGCTCACCAACTTCGAAGATTGCATCGAACTTGCTGTATAGGTCTTCTTCAAAACCTTGGGATAGGTTTTCAACCACAAGCGCGTTACGGAATAGCTCTTTTGACTGTTCGAAACGGATGAATGGGTTTTGACGGCTAGACGCTTTAACTTCGTCTAGTTGAATTTTATCGATTTGTTTAGCACGAGACGTCGCTTGTTTCGCTTTAGATGCGTTAGCAGAGAAACGAGAAACGAACGTTTGAAGTTCAGCGATTTGTGCTTTCTTCTTAGCATTGTCAGACAGTAGACGCTCACGAGCTTGAGTCGCAGCCGTCATGTACTCATCGTAGTTACCTGGGAATAGACGAAGTTCGCCGTAATCAAGGTCAGCCATGTGTGTACAAACAGAGTTTAGGAAGTGACGGTCGTGCGAAATGATGATCATTGTGCAGTTACGTTGGTTTAGCGTATCTTCCAACCACTTGATCGTGTCCATGTCCAAGTTGTTCGTTGGTTCGTCAAGAAGCATGATATGCGGGTCTGCAAACAGTACTTGAGACAATAGAACACGAAGTTTCCAACCCGGTGCTACTTCGCTCATCAGGCCAAAGTGCATTGATTCTTCAATACCTACCGCAAGAAGAAGCTCACCCGCTTTCGCTTCTGCCATGTAGCCGTCCATTTCAGCGAACTGAACTTCAAGGTCAGCCACTTTCATGCCGTCTTCTTCGCTCATTTCTGGCAAAGAGTAAATGCGGTCACGCTCTTGTTTAATAGCCCAAAGCTCTTTGTGACCCATGATAACCGTGTCGATTACCGTGAATTCTTCGTAAGCGAATTGGTCTTGGTTTAGCTTTGCAACGCGCTCATTTGGATCGTAGCTTACGTTACCGGCAGTCGGCTCAAGTTCACCTGATAGGATCTTCATGAATGTCGATTTACCACAGCCATTCGCGCCGATTAGACCGTAGCGGTTGCCTTCGCCGAACTTAACTGAAATATTTTCGAAAAGTGGCTTAGCGCCGAATTGTTGGGTGATATTTGCTGTGGAGATCAATGCCGTTACCTTTTTAATGTGAAAAACGCCGCAACGTTACTTGTTCAGGGCTTTAACTGCAAGTATTGATTGCAATTACTGACCATTAAGTGAGTGATAACCTTGCCAAATCATAGTTTGAGCTGACTCACACTTTTGATTTTCTATTTTGCAGAGAAAAAACGTCTTTCTTCAAGAGAAACAAAGTAGCGAACACCAGTCGTTATTGGGTTTTATATTACGACTGATGTAATGCTGATAATTGAATATATCGCATGGCGCATTGTTACAGTTGAACCTGCTTTCAGACTAGCAACCAGCGACATAGCTAACTGCTCAAATACTAGCCCAACCCCTGACAATTTCATGACAATGATGAAAGAAACAGGAATAAAGTACTCTCCCCCGAAAAGTGGTTAGATTTCACAAAGCAAGATTAACTAACTATAGTAATCCTAACCTCATAATTCTAAGAGATTTTTATGCGTTCACTATCGCGCTTCTTATTGCTTTTATTAGCCATGCTCTCTTGGCCCAGTCATGCCAACTTGGAATATGACTTACAATCACAACCTCAGGTATCGAACGCAGTCAAAGCTCTGGACAACCGTATAAATGCCCTACCCGATCCTTTGTTTATGGATGAATTGGATAAACGCAAAGTCAACACTCTATTGGCTGAAGTGCTTCGAGTTCAAAATCAGCAAATCACGACATTTGACCAGCAGTTGTTAGCCTACAAAGAAAACAACAATGTCGATCTGTGGTTTGCGGTTGAGTCAAGCTACGTGACATTGAATAGTTTGAACGTCAGTAAGCAGCACCTGCTTGAACAGACGACCACTGCAAACAAAGAACGCCTGACAGGTTTTGGCCCTTATGGGGTAACTCAGTTTAAACAAGAGTGGGATCTGACTAAGCTCAACGTTGAATATCTGGTCTATTTTCAGATCCGTAGCTTCAAGGCGTTAGTTAACGATATCTTTATTTCGCCCGTACCTGTGATTGGCGCGTCGTTAAAAGTGTTGTTCATCTACTCCGGTTTAGTGTGGTGGCTTGCCAACAGCACTCGCTTGATTGAGTTGTTTCGAATTAACTTTCTTGAAGCGAAAACGAACCCTCCTTTCCTAGTTCGCGTGATTTGGTATATCAGCCGCGCTGATCGAGCGATTGCTTGGCTAATTGCCATCACACTTTCATTGAGAGTACTTTCTAGCATCTCTAGCCTGCAACACCTGATTTTCCTTGAGATCTTCACATGGTGGATTCTTGGAGGCTCGATTGCGATTAGCTTTATCCTCGAATTTGCTTACCGTTTAGGCCGCACATCGAATCAAGAAGTGATTGCTCTGCGTCTATCAACAATTCGCCGTTATGTGTGGAGCTTCATTATTGCGGGTGTGATTCTGCAAATATCGAGCATAACCCTGGGCAAAGGCACGATCTACAGTTGGATATACAGCGTTCTGTTTTTCTGGTTTGTGTTGGTTACTATCTCAGTTCTTCGATTATGGCGAGCAAAAGTATTCGATACATTACAACACATCTCCGATCGACCAGTATGGGTCAATTGGGCGGTAAACCGTAAGGACACTTTTCTCCTTAATATTGTTGCAACAGCGCTGGGGATCGCTTGGTTGAGTGTTTATAACTTTCAGCATCGAATCATGGCTCTACTTTCTAACTACACTCTGTTTAGTCAAGCCTTAGCTTATTTGTTTCGAATTGAAGTGGCGAAACAGTCTGACCTTGATAAGAACCAACAGAATTTAGTGAGGATAAAAGGCGACCAAACCTTTGAATACATTTTACCGGGTTCAATAGACAGCACGCTTATTGATTATGCCGGCGACGAGGTGAAACAGCTTTCTCGCTACCTCATGTCAGATAGCCCTGCAATTTGTATCGTGTCTGGCGAGCGTGGTGTTGGCTCAACGACTCTGCTTTATACCCTGCTGCACAAGGTGTCAAATGCCGAGCCAGTCTACGTAAGCTGCCCATATGCGGGGTACCAAGAGTTCCTAGCCCATCTAGCAGTGAGTATTGGTTTGGATGAGGAAGCCACCGAGATTCAGATTTTGGCGCATCTACGTAAAAGCGAAACCACTTATCTTATTGCGATTGATAATGCACAGCGCTTAGTCAAGCCTATGGTGGGCGGATTATCTGATCTTATCCGCCTAACAAACTTGCTTCGTCGTTCTAAAAAAAATCACCGTGTAGTCATGTCGATTGCCAAATCAAGCTGGCGCTTTGTTGATCGAGCTCGTGGTGAGCGCTTGTTGTTTGACCTGGTTTGCTTCCTTCCTCGTTGGACAGAAAAACAAGTGAGTGAGCTTTTAACGAGTCGCATCAACAACGAGTTAGAAAAGCCGTTGTCATTTGATGGCTTGGTGGTTCCTAAGCAGTGGGATCAAGATGACATGACAGAAGAGGAACGCGCTCGTAAAGGGTTTTATCGAATTCTATGGCATTACTCCGATGGTAACCCTACCGTTGCCCTGCGCTTCTTCCGTTTATCTCTGAATCGAAATAAAGAGACAGATCAAGCCGTGGTACGCTTGTTCCACGTACCAGAAGCTCAAGAGCTAGAAAACATGCCTAAACCTATGCTGGCTGTGCTTCGTTCTATCGTGCAGTTGGAAATCGCGTCGCCAGAAGTGCTGTCTGAATGTACTCAGTTGAGTATTGCTGAGATTACCGGGATTCTGCGTTATTTCGAAAGTCGCGGTTACATTGGCTGGAATGAAGACAAGGCTAAGATATCGGATCACTGGTTCCGTCACATTACTAACGTTCTCGACCGTCAACATTTATTGGTGAAGTGAAATGAAGAAGTTATTTGTCCTATTACTTGTTGGCTTAGCGACTACCGTGAGTTTTCCGACCTATGCAACGGAAGAGTTAGCCAACGTAGAGAACATCTCTAAGATTGCAAGCTTGGTACGATGGAGCGGTGTGTTCTTCTCCATGATCGTTATTGCAGCAATGTGGCTGTTGCTTAAGTTCATCAATTCGTTGGTGACCAGCTTTGGTAGCCAGTTTGTGCAATATAGAATGTTGCTACAAAAACTGCAGTCGTTTACTCAGTTCTTTATCTACGTAAGCACGGGTCTTATCGTGTTCATGATGAGTTTTAGAATTAACGACCAAATACTGGCTTTGATTGGGGGTACTCTTGCTGTTTCAGTAGGCTTTGCGCTTAAAGACTTGGCAGCATCATTTATCGCGGGTATCACGGTGATGATCGATAGACCCTTTCAAGTTGGTGATCGCGTCACGTTTGAAGGTAATTACGGCGACATAATTACGATTGGTTTGCGTTCTGTGCGCATGAGAACTTTGAATGATGACATCATCACAATTCCAAACAACAAGTTCTTAAATGAAGTCACTACCAGTGGTAACTATGGTGCGTTGGATATGCAGGTGGTGATTCCGTTTTACGTCGGAATGAATGAAGACATCACTCTAGCCCGTGACTTAATCCAAGAAGCGGCTTCTTCAAGTCGCTATATTCATTTACCCAAGCCGGTCACGGTTTTAGTAAAACAGACGATTACGGATAACTACTTAGCGATACAACTAACTTGTAAAGCTTACGTAGTGGACACCGCATATGAGAAGTTATTTGAAACCGACATTACTTTGCGTGTAATGAAGGAGTTCAGAAAGCACAATATCAACCCTCCGAAAATTTCAGTGGCTGCGCATTAATCGAAGTCGGTTTAACGCTTGGAGAGTGAATTAACCTTCTCGTTATCGATAAACAAAAACACCTCCTAACTTATCTCAAGTGCGGAGGTGTTTTTTTATGAGGTTTCTATGTGCGGAAAGACTAAGAGTTGTTGGGTTTATACCTTAAAGTACTTCAACTGTTCTGTTAGGTACTCTGTGGTGTTAGCCATTTTCTGACTGTCTTCTGCCAGTGATTGTGATGCTTGTAGAACTTCATTCGCGGCTAAATGAATGCCAGTGACACTTTCACTCATTTCTGTTGCTACCGCACTCTGCTGCTCCGAGGCTGCAGCAATCTGTGCCACCATGTCGTTCGCGTTATGTAATTCAGTAACAATCACATCAAGTTGTTGGCGCGTGTCATTGGAAGCGACGACACTATGATCGACCTTCTCATTACTGCTTTGCATCGCTTTGTAGGTTCGTTCTGCTTGCTGAGTGAGTTTCTCTATTGTGTGTTGGACTTCGTTGGTTGAATTTTGAGTACGACTCGCAAGGTTACGAACTTCATCTGCAACCACTGCAAACCCTCTTCCTTGCTCACCAGCACGTGCCGCTTCAATCGCAGCATTTAGCGCTAATAAGTTGGTTTGTTCGGATACATCACGTATCACACTCACCACTTGGCTTATCTCAGTCACACCGGATTGTAAGTCTCTCACAAGGTCATTAGCTGTCGAAATGTTTTCTGAAACTTGAGATATCGTTTTGGAGGTCACCTGCATGTTTTGGTCGTTTTGATTCGCATGATCCACCACTTTATTGGTGCTCTCTGCTGTGTTTTCGGCATTTACGGCAACATCAGAAATGGTCGCACTCATTTCTGTCATCGCGGTAGACAATAACTCAAGTTGTGCATGTTGAGAGTTAACACTGGTTGCGGCTTCTTCACTCGCTTGAGCTATGTGGCTCGCCATATTGCTGGATAAGTCGGCAGACTCATTCGCGGTTCGCAACGTACTTTGAAGTTTATCTAACATGGTATCGATCTGATGGCTCATATCGCCGAGTTCATCTTTTCGCATCATGTTCATGCGGACACGAAGATCGCCATCGGCAATTTTATGAGTGTTACCGATAAGCTTGTCGAGTGGTACAAGAATATTATTGGAAATCGCATAACCCATCGCAAACAAAAGGACTGAGAACACCACGGCAACCAGCCCTTCTTTGATTGCTAATGCGTAAAATGCCTCTTGTATGTCTGCGACTAATATTCCAGAGCCAACCACCCAGTTCCATTCAGGAAATAATTGTACATATGAAATCTTGTCTTTGAGTTCACCTTGAGGGCTCATCCATTGATAATCGAGAAAGCCTTTTTCCGCAGGAGAACGAGAAATGGTGACCATTTCGCGCCAGTGATGTTTACCCGCACCATCTTTTAAGTTGCCCGCATTCGTATCGTTCAGTTCGGGCTTTAATGGGTGGCTAATAATGTTGAGCTGCTGATTTAAGATCCAGAAATAGTTGGTGCTGTCATAGCGAAGTGTCTCGATTGCGCGTAGAGCCTGTTCTTTTGCGACTGCTTCGCCAAGCACGTTACGTTGGCTGTAATAGTAGCTCGCCAAACTGACTGCAGTTTCAACTTGAGCACTTAGCTTATCTTGCCGTTCCTCCATGGAGCTCGCGCGCTGCTGTATTAGATTAAAAGTAGACGTCATTACCAAGAGAACAACCGATAAGATGACAATGGATACGAGTTTTGATTTGATAGAAAGGTTACTTAATTTCATAGCTGACTGACTTTATTATTTGTTTTGATTATGAATTTTCGACCAAGGTATCAAAATTTCATACAGTTCAGATGATATGCATCAAGACTGAAGAATATACACTGTGTTACATAATCAAAAAGAGGCACTCGTCAAACAGGCAGAGGTTGAGATTTAGCTTGTGATAGATTAGTAGGACGTGATTTGCGTGCCTGGGCAGAAAAAAGAGAGAAGCCCAGGAACGTTAGAGGTCTAATTAGGTAACCTCTAACGGAGGATCGAATCTAAGCGTAAGTAACGGTTCGATCAGGTATTTAGTTTAGAGGTTGGACACCAGCAATTGCGGTTTTGCTTTTTGTTGAAGGTAGATACTAAAGCAACTTCCCTTGCCTACCTCAGATTCAACTCGGATTTCACCACCAGTCTGACTCAAGATACTTTGAGAGACAGATAAGCCTAAGCCTGTACCGTCGCGTTTGGTGGTATAAAAAGGCGAGAAAATACGTTTTAGTTGTTCTTCTTTAATACCACAGCCTTCATCTTTAACATGAACGATAGCGCCATGAGACACACCATTTTCAACCCAATCTTCACTTGAAATCGTCAATGTACCTTGCCCATCCATGGCATGAATCGCGTTCATTTGTAAGTTCACGAGGATCTGTAGCAGTTGATTTCGATTAACTTCAACAGATGTTTTTGCACTAAGGTTAGAGACATAAACAATACCTTTCTTCTTAGCGCCCGTTTTCACTAATGTGATGCTCTCATCTACTATCGGGTTGATATGTTGCCATGTGACTTCGTCTTGAACACCGCCATGTCGGCTATATTGAAGCAGGCTTCGTGTGATGTTTCGAATTCGATCGATTTGTTCCATGATAGCTTGGACTTCTTCGTTGACTCGACCAATGTCATCTCCTAGTTCAAACTTCATCAACTCTACGTTGCCTAAAATCACGGCTGTTGGGTTATTAATCTCGTGCGCAATTCCTGCGGTTAACTCGCCTAGTGCTGCCAACTTTTCATTGACCACCAGCTTATCTCTCGCTTGGTTGAGTAGTTGAATGTGAAGCTCAAGCTCTTCAGTTTTCTCTTTCAAACTCGCGGTACGAGAATGAACTTTGCATTCCAATTCTGACGCCGCTTGTTGAATCTCTTGATTACGCTCGTGTAGAAGATCCAACATCTTGTCAAACTGTTTAGCGAGCAGTGTCAGTTCGTGTTGATCATCCAATCCTAGCGTACCAATTCGCTTGTCTTGCCCCATTTGGACAAGCTTGACGACTTTATGAATGCGTTCAATTGGGTTGAAAAGATCACGCGCGCCACGATGGACGATCAAACCCGAAGCTAGCAATAGCAATACAATGGTAATGCTTATTTCACCAAGATTAGTTAAATAAGTTTGTATGAGAGGCCAAATTAGATAACCGGTGTAAAGCATGCCAATGACGTTGTCGAATTGGTCATGGATCGGCTGGTAAGCGGTGATGTACCACGCATCGTAAACATATGCACGGTCAAGCCACTCTTTGCCTTCATTGAGCACTTTTGTGTGAACTTCGTTGGAGACGCGAGTACCAATAGCGCGTCCTGCACTGTCCTCGCTACTTAGCGGAACGTTCGTGCTAACGCGAAGATCATCTAGAAATACAGTAACGGTACCAATACGTCGATTAAAACCATCGCGTTGTGGGTATATCAGATTGCTGATCTGATCAACTAATTGGGTACTATTATTGAGTAAAATACCGCCATCAAGAAAACCAATTACATGGTCATGTTTGTCTCTAATTGACACAACAGTGCGACTGACCAAACCTCGAGTTTCGACATCGTGCCCGTTGAGCATTGGTACTTCGGCTTGTTTCGCTAGATTGCGATCGAGTTCATTCAGTTCATCTTGAGTAAGCACATTAAAAAAGGACTCTTTGTGCGTAAGATCAAGGTATTCAAGCTTTTTGTCCATTTGCTCAACACTGCGCCAGCGTAGAAAATCGAGCTTATAGCGTTTCTTGTTCTCTGACACCCAGCGAGTGAAGTCTTCTTTCGAACCATTACTGGTGAGCTTTACTCGGAAATTGTAAGATTCAGCAAACGCTTGAACATTATAAGCTTGTTGGCTTTGAATCAAATGAATACTGTTGTCTGCGACATCCAAACGCTCATCGACATCAATTAACGCGCCCTGCCACGTATAATGAACCGACCAATACAAGGTAATGGCAACCAATGCGCAGAGCGTTAAGATAATCGGAGCGGATGTCAGGAACAATAAGCGATAACGTACCATTGTTTTGAAACGGAACGTCCACTTAGACCACCAAAGACGTCTAATCGGCATATTCAGAACCTTCTGTGTTCCAATCTTTGTACTTACGTTCTAACGTTTTTCGTGCAACACCGAGATCTCTCGCTGCAGCAGATTTGTTGCCATCGTGAAAACTCACTAGTTGCTCAATATGTGCTTTTTCCACTTCTTTGAGTGTCCAACTGTTTGGATACCCTTCTGCCGCGTCATAGTTTTCCAAGTTAGGCACTTCAGACCCATGTGACACCGTCACTGATATACTCGTTGGTGCTGGATCACCGTTAATCTCACGCCAATAGTGAGCTGGTGGCTTGTCTAATAGAATGCATCGTTCGACTAAGTTTTTAAGCTCACGGATATTCCCCGGCCATTCGTACTCGTTCATTGCCAAGATATCTTCATGCGCCCAATTAGGGACAGGCATACCAAGTTCACTTGATAATAAACGTGTAAAGTACGGAACAAGCTCAATCAAATCAGATGGACGTTCTCTAAGAGGAACAACATCTATCTTAAGTACATTGAGTCGATAGAAGAGATCACGGCGAAAATGTCCTTTGTCGACCTCATCCTGTAAGTTTCGGTTGGTCGCAGCGACAACTCGAACGTCGACGGCGATCTCTTTCTCGCTGCCGACAGGACGAATCGTACGTTGCTCTAAAACTCGTAATAAAGCTGCTTGCATTGGTAATGGCATCTCACCTATTTCGTCAAGGAACAGTGTGCCACCACTTGCGACTCTAAAGAGACCCTCTCTATTTTTTTTCGCGCCAGTAAATGCACCTGATGTATGACCAAACAACTCACTTTCTAAAAGCTCTGGTGCAATCGCGCCGCAGTTAATCGGTACAAATGGCCCCGTACGTTTGCTGGCTTCATGTACACCACGCGCGACCAGTTCCTTACCGGTTCCGGATTCACCTTCGATAAGCACTGAGGCTCTTGATGGCGCAAACTGACTAATAAGTTGTTTAAGCTGTTTGGTTTTGTCTGAATTACCGATCAATTCGGTTTTAATATGACGGCTAACATCTCGCTTTAGCGCATATTGCATTCGTTGGTCTAAGCGCTTATCCATGCAGCGAAGTACGGCTTGTATCATCTGCTCCAAATTGAACGGCTTTAGAATGAAATCAGAAGCGCCAAGCTTAAGCGCTGATATGGTCATCTCTAGATCGGCGTAACCAGTCATGAAAATGACATCTGCACGCTTATCTGCATCATTAAAGGCTTCTTCCCACTCAATACCAGAACGACCTGGAAGATTAATATCGAGAACGATCAGATCAAAATGCTCATTGCAACGGAGGATCTCAGCCTCTTCTACAGAACCCGCACTTGAGACCTTACCAAAGAACTTACCTAGTGCTTTTTTCAAAATGGCCTGCATGCCAATTTCATCGTCGACCACCAAGACAGAAAATGCTTGATATTGAGTCAATGTGTTTGGGTTGAGATTAGATGCAGTTGAACTAGGTAAAGACATATTGATAAGCCCACAGTGAAAGTTGGGACAGAGTGTACCAATTAACCTTTTGTGCTACAGGGGCAATATGCGACATTTTGTCCTAGCTCATGTTTTGGTTCAATTTTTCGCGTCAAATGGCGCAACTTAGTCCGAAATAACAGTAATTTAATGAGATCTGATGCATGATTTATTGGCATCAAGCTTGCTTGTAAGGTGATGATTTCTAATTACAACAATTAGCATCTTATGTACATGACCTTCTTTGAGCCCTTTATACTGAAGGCATGTCATTCATTTATAACAGAATGGACATAATAATAATGAAAGCAATTCCCTTAACCCTTGCAGCTCTATCTATCGTCAGTTACACGGCTAGCAGCGCAGAAGACACCACTCATATCAAACTTGCAACCACGACAAGTACTTATCATTCTGGTTTGCTCGATTACTTATTACCTGAATTTGAAAAGGATTCTGGTATCAAAGTCGACGTACTCGCTGCAGGTACAGGCAAATCACTTCGCATGGGCGAAAATGGTGATGTTGATCTTGTGATGACGCACGCTCCTAAGGCCGAAGCGAACTTCGTTGAAAAAGGCTACGGTGTTCTACCTCGCAAGCTGATGTACAACGATTTTGTTATCGTTGGCCCTCAAACGGATCCTGCTAAGGTTGCGTCTCAAGAAAACGTCGCTGAAGTATTCAAAGCCATTGCAGAAAACAACGTTACTTTTGTTTCTCGTGGCGACGATTCAGGTACTCACAAAAAAGAGATGGGTATTTGGGCTCAAACTAAAATGGAACCCAACTTCGGTGGTTATCGCAGCGTTGGTCAAGGTATGGGGCCTACCCTAAACATGGCATCAGAGATGCAAGGTTATACCATGACAGACCGCGGAACTTGGTTGGCTTACCAAAACAAACTTGATCTTAAAGTGTTGTTCCAAGGCGACAAAAACCTTTTCAACCCTTACCAAGTTATTTTGGTGAACCCAGAACGTTACCCAAGCATCAACTACCAAGCAGCGAAAGTATTCAGTGATTGGTTGGTGAACCCGAAAGGTCAAAAGCTAATCAACGACTTTAAGCTTCACGGTAAGCAGTTGTTTGTTGCTAGCGCAGAGTAGTCAACAAAGCACTATCCTTTACCAAGTGACATTAATGAAGAAATAATGTTCATGAAAGTTACTTGGTAAAAGCTGTTAGCTTTTGTTAACAACGACTCTTGCAAAAGACCACTTTAAGATACGATAGCTGACCAATTAAGCCTCAAGCAAATTCAGTCAGCTATGATTAAATCAGTCATACCTACTAAGACTTATTGTCGATCGAAACGAGATACATCATGACCTTATGGCAAACAACGCTTGATGCATTAAATTTACTAGTGAGCTTTGACTACGAATTGTGGAAAATCGTCGCGGTATCTTTCAGCGTGTCTTTGTCCGCCATTTCACTGGTGATCGTACCTGCAATCATCATGGCTTTTTTATTAGCGTACACAGAGTTTCCCGGGAAGTGGGCGCTGCTTTCCGTGATTAACACCTTACAAGCTATTCCGACTGTCGTAATCGGCTTGCTGATGTACATGATGCTATCGCGCTCTGGCCCTTTGGGCGATTGGCAACTGCTATTCACGCAACAGGCGATGATCTTAGGTCAGATGCTGATCTGTTTCCCGATCCTTGTCGCAATGATGCATGGTGCGCTGCAAGCCAGTGACCGTCGCGCGGTTGAAACTGCACGTACCCTGGGAGTATCAACCACTCGAGTGGCATGTACTTTAATTTGGGAAACTCGCTTTCCTTTAATGGCTGCCACCATCGCTGCATTTTCTCGCATCGTCACTGAAGTGGGCTGTTCGATGATGGTTGGTGGCAACATTATGGGGATGACAAGAAATATCCCAACGGCTATTGCCATGGAGAGTCATAAAGGCGCTTTCGCACAAGGTGTCGCGCTGGGTATGGTTTTACTTGCACTGGCATTAGCCCTTAACTTTTTTCTCTCTAGTGTGAGAGGAAAAGGCTATTTAAGAACTTAGGAACGCTGTCATGAGTATAAAAATAACAACGCAGCAAATCTCAATGCGCTACAAAGAGCGTGTTTTGTTCCATATTCCCGAATTGTCGATTGGCCCTAATGATGCCATTTATCTTAAAGGTGATAATGGCGTTGGTAAAACGACCCTACTTAAAATCTTGTCAGGACTTATCCAACCTAGCTCTGGACGCATTCAATCTCCTACCCAAAGTTGGCAGCAGATTTTATTCCCGAGACTGAAGTTCAAGGACATCATCTATTTACACCAAACCCCTTATCTTTTTGATGGTTCGGTGTACCAAAATGTCGCTTATGGTATTCGCTTTAATAAAGAGAGCCAAAAAGATAAGCGAGCTCAAATAATTAACGCGCTGAGAATGGTAGGTTTGGAAACCTTAGCAGACGAGCACATCTCTGTGCTGTCTGGTGGTGAACGTCAACGCGTTGCCATGGCGCGCGCTTGGATTCTAAAGCCCTCAATCTTGCTTATGGATGAACCAAGTGCCTCTTTAGATAAAGAATCTATTGAAAGATTGGTGATTATGGCTGAAGATCTTCTTCAGAGAGGCGCAAGTTTGGTCATTACTAGCCATCAAACCAACGCGTTAACCGATTTATGTAAGAAGCAATGGTGGATTAAAGACAACACTTTGACTGAATCACCGCTTCTGCAAATTATTCAAAAAAACAGAGCACAAGAGAATATTTATGCTGCTTCCCACGCAAACTAGTTGGGTTATTTTGGCTGGCGGACAGGCCAGTCGTATGGGCGGGAAAGATAAAGGACTCGTTGAGCTCAACGGGTCTCCGCTTATTCAATACGTAATTAACAAACTGTCACAGCAAGATGTCAGCATTACTATCAATGCCAATCGCAACCTAGACAGTTACCAGGCATTTGCTCCGGTTGTTTCCGATTCATTTCCTGACTATCCAGGACCTTTAGGTGGCATTCATGCTGGCCTTCAAAACGCGACCACAGATTGGGTCGGCTTTGTCCCTTGTGACAGCCCACAAATCAGTGACGACCTTGTTGAGCGTTTTTGTTCTGCAGTTAAAGAAGACAGTGACATTCTTGTCGCGCATGATGGCGAATTTAAACAACCTGTATTCACTCTATTCCACAAACGTGTTCTGCCAAAGCTAGAAGCGTTTTTGGAACGTGGTGATCGTAAGATCATCTTGCTATACAAAGAGTGTGTCACGGAATATGTCGATTTTAGCGATTCACCTAACTGCTTTGTTAATCTGAACACGCCAGAAGAACTCACCCAATTCGGAACGCTTCAATAATGAAAGATTCAACACAACGCCCTAACCTTCCTTTATTGGGCTTTGCTGCTTATAGCGGTACAGGAAAAACAACGGTACTTGAAGCTCTGCTTCCGTTATTGACTGAATCGGGTTTAAAAGTTGGTGTGTTAAAACATGCTCACCACGATTTTGATGTCGATAAGCCGGGTAAAGACAGTTACCGCTTACGTAAGGCTGGAGCCAATCAAATGCTGATCGCTTCGCGTAACCGTCACGTGATGATGACAGAAACGCCAGAAGCCGAAGCTGACTTTGATTACCTGCTGACTCGCTTTGATACCAACACACTTGATCTGATTTTGGTTGAAGGCTGTAAGAACATCGCTTTTCCTAAAATTGAATTGCACCGAGATGAAGTAGGTAAACCATGGTTATATCCGAATGATGACAACATTATTGCCATTGCTGCAGACAGACAAGTGGAATCCGAACTGCCACAAATGGCGATCAGCGACTTAGACGCGATTCGTGATTTCATCATCGAATATGCTCAGTCATTTGATTCTTCATCGACAACAAGCAAAACAGCGTCGTGTTCATCTTCAAAAGACGATACACCTGTTGTGTGCTGTGACTCATTCTCTCCTGCTGGCCTAAGCGTTACGCAAGGCCAACAAAAGATCGTCGATAGTATTGACGCGCTCGAACTCACAGAGAGTGTTGAATTACTACAAGGCTACGGCCGCGTATTGGCTGAAGATGTTATTTCACCAATCAATGTGCCTCAAAACATCAACTCTGCAATGGACGGCTACGCGATTCGCAGTGAAGACTTAGAATTGGATAGCTACCAACTGGTTGCTGAAGTTATGGCTGGCCATAGCTACGACAAAACCGTTAAACAGGGTGAAGCTGTTAAGATCATGACGGGCGCACCAATGCCAGAAGGCGTTGATGTGGTTGTTATGCGTGAGCAAGCCGTTCAAGATGACAACAAAGTTAGCTTCCCTGGTGCTAAAATCTCGGTTGGACAAAATGTCCGTATGGCGGGTGAAGATTTAGAAATCGGCCAACCCGTCTTTACACGTGGCACACGTATCGAAGCACCAGAAATGGGCATGATGGCGTCGTTAGGTTTTGGTACATGTCCTGTTCTATGTAAAGTAAAAGTGGGCGTGTTCTCGACGGGTGATGAAGTTCAAGCGCCCGGTAGCGAGCAAAAACCAAACTCTATCTACGATTCAAACCGTTTTACTATTATCGGCATGCTTCAAAAGCTTGGCTGTGACATTGTCGATTACGGCATCATCGAAGATGACGAACAAAAGATGATGGATGTGCTTCATGCTGCGTCGTTGGAAACTGATATGGTACTAACGTCTGGGGGTGTTTCAGTTGGTGATGCCGACTACATTAAACTCGCGCTAGACAAACTAGGTGAAATTAACTTCTGGCGTATCAATATGCGTCCAGGTCGCCCTCTTGCTTACGGTAAGATTGAAAACAAACCATTCTTCGGTTTACCGGGCAACCCTGTCGCGGTAATGGTGTCGTTTATTAATTTCGTTGAACCTGCAATCCGTAAACTGCAAGGACAAACCAACTGGACACCAGTGAAAGCGAACGCGGTAGCGACTGAGCAATTACGTTCACGCCAAGGTCGTACTGAGTTCAGCCGTGGTGTGTTCTCGATGAGTGAATTTGGTGTGCTTGAAGTGAAAACTACTGGCAAACAAGGTTCAGGCATTCTGCGCTCTATGAGCGAAGCGAACTGCTTAATCGAAATCTCGCCAGCGGTTGATACAGTGAAAGTTGGTGAGACAGTCACGATTATTCCACTGCAGGGTCGTGTTTAATTTAAGCTCATTAGCTTAAATTTGAATTAGCAGACTTTACTAAAAGATAGACGAAGCCCCTATATTGATCATTCGATACTAAGAGGCTTTCTGTTTATTCGTTTCGTGAAAGACAACCTGTTCGTTTCCTGACAGACAAAAAGCTTACGATCGCGATAAGCGATAACAGCGATAATCTTAAGATTTCTTACCATTGCCTTGAGCCACGTACGGTTTTTATGTAGAGTGCGCGCAAAGTAATAATTCTATTGGAGAGCATCATGGCTCGTACCATTCTGTACACTTATAAAGACGAAGACAAAGAGTTACTGTTTTCTAAACAAGAACACCGCACGATTCAAGAAGCTGTAGCGGCAGCTGAAGGTATCGACATCACTGAGTATCTAAAAACTGAGCAACAGCTTGAGTTTATTTCTGATACTAAAGCTGTTCGTAACTACCAAGATAACTATTTCCGTAAGCTTGGCTTTACCAAGCTTACGTTGAAGCAAAAAGATAACCTTGGTGTTGGCAAAAAGAAGAAGTAAGTCCTCTTGGAGCTTGTTTCTTTGCTGCTTCTAGCTTCTAGCTTCTAGCTTCTAGCTTCTAGCAACAAAAACACTAAATCATAAAAAATGCCGCAACCTCTTTCGAGATTACGGCATTTTTATTTATAGTTTTTACTCGCTTAACGTTAAGTTGAGATTACTTAATGTTAAGGAATGCAGCACCACGAACGCCACCTGAATCACCGTGTTTTGCTTTGATGATTTTCGGACATTTCGCCACAGACAACAAGTATTTAGGTATACGTTTTGGCATCTCTTCGTAGATAAGCTCAAAGTTAGACAAGCCACCACCAAGCGCAACAACATGCGGGTCAAGCGCTGTGAATAGGTTTGCAAAACAGATAGCTAATAACTCCATGAAACGATCTACGTGCTCAACAGCTTTTGCTTCACCTTCGTTGTAAGCTTGAATGATTTCAACTGCTTTTTTCTTCTCACCAAAATAGTGATCATAAATCAGCTCAAAGCCACGACCTGACAAGTAACTGTCTAAACAGCCCTTTTTTCCGCAACCACAACCAAGTAACGGTGCGTTATCGCCAAGGTGAAGCCAAGCATCAAGAGGTAAGCGCATATGGCCTAGCTCACCTGCCACGTGGTTACGACCGGAGAATACCTTACCGTCGAAGACTAAACCGCCACCGAAACCAGTACCAAGAATCAGGCCGGCAACTGAAGGTTCATCTTTAAGTTCGTCATCCCATGCTTCTGAAAGCGCAAAACAGTTCGCATCATTTTCGATTTTCACACTACGACCGATAAGCGCTTCTAGATCTGTACGTAGCGGCTTACCTGTTGATGCAGGTACGTTAACAACAAGCATAGTGCCATCGTCTGCGTTTTCCATGCCAGGAAGGCCAAGGCCAATTTTGCCTTCGCAAGACAGTTCGTTATCGTACTTTTTTACTAAACCAGCAATCGTATCAAGTAATAATTGATAGTTATCAGTTGGCGTCGGTACACGCTCTGTTGCCACTCGCTCAAGTTTCTCGTTGAATGCACCAAACTCAATTTTTGTGCCGCCAACATCGAAGCCGTAATACATGAAATCTCTCCAATTCTTCCCTAAATTCGGGCAAATAAAATTTTGTAAATAAACAACTAAGGAGCATTATCCATAACACTCCCCCTACAAACCGTGATAGATAACAAACTTATCTTGTGTTCGAGTCTGTTTGAACAACAAGTCAGCACATAGCGGTTAAAGGTTAGAGTGACTTCTCATTTTTGCTGTGTTCTATGAAAGCATTCAAGCTAGGTTTAGTCGGATCTGACTTATAACGCGTCTTACTTAACATGTAGCTTTCACGAAATACTTCAAACCAAAGTTGTAAAGTCTTCGCGCCCTCTTCTTCTCCAGCTTGCTTTAAAACTAAGCTGGCGACTTCTGCCGTTGAGAGGTGTTGTTCGTTATCTGACTTTCTCATCATGTATTGAGAAACCGATTCAGGCTCAATCGACAACACAGGTAAATCTTGCAGATACTCTGAACGGCGGAAGATGCGTCTCGCTTCACGCCAACTACCATCGATGAAGATAAGAAGAAGTGTTTTATTAGGATCGCGCATTTGTGGTAAATCTTGAACCACTCGCGTTTTGTCATCGGTGTAGCCTTCAGGGAATACAACAACGGGTTGATATTTATCATCCTTTAGAACATCAAGCATCTCTTGATTCGGCTCAGTACGGTGCCAAAGGTAGGCATAGCTGTCTTTGACCGTATCAACAATCAATCGGCCTGTATTGCTTGGCTTCAAGATTTCGTTGTCTGACAAGATCAACATCGTAGCGACATTCGTATCTATATTCGGTTGATGCTCGCAGATGCAGCTGTCTTGTTTTATTTTGCAGTATTCGCATCGCACGACTTTGCACCCGCGCGCGTTAAACGGCTTAGTAGCAATAGACAAGCGGTGTTGATATAAACGGTGAAAAGCGTGGATTCTCATGGATAATAACGATAGATCTAGAAAAGTTGCACGATTGTACTTACAGTGACCGTAGAATGATAGAAGGAATTCCCATGCAAGACCCATCACTGCTTCGCCTTGTTTGTTTTATTGTCGTTTTTGGATTATGTGCGATTTGGGAGTACCGTTTTCCACGCAAAACGCTAACTCAAAATAAGTGGTTCCGTTGGGGGAACAACTTTGCGTTGGTTGCACTCAACAGTTTTCTGCTAGCCACACTTATTCCTATTGCTGCATTCCAAGCGGCTGTCATTGCACAAGACAATCAATGGGGTTTATTTAATACCCTGTCACTTCCTAAAGAACTCGTTGTACTGATCTGTGTATTGCTGTTGGATTGCGCCATTTACCTGCAACACTTGGTGTTTCATCGTGTGTCTTGGCTTTGGAGATTACATCGAGTGCATCATGCCGACCTAGATATTGATGTCACAACAGGTACACGATTTCATCCAATTGAGATGATGCTTTCTATGCTTATCAAAGTGAGTTTAGTGATCACCCTTGGGGTTCCAGTGATTGCCGTGGTGATATTTGAAATTGTGCTTAACGCGAGCGCGATGTTTAACCACAGTAATGCACGTCTACCACTTTGGATTGATAAGCGATTGAGAAAAGTGATTGTGACACCAGACATGCATCGTGTTCATCACTCGGTCATTGTGAAAGAAACCCATTCTAATTTTGGCTTCTTTTTATCGGTTTGGGATATCTGGTTTAAGACTTATCGTGCCCAGCCTATGCTTGGACACGATCACGTCCACATTGGCGTGCCTGAGATACAAGATGGCAAAGAACAGAGATTGGATTTCATGCTGCGTCAACCATTTGTCCATTACCCACATTCAAGAAAATCAAAGTAGCGGTTTGTTTTCTACATGCCATCTTTCAATATAAGGCCCAAAAAAAGCAGGCGCTCAAACCATTTATTAGTCATTCCGCGCTAATAATGAGTTTAAGCGCCTTGCTCTTGGTATCGAGACGCTGGCTTGTTATTCAGAGAAATCTTTTCTAACTGGTTATCTACTTAATACGTACTTATGAAGCATCGCTTGTTGATGCCCTGCAATGTCAGCAACTTGCTCTGAGCTTTCAATCATAGACTCTAGCTGTAGCTTAGTGTTTTCGCCCTGCTCTGACACGCGTGTAATGGAATGGGTTACATCAACAGTAGCGCGAGCTTGCTGTTCGGTTGCGACCATGATTTGCTCAACTCTACCTTTTATCTGGCTGACTGCTACGTCGATTTTCTCAAAAGCTTGTTTTACATCACCACTGGTTTTCAATGCATTAGCCATTTCGCTTCGAGACTCGCTGACTGACATACGAGATCGATCAGCTGCAGCCACCAGCTCATTCATCATGCTGCGAATATTGGTGGTTTGCTGGGATGTACCGCTCGCCAGTTTTCTTACTTCATCTGCAACCACTGCAAAGCCACGGCCCTGTTCTCCGGCACGTGCAGCTTCAATCGCAGCATTAAGGGCTAATAGGTTGGTGTTTTCAGCAATGCCACTGATCATATCAACCATTTCACGAATTTGTTTTACTCGCCCGTCTAGATCTGCCATCGATTCTTCGTTCAAGCTTAACGAGTGCTCTAATGCCTGAAGACGCTGTTGATTCAAGCCAACCACCTGACTTCCGGTGACCGATTCATCTTCCGCTAATTGAGCGTCATCGTTCGATGCATTCGAGATACGTGCAATTTCGCCTATAGAAGCTTCAAGTTGAGTAATCGTTGTGATCATGTTTTGCAGAGATTCATTCTGCTCGTTTAAGCTTGAATTCGTCTGCTCTGCAGCATCGTGACTAACTTCTGCTGTTTGATAAAGTGTTTCACAGTTTCGAGTCACCAAGCGAACTGAGTCGGCGGTGGAATCTACGACGGTATTTAACTGTGATGCGATAACCTGCAGCTCTAATGGCCCTACTAATTCGCTTTGTTTAGAAAAGTCATGTTCGGCGAGTAAATTCAGCTGCTGGGTAATGTTTTTTAAGCCTTTGTTGACCCAATGACGTAGCACAAGCCACGAAATAATAATGATCACAGCGATCACTAAACCGCTAGTGAATAACACCCTGTCAATGTTAGTGATGGTTTGGTTTACAACCAACTCACTTGCATCAATCAAGTGTGAAGCCGTCGATGATAATTGATTCAGTGTGCCGATAACCTTGTTCGCTAAGGTAATGACTTCAGCTAAATTCTGTTTTTGTTTTTCAGCTAACTCTAATTTCCAGAGGATCTGTTTGATCACCCCTTCTTCTGTGAATCCTTCTTTCACCATGTCATAAGGTGCAGTCAGGCTGGCAAACTCAACAATATCTGGATGCCATTCTGAAAAATCGTCGTACGCTAAGTTTATTCCTGCAATGCGATTTCTTAACTCTCGAAATTCATCTTCCGCTTTGTCTAAGTCAGATTGCATCAACAGCATTAAGAATGTGTTCGCCATTGCCGAAGCACTTGCCGTGAATCGGTTAGCGGCATCATGTGCTTCGGGGTTATTCTGAACTAAAAAAGAGCTAATACGATTCATTTCAGGCCCAATAGAACTAACACCGTAGCGAAACCCTCCTATTTGGCTATCAATGAGGTTTTGTTTACCTTGAATATCAATCTGAGCCAATAACACGCTGTTGGTCATATGTTGTAGCTGAGCCATATCATCAATCAGGCTTTGCTTTTGCTCTAGAGAAATCGCATCGGGGAAGGATTGAGAAATAAAAAGAAGTTCGTCTAGCGTTTGATTGCTCTCTGCAGCTAATTGCTCAATTGCTGATCGTGTTGTGTTGAGTGTGTCTAAATCGGTTGATTGCGTGCTGTAGGTAAGGAGTTTTACTTGTTCTAATACGCTCTGCGTCAACTGAGCGTTGTTTAGTGCTAGGGGCAATGCTTGTTCAGACAACGTATCAAAATGCCCTCCAACCCGCTCTACACCTCGAATACTGACCATCGATAAAAAGGTGACGAGCAAAAGAATCGAAATAAATACAGCAGTGACGGTTTGAATGAGCGAGAATGTATAACGTGAAGGTTTTATTGATAAATTTGTGTCGGGCATGTGAAATCCAGTTTGACTACGAAAAGAGATATCCTTAAGTTGTTCCGTATACTAGAAGTCGTTGATGACGTTTTTATTTCAGTTTTTTGTCAGAAGAGTTACATATGAAAATCAGAAAAATGCTTGCAGTTACAATAACTTTAGTAACATTGACTGCTTGTAGCTCTACGCCACCGCCTTTTAGTTACAATAAAGTACCGTCAAAACCCTTATCGAAATCAGAGCAAGCTACCGCAAATGCGTATTTGAGCGTGTACGAGCAATGGAAAGGTGTCCCTTATCATTTTGGCGGCACTTCATTTCGAGGAATAGATTGTTCGGCTTTCGTTCAAATCGCTGTTCAGAATGCAACGCAACAGGCTTTGCCGCGCACGACCAAAGATCAGAGTAAACAAGGTGTAGAAATTGCGTATGAGCAAGCAATAAGTGGTGACTTAGTATTTTTCAAAACCTCACCAAAAGTACGACATGTAGGTGTTTATCTGGGAAACAAACAGTTCTTACATGCGTCGACATCTAAAGGTGTGATTATCTCAAGGTTGGATAACCCTTATTGGGCTTCGAAGTTTTGGCACTTTAGGCGCATATAACGCGTCAGTCTTTCGCCTCTTTGATAACGCTTACGACCCGGTGAATAGATGTACGTAAGAAGCACTAACGCTTAAAATATTAGTGCTTCAAATAGAGTCGTTCAAAATACTGGTGCTTAAAACTTCTAATGCTTAAAGAAATAAGCTCGGACGGTTAATCGTATTTAGCGACAGCAGTATCAAATAAGTTTTTAACTAAGGCGATGTATTCGTCTAGGAACACAATCTGCTCGTTAGTTGCTTTCTTTGCCCAAACGCCCGCAAGCACTTCACCTAAATCAGCGACTACGGCATCTGCTTCTTTCAACAATTGAAAGCGCACGCTAGAGTGCAGTTCAGGATTTTGTTCAAAGATAGCCATGATGTTGGTTGAAATCATGTCAGTAACAATGTCTTCTACACTTTCATTTCCTGTATCACCATTACTGTTGGTAAATACATCCAAATTGAACGATAAGTGCTCGATTAAAGCCAAATAGCCATCGGTTTCTACAACCACAATAAATCTCCGTTTTAAGCTCTAGAGCAGATTAATACGTATTAAGCTAATACTATGTAAATGAAGTCATTTGTCATCATTTTATTATCAAAAGTCGTATTTAAATGATCCCTGTTAGCATTTAAGCTCAAAATTGAATCAATATACAAATAAAGCCAGAAAGTTCGACTTAGCAATAGCTTTCAACATTTTTAAATACGCAAGAACATAAGTTTTGCTATCCATGACTTACCCTAGCATGAGTACCTACTAAAATTTAAGCGTAAACAATAACAACCCATGCGCACTTTTCTAGTTAGTAGCCTAACATTGAACGTCAACTGTGAGGTTTATTCCAAAGTGCATATGGCTACCATTTGTCATTTTTTATCGAGTTATCAATGGTATTGAATTAGCTTGAGTTCACAGATTAGCCAATTCATTCATCATAAGAAGGCTTAGAATTAAGAACATTGACTAGTGCGTCTATAAATCGCTCAGTTTTATCCTAAACTATTGTTAATCAACAAACCGTATTTCTAACCAACCGTTCTTTGAGGATTTCCTATGTGGCAGGCCATTTCTCAACAGCTTTCAGATACACTTTTATTCAACTTTCAGATCACTGAACGTACTAAGGTTTCTGGTGGTGACATTAACGATTGCTATATGATTAGCGACGGCAATGAGCGTTATTTTGTTAAGGTAAATCAACGAGAGTTTCTACCTAAATTTGAAATAGAAGCTGAGAACCTGCGCTTATTAAGAGATACCTCCACCGTTTATGTACCTGAGCTTGTGCTTATTGGTAAGACTAAGGAGTGCTCGTTCATTATCCTGAATTACTTGCCAACTAAGCCGCTTGAAACTGGCAATAACAGCTTTGATTTTGGTGTACAGCTTGCCCGACTTCATCAATGGGGAGAGCAAAAAGAGTTCGGTTGCGATCAAGACAATTACATAGGCATTACTCTTCAACCTAATCCGTGGCATAAAAAATGGGGACGTTTTTTCTCTGAACAACGTATTGGTTTCCAACTTCAGCTGTTGAAAGAAAAAGGCATCGAATTTGGCGACATTGACGATATAGTCGACGTGGTGAATATGCGACTAGCGAGCCGTAACCCACCCCCTTCACTACTTCATGGCGATCTTTGGAATGGTAACGTGGCTAATTCAGCGTTTGGCCCTATCTGTTACGACCCTGCATGTTATTGGGGTGACCATGAATGTGATATTGCATTAACAGAATTGTTTCATGGGTTCCCTCAAGAGTTTTATGAAGGCTATCAAAGCGTCATGCCTTTGGACGTTGGCTATACTGATCGAAAAGACATTTATAACTTGTACCATCTTCTCAATCACTGCAATCAATTTGGCGGCGAATATTTAGCGCAAACCGAAGCATGTATTCAGAAGATTCAAGCCGTTTAGTACCAATCACGGTGGTTGACCAAAACGATTCAAGCTATCACGATCGATATAAGCGACTTAGGTTAGTATCAGTTACAGTGAGGAGAACTTGCCATGCATAAATACACAGAAAAACACGTGTCCTGCCCTCATTGCGGGCATGCAATCAGCATAACGCTCGACGCCTCCAATGGCAGTCAGGATTTTTACGATGACTGCCCCGCTTGCTGCAACGCCATTCACTTGGACATGCAGGTCGACGAAGTTAGAGATAGGATAAACCTATCGATTGATGCCGATGACGAACAGGTTTTCTAAAAAAGGTTTGCTAACAAGTATGACTGTTGCCACATGCCTAAAGTCATACTAGCAACAACAAAGCTAAAAAGAGCACATCAAGTGCTCTTTTTATTGTTTAAGCCATCGAATGATACAGCTTGTGATTTTCACTAGTTATTCAGCCGCCAGCTTCAACTTTTATTCGTTTAACCATCATAGTTAAACGTGCAAGCCAGCCTAAAGCTAACGGTTCAGGCTACTTTTTGTTCGCCATAATACGTTCAACGGTATCGACGATAGCTTGTGTTTGAGGGTCGAATTCAATATTGACCTCATCTCCGACTTCACGTCCTCCAAACAAAGTTCGATTCAATGTTTCTGGAATGAGATGCACAGAGAAACGGTTGTCTTCGACTTCACCAATAGTCAGTGAACATCCATCAACACCAATGTAGCCTTTACTTAGCACGTACTTCATCGACGCTTCTGGCATTTCAAACCATAGTGTACGGTTGTTTTCCGTTTTGATGACTTCAACCAGTTTTGCCATTAGCGTAATGTGTCCGGACATGCTGTGGCCACCAATTTCATCACCGAACTTAGCTGCACGCTCTACGTTTACTTCGTCCCCAATATTCAACTGACCGAGATTAGTTAATCTTAACGTTGCTTGCATTAAATCAAACGCAACACGGTTTCCTGAAATTTCAGTTACCGTTAAACAACAGCCATTATGAGCTACTGAAGCACCAATCGCTAAGCCCTCTACCATTTTGTCTGTCAACTCAATGGTATGGGTTTGAAACGACTCTTTTTTGTTTATCGCAACCAGTGTTGCCATACCTTGAACGATACCTGTAAACATAAGATTCCTATTTAGCATTTTAGTAACAGTTTTTCATAGCAGTTATTGTGACATTTCTTTATGATTCGTCCAGTGGAAGCTTAATGATCAGCGTCTTTGATTTCTTCAGAGTGTCCATTCCCACATTTTCAATCTAATTTAATCTCTAATCTGGAGTAATTTGTGCATCGTTACAAAGAAGAAGCCTTGAATCTAATCAAACTTGCGACCCCAGTGTTGATCGCATCTGTGGCACAAACCGGAATGGGTTTTGTCGATACTGTGATGGCAGGTGGCGTAAGTGCGATTGATATGGCCGCAGTATCTATTGCTGCGAGTATTTGGTTGCCTTCGATTTTGTTCGGTGTCGGCTTGCTGATGGCATTGGTCCCTGTTGTTGCTCAACTTAACGGTTCTGGTAGACAAGCAAAGATTCCATACGAAATTCAACAAGGCATAGTGCTTGCGTTAATTATCTCATTACCAATCATCGGTGTACTGTTCCAAACTCAAGCAATACTTGAGCTGATGGATATAGAAGTCTTAATGGCGAAAAAAACCATTGGCTACATGTATGCAGTCATGTTTGCGGTACCAGCCTTCTTACTTTTTCAAACTTTGAGAAGTTTTACTGACGGCATGTCTTTGACGAAACCCGCGATGGTCATTGGTTTTATCGGTTTGTTATTGAATATCCCGCTCAACTGGATGTTTGTATACGGTAAGCTTGGCGCACCGGCTCTTGGTGGTGTTGGCTGTGGCGTCGCAACCGCTATCGTATACTGGATAATGTTTGCTCTGTTGTTTGCGTATGTGCTGACTTCAAAACGACTAGCGAAGATCAACATCTTTGGTCAATTCCATAAACCAGAGTTAAAGGCACAAATTCGACTGTTCAAACTCGGCTTTCCTGTTGCTGCTGCTCTGTTCTTTGAAGTGACCTTGTTTGCTGTTGTTGCGCTTCTGGTCGCTCCATTAGGCTCATTGATTGTTGCTGCGCACCAAGTTGCGATCAACTTCTCGTCTTTGATATTCATGATTCCAATGAGTATAGGCGCAGCTGTCAGTATTCGTGTTGGTCATAAGTTAGGTGAAAACAATACCGAAGGCGCAAAGATTGCTACACATGTTGGCATAATCGTTGGTTTGGTGACTGCATTGATGACAGCGGCCCTGACAGTGTTGTTCAGAGAGCAAGTATCATTGCTTTACACAGAAAACACAGCAGTAATCACCATTGCAATGCAGCTGCTTATTTTCGCTGCGGTTTATCAATGTACTGATGCAATTCAAGTGATAGCTGCGGGCGCTCTTCGTGGATACAAAGACATGCGATCGATTTTTAACATTACTTTCGTCGCATACTGGTTACTTGGCCTACCGATCGGTTACATTTTAGGTATGACAGATTGGATTGTTGAGCCTATGGGCGCTCACGGCTTTTGGATTGGTTTCATTATCGGTCTAACATCAGCCGCTATTATGCTAGGCATGCGTCTTCATTGGATGCATAAACAGGATGATGACGTGCAGCTCGAGTTTAGTTCTCGTTAATTTAGCTCTCAACAAACAGCAAGAATCGATACCTTATAAAAAGAGCTCTGATTTTCAGGGCTCTTTTTATAAGGTAAGCGTAGACAGGCATTTATTTCTAAGTCGATATAGCATTTGTCGGGTCACTATATCGAGTATGTCTTAATATTCACTTTTCTCTCTGACAAAACGCGCAAATTTGGGCTTGCCATTTTGAGTGAATCCGTTGTATCGAAAGGTAATTCGACTACCAATCTCTGGCGGCGCCAATCTCAATTTATCGCTAAACCCGCTTCCTATGTAAAACTCAACACCCCCTTCGGTATGAACCAGTATCGAACCCATCATTCCTTTGTATTTACCCGTCCCACCTTTATAGCCAATCACCGTTGCTTCGGCATCGTGGTGCCTTTTCAATTTCAACAAATCATTACTTCGACCTGCTTGATAGCGACTGGTGATTTTACGCAGCATCAAACCTTCACCATTACGTTCATCCACATTGTCTAATTGGTGAAACAAGGTCTCTTCGTTATGAATTGGATAATGCTCGACATAACCAACGTGGGACTCATTAATCACACTGACCCAATGAATAATATTGTAATAGCGTTTCTGATAATCACCTGCTGCGCCAGGCATATCAAACAACATAAGATCAATCTTTCTCCATGCGGTATCACTGGGTATATGATCCAAAACAGTTTGTTGAACGATATGAAAATTACCTCTTCCAGCCCACAACTCTCCTTCTAACTGAACTTTTGGCAGTTTTTCTATAAACCAATTAGGTGCATAAATTCGGTTGCCATTGCGAGTATAAAGATGTTCGCCATCCCACAAGGCTCGAATACCATCTAGCTTTTCACTGGTCCAGTATTGAGAAACATCGATGCCTTGCTGGTAGTTGTTGGCTAAAACCAAGTGTTCTGGTGGTAAGTAAGAAGAATGAGATGTGAATGAACAAGCCCAAAGGGTCGCAATCGCCAATTTCGTTAATCTCATTGTTTGCTCTCTTTTTATCCCAAGTACGCTATATCCTAAATGGTCCTTAGTTTCAGTATGTGGTATTTAATTAAAGATGCGACTCAACCATCAACCTTATTCGGACTAGCGTTTCATTCGCAAAACTAATTGGTTATAGCTCTCAAAAAGCCACTCATTTTTAGTTCTCAGAATGAGAATTTAACTTTCTCAATATGATAACCAATTCAAACACCAATTTAAGCTATTGAAAATAAACAATATAAAAGTTGGCATATTACGTGCTCTTGTTAACTCATACATTCAAGGAGATAACGCTATGGAATTACGTAAGATTGACTTAAACACAACCACATTGACTCTTTCAATTTTTGGTAACCTAGACGCAGCGGGTAGCCGAGATGCTCAAACCGATATTGATGATGTTATTTCAAACGATGGTCACCAAGAAATCGAAGTTGATTTCAGCCAAGTTCAGTTTCTTGATTCATCAGGCGTGGGGGCTATTGTATACATGTTCAAACGTCTTACTGAGCGAGAAAGGAACATGCGCTTAGAAAATGTATCAGGCCAACCACTTGAAATCATGAATTTATTACGCATCGGTCACGCGATCCCAGTTAACTCAAAAAATCCTACTAATTCATGAAGATCCACTAAGCTAGAAGTAACAAAAAATAATAATAAAAAGAAAAACAAGGACGTTGGCATGAAAATACTGAAAAACTACATAGCCCTTTCTCTGTCTGCTCTACTTCTGGGTTGCACAAGCTACCCAGAACATGGTACCGGCGGATTAGCTGAAAGTTACGATTCCACAAACTATCAAAATTCAGATTTCTCGCCTGTTATGCCAGACGAACCTCTAGGCCCAGAACACGGCCTGCGTTTCGATTGGCAACTAGCAAAACTCCATCTAGATGCCCTAATACAAGAAGGGGCACGTTGGTGCTTCCCTGCGGCTGTCGTTCAAGCTATCGAAAAACAAAACCGTATCGCTCGTGAACTGCAAGGCGGATTGCTGTTAGATGCAGCTAACGATTTGGTTATCCAAAGAAAGCGCTTGAATGAACTGGAAGTTCAACTTGATTACGTGACTTCTCAAGCGCGTTGCGAGCCACCTAAAAACGAAAACCAATTCCGTATGCAACTTTCTGTCATTCAGCAACTGTACGATTTACTCAACGTCGACAACCAATTCGCTGAAAACTCAACTGAAGTTAACCCAAAATACATGGGACGACTTGCTGAAGCGACCAACCTATTGAAAGAACACAAATCGCTGGACTTAGTTGTCACTGGTCATGCCGATGCTTCAGGTCCTGAAGAATACAACGACAAACTGGCACTTGGACGTGCTAAACAAGTAGAACGTTACCTAACTATATTTGGGTTAGATGCTCTTAGAATTAAAGCTGTTTCTGTTGGTGAAACCGTACCACTTTTCGAAGGTGAAACAGACGGGACACACCTGACCAATCGCCGAGTAAGTATTGAAATTATTTCGCCTGAAAATGCTGAGAAAATGGGAGGTGCGCTATGAAAATTATAATGACGCTGATTTTCAGCATCTCGCTTTGTTTTTCGACACTGACCACTGCTGAAGATGAGTTTACAGGTGCAGTACAAGTGGGCGATCTTATTCAAGTTAATGTACCCGGTGAAAGCACTTTGAACACAGGCTTCCAAGTCGACAAGCGCGGCCGAATTACCCTTCCTGAAGTCGGCACTGTGTTTGTTGCGGGTTACGATAATGACCAATTAAATAAAGTAGTGTTAGAGGCACTGGCAACCGCTTACAAAGATCTATCAAACGCTTCCGTTTATGTGAAAGAACAGCAAATTATTATCTCTGTCCAAGGTTACGTTGAGCAACCTGGTGAGTACACATTGTCACTGGGTTCTAGCATTCAGATGGCATTGTATGCTGCGGGTGGTTTACGTCCCGGTGCACAATTAGACAAACTCATCCTAAAGCGTGGCTCCGATAACACAGAATTTAACTACAAACGTTTCTTAGATTCAGGGGACGAATCAACTCTTCCAACCCTTCAATCGCTCGATTCGTTGTTTGTTCCAGCGTCTCCTTTAGTGGGCAACATTGAACAAGAGTTTGATGCCGCGAAGCTTGCTAACTCAGGTGATAGCGCTGATTCTCGTAACTCTATCAAGGTTTTTGGTGAAGTAAATGCTCCAGGCTCTTTTACCTATAAAGAAAACTCAGACTTAGTCGACGTATTGATGCGATCTGGTGGCGTAACGCGTTACGCAAGTGTCGAGCAAATCCGTGTTATCTCGAACAACACACCGACTCTGTTCAACTTAAAGCGCTATCTAGATTCCGGCGATGAAAGCATGCTTCCAATTCTCCGTCCGGGTTCAACGGTTTTTGTCCCTAAACAGGAAGAAGAGATTAAATCTGGTGCGAACACGGTTTATGTCATGGGTGAAGTTGCTGCGCCTGGTGCTTTTGAAGGAAAAAAAGGCGCGACCTTTATGGACATATTGGCTAACGCAGGAGGCCCGACTCGCTTTGCTGAATCGAGACAAATCCGTGTGATCAAATCCAACGGTCGCGTACTTAAGTTCGATCTGGCCGCTTATACAGAAGGTCTTGCAAATTCAGCTCCCCCTTCAATTCAAGCGGGTGATGCGATTTTTGTTCCTGAGAAAACAGACATGAACGAAAAATCATGGTTAAAAATCACACCAGACAGAGCCGTTAACGTGATTGGTGAAGTGAACCGACCTGGCCGTATCGAATGGTCAGATGAAATGAACTTCATGGGCTTGTTAGCACATGTTGGCGGTCCAACACTACGTGCAGACACCTCAAAGATTGAAGTTGTGACAGGTAGAAAGTTAGTTGTGTTTAATCTTGATGAGTTCATTAAAAATGGCGCACCGCGTGATCAAATGCCTTATATACGAGCAGGTTCTATCGTAAGAGTGCACGACTTACCACAAGACCCATCCGACAATAAATCACAATGGGTACGTCAAAGCTCAGACGCTTCAATCTACATTTTTGGGCAGGTGAATGCGCCAGGTCGTTACCGCTTTACAAAAGACATGCACTTCTTAGATATCTTGTCAGCAGCTGATGGTCCAACTAAGGACGCTGACATACATAATGTTCGTGTTACACACCGCGATAAAACTTATTCTAAGGTCAGTAAACTAAACCTGTCGCTGTATTTTGAAACAGGTGATGAATCGTTACTGCCAAACGTAACTACTGGGGATACAATCTACATCCCAGAAAAAGGCAAAAACTGGTTAGATACACCAAAAGAAGAGACGGTTCGTGTCCTTGGTGCCATTAACAACCCTGGTCGATATGTGTTTAATGACAACATGACCATTCTTGATATCTTGGCCGAAGCCGCAGGCCCTACAGACAGTGCTTACGTAGAAAAAATTACCATTGTGAACATGTCTTGCTGCCAAGGGCAAGCTCGCACCTTTGACCTTGTTGAATTTAGTAAAACTGCCAATATTTACAACCTACCGGTGCTGCGCGCAGGAGACACGATTTACATCCCTGACCGCCGTGAAAGCTTTATTGAAAAAGCTCGTGTAGGTTTAGACGACATCTTACGCATCACGACCACTATCGTCCTAATAGGAGCGTTATAATGACTATTTCAGCAACACATGCCGAAGTTGAACAATTGTACCTAGCTTCAGAACTTAACGATCAACGTTCAATTTGTGTCACTGCTTGCCACTCTGGTGACGGCGTAACATCCGTTGCTACTTCACTTGCAGAGCGTTTCTTATTGGCGGGTCATTCGACTCTATATGTTGATCTTAACTTGTTTAATCCCGCTTTTAAGAATGTGAACGTGCTTGAAGAAGATCAGTCGGGGCAACTTATTGAACACATCGAATCACAGCGCATGTTCATAGGCGTCCCAGCTCCGGACGTGGTATCGACTCAATTGGCATATAAAGACCCAGCAACGCTTCAAAAAGCAGTGACTCAATGGTTAGAAAAGTATGACCGTGTGATCGTTGACACCTCACCTTTGCTCAATATTAATAAAGGCAATATTCCAGCTCAATCGGTTGCGAGTGCTTGTGATGGTGCGCTGCTGGTTGTTGCTTACGGAGAAACATCAATCCATCACCTTGCTCAAGCGAAGAAATTACTCGAAGCGAAGAGTATTTCTATGATGGGTTGTGTGATGAACATGAAACAACACCCTAGTTTTGCTCAAGAGCTTGTTAGACAGGTGAATCGGATGAAGTTTATCCCTCAAAAAGTTCGCGACAACTTGGCGAATAGACTTCATCGCAATGAATTCTTGAATTTACCAATGTGATGGCCTAATTCTTCAACAGAATTAGGTTTCGGCACCATTTGTATCAAATACTTTGAGCTCGTCAGATAATAAGATTTAAATAGCATTTACTCGCTGCCATTCTAAAGTGACAGAGACCTGTTTAGTCGTTTCCCTTTACTTTTCACTCAAATCAAAATTGATAATTTTTGCCGAAATTAACTGTTAAAATCAGATTTTAAAGCACATTCAACGCATTTCACACTCGCCAATCATGGTCTTAGCACCTTCAAATCCACTCTAAAATCAACACCTCTGTGCCTAATTTCGCTGGAATGTGACCCAGACTGTTAAAGTGCCACGTAGATCGCATCAAAGATGGAATTTGTACGATTATTCCCTAAGATTATAAATAGAGGTGGTTTTTGACGAATTTGTAATAGTTTGACAAAGTTATCCGATGGCTGTGAAACACAGTGGATGAATCAAGCGAATCACACTTATCTGCTTTGCGCGCTTATCTACTCTGTTTTATCCCATCCCTCCTTCTGCTCAAATGGTTCAATACACGGAAAGGATCACCATCGAGCAATTTAGTTAGTCAAGTGACCTTGATTAGCTTGGTTGTATTATTAAAGAGAAAGGAAACTCAATATGAAATACAAGTTAAGCTCCGTATTTTTGTTAGTAGCAGCAGCCAGCGGTAATGCTAACGCTGGAGAATGTGGCAGCGTAACAATCGCAGATATGAACTGGAACTCTGCAACACTGATCGCCAATATCGACCAATTCATCTTAGAACATGGTTATGGTTGTGACGCTGAACTTATCCCTGGTGACACCATGCCAACTGGCACTTCTATGATTGAAAAAGGCCAACCCGATGTCGCACCAGAACTTTGGAGTAACAGCCTTAAAGACGCACTTGATAAAGGTGTGAACGAGAAACGCCTCCGCTATGCAGGAAAAGCACTAGTAAACGGTGGTGAAGAAGGCTTTTGGGTTCCAGCTTACTTAGTTAAACAGTACCCGGAGATGGCGACCATCGAAGGTGTACGTAAAAACGCAAGCATGTTTAAACACCCTGAGGACCCAGATACATCTGCATTCTACAGCTGTCCAGCTGGTTGGAACTGCCAAATTAGTGCCGGAAACTTGTTTGAAGCGCTTAAGTTAGAAGATAGCGGCTTCACTATTGTTGACCCAGGATCGAGTGCCGGTTTATCTGGGTCGATCGCAAAAGCTTACGAACGCGAAGAAGCTTGGTTTGGTTATTACTGGGCACCGACTGCCGTTCTTGGTAAATACGACATGGTGAAAGTTGACTTTGGAAGTGGCGTTGACGAACAAGAGTTCCTTAACTGTACAACTAAAGAAGACTGTGACTCACCGAAAGCTACCATGTACCCGCCTTCGCCAGTCCATACTATTACGACAGAAAGTTTTGCGTCACGCGCACCCGAAGCGTACGACTACTTTACTAAGCGTGGTTTCACTAACGACAAAATGAACTCACTTCTTGCTTGGATGGAAGATAACCAAGCAGATGGTGAAGAAGCGAGTATCCATTTCTTGAGCGAGTTCCCAGAAGTGTGGCACCCATGGGTTTCGGAAGAAGTGGCTAAGAAAGTTGAAGCTGAGCTGTAATACTACGTTTGGCAATAGCCAAACTTACTAAGTTTGATCGCCGTTATTTTTGAACATCGCTAGATTCACTGATAGCTAGGAGTCAACGATAACTGCAGTTCAACAATCATTACGCTCAATAAAATGGAAATAACGTCGCTATACTTGATGTTATTCATGATTCGGAGCCTTGTTCGCTAACACTACTTTAATTACCCCTAACTTATAAAAATGGGGTTAGCTTAGCGAACAAGTGGCTCCGGACTATAAGGATATAAAAATGGCTGACAGCAATTGGTTATCAAGCTTTCCTGAGATGGAACGCTCTGATTTGCGAGCAATAAAAAAGGCGCTAGATGGCGCATACCGTGAATTTTCCCGTGAATACGGAGAAATGATCGAATCACTATTTGATCCCCTTCTTTCCTTCCTTGTTTGGTTTGAAAAACTCCTTATTTCGACCCCTTGGCTTATCGTACTTGGCGTTTGTACCGCTCTAGTTTACGCCGCGAGTCGTTCTTGGAAATTGGCTTTGGGTTGTGTCTGCTCCCTGCTTCTCATCGGTTACTTTGGTATGTGGGAAGATACGATGCGGACACTCAGTATTATAACAGTATGTACTTTAGTCTCCATTTTCCTAGGGATCCCAATTGGTATCGCGATGGCTCGTTCTAATCGCGTGCAATCAATCGTGACACCACTCCTCGACATCATGCAGACCATGCCTGCGTTCGTTTACCTAATCCCAGTAGTGATGCTTTTGGGTATTGGTAAAATCCCAGGTTTAATCGCCGTTGTGATTTACGCTATCCCACCAGTAATTCGTCTTACTAACCTTGGTATACGCTTAGTAGATAAAGAAGTGTTAGAAGCCGCGACAGCATTCGGGGCAAGTAAGAAACAACGTTTGTGGGGTGTTCAGTTACCGCTTGCGATGCCAACGATTATGGCCGGTATCAACCAAACCATCATGATGGCACTGTCTATGGTTGTTATCGCCTCAATGATTGGCGTTAAAGGCTTAGGGCAACCGGTTCTTAAATCAATCACTAACCAATATTTCACTTTAGGCCTAATGAATGGTTTCGCGATTGTGGCTTTGGCTATCTTATTTGACCGAGCTTCACAAGCTTATGCACGTAGAACCAACGCACACCTAGGAGGATTCAAACATGACTAAACCATTGATTGAAATTAGTGGTCTATACAAAGTGTTTGGACCAAAACCAATGTCAGTGATGAACCGAGTTACCAACGGCGAGCACAAAGATGCCATATTGGCAGACACTGGTCACACTGTTGGTTTAAAAGAGATTAACCTAGAAATTAACCGTGGCGAGATATTCGTTATCATGGGGCTTTCTGGTTCTGGTAAATCGACACTAATTCGTCACTTCAACCGCCTAATTGACCCGACTCAAGGTAAGATCACCGTCGAAGGTATTGATGTCATGAACCTTAATACCAAAGAACTAGAAGAGTTTCGACGCCATAAAATGTCGATGGTTTTTCAACGTTTTGGTTTAATGCCCCATCGAACGGTCATTGAAAACGTTGCGTACGGTCTCGAAGTTCAAGGGATCAAGAAACAGCAGCGGCTAGCAAAGGCGACTGAGTGGCTTGAAACCGTTGGGCTTAAGGGTTATGAGCAACAATACCCTGCTCAACTCTCTGGCGGTCAACAACAACGTGTCGGCTTATCGCGTGCTTTATGTACTGACGCTGAAATTCTACTGATGGATGAAGCCTTCTCGGCGCTCGATCCGTTGATTCGAAGCGAAATGCAAGATCAACTGATCGAGCTACAAGAGAAACTTCATAAAACGATTATCTTCATCACCCACGATCTCGACGAGGCACTACGTTTAGGTGACCGAATTGCAATTTTGAAAGATGGTGAGTTGGTCCAACAAGGTACGCCTCACGAAATTCTGCTTAACCCTGCGGATGATTATGTTGAAGCATTTGTAAAAGACGTGAACCGCGCGCGTGCATTAACGGTTGAGACGGTGATGCAGCCTCCTCTTTACCGCATCACTTCAGAAACGATTGAAGGTGCGCTTGCTCAAATGAAGATGCTGAAAAACGATTACGCTTACCACGTAACAGATGAGGGCTATCAAGGCTTAGTCACTCAAGAAAGCCTGCAAGACGCCGTGGAAGATGTGTCAGTACACGACTTCAGTGAAGAGATATATGAGGAAGTACCAGCGGTACTTCCTGATGCTGTTATCGAAGAAATATTGCCTGATACAATGTCATGTGATTACTCCCTACCTGTTGTTGATGAAGATGGTAATCTTAAAGGCGAACTAGAACGAAGTGCTGTTGCTGAAATATTCACTGAGAATAGCGAGGAAGAAGTAGAGCCAGCCCCAAAGCCGAAACCAAAGATTGATATTGATAAGGCTTCTTAGCTTAATTTGTTCGCTCTTAAGCTTTTAAGCTTCGGAGTTTATCGTTAGTTGGCACTTAACTAACTGCAATAGCCTAGGCCACTGTATGAATAAATGCAGTGGCCTTTTTCTTTTCTTAGCTTTCAGCGTGCGTCTCTTTGCTTGTCATTCTGACTCAATCTAATGCAAATTCGTTTACTAATCACCTAAGTTCATATTTCTTGAGTAAATATTAGAAAAATCAGAGTATTACTTCTATAACTTTACTAGATACACACTTCCATATTAACTGATTCATGCCATAGTTTTTAAGCCAAGCAGTTGAAATTATTCTAGAAAATGACTAAAACTTAATAATACTCATGGATATTAGCCTCAAGCTAACGTATTTCCTCAACACACAATGAAAGGATTTAGTGTGAATAATTCGACTTTAGCTTCAGAAACATCTGCTGGTTTGAATGAACAAGCGAATGCACAACTGGCCGATACAGAGCTTGTAGATGAAAGTATCTTAGAACAAATGATTCGTGATACGAGTGCAGAGATTATTCCAATTTTAATCGATCATTACGTAGAAGAATCACAAATCCGTTTGGCCGCAGTAAGACAAGCAGCCAAAAATAACGATATTCAAGCTCTAGAGTTTGAAGTTCATACCGTCGGCAGCACTGCACTCGCGTTAGGTAACCGCCCTCTGTCTGTGCTCGCTCGAACGTTAGAAAAACAATGTTTAGAACAAAAGCATGATGAAGTATTTCTTAGAGTTGATGAACTGTTAGAGCTTGCAGAACGTTCGATTAAAGCCCTACTAAAAAGAAAAGACCAAGGCTTTGGTTAAACCTATTTGAATATCAATGTTGGCTAGTTGCCGCTATAACATCACTCTTGTAAAGACAAGCTTAAGCATAGTCAGTGTCAGCGATCGCTAAAGCCAATTGTTTATTAGAATATTGCATGCGGTAGGTAACAATTACACTAGTTTCGTATTGATGGTCACATATCACTATGTTATTGATTGGTTAGGATAAAGTTTCAAAAGGAATTATACAATGCGCCCTAAAGTATTGTTGGTTGAAGACTCCACCTCCCTTGCCGTACTTTATAAACAGTACGTTAAAGATGAGCCATACGACATATTTCATGTCGAAACTGGCGCTGAAGCAAAAACATTTATAAAGAGACATGCACCACAGCTCGTCATCCTCGATTTAAAACTACCGGATATGCCAGGCGAAGAGGTCTTAGATTGGATCAGTGAGAACGAGGTTCCGACTGCGGTTATCATTGCAACAGCACACGGCTCTGTGAATATCGCCGTTGACCTCATTCAACGAGGTGCAGAAGATTTCTTGGAAAAACCCATTCAAGCAGATCGCTTAAAAACATCGGTTAATCTTCACTTGCGCAGAGCGAAGCTCGAAAACTTGGTCGACGATATTCAAACCAAATTCGATCGTGACCGATTCCATAATTTCATAGGCTCTTGCCTACCGATGCAAGCCGTTTACAAAATCATTGACTCAGTTGCGCCAACTACAGCCAGTGTTTTTATCAATGGTGAGAGTGGTACAGGTAAAGAAGTCTGTGCGGAAGCGATACACCAAGAAAGTCAACGTAGCGATAAACCGTTCGTTGCGATTAACTGTGGCGCTATACCTAGAGACCTAATGGAAAGTGAAATCTTCGGTCATATCAAAGGTGCTTTTACTGGTGCGACAACCGATCGAAAAGGTTCAGCCATGCAAGCTCATGGCGGCACCTTATTTCTCGATGAGCTTTGTGAAATGGAACTGGAGATGCAGAAAAAGCTCCTCAGGTTCTTACAAACAGGTACTTTCACACCACTCGGTGGTAACCGCGAGATTAAAGTCGACGTTCGAATCATCTGCGCAACCAACCGCGATCCACTGGTTGAAGTGGAAGAAGGCCGGTTCCGTGAAGATCTATACTACCGTGTGCACGTTGTGCCTATCGAGATGCCACCACTAAGAGAACGCGGGAGTGACATTGTCACCTTGGCGAACCACTTCTTAAAGCTATATGCCAAGCAAGATAAGAAAAAATTCAGATCGATAGATAAAGAGACGCAAGCGTTGTTGAAGCGTTATCCTTGGCCAGGCAATGTTCGTCAATTGCAGAATGTCATTAGAAATATCGTGGTGTTGAACAATGAAACCAGTGTGACTAAAGATATGGTGCCGCCACCAATTAATAAAACGGACATCAGAACGTCCAAAAGTGTCAATCCGATACGAAATATGTCGCCAGTAGCAGTCCCCCAACATTCAGCGCCCCCTGAAACCAAGTTACCACCCTTGACACCAGAGGAACTCGAACTCAACTCTGCAACTCAACATCATCAAATACCAGCGCAACAGGCACCAATGACACCGCCATTAATGACCACCGACGGTGCAATTCGTCCGATGTGGCAAATTGAACGCGAAGCCATTCAACACGCGATTAATCATTGTGATGGTAATGTACTAAATGCAGCAGTATTGCTAGAGCTAAGCCCTTCTACTGTTTATCGTAAGAAACAGGCTTGGGAATCGGAAGATGAGTACAATCAAGCCTAGTCATACGGTCCTAACACACCTTACATCGGATCAAGAACAATTGGCTCTTGATCCAAATAAAATTAAGTCAAACGAGATTTGGTTGTTGATCGACAGCCAAACCTTTGGAGGAATCGAAACTCATGTTATTGAATTAGCCCTCGGTTTAATTGAGCACCAAAAACAAGTAAGAGTCGTCCTTCTCACCAAGTTCACCCAAGAACCTCCAATCATTCAACGCTTAACTCAATTACAAATCCCCTTTTGTAACCTTTGCGATCTTGCACCGAATGGTTCGAATGTGTTGTCGCAGATCAGACAAGCAGTTGACCAACATAGACCATGTCTCATTCATGCTCACGGCTATAAAGCGAGTATCATGAGTAAGGTGACAAAGTTATCCTTGGTCAAGCCCAACAAGTTGTATCAGGTATCCACTTACCATGCCGGTGAAACGCCAACAGGAAAAGTGTGGTTGTACGATTTTTTAGATCGATACAGTGGTTTTATCTCAAATCACTCTTTAGTAGTGAGCGACAAAATAAAGGATAAGATCCCCTCTCAAACGACACTGCTCAATAATTTCATTTCAATTCCAGAAAGCCCATCGTCCCTTTTTGCTTCTGGTTTCGTTAAAGATGTTAAAGAAGATACGACAACTATCTATGATATAGGTTTTGTTGGGCGTTTGAGTCACGAAAAAGCAGCCGATAGGTTCGTGACGCTGGCCAACTCACACCCAAGTCATCGATTTCATATTTTCGGAGATGGTCCAGAAAGACAAATATTAGAGAACAACCCGCCTACCAATCTTACATTCCATGGACACCAATCATGTATGGATTATGCTTGGCAAATCATCGATGTGTTGGTGATACCTTCTCGATATGAAGGATTACCGATGGCGGCACTCGAAGCAATGGTACGTGGTATTCCAGTAATCGCGGCTGCGGTAGGTAATTTGCCACAATTGATTGAACATCAAACCAGTGGTTACATTGCCAAAAATGAAACTGAACTCAACACTTGCTTAGAAAATTGGTTGCGACTTTCACTTAAAGGAAAAACAGCGATGAGTCATAAAGCAAGAAACACGATCGTCGAAAGGTACTCTCCACAAGCGGTTATTCCCCAAATATTGGATTGCTATGATTGCTAATTGTCATCGAATCAACGCTTTTCGTCGATAGATTCTGTCTAGTTAACCAATTCGATCTCTGTAACGCTTCTATTCAATCTGATTCTCAATTTGAAATAACCTCAAAACCCATCGAAACCTGCCAGGTAAATAATCATTAAATTCAATGATTTAATTACAATTCACATGTGGCACTCACCTTGCTATCTATTAATACGCGCAAAATTTTTCTATTGAGTTTAGAAGCCGATATTTCGTAAATTTTAATCATGATAGTTTTCAGAAAGTTCGACTACCTGAATCCGTTGATGTGCAAGCCGCAAGGAGATGCGATGAACTACCAAGCCAACAGAACACCACTCATTATTGGGCTTTCAACCATGAGTCTAATAATTGGTGCTGCTTGGTATTTAGTTCCTCATCCTGCGGTGGTTATCGTGCTTGCCTTTATACCGCTGGGCGCTTTATTCGTTATCAATAAAGCGTTTTGGTTTGTGCTTTTGTTCGTCGTATTTTCATTCTTCAGAATTCATGAGGCACTACCTCAACTTTACCCATTAAAGATACCTCTACTGTTATCTTTGGGAGCATTATCGGCACTGCTATGGCATTCGTTAATCAGTAGAGAGCTTAAGATATTCTGGCACCATTCACTGAGCTGGCTGGCCATCTTTTGGTTGCTGACCATTGTTGGCCTTGTGTTCGCATCTAGCCGTTCAATCGCATTTGCAGAATTTAAAAGCATTTATTGGAAGATCATCGTCATGACGCTCGCCATTACTTGGTTGGTTAATACGACGGAAAACCTCGCAAAGACAGCGATGACTATTATCTATGCAGGGGCTTTGGTGAGTATCATCGCTGTTTATAATTCAGTAAACGGTATTGGTATTGTCGAAGGTTCTAGGGTGACTATTGGACGAGATTTAGGCTCGATGCTCGGTGACCCGAACGATCTCGCCTTGGTGTTGCTTTTCCCGCTCGCATTCGCCATTAGCCAAACCATTACACCCGGTATTTCCAATTTCAAGCGGATAATTAGTGCATTAGTTTGTGTCTTATTGTTAGTTGCGATTATCGCTACTCAAAGCCGAGGTGGATTACTTGGCTCGATTGCGGTTGTTGGTATCTTTGCTCTGAAACTCATTCGTTCAAAAGTGCTATTAATATCATTGGGGGCGGTCGGCGCGATAGTACTCTATTTTGTCGCAGGTATAGGCGATAGATCATCTGGAGGGGCAGCGGAACAAGGTATTGATGAATCTGCCATGGGGAGAATTTACGCTTGGGAGGCGGCCTTTAAAATGGCCGTAGAAAATCCATTGACAGGTGTTGGTTTAAATAACTTCTACTCAAACTACTTCTTCTATAGCTCCTATTGGGACGGCTTGAATCACGCAGTTCACAGCACATGGTTTGGCGTTCTGGCAGAAACAGGCTTTATTGGCTTAGTCATTTTTGTCACTTTGATTATCTCGTTAATCAGAACCTCAAGAGCCACGCTAGCACGGTTATCTCAAGCCGGTACGTCTGTCGCACCCGAACTTAATGCCGTCGCTTATGCCGTGTATGCCGGTTTAGTCGGTACCATAGTATCTGGCACCTTCCTCACACAAGGCTTCAACTGGCCAATTTACATTCTAGCTGCACTCACAGTTTGCGTATCAAACGTGTCTCATACTGCTTGTCAAAATGAGAAAACCTAAAAGAAAAACTCTAACTTACTGAAATAAAAAAATAAATTTAGTGGCACGTAATGTGAAAGTACATCTATATAACAACATAGAAGGAACTTCATTATGACGTCAGCATCCATACATCAATTCAAACATTGGCTTAAATTTCATCCTAATTCTCGAATTAGAAATGTATTTTTCATTTTGAAAGACCTAAGAAGCGCCGAGCTACCTACCCCACAAATACTTAATCGCTGCCTATACCAAGCACACAAGTTGGTTGCAAATATGGTTTCTGGCTTTACCCGATTCTTCTACTGGACGCCCACATTCAAAGGCAGAATCGCTCAATGTGGAAAGCATTTGTATCTATACGGTGGCTTGCCATTTGTGAGCGGTCCACTACAGATTTCAATTGGCGATAACTGTCGTATCTCTGGCCACAGTACATTTTCAGGCTGTACTCAGCCATTAGAGGGCTTAGAGCACCCTCTTCTTTCCATTGGTAATAATGTCGATATTGGTTGGCAGTCAACAATTGCCGTGGGAGGTAAAGTCATCATTTCAGACAATGTTCGCATCGCTGGCGGTGCATTCTTGTTTGGGTACTCTGGCCACCCGCTTGATGCAAAACGTCGAGCTGCAGGTGAAGGTGACGACCCTCAACAAATCGGCGACATTGTTCTTGAGCAAGACGTGTGGTTAGGTACTAACGTCACTATAAAAGGTGGCGTGACCATTGGCGAAGGCGCTGTTGTTGCAACTGGTAGTGTGGTTACGAAAAACATCCCTTCGTTTTCAATCGCCGCAGGTAATCCTGCTCGAGTCGTTGGTCAAATTAAGTCCGAAGAAGTGACGAAATCTGATGCATTTGATTCATTTGAAACTCGTGGAGGTGATCATGCGTGATTTAATCGTATTCGGTGAAGACTTTGGCGGTCTTCCGTCGTCGACTCAACATCTTGTTCGTCATCTTGCTAAAACACACAAAGTGCTTTGGGTAAATTCAATTGGTTTGAGACAGCCTAAACTTTCAGTAAAAGATGTCTCTCGTGCGTTCAACAAACTATTGGGTAAGACAAACGCAGTAACACAGAATATGCTCGACTCAAATGGGCAAAGCAACATTACAGTCGTCAATTTAAAGACGATACCGGCACCAGCGTCTAAATTATCAAGAAAGCTGGCGCAACGAATGATGTTGAAACAACTTAAGCCGATTATTGCAGAGCTCAACCTTTACGCTCCAATTCTTTGGACATCACTTCCCACGGCTGTTGACCTGTGTGGTCACCTTGGCGAATCTGCAGTGGTTTATTATTGTGGAGACGATTTCAGCGCCTTAGCCGGTGTTGACCATCAAACCATTACTGAGCATGAATCTGAACTCATCGAAAAGTCAGATCTAATCTTTGCAGCAAGCAAGAAGCTCATGACTAAATTTCCTGAAGATAAATCTCAACTATTGCCACACGGAGTCGATGTTGGTCTCTTCTCAACACCAACCGTTAGAGCGGACGATTTGCCGAGTAATCATCGACCAATCGCGGGCTTTTATGGCAGCTTATCTAAGTGGTTAGATTATGAAATGATTGGACATGTTGCTAGCGCAATGCCGGAATGGGATTTCGTCTTTATTGGCCCAAACGAATTAGATAACTTAGCGCTGCCGACACTTAATAACGTGCATTACCTTGGACCACGACCACATCATACGTTACCAAGTTATTCCCAGCACTGGAATGTGAGTCTGCTGCCTTTCGTTGATAACGAACAAATTCGCGCATGTAGTCCATTAAAACTCATGGAATACCTAGCAGCAGGAACGCCTATTGTTACAACGCCATTCCCTGCTCTCTTGCCTTATCAAGAACACGTTACAACCGTTAACAACGCACAACAAATGATAAAGGCACTCGATAGAGCTCGCCAACTTTCAAATTCACCGATATCAATCGTTGAAAAAGACAGCTGGCAGAACCGTGGTAACTTCGTACATTGGATGTTGGAGCTATTATGAATAATCTTAAATTGCGACTATTAGTTCTTTTGAACGCGGCGTGGCGTCAGCGTTACGTAATTATGGTACCGATTCTTATCCTTCCTTTCGTTGGTTTCGGCGTGAGTAAGCTAGCACCGACAAAATATGATGCTCATACCAGTATGTTGATTCAAGAAACTGCGAAGATGAACCCTTTTTTAGAGGACATTGCCGTTTCAACTATGCTTAAAGATCGCATCAGTGCACTTAGAACACTGCTTCATAGCCGTCATGTCCTCTATTCGGTAGCAGAAGAGCTTGAACTGATTACTCCAAAGATGTCGAGTTTGGACCGTGAGGAAATTATATCTGATTTGTCTAAACGTTTATCCGTGACTCAGCTAGGCAAAGATTTTCTCAAAATCAGCCTAAGCTCAAACACATCGATTGGTATGGAAGCGACCCTTCAGTCTGTCAGCGAACACTTTATTGAGCAGTTGTTAGCCCCGGAACGTTCATCCATTCAAGATTCTAGTGACTTTTTGAAAATTCATATTGATGAACGCAGTGCCGAACTCGCTGATGCAGAAGAAGCATTAGCGCTCTATGTGAATGAAAACGTACACTCAACACCAGAAGTGCAAAGTCAGAGCTTGAATCGTTTAGCTTCACTCAAACAAACACTTGCAGAAAAAGAAGCGGAATTATCTGGTGTTAAAAAAAGTTTAGGTTCGATTGATCAACAATTATCAAAAACCAACCCCGTGATTGGGCGCTTAGAAGATCAGATTATTGATATTCGTAGTGAACTCACTTTGCTACAAGCCAAATACACCGACAGACACAGTGCCGTGCAAGCAAAAGTTCGTGAATTAGAGCGCCTTGAGAACGAAAGAAAAATGCTACTCGATCTAAAACAACCGAGTATGAACAGTGATCAGTTATGGGACATTGCCAGTAGCACCACATTGAACAAGTTATCAGATACTCAACCACTTCTTGTGACCCAATTACACAGCTTGCAATTAGTTCGAGCTCAATTTGAATCATTAACCGAAGAGACCAAGAGCCTGAAAACAATGATCTTTGAGTTAGAAAACAAGGCTAACAATTTCGGTGAAAACGCCAAAGAGATGTATCGACTTCAACGTGATGTGAATATCAAACGTCAACTGTACGATGAGTTGACGGAACGTTATGAAATGGCTCAGCTAACCGGGTCGTTAGGTGTATTCGAACAGAACAAACGAGTTAAAATCATCGATTTACCGTTCACTCCGAGCGTAAAGTCAAACATGCCAACCTTCGTGTTTGTCCTAGCAGGACTAGTAGCTGGAATTGGTTTAGGTATAGGTTTGGCAGTGTTATTCGAATTGTTCGACTCTTCCATTAAACGTAAGGAAGAAATCGAAGACATTTTAGGTGTGCCAGTGATCACTGTTATTCCGAGAATGAGCTAGTTCAAAAACCAGCTACGCCGATTTAAATTTGAACCAAGACACCAGCTCAGTGCTGGTGTTTCTCTTTCTAAACGTATTCACTCTTCGACTATTATTTATTCCTGATCTTTGAGCATCTGCCAGTTTAAGCATGTACTTTACCTTCGCTTTCACTCACTCATTCCATCATTGTGTTTTGATTCCTATATTGAGAATGACAAAGCAACAACATAAGAAAAAACATAAGGCCATGATAAATAACAATTAATAAGTTGGCATAACTCGTGCAATTGTCTAATGAGAAAATAACATCGAACAAACTTAGACCATTTTATTGCAGGGAGAAAATTATGGGAAACCAACTCGCTAAACATGGAAAGAAGGTAATACATGTTGTTCAGCACCTTGCACCCGGAGGTCTAGAGACACTTACCTTAGATTTGCTTCGCTTTGCTAAACCGTATGACCAGGTGCTGATTGTAAGCTTAGAGGGAACAAAGCAAGAATCTATCGATAATTGGCCGAAACTAGAGTCTTACCACAACCAAATCGTATTTCTAGACAAAGAGCCAGGCGTTCAATTCAATGTCATTCTCAAGCTAATTAAAGCGTTCAAAGCTATCCGCCCAGACGTGGTTCACACTCATCACATTGGCCCATTGCTGTACGCCGGCTATGCTGCACGCATAACGGGAGTGCCAACACGAATTCACACCGAGCACGACGCATGGCACCTAAACAACACTAAACGTCGTCGCCTGCAAGCTCTTGCATTGAAAGCCGCTCAGCCCACTCTCGTTGCTGATGCTACTCGTGTTTACAAACAACTTTGCCGCGCCTTCTCTTACAAAAACATCATTACTATTAAAAATGGCGTCGATTGTGACAAATTTAGACCGCAGCCAATAACAGAGGCCAGAGCGAAACTCAATCTGCCACTCGACAAACATATTATTGGTTGCGCAGGTCGACTAGAACAAGTTAAGGGCCAAGACCAACTCATCAAAGCGCTTGCCCTACTACCAGCCAATACCATAGTGGCATTTGCTGGAGTCGGTTCTAAGCGTGAACAATTGGCAGCATTAACCAACAAACTGCAATTAAATGAGCGCGTAATATTTCTTGGTTTAGTTGAAGACATGGCAACCTTCTATGGTGCATTAAACGTATTCTGCCTTCCATCCCGATATGAAGGTTTACCGCTTTCAACGCTTGAAGCTCAAGCCTGCAACATCCCGACGGTCGCAATGAACGTTGGAGCAGTTGATGAAACTTTATGCCCAGTGAGTGGCACACTTGTTAAAAGTGGCAGCATTACTGGGCTCGCCAACGCATTGTTAGAAAACCAAAATGAATGCTTTTTATCCCCACGGAGTTACGTACTTGAACATTTCGACATTGTAAAAATGGTCGCCTCTTACAACGACATTTCTGAAGGAGCTTTCGCATGAACGATTGGATACTCGCTGGCTTATTTTTGTTTTCTAGCGCTTTGATTGTTTATCACCACGCAGCATATCCAATACTGTTACGTTGGTATGCACGACACCATCCAGCTCGTACTGTAAGCGAAAACTCTCGTTGCTATAAAGATGTAGAGCAAGACTGCACACTTCCAACTATCACTATCCTTGTGCCTGCATTTAATGAAGAACAATGGATAGCAGATAAGATTCGTAACCTATCCGCTCTTGATTACCCTAAAAAGAAATTGCAAGTGATTATTGCCTGCGACGGATGTACTGACAACACGGTCGAAATCGCGCAGATGACCATTCAAGAAGCGATGTGCAGCGATATTTACTTTGAAATACATGACCATGTACAAAACAGAGGAAAAGTTTCTGTTATCAACGAAGAAGTGACGAGCATAACAAGTGACATCATAGCATTGAGTGACGTTTCAGCGTTGATATCATTGGATGCACTGTTAATCGCAAGTGCGCATTTTGAAAGTGACAAGGTTGGTGTTGTTAATGCGACTTATCAACTATGCCCTACTGGAAACGAAGGTGAAAACACTTACTGGAAGTATCAAACCGTTGTTAAAGAGTGCGAAGCGTCGATGGGCTCTAGTTTAGGTTCTCACGGTGCTTTCTATTTATTTAGAACGAGTTTGTTTGAGCCACTGCCTCTAAATACCATCAATGATGACTTCATTTTACCTATGCAAATCGTAAAACAAGGCTTCATCGCGGTCTACGAAGCACAGATGGTGGCATTAGAGCTTGAAGCATCCAACTTGAGAACTGACTTTAAACGTCGATTAAGGATTTCTGCAGGCAATATGCAGCAAGCAATTCGATTAGTTGGCCTATTCAACCCCAAATTTAAAGGTATCGCGTTTGCGTTCTTCTCCGGAAAAGGATTAAGACTGTTAACACCCTATTTAATGATTGTTTGCTTAGTGTGCTCAGTTCTTCTTAGAGATTATTTAGTATTCGAAGTCATGCTTTGGGCGCAAATTGCTGTTTATAGCATCGGCGTACTGGGTTGCATCATGCCTAAGAATCTCACTAATAAACCGATTTCTTTAATTTCATATTTAATCGTTGGTCATTATGCCAACTTCATTGGTGGCATACGTTACCTACTAGGACTCGAAAACGCCCCTTGGACTCGAGCTAATCGTTAAGGACTAACCATGATGAACATTGACCAACTATCTAACCAAAACTTATACCAAAATAAAATTGCTCGCGCGAAACGTACTTTTGATTTTGTAAGCTCTTTATTCGCGTTAGTTATCTTATCTCCGGTGTTCCCATTTATAGCACTGGCTATTGTGCTAACCTCACGCGGGCCGATCTTCTATCGTCAATTGCGCGTTGGTAAATCAACACCTGAGAAGATGGAAATATTTGAAATCATGAAGTTTCGCAGCATGTACGAAGATGCAGAAACACGTTCTGGTGCGGTTTGGGCGACTCAGAACGATCCTCGCATCACCCCTGTTGGGCGGTTTCTGAGAAAGACGCGTCTTGATGAACTTCCACAACTATTTAATGTATTAAAAGGTGAGATGTCGCTGATCGGCCCTCGCCCTGAGCGTCCAACCTTTTACAACAAATTGGAAAATGAAATTCCATACTTCGCTGACCGCACATACGGCGTAATGCCTGGTATCACGGGGTTAGCTCAAGTTAATCAAGGTTATGACACGTGCATAGATGATGTTCGTCGTAAAGTCGGTTTTGATCACAGTTACGCTCTGAGTCTATGCTCTGTTAAATCTTGGATTGCAGCAGATCTAAGCATCATTACTAAAACAATTGTTGTTATGTTGGACGGACGCGGTCGCTAAACTTTGGATTTTGTTGCTTACCATTGCTCGATTCTAATTTAACTAAAACCGATGAGTACATAATTACTCATCGGTTTTTTCGATTTTATATACCATTTGATATACGATACCAACCAATTATCCCAAGTCAGCATTCGAACACGTCCATCATTATGAAAATCGAAGACCTTAAACTATTCACGACCGTTGTTGAACTTGGTAGCTTTACCGCTGCAGCTAACGCATTAGATCTACCACGTGCGAATGTCAGTCGACGGATCAACGATTTAGAGAAAACACTCAATATCCAATTGTTCTTTCGTACCACTCGAAGTTTATCGGTCACTAAGTCAGGTGAGCTTTATTATAACGAGTTACTGAAAGCATTAAGTGCACTTGAAAAAGCCAACCACATGGCATCTAACCTTTTAGAAGTTCCACACGGTCGTGTGAAAATTGGTTTGCTTCCAGAGACAGGCGATATCGTTCAATCTACGCTCTTTAAATTCCAAGATTTATACCCTGAGGTTGAACTCGATATAAGAAGTATCAGTAACGGCTTTCTTGACATGTACCGCCAAGGACTAGATCTCGCCATGCATGGTGGCCGCTTAAGTGACTCCAACGTGGTGGCGCGTAAGGTGATGGATTTACAACGTATTTTTGTTGCTAGTCCAGAATACATTGAGAAATATGGCAAACCCTCAACGATTGAAGAACTCTCTCGTTTTCCGTGTGTTTGTTTTCGCTGGCCAAGCGGCGATATAGACAAAGAATGGGAGATATCAGGCCAAGTAGTTAAGGTCGAACCTTCTATCGTCAGCGACAGTATCGGTTTCGTAAAAGGCGCATCAACACGTCATCGAGGTATCGCTCTATTACCAGAACTCATGGTGAGGCAAGAGCTCAAAGACGGTTCACTGATTAACCTTTTCCCGACCGATACTATGCGAAAAGATGAGGCTTGGTTGTTGTATCCACAACGCAAGGCATTGAGTCATGCTAGCCAATTATTGATTGATTTCTTGTTACAAGAACTGCCAAATCTTTAGTTATTGTCATGATTAGCATGACAGTGTTATACCGTTAACACTGATTATCTCTGACTTACATCTAGATACAATTGCTCTATCAATATTTAGGAGCAATTCATGATGCCAATCTATCGCTATTCCCTACTTGCAGCGACTCTTCTGTCTCTTATCGGTTGTAACCAATCCGTTGTAACCACACCATCTGGCATGGGTCAGAAGAAAAAACAAGATCGCCCGATTCAAGTCGTTCAGCTAGAACCACTAGCAAATCAAACTCACAAATCGTTTACAGGTAAACTGCAATCTTCTGAAACCGCAGGCGTGGCATTTCGTGTTCCCGGCACCATCCAAAAGATCCTAGTGTCGACCGGTGATACCGTAGTTAAAGGTCAACCTTTAGCAGAACTTGACCCGCACAACTACCAAGTTGCGTTAGAGGAGTTACAAGCTCGCGCATTAGAGGCGAAATCAGCACACAAACTTGCCAAGGCAGAACTCGCACGCGTAAAACAAGCGATTGATGACAACGCCATTGCTAACGTTAACCTAGACAGAGCAATTAGTGGTTACGAGCGTAGCGAAGCAGCCGTTAAAGTCGTTGAGCAAAACATTCGCCGTGCCAAAGACACCATTCGTTATACTCAACTGCTCGCGCCTTTCGATGGAATCGTTGCTTCTTCCAACTTCGATCAGTACGAGCAAGTTCTACCGGGCATCTCTGTGTTTACGATTCACAACCCGGACCAACTTGAAGTTAAAATTGATGTCCCTGAAAATCTCATTCATAAATTCAGCTCAGATCAACAATCGCAAATCAGTTGGTATGGGTCAAAACATCAACTAACGGCTTACGCCAGTGAGATCTCGACTCAGCCACATCCAATCAAGCAAACCTACTCAGTGACTTACCGTTTAGCGTTACTCACTGATGAACAAGTATCTGGACAACTCTTACCGGGCAAAGCAGTAACCTTGTCGACTCAGCTAGGTGAAATCTCTAACAACTTCTGTCTACCTTATTCAGCCATCGTGAATCAATCGGGTATCGAGCAAGTGTTCACGATCGAAAACGAACAAGCACAAGGTGTAATGGTTAACGTTGTATCGCTTAACAAAGACTCAGCATGTGTTGAATCGACATTGAAAGATGGCGACTACGTGATCGTTAGCGGCTCTCAGTACGTGATCGAAGGTCAGCATTTCTCAAATATCCAAGTCAAGAGCCTGTAGGTAGACCATGATGAATCTAGCTGATTTTGCGATCAAACAACGCACCTTCATCCTGTTTTTCACTGCATTGAGTGTGATCGCAGGCCTATTCTCTTATTTCGATTTAGGCAAGCTTGAAGATCCAAGCTTCACCATCAAAACCGCTGTGGTCGTCACTCTATACCCTGGCGCTTCAGCTGAAGAAGTTGAACAACAAGTCACTGACACCGTCGAAACTAAGCTTCAAGAAATGGCGACATTAAACCGACTTCGTTCGCTGTCTCGCCCTGGTATGTCGATGGTATTTGTAGACTTGAGGGAGTCACTACAATCAGACCAATTACCACAAGAGTGGGATCTATTGCGTCGTAAAGTGTCTGATATGAAGATACTTCTGCCCAGTACCGCCCAAATCAGCGTTGTACAAGACGAATTCTCTGAAGTGTATGGCATGCTTTTCTCAATACACAGTGAAGATGCATCACCTGTCGAATTGCGCCGTTACGCAGAAGAATTACAACGACGCATCAAAACCGTTGATGGCATTAAAAAAGTCGAGCTACACGGCGTTCAACCTCGCGTCGTGCATATTGATATCCCAGACGAACGGCTGGCTCAATACGGTCTATCGATGGCACAAGTTTGGAGTCAACTGAACACGCAAAACACAACATTTGAAGCGGGTAAGTTTTCCGCGGGTAGCGAAAGAATCCGGGTTCAACAATCCAGTGAGTTTTCGTCTCTGGAAGACATCAAAAACTTAATGCTTAAAGGCGGTGTAAGTGAATTTGGCACAGGCCTAATTCGCCTGGGTGATATTGCTGAAGTCACCATGGGTTACCAAGAACCAATGATGACTGAAAATCGCTATAACGGCTCACCCGCGGTGACCTTAGCGATGAGCCCTGTTACTGGCGTTAACGTTGTTTCGTTAGGCGATGACATCAACCGTATCGTGAATGATTTCCAAGCGACTCTTCCACTCGGTGTTGATATCGCAACCGTTGCCAATCAACCAGATGAAGTGCAAAAATCGATTGATAATTTCGCCAACAACTTAGTTGAAAGTGTCGCGATTGTATTTATCGTACTTGCCGTTTTCATGGGACTAAAGAGTGCCACGATCGTTGGTACTAGCTTGATCCTGACTATCCTACTGACCTTAATCTACATGAACTTAACTTCTATTGATTTGCATAGGGTTTCGTTAGGCACGTTCATCTTGGCGTTAGGTATGTTGGTCGATAACGCGATTGTTATAACCGATATGATGATTGTTAAAATCAACAAAGGGATTGACCGTACTAAAGCGGCAATAGATTCAGTAAAAGAAACGGCTACACCGCTGTTTGGTGCAACCGTCATCGCTATCATGGGTGCAAGCCCAGTTATCTTCTCAAAAACAGATGCCGCCGAGTTTTCTAGCTCAGTATTCCTAATCATCGCTTCATCTCTGTTGTTATCTTGGTTTGTCGCGATGACCTTCACTGCACTGATGTGTTGGATCTTCATCAAGCCAACGAAGCAAAAAGAAAATACTAAAATCAGCTTATACCGTAAGAGTGTTAATTGGACCGTAGATAACCCGCTAAAAGCATTGAGCGCTCTGGTTCCATTGATATTAGTAACGGCGCTCGCAATTCCAAGTATTGCTGTTAACTTTATTCCACAAGCCGACCGACCTATCCTGTTTTTGGATTATTGGCTACCGAATGGCGCAAAGGTGGAGCAAACATCGGAAGACATGAAGCGTATCGAAGCTTGGTTATTAGAACAACCGGAAGTGACCAGCATTTCAACCTATGTCGGTGCCGGTGCCCCACGTTTCTCCGTAACCATTGAACCAGAACCGTTTGACCCTGCGTACGGCCAAATTTTAATCAACGCGACTGACTTCCCTTCATTGAGTCCATTAATTGCTCGTGGTGACAAATGGTTAACTGAGGAGTTTCCAAACGCCGACCCACGCTTTAGAAGCTTAAAACTCGCAACCTCAGATAAATTCAGCGTTGAAGCTCGTTTCTCAGGCCCTGATGTTAACGTTCTACACAACCTATCTGAACAAGCTCAAGCGATTCTAGCGGAGCACCCCGATACCAAGTACGTTCGTGATGACTGGCGCCAGAAAAGTAAAGTGCTTGAACCTATCATCAACCAAGACAAAATCCGCCTAGCGGGTATTAATAGAGCAGATATCGCCTTTGCAATGAAGCGTGCGTCTGAAGGCATGCCTCTTGGCCGCATGAACCTAAACGATGAGTTGGTGACGATCCAACTACGTGGAACTGAAAGCTCAATTGAATCACTAGAAACACTGCCTGTGCGTTCACTACTTGGTGTGCACAGCGTGCCTCTAGGTCAAGTTATTGATGGGTTCGAACTCACCAGTGAAGAAACTATGATTTGGCGTCGTGACCGTGTGAAAACTATCACAGCACAAGCAGGTGTGGGTCGTTACACCACGCCAGCGGCAGTCAGAAACTCCATCAAAGATCAAATCGAAGCGATTCACCTACCTCATGGTTACAGCCTTGAATGGGGTGGCGAATATTATGACGAACACAAAGCCGTAAGCGATATTCTCAAGCAACTTCCAAAAGCAATCTTGTTGATGGTGATTATCTTGGTCGCGATGTTCAATGGTTTCAAACAGCCCGTTATCATATTCACTACCTTGCCATTAGCTGCAACTGGCGCAACGTTCAGCTTATTGCTGTTAGATAAACCGTTCGGATTTATGGCATTGATTGGTGCAGTAACACTCACGGGGATGATCATCAAAAACGGCATCGTGTTGATGGATCAAATTGAGCTTGAGCGTACCAATGGTCGTTCATTATCAGACGCGATTAAAGAAGCTACCGTAAACCGAACCATGGCAATTTCAATGGGGGCGTTAACCACTGCTCTTGGCATGATTCCACTGTTAACCGACCTGCTATTCGATCAAATGGCCGCAACCATTATCGGTGGTCTTGCCGCTGCAACCGTATTGTCACTATTCGTAATGCCTGCGTTATATAAGCTCTTCTATCGTTCAGAAGAGAGTGCGACTACGGTCAACGAAGCCATTCAAGATGCAATTGTCACCCTTGAAGCAACACCCAATTGTACAGTCAGTGGAACTCCAAATGATAACCAACCAAACATTAACAAATAAGGAGCATAAACATGTATCTATTACCTCGGTTTAAAGTGGCTCCTATTGCCCTAGCACTACTGCTTACAGGTTGTGCGGTTGGACCTGATTACGAAGAACCACAAACAACAATGGCTGAAACTTTTCTCTACAGCCAGAATAGCGAGAACCACAGCGAGACAAACCAACAACACCGTCACTGGTGGACGCAATTTAATGATCCTACGCTAAACCAATTAGTGACCGACGTTCAAAACCAAAACATCCCTCTTAAATTGGCGGCAGAACGCATCAAGATCGCTAACTCGTACAAGAGTGTCGTTGAATCGTTCAAAGTACCCACAGTGAACGTTGGCGGCGGTTACTACAACTATCAACTGAGTGAGAACGACTCCCTACTCGGCCCAGTCTTTGGGGCGTCAGACGCAGTTGAATCTGCAACAGGCATGTCGTTATTGGAAGCGCAACACGATGGTAGTTTCTTAGGTGCGAGCATCGCATGGGAAATGGACTTGTTTGGTCGAATTGACAAGCAATCCAACGCCGCAACGATTCGTATTGAACAAGCTGAAATATTCCAATCAGGTTTGAACACACTGATCACCGCAGATGTGATTCACAACTACCTGCAATACCGTGGCGCTCAAGAACGTAAAGCGATTGCCCTTGAGAACATTCAAGATCAAAAGCAAACACTGGAACTGGTCACCAAGGTTGTAAGAAGTGGTTATGGTTCTGAACTAGACCTTGCTCAAGCCAAAGCAATGCTTGCCGGAACAGAGTCTATCGTGCCGCAACTGGAGATAGCAGAGCAAGTTCACAAGCAGCGTATGGCAGTATTGTTAGGTCAATCACTCATAAGCGTGAATCAGCGTTTAGCTGTCGAATTTACCTTGCCAAGAATGACAGACATTATCCCTACGGGGTTACCTTCTGACTTGTTGGAACAACGCCCAGACATCCGAATCGCAGAACGTGAAATGGCGGCGATTAACGAAGAACTCGGCGCCAGCATTGCTAATCGCTATCCGAAGTTCTTCCTAACGGGCACACCAGGTATCACCGCAGGTAGCTTTGATGATCTGTTCAGTAGCGACTCGTTCGGTTGGGCTGCATCTGCAGGCATCAGTTGGAATGTATTCGATGGTGGCAGGGGTGAAGCCATGGTGGAAATGAACGAAGCTAGATTCCGTTCTGCTGCGCTTAACTACCAACACTCGGTAGACAGCGCGTTTGCAGAAGTAGACTCAACATTGTTCGCTTATGGCAGAAGCCAAGAAAACCAAAAGCGGATAGATGAAGCAACAGCCGCCGTGGACAACGCCGTAAGCAAAGCGAAGTCATTATACAAAGCGGGTCTAGTTGATTACTTGTCGGTACTCGACGCACAAAGACAACAAAAAGCGATGCAAGATCGTCAAGTAGCCGCCAAGCTTCAAACGGCCAACACCACGATTGCGGTATATAAAGCGTTAGGTGGAGATTGGAAAGTTGCTAGTGAAACACAAAGTGTCGAATTAGCTTCTGCAAACTAGGAAATCTATACACACCCCTTCAAACCAATGATCTCAATAAAAATACCGCTGACTCGATCAGCGGTATTTTTGTCATTATATAAAACTCAACTATCTTTACCTGCTCAACATGAAGATGCAGGTTTCAATCTCTGAAAACTATCCGTAATTCCGGATGTCAACGGGCCTGTAACCTCAGGCAACACCAATCCGTACAAAAAAACCATGCTGTACTGAATGCATAATTAATAACTAGGCCTACCAAGTAGCTGATTGATATATCTTTCTCTTTAAGCGAAGTGCTTCTCCCAGCTTGGTGGTGTACCAATGATCTCTTGAACGATTTCAATAAAGGCCAACACCAGCGGCGACTGCTTTCGATGAGTGTACATAGCATAGATATCACCAAAAGACGGAATTTCGCGCTCTGGCAACAATTGCACCAAACCTTGCTCAGCCAAACCTTCATTCAGCATAAATTGGCCTATCTGACCAAAACCGAGCGAGGCTTTTATACTTTCGACAATTAACTCAGGCTCGTTCACTCGGTAGTTGCCTTTTAGGGCGTAAGTTTCAAGCTCCCCAGTGTTACTCTCTAGATAGAACTGAACTTTGTCCGCAACAAAACCTGCATGTGAGTAGATAATGCTTGGTAACATCGTCAGCTCTTCTGGGCTACGTGGCATACCGTGCTTATCAATAAATGCTTCTGAGGCAACTATGACCGTTTTGTTGTCGGCAAGCTTCTTGGCAATCATCGACGAATCTCTCATTGGGCCAATACGAAAGACAATATCAAACCCCTCGCCCACCAAATCAACACGGCTATCATCTAGTATCAATTCAATCGACGCTCTTGGGTAACGAGTTAGAAACTCCTCAACTGCTTTTTGCAGAAACCGACGACCGAACAGAGTCGTGCTCGATATACGGAGATTGCCGATAGGTTCTTTATAGAAACACGCGGCTATATTTTCCGTATCTTCAAGCAACTCACTCACCTTCACTGCTTGCTCTACGATCTGTTTTCCTACATGAGTAAACGAAAGTGAGCGGGTTGTGCGATTGATCAACCTTACGCCCAAGTGCTCCTCTAGTTGTTTTACCTGCTTTGATAAAACAGAGCGATCAACGTTCAGCCTATCTGCAGCTTTGGCAAAAGATCCTGCTTTGGAAACTTCAAGAAGCAGTTCTAATCGTGTTGCTAAGTCCATTGTTTCGTCCAACTTTGACACTTTGTACAAGATATTACTGCACATGAAGTGTCACTTAAATTTATAAAATTATTAGGCAGCGCCTAATACAGTAATAAGTACTATGTAGTTAATCTTCAAGCCCAAGCCATGAGGCGATCGGTCGTTTTTCATGTACCACAACAAAATGAGTTCATACGCAAGGAAAAAGCAATACAGTCTGCTAACCCCACACAAGACAACTAAAAAGATCACCAACAAGCAAAATTAGAAAGATATAAACAGAAAAACATCAATCAAGTCAGTGAGCTAACGCAGAAAACTATTAATGGTATGCTTTCCCGAGAAAGGTAACCCCTTTATTCGACAGACAACAGATATCAAAAACAAAGCCCCTTACGACAAACGTTAGAGGGCTTTTCAATTTAGGCCTAATCTTCAATTAGAATTAGATTCAATTCCGCTTTCTATTCACCAACATATAAAAGACTGGCGTTAACAATAACCCAAATACGGTTACGCCAAGCATGCCATAGAAAACCGCGGTTCCCATCGCTTGACGCATTTCTGCACCAGCACCTGTGGCAAGCATTAACGGAATAACACCCGCAGTGAAAGCAATGGAAGTCATTAAGATTGGACGTAAACGCAACCGACACGCCTCCACAATAGCATCTAGTGGGCTTTGTCCCTGATCTTTTAGCTCTTTTGCAAACTCAACCATTAAGATCGCGTTCTTACTTGCCAAGGCTACCAACACAATCAAGGCGATTTGAGTGAAAATGTTGTTATCTCCCCCAACATACCAAACCCCAGCCAACGCCGATAAGATGGTCATAGGCACAATCAAAATAATAGAGAATGGCAAAGTTAAACTCTCATACTGAGACGCCAGAACCATAAACACCAGTAGCACGACCAATGGGAAGATATAGACCATGGTATTACCCGCAATGATCTGTTGGTATGTCACCTCCGTCCATTCATAAGCCATACCTTCAGATAGGGTTTGCGCCAGTACCTCTTCAATAGCACTTTGAGCCTGGTCAGAGCTGTAACCAAATGCTGGGCTACCGTTAAGCTCTGCACTTGGGTATCCGTTATAGTGCATCACTCGGTCTGGACCAATTGATGGAACGACTTCCAGCACAGCTCCTAAAGGCACCATGTCACCGCGAGCGTTTCTCACTTCATATTTCAAAATCTGTTTCGGATCGACCCTAAAATTCGCGTCCGCTTGTGCGTTCACTTGATAAGTGCGACCAAACAAATTGAAATCATTGACATATAAAGAGCCAAGGTAAACCTGTAATGCATCAAACACTTGCTCAAGCGGAATGCCTTGCAACATAGCCTGCTCGCGGTCAATGTTGATCTCCATTTGCGGAACTTGAACCCTAAAGGTCGAATACAAACCTATGAGCTCAGGGCGAGAGCGCGCTTCCAGAATCACTTGGTTTAACTGATTAAATAGCTCTTCGAATCCTTTATTCGAACGGTCTTCAATCTGCAATTTAAATCCACCTGTAGAGCCCAGGCCTTGAATTGGAGGGGGTGGGAAAATCCCAACAAACGCTTCATCAATAGCAGAAAAACGCTTATTGAGCTCAGCCACAATAGCATTAGCATAGAGATCCGGCGTCGTACGCTTATCAAAAGACTCCAAACTAACAAAAACAATGCCGCTATTTGGGCTGTTAGTGAAACCATTCACTGAAAGCCCAGGGAAAGAGATTGTCTGCGCCACCCCCGGAATTTCGAGCGCCATTTGCTCCATTTCACGGATTACTGCATCGGTTCTGTCTAAGCTCGCTGCATCAGGTAATTGAGCTATTGCAACCAAGTATTGTTTATCTTGCTGCGGGATGAAGCCTCCTGGCACTGCGTTAAACAAGGTCGCTGTGCTACCGAGTAAACCAAAGTAGATCACGACAACAATCGCACTCATTCGAATGAGCTTTTTAACCAAGCTTTGGTATTGATTTGAGCTTGCATCAAACAGTCTATTGAACGGTGCAAATAAAAAACGCCCAAAGATGGTATCCAATACACGTGTCAACCAATCTGGCTTGGCGTCCTTCTCTTTAAGCAGAAGAGCAGAAAGCGCAGGCGACAGCGTCAAAGAGTTGAACGCAGAGATGATGGTCGAGATCGTAATCGTCAATGCGAACTGTTTGTAGAACTGGCCAGATAAACCAGTAATAAAGGTCGTTGGTACAAATACCGCACACAAGACCAAAGCGATCGCGATGATTGGCCCTGTAACTTCCGACATTGCCTGTTTTGTCGCATCCAATGGAGAGAGACCGTTATGAATATTCCGCTCAACATTCTCAACCACCACAATCGCATCATCGACAACAATGCCTATTGCGAGCACTAAACCAAAAAGAGACAAGGTATTAATAGACACGCCTAACCACTGCATGACTGCAAATGTCCCGACCAAAGACACTGGGACTGCAATAATCGGTATGATTGATGCTCGCCATGTTTGCAGAAACAATATCACCACAATCACAACGAGAATGATCGCTTCCAACAACGTGTGAATGACTGCATCAATAGACTCTCGTACGAAGACGGTAGGGTCATACGCGATCTCATAAGAGACACCTTGTGGAAACTTCTCAGATAAATTCGCCATAACAGAACGTACATCATCAGACAATTGAATTGCATTAGAACCCGGTCGCTGGAAAATCGGCATCGCCACTGCAGGTTTGCCATTCAGCATTGCTCTCAACGCATAGGTATTCTGACCTAACTCGACCTCAGCGACATCGCGAAGACGTGTTATTCCACCGTTTTTGCCAACTTTGACTACGATATCTCGAAATTCATCAAGGTCTGCCAAACGGCCTTTTACATTTAACAGAATCTGAAATTGGTTATCGATACTCGCAGGTTGCGCACCCAACGAGCCTGCTGCAACTTGCTGGTTTTGGGCACGTACAGCATTAACCACATCCATCGCGGTTAGGTTACGAGAAGCGAGTTCATCTGGGTTAAGCCAGAGGCGCATCGAGTATTCACCGCCGCCGAATAGCCGCACGTCACCCACACCACCTAATCTTGCGACTTCATCCTTGATGTAGAGATTTGTGTAGTTAGACAGGTAACTGATTTCTCGACTCTCATCTGGCGAGTAGATATGAACCACCATCGTTAAGTCGGGTGACGCTTTCTCTGCGATAACACCTAGGCGTTGAACCGCTTGCGGTAGACGCGGAAGCGCACTATTCACACGGTTTTGTACCTGTACTTGAGCCTTATCCAGATCAGTCCCTAGAGCAAAAGTAACCGTTAGTGTCATACGACCGTCACTCGTCGCTTGAGAAAACATGTACAGCATATTCTCGGTGCCGGTGATCTCCTGCTCTAATGGTGTAGCAACCGTTTCAGCAATCACTTTCGGGTTGGCACCTGGATAATTGGCTGTCACCACTACGGTTGGAGGAACTACTTCAGGATACTCACTGACCGGCAATTGAAACAGAGAAATACCACCGGCAATAAGAATGAGTAGTGAAAGCATAGATGCGAAAATGGGTCTCTGAATAAAGAAGTGCGCAAATTTCATAATTCTCTACTCCTATTGACCTTGCATCGAAGAGACACTTTGCTCTTGCGTTTCTAGCTTCGCCAATGTCAATCGCGTACTTGAAAGATCAAGATCCACAGGACGTGGAATAATCTCAGTATTTGGCCCAACCTTTGCTGGACCATTTACCGCAATGTAATCACTGCTCTCTAGGCCACTAATAACAGCTCGATACTTACCGTAGCGCTCGCCCAGCTCTATAGGTCGGTATTCTAAGACATTTGCTTCATTCATCGTTAAAACAAAACGGTTTTCTAGGTCTGTACCTATTGCTCGCTCTGGAACCAATAAAACATCTTGCTCATCACTGGTTGTGATTTGCACACGGCCAAACGAACCTACCAACAAAGGATGTTTGTTTGAATCGAAAACGGCGCGCACAGTCAACGTACCCGTATTAATGTCAATGGCGTTATCAACGAAGTCAACTCTCCCCGTGACCGATGTATCAGATAGCCCAGACAGAGTAAGACGAGCTGGTAATTCAGACTCTACAGTCGTTCTAGAAAAGTATCGGTTCCAAGTACGTTCATCCACATTAAAGTACGCATATACCTTTCCATTAGAGACGATGTCTGTAAGCACACTCTGGTTGGGATTAACGTTGTTACCTTCAGTGATAAAAGCATGAGAAATTGTGCCACTGATTGGCGCATAGATACGTGTAAAATCCAAGTCTAGTTGAGCTAATTTCAATTGAGCCACAATCGCTGACAGCTCCGCCGCACGTTGCTTCACCGCTGTAGAACGCGTTTCAGCCTGCTCTGCAGATATAGCTTTGCGTTTGATCAACTCGTCCGCACGCTTAAGTTCACTCTTGGCTTGAGAAAGTGCGGCTAGTGCACTCGACTTCTGAGCCTTAAGCTGTTCAACACGAGCAGCAAATGGACGAGCATCTAGTGTCACTAACAGATCGCCTTTTTCCACTCGTTGTCCATCCTGAAACTCAATCGTCTCGATCATTCCCGACACTCGGGGCATTAAAGACACTTCTTTAGGCGCTTCTATGCGTGTGGTGTAAGTAAACCACTGTTGTACTGGCTCTTGCGCCACTTGTGCAATATCGAGTTCAGGAAGAACCTTCGATGGTGCTAAGGCCTTTGCCTCTTCGCCACTGCACCCATTAAGCACTGCTAACAACACGCTAGCAGCAATCATTTTTTTATACATAAATAACCTCACCTATTTGCGGCGGCTATTCTAAGAAGGTGCGGTGATGCAGAAAAGCCCCCAATTCAAACATTTAGTAATGCCTAATTTGCACGATTGAAAACCCGACTTGATCGTTGAACCCGTGTTATCACGGGTTCAACGCACTTTTCAGCCTCTTTACCAGCAAGCTATTACCGTTATTGTATTTTCATCTACAAAATAACCATTACGTCTAACTAGAGGACATTTGCATACTCTTTGTACACTTTCATGGCCTAACGGAAGAGTTATCGAAGTATCTCGATATTGGTGCACAAAACACACTAGTAAAGTGCAAATAAAACCATAATTTTTGCGAATAGGTTTTGTAGAATGCGCACTTCATCACATCTAATTGCAAAAATATTACTAGGAGTTTGAGTATGGACTTAGCTACTCAACTGGAACTACTGCTCGACGTATCTGAATACGGCACCTTTGCAAAGGCGGCCGATAGGAACCACATTGACCGTTCCGCACTGTCTAAACAGATAAAAAAATTAGAAGACAGCCTAGGGCTAAGACTGCTCAACCGCTCGACCCGATCGCTATCACTCACCAATGCTGGCGAAGAGATGGTCCAACAGGCGAAGAAAATACGTGAGCTGCTGACTGAGACCAAAAAGCTTGCAGACACTTTTCACGCTGAGCCGCGGGGTCATTTAAAGATCTCGAGTTCGTCGTTCTTTGGTCGTACATACCTTAAAAAAGCCGTCAAAAGCTTCATGCACAAGTACCCCTACATTACGGTAGAAGTTTTACTCTCTGATCATAAAGTTGACGTGATCAGTGAAGGTTACGACGTTGTATTTCGCATCGGCCCAATTCGCGAGTCGAACATGATTGTGCGCAAACTTGCGACCAATAAATTAGCCATCATTGCTTCAGAAGGTTTCTTAGCAAGACACGGTAATCCGCAAACACTGGAAAAGTTGATAGAGCTACCAGCGGTGGTTTACTCAAGTGAATCTTTCATATCGGACAAGATTAGAATTGTCGATGACGAACAAGCTGGTGAAATCAAAACCTTCAATATGAATGCCAAGTACAAGGTAAACGAAACTGATCTCATCATGGACGCAGTGAAAGACGGCCTTGGCTATGCTGTTATTGGGCAATTCATGCTACAGGAAGAACTAGAAAAACAAGGACTTGTACAACTTCTACCTGAATACCAACTATCAACTCACAGCGATATATTTGCTATGTACTCACACCGTAATCAACAACCTCTCGCCAAGCTGTTTATCGACTCAATACAGAATGAAATTGGTACAACGCCGATTTGGGAAACCTACTTGTAACAAGGCTCCCGTTTTACTCTATCGTTTTACCACTTTCTGGATTCATATAATGCAATATATCAGCCCAATTTATGACGAACGACGCGGCAACCGCATTTTTGATACGTTCATTATTTTACATAGCTTCGTACTCACATTAGTCGTTGCTTACATTAGTATTCACTTTGACTCTCATACCAAAGAGAGCTCTGTACTTGAGATCAGCCAGGTTGTTATCCTTCTAGGCACTGCACTAATCAGCTACTTCAAAGCGCGAGAGAGTCATGCCTTTTCATCGATATTAAAAATTCATTCTCTGATCATGTTACTGCTCGTTTCGAGAGAACTTGACCAAGTGTTTGAGTTGTTCTTTTTTCATGGCTTTTGGAAGGTCCCCGCTAGTGTCATATCAGCAATAATCTTCTATAAACTGCTTTCCAATCAAAAAAGCATCATTGCTGGAGCAAACCGATTTTTCACTACAGATAGTTTTCTTATCTGGGTCATCGGTTTCTTTATGTTCTTTATATTTTCTCGCATTGCCGGCTACAAAGGCTTCTGGATGGATTTTTTAGGTGATGGCTACAATAGAGATATAAAAACACTAGTTGAAGAAGGACTAGAATTCTTCGGTTACTCTTTCCTTCTCTCTGGAATTATATTAATAAGAGAAAAAAGATAACCAAGTTCCTATCATTTTTGATAAAAGATCGAAAAACAATAAGATAGAATATTTTATACCAAATACTTGTGCTTATTATTTACCATAGTTAATTGATAATTACTCACTTTTAAATAATCCATGTGTATAGATAATTACTTCGACTTAAAACACAATGTAGTGGTAATTAAAATATGGACAAGAAAATCATTTCGCTGGCAATTGGTGCCGCAATCTTTGGCTCTGCAGTTAATGCAGCACAAGTTTACTCTGATTCAGAAACTGAACTGAATATTCACGGTAGAGCTCAAGGTGCTTACTATTTTTCTAGTGATAAAAATATCGACGGAGACCAAAGCTACATCCGTGTTGGCCTAGACGGAAAATCTCAAATTAATGATGATTTATATGCATTCGGTTTGTACGAGCTGCAATTTAAATCTAATAGCGGCAACGAAAACGAAGACGAATTTGACGTACGTAAAGGTTACGTAGGTGTGGGTTCTGAGCTTTGGACGGTTAGCTACGGTCGCCAATTTGGTGCAGTAACACTAGTGTCTGATTACACAGATATCTTCCCAGAGTTTGGTAACGAAGCTGCAGGTGTAAGTGCTGATCTATTTGGTACTGGCCGTTCAGATTCTGTATTCAAAGCAACGGGTTCTTACGATGCTCTTAATGTACACGTAAGCTACCAAGGCGAGAATGACCAAGTTTCAACAGATGCCTCTTCATACGGCATTGCAGCAGACTATGCACTGCCGTTTGGCATGAAAGTAGCACTAGGTTACAACGAAGGTGAAGGTGAAGGTGCAGCTGCTGGCGCAGATTCTGAACTTCTAACGGCAGCAGTTTCATACACCTACGAAGATCTGTACGCTGCAGTAGTGTTCAGCGATGGCGAGAACTGGGAAAAAGATGGTACGGATAACGATATTGACTACGAAGGTATTGAAGCAGTCGTTACTTACCAGGTAACTAAAGAGCTTAACGCTCTAATCGGTTATAACAACCTAGAGAAAGACGGTGTAGATACAGTTGATTACTACTCACTAGGTGGTGAATACAACCTAACTCCTAACTTCAAAACACTTGCTGAATACAAGATCACCGACGTAGACGGTGAAGATGATATTTTAGCGTTAGCACTTCGCTACTCGTTCTAATATTAATCAAGAAAAAGCCCACTTATAGTGGGCTTTTTTATATCTAAAGATAGCTTGATGCAAGTATTACCACAATGTATGGTTATTTATTATCGAGACAAATCACTATATTTAAAATATTATTTACCTCGTTGACTTTCCCCACTGCCTTTGAAAGTTACTTATTAACTACGAAATATTCTAGCAGCAATTTATTGCTGCTTTTTTTACCTATCAAACACCCGCCACTTTCACTTTCACTTTCACTTTCACTTTCACTTTCAATAAAAACATAAACCTCTCAAAGAAAAAATCGAAAATATAAAATTATTACGTAGCTATACCTTTAGCTGCATTGTCACTAGATGATCTCTTCATTTAATAGTTTCTATAAGCTTCACAAACTGTATAAAAACACCTCCAACGTTAAAAATGTCACCACACCTGGGTCAAAAATGGAAAACCAAGCCTTTATTCGTGCATTTTTAACATCAGTGAAAAGAAGAATGTGATATTTATCACACTTCAATTCTGCATAATAATAGCGTTGTACCGAGGCAAAGCGCCTCAAGAAAATAAAATTATTTGAGGATTACATTATGAAACGCATTATTACTCTTGCAGCAACTATTGCATTTACTTCAGCTTCTTTCGCTTCATCTTCTTGGGTTCAAATTGATCGTGAAGCCGATCTAAATGTGGGTGTTTTTGCCACTCAGAAACAGGCACAAAACGCTGCTGAAGAGTTTGCTTCTTCACTAAATACAATGAGCAATCAAGAGCTAAAAGCAACGTTACCAACGAATCAACATCACTTTGTACGTAACGTACACCTAGGTGAATCAAATGTATCAGTTGAACAAATAGAAAGTGGTAAATATCAAGCAAACCTACAGCAAGACTACGCATTCACTGCGTTTGACCGTGACTAATCTAGAAACCCAAACGCATAGATGAAGCAACAGACGCCGTGGATAACGCCGTAAGCAAAGCGAAGTCATTATATAAAGCGGGCCTAGTCGATTATTTGCCTTTGTTCGACGCACAAAGCAACAAAAGTGATACGAGATCGCCAAGTGGCCGAAAAGCTTCAAATAATCAACACCACGATTGCGGTATATAAAGCGTTAGGTGGAGATTGGCAAGTTGCTAGTGAAATACAAAGTGTCGAATTAGCTTCTGCAAACTCGAGAAGCTATACGCGACTCTTCAAACCAATGCTCTCAATAAAAAATACCGCTGACTCGATCAGCGGTATTTTTGTCATTATATAAAACTCAACTGTCTGGATGTCGCTTAGCCCATTCTTTCAAGGCATCACCCATTGTCAACCCAGTCGCACTTTTCATCCAAAGCATAAAATCACGATTGAATTTAAACTGCTCACCAAATTGGGATTTGAAATATCGGCGAACATTCTGAGTCGTTTTGTAGCTATCTGTAATAACGGTACTGTCGTCAATTTTATTCTTATGCCAATCAACCTTTTCCATGGCTTTAACCTCTTCTATTCGCTCAATACATGAATCACGCGTTTCGAGGACCAAACATGATAATCGCCATACCAAGTAGAGCGATTGAGCCACCTACCATATCCCACGTTGTCGGTTTTTCGCCATCAACCAACCACAGCCATATCAATGCAACCGAGATATACACACCGCCATATGCCGCATAAACCCGACCTGTCGCTGTCGGATGTAGAGTGAGTAACCAAGCAAACGCAGCAAGACTAATTGCAGCCGGAATTAAAATCAGAATACTCTTATCTTGCCTAAGCCAAAGGTAAGGTAAATAACAGCCGACGATTTCCGCTATCGCAGTTAATACAAAAAGACCTACTGTTTTAAATTCAATCACAAAATACCTTATAGGCTAACCAATCAAGCTAGCAGAAATATAGAGCCACCTTAGGATCGAGACTCAAAATAAAAACTAGATATTGAAAGCTAGAGAACAGTTACGCCTTCAACTTCAATCACTGAGTTAACATTAGCGCGTTCGATTACCTTGAGTAAGGTTGTTTGAATGAGCTCATTATCTCTAATTTCAGTTTCACAAGAAAAACGCTCTTCTTGAACACTGTCTCCCTCGCCCATTACAAATTGGACGGCTACTTGAGTTGCAACCTCTTTTGTTGGGCCAAAGTACGCTAACGTAATTTTAGGGTAGCCGTTGTCGCCTTTCTTAACCTGTTTAGCAATCCGTTTCTTCGCTTTATCTAAATTCATACCACTTCCTTTTTAAGCTGAAACTCAAGATGACACTAACGTCTTGTTATGTCGATGCTTCACTATAAAGTATTACCACAATCGCCACATGATTTTATGGCCGAGAATCCGCTTTTTCTTGTGTTAGTTTTTCCACATGAACTACAAAATTTTACAGAGTGGACATTGTAAATGGAAACTAAAGTGACCAATGGAACCCAGACCAACAATTTTGCTCCTCCACCACCCGATAAATAGATATATCCAATTAAGAAAATACCAAAAGTAACATTCTGGAAAGTCCACAACGCTTGTTTGAACTTAGCGTTTTTGATGACAAAAAATGTAAAAAATCCAATAACGCTACTGATAAGCCCATAAGCAATAAACCCTATAAAGATTTCTTGTTGACTCATAAACTGTCCTTGTTCATATACCACTTTACGGTCCGAGCAACGCCACTAACCTAAACCATAAGACGTTAAACACTAACCTAGCATTAAACGAGAAGTGCCAAGCCTTGTAAATCAGTTGCAAGCGTACTTTTCAAATTCGAATCACATTCAGTTAAGCACATGACAGCGCGTGAGAATTACGCGCCAAGAAGCGGTAGATGTTTGCGTTGCTGATAAGTTAAGGCGAGCTCTAAGCACTGCTTAATAGGCGCCTTTGGAAGTGGTTCAGTTAGGTTCAAGATGATTGACCGATTACCTTGAAATGCCAACGTACCATCATGTAACTCTCTGAATGTGTCGACTAGCTTTGTTTGACAGTTAAAAAACAAGAAATAGTTGTTTGGCGATTTCAATTTCCAGTCGATTCGAATTGGGCTGCCTGTCTTAACGCTGTAACTCGGCTCACCCCATTTCAGAGACTCTTCGACGTCACCTAAACCCAAATCAGAGGAAAGCTCAAAGATTAATGAACGTAACTCTTCAAGCCGGCCCCGAACATCATCAGGATACTCGTCGAAATGTGTTTTGATTGCTTTGTCCATTGAACCTCCGATTCACTTGTTGCGATATAAAGGCGTTGCTAACTCAAACGATGCTTGGCTATATAGCTTGCTAAGTTTCCTGTTGAACCCAACCATATTTTCAAGAAGCAGCGCTCCTATATATTCGAAGAAATACTCTAGATCAGACCGACTTGCTTCCACTATTCTCACGCAGTCTCCTTTTTGCGCATGATTATTTCTTTTAAAACGGTACCAATACTGCTAACTACAAACGTAAAAGCAGACACCACAATTGGCCCATAAAAATCAAACGCACCGTCTGTCATAAAAAAGTACTGATAGATCGCAAAACCAGATCCAATACTTACAGCTAACTGCATATTTCTGAATATTCGTTGTTTCATGTTGATTCCCTTAGTTTCTTTGTCGTGACCATCGTTCAACTGTTGTACTTAGACCTGGTGCGTCAATGACTCTATGCTTATTCAAGAGACAGTTCTACTTAAGTGTTTGTTACGCTTGCAGCTCCATCAAGTACTCATCATCCGCTTTTTTCACAATCACAAAACCCATCTGCAAATACAACTGTTGAGCTGGATTGGTTTTAATGACACTTAAACCTATTTTAGAGCTCGTTATTGCAGCTTTCTCGATCAATCCATTAATCAACGTCCTACCAATCTTTAAACCTTGGTATTCGGGATCAATTTGAATTTGCACCAAATGCCAGTCGTTAAGATCTGTATTGTAGGTAGCCTTGAATAATCCAATGGGTTCATTGTCCAACTCAACGATTTTCGCATGCGCAAATTCATAGCGTATTCGCTTTTCATGCTCTTCGTTAGTTGTTGATATACCAACATCTTCCAAATATTGGTTCATCGTTTTATCGCGCAGTGAAAGTAAAAAAGGAATATCTTTTTCACTTGCCTGTCTGAGGGAAATATCCATTCCTACTCCGTAAGCCTAATACCTGCATAACACGTTCTCTGCTATGCGATTAAGTCCAAACTTACCACTCAACGCGGTAAACCAAAAGTAGCCTAGAGTGGCGAAGGTCGCAAATTGGGTGGGTGTGCAATCTCGAGAATGTTAAGTGACTATTTTCTTTGACATATTGTAGCCAGAAATAGCAAAGCCAATTTCTTGATACAGCTTTAACGCTCTCTGATTTTGGTAAGCGACTCTCAGCTTTATCTGTTCAATACCAACCGATTTCAATTGCGATTCAAGAACAGAGATTGCCAATTTTCCGTAACCATTATTACGGAAGTTTGGAAAAATAAAGAAGTCATAAATAAACGTGGATTTGTCAGCTGCATTAATTGAATGCCACAAATAACCAACCAATTCTGAACCCGATTCAACGCACAACAACGCATGATCGTTAGTTTCTAAACCATTTGGAAAACTACGAAGAAGATCCTGATTAGCCAATTCAATCGCCCTATCCAATGAATGACCATAGTTTTCAACAATTTCACGACTGTAATCATCAATAAAATAATCACAATAAGCTGGATATTCACTTGAGGTCATTGGTCTGAGCTTAATCATGTCTAATCCTTTAAAACGATGAACTTAGAAAACGATATAACGCATTGTTTTGAAATTCAATGTGAGTTCTGAACAAATTTGGAATTTAAAATACCACGTGTTGGCTGTCTGCTTGGATTGATCAAATGGCTTGTTAGCATCGTGTTTTAGCATAAATCATCGTACTATCGATCTCACCTGACGGCAGTCGCCTAGAGTTAATTAGTGTTGCTTCAGCCTCATAACCACAACGCTTTGCAACAGCCTGGCTCTTAAGGTTTGACGCTGCCATTCTAATTTCTAATCGTAGTGCTAATAAGTCATGAAAAGCGTATTGTTCAACCAAACCAACAGCTTCAGTTATGTAGCCAAAACCAGTTTTTGAAGTTTGTAACCAATAGCCAATTTCAAAATATGGTACGGATTTATCTCTGACAATAAAACCTACAACGCCGATAAATAACCCTGTTTTCTTTTCAATGATATTAAACCAAAATTCACCAGTACAACTGGCAAAATTCACCATTGCTTCTTTAGTGTTATCTTCTAAAGTTTGTTTAGATAATAAGCCTGAAACCCAAGGCAAAAACTGGGAGAGATCTTGCTTACATTCCTCAATGACTCCATACATAGCATCGATATAATTTAAGGAAGGAGGTTCCAATTTTAATCTTTCACTTTCCATCTAAACTCCGATGTTAACAAGTGCTTATAAACCGTTTGTCAGTACTAAAATTCATCACATGTATCACGCTCTTCATATTCAGGGAAATCAATTTCAATGGAACCGTTATCATTGAGGACAAACAGTACCCTTCCATGCTCGATACCAGCGTCATTCATGTCAGAGCAACCACGATAGACTTCCCAATCGTATGAATAGTCGAGTTGATATTGATTGGAACTCACGTAAGAAATCTTTACAACTTCAATACCATTAACATTGTGAGCCATATGATCTATGTGAGACAGATCTGGAACTAGTTTCTGTTCAAAGTTACTTTTGTTTTTGGATAAAAACCTAGCCAACTCTTCACACAAATGAGTGCCATTAACTAAGGGTTGATATGAACTAGAAAAAAACATTTTCAATACTCCTAAACCTACCATTGTAAACACAAAACCCAACGTATCGTAAAATACCAAGCATTGACGTTCTGCTTTACTACTTGTTATGTGAATTCTCGGTTGAAACGCCGAACTTTAGTACGTATGTTTTTCATAGGTGATGACGTATTAAACTGAATCATGCGCCCCAAAGTCCATTGTTCATACCACGCAACACCATACAAATCATGGTCACTTAAGCTTGAAATGAGTAAAAGTATCTCGTTAACCGTCGACTCAAGTTCAATGAGTAAATCATCGTATTTCCAATCACGATACTCCTCGTGGAAGCTTTCGGCGAGTGGGCCTAATTGGTTCCATTTGTAACCAGTTTCCGGGAAATCTACCTGTTGATGCTGAGATCTTTGGTGATGCCATTTAAGAACGAGCTTACCCCAACCAATCAAGTAAGCCACCGTATCACTAACGCTAATGGTTGTACCTTTGACGTTCCCCTCTACTCCAAATGTACGAACTTTCCTTTCTGGAGTTGAACGATAATCAGCCATGAGTTTCGGAAATATCGAGTTTATAGCTAGCTCCAATTCATCCTTATTTCTTGGTACAGAAGACATTTTAACCTCCATTAACATAACGAATGACATGGATTCGCCCTACAGGGGGGGATCTGCCACACTTATGTGGTGCTTAATTGTGCCGTAATCCCTAAAGCTGATTTAAACCTTAAATGCCAAGCGTTGAGAATCTACTTAAATGGTTTGTTATAAATTTGAGTATGGATTCATCCATGCCTTAGGAAATTTAGAGAACAACGTATAACTAATTGCTTCACGTAAACTAAACTTGCCTAAAAGGCACATTACTAAAGAAAAAACACTCGCGACACATACAACACCGGCATACACCGACAATACTAGCACTAAGATCTGTGAACCTAGAAATTGATAAACACCATACTCTGAACCATCTAATTGGCTTAACGGTAAATTAAGATCAACGCCAAACCAACCTGTTAACAGCATGCTTGATTTAATACAGAAGAAGATGCCCAAAATTACACCAAAAAAGCCAACATAAGACGTGATTTTTTGATATTTCATCGGTAATCGATACTGTGCTTTAACCGCTTTAATAACCATTACACCGCCTCATTTATAGCGCTAAGCTAGGCGAAAAAATACGGTTGGCTAAAATGTGCGAGCACAAGCGAGAGCTAACAGTAATCTTTCCGTTTTTGAGTGACTTGTTAGATTTTTGAACAGTCAGCCGTTTTTACATTAGCTTCCGTGATGTATTTACTATCTTTATCGTAGTAATGGTAAGAAATATCGATAGCATTATCTACAAAATATTCCATCCCTGGCGAAGTACAAACAAAACCGGTTACTTGCTTAGTAATTATTTCTTGGACTTTTTCAGTATCGAAATCATCCACGCTGTAATTTATCAAGGTGTATTTATACACCACTTATTTTCAACTGCATACGAACTATCAATTCGGGTCTCACTATCAACCATTTGTGGTGCAATTTTGTTAATTGCGTTAACTGAAGCTTTCAATACATCAGCTATTGTCGTTTCTTCATTCTGAACCGGTGTAGACTGGCAACCAGCGACCATTATTAAAGCAATAGTTGATAACAATAATTTTTTCATATAATTCTCGATAAAAAATATAACGAATGATATAGACTCCTTCTACCTGACACTCTGTGTGGCATACTTATTTAGTACACGCTTAAGAACTAGAAGTTACTATACCCACCATTCAAACTATTGACGTGACCTCGACAAGAATGCGTTTAGTATTAACATCGTTGATGCATATGGCAAGTGCATCCTACGCAAAACTGTTAAAAAAAACAAAATCTTAGACACATTCGCTAAGTTACCGCTCTGCCTCATTTGCATCGAGACTTGCTCTGGTGCACACCTTTGAGCGAGAGAACTGCTTCAAGATCTATCGAACAAGATTTAATACCTTAACCTAGAAATACTGCACTATGATCGCAGAGTCTCTGGTTTAGTCCCTGAGATGGCTTCAGCCAAAGCCCTGATAGATATGGATATTCCAGGAGTCGATGAACACAGTGCCAGTGTCGAGACCGTAAATGACGCCAAACAATTTGGCTCTAGCCGCCAATTTGCCGCTTGGATAGAGTTGGTTCCAAGACAATACTCAACAGGTGGTCATGTCCATCTTGGTCGCATTAGCAAAAGAGGCGAAAAACACATTCGCACTCTACTTATTCATGGCGTAAGAACTGTTATTGCACGATGTAAAGAGAAAACCGATCGCAACAGTATTTGGTTAAATCAACTCGTTGAACGACGAGGCTATAAACGAGCAGCTGTCGCCCTAGCAGCAAAGAATGCTCGTATAATATGGGCATGATTAACAACAGGAAAAGAGTACAAGAATAACTATGTAAACGGTTAACACTCACCGAGTCAAAGCAATATCAAATGATGACAATACGACCAGACGGGGTCGCCTAGACCGAGAAACCTAAACCTGTTTAATTGGGAAATAATAAATACTGTTTGACGAATGAGGCAGGCATCAACGAATATCATCAAAGTGACCGAACGGTTCCGATTAAACACCGAATGTAGAGCTGCTGTCCGATCCACGGTTGTCAGCGGGCGCTATTGTTGACAAAAGAGGGAGTCCATCGAGCCCAATTAAGTAGCTGACAACGCTACCAATACACTCAAACTTACCACCTGAATCACTGAAGCTAAACCGAGTTAAAAATGCCAAGCGTTGACAGTCTGCTTAAATGCTTATTAGGTTTATTGGCAAAGGAGTCGTATGTTTCCTGTTTTTTTGTCATATTCGTGGTTAGGAATAAGCAATGGCAGTTTTGACAACTCCAAACCTTTTGATTTAGCTCCCCATTTAACGGGTCTACCTGTCGTGTCGTAGTACACTTGATTTTCGTAATCGATAAGGCCAGATTGCCACTTATCGCCTAGATAACTCAGGTCTTCTGATTCATCGTACCATTCTGGATTAATCAGAGTTATTATCGCACCGTTAATAGGGCTGCGGTCCCAAAAAACAAAATACTCTGGAACAACTGAACGCTCTGCTACGGAAAAATAGTTAAGTGGGTATTTATCTTTAGGCCACCAAGAGGGGTATCGTTCATCGAAACTGCCACCAACATGTTTCTTTGCCTTAGCAATTTCTATCTCACTCCGTCTGTAGACATTGACCCTTAGCTTTCCTTGTTGAACTCTAACCATCTGACCTGCTTCCAATCTATTTGATTGAATAACTGTCTCAGAGCAATATTCTGAACTTACTGGGGTGCCATGTGCGATAAATGCGACTAACACTCCCGCCAACACTAGTAATCTGTTGATAACAACTCCTTAGACCTAACGCCCGCTTAAGGTGTGATCGACGCTTGGCTAAACTTGAGCGAAGCGAAAATACCAAGCGTTGGGAATGATCTTCACCCGATAAAATGGACACCCTATCTTCTTTAACCCGTCATGACTTCATATTCATGCGGGCTTCGATATCCAAGACTTGAGTGCAGTCTATAACGGTTATAAAAATGCTGGATATAACCGACAAGTTTATCTCTAAGCTGCTTCTCACTTTTAAAGCTATTTTTCCTAATCATGTCGCCTTTGAGCGTATGGAAGAACGACTCCACCTCTGCATTATCAGTACAATGACCTGGGCGATTCATGCTTGGGACAATTCCATTTTTTGATAGTAAAGCTTGAACTTCATGGGCTCGATATTCAGAGCCTCTGTCAGTATGAAACAACAGGCGCTCTTGTGGCTTTCGATTTCTAATGCCCATTCTCAGCGAACTCATCGTTAGTTGTGTACTCTTCTTACTACCAAGCGACCAACCGACGACTTTACGTGAGTAAAGATCAATAACGACCGCTAGATACATCCAACGTTTGCCTTGCCTGATATACGTTAGATCTCCAGACCACTGTTGATTAACTGCCGTTGGTTTTGGTGTGTCTTTTTTAATATTCTTAATCGATTGATAGAACCGATGTAGCTTGGCCATTTTCATGTAAATGCGATAACTTCGTGCTCTTAGCCCTTGCTCTCTCATGATCCGAGCCACACGCTTGCGGCTAACCAAAACTCCTTGGCGCCTCAGTTCTGCATGAACTCGTGGGCTGCCGTAAGTCTCTCGACTCTGGGTAAACACTTTAATTATACGCTTCTTCAAAGCCTGCTCTTCTTGATCGTAGCGGCTTGGTTCTCTATCAAGCCATGCGTAGTAACCCGACTTAGAAACAGATAGAAAACGGCACATCAATACAATGGAATAACGTGTTTTGTAATGGGCTATGAATCGGAATTTTGTCGATTTTCTTGGGCAACGAATCGTTGCCACTTTTTTAGCAAGTCATTCTCGAGCTTAAGTTGTTCGTTCTGACGTTCGAGCTCTGCAATCCGACTAGACTCAGTTTTCTGGCTCGGGATCTGAGTCCTTTTCTTACGTTTATCTTCCATAATAACCCCTTCTCTATAGTCCTTTCGCCATTTAGAAAGCATATAAGGGTGGATATCTAATGATAGCGCCACGCTTTTAACTGTAGCTCCTTCTCGAAGCGAAAGTCGGACAGCAGTTACCTTAAATTCCGTAAGATATTGTTGAGTTTTTTTACCTGATTTATAAGCTGGCATAATCACCTCCAATTACAATTGAAGGTGTCCATTAGATCGGGTCAACTACAGAATCACTCTTAAATGCCTTGTTAGCTTATGCTGATATAGCTGAACAAGCATTTACGACTTCCCCATTCAGTTTCAAAAACTCACGAAGATCTTTCCATTTGGTAAACAGTTGGGGACTATGAATAATTTCATTTTCATCAGCATGATAGCTGTTAGTAACTTTAGGTAGTTTATGAAGGCAAGAGGGGTCATACTCTTGTACAGCTAAAGCAAGCATACACTTCAACACATCTAACTTTTCAGGGTCGTTTTTTGATAGATACTTAATCACACGATCAATTTCACCTATATCCATTTCGACTATGTTTACTGAATGATTAGCGGTATTCTTTGTACTGTAATTAACCCCCAAATGTTCAAAAACAGCCTTTAGCATATCATTAACCCAATCTGGGAATATATCTTTATGCTCAATCACGGATTCAAAACATATTAGAGATTTACTAACTCCAGGAAAATCGATCTGGGAAGCTTCCGCAAAGACAAAATTCTTAAATTTTTCAACTGTCCACACAGTTGGTATGTCCTCAATCTCGCCCTTAAGCTTACTAAACTCTGGTAGGTCATTTTCTTTTCCAGAAAGCAAATTTGAAATAGATTTATACCTATTATCATATTTCCCAAAACCAGTGTCTTTTGTATCCAAAACCTTTGTTGAGCTCATGTTAAAGCTAGGGCTACGAAAAGTCATTAGATATGATCTGTAATGTAGTTCATCACCCTCCTGAGCATTCCATAGAAACATTAGCTCCAAATATGGTTCTTTTGTTCCATTAATTTTTTATATACCGTTTTCAAATATTCAATCAATTCTTTCGACTGACCATCTAAGTCGAAGTATTCGTTTTCTTTTATCGAGTTATGAAGATTTTTCTGCAAGTCTTCTATTATTATTAAGCCAGACCTAATATCTCCACTAAATGCCACACACAAGTTATCGTAAACTTTATGTATTTTTTGTACGCAGTTATAATATTTCCTTGGCTTATTTTTATATTCCAAGGTTACCTGTATATCAGCTACACATACGAAGCCATTAAAGCAATTTCCACCAACTACCCAAGTCATTTGACCTCCATAATAAATAAGCTAACGCCGCATTAAGGTGTGAGCAACGCTACCACGAAACCTAGCCAGACCACCGTAAACACAAAACCCAACGATGGAATGAAAAATGCCATGCGTTGGGAATCACTCTTAAATGCTTTGTTAGGCAAATTTTATACATCTAGCTTAAAATGCGAGATATCATCACTATTAATGAATTTCATTATTTCTATTATTTTTGATAATGCCATTATTGTGTTTTCATCACGTTCTAATCTTGAGTTCTTTAATAATAATCTAGATAGCGATTCAAGCATGGATTTCCTAATTTCTAGCAAAGATATTCTTTCTATTTTTTCACCTTCACCATCGAAACCATCAGGAATAATAGACTCATCTGAACTTACTTCATCAAGACATTCTATTTTAAGAATATCCCCCCATAACTCTTTGCCAACTGAAACAGAATCTACGTATTCAAAACCTTTATAAAAATCAAGTTCCATATTATTCTACCTCCGAGTCTGTATCAAAATCTGAAGCATCAACATTTTCGTAAAATTTAATCCCATTTTCTCTTAGAATTTTCTTTGCTCCTGGCTGGATATCATGACCAGAAACAACCATTTTAACTTTTTGTTTGACCGCTTTCTTTGCTGTCGTTGTTGTTACACCATCTCGGTGTACTTTTACTTCAATATAATCATCTTGTTCATTTGACATGAGAGGCTCACTATTTTTTGTTTAACTTTTCGTCCATTAATGATTCGAGCTTGGCATAATCTTTTCGGCTTACTCGAACATCTCCTCTTGGGTCATTTCCCTCTGTTGCTTCTATATCAAGGCCATGCTTTTTGCCAAAATTCTCAATAGCATCAACGAGATCTTCGTGCTTTATAGTAGATTCAGCAGCTTTACGAGCTGCACTCATTTTTTTAGTCATGCTTAACTCTCACTTACTCAAATTTAGGATTGTTTTCTCTGTCTTTCAAAGTCGGATTTTGAAGATTTAGCCTCTTCAAATTTTTGCACAAGATTTAGCCCTGTCACCTTGATCCCTGTTAATTGTTCAAGGAACAATTCCTGCAAAATGAGATAAACATCAAAGTTTGTTAATTCTTTTTCGTTCATCAGTTTGTAAAGCAATTCATAATTTAGTTCATTTTTTATTTTCAGATCATCACACATCGGATAAATCCAATTTCTGAATTCCTCTACACTTACTCTATTTTCAATTTCAAATTTTAAAGAAAACCTTCTTTTCACTGCTGTGTCAATCATTGAAAACATATTTGTGGTGATTGAAATAATTGGGAGGTAATCACACTCAACGTCAAGAAGGTAATCAATTTCTTTAATGAAAGTATTAACAAACCTTTTAACTCCAGATGACTCATTAGATATATATCTTGAACACAATACTGAATCGACGTCATCAAAATGGACAAATACTTTATAGTCTTGCAACGCAAGACTCTTTATATGTTCAAAGAAATCCCTTAACCGTTTAGAGGACATACCTAAGTCTTTATCAAGCATCAGCTCTAAACTTAATGTCACATACTTTAAATTGTCGTCTTTCAATGAATAAGCAACATTTTTTAATAATGTTGTTTTCCCTGTACCAGGAGAGCCGTAAAGCATGATTGAAGGGGCAAATTTATATAGATCTTTTTTTTCACTCCATGAATTTGACCAAACTAGTTTACAAAAATTTGAAATTTTATTGTACTCTGAAGCTAAACCATAAAGTTTAGATACCTCATACCTATTAATATTACTTTCTGAATAAAAATCCATTATCTAACGCCTATGTAAATCATTCCTGTTTGCCTAACGCCGCACTAAGCGGACTAAAATAGTGGGTTATAATGTGCAGCGAAGCGAAACTAACCCACTGTTTTAGTTCCGTTTAAGTGCCTTGTTATGTGGTTGCGCCAAATTGGTTAAACACACGTTTTAATAAATGGAAATATAAAGCAAACCAACGTGATTTAACACCACTTATCCGTTAACTTTGAACTCAGTAGAAAAAGCACTCAGAAGAGAACAAAAAACCAAATAAAATAACGCATGACGAAGGTTTAACAAAAGCTCTTTGGATACATATTTACACGTCTTAGAAACTAGCTGACGAATTGAAAAAAATAAGCTAACCTCATTTGTAAAACACCGCGATTTTCCCATCGATGAAATACAACAAATAATTCAAAGTAACGGCTAAATGAAAATAACGGCCACTTTTCTAATTTAACAACACATTCAGAATCCAGCTAGAAAATCGAGATAAATCGGATCTGCTAAACAAAACTCTCTCCTGCGATAGCGCAACACATAACGCTTGCTTAAGTGGTGAGCAACACAACACTGAAGCTACCGTATACCACCTTAAACACTAAAACTAACGCACAATGAAAATGCCATGTGTTGCGAATCCACTTAAAGCACTTGTTAACCGGCACTTTCTAATCATCTAAAAACACCCACTCACCATCCGTAATCTGCTTTAATACAAAGTTGTGTCCAACAAAATCAGTTTTATTGGTTGGATTTGAAATGGGAAATTTCTTAGCGTGAATACCCGCATATTTCACCCCCATTTTTTCAACAATAGGCTTAAACTGCTCCCAAATAAGGTCTGCTTTTCTTCGCAACTCAGCTGACTCTAAAGTATCAGTACGATAATTAAGGATTAATATCCATGCCTTAGTCTCTGTCGCCCAAATTTTAGCTAACCCTTCAACTTGTACCACCTCTGAGCTTGATAATATCATTGGCTTTGTTTGCTCTCTAAAGCCTAACTTCATAACCTCTTCTTTAGTCGCAGAGTGGCTAAAGACAGATACCAACATCAGAAAAAAGAAAATAATAAATTTATGTGCAGATCCCACTTCACTATCCTTGCCGATTAACGCCCAATTAAGGTGTGAAGCACGCATTGACCAAGCCGCCGCATAGCACTTCAACACCGAAATCACCGCATACCAAAAATGCCACGCGTGCTGAATCACTCTTAAATTGTTTGTTATGTTCGTTGCATAGACTGCATATATTCTTGGGTCATGAGGCTACTAACAACCCAATGAACGACTAAGTTAATCAATAATTTAAGATCACCAATGTCCTTGTCTTGCCACTTTCGTTGATAATGAGTCTCATCATTACCCAACCATACTGCTCGAGTAGCACATTCTTTGATGTTAGTATCGGTGATATATTTATTAATACATTGCATCAGCATCATGCTCCTGATTTTTTCAGAGTCATCAGGTTGTGAAGACACACAATAATCTTTGATTAGGAATTCAAGGGCTTTTCGATAACCCATGCCACACACTTCATTTAAACCACTTTCCTCTGCATTTGCTGACTGATTGAAGATTTCTACAAAGCTTGGAGATAAAGCACTAATTCTTTCATCAAACGCTATCGGTTTGAAATGATTAGGGGTTGCGTGAGTATACGTAAAATAACCGTTTGTATATCCTTCATGTTCCGATTTTCGTTCAAAGTGAGCAAGAAACAAATGTCCACACTTTGTTGATGGGCACTCGTAAAGCCCTGATAAGTATCGACTCAAATGTGGATTGTCAGTATATATTTCTTTAAACATGTCCGTCCTATTTGGAGAGACTAAATGATTGCAAACAGGGCAACTGTTTGGCTCTTGATCTACCTGAATACCACTTCTACCGATATTTATCATTTTTCCTCCAAAGAACATAACAGCTATATTAGACAGAAAAATTCTGCACTTAAATACAGAATCATTCTATCTAGTTTCATATGGTCAGAACTCTACCATGATTAATCACCGCATTTCAGTGACTTAAAACATAGATAAACTCATTGAATGATAAAATGCAGAATATTTCTATATAGTATGAATTTCGTAAAACTTACAGAAACCTGTATATAATCACAGTTATCTTACATGCCCCAAACAAAAAAAACCTGCCATCTATGTGAATATAAATGGCAGGCTTTTAGCGTTAGTTAAGGTTGTGAGCAGCTAGCTTACGCGGCTTCGAATGCGAGGGCTTTCTTCTCTACTTGGCGAAAGATCAGCGTTAATACACCGTTCACGGCTAAGTAGAATGCGCCAGCAATACCGAACACGGTGAGCGTGTCGTAGGTTTGGCCGTTGATACGCTGAGCGTAGCCCATCAAATCCATGATGGTGATGGTGCTTGCCAGTGAGGTGCCTTTGAAGACTAAAATCACTTCGTTTGAATAAGCAGGAACCGCGCGGCGCAGTGCGTATGGCAGTAACACTTTAAGCGTTGCGATTTTGTCCATACCTAGCGCACGACATGCTTCCCATTGCCCAGCAGGAATCGCGTTGAATGCGCCTCTGAATAGTAGCGTGCTGTACGCTGCGGTGTTCAAAGCTAATGCTAACATCGCGCAGAACCAAGGTTGGCTTAACCATGTCCACAGGAAGCTTTCACGAATCCAATCGAATTGACCCGGACCGTAATACACCAAGAAGATTTGAACCAATAATGGTGTGCCGGTGAACAGCGTAATGATGCCACGAGTTAACCAGTGAATCGCAGGTATTCTTAAGATTAACGTTACTGTCATCAGCAATGACAAAATACAACCAACAAGCAATGAAGCACCTGTCAGTTGAAGACTGGTCGCCAAGCCTTCAAGCATTTGAGAGAGGTATTGTTGATTCATGCCATTGCCCCTTTGCTACCCAAACCTTGAATAGAGAACTTACCATCAATCACTTTTACTAATCTTTGTGTGATTAAAGTGATGACCAAGTAGATTGCTGCTGCTGTCGCGTACCAAGTGAATGCTTCGTGCGTTGCTGCAGATGTTAATTGTGCTTGTTTCAATAGATCGGTTACGCCAATCAGTGAAACCAATGCGGTGTCTTTTAATAGAACCAACCATTGGTTCGTTAAACCTGGTAGTGCGTGTCTTACTGCTTGTGGCAATACAACTCTGAAGAAGGCGCGAGATTGAGGAATACCCAATGCACTCGCCGCTTCTCTCTGCCCTTTACTTACTGCTTTCAATGCACCACGAATGGTTTGTGAAGCGTAAGAAGCGAAGATAAGTGACAGTGCAACAACTCCAGATAAGAACGGGCTAACTTCAACAAAGTCACCAGTGATCATAAAAAGCACTTGTGTTGAGCCAAAGTAGATAAACAGAACCACCAAAATTTCTGGTAGACCACGTACGATAGTCACGAACGCGGTTGTCGGCCATTTGATTGCAATACGACGAGACATTTCACCGCCAGCAAACAGTACCGCTAAAACTAATCCGACCAATAGACTTACGAACGCAAGCTGAACTGTCATCCAGCTTGCTTCGACGAGCCCTAAAGAGTAACCCGTTAACTGCATATTACTTACCGAAGTACTTGTTGAAAATCTTGTCGTATTCGCCGTTCGCTTTCACGGCTGCAAGTGCTGTGTTCAGCTGGTCTACAAGTTCTTGATTGCTCTTGTTTACTGCGATACCAAAGCCGTTACCGAAGTACTCTTGGTTTGTTACTTGGTCGCCAACGTACGTTAGGTTGTCTTGCTTCTTGAACCATTCTGCTACAACGGCTGTGTCACCGAATACAGAATCGATACGACCGTTTTTCATGTCAATGAATGCATCTTGGTAGCTTGAGTAAGGTACCGCTGTTACACCCGTCATTTGCTCAAGTAGGAAGCTCTGGTGAGTAGAACCGTTTTGAACACCAACACGCTTACCTTCTAATGCCGCTTGGTCTGCTACTTTGCCTTCGATAGAGATGAACGCTGCAGAGTTGTCGTAGTACGCATCAGAGAAGTTCACTTGTTGAAGACGCGCTTCAGTGATGTCCATTGCTGAGATAGCTGCATCGTAACGTTTGAACTTAAGAGCCGGGATCAAGCTATCGAATGCTTGGTTGTGGAAAGTACAGGTTGCTTTCAATTCTTCACAAAGTGCGTTTGCTAGGTCTACGTCAAAACCTTGAATTTGGTTGTTCTCATCCATGTACTCGAATGGTGCGTAAGTTGCTTCCATTGCGAATTTGATTTCTTCTTGCGCCGCTGCGTTGAAAGAAGCAAGGCCGATAAGTGAAGCTAGTAGAATCTTTTTCATTTTGTTACTCCGAATACTGTTAGATAGTGGCCTGTGGCCATTCTTATAATTTGATTGTTTTTTCTAAATGTTATTTTTGAACGAAATCATCTTGTTTTAGCTGAATCTAATGAGTTAAATACTCGGCAAACTCAGGTGTCTGCGGATTAACGAATGAATCGCTGGTGCCGTGTTCGACGATGTACCCTTTCTCTAGGTACAGAACGTGGCTAGCAATCTTCTTCGCGAAATCGACTTCATGCGTCACGACCACTTGGGTAATGCCCGTTCCACTCAATTCTTTAATAATGCTCACGACTTGGTTAGTAATCTCAGGATCAAGCGCTGCCGTTGGTTCATCAAACAGCAGCACGTCTGGCTTCATCATCAATGCACGTGCAATCGCGACACGCTGTTGTTGGCCGCCAGAGAGTTGAAGTGGCCAAGCGTCTGCTTTGTCTGCAAGCTGTAACGTGGTTAATACCGTTTTCGCTTGTTTAATGGCTTCTTGTTTGTCTAAGCCTGCAACCTTGGTCGGGGCTTCAATTAAGTTCTCCATTACCGTCATGTGTGGCCATAAGTTGTATTGCTGGAACACCATGCCGACTTTACGACGTAATTTTAGACCCTGTTTTTCTTGGATCTGACCTGCAAAATCGAATTGCTCGTTCGCAATGTCTAATTCGCCGTTGTCCGCGATTTCCAGTAGGTTCAAAACACGCAGTAGTGAACTCTTGCCTGCACCACTTGGGCCAAGCAGTACCAAGGTTTCGCCGCTTCCACAGTTAAAACTGATGTCGTGAAGAACTTGGGTATCACCGTATGATTTGTTGATGCTCTTTACTTGAATACTCATGCCACAATACTGCATTAATTGTCATTTGTTGGTTATTCTATTCAAACTGAAGTTTTATGCAAGATAAATGTATAAAAAACTACTTTGTTGAATTTATGTAACAAATATTGCGCAAAAAACAGTCTCAATGACTGGTCATACATCTATAAATCGCAACTCGTTGATTAAGGTGAAGAACGGGACAAATAGCAAACGTTTTACTCATGTTCTATAAATCACAGTTCAGTATCAACTCTATGAATACACTCTTGTATTCGCGTCAATTTGCCTGCATAAAAATCAGGGATAAATAACCAGTTGGGATGCCTAACCTAAGTACTAGGTAATGCTTAATTTTTCTTTTAGTTTCCTCGCTCCTATTCACTTCACGTATATGAAATATTGGAAATTGAGTTTCCTAGGGAGCGTCACGCGGCAATAAATGCTTTAATGGCTCGTACTTACCAACAACGAATCGTTATCTACAAAAGATATTTGCCCAGAACAAGTACTAACGAATAACGAGTATTTGTTAGCAACAGATAAGCACCAGCGACAAGTCATCATTCTTAAAGCGACAACACACTAAGGCCGTCATATGCAAAACGATGTCTCTTCTACGTTCGACTCAAACCAACAACAGACTCAGCGATCGACTCAACAAGCACCAGAACCCAAACCTGAGAAGAAAAGCCTCAGCATTTTGTTTGAGCTAAGTAAGTTCATTCAACCCTATAAAGGGAGAGTGATCACCGCTCTGCTCGCGTTGATCTTTACGGCAAGCTTAACGCTGTCTGTTGGCCACGGTATTCGTCTGCTTATCGATCAGGGGTTTAGCCAACGTTCATTAGAAGATTTAGGCAGTGCGATTCAATTCATCATGGTGGTCGTGGTATTAATCTCGATTGGTACCTTTTTCCGCTTTTATTTGGTCTCTTCTGTTGGGGAGCGTGTGAGTGCGGATATTCGCCTATCGGTTTTCAACCACGTTGTGACGCTGCACCCGAGTTACTTCGAAACCAATGGCAGTGGCGACATCATGTCGCGTATCACAACCGACACAACTCTGCTTCAAAGCATCATTGGTTCGTCATTTTCTATGGCGATGCGAAGCGCGCTAATGTGTATTGGCGCAATCATCATGTTGTTTGCGACCAACATTAAGCTAACGCTGATCGTGTTGGCCTCTGTTCCGTTTATCTTGATCCCGATTTTGGTATACGGACGACGTGTGAGAGCTCTCTCTCGCCAAAGCCAGGATTCGATGTCTGATGTAGGCTCTTATGCTGGCGAAGCGATTGAACACATCAAAACAGTGCAAAGCTACAGCCGAGAAGCACAGGAGAAAGCATCATTCGCAATTGAAGTAGAAAAGGCTTACGAAATTGGTCGCCAACGCGTAAAGCAGCGTGCGATTCTTATCTCTGGTGTGATTGTTATCGTGTTCAGTGCGATTGCAGGCATGCTTTGGGTTGGCGGCAGTGACGTTATCAACGGCACTATGTCGGCGGGTGATCTGGCTGCATTTGTCTTCTATGCGATCATGGTTGCTTCATCGCTAGGTACGATTTCTGAAGTGATGGGTGAATTGCAACGTGCGGCAGGCGCAACAGAGCGTTTGATCGAGATTCTACAAGTTGAAAGCCACATTGTTGCGCCTGTAGAAAACCCAACGTCACTGGATAACGTGACACCAGAAGTCGCTTTTGATGATGTGACCTTCTGTTACCCATCAAGGCCGGACCAGCCCGCAACAAGCAACCTCACGCTTACTGCCCATGAAGGCAGAGTATTGGCATTGGTTGGCCCGTCTGGCGCAGGTAAAACCACCCTATTCGAACTGTTGCAACGTTTCTACGACCCACAAGTAGGTAAAGTGACGTTAGGCGGTATTGAACTGAATCAGTTTGATCCGAACGAATTAAGAAAGCAGATGGCGTTAGTTCCTCAGCAACCCGCCCTGTTCAGTAACGATGTGTTCCATAACATCCGATACGGAAACCCAGAAGCAACGGACGAGCAAGTTATCGAGGCGGCGAAAAAAGCGCATGCGCACGAGTTCATTCAGAACTTACCTGAAGGCTATCACAGCTTTCTTGGTGAACGTGGCGTGAGATTGTCTGGCGGTCAACGTCAGCGTATTGCCATCGCACGAGCCATCTTAAAAGATCCGAATATTCTATTATTGGATGAAGCAACCAGTGCGCTAGACAGCGAAAGTGAACATCATGTTCAACAAGCTTTGGAAGAATTAATGCGTGGCAGAACGACCATCATTATCGCGCACCGTTTATCAACAATTAAACACGCCGACCAAATTGCAGTACTCGATAAAGGACAGCTAGTAGACATCGGCGACCACCAGTCGCTCATCAATAGCTGCGAATTGTACCAACGCTTGGTTGAGCTGCAATTCAAACACCTTAGTCGATAAGTTATAGATCAAAGACGCTTAAATCATTAAGTAAACTAGGGGCTAGTCATTAAGTCATGGAAGACTAAGTCCCTGACATTATGTGGTTTCAAGCTTCAAAAACTTAAATCACACGTGTTGCAGTTTTGTTAATTTAACGGTAGGGTTTTTATTCCAATAACAACTTATCCCGATGAAGGTTAAGTAAATAACAATAAGAGAGTTCGCATGGAAGCACTATTATCTGACTACCCGGTAGTAACAGAAATCCCTGTCGCTTGGGGAGAAATGGACGCACTCAATCACGTTAATAACGCCGTATACTTTCGCTATTTCGAAACCGCTCGCTTAGACTTTTTCAAGCATGTCGAGCTGATGGAAGAGATGGCGATTACCAAAGTTGGCCCTGTTCTTGGCGACACTTATTGTAAATATTTCCGCCCGGTCACTTATCCAGACACGCTGATGATTGGTTCTCGTGTTACAGACATTCAAGACGACCGATTCACCATGGAATACGCGATTGTCAGTAAGGCTCAACAGAAACTGACGACAGTTGGTACTGCGACCATCGTGATGTTTGATTTTGCTTCAAACCAAAAAGCTCTGCTCTCGTTGCGCTTAACCAATGAAATCGAGAAGATGAACACATTAAAGAGTCCATGCTTTAAACAGGAAGCGGTGACGGAATAACGCATTCGCCGATTAAGAATACTCAGATACAAAAAAGCCACTCGATTGAGTGGCTTTTTGTTTGGTCTTCTGGACTTATAAGCTTTTAGCTATAAACGTTGGAGCTTATAGACCTTTAATAATCCTATAAACCTTGCACGCTATAGACCTTGAATGTATTGAGCGTTAGTACGAATTTCGACTAGCTGCTCTAGGTTCTGTTGTGAACCATCAACGCCATCAATCAAACCTTGGAAGTGTTTAATCAGCTCTACTTTGTCTTGTACTTCTTTCGAACCTGCACCGATGTTGGTTAGGTCGATGAAGAACTCGTCGAACAGGCCCGAGAAATCCGTTACAGCGTCATGGTTTAAGAACTGCTCGTGGTTGTAAATGCTTGGGTAGCCACCCTTCTGCTTATCAACCGCGAAAGAGATGCCTTTAACGTTAGTAATCGTGGTCGCTTTCTCACATTTCAACATGCAACCCGCTTCGATGCTTGGCTTGTTACAACCGACGGTTCTTTGGAAGAAACACTGACGGCTAGTCATCATCAAGATTGGGTGGTAGATGCTGTAGAACAGTTTGAAGTTCTCTGGGCGGCGAATATGACGAATCTGACCTTTGTTGATCTCGTTCGAAATGAATGCGCCTGCACAGTTAAGCTCTTCTTTCAGAGTAACCAGTGCGTGAGAGTTGGTTGTGTTCATGAACGGGCCGGCAACCCACTCAATACCCATCTCGTAAGCTTTGTAAGCAATACCCGTGTTGTTGGTCACGATGCGAGCTGGCTTGATCTCTTCAAGAATACGAACAGCTTCGTCGTAGTCTTTACCGATCAATACTGCAGGGAACCAAGGGATCAAACGTGGGTTTTCGGCCAAGATATCGATGTACTTGTTGCAACGCTTCTTGAAGCTTTCCGGCAGTTTGAAGTAAACATCTGCGTCAGTCACATCACATAGGTGCAAGTCTTCCACATCCGCGATAAGCATCGACATAGTCGGCTTCTCATTCACTTTAGGGTGCTGAGGCAGTGCTGGCACTTCAACGTGCTTAATTACTTCTACAGAACCGTTCAGAATGAAGTCGATTTCATCTTTAAGATTGGACACTTCTTTCAAAGGAACAATCAGGCCAGCATCAAGGTTATCGAAGTTGTAGCTTTCTAGTGTATGAACCGCACTCTTCACAGTTTTAAAACGCTTCTCAAGTAGCTCTTGATCGATCGCCTTCTCACTTGCCGCTATCAATAACGATTTAGATTGAACCGTAAAGTTCTCTTTTGATGTGTTCACTGTCACCGTGAATGGTTGACCAAGCTTCGCGCTAAACGACAATGACACGGGTGTTTTACGAATATCAAGGAACTCGATCTTGTCGCGCATTTCGCTGCCTAGCGCATTCTTAGCTTCGTAAAGATCGCTGGTCACTTCTTGAATTTGCACAACAGAGATTTCATTGTTCTCTTTCGTCGCTTTATCAACGGCGTAGTTCATGCTGTTGTCACGCGGGTTATCGATGAACATGTCTTTCGTTAGGTTCCCCTTAAGGAAAGAGTTGGTGAAATCACGGTTGAATACTTTGTGCAGGTTCGAATCATCTTCGATCAACAAACCACTTTCTACAAAGCTATCAATCTGTTTGCGCCACGTATCTACTACTGTGTATACGTAGTGTGCGCCTTTAATACGGCCTTCTACTTTCAACGAGTCAACTTTTGCGTCAACCAGTTCAGGTAGGTCGTAGTAAGCGGAGTTATCTTTCAAGTTAAGTGGGAACTTGTTGCCCGCATTGGTGATTTCGTATTCATCACGACACGCTTGGCTACAACGGCCACGGTTACCTGAGTTACCCACACTTACAGAGCTTGAGTAACATTGACCAGAGAATGCGATACACAAAGCACCGTGTACGAACACTTCGGTTAGTACATCGTGATCGTGTGCTACTTCTGTCAGCATCTTGATTTCAGGTAGGTTCAACTCTCGAGACAAGTTAACGCGTGTTGCGCCAATTTTAGACAAGAACTTAATCTGGCCTTCGTTGTGCGTTGTTAACTGAGTCGACGCGTGAACATCTAATGATGGGAAATGCTTTTTCACCAAATCGAACAAACCAAGATCTTGAACGATGATGCCGTCTAGTTTGGTGTTCACTAATTGATTTAGCAGTTTAGTGATGCTCTTAATTTCATGTTCCAGCAGCACAACGTTAAGAGTCAGAAACACTTCACAGCCATATTCATGAGCAAGGCGAATCACACCATTCAACTCATCTAACGACAGGTTAGAGGCTCTGTTACGAGCGTTGAAGGTGTCTAAACCGCAATAAACTGCATTGGCACCGGCCACGATAGCTGCTTTAATCGCCTCTACATCGCCACCTGGGGCTAATAACTCAATCTTTCTGCTCATTTTTGAAGTCGCTCACTTACTTATAATTTTTAAGCCGCGTATTCTACCTACATCACGATCTCTTTACCACCTAACAACACTTTTCAAACTAAATGACCTCAATAATGCCAAACGAATCCGATTTACCTATCCTTTATTCTTTACGTCGCTGCCCTTACGCAATGCGCGGACGAATGGGCATCGCACTATCACAGCAAAAAGTGTTACTCAGGGAAATCATTACCAAAGACAAGCCTAGCGAACTATTAACCAGTTCGCCAAAAGGTACCGTTCCGGTCTTGGTGTTGCCAAATGGACACATCATTGAACAAAGCATAGATGTCATGAACTGGGCTCTTCAACAAAACGATCCTCAAGATCTTCTTCGTTCAAGTAATCCAACACTGAGCGAACAAGTCCACCAGCTCATCAAAACCAACGATGAAGATTTTATTGGCCACTTAGAAAAGTATCGCGCGTCGGTTCGTTATCGAAACATCGATGTTGAACAACGTCGACAAGCCTGCGAAGCGTTCATTAATCAATTAGAAGTGCTACTCACCGATCAGACCTACTTTTTTGGAGTAACCCCAAGCTTGGCCGATTTTGCGGTAATGCCTTTTGTCAGCCAGTTTGTGCGGGTCGAAAAGAAGTGGTTTGTACAATCTGAATACAAAAACGTAGGACGTTGGTTAAGAGCGCACTTGGAAAGTAAGCTCTACACCCAAGTCATGAAGCAATACCCTTTGTGGAATGAAACCAAGCAAGATTGTGTTTTTGGGTGACTTAAGGGTATTTGAGGTACTCTAGGGGAATTCAGGGTTAGATAAGCGTAAGTATTAAGATAATTACGTGACACTGTATCTTCTTTGTAATTAAAATATATTCAAAGGCTTAACGGATGGCCGTAGTCTCTTGACCGGCTACCACCATCTCCTAACTAGTAACACAACCTAAGTTAAGCCTGTTGTTTATTTTAAACTGATCACTGAATCGCTATCGAAATCTCGACTTCAGTTTCGCCTTTGTAGAATTCAAAATCTGTCGTGTAAGTTCGAACGTGTGAACAATCAGGTGAGTTGAAATACGTCCACACTTCTCCCCATAGATCGATGACCGCTTGAGGAAGTTCACCTTCAGCAGAAAACATCAGATATTTGCCTGCTTCAATCTTGGTTTCAATAAGATTATTTAAGTCTTGATCCGTTAACGCATTAGCACACGCGATAACATCAAACTCACCCGTAAAATCAGACTCGTAATTAGTGTAGACACCGTACACTTTTGAATCCGGCGTCAGTTTGGGAAAAGCCTGATCAAAAAAGCCCTGCCACAATTGACCTATCTTCGCTTTAGTTGGGTCAACCTCATCCTGATTAGTGGTTCTTACTGAAAACCCATACGCCTTTACGGCTTCAATCGTTTCTACTTTCATTCGTTTTATTCCTAAGCCAACGATGGTTTGAGCATATTGAATCGATACCTAATCTTCAATCTCTTTATGACCACACTTCTCACACACTATATGACGAGAAAATTCGTCCATAGATGCGATAAATGGACCAAGAAACCAACCTTTTATCATGCCTGCCCAAAACTCGCTTCGCTTTTGGTTAGGTTTCTCTGCAAACGCACTCGTCTTTCTGACCAACACCACAACGTGCTGTGTATCTTCTCGGCATGCGGTGCAATAGCATTGTTCTATGGTGTTATTCATTTGAAAGCCTATGACGTTTTGAATGAAATCTGCTGAAAATGAGGGTTGTCGACACAAACTTCTAGTGTGGAAAGGTCTGTGAGTATGACAAGTTGTTCTACACCTTGAATACTGACCTTAATGCACTCTTCACGGCTATCATTGCGTTGAGTATCTAATCCGACACATTCAATCTGCTCGCCAGATTTCAGCGTTAATTTGATTGGGTATCGGTGCATACACACAATCTCAATATAATCGTAATCGTTGCAACTAATCATAATACCCTTCCAATTCATCCACCACGCTAATGCGACATGCCATACTATTCAATATCTTTACAATCAATAAGTTACTCGTATCACAATCGCATTGCCATCATCAGATTATTGAGTAATTTGTTAAATTTAATCTCGTTCTCACCATTCACATTTCATCTGTGAACGACAATTTAAGGCTTCAAGAATCCTTTCCAATAATGGTACAAACCACCAATTTCTGAAGAACACATTAGCGACATTGCGCCTTTGATTTGTTCTTCGCTCCATTCCCACCATTTCATTTCTAACAACTGAGCCATTTCAGTCTCATTGAAACGATAGCGAATATGACGTGCTGGGTTTGAACCGACAATGGAATAAGGTGCGACGTCTTTCGTAACAACAGCTCTACTTGCGATAATGGCACCGTCACCGACTTTAATGCCACTCATGATCATAGCTTCTGTGCCAATCCAAACGTCATTACCTATCACGGTGTCGCCAGAACGTTCAAAACCATCAACCGCACGTTCGAACTTTTCATCGTCTTGATAGAAGAATGGGAAGGTACTCACCCATTGATTTTGGTGGCCTTGGTTGCCCGCCATCATAAATACAGCACCAGAGCCAATTGAACAGTAACGACCAATAATTAGCTTGTCGATATCAGTTCTATCAGGCAACAAGTAACGTGCACAGTCATCAAAACTGTGATTATGGTAATAGCCTGAATAATAACTGTGCTCACCGACGATGATATTCGGGTTGGTCACTTGCTCTTTCAGTGATTTACCAACAAACGGACTTTCAAAATAGTTTTTCATGTTTGTACTCTTAGTTTCATTCTTTTAGTTTGGTACTTTTAATGGCCTATTGATGGTTAACTGAGTTCTCTGAATGTTATGGACGCTGGCCTCTATCGCCCACCTGCAATATCTATAAACGAACCTGTCACATAGGAAGCTTCGTCTGATAATAACCACGCTATTGAGTTCGCAACTTCTTCTGGCGTACCACCACGTTGTAATGGCAATTGTGCCGCTAATCGGTCAACGCGATCAGGTTCTCCACCGTCTGCATGCATTTCGGTATAAATACACCCTGGCCTTACACCATTAACTCGGATATTACGGGACGCTAGCTCAAGCGACAGACCTTTGGTCAATGAATCCATCGCACCTTTCGAAGCAGCATAATCGACATATTCAAATGGTGCACCGGTTCGAGATGCTGCAGAGGATACATTCACAATCGAACCTGCGTCTCCAGCTTGTTTGATAAAGGCTTTACTACATAAAAAGCAGCTCGATACATTCGATTTCATGACCTTTTCAAAGCGGTCTAATTCGATATCAACCAATGCTGATTGGGTAAATAAAATCCCGGCGTTATTAACCAAATGAGTTACAGGGCCTAGTTTATTACGAGCGATCTCAAACAAGGATTTGACGTCTGATTCAACAGACACATCCGCACGTACGCTGATAGCAGTTCCACCCTGTTCACGAATTTCATTAACCAGATCTTCGGCTCTTGTTTCGTTGTGAATAAAGTTAACACATACCGCATAGCCTTTATTGGCCAACAGTTTCGACGTCGCTGCGCCAATGCCTCGGCTCCCGCCCGTTACTATTACTACCTTGTTCAATGAAATCTCCTAATGCTTACTTATTCGACGCAACTTTATTATTCGATGCAAGCTGATTGTTCGATATAGCCTGATTGTTCGTCACAATCTGAACCCACTGTGATCGCCACGCTGGCGCTTCAAATGGATCTGGCCAAAACTCCGTTTGCTTTTGAATCAAGCCATCGACAACCGTGTGAAAAGTAATCACGCGATCTTTCAATACGCTGTCAGTGACCGAGACATCCGTCACCACCGTATCACCTTCACAGACAATCGAGTTGAGCTCGAACTCCCAAACTCCGTTAGCTGGGTATTCAGAATTGATTGCTGTAAAGTTGCTTCGACCAGTCGTCAACTCAGACGACTGAGGCCAATGTCCTTGAAAATCGTCTGCCAACCATTCACTCGCCTTTGCAAAATCATTGGTCCTCATTGCGTCCCAAAAACCAAGTACCACTTGTTTTGGTTTCATTGCTCTTCCTTAATTAGCTCAATGTAGCGAAGTATCTCAATATGATGATTACACGCACTTCCGCTCTGACCGCTAAAAGAACATTCACATCACTGCTTTATCAATTTCAATATATCAGTATAATCCCCCGCTCTATAACGCTCTCCCGTTGGAATAGCGTCATCCCAATTTGTAATGAGTACCCAATGTCGAAACTATTTTTCAAAGGCCGTATCGAGACAAGACAAAATCACGTTCTTGCTGGCTACAACGTAAACCGCGATGTTAAAGCGGGTACTGAAGAGTCACCAATCGCAGTAATGGTTCAAACTGAAGCTCGTAAAGCAGAAGTTGAAGCTCTAGCAGCAAACAGCGCTATCTTTGTAAACATTACAGTAGATGCAAACAAAGAAGAAAACACGCTTGAACTAGATACGCTATTAAACAAGCCAAAAACGATGACGTTTGAAAAAACACCTAATCGTAACGATCCATGTTCATGTGGTAGCGGCAAGAAATACAAGAAGTGCTGCGCTTAAGCGTTCTGAATTTCAATAACCAAGACTGTGATTGAGATTAGCGATTATAAGACGGGTAGATCACAAGATCTGCCTGTTTTTTTATGTCCTTTTTATAATAAACACTTTGTTTATTGTTCGACTTTGGCACAACATTTGTCTAGAACTCTAAACTGAGTAACCAAGAAACTAGCCATCAAAAGACGTTAATCAAGGTTATCGGGAGTACGTAAATTAGTACCACACTTTGTGCATTTGTAGTCACCAGTTCCACTACTTGAGGCTAACGACGATAAAATCAGTCCAAGCAATCCAGGTTTCTTTGCTTCTTGAGGTGCTTTTTGAACTTGGTTACTAAACATGGTGTATTTATGACGAGTCAGTACTTTGCAATTACAGCAAAATGCTCTGGTTTCTTCACTCCCGTACATGTCGGAGTATTCCTTTAATCGTTTACTTATGTTGTTTTAATCGCATTGTGAATGTTGGCCGAAGATCTATGCCAAAGGCATCAATTCAATGGCGGTCCTGACAAAATCGAAATAAGTAGCCATCTGGCGTTTGAACAATGAATTGCTTTTGAATCACGACACGGTCATCGCATGAGTACGATTTAGACTCTAATGTTAAGTAAATAGACGCTTTAGACTGGTCACTAACTTGTTGATACAAGGTATCGATGTCCGACACATCCCATTGAAAGTTTACCCCTCGCCCAAACGGTACTTCTAGCTTATCTGTAATCCACTTACGACTATCGCCATTAAGCCCTTCGAGCATGACATCGACACCATCCAGAGTCAGATAAGCAAAGGCTTCTTCTGGACGTTCGTATTTAACCGAAAAACCCAACACTTCCACAAAGAATGACTTACTCACCTCTATATCTAAACAATAAAGTTCAGGTACTACTCGTAATGTCATGATGTCCCTATTTCGTTATTCCTGATGACGTGCAAAGTAAAACCTACACTCTATAAGAAACCCACCATATTGGGTGGGCTTCATCGTTCACTTCTTGTCTAAGCAGTTTAACTGAATGGCGTTAAACAAGGTTTCAGGCTCGAAATCATCATTACTTAGCGATTGTCGCTTCCGATAATTTACTCAGCACACCTGATATTTTCTTAATCACCTCATCACAGCCGTTAATAGCATGACGTTCCATCAAGTAATTAGGATCGTTGTAAGACAACCAGACTTTCTTATTCGAATCTTCGGTTACAAGCACTTTCTGTGGTAAATCAATCGCCACATCTTGCTGGCACTGCATCAATGGCGTACCAACCTTAGGGTTTCCAAAAATAATAACTTCGGTTGGTCTCAATTCAAGATCAACACTGCTCGCGTTTTTCTGATGGTCGATTCTTGCGAACAACGTTAAGCCTTTGCTTTTAGCGATACTTTCAAAACGGTCAGCGGTTTCTTTTACCGAGTAATTACTTTGGTACTTAATCAAACCGTCAGAAGCGGCGACTGAAAATGATGCCGCAAGTAAAACGGCGCCTAGTGATAGTAATTTTTTCATTGTTACCTCTGAGAGTTAGCCTAGTTAAACACATCATTTCTAACGCCACTTTAAGGTAAGTAGCACAACCAATACCAGTATAGACACGTTTCAATACTCAATTTGCCCAGAGGCTCACCTTTCTTGTTCATCACTCAGCCCCGTCTAAACCCTTCAATCATAAAAACCACAAGCCTCATCGACACATTAATGCCACGATGTTGTGTTGCATTTTTCACATTCGTATTGTTGCTCTTCTTCAACAAAGAAACTGCTAGAATGAGAGTCTGATTTAAACAGTGTCGTCATCAAGAACTCGATCAACATACCAAACTTAAATTGCTTCATTTCTGATGCAGAATCGTCAGGTTTGGTTATTGGGAGGTGAGGCGTCAAAGCGTTGCACTTCTCGCAGTTGTACGGGTGTTTAATGTATTTGTTATCAAGCATTTATATAAGTCAATCAACAATATAGTGTAGATTTTATATTATCAACTTATGAATCCTACCCCTAACATCTTATAAATAATTAAGAACGAATAGTGATGCATAGCAAAAATGTGCTGATTCGGACTCAAAACCGATAATTACTTAGCTGACCTCGTTTTTAATCCTTTCATAAGCTTCCCATAAGGCGATGCGATTAGAATCATACTCTAAGAGCCGGCAAGCCTCTTGGTAGCAGAACCAACGAAGTTCTGTATGCTCATTCGATGGCCGAGGTTCATTAGATACTTGAAACGGCACTCTCATCGATGTTCCTTAATCATGCACTTCAATACAAAATCATTTAACTCCGCAACAGTTTTGATTACATGAACTTCTTTCTCAGGCGACTTTCCAAGTACCTTTAACATAAAGTCATCGTTCCAAAATTTTGGACACAATTTTAGTATTTTGTAGCTTTGTAATGTGCCTTTAAAAATAGAGCTTCCATCAGGCCAACCTTCTGGTTTGACGAATAACCCTTTTAGCAAACGCTTGGCGACGAACCAATAACTGACTGAATACGGAAGGTCGATATACACAAGCGTGTCGGCTTCTTCTAAACGTTGATAGAACAAACTGATCGGCCCTAACCCATCCATGATCCAAGTTTCTGAATTGATTATCTTATCGTGAATGTCTTTAAATACTTCTTTATCGACTAATTCACCACTTGGTTTGTATACCAAGGAATCTAATTGATGAAGTGGCAAATTGGTAACAGAAGCAAGTACTTTGCTTACTGTCGATTTTCCACTGCCTGGCTTACCAAAAACGGCTACTTTTTTCATGTAAACTTCTCCAAGAGTCTATTTCCCCGAAAGATAGATACACAAAACCCACCTTTACGGGTGGGTTGATTAGTCTAGAGCGTATCGAATCCCACCATTCTATGGAATGATGATAATTCGGTAATTAACGTGCTTTAGACTAGTTTTCATACAGCCACTTTCATATATTGGAAGTAACATGTCAATTGGATTCATTTAAAAAATACAGAATGAGCCTAGCGATATTATTAGCTCAACTCCCGTTAATAGGCAGCGGAACAATAAAGTTAGCAAACACACAAAAAACCAGAGGTACTAAGCTGGCGATCAAGAAACGGCTTCCTAAGTTCGTGTTTTCCAACTTATTCACTACCGTCGTTTTGGCTGAATCATTATCGATCAGACTACTCGCAGTCACTCCTGCCACATTGCTTGGATCACTATATCCAACGGTATGTCCAGTAAATGAAAACAACGTTCCTAACCCAAGGAGAACCAGCATCGTATAAAATGCGTAGTCACTTAAAAAGTGAATAGAGAGATAACCAAACTGCCACTCAAGCACATAAATCGATCCAAACGTGACAAGATTGGAACAGGCAATAAACGCTATTAACTTCTTCAAAATTTTATACCTCAGTGTATTGTTAGTTCTCTGTGAGTTTATTCTGTTCAAGCAACCGTTCTAGTGTGCTGAGCCCAAACTTCCGTCGTGCTCTAGCAACCTCAAGAGCAGAGCATAACCCGGTAAATAAACCGAAGAACAAAGAGCAATACACTTGGAATGTTGTGAAACCTTCAAACTGCCAAAATAACAACCACATAAATCCACCCCAAAAAACAGAGCCAAATATAGCTTGAAGAAAAAACAACTTAAACGGGCTTTCAAATACCCGAGGCTTCGCTTCAATACGAAGTAACTTCCACCATAGGTAAAAGTATGGATTCGTTAATTGAGGTTTCACGCCCTTTTCTACCAGTAGGACTCTTACAAACTCCATTTTCTGCATAAATAATCCTTACCTTGAAACCAATAAACCAGGACGCCTTTTAATGACAACGGTATTGAACCGCACAAACAACTTCCCTGGTACATTTGATCTCCTTAACTGAAAGTCCCTAATTCACCCGTGTAATATATGGGTAACGTTGTGACCTAGCCTAACTCATTAGGCCATGAACGAACACTGAATTGGGCCAAAAATGCCACGCATATTGAATCAGTTAAATATATTCATAATGTTAAACGTTGCTGTTACTAGAACTATTAAATGAATACATTCGAACTTCGTCACGCGGAAACCAGCCCAGCTTTTCGTAAAACTGTTGAGCGTTGATACTGTCGTTATAAACAAATAAATGGGACACTACTTGGGTCAATGATACAAAACTCAAGCATTCCTCAAGGCTGCTCAACAACCTCGGAAACGGTAACTTCAAATTCCGACATTACATTAGAGTTTTGGATGTGTTGAGACCAACTTTTTACGTCTTCAACCAGCAAGTGCATCATGTAATTGTGACAATGCGCAGGTTCATAAAAGTTTTGCAGAAGGAAGGCACAACTGCCATGTCGTAGATAGGAAATATCGTGAAATTCAGACATAACTTCAAAGCCGATTGACTGGTAAAAACGCTTAGATAAATTGAAGTCTTTCGCGGGTACGAAAGACTTAATTTCTGAGACTTTGAGGTTTTCCATCCTACATCCTACATCCTACATCCTACATCCTACATCCTTATAGTATTGATATTCTGATGCTAACTCGCTTTAAGAGATTAAAACATTTATTCCGAGCCCTGCTGAAATGAGTCGACTTCGGCTTTGGTTAGATAACGCCACTGACCTACTTCAACATCTAAACGAACATCACCAATCTGTTCACGGTGAAGACCAACAACTCGATTCCCTACCGCAGCAAACATTCGTTTTACTTGATGAAACTTACCTTCTGTAATAGTCAACAGCACTTCTTTACTGGTAATCACTTCAAGCTCTGCCGGACGCGTCGGTTTTTGTTCGCCTTGCAATTGAATGCCCGCTTTGAACTTATCAGCGACATCATCTTTGATATCTCGTGACAATGTCACGCGGTATACCTTCTTACATGACTTGGTTGGCAGCGTAATATTGAATGACCATCGCCCATCATCGGTAATCAAAACTAAGCCTGTGGTGTCAGCATCTAAGCGCCCTGCTATGTGCAATTCTGATACTTTGCCTATCTCGATGTAGTTGAACAGCGAGGGATAGACTTCGTCGATATTGGAGCAAATAGTACCCGCAGGCTTGTGCATTAAGAGGTAACGAAATTCACGTAAATGAAGCGGCGTGCTGTTTAACAAGATGGTGTTGCTTTCGTGAACCTGAGTCGATTCATCGGTGACAGTCTCACTGTTTACATTCACCTCGCTATTACGGATGCGTTCAATCGCTTCAGGCTTGGTTAGGTCAGTGCTTTTACATAGGTATTTATCAAGGCGCATTAATCGTCGGCACCACATTTAGCACAAGGCTTATAAGTTCGTTCACCTTGCTCGATAACCACATAATCACCTATGCACTTGTCACATAAAGCGAGCTTTGGGTAAGCGTCTTTTTGTTTCTTTGCGTTGATGTTGCCTTCGGTGGTGTATACCGTTCTCATTTTGATGCCTTTGCTTGAATAACGTGAGAGGCACAAATTGTATCACTGTTTACAGCTTTGATTGGAGTGGTCGTGCATAGATAAATTAATTTTAAGTGTCGCTATTCCAAGTTCGCGCCCCTCAACGGTATAAGCATGAACAACTAAGGCAACGTGCCACGCCTATCAGTGGTAAAATGACAAAAGCTCACCAACCAATGAAGTCACTAATGAAAAATTGTAATCAATGCGGGAAATGCTGTATCAAATACGGAGATGGCGACCTTGCCGCAACGCAAGAAGAGATTGATTTGTGGGAGTTGTTCAATCCAGACATCTTTGAATATGTTCGTGGAAGCGAGATCTGGTTCGACCCTGAATCTGGTGAACGTTTAAACCGTTGCCCTTTTCTGGAACTGGTTCCGACGAAAGATACCAAGGCTCAAGCCAAGTACACCTGTAGCATCTATTTAGACCGACCAGAAGATTGCAGACATTATCCAAGCCTGATTAATGAGATGGTGCGAGATGAGTGTGAAATGATTGAGGTAGTGGATTTACAAGACACGAAGAAAGCTCAAAGGAAACTCGATCTATTGATGAAAGACAGCCGCCCTTCAAGCTATTCTTAAGTGATGATCTTTTAAAGATCAGTCTGCAACATTAGCTAATATGCACTAATACAGCTGATAGATGCTAAAACCTTAAGCCAAATACTGGTTAGCTTCTAACCAATCAAGCGCAACCAGTGCTGCCAATGAGCATACCGCTCTGTCGTTACCATCAACAAACTTAAGCTCTTCGATTTCAGCATCTGGAGACAGTTCGCCAGTATAATCAGCAAGATAACAAGTCAATTGCACCGATACGCCTTCCGCTTTGCCATCAGCTTGGCCTGTAAAGGTCTCAACGTATTTAATGGAGTCTGACACTAAATCGACAGAGATCTCTTCTTTGATTTCGCGAACTAGTGCTTGCTCATCACTTTCGCCAGCTTCACGCTTACCACCCGGTAGATAGAATAGTTCTTTGCCTTTTGATCTCACCATCAACAACTTGCCGTCTTTGATGAATATCCAAGCCAGCTTATCAATTACCTTATGCATGTCGTTAGACCTTATTTTTGTTTTAGTTATCGTTTTACTGAATCTGGTCACACGATTACTCTCGACCAAACAAAGCCTGGGTATGTTACACGCTGGAATGAATATACTCTATGGAGTCGAATAGGAATTATCATAGCCAAAATGAAAAATGACAGCTTTCGAGACAATGAGCGTCAACTGTCATTAGTGTTGTTTACAGATTGATCTATAACTGTCTGCGAATAGGATCAATCGACTAGCCACTTAAGTGCAGAGTCGTGATCTTCAAATGACTTAATCTCACCCGACACAAACCAACTGCCGACTTTTGATGCCATTTCTTGCCAACTTTTATCGCCGTAAATAGCAATTTTGTCTATCTTCGAATTGAGCTCTAATCCCAATTTGAAATCGTCCCAAGCAGCCCGCAACTCCCAACCTGTTAAAGATGATATATCGACCAGCATCTTAAGTTCAGATGAATCGAGTTCTTCTAATGTTGTATTTAGAATTGGTATCATTGCTTGGTAATCATTGTGTGTGAGTTTTCCTTTCGCTTTAAACACAACAATGGTTTCACCGTTAACACGTTCAATTCCAACCGATATTCCGTGACGTTCGATACTCATAATCTAGCCCTCATAGTGGAAACTAGAGTTAGCTTAAAGGATTAAACAACAAAGAGATGGGAGATTGACGTCAAAACAGACAAGTGCTTTATCTAGGCTGAATTTCAGAGAGTTAATCGCGCTTCTCCAACAGTTCGCTTAGGTTTTTAATTTGCACGATACGGGGGGGCTCTGACTTAAAATCAACTCGACTAGTGTTCAACCACACCGCTTGCAAACCCGCTTCAAGTGCTGGGTAAATGTCTTTCTCTAATGTATCACCTACCATGGTGATATCTTGAGGCTCAACACCAAGCTTAGAAATGATGGCGGGATAAAAATCCGAGTCGTATTTAGATAAGCCAAGGGTAGCTTTGCAAAAATAACCCGATAAATACCGAGTGAGCCCTACTCGTTCAAAAGCTTTGATGATGTCTTGCTCGCTTGAGTCTAATGCGTTAGTCGCAACATAAAGCTGGTGGGTTTTAGATAGTTCACAAAGTATTTCCCGAGCACACTCGACCACTTTAACTCTCTCCCAGTCACACATCTTCCCTTGTGCATCTGGGAAATCGACCATCAGCGTATTGCCCCAGTCGAATAACACGATTTTTGTTAGATCGATTTGCTTTGTAATATTGTTCATCTTGCCTCCTGCATGCGATGAATTATCTAGCCCTCAAGCGAGCTTATAAGAACTTCTCGAACAGTTAGGCTCATTGTGGTCAACCTTGTTGCTATTTATTGAGCACGATCTCCTAAACACAAAATTTCACGTATTGTGAATCAACAAAATACCCTTTATTGATAAACCACTTTGAAGCGCTCTAATACGAGTAACATGTCTTCAGCTGGCGATATTTTGAGCTCTTCACATTCACGCGAGAAGAAGTTCCAGTGCGCTTCTCTCCACCATTCTAGTGTTTTATCACCCTCACCTTCCGCGGCAGCAAATTCAGCAGTGACTTCGTTGTATTTGCACTGTGAGACTGAAGTAATCTCTACAATACAAACTGGCTTGCCATCCCAATCAGTGACGACTTGCAAATGCCCTACGACAGGCATCGCTTCCCCTTCATGGCTGTACCAATATTCAAGGCTGCAAGACGCTTGTTTTTCGCCTTTGAGAATCAACTGAGCGCAGAGATTGGCGTTGTATTCATCAGCGCAGTAATAGTCGGAACTAAAAGACGTATATTGAGAAGCCACTTCGGTTGGCAATGTATTGAGGTAACTATCGAGATAATCTTTGCTTCTTTCTTCCATGATTTTTCCAGTTTGAATATAAGGTTCAGTCAGTGAGAAATAACAGACTGTAATGTTGGTAAGCTATCAAGGGGAGAGATTGGTGTAAACCTAGGAATTTCAAAATGGTAATTACAGTGAGAACGAGGCTCACAAGGAAGAACTAAAAGCATTTTTAAGTTTTACTTTTAGCTCTTCGTATCTCGTTATTAGTGCTTCGTAACTGGAAGGGAATTAACGGTTAAGGAACTCTACCGCTTTGTCTGGGAAGTCGGTAAACACGCCATCGACTTTAACTTGGTTGTAAAAGACATCCAACATACCATCAAAGTTATCAGCATAGGCTGGGATTCTTCCTGGATCGGCACGGAACGTATACGGGTGAACGTCTAAGCCCGCGTCTTTTGCTGACTTCATCAATGGTTTAATAATGATGTTATCTTTGGTCGATGCATCGTCTACCAACATAGGTTTCCAAGGACCAATGCCGTCAGCATAGCTAGCGACTTTTGCCATGCCGCCTTTCTCAAACATCCAGTCGTAGCTGTACGGCGTCGCTTTCTCACCTTTATAAGTCATGGTTTCGTTCCAATCGGTATAAGCTATCAACTGAACGAGCTTGAGATCCATTTCCATGGCCGGCATAAGTTCATCATTGATACGCTGAAGTTCATTGGCATCAAAACACTGTAAATACACTTTGTCGACTTTCGATAGGTAACCATATTGATGTAAAGTCGCAAGCACTGCTTTAGAAATATCTTTGCCTTCGTGACGATGGAACCAAGGTGCTTTGATTTCAGGATAAATGCCTACGTCATAACCGAGCGTCTTGTTTAAGCCTTGGATCAATTCGATTTCTTCTGCAAAAGTAGCGACCCGGAAATCAGACTGCCACATAGGGAAACGTGTTGGGTACCCTGCCACTCTGTTGCCTTGTTCATCGAGGTTAAAGCCTTCAGTCACTTTTAATGATTTGATCTCGGCAAGCGTAAAATCAATGGCATAGTAGCGGCCATCAGCGCGTGCTCGTGTTGGAAAGCGGTCAGCAACATCGGTGACTCTATCTAAATAGTGATCATGTAACACCACCAATTGATCGTCTTTGGTCATCACCACGTCTTGTTCGATATAGTCAGGTTTCATTGCATAGGCAAGTGCTTTGGCAGGCAACGTATGTTCAGGTAAATAACCTGATGCACCGCGATGCGCAATCACTAAAGGTTCAGCAAATGCGTTTGCTGATAAGCTCAATGCCAAAAGAGTCATACACATTGACGTTGTTTTCATTATTTCCATTCCTTTGATAGAAAAGAGGCAGGAATATCCTGCCTCTTTGATTTATTGACGTTGTTTTATTAGGTTAAAGAGCCGTTAAGCTAACGCTTCTTTCTCTTTTTCAAGATTTTTTTGTTTATGATGTGCTCGCTCACCCATGAAGGCATAAAGCAAACAAATTAATGATGCAATACAAGCACCCACCAAAATAATGAAACCACCATCCCAACCGTAATGGTCAACCATAAACCCAAGCACTGCGTTTGCAGCAACCGCACCACCTAAGTAACCAAACAGACCTGTTAAGCCTGCCGCTGTACCTGCAGCTTTTTTAGGAGCAAGCTCTAGTGCGTATAAGCCGATGAGCATTACCGGACCATAGATAAGGAAACCAATTGCAATCAGCGCCAACATGTCAATTGTTGGGTTACCTGCTGGGTTTAGCCAATAAACTAATACAGCGATAGTAACCAAAACCATGAACAAGATACCTGCAGGTGCGCGTCGGCCTTTAAACAATTTATCTGAAATCCAACCACACAGTAGCGTGCCAGGTATACCCGCCCACTCATACAAGAAGTAAGCCCAAGAAGATTTATCTACTGAGAAGTCTTTTGCTTCTTTCAAGTAGACCGGAGCCCAATCAAGTACACCATAACGAATAAGGTAAACAAACGCATTAGCAATCGCGATTGACCACAACAACTTGTTAGAGAAAACGTACTTAAAGAAAATCTCTTTCGCCGTCATTTCTTTCTCATGGGATTTATCGTAGTCGTCTGGGTAATCGTCTTTGTGTTCTTCAATTGGTGGTAAGCCACAAGACTGAGGTGTATCTCTTACAGTGAACCAAACAAAAATAGCAACGAGAGTGGCAAAAAATGCAGGAACATAAAAAGCGGTTCGCCAGTCGTCATTAAAAGCCCAAAGCCCCAATAGGAACATTGGGCCGATCAAGCCGCCACCGACATTGTGTGCCACGTTCCATACGGAGACTATCTCGCCGCGTTCTTTTCGTGACCACCAGTGAACCATGGTTCGCCCACAGGCCGGCCAACCCATACCTTGAAACCAACCATTTAGAAACAACAGGATAAACATCGCAGTAATACTACCTGTCGCCCATGGCATAAAACCAAAGCAGAACATCACCAATGCCGACATCAACAAGCCGCCACTGAGGAAATAACGAGGGTTAGAACGGTCCGACACGCTCCCCATTAAAAACTTAGATAAACCGTAAGCGATGGATACTGCGGCTAAAGCAACCCCTAGTTCGCCTCGGCTATACCCTTGTTCAATAAGGTATGGCATCGCCAAACTGAAGTTTTTGCGTACTAAGTAGTACCCTGCATAACCAACAAAGATGCCGAGAAAAAGCTGCCATCGTAAACGTGTGTAGGTGCTATCAATCTTATCTGACGATAAACGATCGATATGCGCCATAGGTTTGAATATTCCAAACATAGGAACCTCATAATTATTGGGCGATAGAAATTTAAAATGCTCGAACGAAAAAATTAAACGCTCATTCGAAATCAGGGGAATTGTATGTGCTTCAGGATTATTTTCTGTGATATAGCTATCTATTAACAATAAATAACTTTAAATACAGCATATTAGTTTCATTTAATTAGACTGCGCTTCATATTTTCGTTTTTGTATATCTAACTTCAGGAAACATTAAGTGGGTACATTTTGTTCGAATGAGCAAATATCGAACAAGTTATTCATTAAAAACAAATCAAGGTGTAGAAACTCCACCATCCCACCAACCTACAATCGCACTTATATTCTATGGCTTTCTTTTGAATCTTAAATACATAACCAATCGTGATGTCAAACCTATGCTTCCGTTTATTTATTGAACGCTGGTGATTACGTATCGTACAACCTCAAGTGATGCAGCAATGCCCAAAACAACTTTATTTGTTCGCCCAATATTTTGGGTATGGTGTGCAGTCATCAGCTTCTTACTAATTAATTAAACGATAGGAAATATCATGAACAAATCACTTATCGCTCTTGTACTTGCTACTGTTTTAGCTGGCTGTTCATCAGGTGGTACATCTGAACCGACACAACCTGAATTTGATGGTGACTACGGTTTTGAAAATATCGATCCCGGTTTCGGGCAAGATGATACCGATAACGATGGCGGTTATGAGAACGTAGACCCTGAATATGGTGTAGATGCACCCGGTCTAAAAGACAAAATTGCACAAGCTGATTTGGGTTTCGTACATATCCCTGAGTTGGGTGATATTCCATTTTTTAATACGGATACTGATGAAGCGCACATCGGGGCAGTAAAAGAGCGCTCTAGTGAAGAAGAAACCCTCTATAGCATCTATGTGGATGACAAGCGTGTTGGTGAAATCATCATTCGTGATAACTATGTCACGATTAGCTCTGGAGACAAGATGATCTCAGGCAGAAAAGATTCAATCACTTATGCCGACAATGATTACACCTTCTGGACAGTGCGAGATACGAGCGGAAATGTAGTTGGTGACTTTAAACGTCTCGATGACGGTGTTTGGGTATTCCGTGAGGAGATGAGCAGAGAAACATTTGTGGTGAAGTATCACAACGGCCAATGGAACTTCATCCCAGTAGCAGAGATAAAGAGCAAGGTAAAAGATAACTTACCTTCGCAAGCAGCCGTTACCAAAGTTCGAGCAAAGATACAGGCAAATAAGCTTCGTACGCTGAAGTAATCATTCTTAATAAAACAGAACTGCCGGGCATTCAAACAGTACGTTTGAGTGCCCTTCTTTTCCTACCAATATTTCTACGTAGCTCTTTCAGTAAAATACTTCAATCTTTCAAGGATGATTCGAATTACGTGACCAATTTAATGGTTGTCTAGGTTTATACCGAGATCGCCAATATTCTGTAAACATAAGCGAGTGATCAAATGACCATCAAAAACCTTCCTCTATTGGCTCTAACCGCTTTATTGTTGTTATCTATTACCAATGTTCACGCTTATGAGCAAAATCAAGATGAAACCGCGATTACATTTGGTCTATCTGCTGAACGTGGTTGGCGTGATTGGTCTGCTTCTTACATCAAATACCGTGGTGTTGGTTCTCTGGGGTATGGCTTTGAATTTACACGCTCTGCATACAATGATGACACCTCTTCTTATGAATACAAACAACGCGACAATGAATACCAGTTTCACGTCCCTATTGGTATAACCGAAAACCTTTACATAACACCGGGCTATGGCATTAAACGCACCCATACTGATGTCACATTTGATAGGAACAAGTTCTCAGACAGTTCAACCAAACAAGTTGGCGGCTTAGATGCAACCTACATTATGGACAGTGGTTTTGTGGTAACGGCCGGTTTCGACAAAGCAGAAGGTGAAGACTTGGAGTTTTCAATTGGTGCAGGTATCGCATGGTAAGCGAAGGTTTTGGAATAATGGTAAACACAGAAAAACAAAAAAGGCCTAGATTTTTCTAGGCCTTTTCTAGTAATAACGCTTGGTAACTCAGTATTGGCAAGTGACACCAAGGATTAGCGAGTTACTCCAACAATTATTCTTCGATGTAAAAAGCTTCTACAGTGCCTTTTAGAGTAATAAGCATTGGTTGACCAAAGCGATCTAGCGCTTTAGGTGAAGGGATCTTAACCCAACCTTCGCTGATGCAGTATTCTTCAACATCAGTACGCTCTTTACCATTTAGACGAATGCCGATTGGGTATTCGAAACACTCAGCAACGTGGTGTGGGCTGCGTGGGTTACCTGCAAGATGATCTGGTAAAGCTGGTCTTGAATTAGTATCGCTCATGTTCATTACCTGTATGTACGTAAATAAAAAAAGTGCGTCATTCTAGTCAATATAGGCTTTGTGCTCAACAACTGCTGCAATAAATCGTAGTGATCGTTTTAATCAACAGCTAGTTGTTTGATTTAAAGGCGATATCAACACAAATTTCATCGATACATTAACAAATTTGCGGCAAGCCATAATTCTCTAACCTAGGCAGCTAGGCCGATAAATGGGATAGCACACAACTGGCGACTCTATGGATTGAATTAATATTTAAGAACAAAAACGCCAATATAATATTGGCGTTTGCGTTTTGGCTATATGTGCTTCGAAACACGTGATAAACAAATATGCTGCGAACAAATACCACAACATTGTTCACATACAGAATCTAAGCTTTTTCTAGCTCGTTCTGTGAGTTTTCGAGAAGCGCATCTACGATCTCTTGAGAACGAACAGCCAACACAGAAAGAAGCGTATCACTCAGGCCATGAGAAGATTCACAACACCCCTGCAGGAAGATCTTAACTTCACAACTTGGCTTCATGTCTAATTGGTATGAACGCGCTACCGATTTACTATCAATCAAGGGTTCAATCGAGCTGAGCATTTGGTTGAACTCATCGTAACGATAGCCCGTAGCAAGAATGATCGCATCGTATTCCTTCCATAACTGTGTTTTGTTTATCGTGTCATTCAGACGCAACGCTACTTTGTCATCTTTCATAGCAACTTCTTGGATGTCATGACAACGTAAATGTTGATGGTTACCCTCACCCGTTACTTTTTGCAAATAAAGCAGCTCGTAAATGGCGTTAAGTTCTTCTGTATCCACAACTGAATAGTTAGTCGCGCTAAATCGAGAAAGGATGTGGTCACGCTGCTCTTGCGTGCTTTCATACATGTGATCGGTAAACTCAGGATCAAACACCTCGTTTACAAACGGACTGTCATCAGCCGGGTGCAATGCAAAGCGGCGGTTAACCATGTGAACTTCACCATCAGCATAACGATTGGTGAGATCAACGAATATTTCAGCAGCACTTTGCCCAGCACCCACGATCGCGATTTTTGGCTCTGAGTTTGGCTTAAAGGTTTCACGCCACGCTTTGTACTTCGAGGAGTGGATGATTTGTTCGTTATCATGGCCTTCAAACAGTTTTGGAAGTTTCGGCATCCCGCCCATACCGACAATAAGGTTCTTAGCGATTCGAACCGTCTGGTTGCCGTGTATATCGGTAGAGGTAACTTTTACTTTTGAGCTTTGACCATTTTCATCAATCGCTTCAATATCAATGACTCGCTGGCCGTAATTTACACGTTCTGAAAATTGATTAGCAACCCAAGTCAGATAGTCGTTAAACTCAACACGAGAAGGGTTCATACTACCTAAGTTGATAAACGCATTAAGCCTATCTTTGGTGTGCAAATAATTAACGAATGAATAAGGACTGGTTGGATTTCGTAATGTCACCAGATCTTTCAAACAAGATATTTGCATTCTTGTTCCATCTAACAACATACCACCGTGCCATTCAAAATGAGGCTTTTGCTCCAAGAAGCAATAACTTAAGCCTTTATCTTTAGCTTGCTCTTCCAAAGCAATAGCTATCGATAAATTAGCAGGACCAAAGCCCACTCCGAGAACATCATATTCCTTAATTTGTTTCGTCATGTATAACCTCATGAAAATTTTGCAGGCGCAAACAAGCGCCCTATTCCGACTCCTTGTTTCAGTACAAACTGCTCTCGATTAGAACTCGTTACTGAAAAAGCTGTCTTTTAACTGACACATTAAAGCCGCACGCTTATGCGGAAATTCAAATTCTTTAACTTTGGCAAAGCCGTATTTTTGTAGATACCCAATCATTTTGTTGTTATCGGCTCTTGGCTCGCTAACAATCTTTTCTGTGCGAGGATCCGATAGATAGATGAAGTGACAAACAGAAGGCAACCAAGCAGCAACTTTATGTGCTCCGCGGTGAGACTCTTCGCCTACCAACATATGTATCCCACGATCGTAGTCGCCAGCTGCATAGTAAGGCGCGATACGATCTTCTTTTGTCCAATACACTTCGATATAAGCAAAAGGCTGGTTGTCTAAACATACAATTAGCAGTTGATTTTTATGGTTTTTGCAGGATTCTTCTAAATAAAACTTGTGCTCTTCTAACGAACCAGTCTGTTCCCAGAAATTGGCAACACGCTTTGTGTTCTGCCATTTATTGAACAACGTTAGATGTTTATCAACGTCTAACCCTTCTAATGTAAGTACAGCGTTTAGCTCTGGAATGTAGCGACGATATAGCTCCCCATACAAAGGCTTTGGCCTTGCCGGATGATACCCTGCAGCGTCAAGAACTTGCTTATGTGGGTAAAGGGCGTGATTTCGATTCTTAAGCCATAACTCCGGAGTTTGCATAACGGCTTCACGCCATAGCACTTTTAAGCCTTCGGCAGTTTCAAAGGACAAAGAATCCAACACTTCGCTTTTAAATTGTCCGAGTTCAATAGTTCGAATATCTGAGTTAGCGGAAAACAAAAGCGCAAACGCTGAGAGAGCTTCTTGTTCGGTAGCCGTCATCTCTGTAAGTCGCCAAAAATGATCCGTTTCTCGTACTACTTCGAGAGAACCGCTACTCACTTCAACACTATATCTATCTAGCCCTTCAGTTAAAGAAACACTCTGCCCATCGGGCAGAGTGTTCGCAGGCTGGTGGCTACCAGTCATAGGTTACGCTCGCAATCACGTTACGACGGTCACCGTAGAAACAGTAGTAATCACATGTAGCAACGTACTCTTTATCTGCTAGGTTTTTCGCTGCAACTTGGAACTTATAATCTTCAATACGGTAGCTTAACGTAGCGTCAAACAATGTATATGAAGGAACAACGTTTGTTTCGGTATTATCGGCATATGAATCACCAACGTAACGAGCACCCGCACCAATCGTTAAGCCATCTAATGGACCATTTAGGAAGCGGTAATTTGCCCAAGCTGAAGCGAGTTGGTCAGCAATTTGTGATGGCGTGTTGCCTACATTACTGCTTGTCGAATCTGCTGTTATTTCAGAATCAATGAATGAAACGTTACCAATCAAGGTTAATGCTTCAGTCACGTTTGCAACAGCTTCTAGCTCTAAACCACGGTTACGAACCTCACCAATTTGCGTTAGTTGGCCAGCGACCTGACGCGCTAAGTTTTCTTTCGATACTTCAAACGCAGCAATGTTGAAGTAACCGTCAAAGCTACGCGGTTGGTATTTCAAGCCAAGTTCGTACTGTTCGCCACGTTCTGGCTTCGCAGGGTCACCATTGGCGTCAAGTTGAATTATTGGGTCAAACGACTGAGCGTAGCTCGCATAAGGTGTAAAGCCGCTATCCATCAAATAAGCAACACCGAAGTTAGTTGTCCACTCTTCGTTGTCGACCTTAGTTTTTGCGCCCGTTGTCGTGTTATGTGTCTTATTTTGGGAATCGTCGTAACGAACACCTATTTGCACTGCCCACTTGTCCTCAATCATCATTTGGTCTTGTAAATACAGGCCTAGTTGATTGTTTTTAGTTTTAGTGGTTTGGCGGTCAGATTCATCAACAACACTAAAGTTAGAATCCAGCAAAGTGACATTGTTACTATAGGACGGGTTGAAAACATCAAACAATGGGTTTGCGATCGAAACGAAAGTCCCTCCAGCTGGAACAATAATCGAGCTATTACCATCGGCAACAAATGGGTCTGAAGCATAATCTTTACTGTCAATATCGATACTTTGATAATCGATACCAGCTAGCAAAGTATGTTCTACAACGCCAGTTTTAAAGGTGTGTACAACGCGGTTGTCTATATTAAACGCGTCAGACGTGCCTTCCTCTGTGGAAGCCCCGCGTAGAACCTTGCTGTTTGTTGGGTCATAAACACCTAAACCATAATCTGTCGCATAGCCAAGCGAATACATTTGACGGAGGTTAATGTCCATCTTACTGTAACGCGTATTCTGCATGAAGTAAGTACTGTCATTGAAATGATGTTCAAATTCATAGCCTACTGACAGTTGTTCACGCTCGAACGTTTCCCAATCGGTATTGCCTACCGCAGTGCTATCACTGATTTTCCCGTTTGGATTCGATGTTAACGTTCCTTCCATTGGCAAAAATTGCAGATACGGGTCGGAATCATCTTTTTGGTAACTGGTTAACAATGTTAATTTGGTGTCGTCTGTGAATTTATAAGCCAGAGAAGGGGCGATGAAAATACGTTCAGCTTCTACTCCATCAACACGGCTGCCATTTTTGCGACCAAGCGCTTGTAGGCGGAATGCCATTTTTTCGTTAACTTCAGAGTTCACATCTAAGCTAATTTGCTTACGATCGTCAGTGCCGTATTCAATAGCAAACTGACCAGAACCACCGTCAAATTGAGGGCGCTTGCTCACGACATTTATGACGCCACCTGGAGGAGTTTGGCCGTACAATGCAGAACCAGGACCACGTAAAATTTCTACTCGCTCCAACCCAAATGGGTCGATTTGCCAGCTGTAAAAGCCAGATGAGTACAAACGCGTTCCGTCTTGATACAAGCCGCTGTTTGCTTGCTTAAAGCCACGAATCACAAACCAATCTTGCTTGTTATCTTCACCGAAGTAATTTGCTTGGATACTCGGTGTGTATTGCAATGCATCGGCAATACTGATCGACGCTCTGTCGTCCATTTGCTCACGCGTCACAATGGAAATAGCACGAGGTGTTTCACCTATCGCAACGTCGGTTTTTGTTGCCGTGCGACTACTTAATCCTACGTAGCTAAAATCTGGACCTACTGAGCTGTCTTCAAGCTGCTGCCCAAGAACAACAACGGTTTCATCTTCGTTGGCCTGAACCATTCCTGACGATATAACTAAAGCGACCGCAAGTGCTGTTGGGGTGCGCATAAAGTGCCGATTCATATATTTCTCCTTCAATACGGCTATGAACCAATTGTAATAAAAACACAAACAATAACGATAATAGTTATCATTGCGATTAATAATAACGAGAAGTGTACCACGTAATTTTCAAAATAAAACATCTTAGTAATGGATATTTATAAAATTATTCACAATACAAATGTCTGTATAAGTCTTTGATTACTGTGTTGTTCTGAACAATACCTAAATGATCCGTGTCCACAGTGACGGAATATCTCTGCGCGTTGAGCTTATTCAACCCTTTGGATAACAGGTCGGAGCGACCATTTGGTTGCCCTGCCCACCAACAATGCAACTTGGTTTTTATGCTTGGTAATTGATATCCACGGCATAAAGAACGCATATGTTGTTCTACAGACCAGCTGTAGAGCATTTGTTTCGCGTTATCTGCCATATGTGGATCAAAGTGATTTTCCGCTAGCCATGTATTAAATACCTCTGGCCACATTGGTGGAGATACTGAATCGAGTAAGTCTATACATCGTGCCCCTTGCTGTACGGTAACCGTCCCTAGCAACAAGGAAATATGCTCTAATAATTTCGCTTTTGATGATGGGGAATCCCACTGATCACTCGCTATTTCTGTACCTGGGACATAACAATCTAGCAAGCCGGCAAACCTAATTTCGTCTCCATTTTTCTCGAGGCGACTCGCGATTTCTTGAGTAAGTGCACCACCGAGTGACCAACCAACTAAGCGATATGGACCACGTGGTTGTAACTGCTTGATTGTTTGAAAATAGGTGTCTGCCATATCGGTTAGTGAGGTATCAAAAGCATTATCTAAAACAAAGCTCTTCGACTTTATCCCATAAACTGATCGCTTCCCTTCCAATGATTGCGCCAAGCGTTGATAACCAGTAACACGCCCAGTAACCGGATGAATACAAAAAACGGGCTCATGCTCATTAGATGTAGTGTTAAGTTTTTCGATAAGTCGTTTGTCCGGCTTGACCGTTGGTTTCTCTTTAACGATTCGCATCACAGACACAAACTCAGTTAAACACTCTACATATCGTGTAGCGATTTCTTCTATCTTTTGGTGCGAGTAATGCGTAGTCGCATACTCCCACGCAAGGCTCAACTTGCCTGATACAATTTGGGCGTTGACAACAAGTGGGGTCAACATCTGGTTTAATTCGGATTGAGGTGAGCTACCTTCTTCTATCGGTGAACACCACTGCGCGAATCCGTGACTAGAATACTGACCAAGATAGTTAAAGGTAGCGACCATGCTTTGCTCCTCCAGTGTTCCTTGTTCTCGTTGTTCTAGGTACCTCAGTCCGTAACCAATACCACCATCTTCCTTAATACGTTCGAGAGCATCATGTGTTTTATCAACCATACTAATAATGTCTGGATGATATTGCCCAATAATTGGATACAAGCTAGTCGTCCACCCAACCATTCGCGATAGGTCGGTATTTGCAAAAACAGATGGTTCGCGTCCATGCCCCTCAAGATAGATAGGTACATTCGGATGCTCTTCACTTGCTAAGGCTGATACAAGCGCAGTTATCAAAGCGCTTTGGATATTAGCACCCAACTCCGAGCCTGAGATTCGCAATAATGCTTGAGTGAGATCATTAGATAACTCGGTTTTTTGACTTTGCTTATCTCGGTAAAGAGGCAACTTGAGGCCTAGTTCAGTACTCCCCAAGTCGTCGGTTATTTCCGACAAAAAATGCCAAGCCTCCCGCATCAATTTACCTTTTTCGCTCGATGACCACCTCTCAACAGCATTGACCGCTTCATCTAACGAACTTGAGTTCGGCATCAAATCTATATCTTGGCCCGCGACTAACTGCTGATAAGCTTTCCATAGATCATCTAATAGAATTCTCCAAGACACACCATCTACAGCCAGGTGGTGGATTGCGATCATCAAGCGGTTAGGCGCGTCGGAAAATTTGGCAATGCCCGCTTGAATCAAGCGTCCAGAACTAATATCCATGCTTTGTTGGATTTCTTGCGTGAACGCTGAAAAAGCCTGTTCAGAATCGACGTTACTGACCCAAAGATATTGACGTTTTTGGTAAAGTTGAAATTGCTGCTTCCATTTACCTGATTCCTGGCTGAATGACAGCCTGAGGCTTGGATGCTGTTTCACCAAGGCTTGAATAGCCGACTCTAAGTAACCAATTTCCATATCTTGTTTAAGCTCAACGCAAATATGTTGGTTCCAATGATTTGGCTCTGGAAACTCTTGGGCAAAGAAATGCGCCTGTATCGGCATTAATTCAAAAGGTAAATCACTAAGCTCACGCTCTTTGGCTGTTTTATGAATGCTAAGCACACTCGCCAAATCACGTAATGTCTTGGCTTCAAACACTTGTTGTGGTGTTAAGTTGTAACCCGTAACACGGACTTTGCTGACCATTTGCAAACAAAGGATGGAATCACCGCCCAATGCGAAAAAGTTATCGGAGCAACTCACCTGCTCAGCACCAAGAAGTTGCTGCCATGTGTCCACCAACAAGGCTTCTTGTTCCGTTTCAGGTGTAACAAACGTTGCTTCAGATTCGAATTTACTTCCAAGAAAAGGGAGAGACGCTCTATCAACTTTTCCTGCAGGCGTGAGCGGAAGCTTTTCCAATACTAATAATTGGCTTGGTACCATGTAATCTGGCAGCACTGTGGATAATTGGTCGAAAATGTCATCAAGATCGAATCGTTCAGGCTCACTGCTTTGGAGGTAACCAAACAATTGCTTCTGTGCCCCAACCTCTTGAAGTGCGACGACACAGTGTTCAACTTTTGATATAGATTGAAGTCGACTTTCTATTTCTCCCAACTCGACACGAAAGCCTCGAATCTTGATCTGCTGATCTACCCGACCTATGTATTCCATCACTCCATCATCGTTCCACCGCACCAAGTCCCCTGTACGATACATTCGCTCACCTACATGTTCGCGAAACGGGTCTGGTAGAAAACGTTCGGACGTTAGGTCTGGTTGATCGAGATAGCCTCTAGCCAACCCGACCTCGGCGCCAATGTACAATTCGCCGACTTTGCCAAACGCGACTTTATTCAATTGAGCATCTAAGACGTACAAGCGACGCTCACCGACAGGTTGCCCAATCGGAGCGTACGCACTGGTTAATTTATCTTGTGGATATGCTCGCCAAATCATTGGGGTAACAACGGTTTCTGTCGGTCCATAACCATTAATTATGCGTGGCGGGTTAACAACCTTTTGCAAACGCTGATAGGTTTCTGCGGTAAATGCTTCACCTCCTAGTGTCCAAGATCTGACACTGAGGGGAGGCTTTTGATAATCAATCCAATCCAATAATGGGCCAACATAGCTCGGCGGGAAGCACGCAATCGTGACTTTTTCTTTGCTGAGCACATCGCAAGTTTGTTCAGCGCTCCATAATTCCTGATCTCGAATAACCAACTTACTGCCAAATGCCAAAGGTACCGCCCAACGTTCAACGGCGCCATCAAAGCTAATCGATGCGAAATGCAGCTCTATGTCCTCTGGCGTCATGCCATACTGATGACCAATGGTTTGAACATGCATCGATAATCCAACATGATTAACCGCGACTCCTTTTGGTTTCCCTGTCGAACCCGATGTATAGATAATATAGGCCAATTGTTCAGGATGAAGTTTTGCTGCTGTTGTTTGTTCCTCTTCACGTTGTTGCTTTTTTGATCTCACAAGCAACAACTCTCCGTTTGAAGATCGTAGCTCACACTCATCAACACTCTCCCCTACCCCATAAAACAGAGGATTCGGTTGTGATAATGAAGCCTTAAATGTTGATTGAATGCTATGCCAACGAGATCCCAACCTATGCTGTGTAACCACAAAGCGAGCTTGAGAGTCCTGTATCATGTAAGCCAAGCGCTCGGTTGGATAATCAGGATCTAACGGCAAGAACGCCCCACCCGCTTTCATGACCGCTACCATTGCAACGATCATCTGTACCCCTCTCTCAAAGAGCACACCAACCGCTTGGTCACGTCTTACACCTTGAGCTTTGAGTTTGGATGCAAGATCGGATGATGAATGCGCTAACCCTGCAAAAGTAAGCTGTTGATCTTGATGCTTTAAGGCAATCGCATCGGGCCTTACTCGTGCTTGATTTTCCAGTAACTCGATAATTGACTGAAAATGCCAATTGCCTTCTGGTTGCGATAGATTTCTAAGGACAGCTTCATCATGCGGTGATAAATGCTTCATCTGAGCCAGGCTACAACCTAAATTAACGTCTAAGTCTCGTATTAGGTTTTCAAGAACTGCATTCAATTCGGCCATCTTGTCTTCGTCTATTCGGTCTTTCGAATAAGTTAATACGACACGTGTTTTGCTCTGGCTTTCACGTACATCTAATGCAACGTCGAATAGTGCGAACTCTCCCTTTTGGTCTTGAGCAGACAAAATCAGTTCGTTATCTAAGTGGATATCCCCAGACAAAGTGCTTTGATGATTAAACAACACTTGAAACAACGGCGTCTGCCCAGCCTTTCTTTCTATCAACTTATGCTCATCGGACAATGCCGTGACAAGCTGATCAAATGGCAGCAGTTGATGTTCTTGTGCTTCGAGTACTTTGTCATGAGCACCTGCAATTGCTTTCGCGATCGAACATTTAGGTGAAATAGTTTGTTGAATCACCATGGTATTAACAAAGAAGCCAATCAGGTTCGACACTTCGTGTCGGGTTCTATTTGCCATAGGGACGCCGACTGATATGTCAGAGCGATGTGTCACCGTGGCTAAAGCCGCTTGCCAAACGCCTAACCACAAACTCGAATTCGTTACCGATAATTGGCGAGCCACTTGGTTGATCTTGTTAGATTGAGTTTTACTCAGCTCATAGCTGATCGAATCGGCAGCACGCCTTTGATTTGGTGCGATTTCGCAACACCAAGGGAATAATAGCTCCGAGTTAGAATCTTTTAGTTCTCGCTTCCAATAATCAATGTGGTGAGCACCTTTACCAGCGTCAAGCAAAGCCGTTTGCCACTGGGAGTAATCACGATACTGAATCGGTAATTTCGGCAAATCACCTTGCTGATAGAGTGAAACAAGCTCACTCACGAACACGCCAATCGACCATCCATCTGATACGATATGATGCATTACGAGCTGCAACTTCCATGAACCATTGTTGAGCTTCAAGCATAGCATCCGAATCGGCAGTTCAGTTTCGAGATCAAATGCGTTTCCTATAAAATCTCGCTGTGTATCTTGAATTTGCTGTTGACTCCAACCTTGAGCATCTACAATCACCGGAAACATGACTGCCGATCGGTCGACAAACTGAACTACGGCACTGTCGGACTCATGAACAAAACGCGTTCTTAATACCTCATGCCGATCCAAGACTTTATTTACTAGGTTACCTAGCTGTGTTGTGTCTAACTTGCCTTTAACATCGAACGTACCTGACATATGGTAGGCACTGTTTCCTTTATCTAAACAATAAATATCCCACAGTCGCTGCTGCGCTGGAGAGAGCCCCACTTTCTGTTCAGCGCCGACGGACACAATCGGTAGCTTTTCAAAGTCTAACCCTTTATTACTCAGTAGCTCGATGAACTTGACCTGCTCCGGCTTACCTAATTGAAGAAACCGTTTTGCTAACGCATGCTTATCAATTTTTCCTGCACTGTTCGCACTTTGTTTCTCGGTATCGTTCTTCTTGCTAACAACATTCGATTTCGCAGTCGCCTCTGCTTGGACTGCAGATGTTGGTTGGTTTAACTCGTTTAAATCACTCATAGCAGCTCCAATTCGTCCATCAATGCTGCCATGGCATCGAATTCGTCTTGTTCATGTTGGTTTTGTGTTTGATATTGAGCTTGTAAGCTGTCTGATAAAGCTTGTAGGCTCTTGGCTTCGAAAAAATCTTTTAGAGCCACTTCTAGCCCCAACTCTTGGTGCGCTTTTGCGACTACGCGAGTCGCCAATAAAGAGTGGCCACCTAAGGCAAAGAAGTTGTCGTCCAAGCCTACTTGGGATATTTCTAAAACTTCGGCCCAATTTGCAGCGAACCAACGTTCCAACTCCGTTTCCGGAGCGCGATACTCAATTGATTGCCACTCAGGCGCAGGCAGTGCCTTTCTGTCTCGTTTACCGTTTGGAGAAAGCGGCATTTCACTCAAACCTAGCAATATAGTTGGCACCATATAATCGGGCAGTTGTTCCGACAGATGTTGTTTTACTATTTCTAACTTGAGTTCGTTGTCTTGCTTGAGCTCATTCCACATAGGGTCGACGACATAACCAATGAGTTGGTCACCCGTTTGATGTTTAAACGCAACAACCGCCGACTCTTCAACCCAATCGAGTTGGTTAATCACATTCTCAATTTCTTCTAGCTCAATCCTCAAGCCACGGATTTTCACTTGGTTATCCAAGCGACCGAGATACTCTAAACGTCCGTCTGCATATTGAACGACTTGGTCGCCCGTCCGATACATGCGAGAGCCCGGACCTCCGAACGGGTTAGGCACGAAACGGTCTGCAGTCAGGTCAGGTCGTGACAAATACTCACGCGCTAAACCGACACCAGCTAAATACAACTCGCCAGGCACACCAACAGGCACTGGGTTCCAGTTATCATCCAGAACATGTAGTTGCGTATTGCTGATTGCATAGCCGATAGGGATTCGCTTCGATACAGGTAATTCACAAGGCCAGTACGTTACGTCGATCGCAGCCTCTGTTGGCCCGTAAAGGTTATGTAGCTCAACAGGCGCATGACTCAGTACTTGTTCTACAAGATCCGCAGGAAGCGCCTCACCACTACAGATAATGCGTCTTAGCGAAGTACATTCAGATATCGTCGTTTCTATTGAAAAGGCATTCAGCATCGAAGGAACAAAGTGAATGGTTGTCACTTTCTCTTTTTGGAGAACCTCAGAAAGTAGACGAGGCTGGCGGTGTGCTTCAGGAGGAGCAATAGCAAGGCGAGCTCCTGTCATTAATGGCCAGAAGAACTCCCATACCGAGACATCAAAACTAAAAGGCGTTTTCTGGAGTACACAATCGGACTCGTTCAGCGCATATTCTTGTTGCATCCAATTCAAACGGTTTTGCAACGCAACTTGAGTATTCACCACGCCTTTCGGCAAACCTGTAGATCCAGAAGTAAATATCACATACAACGCCTGATCAGGCTGCCAATCGACGTGAGGTGCTTGGAATGGTTGGTTGGACACATCAAGCTTAGTCAAATCAATATACTCACAACCCTCAGTCTCTGGCCACAAGTGCATTGAATTGGAGTCAGTCAATAACAAGTCGATATTAGCTGATCGCAAAATATACTGCAGTCGATCCTCTGGATAACTCGGATCTAATGGCACGTATGCGCCACCAGCACGAGTGATAGCATGCAATCCAATCACTAAATCGAATGAACGTTCAAGACCTAAACCGACACGTGTTTCAGAGTTCACTCCTTTTCCACGTAGCCAATTCGCCATTTGATTTACACGCAGGTCAAACTCTTGATAAGTCAGGGCCTGATCTTGCATTGATAGCGCTATCGAGTCAGGTGCAGTCTGAGCTTGTTGTTGAATTCTTTGTGACGGCGTCACTAAACTGCCCCACTCAAGTTCAGTGTTGTTAAACGCAATGCATTGTTGCTTCGCGGTGTTGTCTGTTAAGTGAAGCTGGTTGATTGAGCAACGATTATCTCGCGAAACCTTCTCGAGAAGAAGTTGCCAATGATCAAGAAGTGCCTGAGCAAAGTCTGTGGTAAATATAGGTGAGGCATAGCTTATGAATCCAAGCCATTTATGTTCCGACATTTGCTGAATATCCAGCCCAATTTCGAGCTGAGCATTCACTACGCCGGGGTCAAAGGGCTCGACATCAATATCATTCCAATCGAAAATCGCGTTCTCATCAAAACGTTGGAAGTTGAAACTGGTTTGGAACACGGGGTGATACTGTAAATTACCTTTAATACCCAATGACTCGACCAACATTTCAAATGGGAAGTCTTGTCTTTCCAATGCTTTTTCGCTGAAGGACTTCACTTGCATTAGCAAATCAGAAAACGTTTGTGATTCGCTAAATTGTGCGGGGATCACCAAGCTATTGATAAAACAACCCTGCATCACTTGTGCTTCTGGTTGAGTCCGCCCTGCGACTGGCACACCGACGCGTATTTGCTCTTGGCCAGAATACTTGTGCATCAACAAATGCCACAATGTCAGCATCACATTGAATGGCGTAGTGCTGTGCGATTTTGCCAGTTGGCTGATACTCGCAATCTGCTCGCGAGACAGTTCAAAATGAAGACGGTTGCCGCTCGTTTCGGTTTGCTCTCTTGGTACATTGCTGTGTAGCACTAATGGTTCAATATCGTATTTCAACGCATCTAACCACCAGCCTTTTTGCCTACTTGCATCTTCTGATTCAAGCCACTGTTTTTGCCACTGTGCGTAATCGATATATTGGAGCTCGCTTGGCGTTTCGCTTCCTTTATAAGTTGGATCAACTAGCGATTGATAACAGCCCGACAACTCCTTTAGGAGCAACTGCATAGAGATACCATCAGAGATAATATGGTGCACTACAATAAGCAATTCAGCCTTCTCGTCTTGCTCGCCTAGCTTACAAAACTCATCGAGGTCAGAAGTTTGCGGCATCCAATCAAATCGAATAAGCGCCCCATCAGCGAAGTTGAACGGTTTGGCTATTAAATCTTTGTAATGAGACAAGCGATCTTGTTCATTAACAGCAGCTTCATGGATGCCAAGTTCAATGTAACGCTCAGGACGCACCTGTTGCATCAATTCTCCGTCGACCTGCGCAAAATTGGTTCTCAATATTTCGTGGCGAGAAACCAAGGTATTAATAGCTTGTTTAAGTACCGCAACGTTAACACGCCCAGTAAACTTCAAGCCCAGTGGCATGTGATAAGCAGCACTGGTTGGTAGTAGTTGTTGAACAAACCATAGCCGCTGCTGTACCGCTGACGTAGGCATATTCGGTAATCGAGGAGCTCGAGCGAAAACAGCGAGGTCTTGCGTTCCATGAGCCGACGACGAAGAAAGTTCAGAGATACATTGAGACGCAAGATCTTTAAGTACAGGCGTATCGAACACCGCTTGTAGCGATAACCTGATGCAGTCTTGCTGCTTTAATCTGCCAACTAACTGAGTCGCTAATAGTGATTGACCACCTAAAGCAAAGAAATCGTCCTCTCTGCCTATTTGGTCTTTTTCAAACAGCGCACACCATTGCTTAGCTAACGCTTGCTCTATCTTGCCAACTGGTTCGATGTAGTCACTTTTATTAGTTGCTAACCAATCCGGAGCGGGTAAACGTTTCTTATCAACTTTACTCGCAGGCGTAAGTGGTATTTTATCTAACTTTATGAATTGGCTTGGGACCATGTATTCTGGAAGATCTTTTGCTAGATCACTTCGCATATCTGACATTGATAGTGAACTATCACTCTGTAGATACGCGACAAGCTGTTTGCCACTCGGGCTATCACAAGCGACAACCGCACACAGTTCTGAGTCAGTTAACTTCTGAAGTCTAGATTCAATTTCACCAAGCTCTACACGGAAGCCACGAATCTTAACTTGTTCATCACTACGCCCGAGGTACTCCATCACACCATCTGAGCGCCATTTCACAACATCGCCAGTTCGATACATTCGCTCCCCGTTACTCGCGAATGGATCTGGTAAGAAACGCTCTGAAGTTAGGTCAGGTCGCTCAAAGTAACCTCTCGCTAACCCTACCTCTTCGCCAACATAGAGTTCACCCGCAACGCCTGCTGGTAACCTATTCAGCGCGCTATCCAATACATACAAGGTTCTACAGCCGACAGCTTTACCTATCGGGGCATACGCACTGTCTAAGCCGGTATCGAGATACGCTTCCCAAATCATTGGCGTTACAACGGTTTCGGTCGGGCCGTAACCATTGATTATTCTTTGCGGTTTCAATACTTGTTGCAGTTTGAAATAAGTATCTCGAGTAAAGGCTTCACCTCCTAATGTCCATGAACGAACCGATAACTCTGGTTGAGTTCCTTCAATCCACTCTAGCAATGGGAGCACGTAACTCGGAGGGAAACATGCGATGGTCACTCGCTCCCGTGCCAATACATCACACGTTTGTTGAGCACTCCATAGCGATTGGTCTCGAATCACGAGGCGAGAACCAAATGCCAACGGCACAGTCCAGCGCTCTATCGCACCATCAAAGCTGATCGAAGCAAAATGAAGCTCGACGTCGTCAGGCGTCATTCCGTAACGTTGACCAATAGTCTGAACATGCATGCTCAAACCTTGCTGTGATACACACACGCCTTTGGGCTTACCTGTAGAACCAGATGTGTAAATCATATACGCCAGCTGATCAGATAAAATCGCAGGCTTATCGATTAACTTGGCGTTGAGATCCAACGCGTTGAAGCTTACAGCCTTGGCTTGATTACAAATCTCATTTGCTAGGACCCCGCTAAGTGCATCGTGCACCAGTATCCGTGCTCGACTATCTTTAACCATGAACTCAAGACGCTCTTGCGGATAAGCTGGATCCAAAGGTAAGAATGCCCCTCCTGCTTTCATTACCCCCATCATCGTAACCAACATGTTGCAATCACGTTCAAATAACACGCCGACGATATCGTCACGTGTTATACCTTCGCTAATCAATCGAGCAGCGACGGCATCACTTTGTTCAACCAACTGCTTAAACGTTAGCGACGCTTTATGAGCACCAAGTTCATGCTCAACATTAGAAACCAATGCCACGTTATCAGGACGCAATAACATCTGCTTAGAAACTAAATCGGTAAAAGGTTCAAACGTCCAAGGTTCTGGTACACGGTCGAACTTCGCCAATTCATTAAGCTGACCTTTCGCTAACACAGGGATAGAACCTAACTCTTTCGATAGGTGCTCAACCAACTTATTTAAGTAATGTCGATTTGTAGCACACAGCGTTTCAATTTGCTGTTGAGAGAATTTGCTTTCATCGTAGGCAAAAACGATACGAAGTGATTCGCTCGGCAGAATCGCCAACGTCAGTGGGTAGTGGGTAAACTCGTAGCTTTCAGGTTCCCCGATGCTCAGTTCCCCTTCGCGATTACTTTTAAGAAGCGCCTCGTCCAGTGGGTAATTTTCAAATACGACCAAGGTGTCAAATAAGTTATCGCCAGTCCAACCTGTTTGCGCTTGGATATCAGACAGAGATGAATAGCTGAACTCACGCTGTTCACTTGATGAGTTTTGAATATCCAACAACCATTGCGAAACTGATTTGGAAAGGTCGACTTGGTGTGCGATTGGCAGCGTATTAATAAATAGGCCAACCATAGAATCACTGTGGGCTAGATCCGTTGGTCGCCCCGCTACGGTATTACCAAACACAGGTGTCTGTTGCCCCGTGAATCGGTGTAATGTCAGCAACCACGCCGCTTGCGTCAAGGTATTCAACGTCACACCCGCTGCGCTGAGTTTTGGCAACCATTCACCGACAGTCTCTTGTGAGTAATCATCATTGAATCGATTATATTTAGACTCCAGAGAATCCGAACTGCCGAAAGACTCCACCAAACGCGTTGGAGATTCCATATTTTGCAAGTAACGTTGCCAGTATGCGTTCGACTGCTGGTGGTCTTGTTGACGCGCCCAAGCGAGGTAATCTGAAAACTGACCTTTAACCGGTGTAATCGTGCGTCTTTGATAAATAGCAAACAGGTCACTGAGCAGCACCCCAGTGCTCCATCCATCCATTAAGATATGATGAATCGTAAATACGCATTGAATTTGATGATCTTCCGTTTGCACGAAGTCAACACGCCATAAGGGGTTGACCTGCGAGCGTTCTAAACGCTGCTCAAGCTGGAAGCCTTGTTCAATGATTTGTTGTTTATATTCAGCCATATCGAATTGGCTGCGTAGACGCACATCTAACACAGCGTAACTCAGATCCAGTTGTTGCCATTCAGCTAAATACGCGTTGCCATCCAACGAGAACAATGTCGAACGCAACATTTGATGTCGTTGCATTACACCTTGCCAAGCTTCAATCATTCTCGGCAGTTCAACGTGATTTAACGGCAACGTAATTTGGTTTACATAGGTACTGTCACTATCTGAGAGTTTTGCGTGGAAATACAGCCCCTGCTGCAAGGTAGATAATGGTAGGATCGTATTTGGTAGCGACTCTGGTTGCTTTATCCCTTGACACAATTGATTCAACTGAGATTGGGTCAACTCCACCAAAGGCGCATCGGTTTTCGTTAAGATAGGATCCACTTCAATAAACAGATCGTGTAAACGTTCAATAGAGTCGTTAAGTGCCGCGTGTAACACCTCAATTCCAGTTTCATTGAAGCAACCACTGTCGAACTCGACATCCCACTGCAAATGATCATTAACAACGGAAGTATTGATAACAACAGCAGCGTCTGCAACGTTGGATTTATCTCGCCATAGCCCCGAGCCCGTTATATCGACTTTTCCATTTATTTGCTGTGTAGCATTGCCAAGGTAGTTGAACAATACATCCATATTGCCAACATGTGGCCATAAGTTTTGCGCCACTCCCGCGTGGAAAGTGATACCGCCTACGTGGTCGCTATCGAAGCTATCTTTTAGAGACTTGACCCACTCCATTAACGTTCCGAGTTCTGGTATAGCTTGTGGATAAAGAGAGGTGTACCAACCGATGGTACGACTTAGATCTAAGCCTATATTGTCAGTAAAACGACCATGAGACTCACGATGAATGGTTAGCGCCTGACCTTGGTTCTGCGTGCTGACTGTTAACGCACAGACAATAAAGACCACTTGTTCTTGTGTGAGTCGGGCAAAGCTCTGCCCAGCTTTGGTCAACGACTCTATTTTAGACAGTGGCGTCAACCACTGTGTCGAGATTGGCAGAGCACGCTCTGTAGAATAGATAGGTGCTTGCATTTGATCGAGCCAATAAGCTTGTCGTTGCTCGGTTATTAGCAGAGTATTTAAGTTATTTACCCAATTCCCTTGATTGTGGGTCTTTGGTGAAAGCGTATTGGTAGCTTCATCGTTTTCTGGTAACGCTTCATAAAGCTTACTAAGGTCTTCAATAATCATTGGCCATGACAACGCATCAACCACCAAGTGATGAATCGCTATAAGAACTTCACTGCCTTCTGTTGAGCCTTTCAAATTGCGTATACCAACCGCGCCGGTAATAGCCTTTTCAAGGTCGATGCTTGATTGCACCTGCTCGATGTTTATTTCGTCATCGAATGGGTGAATCGCAAACCGAGCCTCTTCTTGATACTCAGCAGTCACTCCAAACGAAGCGTTATGGCTCAACGAGTTTGAGAAATTAAGTCTAAGCGCATCATGATGATCAGCAAGTTGGTTTAACGCATGACTTAAACGCTCAATATTAAGAGCGTGACGCCATGTAAACTGAATATATTGATTACATCGACTCAACTCAAATTGTTCAATAAACCGTTGCTGGATAGGTAACAATGCAACACGACCTTGTAGCTTACTTTGATCGGCTAGAACCCGTTGACTCTCTTCTAAGAGCTCCGCCATGTATTGAAGCTTTGGAAAATCGAAAACTTGTTTAGGCGATAGCATGAAACCTTGTTGGCGAAGCTTCCCTACAAGTTGAAGAGCCATAATCGAATCGCCACCTAGAGCGAAAAAGTGACTATCAGCCCCAACGCCCTCTAACTTCAACAATTCACACCATACCGTGGCAAGTATTTGCTGACGTTTGGTTTCAAGCGTTCCTTGGTTACTCAGATTTTCTGACCAGTCAGGGGCAAGCAACTGCTTTCTATCTACTTTCCCGGCTGGCGTCAGTGGCATTTCATCTTGCACAATAATGCAAACAGGTACCATGTAATCTGGAAGCGCCTTTGCTAACTCATCTAGCCAACGCGTTTCTTGAATATTTTTATTATCGAGTGATGATGTGTCCCTTAACTGCACATAACCAACAAGTTTTTTACCTGTTTGCGATTCGTGAGCGACCACAGAACAGAATTCAGCGCCGGACAGGGTTTGTAACTGAGATTCAATTTCTCCTAGCTCAACGCGGAAACCACGGATCTTAACCTGTTGATCGACACGACCTAGATACTCCATAACGCCATCATCACGCCACCGAACTAAGTCACCCGTTCGGTACATTCTTTCGCCGTTAGCTATGAATGGATCAGGCAGAAAACGCTCTGCGGTTAGATTAGGTTGTCTCAAATAGCCTTGCGCTAAACCGACTTCAGAACCTATATATAACTCACCGCTGCTACCCAGAGGTACTGGACTTAACTCAGAATCCAATACGTACAATTTCCTATCACCAACTCGAGTTCCAATTGGTGCATAAGCACTATTCATAGTGTCATTGGTATACGCTTCCCAGATCATCGGTGTAATCACCGTTTCTGTTGGCCCGTAACCATTAATGATTCTAGGGGGGGCCAACACTGCCTGAATACGGTCAAAAGTCTCGCGAGTAAAGGCTTCACCGCCTAAGGTGATAGAACGTAGAGAGAGTGATGGTTTGGTTTGTTCGACCCAATCAAGCAATGGGCCAATGTAGCTAGGTGGAAAACAAGCAATGGTGATTTTTTCTTTCTGTAACGCTTCGCATGTCTGTTCTGCGGTCCACAACTCTTGGTCGCGAATAACTAAGCGTGAACCGAATGCCAATGGAACAGTCCAGCGCTCAACGGCACCATCAAAGCTGATTGAAGCGAAATGTAATTCAATATCTTGTGCCGTCATTCCATATCGCTGGCCAATGGTTTGAACATGCATACTCAAACCTTCATGCGAAATGGTGACCCCTTTGGGTTTTCCCGTTGAACCAGAGGTATAGATTATGTAGGCCAGTTCTTCAGCCAACGGTTGTGTAAAAGAGTTATCAGATGGAAAGTCTGCAAGCGCTGCCCTCTCAACACAGAACGGAGTGACACCGTCACTAGATTCAAGAATGTCAGAACATCGGTCTTGAGATTTAGGATGCGTTAATAACAGTTCAGCCCCACTATCTTCAAGCATGAAGCTCAATCTTTCTGTTGGATAATCAGGGTCTAGTGGTAAGAATGGCGAACCTGATTTGAGCACGGCAATCATCGACACGATCATGTCGACACCACGTTCCATCATCACACCAATAGGTGATTGTGACGTTACGCGCTTAGACAAAATGGAGTGAGCCAACTGATTAGAGCGAGTTTCCAACTCTAAATAGCTCATCGATTCGTCTTGGTGTTTCAACGCGATGCTGTCTGGACTACTCTTCGCCTGTTCAGTAACCAAATCTGTAAACGGTCGGTAATGCCATTCATGCTCGCCCGAACCATACTGGTCGATTAAACGCATATCCTTGCTAGAAATCGCATTCACTGACGCCACAGCTGTATATGGTGACTGCACGATAGCCTCAAGATTCACCTTAAAGCTCTCGATAAATTTAGTAATAAAAGGGCGAGTGAACTTCTCTTTCCCGTAAACAAACCTAAGTGGCGCACTGCTCTTGTTGATCACATCCAACACTAACTCAAACGGGGTTTCCAATACTGGAAACTCTTCAAATTGTGCAGACACTCCATTGGTGTTAATTGATAGTTTGTCACCGTGGTTTCTAAAATTCAGAGCCGTTGTGGGTAACGGTAAATCGCCGACGAGCGCTTCTAACGGTGTACTTTCAAACGCGAGAGATGCTTTCATTGAGTCACGTGTTTGGCTGACTAACTGAGACAGCGTCATTTCTGCATCAATTCGATAACCCATCACCGTACTATTCACATAAAACCCGACAGTTCTACGGTTTTTTGCATTACGGTTTAACGCAGGGACACAAATCGATGGATGCACATTAGACGAGTACTGGCGCAACGTGAGCATCATCGCAGACGCAATGATATCAAACTTGGTTACACCTAATTCTTTACCTAACTGCTTTATTGATTCGTCTATGTCACTTGGTAATTCAACAAGCTCATGTCTAGCCCCATAGGTATCTTGCGATTGCGCGTTTAGGTTTGATATCGAAACAGATTCTTCATTAAGGAACTGAAGCTGTTGCCAGAATGACTTCTGTTTTGAATAGCGTTCTGACTTTTCTTCACTGGCTTGCTCTGTGGCATAATCGAGGTAACTTTGAACCTCTCTAGTTTGATACGCTTTGCCTGCCACTGAGTTAACTAGCATCTTAATCGTGAGCTGGAATGACCAAGCATCAGTCACAATATGGTGAGTCGAAAGTAGCACTCCAAAACGATGCTCAGTGACTTGATAAATACAGCATCGTGCTAACTGACCTTCCATTAAATTGAAAGGCTGCTGCCAACGTCTACGAGCATCTTGATTGATGATCTTAATCGAGTTGGTGTCATTGCGCAGATCGACTGTATCAAATTCAATACGACGAAGCGGCAGGACACGCTGAACGGCCTTACCTTCAACTTCTGCAAACTGGCTGCGTAACGAAGGAAACGCCGATACCATTTCGTTAAGTGAGTGCTGAAGCTTATCGAGGGTAACCTCTTCACCTTCAAACCAAAGTAAGCCCCCCAGGTTGTAAGCCAAACTCATTGGTTGCAATTGTTGAAATAACCACAAACGTTGTTGAGAGTATGAGAGCGGGCTCCAAGGGCTTACGGAGTCCAAAATTTGTTCATCATCCACTGACATTTTATTACCTAAACATGAAATTTGGTTGCAGAAATCCACAATTCGCCCGCTACAGGCGAAAAGTACAGGTACTGACTAAAGGTTAAACGGGTTTAGTTTTCTAGAGCATCTATCGCGTCACGCAGACTTTTCGGACGCATATCGGTCCAGACTTCGCGGATATGTTCAAGGCAGTGTTCTTTATTGCCCTTTACGCCTACTTCAGTCCAACCATTTGGTACTAAGTGGTACGTTGGCCAAATGCTGTATTGTTCTTGCGCGTTAATAACAACGGTGAATTCTGTATTTGGGCTATCAATACTCATGTTTTCCTCAACTAACTTTATTTATTGTGTTTTCTGAACCTAAACCGGTTCTTAAATACTCAAGCCACAACACTTTCTAGTGCTTGGTGTGCTTGAGCCAAATTCCCTTTACTCAACTCAATAAGATTGCCGCTATCCATTTTGAAAATACGGTCTGCGACATCAAAATAAGCATCATCATGAGTAATGGCGATAACCGTTACGCCACGTTCTTTTAATAGAGGCAGCAACTTGCGGTAAAAGAGCTTTCTAAAACGTGGGTCCTGATCAGCGGCCCACTCATCAAGCAAAATACAGCCGCGTTTCTCTAGAACAGACATCATGAGTGCTAGGCGCTTTCGTTGCCCTTGTGAGTAACGAACATCACTCAAGGTGCCCTGCTTGTGGTCGACTTTATGAGCCATTTCTAACCTAACCATCCACTCGTCTATGTCCTTGCTATCAATGTCTTGACCTTCTCCATCGACAATTTGATGAAACAGATGAAAATCACTGAACACAGCAGAGAATTGCTGTCTGTAATCCTGCCAATGCTGCTGTGTTACCTCATTGCCATCAACATACACTTGCCCGGCATGGGGTCGGTAAAGACCGGTCAGCAAGCGAGCAAAAGTTGATTTACCACTACCATTGCCACCAATAACGAAGATGTGTTCGCCACGTTCGATTTTGAAGTTAATTGGACCGACTCCGAATGAGTCACCATCTGAATCTGAACGGTATCGATAGCTCGCTTCGACCAACGACAACGACTTAAAGACTTTCGTTTGTGCAGATTTAGGATTGAGCGTTCGATTAGGACTCAAATCCAAAGACGACAGCTTTCGCATTGAAATATTTGCGGTGATTAGCGTTGGAATTGAACCGACCGCCGACATTAATGGAGTTCTCATAAACAGCACGACTAAAGCGAAGGTCGACGCGACTTCGACTGTCGCCCAACCTAGCCCAATTGCGAGGTAAAAATTTAAGCCAATCAAAGCTAGCACTACCGTGTTCGCCATGTTTGCCGCAAAACCATTTAAGATATCGGCCTGCGTCACTTCCTTTCGATAGCCTTCAGCATTAATCGAAAAGGTTTCGTCGAAATAACGTTTGGCTCTGAACGGGTTCAACGACAGCTCTTTTCGACCATCAATCAAAGACTGATAGTCGTGATACAAGTTATCGTCGTACTCACGGACCTGTTTAACGTGTTTGGTGATACGCGTAACGAGCATGTAACCTATGACACCGGTTAAAGAGAGCATTAAAACGCTGATACCAAACAAGGGCATAGATAAGAAAGCTAAATAAGCTAGAGCAACAAAGGTAAGCACCAAGCCATAAATCAATTCAGGCAAATGGACAAATGCGATCGTGATATTTCGAATATCGGTGTTAAGCGAAGCTAGGACGCCGGCACTCCCTACCTTCTCCACTTGCTCAATATCGGTATTTAACAGTTGAGAAACCAACTCACACCGCTTGTTGTACACGAATTGGTGTCCAAGCTTATGGAGTGCCACTTGTGCGATGGTCGCCGTAACTAAAAGGCCAATCAGCAACAACGAAAACTGAATCAAAGTATCAGAAAGCACACCACTGTTTTCCAGTAGTTTGTGTTGGATAAACGCGATAACGCCCACACTCAGAAATGCACTCGCGATACTCAACAAGATCACCAGACACAGTGATTTTTTCTGTTTTTCCGCTAGCAGTAGGATCAATCCCATTTCATACACACCAGTTAATTAATTATTATTGTGATTATCATTATCAACAACATTGAAAGATAACCTCGTTTACGTTGAATCATGCAAACACTGAACCATAGAGCCTATTGCGACACGGCTCTAATGGCGCTGCTAAAGCCTTCTTAAGCCCCACATCAGGTACATGCCACCGATGATAGAAGCCACCAGCCCTGCTGGGATTTCTTGCGGATAAAGCCATTGTCTACCGAGCCAATCAGAAAACAACATCAGTGCCATACCGATCAACGATGAACAAATGAGGTGCTCTTTAGCACGGCTATAACCAAACAATCTCGCCATGTGCGGTGCCATTAAACCAACGAAGCTCAACGGGCCAACCACCAATGTCGCACTCACGGTTAAACATGCCACCAGCACCAACAATAGGATTCGAGATCGAGACACGTTCACGCCAAGTGACTGCGCACTAGCCTGCCCTAGTGGTAAAACATCTAACCAACGAGCGCACACAAAACCGAGCGAAATAAATACAACCGAAGACAAAAGCAATGGCATTAACGTTACTTCAGTCACGTAATAAGTAGAGCCAGCTAACCACGCCAACACTTGATAGCTTCTCGGATCGCCCCCTGCCAACACGAAGCTTTGTACTGCATTCATCAGAGCCGTTATCGCGACGCCGGTAAGCAACACTCTTTCAGGTTGAAAGCCCGACTTTTGATTGAGTACAACTATGATGCCTAACGTACAGGCCGCACCAATAAAACCACCGGTGTAAAGACCAACAACGCTACTTCCTAGACCGGAAAAAATGGCAATGATCAAACCAAGAGCTGTACCAGAGCTTATACCAATCACTTCTGGGCTCGCCATTGGGTTGCCACTCAAACGCTGAACAATAGTTCCTGCGACCGCTAACATTCCTCCAGCTAGTGCAGCCGCCATTAATCGAGGTAAACGCCACTCAAGCAATGCCCAATCGCGCGTTTGAAACAACCAACGCCAACCTTCACTCTGGACTGAAAACAGACTGAACACGATGAGCGAAAGAACAATCAACACTGTCGCCAACAACACAGAGCTTTTATTCAGGCGAGAAGCAATTTCATTATGACGCGTCAATACTGTTTGTGTTTGTGACTGGCTTTTCATCGACAGTTTCGGCAGTAACCACAACAGAAGCGGCGCGCCCAAAGCCGCTGTCGCTGCCCCTGTCGGAATAAACATCGACATAATGCCTGGCAGTTGTTGAATCAGGAGATCGGTTAGGCTCAATAGTAAACCGCCTAACATCATCGACACCAGCAACTTAGGTACTAAGCGGTGAATGCCCATTAAACGTGTCAAAGCCGGAGCCGCCAAGCCAACAAAACCAATCACACCAACTGCGCTCACAACCCAAGCAGTCAGCAATACTGCCAGCCCTAAGCAGACGACTCTCAACTTCGCCAGTGACACACCTAAGCTTTTAGCACCCTGCTCTGATAACTGGAGCAAACTTAAAGGCTTTACGAACAGAAACGCTATAAGTGTTGCGATAACCAAACGCGGTGCAAGATATTGAACATCCTCCCACCCAGTTTGGACCAAGGAACCTGCGCCCCAGATCATCAAACCATTGAGTTTGTCCTGGTTGATCATCAGAAGGACTGTGCTTACTGCGCCAAAATAGAGATTGACAACTAAACCAGAAACAATCACCACAGTTGGAGACAAGGCACGTCGCCACGATAGCGCAAACACCAAGCCAATGGTCGCAACGCCACCGATAAGTGCCACGAAGGAGTATGACCACTCTAAAAGCCAAGGGGCATAAAGTGTTGCGAGCATCAACGCAAAGCTTGAACCGCTTGCAACACCTAAGGTCGATGGCGAAGCTAATGGGTTTCTGAGCACTTGTTGCATCAACACACCAGCAACTGCCAGAGCTGCTCCTGACAATAAAGTGGTAAATAACCTAGGCCACCAAGCCAAATGCAGCTTAACCGACTCAGGTGAAGCAAAATCGGCCACCCACAGACTCGATATTCGATCTAACCCGAACTGAGGTACGGATAAATGCAACCCAATGAGCATCAATGTAGAAACCATCAACAGAGTCAAGACTCCGAACGAGAGAACTCTCATAACACCTTCCCGTCATTCAGCTCAGAAACAATGAACCTTGCAAAGCGAGTGGCTGAAGGGATAGACCCAAAGCTCCATACCGCAGGAATCTGCAGTGCCGGATAACCCGACTCTTTCACTATATATTGCCAAAACTGATTCTTTTTAAGGTGCGCTTTTGTGCCCGCTGGCATAGGAGAAATAATTACAATCTGCCCTTCAACACCAATCAGTTGATCGACACCGACTAAGCTATAGCCCCACCCATTAGTCTGCCCTTTCCAAGCCGCTTGAAGGCCAATCTTATTTATCGACGCTTTATACAAACTGTTGTCACCAAAAACGCGAACGTGGTTGGTATCCATGAACTGAACCATTAATAACGCAGGTACGTCTTGTGGCAATGAGGAAGCCAAGCGGTCCATTTCGCGATTGGCTTTTTCGATTAGGATCTCAGCTTGTTGACTGACCTCAGTGACCTGGGCCAATAGACGAGTCACTCGCTCTAGCGCTGACCAATCCACATCTCCACTTCGGTACAAACCAATAGTGGTAACAGGTGCGATTTTGCTTAGTTGGGGCTCCAATGTTGAAAACATCGGAGAGAGTAATATTTTGTCTGGCTTGAGCTCATGAATACGCTCAAGATTTGGTTGGGTTCTTAGCCCAACATCAGCAACAGCATGAGGGATTTCTGGCGATTTAACCCAAGAGTTATAGTCTGGAATTTGCGCGACAGCAACAGGCGTAACACCAAGCGCTAATAGCGTTTCAGTATGGGTCCAATCAATCGAAACCATCCGCGGTGCATGGTGATTATTGGCATTAAGCGATTCTTGCTCGGCCATTGAAAAGGGAGATAACGTCATCAAGATAGATAAAAGTGTCACCGTCTTAATGCGGCTTGATCTCCGCAGACCGACGTAACTTAATAAGCAGTGATTGTTGAATGTACGAGAGCTAAACGGACACATCATGCTGGCTCCAAATCACCTGGCATCGCGACAGGGTAGCCTGCTGCATGCTGGGTAATGTGCATCGGAACGCCGTAGATATCTTGTAATACCGGCTCTCTAAATACCTCGTCAACCTCACCTTCAATCAGTAACTCCCCACTATGTAAGGCAATGATATGGTCGCAGAAACGTGCTGCCATGTTGATGTCGTGTATTACGATGATCACGCCAATATTCAAAGTGCTACTCAGGCGTTTAATCAAGGTCAGCATCTCAATCTGGTGGCCGATATCGAGTGCAGACAATGGCTCATCAAGTAATAGATACTTGGTTCGCTGTGCTAACAACATAGCTAGCCAAACACGCTGGCGTTCACCACCAGATAAAGTGTCAACCAAACGATCGGCGTACTTAGCCGTATCAGTTAGTTGCATCGCCTCTTGAACGTACTGTTTGTCTTTACTCGAAAGGCGCCCTAATAAGCCATGCCATGGATAACGACCAAAGCTGACTAAGTCTTGTCCAGACAAGCTGTCAGTGGCTGGTAAATGTTGTGGTAAGTATGCGATCTGCTTGGCGAAATCTTTATCCGACCACTTAGCGATCGATTTGTCTTTTAGAATGATGTCGCCAGATGTGGCGTTCTGTTGCTTTGCCAACAACTTCAATAACGTCGATTTCCCCGAACCATTGTGCCCAACCAAAGCGTAAATTTTTCCTTGCTCAAACGATACATTGAACGCCTTGAGTAGCTGTTTATCCCCGACGCTAAAACCGAGCCCTCTTGCTTCGATCATATCTTCAACCTTAAAACACACCATTCACTAAAAAATTAATGAAATATGAACATATTCATAAAATCATTAACAGACACGCTTTTATACACTTGCAAAAATTCAAATGCAAACGATTTTCATTTAGATTAAACTATATGCCATACTAGCTTTTCCCCTATAATTTAAAGGGTTAGAAGCTTAACTTTAGAATATAAAGCTTAGAGTCAATTATTCACCTTGTTGCAAAATGGTAAACTCAATGATGAACAACCCCTTTCGTCCGCTTCCTGGAAATTTTGGCTTTATGAGCAATGAACTAGCCCTTGATACTGAAACAGCGCTATGGCCTTTTGGATACGCCAACACCGGGGTGAACAATACAACGGCGCGAAGCGACGGTGTCGACATCCAGCTAACACAGTTCGACTACACGCGCTTTTGCGACAGTATGTTTGAACAAACCAATATTTATTGCCCTGAAGCTATCATCCGCTCCATTAACAAGAGAAAAGCTGAGTATTTTGTTGGTCGCTATTTAGTGGCGAGCAAGCTAGAGGAATTAGGCTTCGAACATTGCACTCTTGAGCCGAACATCGACCGTAGCCCTCAATTCCCTGTTGGCACTATTGGATCCATTTCGCACTGCGAAAGCTTGGCATGCGTTGCAGTTACCCCCTCCTATCATTCAGATCGAGAGAATCTTGGTATCGATGTGCAAAAGATCATTTCGAGTGGTGTTTGCAACGAAATTGGAAGCATGATTGTAGAGGGACAAGAAGTCGATTTAGCAATGAGTGCAAGGTTAACCAAAGCGCAAGCCATCACACTGCTCTTTTCAGCTAAAGAGTCGATATACAAAGCACTCGTTAAGTTCTCTACGCGAGATTTGAATTTTAAAGATGCGAAATTGAAGCAAATAACCCAAAATGCAATGGAGTTTGGGATAAGTGAAAGCGTTAATCTGAGAAATAGCGCATTGAAGGAAATAAGCTGCGAATACTGGTACTTAGAATCGCACAAAGCCTTTTTAACCTTTTGTTACTACTCACATGACAAGTAGCTGCTGTGCTATAAAGATTCTAAAATAAGACGCTTACTACATGGTGCGCGGGGTCCGATTCTATATCAACAATTGACCAGTCGAGTGAAAGATATAACGGTGCAGTATTAGTGTAGGCGTACAACTTAGAAGTTGAGTCAGTCTCGGGTTGAGATTGATAATAGTCTGGCATTTGTGCGAGTGCTCGCTTAATCAATTCACTGGCAATACCTTGACCACGCCATTTCTCATCAACATAAACCGCATTAATCCAAACCACATCATTCACTTGATGAGGTTCCTGAAAGTGGGAGTACGCCAAGCCACCAATGACCACATTATCGCTAAGTGCTGTTATAACAGGAGGGAGTTGTATGTTTTCTTTATAGGTGTCTTTAAAATTAAAATCAGACCATTCACTTTGAAATAAGCCTTCTAACACACTCCAATAAGGTGAGCTTTCATCACAATTTCTAAATATTACTTTCTGCATTTTTTCCGTCCTTTGAAAGGGAGTAATTTGGCCATCCTAGCCTTGTTTAATCTAAGTGTAGGTAAAGCTACTCTTCTTCGTCGTATTCGTCTGCTGGGTCTTGATTTATCTCTTCCCCACACCCTAGGCATTCGCCTTGTAGATCCGTAGGCATCACAATAATCAAACCACAATGTGGGCATAGATCGCCTTGTTGATACATATAAGCGGTCCCTTTACTTCATGTACTTGTGTTTACTTTCTTCTAACCAGTCGTGAATCACTTGCCGTGCGGATTTCGATGGTTGTACATTTCTTTTTCCGCAGATTTGGTCAATTTCAAACGGAAATGCTTTGCTCGGAACACGGCGCAAACCTATAGTTAGTCTTTGGGGTTTAAGCATGCGGAATACCACATAACGATCGCTCATGATTCGGTTGTGATAGACACCAATACAGTGCTTCTGCTCAATGCCTTCGCGTTCCAAATCGTAATAATCAGTGAGGGGATGAATATTGTCGTTCCCTAGCAAAGGAACGGGATAAGGAATGTCTTTATCCATTGGTCGGTTACCTTCTAAGCGACGTAATTGACGCTGTTCCGTCCAACGGTCGTGAAGTTGTTCAAACATCGCAAAAGAGTTCTGACTGGTAATGGCACGAAGCGGATCTCCTATCTCCAAATCTTGCCCTAGCAATATCGCATCTTGGAACATCGCCATTTTCGATGGTGCATTAAGTCTGCCTTCTTTAACCATAGCAATACCTAATCGGCTGCCAGTTAAAAACGGATGAACCTGATCCAAACGCAACGCTGTGTAGCCTACTTTGGAATAATGCTTAAACTTCAATACGCGTCTTTGCAGAGGTTCAAGAATACGCATTATATGGTCAAGCTCATCACCCACATTGTAGTGAAGCTCTAATTTATCGATGAATTTGAGGGTGGCCTTACTGCTATCTAAGCCCAATTTCTCAAGGATCTTCTTTTGCCCTAAACGGCTAAGCGCCAACGCCTTTTGGTTATCAACGCTGTATTTCATGCAAATCAACGCCAAGATGACCGGACGCAACTCCAATAATTGCCCAGCCTCATAGGTATTCGCAGCCAACCACAGCATTTGATATTGGTACTCTGGGAAATCGTCTGTGATCTCACGATAGCGAACCGGCAATGAGTTTAACCAACGACCGTCAACATCAAATTGCTCGACAAGATTTAAGCTTAAACCAATGCCACCATCAAGTGGCCGCCTACCACCTTCAAACACATGAAAGCCGGCCAGCTTTTGAGACCAGTCACTGATTTCAATGTCATAATCAAAGCCTAATGTTCGAGTAGGAATGGTAAGTAATGCTGTCATTAGTGCCTCTTAGTTATTAGCGCATTAGTTTGTTGAATCGCGTAGAACATCGAGCGCGCTTCACTATAACAACCTTTTGTAAATTTCTTATCAATCAAAGCGATATAAATATCACAATGCTTAGAAGATCTTTGAATGACGTTTTTGCGCAATATGGGACCTCTTCGATATAATTTACGCCAACAAAAACTATGCTTGTAAAAGAAATCACAATAAGAGGCTTTAATTATGGAATACCGACATATTCTGGTCGCACTTGAACTGTCTGAAGACACTAAAATTCTCATTGATAGAGCGACCTTCTTTGCGAACAAACTAGAGGCTAGTATTTCGTTTGTTTATATCGATGGTACACACGGAGAAATTTATCCAGAACTCGTTGATATTCAGGGAAATAGCAGTGATCTACCTTTCAATGAAGATACCTTAGCAAAATTGAAAGAGTTCGAGACTTACGCCAAACATCCAATCAACCATATCTTTGTGGGTACTGGTGATTTGAACAACAAGCTCAAAAATACCATCGAGGCAAACAAAGTCGACCTGTTGCTATGTGGTCACCACCATGATTTTTGGCATAAGATCATCTCCCATTCGAAACAAATTATCGACACCTCTCCAGTCGATATCTTAGTCGTCCCAATGGAGTAGGCTGATTTTAAAATATACGATGTCTAAGAGAAAGGACGTCGAAGCCAAACACGATTAGCCAACCTCTCTCCGTGTTATTGGTTGGCTTGTGCGCTCTTTCGCTTCTATCTTCTTTCGGTTATGTACTCTTTAACCTCGTTCTCGTGTCCACTTTAAATCGCCCACTACTATCATCGACGTCCAGCATTCATTTGTGATCTTAGCGCCCGATCAACTCGTAAGCGTCTAATAATTAACAAAACAGAGTGTAAACAATGAAGAAGATTGGCCTCTATCTTTTCACCAACGATTTAAGAGCCGACGATAACGAGTTGCTTGGTAAAGCGTCTCGGCTCGTTGATGAACTGATATGTGTAGTGATCGAGCCGAATTTGTCCGTATTCTCTCGCAAGTTTGCGAAAGAGCAACAATATGGGGCAGAGCGAGCAAAATTCATTTCTCAGTCTATTACTGATTTAGAAAGCCGCCTAGCTAACCTAGGGCAAGAGCTCATCGTTCTGCGATCTTCAACATTAACTGATGAGGAAATGAGTAGAGACTTCGCACTGAGTGAAATTATCAAATCACAGCGAGCCACACACTTGTTTGTGAGTCATCATTGTGGCTTTGACGAGCGACATCTTGTGCAATCGATACAGTTTAACTTTCCAAAATTAATTTTAATGCAGCAGCATCATTCAACTCTGTTAGAGCTGGAGCGGCTTCCCTTTGAGTTATCTAAGTTACCTCGCTCGTTCACCAAGTTTAGAAAATTAGTCGAGCACTTACCTATTGATACACAAAGCCTAAGCATCACCACACTACCACCAATGCCTAAAGCTTTGTCACACTGTCACTCGAAACAGGCCTCTAATTCAAAGTTCGATGAACACTGCCTAAACATCAGCAACACAAACGTAAACGGTTTACACAACAGCAGCTTCATTGGCGGAGAGCAAGCCGGCCTAGCGCATTTGCACGACTATTTTTCACATCCCTATGCTCACCAATATAAACAGACCAGAAACGCGTTCGATGGCAAAGAAAATTCGACCAAGTTCTCACCATGGTTAGCGCTCGGCTGTGTCTCACCAAAGACGATTTACCGCAACCTTGTCCAATTTGAAGCGAAACATGGCTCAAACGATTCAACCTATTGGATTTTCTTTGAGCTACTTTGGCGTGAGTATTTTTATTGGAAGTGCTTATCTTTAGGGTCATCCCTGTTTCAAAACGGCACAGACAACCCAAGCATCGATTCGGTCCTGGCAACCAACACGACTCAACAAAACTTCGCTAATTGGAAATGCGGCAATACGGGCTATCCGATTGTCGACGCCTGCATGCGCCAACTTAATACTACGGGGTACGTGTCTAATCGTGGCCGACAATTGGCCGCAAGTTGTTTGATCTATGAATTAGGAGTGGATTGGCGAAACGGCGCCGCTTATTTCGAAAGCCAACTCGTTGACTATGACGTGGCATCGAACTGGGGAAATTGGGCGTATATCGCTGGGGATCTTAATCAACCAGTCCACAACACTCAATCAAGCCATAACAACCGATCAATCCATAACAACCAATCAATCCACAAGGATCAAAGTATAAACCAATCACAGCCTAAATCACGCCACTTTGATCTAGCAAAACAGACAGAGATGTACGATCCAGACCACGTCTTTATTAATCAATGGAAAGAGACGGGCCAACATACAACCTCCGCCTCTAAGCAGGACAAGCTATGAAATTCAAAACTGTACGCCTTATTTTTGGTGATCAACTCAACATTGAACACTCTTGGTTTCAGCAAGTCGACGATAGTGTGATTTATATGATCGCTGAGCTCAAACAAGAAACGGATTATGTCGCGTCTCACATTCAGAAAGTCGCTGCATTTTTCTCTGCCATGTCCTATTTCGCCAACGAACTCACTCAACAAGGTCATCAGGTACTGCATTTAACATTGGATGACACAGCGCAATTCGAAAACCTGGATGCCCTGCTTCAACATTATGTAAGCGAGTTCGACGCCGAAAAATTTGAATACCAAAGACCGGATGAATATCGCTTACTTCAGCAAATGGCAAAACTCAAACTAACCAATGTTACCAAAGGATGTTGTGATACTGAGCACTTCTTATTTCCGTTTGAGGAAATTGAAACGCAGTTTCCGAAAGACAAACACATTATGATGGAACACTTCTATCGTCGGATGAGAAAACGTTTCGACATTTTGTTGGAGGATGACAAACCGGTTGGTGGGAAGTGGAACTACGATGCCAACAATCGTAAAAAGCTTAAGAAGCAAGACATCGCCAACTTACCGAAGCCTTTGATGTTCTCTAACGATATCTCGGACCTTTTGAAGCGCATCGAGCGTCATCATGTACAAACCATTGGCGAAGTTGGTGAGCAACTCTTATGGCCAGTAAACCGAGCTCAAAGCTTGTCTCTACTCGCTCATTTTTGCCAAGTTTGCTTGCCACTGTTTGGTCAATTTCAAGATGCAATGACTACAGAACACGATTCAAAGTGGAGCTTGTATCATTGTCGTCTCTCTTTTTCTTTGAACAGCAAGTTGCTTAGCCCTCGCGAAGTCATTGATGCGGCACTCTCGGCTTTTGAAGCGTCAAAGGCTCAAGATAAACCAAGCATTGATATCGCTCAGGTCGAAGGTTTCGTACGCCAAATACTTGGTTGGCGTGAGTACATTCGAGGCGTGTATTGGGCCAACATGCCCGCTTATGCCAATAAAAACTATTATTCAGCCGACCGACAATTACCTCATTACTTTTGGGATGGTCAAACCAAAATGAATTGCATGAAGCACGCGATTGGTCAATCCCTTGAGTTTGCTTATGCACATCACATTCAGAGGCTGATGATCACTGGCAACTTCTGCTTGATAACTGGCATAGCACCTGACCAAGTCGACAGTTGGTATCTTGGCATTTACGTAGATGCGATTGAATGGGTCGAAATGCCAAATACGCGAGGTATGGCACTGTTTGCGGATGGCGGCATCGTAGGAACCAAACCATACTCTGCCAGCGGTTCGTACATCAACCGTATGAGTGATTACTGTAAAGGATGCCACTATCAGATAAAAGAGCGCAGCGGTGAATCCTCTTGCCCATTTAATAGCTTGTACTGGCGCTTCATGAATCAACATCGCGATGCGTTAAACCGTAACCCGCGCATGGGCATGTTATATCGATCTTGGGACAATATGGATCAGCAAGACCAACAAGCAATTCTCGATACTGCAGAACAACGACTGACTAACTTGGAGAACTTATAATGGTGGAACAACTCAGATTACAAATATTAGTCATTGGTGGCAGCGGCGGAATTGGTTTCGCAGTTGTTCAACACCTACTGTCTGAGCTGTCTCATTTTGATTTTCTCGATGTTCAGGTTGATGCAACTTACCACTCGCAATGCCCCACTCTTGAAGACACGCGACTTCACTGGCATCAACTCGATGCAACCAACGAAACAGAAGTCGCACAACTAAGCGCGAGGTTCAATAAACTTGATTGGTTAATCAACTGCGTAGGGATGCTTCACACGCCAAACCTTGGGCCGGAAAAGAACTTATCGTCTATCGACCCTGAATTTTTTCTGAAAAACATCTCTGTTAATACACTACCAAGCTTACTGTTGGCTAAACATTTCACACCTGTTCTAAGATTCAGTGACAATCCAAAATTCGCGGTCGTCTCAGCTAAGGTAGGCAGTATTTCAGATAACAGATTAGGCGGTTGGTACAGCTATCGCTCATCAAAAGCAGCGTTAAACATGTTTATCAAAACCATGTCGATTGAATGGCAACGAACGGTTAAGAAAGGAACCGTGTTAGTACTGCATCCAGGTACAACCGATACCGCGTTGTCAAAGCCATTTCAAGCGAATGTGCCTGAAGGAAAGCTGTTTGAATCGAGCTACGTCGCCCACCAACTGGTCGACATAATCAGCAGTGCAATACCGGAAAACAGTGGCAACTTTTACGCGTATGATGGTGAGCAATTGACTTGGTGATAAGGACTACCGATCGTGGTAAATAATTCTGACCATAGATCGTTAAAAAATCCGATAACCTCGTCTGAACTTTTGATTCTAGAATCATTACTTATCGAAAAACACGGCTTCGTTCTCTACCGTTTCTAAGCTATCGTTGTTAAATCACTTACTGTGATTGGTATAAAAACAGAAAACCCAACAGAGTTTTGGCTCTATTGGGTTTAGTCGTCTGGAAGAAGCAGTTCGTTACAGTTAACGTTGTCTTATCAAAAGAGGCATAGCTTAGGTTCAGCTTTGATTTAATTGGTCTTTACTAAGACTCAGACCAATTAAATTTGCTGTCGTCGACACCTTCTTTTTCTTCTTTAACACGTTCACGACGGTGTTGTTCTTCAACTCTTGCCGCATCTATCTCTTGCATGATAGCTTCGATATCCGCTAATTCATCGGTTTCTGTAAACTCACCGGTTAGCTTAGTATCTGGCTTAAGGTCGCCCTTCTCGTACAGAGCCCATATTTCCTTAGCATACTCTGTCGTTGATAACTCTGGTGCAAACTGAGCGTAATAATCACGAATATTATTTACGTCGCGAGTCAACATCCACTCTGCATTATTATTGGCAGATGCATCAACCGCTTGTGGTAAATCAATGATCACTGGACCATATTCATCCACAAGCACGTTGAACTCAGACAAGTCGCCATGAATCAAACCAACACACAGCATTTTGACCACGTAGGTCATCATGACTTGGTGATCTTCAATCGCTTGTTCAGCTGGCATCACGACATCGTTTAGTCTTGGCGCGACATAACCGTCATCATCAGTGACTAGCTCCATAAGAAGCACGCCGTCGAAACAGCCATAAGGAATGGGTACACGAACGCCTGCCTCTGCCAATTTATATAAAGCATCAACTTCAGCGCTTTGCCATACTTTTTCTTGTTGCTCACGACCGAAACCCGAGCCCTTTTCCATGGCTCTAGCTCGACGGCTATTACGGACTTTGCGCCCTTCTCGATATGCTGTCGCTTTCTTGAAGCTACGTTGGCTTATTTCTTTATAAACCTTGGCACAACGGATCGTATCGCCGCAGCGTACTATATACACTGACGCTTCTTTGCCACTCATCAGTTGGCTTGTTACCTCGTCGACTAAACCATCGTCAACTAAAGGCTGTATTCTTTTTGGTATCTTCATGCCGCCTTTATACAGCAGTTATCTTACAGATAGAAATATTAACTTAAGAAATGAAGAAGTGATTATCAATTGGTTCTTAAAACCATTAAGAATTGGGGTGATTGTTTTTTTAAACAGCGATTTGGTGTTGATGTCACTTGATTGGAGTAATGGCTGTGTTTGTAGATCGGTAGGCTTTTAAGTCTAACACTTTAAGTGTCACTGGTTGGATCATATCGATCTAAATTAGGATTTGTTGCGACGACAGCGTTCTGAACAATAGATGACATTTTCCCAGCAACGCTCCCACTTCTTGCGCCATGCAAATGGTTTTTGGCAAACCGGACATATCTTCGTGGGTAGATATGGTTTCTTGTGCATTGATGCTTCCTTATCGCTGAATGAACTTTCTTCGTTTACTAGAGATTCCCCATTACGCTCGCCCCTCGCTTCGATGAATGACGGCGGTGAAAGATAACAGCCCAACGCCGTCAACCTCCAGAAGGGAGAGCGACAGAGCCGATGAGCTGTTTTATCTTTATCTATGCCTGCATGTATTTGTACACACAGAGAAAAGTTTAACTAAACAACAACCTTGTATTGTTCTTCCATTTCACTGAAGCCAAGGCCTGAGTGTTTGGTCACCTTGAGCTGCACAGGCACGCGCTCTTTCAATGCTTCTACGTGGCTTATCACACCAATCATCTTGCCTGAAGCGTTCAAGTTATCTAATGCGTTAAGCGCTATATCCAAGGTATCACTGTCTAGCGTTCCGAAACCCTCATCGAGGAACAACGAATCAATACTGGTTTTGTGGCTTACAAGATCAGATAGCGCTAACGCTAGTGCCAAACTCACCAAGAAGCTTTCACCACCCGAGAGCGTTTTGGTATCTCGCATCACATCGCCCTGCCAAGTATCTAGCACTTGCAACTCTAAAGCATCATCAGTCTTACGTTTCAATTCATAGCGCCCATGCAAACGTTGTAGCTGTTTATTGGCTAAGTACACCAAGTTCTCAAGTGTTAAGCCCTGAGCGAACTTACGGAACTTGTCACCATTTCTTGAGCCAATCAAAGAATTCAAACGTGATATGTCATCAAACTCCAATTGCTGTTCTTCTATCTGTTTGAACAAGTCTTGTTGGTTGCTGCGATTCTGACGGTCGGTCTCTAGATTCGCAGAAATTGCACCTATTTGAGTAGCATGTTGTTGCTGTTCATTTTGACATTGAGCCATCGCTAGCTCTACTTCATTTTGCGGTAAGGCGCTCCATGTTTCGGCTTTCTCGTGAGCTTGCAGTTCAACTCTATTCGCTTTAGCACTGTTCAATCTCGCCTGTGCGCTTACGATTGCTTCTTCAAGTGTCTTCTTCAAGCTTTGAAGTTGAGTTCTAACCTCTTCGTCTAGCAACGCAGCTTCAAAATCAGCCTCACTTTCAAATGGGCTAGCTTTCATTGCTTCTAACCAAGCACGCTGCGCTTGCGTATGAGCTGATTGCTTGCTCATCAACTCTTCAGAGAAGCTTGTGTGTTTGGTTTGTTCGGTTCGATGTTCAAGTTCGCAACGGTTAAGCACCAACTGAGCGGCATCAAATGTACTCACCGCTTCAGTGACTTTTTGCTTCATCGCATTGCTGGTGGTTTGAATGTCTTTATCACCAAATAACTCTGTCCTTTCAGCAGTTACACGAGTGAGCTCTGACACTAAAGACTCACTCTCTTGCGTCAATGTCGCAAGCTCTTTCTCAAGGCTGCTCAACTTGTCATCTAGCGTTTTCAATTCAGCATTTTGAGTGAGTAGCTGCTTCTCAATATCGGCCTGTTGCTGTTTAGTTTGCTGCCATGTGTTTGATGCTTGCGATTTTGCAGTAAACCAATCATCAATATGCTCAAGTTCAGGTGCTTCAATAGAAGTTTGAACAATACTCTCTTTCAAAGAGTTCCATTGCTGCTCTTTCGTTTGAGCGATCTGAGCCACTTGTTTAATTGTGCTGTGGTTTTGCTTATTCAAGTCAGCTAAGCGTTGCTCGGCCAACTCAAGGTTAGATTGCGCCTTGTCAGCCATAACACTTACAGATAAGCGTTGTTTCTCAGCTTCGGCATAGTGAGCTTTAGCATCACCTAGCGCTTTGAGTTGCCGCGAGATCTGACTTAGTAGAAGTTCACACTGCTGAGCGAAAGTCGCAACTGAAGCTTCATTGCCTAAATCGCTTACCGTTAACAATGCTAATTCTGGAGCCGTGCCAACGAAATCCGATAAGCTCTGCTGAAGCTTACCAACAATGCCTTGCCAGTTAAGTTGAGCTTGCTGAATATCCTCTTGCGCACGTTGAATGTCATCGTTAAGCCCCGTAATCATTGGTGCTAGAGAATCTAACTGTTGACGGTGCTCTTGGCCGTCCTTTTTAATAACCGCTAGCTCATGCTTTTCACGTTCTTGTTGAGCAACTAAGTTGGCAATATCTTGTGACTGCTCAATATAATGGTCTGTTGAACCACACAGCGGGCATACAGATCCAGATTCTAATGCTGCACGATATTTTGCCAGTTCGCCTTCTTGATCAATCAAGCGCGTTAATCGCTCAAGTGAAGTCTCTTTTTCTTTGTATCGCTCCACCAGCACTGCACGCTCTTTCGAAAGCTTGTCGACCAACTGAGTGTTAGTTTGATGTCCCTGAGTTTTAGCGTGCAGCTGTTGCTGGGCATTTAAGAAGCCACGATTAACCTCAAGCAATGAGTGCGTATTGCGATTCCAAAACTCCAACAGATTTTTTTGTGCATTCAACACTTGTTCACTGGTGTTGCCTTGCAATGCTTCCCATTGTTGCTCTGCATTGCTTTCCTTTACAACCAGTTCAGCTAATGCTTTGTCTTGCGATGCTTTTTCTTCTTGAGCTGACTTGATCACTGATTGCTGAGCATCAACCGCAGACAAGGCTTGCTTCGCTAAGTTCAACTGCTCTGAATGCTGACGCTCAAGGGTGCGAACTTGCTCTACTTTGGCTTGCCACTGACCTAAGTATTTTTCTAGATGTTGGTCAGCTTGATGAGTATTTAGGTAATCAGTGCTGAGTTGCTCTTGTTGTTTCAGCTCATCAGTTTTTTGCACTAAAACGAGCTGTTGATTACGCTGTTGCATTTGTTGGTCGTTTAGCGTGTTCGCTGCGTTAACGGCCGCTGTCTGTTTATCTCTGAGCACTGCAATTTGGTTATCGAGTGGGCGAACTTGCTCAATGATCTTCTCCTGATCTTGCTGCTCGGCTTTGACTTGTTCGACAATCACACTGCTTTGAGTCAGTTTAGTCTGTGCGTCTTGTTTTTCTGCATCACGGACAGCAAGTAACTTGGTACTGTTGCCTAAGTTAGCTTGAGTAGTGTTGACCTCTTGCTCGCAACGCTTTAGATCTTTGTGCATTGGACGCAGTTTTTCAGCAGGTTCACTGTTTGCTAAACGAACTAATGATGTTTGGTTGCGATCTAGTTCATCTTGAGCCGTTTTAAGATCGTGCTCACTGGTCGTGATAGTTTGCTCAGCTTTGGTCACTTCTTTCCACCAACTGAGATGTGCTTGCCACTCTTTCAGCTGATCGGCTAAACGCTTCTGTTCAGCTTCGAGAGCCTCTCGCTCGCCAGTCAGTTCTTGGATTTGCTCTTCAGACAGTAAACTCACGCCTTCTGCTTTCGCTTTAAGGTGATTAAGTGACTCTTCGCTCGATTTGAAGTGATCATAAATACGCTCTGAAATCAGGCTGTAGACTTCTGTACCAGTCAGCTCTTCAAGGAGTTCTGCTCGATCATTTGCATTGGCATTTAGGAACGCTGCAAACTCACCTTGTGAAAGCATGATCGATTTAGTGAAGCGAGAAAAGTCCAAACCCGTTACGGTTTCAACCATCTTAATTTTCTTAGTCAGCTGCGTTTCTAAAACCACATCGCTGTCTGCATCTGCAAACTCACAAGTTGGCGTTTGCAGCGCGCCATCGTGCTTACCACGAGCTCTTTTATGATGAAAGTTCGAACGGTAAGTTTTTCCTTTTACTTCAAATTCAATCTCAGCAAAACATTCGCCAGTGCCGCGCGTCATCAGCTCATTAGTGCCTTTGGCGATACTTCTTAACCGTGGTGTACGATGAAACAATGCCAAACAAATCGCATCAAGAATCGTCGTCTTACCGGCCCCGGTAGGGCCGGTGATCGCAAACAAGCCGTTTTCGGCAAAAGGCGACTGTGTGAAATCGAGCTTCCAACGCCCTTTCAAAGAGTTTAAGTTTTCAAATTCTAAGCTTAAGATTTTCATTCTTGATTACTCTTCTGTACCGTTTAAATCATCAGTTCCATGAGACACTTCGACAATTACTTGCTTGAACTTCACCGTCATTCTTTCTAAGCGCGCTTTCTCTGTATCGCTTTCAAACTCCTCGAGTGCGATACGTTTCTCAAACACATCTATTGGCGTGAGTTCCGCTAATGTCTCTGCTGATTCTTGCTCTAACGATTGGTTTCGGCGCTCTCTTGCTCTTCTTAACTGAAGTACTTCAACGTTTAAGTCTTCGGTTAAGGCACGCATGCGTTCTTGTAAATCCGATAGATAGTCTTGTGCTCGAACTTCAATAGACAACCACACGCTTTGGCCTTCTTCCAAACCAATATATTGATTCAGTTGAGATTCAATCTCGCTCAAATCACCTTTGATTTCGGCCAACAGTTGGAATGTCGGGACAGACAATTGAGAAATGGTGCGTTCGCCTTCAACAAACTCAACCACACACACTTGCTTTTGAGATTTCAATTCATCAAAACTGAGCGGGATTGGCGAGCCGCAGTAACGAATGTGTTCTCGCTTAGCAACAACTTGAGGTCGGTGAATATGTCCAAGCGCGATGTAATCGGCATTTGGAAAACCGTCGGCAGCAAAACCATCCAAATTACCAACGTATATATCACGCACCGAGTCAGATTGCTTCACACCCATTGCGGTTAAGTGCCCTGTCGCAATGATCGGCATTGTGTCGCGGTTAGCAAAAGTATCGCGTTTTTCGACTGCTGCATCGTAGACATCTTTATAATGCTGCTTAATCGCGTCGCCCAACTGTTTCTGACGCTCAACACCCGACACGCCTGCTTGGCTGGTTAAAACATCACGAGGGCGGATGAAAGGGATCGCACAAACTAGCGCTTCAACCTCGCCGCCCTTACCTTTCAGCTCGACAACCTGAGTCGCATGATCTTCATTGGTATTTGGAATCACGTCCGCGCCCATATACTTCAACAATTGCTGTGTTTCTTTAAGTACCGACACAGAATCATGGTTACCGCCCAATAGCACTAACTGGCAACCAATTTTATTCGAGTCGACAACAAACTTGTTGTACATCTCACGGGCATAACTTGGCGGTGTGCTGGTATCGAAGATGTCACCAGCCACGATAATTGCGTCGATATCGTGATCAGTAACTTGCTCTAGCAACCATTGTAAAAACCGTTCATGTTCGTTTTTGCGGCTTTTATTGTAGAAGTTTTGGCCAAGATGCCAATCTGACGTGTGAAGAATTTTCATTGCGGCTCACTGGATGTCTATAATAGCTTTAATTTATCAAAATACCGATCAACTACCAAATGGGTTAGCATTATTTTCCTTTTATAAGCTTGTGAAAAACAATAAAATTCAGGCTTTATAGGCTTTGTTTTCAACGTACCATCAATCGATACTTTTCATATGAAAAAACCGCTCAAAGTTAGAGCGGTTTTGATGTGTAAATCGAGTTAACTTAGAACTTAATGGTTGGGACGATTCAACTGTAGCAAGTCCCACTTAGTACCATACAGATCTTGGAAAACCACGACCGTTCCGTACGCTTCTTCTCGTGGCTCTTCATTAAACACAACACCTTTCGCTTTCATTAGCTCATAATCACGCCAAAAATCATTGGTCTGCAAAAACAAGAATACACGGCCGCCAGTTTGGTTGCCGATCGCTTTTTTCTGTTCCTCATTGCTCGCCTGAGCTATTAGCAAGTTAGTACCGTTCGAGTTGGGTGGCGACACCTGAACCCAACGCTTACCACCACCTAAATCAGTGTCTTCAACCAAAGTAAACTGAAGTTTCTTAGTATAAAATTCGATTGCATCGTCATAGTTTTCGACGACTAGTGCGATATTTCCAATTTGTTGTTGGATTAGTTCAGACATCTAGCATTCTCGGTTTTGTCAAAGATAAGATTCTACACATTATACCTTCTTTACGAATCTACTGAGCTACAAAAAAGCCCACGGTATCGCTTGATAACGTGGGCTCAAAACTAACGGGTCACTTTGTAAACCAATTAGTTAGTCACTCATTCAATTCACTTAACTAATCATTAAATTATCTGATGATTGAATCAACTGACGACTAAAATTTAAGCTATTTTATGACCCAAAATATGAAGCTGTTAGAAGTTGTACGAAGCACCTAAAGTAACGCTGCTGAACGCCACATCTCTGCTCGCGATTCTATTGCCATTGTTATTAAAGAGTTCGATGTTTACGGCATCTGCCTGTGAAATTAGACGCAGTGTAAGGTTCTCAACCGGGGTATATTCAACACCAACACCGAAGTGAAAACCAGCACCAGAATCGTCATCAATGTAGCTCGAACCATGAGCGTTTAGGTCAACATAGCTCAGGCCAGCCAACACGAAAGGTCGGATTGAGTTATCAAATGTGTAACCTACATTTGCAGCAACAGAAAAAGAGGTCGGCGACAACACTTTAGTACCAAATTTTTCGTAGTCAGCGTAATCCGTGTAACCAAGTTCGATACCTACAATACGGTTAAATTGGTAACCGCCGTAAAGGTTATAACCCATGCTTTCAGCATCTAAACTACCAGCCCCGTCAGTGTCTGAATCTTGGTAGACACCAAGGCCTGCACCAATGTATGGACCGCCTTCGATACCAGCAGCATAAGTAGGAAGTGAAACCAAGCCAACTAGGCCTAATAGAAATGTTGATTTAAGCATGTAAATACCCTTTTTAGTCTGTCCTACAATAGCGCTGTCACTGTCTTTGGATGTATTCCGACACCAATCCAACTGTTGCGCTACTGTTTAAAAAAATGAAAAACAAAGCCTCCCATGTATAATAAAACAGCGTTCATTTAGAAAGCGAATGGGAAACTAGCACAACATTTTAGTGCTATCAAGCGAACCTGTAGCCATATTTTATCAGTCTCAAAAGTGAGACTTTGCCCTCACCATGGTTAATATTCAGAGCGTCACTGTTCAAATAACACTCGAAAAAGGCAAAAATAAACAAATTAGAAATAAGTTAAACAGGCATGAAATGTCATGTGGAACAGAAAGTTAGACAACAAAAATTAGAAGGCCGTAAACTAAACGGCCTCACAGTTCGATACGCAAGAACTAAATAACTAAAGAAACCGCAATCGACGCCATGATCATACCAATCACAAACTCCAACACTTTCCACGCTCTTGGATTCTTAAACAGCGAAGCTAAAAAGCGAGCGCCATAGCCAAGAGAGAAAAAGAACACAAATGATCCGGTGATCGCGCCCGCACCAAATAGCATGTGGTTAGGTTGATATTGCGTAGAGATCGACCCTAGCAAGACTACAGTATCCAAATAAACGTGCGGGTTCAGCCATGTAAACGCTAAACACATCGCCATCGCCTTTATTAGTGATTCCTTGGTATCTCCAACTCCCTCAAGCGCATGAGTCTCGGTGAAAGACGAACGTAAACTCAAGAACGCATACACGCCTAAAAATACTGCCCCACCGTAACGAGCAAATTGCTCGATTTGTGGAAACTGCTTCACAATCGCGCCGAAGCCTGTCACACCGAAGCTAATCAAAAGGGCATCTGAAATAGCGCAGACCAAACAAATGGCAAACACATGTTGATTCTTCAGACCTTGTCTAAGAACAAAAGCATTTTGAGAGCCGATCGCGAGGATCAACGAAAGCCCGAGAGTGAAACCAGCAAAGTAAGTCGACATTAAACTAAATCTTTAAGTTTGAATGAGTTGAAAGTAACAACGGTTTTAGCACTAATTGTTGTCTTGAAAGATCAGTTGGCATTAATTGAGCTCAATAGTCATAAATTGGCTGTGAGGATCAAGCGAATAATCCGAAAAGGGTTGGCAGTAATCAAAGCCAAACTTCTCATACAAACTACGAGCAGGTTGAAAGTACACTTCTGAACCGGTTTCTAGGCTAATACGTTGATACTGGCGGGCCGTTGCGGTTTCCAAAACGTGTTGCAATAGTTTGCTTGCGACACCGGATTTCCTTGCAAACTGACTCGTTCTCATCGATTTAAGTTCGGCGTGTTGGGTATCAAGTTCTTTGATTGCCACACAACCAAGTAACTGGTTCTCTTTCCAAGCACTGAAAAAGGTAACATCTGGCGACTTTAAACCCTTAATATCCAGTGCGTGTACACTTTCTGGTGGAGATGTCGCATACATATCCGCCAAATGCTCTTCAAGCAATGCAATCACTTCTCCACCCGACAAGTCGTCAATTTTTATTTCCATAACTGATTCATTTTCCTTAATAAATTATTAATCAACTTTCGATACCGTAAAATTACTCTATCCTAATACCTAGCGAATAACACACTGTAACGATGGAGTGTCGCTGTATTTCTCGTGTACCCTTTTTGACACATACATGACAACAAGACAAGTCTTAGCACGAGCACGAGCACGACATTAGCTTTTGCTTAAAGCACCTGTTTTCAATGAAAAATAAGCAGTCAGGTCGATATGGGTATCTAACTAGATTTAACCGCCGTAATACCTTGTCGGAATTTCGATTCTTCACAAGGGCGTATGACACTTCAAAATCACCGAAGAATCGATGTCGACAATCAGAACGCTCATATCTTCGGTTACCAAGACCGAGTAAAAAGCGTTATCTAGACGCTATCAGGGTAAGCTGACAAAAGGAAAGTTGTACACTGACATCCCAACTAGTAAATGTTAGATATTGACGATTTTTAAGTTGACTAACGATACCGATGCTCACACTGTTGGTGGCATGGTCATTAAGTGCTTGGCTAGTCATCAAGAACAGTACTGAATACACATGAATTTATCGAAGATTTGCTTGTTATTTTTAGGTTCTAGTTTACTATGCGCCACCCCAATTATTTCAGCAAATGCTGTAGGCCACTATGTCCGCCAACGCACTCTACACCGACCTATCGGGTTATTATGATTTAATGTGTGTCGATATTGACTACCAAGCGCAAAGTAACTGTGTTCGTAGGCTACATCAAATTTTCGGAAATGATGGAAAAACTCACTTAGACCTTGGTTGTGGCACCGGCCCACACGTTCGTCACTTCATTAACTATGGCTACCAAAGTAGTGGGCTTGATCTGAACAAACCAATGTTAGACATCGCTCAAGCTCGCTGCCCAGAAGCCAGCTTTTCAGTGCAGAATATGAGTAATTTTGAAGTATCTGAGCCACTAGATCTGATCACTTGTTTCTTATACTCCATCCATTACAACGATGGCATCGAGAATTTGAAAGCGTGCATTACAAGCGTTCATAAAGCGCTTAAACCTGGCGGTGTATTCTGCTTTAACGTGGTAGATAAAGATAAGATCAGCAACGATCTGTTTGTTCGACATACCACAAACCAAGCGCAAGACGATTTTACGTTCCGTTCAGGTTGGTATTACTCTGGCGAAGGTGATAAGCAAGCGCTGAAACTCAGCATTGAAAAAACGACCGCAGGTGAAACGCAAATATGGAATGATGAACACCCAATGGTGGCGTTCAACTTCAAAGCGCTGTTCGAAATATTGAAGCCCTATTTTGAGGTTCATACTTTCGAACACGATTACGACAAACTTTTGCCTTGGGATCTAATTTCAGGCAACGCGCTGATAACTTGTGTCAAAGCCTAATGGATTCCTAGCTATATAGCTTATTAGCTTATTAGCTTATTAGCTTACATTACCGACATTATTTAACTAAGTAATGTATGAGCATTAGATCTAAAGAACCCACACGATGTTAAGTCGTGTGGGTTCGTTATTTTATCAGGCTCTATTTATCGAGTTACAAACAGACGGATTAGAAATCAGCGGTCATACCAACATAGTAAGTACGTGGCTGTTCAACATAACCTAAGTATTCTAGTTCGTTTGATACTGATTCGTCAGTTAAATTCGAGATACCCGCACGCAGACGTACTGAATCGTTCACATTATAAACGGTACCAATATTTAACGTCGTGTAAGCATCTTGAATTAGATCGGCTTCGATTTGGCGCTCGCCACGGTAACGCGCACTCACGAATGTGTTGAGGTCATACGTAGGATTCCAGCTCAATTTAACTAAACCTGAATGCTTGTAACGCTCAAGAAGTTCATCACCCGTAGATTTATCTTCCGTATCTAGATATGTGTAGTTACCCGATACGCCCCACTCGTCTGAAATTTGGTACTGACCCGCAATTTCAACACCTTGAATGATCGCTTCGGCTACGTTCTCGTATGTTTTTGCGCCGAGTTCACCCGTTGATGAACCATCAGGATTTTCACACTGACGAGCGCTTTCGTTCCAATCACCACCTTGTGGGCAATAACCTTCTGTTCTGTCGATCAGATCATTGATTTCGTTACGGAATAACGCAGCTTCTACATTCCAACGTGGTTGCGTGTACACGGCTGCCAACTCGTAGTTCAAACTTGTCTCAGGTTTTAGATCTTCATTACCAACCAGAGCACAGCCTCCCTTGCAACTTGATACTTGATAATCAGGTTGGTTTTGAGTCAATGATGGTGCTTTAAACGCTTTACCGACACCACCCTTAATGATTAAGTCATTGGTAGTTTGGTGAACAAGGTACACACGCGGGCTAAACTCTTCGCCGTAAAGTTCATGTTTATCTAAGCGACCACCGATCGTTGCTGTCAGTTGCTCGGTCATTAGCCATTGGTCTTGAATAAATAATGCACCTTGATACGCTTCGGACGTGCCGCTCACTAGGTTTTCTTTATTGGTCAACTCACTCAGTTGGTAATCCATACCAAACGTTAATGTGTGACTATCGCCAAGATAAGTCGTTGCAGACGCTTCAACAATTTGAGTCAGTTCTTCGATATCGCTGCTGAAGTTGTTTCCTAAATCGGCTGCATCGTTATCCGTTACGTTCTCGCGAGAATAACGTACTTGAGTATCGCCCCAACTCCAGTAACCGCTGTGTGTAATAGCTTGGCTATGACGAACCACGTGAGTATTGGACTCAATCACTGAGCTAGAACTTTCAGCGGCAGATTCACGCTCGTCATCACTGTAACCAAAGTCGAAATCGAGAGTTTGGTTGTCTGTTGCATGCCATGTCAGGCTTGCTAACATGCTCAGCGTATCTCGGCCTTCTAATGCTGTTACATCTTCACGATCGTAACCTGAATTATGCGTACCTGAGTATGGTTGCCATGCATTACGGCTCGTTTGGTTAACAGACACTCGAGCAAATAACTCATCTTCAATCAGCGCACCTGAAGTAGTTAAGCCAACTGAGTATTCTTGTCCCCCGTTGCCATCCATAGGGGATGAGTTATCCATGCTTACTGTAGAGCTCCAGTCATTTTCTGGTGCTTTAGTAATGATGTTGATTGTACCGCCCATACCATCAGAGCCGTAAAGCGCCGACATTGGGCCACGAATAATCTCAACACGTTCAATTGAGTCAGCTGGAATAGTAGATAAGTCAAAATCGTTACCGCGGATAATCGCGCTTGCTGAACTTAGACGACGGCCATTAACCATGATAAGCGTATAATCAGAATCCATACCACGAATCGAGATCATCTGACGACCAGCACGAGTGCTGTCAAAATCAGACTCCACACTGGTTGACTCAGCAACGATGTCAGCCAAAGTAATACCAGGGCTGTCTTCTATGTCTTGGGCAGTGATAACCGACATTGAGGCTGGTGCTTTTTTCAAAGCCATTTCAGTACGAGTCGCCGTAACAACCATCTGTTCATCCGTGTCAGTCACTTTTGTTTCCGCTAACACGTTAGCCGAAAGTGACGAACAAAGAACAGCAATTGCGATCGATAAAGGTGTGCGAGTTAAAAGAGATCTCTCAGACATGATATGCATTCTTATATGTGATTGGTAATGATAATGGTTTGCATTAGACATTCACTTACCATTGTTATCAATGAAAGTTTCATACCAAAAATTGATTTTCGCTATTCAATATTCACATACATAAAAATAAGCATATTCAATATCTTTCAATAACCAAGCTCACATTTTACATACCTATTAATATCAGATTTAAAGCCATAGTAAGGTTAATAACTTGCGCTGAAAGCCGCTCGCTAAGCATAAACCTCTTTAAAGAGGTCCCTTACCCAGCGACACATTGGGTCGTTGTGAAAACGTTTATGCCAGTATAAATACACATCTTCAGATGGGTGGCGAAGTGCTTTAGGAACGCGTTTACAAATGAGGTTCCTCTGCTTTGCAGCTTGCAGTGCAAAAGGCGTAGGCAAGTGGAAGATGATGTCGGTCGCTTCCGCCATGTCAGGCGCTACGTTAAAATTCGACAACTGGATGGGAATCGAGAGCTGACGTTGCTTATCAACCAAACCGAGATCTTTAAATCGACTCTCAATTGAGAGCTTCTTGTCTCCTTGCAAAGAAATTTGACCAAGATGACTGTTGAGCAAATCATCGACCGTAATTTCTTTATCAGCCAAGGGATGGTCTTTATTCATCAATAAGCGGTAATCGCGACTGATCACGAACATTCGATACAGGTTCTGTTCTGAACTCAATGGTTCATGAGTCGACAATACAAAGTGTGCATCCCCAGACAACAAAGGGTCGAAGTGTCTTTTAGGAATAGAATCAATATCGACAATCATGTTCGGTGCTTGCTTACGTATCTCCGCGACCACTTTAGGAAGCAAGTGTGACACTTGAGGAACAAGGCCGAAAAATCGAACCGTTGTGTCACTGTTGTGAGGTTCGAACACATCGCCATGCACCAACTTTTCTAACCGAGTCAGTACCGAATTCAAATCTTGCTTAATCGCTTCTGCTTTTGGCGTCAATTCATAGCCATATGCCGCTCTCACCAACAAGTCATCGTTAAATACCGTTCGCAGTTTTTGCAGTGAACGACTCACTGTTGGTTGGCTCATATCAAGAGCTAATGCCGTGTTAGAAACATGCTTCTCTTCTAACAGGTGTTTGAGGATGACTAATAAATTGAGGTCGACTTGTGCAATATTCATTTTTTAAATAATTAGATCACATAAAATTCAGTGTACGCATAGTGCATTTTCTCAATAAATAATACAATTGATAATCACTCTTATTTTGATCTAAAGCAAACATGATTTACTTGATTTGAGCTTAAAAACGACTTTAGCAATGTCTAGTCTCATTAACTTTCGGTCTTCCACATCTACCAACTGTATTAAGAACTACAGATAAAAAAAGAGAGGCAAAATGCCTCTCTTCTATCGTTGTTTGTTATCTTATCACTAACTTCTAACGAGCTTACAGCTTTGTCCAAGCATCTTGCCAGTATTGGCTGACTGCAGGGGCGTAAGCTGGGCTTGCACACCATGCAGTGTATGGCCAAGGCTTACATTCGTATAAGGCATTGTCGCTACCCATTACAATGTCACCCGCTGCGTAACTTGTACCCGCAACATATGGAGGATAATTGCCTGGAGGTGGTGTTGTGCCGCCGTTTGCCTTTACAGAGAATAAATTGTTTACCATCACTATTTCACCGTCGGCTGCCTTACCAACCGCTTCAAATGAGTATTGTCCCTCGGCTACATCATAGAGATCCATTGTAATAGTACGGCTATCAACCAAGTTCACTTTCTCCTGTTCAACAACAGTACCTGCGCTATTTATCACCATTGTTGTAACATCAAGTGCTTCGCTTGAAGTCAGTGTCACCTCTAAATGTACATGGCCGTTCTCCGGTGCGTATTCAGATTGTAGGCCCGCTACTTGAAGTTCTAAGTCACCGCCTGGATCTGGATTTTCACCACCACATGAACTTTCTGAAACCTTTTTCCAAACGCCCCACTCACCTGTCGTCCCTGGCTCTTCGCCACGAGTATACCAACCCGCAGCCCACGTTGAGCCGTCATGCGAAACTTGGTCACCTTCAACATAAACGGTGTCAGTATCCCATGCCGTAGCACAGTTAGACCCATCAGTCACAGACACTTTACGTTCAGCAGTGACGGTTTGGTGAGCACTGTCTGTCACACTATATACAAGCGAGTAGCTGCCTATTTCATTCACATCGACACTGCCAGAATGTGAGATGGTACTTGTTAGATCGCCATCTTCAGCATCATTCGCCGTCACTCCTGCCATAGCATCAAACGATGCGCCTAGCATGACCGTGGTATCAGATACGCCGCCAAACGTAGGCTTTTGGCTGTACACTTCAACCATTCTTGCATTAGCCGTTTCGTTATTGTCGCTGTCTTTTACACGGTAAGTCAGAACATAAGTGCCAATAACTGCTGTTTCAACATAGCCCTCTACGTCGATTGATGGCGTTAGATCACCGTCTTCTTTATCTGTTGCAGTCACACCTTCCATTGGTTCAAAGACAACACCGTGCAGAACTCGTGCATTCTCGATACCTTTCAGTACTGGTTCGCCTTCAACGGGTGGTGGCGTCACTTGACCATGAACAAACGGGCCATAATCTTTAATAAACTGTTCGCTGTACTCGTGACCGTTCTTGTTGGTGCCCATGTCCCAGTTGATAGACCAGGTCATCACGCCTCGCAAAGGTTGACCTTGAGCTGTTAAGGTTTCGAACGCGGCGTATAAATCTTGAGGGTCTTTTACAAAACCCGTCGCTGCTGCGTCAATGCTTGAAGGAATACCAAACACAAGTTTGTCGTGTGGAATCTTGTCGAAACCGCGTGTTCCGTTGATAAGAGAGTCAGATATGTAGTAGATAAACTCTTCTTTTAACGCATCGTTGTTCTGAGCAATCCAACCTACACCTTCAACCCAGATACCATCGCCACCTTGATTGTAAAACTGCGGGTTAATCCAATCGTAGTAACCTTCTAGATTATCGATGTAAGGGACATATTTGCCACCTGACGTTAAATAGGGAAACTCTGGAGCCATCGTAATTAGGAAGTTTTTATCTTCAGTGCGGTAGTGGTCTTTCACAAGCTTAAGCGCGTCTGGAATCACGGTTTGGTTGTTGGCTGCCGTCACTGCCGCTTGTTCTAAGTCGATGTCTAGGCCATCAAAACCGTAGTGTTCAGTTAGACGAATAATCTCGTCAGCAAACGCTCTTTCATCACCTGTTTTTAATTCTATGTGTGCATCCGCACCACCCAGAGCTAACAGTACAGAGCGGCCTTGTTTGTTAAGTTCAGAAATTTGATCGATAAATTGTTGTTCTGAAACCCCAATAATTGGGTCCAGTTTGAAAGTAGGAATTCGACCATCAGCCACATCGTACACTTTCATGAATGACACATTCACAATGTTGTACATTGGGTTCACTTCATCCAATGTTACGCAAGGCGCATTACCACCTTGGTAACCCGCACCATCACACCAATTGTGCCAGTAACCAACCACAACGCCCGAATCTGGATTTGTCATGTCCGATCCATTCGCATAAACAGCGCCAGACATTGCGGCCATGCCGACCGATACTGCTAATTGCAGAGCTTTACGTTTCAACATTTATCCCACTTCCTAACCAACAGTTGTGCCAATCACAACCAAACCAATTCATTTTAGTCATGAATATTTATGGATCAGTAATGGAATTTTTATAAAAATTGAGGCTTTGATTTAACTTGTGATTTTAAGTCACAGATTGAATAACAAAATCAATTTGATTTTGACTTTTCATTGAAAATATAACGCTAAAATGCTGAATTTCATGCATTTAATATTGATAGAAGAAATGGTTAAATGGACTTAATTCACATCGATAATTATTACAAAGTTAGAATCATGGGTCAATTCAAAGTTGCATATAGACTTTTAAACATGCCGTTGTTAAGGCTTCCAAATGGCCAATGACAAGTCTCTGTCAAACATTAGTTAACCATCATACCTATCCATCAGTTTTAATAACTGTTGTGTTAACCTTTCGTCTCAAATTTCTGGAGATATGTATGGGACGAATCACCAAAAACCAACGCGAGGACAATTTCGCTTCTTACAACGCTCTTATTCTCGATATTTTCCTCAACGAGGGTTGGGATCACGTCACTTATGATCGACTAAGCAAAGAAACCGGCCTTAGAAAAAGTACCTTGCAAGGCTACTACCCAAGTAATGCCGATTTCGAAGTTGCAATCAAAGGAAAGGTATTCCCTATAATTTTGCAGCACCTTGATTTCACGTCAAAGCCCCTCCTTCTTGAGTCTTGGAAGAAAGCCATGAAAGTTACTCAATTTAAAATGATCATGCGCATGTTTGTAATGCAGGCTCACAAAAAAGGTTCTGAAGGTTCAGGTCGATTAGGGGTACTTGGCCTAGCAAAATATATCTCAGACAGGCTCCCGACCGAAGACCCACTCGAAATTATCCAATTACTGTTCGGCCTTACCGTAACCGAGCTGTTAAATATAGATCGTTCTCATATGCCAACATAGAAGCTCAATTAAAGTTCCATTCGTCACACAGCACGCGTTAAAAGTTTTACCCCTTCGGTATGAAATGGAAATAAACTGGGCGTTATAAAGCCCTAATTTATTTCACCACTAGGGTTTATTTGAATAGTAACTGGTTAGAGTGTTGATAAAACGTTGCTTATCCGTTTCTGGCAGTTGATTTATTCCCGCAGCTGCTTTTCTACCACCCCCCGTATCAAAGCTCGCGCAAATTTCATCTGCACCTGTTCGATTTGATAATGGAGCACGTAAGCTTACGGTGTAAGATTTATCGTCTTGATTCTTCGTTAAAACGGCTTGTGCTCGACTTGGATCTTGATTCACGATTTCATTGCCAAAGACACCACTAATGCGACGCGCCCAAGTCTCACCGGGTAGCTCAAACACTCGAGCAAATTCACTCTCATGGACAGGTGTAATGCTCATGAGTTTTTGGTGGTCATTTTTATAAGCATTGCGTAATTGGTAAAACACAGAATCTTGATCTGCTAGAAGATCAAATGGGTTGGGGTACTGGTAAAGAGCTTGGTAAAGTTCAATTGGCGTGAAATGTAAATCACTCAACGAACTGCCATATCCGTTGTAGTTAACTAAAGTCCCTAACTCCTCTAAGAAATCAATTTCAGCTTGATCCAATCCATTCTCAACAGCTAACTGAACAGCGACAGCTTTTAGGTTATCACCAAAGGCGGCAGCAATTGCCCATGCCACATGCTCACCCTTTAACTTTCGATTTATCAACAAACTAGTGCAGCATTCAGGTGCAGTATCAATCAAAGTTTCAAGATATCTAGATTTCGGCACTTCTCCCGTACGATGGTGATCGCAATAGAAAACGTCGATACTTGCGTCTAGTAGTGAATGGAGTGCGGATAGATTTTTCTCCATAGATACATCTAAGACCGTAACAGATGAACTATCACCTTGTTTACCTTGCCCCATCATCTGATTAACGACTTGAGATACCAACTTGATATCGCGCTTCACACCAGTAACGAGTACACTCTCTTTAGGCTGACTTAGGCGAAGTTGTAACAACGCGATGATGCCGTCTGCGTCTCCATTAAATACGTCGTAGTGCATTTTGTTCCTCTCATTTAAATAGACACTGGCTGCATTGCGTTCTGAGTTTGCTAATTCAGCTAAGCTTAGTTCATTGCTTATACCAATCACGGTCGATACATACAAACCCATGAAGTATTAAAGTAGCCTAACAAACGAGTTCGTTTCTTATCAATATCATGTTGTTAGGTGATATAACATTACTGAAGCAACCTGATTGAGCGTGGACAGCGATAGTTGGATGTTCCAATACGAAATTAGGCGCAAGTAAAGCTACCTATAACCTGAGAACACCAAAGGTTCATCTATTCATTCCATAAACCTTTGTTCAAACACATAAAAACCAAGGTTCGCAAATAGTTACCCTTTGATACAATCATCGATGTATTAGTTAGGTTTTTACTCGAATTGATATTTATATGCGTTTACAATGGGTTTCTGATTAATTCAGAACTTTCATTTACACCACAGATCCAAAGGTAACCTGCATCTCCATGATCAACTTCGAACCCAAACGCCCTTATCAAACCCTCGGTCTTATCTTGAGAAAAGAACTATCTGATGGTCTTTACCCGATTGGAAGTCGTTTACCGCCCGAGCGAGATATTGCTGAGCGTCTATCCGTGAGCAGAGCTGTGGTTAGAGAAGCAATCATCATGCTAGAACTCGAAGGCCTTGTTGAAGTAAAAAAGGGCTCTGGAGTTTATATCGTTAATTTGCCCACCAGTTCTACAGTGGAGGCTAGTGAAGACGTAGGCCCTTTTGAAATGCTGCAAGCAAGACAATTGTTAGAAGGCAGTATCGCTGAATTTGCCGCTACGCAAGCAACACCAACTGATATTGAAAAGATGCGTGATGCACTAGAAATAGAAAGACGTGAGATTGAGAACAATGTTCAGAACCCAATGGGCGACAGAATGTTCCATCTATGTATTGCAGAAGCCACACAAAACTCAGTATTAGTCGATATTTTAAAAGACTCTTGGGCGCGTCGAGAATCTAGTCCTATGTGGCAGAAACTACATACTCATATTGATATCCAAGACTATAGAAAAGAGTGGTTAGATGATCATGCTGCTATCCTACTCGCAATGAGACGTAAGAACCCACTCGAAGCTAAGCAAGCGATGTGGCAACATCTAGAACATGTGAAGATTAGGCTTTTAGAGCTTTCTGATTTTACTGACCCTAATTTTGATGGTTATCTGTTTAACTCCATTCCCGCTATCGCGACATCAAAAGACAATCTTTAGAAAATAGGTGACATAAAATACTTATGTCACCTGATTTTTACGGAGTGATCTCCTCACCAGTTTCTACATTGAGCTTAAAAGACTGGCCCGCATGGGCAAGTATCAAAGTACTTTCGTCAGTTAACACGTAATCTATTGGTTGTTTTAAGCAACTCATAACCACTTGATGTTGCTGCTGTTCTTCTATGAACCATTCTAGATGTTTAATATCTTTCTGAGCGTCAGATTCAACATTCCCTTTGAAACCATCACCGTCATCAATTTCACTTGTTAACTTAACTACACAAGAAGGATCACTCATCATTCCAAGATAATAAGTTTCTTGTTCATGGTGCAAATCAACACTCCCCCCCTTAATAACAACTTCGAGCGGGGTATGGGCTCGCCATTGCATCGATTTGGGTTCAGATAGCCTAATGTTGTCGACAATAACGACCCCGTTATCTGCAACTTGTATTATTGTTCGCACAAACGACTCACAACTCTCATAAGCATTCGCGAGATCTAGAACGACACATTGAAACTCATTGCTATCAATTCGAGTGATTACTGTTGCTTGAGCTGTTGTGCAATCTATCTTCTGACCTTCAGTCGCGTTGGTAACGCTATCGTCTAAATTGACACCACCAAATAAGGGTAAATTATGCGCCTGCGTAGTTCGAGTCCATAAACTATGATGTTTGCTACCAAACCTATAGCCATAACTGCCACTCGGAGTAAGAACATTAACGCCATCATCGACTAGTGCAACATTCCCTTGATCAGCATGGCGATGAGAACTATTACCAAACTTACTTGCTCGGTAGTACACCGACATTTTACTATGGGCAGTTTTACCTAACCCTGCGTATGAATAGTAAATGTTGTTCGACGCAGGGCTCACACACAGAGCAGTCTCGTCAGAAACAAACGCCTCATTTGAAGTCATTAACGTATTAGAAACGGTTGAATGTTGATCCGATTTTTCAAATTGTAACTGCGGATACGTCGGTACTATATCTAATAAATGGAGCTTGTAAGTCTCAATATTGGACTCTAACTTCTTGGACTCTAATATCGACTTCGTACAACCATACCGTGGTGCATATATTCTGAGTGGATTTTGCGCAAAGAAACCAGGCCACTCTTTACCTTCTCTCTTACACCAGAATCCATCACCAAAGGGATGAATTCGATCGTTATTCGCCACAAAGTCCAAAGCAAACTTAACGTAATTCTTATAAAACGGGTGATTATAGAAAGAAAAGCCACTTAAACGCTCAACCGACAAGAAAAACGGATGGTGCCACTTGGTATAGGAAGAAGAATAAAAAGGCCCCTCAACCCAACTGCCATCTTTTCCGCCATAGAAAGGCAACACACCTCGGTAAATCATTAAGGCGTAATTAAGCCAACGTTCACAAGTTTTAATTTCAAACTCTTTGTGTAACACAAGGGCAGCAACGCCTAAGTAAGCAGGTAAACGCGATGTATGTGAATGTCCCGGGTACTGTTTAAACTTATCTTGCTCTAAGCGCTCTTCCATTTGATAGGCATATCGAATTAAGAGCGGCCTGACGAATGAACACTCGTCGGTCGTCAGCAATGGAGACAACCAATGATAGGCAAGATACAAATTTCGCGTCATTGACAGGCCAATTTCATCTCCCCACGTGCAAGGCCTTAACAGTGACGCCGGGCCTTCAGGGCTCCACTCGGATAAGCGCAATAAAATTTGGCATGCCTTATGTCCTGCCACCTCATCACCCCACACCTTATATAGTAATGTTAGTGCGATAAGATCGCGATCAATCCAACGTCTTACGTTAGCGATAGCTGTACGCTTCCCTTCTTCATTACCACGGCGATAATGATTAGAATATAAAATGTCATCTATATCAGTTAGTTCAACACTATTGCGTAACTTGTCTCTTGCACTTAATGAAGTATTGCTGACTGCGTCAATATCTTCATCGAGATACATCATAAACTGGTCTTTATTAGCACACAGTGAGAATAGTGACATAGCGTCCGGTGCCAAGTAGTTTTCTGACTCCGTCGTGATTTCAAAAACAATCCAATCAGATTTTGCTAGAGTATTGAGGCAAGTCACTCTCCAGCGATAGCTACCTTGAGGTAACTGAAATGTCGGTTGTAAAGGAGACTGCACCGATTTCCAATCCCATTTTTGCTCACCGTCTTTGTCTTCAAGTTCGATGTTATATGCAGAACCATACTCTCCTTGAGGCCAATTGAAACTTGGGGGATTGACTGAGGAAATTTCGTTACAAGGCGACAAAAAAATTTGGAAATCATGCGTTCTTTCTAGTTGTAGCATGTGTTACTCCTCTATTTCGACCAATGATATTGCCCTGTCTCTGCATCAATATGACCAATTTGCTTCGCTGGGGTCCCTGCAAAAATCGAATATGGGGGCACATCGGATGTCACTACCGAATTAGCACAAATCAATGAACATTTACCGATGCTCACTCCTGGAGTGACAACAACACCAGATGTCAACCAAACACCCTTTGCGATTGTGACCTTTCCGCTTTCCAAATCACTACGACCACTAAAGCACTCTGAAGTCGGGTCAAATAAATGATTAGACGCAACGACAGAAACATGTGGCCCTAACAAAACGTCTTCACCAACCTCCACATCACCATTAATGTAGCTGTATAGGCCTATATAACTTCGTGTTCCGATTTGGTTTTCACCAATGCGAACGATAGCTCCTGGAGCAACTCGAACATTATTGTTGGTGAAGCCTAAGATTTGAGCTCTCGACTCGTCATCATGTTTATTATTACTTTGTGTTGCATATAGGGTGAATTTTCTAAATTCCTCATCCGAAAGTTCACCGCCAAATTTTTGTTGAACCGACATATCATCACCTATAAATAAAGGGAAGTAACAGTAACGACTTCCCTTATTGATTATCAATATTTTCACTGACACTAAATAAGCTAAGCCGATAATATCCCTGGGTTAGCTTAATTTAAAAACCCAATATCGAATTGAAAACACATTAATTAAAATGAGACCGAGTCAATGCATACTCGACACCACGAATCTCAGCTAAGCCTTTTAAACGGCCTATGCAAGAATACCCTGGGTTTGTTTTTTTATTTAAGTCGTCAATAATTTGGTGACCATGATCAGGCCGCATTGGAATTAAATCACTTTGTCCATTATTAGTACGACGATTTTCTTCTTTAAGAAGTGCAAATATCACTTCATACATATCAACATCACCATTGAGATGAGCTGCTTCATGGAAGTTGCCGGGTTCTTCTTCGCGCTTTGTTGAACGCAGATGCGTGAAATAAATTCGATCACCAAAAGTTTCAATCATCTTCACAAGATCGTTATCGTCTCGCACACCATAAGACCCGGTACACATAGTAATACCGTTCATTTTACTCGGTACACGATGCGCCAAGAATTCGATATCTTCAATCGTAGATACCACTCGCGGTAAACCAAGAATTGGCCGTGGTGGATCATCAGGGTGAATGGCCAACTTCACGCCGTACTCTTCACACACTGGGGTAATTTCGTTTAGGAAGTAGACTAAATGTTCACGTAATTTATTGCCATCAATGTGTTGGTATTGATCCAATTGCTCTCTAAACTTCTGAAGAGTATACCCTTCTTCCGCACCGGGTAGACCAGCAATGATATTCGATGTTAGCTGTGCAATTTTGTCATCAGACATGTTAGAAAAACGAGTTCGAGCAAGTGCAATGTCTTCTTTTGAATACTCTTCATGTGCGCCTTCTCGTTCTAGTATGCATAGTTCAAAAACAGCAAAGTCAATATGGTCAAACCTTAATGCTTTTGAACCATCTGGGAGTACATACTCTAAATCTGTTCTCGTCCAATCAAGAACTGGCATAAAGTTATAGCAAACTGTATCAACTCCGCATTCAGATAAATTGATAATAGATTGCTTATAGTGCTCTATCCATTGAATGAAATTTCCAGTTTGAGTCTTGATCTCTTCATGAACAGGGATACTTTCGACAACTTCCCATGTAAGTGAATTTTCTTCTATTAACTTTTTACGTTTTAGTATTTCTTCTTTAGACCATATTTCACCATTCTTAATATGATGTAATGCCGTTACGATTCCTGTTGCCCCAGCCTGACGAATATCATTAAGCGTTACAATATCATTTGGACCATACCATCGCCAAGTTTGCTTCATAAGTTATTACCTATTATTAATTTTTTGATGAAGCCTTATTAAGGCTTCATCTGATATTTTATTTAATTAGACAGTGTAAGCTTTTAGTTTTACATCATTTAACTTACCAGCTCGTAGTAATAGCCAAGATATAAACCCGACAATCGCTGCCATTAATACAAATAACATTCTTCCCCACATAGGGTTTGGTATCAGCGTTAATAGAAGAAGCGCGGCACTTGTCGCCAATAACACTCGACCAAGTAAGATGTACTGTTGTCTATCAGCTTCGAAGCTTTGAGGCGAATCTTCGACAATTACTGGAGTTTCTGCATTACTAAAGAACTCTGCGATTTCTTCAGCACGCTTACCTGTTGGCTCTTTATAGAAAAGTTGAGTCAGCAAGAAGAAACCACCTGTGATAATAATGTGCCCTGTTACGCCCATGGTTATCGATTTCATTTCAGCGAATTCACGACTAGACAATGGTTCAGATAAATTAAACAGGCTTTCGATCATTGGTGCATTTGTTGAAGCAATAACGGCTGAAACACAAGCGCCTACGGCAATGGTTGCCCAACATGACCAATCTGGAGTCTTCTTGATAAAGAAACAAAGCAGTGAAGGAATAAGCACAGGGAACGCGACAAGCGTACTCACCATCATAAGTGCATCAAATAGACCAAAATCTTGCAGTTTGCTCATGAACAAGCCACAAACAATAATCAACAAGCCGAATACCACGGTAGAAACTTTACTTGCAAACAAGATCGATTTATCTGATTTGTCTTTTGCCATGTAAGGTTCATAAACGTTTTTAATGAATATGCCGGCATTTCTATTTAATGCAGAGTCCATTGACGACATGGTTGCAGCAAACATAGCTGACATCATCAAGCCAACCATTCCAACGGGCATCTCGTTACGAACGAAGACAAAATAAGTGGCATTAGAAATATCTTTGCCTAGGACATCGAGGCCCCATGTAGACATATCTGGGTAGTTTCCGCTTACATACCAAGCAGGAAGGAACCAAATGAAAGGTCCAAACGCCATTAGACAACACGCTAGGATTGCAGCTTTACGTGCATTATTAGTATCTTTTGCTGCAATATAGCGGTAAGAATCAATCATATTGTTTGTACTGAAGAACTGTTTGATGAAAATACAGATAAACCAGCCAACAAATAAATAGGTATAGCTATACCCTTCTCCAACAAACCCTTGATCAGGCAAACCCGCTTCTAGGATTGGTGTTACACCACCAGATTTGTATATCGCTACGATTGTCGCTATGAAGGTAACAACAGTAATGATGATCATCTGTATAAAGTCTGACGCAACTACAGCCCAACTTCCGCCGACCAAAGACATAAGAAGTACAACCATACCTGCAGCAACTATCGTTGTTTCAATTGGGATATTAAATACCGCACTTGCAAAGATCGCTAATGCATTCAGCCATAGCGCAGCCTGAAGTACACTCGACGGTACTGTCGCCCACGTTACAACTTGCTCACTGACAGGACCAAAACGTTTGCGAATGCCTTGGATTGGGCTGATAACTCGCATTTGTCGAGCTCTTGCAGCAAAGAATAAGTAGTTACAAAAGTAACCGAGAGCATTCGCAAAAAAGATAACAGAGATGGATAAGCCAACATCAAGAGCTTTTCCCATTACGCCAGTAAACGTCATAGCACTCAGTGCTTGAAGAAATGCTGTGGACCCAACCATCCACCACAACATTTTGCCTCCCCCCTAAAGTAATCACTTGTCGATGACGTTGCTGATCGAAACATCCAACCTACTCCGAGGAGGAAAACGAAGTAGCCTATAACTATAAGTATATCGATATTCATAATGAGCCCTAACCGTGATATTCAAAAACTAAACACCTTTCGCTTTCTTTTATATCGCCCCTAGATATTGGTTGTCAAAATTGGTCTACCAATTGGTTGACGCTTCTCACAAAAAAACAAACCTCTGATGATATGCCATTTAAATCATACAAATAAATGCTACCCTCTAGTGGTAATTTTTATAGCCGTCTAATTTCAAAATTAGGGTAAGAGTTCAATAAAATGAATAAAAACGTTAATAATCAATACATAAAGAAAGATCAAGAAATCATTCATATTGGTTTAGGGGCTTTTCATCGAGCTCATCAAGCTTTATATACAAGTGAATTGTTAGACAATAAAAAGTCTAACTGGACGATCTGTTCCATTAACTTATTTGGTTCACAATCGCTTATTCAGCAGTTAAGAGAGCAAGGTCATTGCTACGCTGTTTTGGAGAGAGGTGCGACAAGTGAACAAATAAAAATATCAAAAGCAATCACTCAATCCTTACATCCAGATCTGGACGGTCAGTCGACTATCATCGAAAAAATTGCGAATCCAAACGTTCGTATAGTCTCAATGACTATCACAGAAAAAGGCTATTGTATTGAACCAAGTACTGGTTCTCTTGATGTTAACAACCGTCTTATCCAGCTCGATCTCGACTCACCTTCTCGTCCAGTATCCGCCATCGGTTATATCGTTGAAGGTTTAAGACTCAGAAAAGAAAGGAATATTAACGCGTTCACCGTATTGTCTTGCGACAATATTCAAAACAATGGAGAAGTAGCGAAGTCGGCTATTCTTAGTTTTGCAAAATTGGTCGACTTGGAGCTGTATTCTTGGATAGAGGCTAATGTCACATTCCCAAACACCATGGTTGACCGTATTGTTCCAGCGGCGAGTAAAGAAAGCTTATCTTATATAGAAACAGCTATCGGCTACTCGGATCCATGTTCCATCGCTTGTGAACCTTTTCGACAATGGGTAATAGAAGATAATTTTGTAATTGGTCGACCAAATTGGGATGAAGTGGGCGCGCAATTCGTCGATGATGTCATACCTTTTGAGGAGATGAAGTTACGCATGCTAAATGGTAGTCACTCACTTCTTGCGTACTTGGGATACTTGAGTGGTTATAAGTATGTGTCAGAAGCGATTTCAGACCCATATTTTAAGAAGGTGATCCTAGACTTCATGATGAATGAGCAAACGCCTTCATTGTCGTTACCGAAGGAAACTGACATTGCAGCTTACGCAGATTCGCTGATTGAACGTTTCTCTAACCCAAATTTAAAACACCTTACCTCTCAGATAGCAATGGACGGAAGTCAGAAATTACCACCACGATTTTGTGAATCTCTCAAATATAACCGAGAAAATGCTGTTCAAACAACTTGGTTAGAGTTGGGCATTGCAGGGTGGATGGCTTATGTGATTGGCATGGATGACAACGGCGATGCTATCGAAGTTCATGATCCAATGGCTGGCGTGTTCAAGCAAATCAAACAAGAAAGTAAAACGCCTCGTGAAGCTGTCATTTCTTTATTAAGCATTGATGGTATTTTTGAATCTAGCCTTCTTGCAGATGCCGAATTCGTAAATAAGATAGTCGACCTTTTTGAATGTATTCAAGAGGTTGGTGCAATGCAAACTTTACATAACTTAACAAAAACACTGAACTTAAAGGGCTAGGCATGGAATACAAAAATAAGTTGATTCGATTTGGTCAGAACCGCGTTTGGCGCTCTTACAGTGGTGGTAAGGTTTTAGACCAAATTAATAACGAAAGCGTTCCGGTCGACTCTTATTTTCCTGAAGACTGGATTGCATCGGTCACTAAAGCCGTTAACCCAGGTCGAGAAACAATCAGTGAAGGTCAATCAACTGCGATTATCGGCAATCACTCACTCGATTTCGCCGAATTATTAGATCTAGATCCTGAGTATTTTTTAGGTAAAGAGCACTTCAGTAGATTCGGTCCTAACCCTATGGTTTTGATTAAGTTTCTAGACTCTTCAATTCGCTTACATTTCCAAGCACACCCAACCAGAGAGTTTGCCCAAAAGCACCTAGATTCAAATTCAGGCAAGGCTGAAGCCTACTATATTTTACAAGTTCGTGAAGAGATTGATGATCCTTATATTTATCTCGGATTTCAGACGCCTCCGACGAAAGAAACGTTGAAAGAGATCATTGTTGAACAAGATATTAACCGACTGAAAACTTGCTTCGAAAAAATCAAAGTCTCTCCTGGTGAGTGTTACTTTATTCCAGGAGGAATGCCTCACGCGATTGGCGAAGGCATTCTAATGATTGAGATAATGGAACCATCGGACTGGGCTGTTCGATTTGAGTTTGAACGAGCCGGTTATACACTTCCTGAAGAAGCTCGCTACATGAAGCGAGATTTGGACTTTTGCCTTGATGTTTTTGACTATTCAGAGAAGTCGGTTGAAGCTGTGGCAACTCAGAACAAGAAGACACCTCATCTATTAACAGCTTATGCTGACGGATCGGTAAAAGAGTCTCTCATTGATGACAAAACAACCGACAGATATCGGGTTTGTCGTACAAAAGTTATCACCAACATCACCAAATTTGAAAGTGAGTTTTATGTGGGTATTGTAACAGAGGGCAACTGCACAATTACCTTAGACGATGAGGTTTTAACACTACATAAGTACGACAAGTTCTTCTGCCCTGCAGGGGTTAATAATATTACTATCGATACTGAAAATGGCGTAGAGATCATTGAGTGCTACCCACCTTTAACCAATTAACTGCGAGTTAACGAATTAGAATGGAACCAATAGACCTTTATCATGATGCTTTTATTTTCGACATGGATGGAACATTAGTTAACTCTGAGCCATTAAAAGGTATGGCTTTAGCGCGCGCCTGTGAAGATTATGGTTCCATCGTTGACTACCGTATTTATCAAAATGTTATGGGAATGAAGTGGGAAAGAGTGGTGCAGTACTTCTTCGAAAACTGTGGTATTGCCCCTAATTTGGAGGAGTTTAATGCGAAATTTAAAGAGCACTACAGGTTAATTATTTTAAAAGATCTCACACTAAATGAAGGGGTGGAGAAGCTTCTAAAACAGATCCAGTATTCGGGTAAGCAATGCGCTGTTGTAACCTCTGCACAGTCGTGGATGACAGACCAAATTTTGAAAGCCTTTGATCTGGCTCACTTATTTGATTTAGTCATAACGAAAGAACATGTTGCAATGCACAAACCAGATCCAGAGTCATATTTACTGGCTCTATCTAGACTAGATGTATCTGCCAATAAAACCGTTATCTTTGAAGATTCAACGCCCGGACTTCAAGCTGGCTTAGCTAGTGGTTGCGAAGTCATTGCAATTCGACATGCATTCAACCAGAACAACGATTTTTTAGGCGCTTCTAGGATCATAGATAATTTCGGTGTTTGCAACTTAAGGTAATGACGAAACGTAAAGGCTATCAAACCGAGTAAAACTAGCTCTTTGTCAAAAAACAGAAGAATTTTCAAGTAAGATTATTTGCACTATTGTATGACATATATCACAGCAAGCTAGGGTCAAAAGATTATAAAATAAGCGCCTCCCACTTGACGATATAGAGACGAATGAACACTACAACCACTCTTGTTTATGACACTTTGAAAAGCCTTGCTGCTCACGCTCCTGAGCAGCACGCCGAGATTCGCCAGCGTTTATATGAGCAGTTGAGCCTGCCATTTAACAAGCAGCTCTCGCTATACGCTAACGTACTGGGGCCAATTAGCTCAGGTAAATTAGCGGGATGCGACAACATTGATAAGGCGGTTGAACTAGCACTAGACGTGCTAGAAGGTCGAAATAAGTAACCCCACGACTTCCCGCTTCAATCAATCAATTACTACGATTAAACGACCCTGCTCCTCCCCCCCTATAGGGTCGTTTTTTTCTTATCTAACAACGTTCTTCCCTTTCCATTCATTTTTCGCTTTAATTTGTTTGTAATTATCTAATTATTTCAGACACAAAAAAGCGCAGATTAACTGCGCCCTCAGATTACTAAGTCTGATTAATACCTCGCGGCGATTTTTTCTTACCTACCGAATGAAATCAAACCCACTATGACGTTTTAAACTGCGCTACCGCTCTATCCATATCATGAGCTTGTTCTGCCACTTTATCTACCTCCATTAAGCAGTGTTGAGCCGATGCGTTGTTGTCGTTCGAAATGGTGTTAAGCTCCGTGATTGAATCACTCACTTGCGCCATCACTGCGCCCTGCTCTTCAATCGCAGATGCAATACGTTCAGAGTTGCCTTGAATACTTTCCATGTCGCTCAAGATAAGCTGCAAACTTGCATCCAGTTCTTCTGAATCTTTGAGTGTTAGTTGCCCTTGTTGATTACATTCGCCAATCTCGGTCATCGAAGCGTTCATTTGACTTTGGATTGCGGTGACTACACTGGTGATTTCAGTGGTTGACTGGTGCGTTCTACTCGCCAGCGCTCGTACTTCATCCGCAACCACAGCGAAGCCACGGCCTTGTTCACCTGCTCGCGCGGCTTCAATGGCTGCATTCAATGCTAGCAGATTGGTTTGCTCTGCAATCCCTTGAATGATATTGACCGCGTCGCCAATTTGATCAACATGATGGTTCAATGAACTGATCGAGTCTTGGCTGCTTGAAAGACGTTCAGACAGCTGGGTAATATTGTTTATAGTGTCTACAACCACTTCACGACCTTTATCAGCATTCACTTTGGCTTGCTGGACACCCTCCGCAGCCACAGATGTACTTTCTGAGATTTCACCGATGGTGAGCACCATTTCTTGCACTGAAGTGGTCATGGTTGAAGTATGGTCAGCTTGCACTTCAAACTGTTTGATGACCGATTCAAGCTCATCATGCATGTTCGACGTGCTTTGCGTCAGTTGCAGTGACTTAGATTGAGACGCCGCGATTAAGCCTTCCAACTGATCAAGCAATTGGTTGAAATATTGGCCTAGCGTGCTGAGTTCATCTTTGCCATCAATGTGTGAACGAATGGACACATCGTTAGAATCGACAATGTTACGAATCACCGAAAGTAGAGATTCAATTTTACCGATGATAGAGCGGACAATTAACCAGCTGAACAGAATGATCGACACAAGCAATGTGACGCAAAGGATATTGTTAATCAGCGATAGCTTGTCCATCTCTTGTTGCGTTTGTTGCTCTAACACCGCTGAGAACTCTTTAAACTGAGTTTCTATAGCATGAGAACCGGAGCGTGCTTGTCCTAACAGACCTTCGTTGTGCTTCAAGCCAATGACTTGCTTCTGTGCGACCACTTGTTTAGCGGTATCTAACAACTTGCTTGAACTAACTGAAAGACCACTTGGATCGAATATGCCCTTTTCAATCAGATCATTAAACAAGTACAGTTCGACTTGTTGCTCTGCTTTGACTGTTGCACCGATGCTGTCTAGTTCTTCATGAAATCGACCGAGTAAGCCTTTATCTCGTGCTAATCCGTAGACTTCATAAGCTTTCGCCAATTCAACGAAGCTTACCTGGTAGGCTTCAATGTCATCACGTAACCGTGCTCTGTTGGCCAAACCCAAATCGCTAAGTACCGTATTGAGCTGAGATTCAGATTCTAAAAATTGGTTGTAGTTAACATCGAAGTTATCGAGATATTTTAAATCGCTACGTAACAAAAAATCTTTTTCGTTGCGGCGAAGGTTAAGCAATCGTACTTCAAGTTCCTTGGTGATTTGTTTAGCTTGGCTCATTTGAGCCGTGGTATCTGCAAATTGTGAAGTGGTAAACAGCAATGCAATCATGCCGAAAATGGAAAATATTCCCAATGAATAGAGCTTGTTCTTTATGTTCATGTATGTGACTCGTCTTTACTAATCTAATAATAGGTATCTAAGTTTTTGTGTAACTTTTGTTATCTTATTTTTATGTTTATCTAGCTTCAGTTATCTATCTAGCTCTAGTCGTTTGCATAACCTAGGTTATTTATATAGTGATTAACTCGTACTGTTCTCAATTGGATTTGAGCTACCAATGAGAGCGCACCTAAAGTTAGAATTATCAATAACACAAATTTCTAACATGTACATTAGTTGAATTATAGATTTGGGAGGCAGCTATTTGACGGGTCGAACAAGGCTTAAACAGCAGGCTACGTAAGGCTTTGAATCAAATAACTTTCATACTGCATTGACCTCGGTTGCTATAATGACATTATTTGGGCTCATCAGAGGAACCAAAATTATGCTCAATTTCTTCGATTCATAAAAAATGGACCGCCCCTACTCGGGTACGATCCACTTATCTATGTTCTTGCTAGCGGTTAGTTGTCGCTATTCGTTCTCAGCTTTATACTCACTCGAACTAAAATGCTTTTACCATTTTTGTCAGACATTTCAGCAATACGACTTTTTCGTCTTCTTCGAATTCTTGTGTGAGTTCATTGACCAAATTCAAGTGAAGCTGATTGTGATGAAGGTGGATCTTCTGCCCTTCATCGGTCAACGCTACGACTATCGCACGTCGGTCGGTTGGGTGTTCATGGCGCTCTATCAATTCGGCTTTCACTAGCTTTTCGATTTGAACAGTGAGTGTGCCTGTAGTGATGCCGAGCTTTTCTGCGAGTTCTTTCATTCTCAACGCGCCATGCATACCAAGCACTTCGATGGTATGAACTTGCGCTAAGGAGTAACCCGTTTCTTTGACAACAGATTGCTCCCACGAAGACATTTTATCGTAGAACTCGGTTAGTATTTGATTAAGCTGTTCTATATTTCGCATGGCCGTTTGAGTGCACTTCAAGAGTAAGATGGTTAATCTTATCAAACTTGGCGAGCATTTGTTTATATTCAGAGATGGTTTTATCACTGTTTGATTCAAGAGTAATCGCCGCTGAGTAGTGATGCCCGCTCACCTTCCACATGTGAAAATCTGTTACAATGGCGTAAGAAGCCAAAGCTTCGGTGATGCTTTGACGGTAGTCGTCACCAATATTCTCATCCAGTAGGATTGGACTGGTCTGCTTCATCAGGTTCATCGTCCACTTTGCAATTACTAGTGCGCCAATCATACCCATTGCGGCATCCAACCAGTTCCAACCGTAGAACTTACCAAATAACAGTGCAACAATCGCAAGCAGAGACGTCAGAGTATCCGCCAACACATGCATGTAGGCTGCGCGTAGGTTATGGTCATGATGGTGCTCACCATGCTTATGACTATGGTCGCTGTCGTGATCATGGCTATGTGAATGATCATGATTCTTACTATGATTGTGGCCATGCTCGTGTCCGTGGTCATGATGGTGATCGCCGAGTAAAAACATACTCACCACATTCACGGTTAAGCCAATACAGGCAACGATGATCGCTTCATTGAACTGAATTGCTTGTGGGTTAAACAAACGATGCACCGATTCCACCAGCATCAATAGTGCCACTATCCCCAATGCAATCGCACTGGTGTAGCCCCCTAACACGCTAACTTTACCTGTACCAAAAGAGAAACGTTCGCTCTCGGCATGTTTCTTCGCATAACGGTATGCAAATAAGGTGATGCCAAACGCTGCAGCATGCGTCCCCATGTGCCAACCATCGGCGAGTAATGCCATAGAGCCGTAAATGGTACCCGCAATAATTTCGACAATCATAGTAACGACGGTCAATAACAAGACATAGAATGTGCGTTTCTCACCTTGGCTGTTATGTGAAGAAAAGTTGTGTTGGTGACGTGTTGGAAAACTCAAAATAGCGTCCTTAGTTGGTATTGTGGTTAGGGCTATCTGTCATTAGGGCATGGTGCTGACAAATTCCCTTTGACTCACAAGTAATTTGATTATCAAATCAATTGATTGAAATTTAGTTTGATTGTCAAACTTTGTCAACGACGAATTTCAAAGCTCTGGTTTGCGAAAGTAATAATTGATGTGCGCTCCAATTAGCCCTATAGCCCATTGGTTGCAAAAGAACTGCGCTTGTTAAGCACAAAAAAGCCCATACTAGGCAGGCTTAGGTAAGTCAAAGTCAATGATGGCGCTTATTTGTTTTGCAGCAGACTAATCTCATCATTCACCCAACCTAACAATTGCTTGGTCGCTTTCGACAATACTTGGTTCTGGCGAACAATATAGCCAAGGCTCGTACTAGAAAAGTTCGTTAATGGTGTCACTTTCGAATGCAGATGCTGCTTGGTGGATACCGCGAATTCTGGAACAATCGCCACACCAAACCCCGCTTCCGCCCAATCGATTTGAGCATCGACACTCCCTACTTCCATCACCCTGTAATTTGGTAGATTCAGGTTTGGTAAACCTTCATCAATGAAATCACGCGTTCTCGTATCGTGGCCAAGTAGAATTAAGGTGAGCTCAGAATCTTCTTCTGCGCCTTTAACCTCATTCTCTATATTTCTTTCAGCCCCTTGAATATCAAACCCATCGCCTAGCGCACACCAAGAAAGATCCTGCAGCTTAGTGAAATATAACGACTCATTGTGTTGTTCTTTAGCGATAACAAATCCAAGATCCGCTTGAGCGTTTTTGATTAGGCTCGATGCTTGAGATGATGTGGTATTCAACAATGTTAGGTCTATACCCGGATACTGCGCTTTGAACTTCTGGAAAGGACGAATCAACAAGAATCGAGAAATGATGTCGCTGACAGCAATAGTCAAAGTGCCAATTTTGAGATCGTTAATAGCATTGAGATCTGCCTGGCAAATCTGTAGTTCGAGTAACGTTCTTTGGCTCGTTTCCAATAGCCGTTCACCCGCTTGAGTCAATTGAAATGGGCTTCTGTCTATCAACTTTATGCGTGTTTGTTGTTCTAGTTGTTTTAGGTGCAAACTCACATTGGGTTGTGTCATGTGTAGTGCATTGGCTGCTTTCCCAAAATGCTTGTACTCCGCAAGCGTTACAAACGTCTTTAACAAATTAATATCGAGCATCAAATCTCTCCTGTGTTCCTTGCATCATTATCTAAAATGAGAGACGAACCCAATAGGGAATCTCGCTTATGGTTTAAGACTTTAGAAGTATATGAAATCCTTATCAAGATAATAAAGATAATTAATTTCTCTTATCCACCTTGTGGGCCTAACATGATTTCTCAATCAGTTAGGAGAAAAATTATGCCATCTATCGTTGTTGTGGGCGCAAACTGGGGTGATGAAGGCAAAGGCCGCATCGTCGATTTTTTAGCAGACCAAGCTTCTGCTAGCATTCGTTTTCAAGGCGGAAACAATGCAGGCCATACCGTAGTAAATGACTTCGGTACATTTAAACTGCACCAACTACCAAGTGGTATTTTTAATCCTGATTGTACAGCGGTTCTTGGCCCAGGCATGGTGATCAGCCCTGCTGCGCTAACTCAAGAGATTGCAGAAGTTCAAGAGGCTGGCATCAAAGTTAAAATGGCGATCTCAGATCGTGCGACACTGTGTCTCCCTTTACACGCCCTTGAAGATACGCTTGAAGAAGAGCGTTTGGGCGACGGCGCTTACGGTTCAACACGTCAAGGTATTGCACCAGCGTACGGCGATCGTGTAATGAAAAAAGGCATTCTTGTGGGCTGGTTGAATCAACCTGAGATTTTAGAGCAACGCATTCAATTCCTGCTTGATTGGAAGATGCCTCAACTTAAAGCGCTATACCCTCAATGTGATTTCACTCAGACAGCTTCTGAAATGACAGAATGGCTACTTGAAGTGACTAAGGCTTGGCGCCCATTCATCTGCAACGTGACTGAGCCTCTTAAAGCACTGCAATCACAAGACGCAAACCTACTTTTTGAAGCTCAACTTGGTGCAGGCCGTGACCTTGTCTACGGTGAATACCCTTGGACGACGTCTTCTAATGTAACCGCAGCTTACGCGGGTATCGGTAGTGGCTTACCTGCCCTTCGCCCTGAGCGTGTTATTGCTGTTGCTAAATCGTTCAGCTCGTCTGTTGGTACTGGTACGCTAGTAACTGCAATGGAAGAGCAAGACAGCTTCCGCGAAAGCTCCAACGAATATGGTGCAACTACGGGTCGCCCACGTGATATGGGGTACTTTGATGCAGTAGCTACTCGCAACGGTGTTGACCTACAAGCCGCGACTGAAATCGCACTAACTAAGATTGATTGCCTATCTGGTTTATCCGAACTTAAGATCTGTACTGCTTACTCAGGTGAGCACACTGAGAATCCAATTTGGCCACAGACAGCTGAGCTAAAGCCCGTGTATGAAGACATGGCAGGCTGGGATGAAGACATCACTGGCTGCCGCACGTTTGAAAGCCTTCCTCAAGCGGCACAAGATTACGTAACTCGCATCGAAGAGTTGATGGGCGTACCAATCGTGATGGTATCGGTAGGTCCTGAGCGCGAGCAAATGATCATTCGAGGCTAAAGCCCTCTAGGTATTTAGCTATGACGGCTAGTTCTAGCTAAATACGACAGACACAAAAAAGCCCACACTAGGTGGGCTCTTTCGTATAATGTGGTGCCCGCTACTGGACTCGAACCAGTGACACCTTGCATGTCATGCAAGTACTCTAACCAACTGAGCTAAGCGGGCAATGCTGTGAAACTTAACTAACCGCTTTACTAAGTGGCTAACGCTTCAGAACGAGATGGATAATAACGAGTGAATGGGTAGCGTGCAAGGATAAATTTGCACAAAACTGTTCGTTTGCTTTTAAAAACAACAATCAGAATAAATTTTAAACACAAAGCAGATCAACGGGTTGAGATAGATCACATTTCAAGTCAACTTTACTGGCTAGCTACATAGACATGCTTTGTGTCTTTTAAACCTCCAACGGAACTTTTAGCTTGAGATATTAGTTTGACTCTTCTTCGCTATCGAATACCACGTTGTAGTTCTCAGTATAAGTACAGTTAGGCTGGCGACTGCAAGTAAAAAAGCGTCGTCCTTTATAGTCGCCTTGGCTAGCCAATTTTATGATCATCGGGCTACCACACTTTTTACAGAAGCGAACTTCCTTTGATGGTTCGATAAGATCGATATGTGCCGCCAACAATCTCTTTAAGCGACTCACTTGATAACTGTGTTTCACCGATGCACCGATCAACGGCAGGCCTGCTGACTTGCAAACGTGAATGAGCAGCTTTTCTCGGTCAACTTTGCCTTTGTTCAACTCTTTCCCATTATCGAGTTCAATGATGACACGTGGCTCTAATGTTCTTGGGTCACACACTACAAAATCAAAATAGCTACGAGATATCTTGTTATTGGCAATAAACCAGTTTTTCTTAGTATTACTTTTTGCAGGAGCAAGCACGTTCGCCATGTTCACTTTTGCAAACACCACGCCATGATTACCCACTGCTGAGATCAAGGCCGTATAAAAAGTGGCTTGCTGTACGTTGAGCAATGCCCCTTTTTTTTGATAAGCGTGGTCTTTTGTGTCGTCATGTTTAAATACGTACTTCTGAATGAAGTAAAAGAAGACGACAAGCACCACTACAACGATAAAAATATTAGTCATGTTCCACGCAAGTAGGGAGATTAAAGTGATTGTAGCGTAAGTAGAAAAGCATCATGTGGCAAGAAAAAGAGAATTAGTTGTTAACTCGAATCACGACCTTTCTCTTAGAGTTGTTCGCTAACTGCTTGATTTGAGATTTTAGATAACCGACACAGCTCTCTTATTTGAGTATTCGGTTATTATTTAGCCTCAAAATTGATATAGATCAATTAGTGCCAGTTTGTGATCAATTAGCCTGAAAAACGTTAGGCAAATGTTAATAAGGAAATTGATATGGAACTTAAACAAGACCCAAGATGTTATACCGACGTGTGTGTAAGTGGTAAATGGTTCCACTATGATCACTGCGGAACGCAAGCTTATATGTTAAAAGGCGGTTCTTCAGCAGTCATTGAACTGTCTAAAGAACCGACTACAGAAGGTGAGCTGGTCGAAATGCTGCAAGGTATCGCCAAATAAGCCGAATTGAACAAGACTGATATAGACAAATTCAAGATATCGCTAAGTAAAACCCATATTTAACTCAAACTTTGATATTAGCGTTCTGAAAGTATTCCAAAAGCCATTCTTGTCTCACGAAGATCAGAATGGCTTTATGTTTTCTAATCAGCAATTAACTTTCAGCGATGATGACTTGATTCCTACCCGACTCTTTCGCTTAATATAATGCATCATCCGCGGCTTTAAGGTACTTTTTGTAAGTATCTTGGTTGAGTTGGTTTTGAGAAATACCAATCGATGCCCCTATCGATGTAGTGAGGTTTAGAGAGCCGGAGTGCCTATCAATGGAACCAGACAACAACAGAACAAATTCTTCCACCCCCAGCGAGCCACTACGTCATTTGGGTATAAGTGTTACTTTACACTCCTTGCAACTTCCACTAATACCTCATCACCAACATCATGTCCAAAGGTGTCATTAACACGCTTAAAGTGGTCGAGATCTAGAATGACTATACAGATTCCAAACTGCGAAGTATTAAATGGCATTGGTTGAGTCAATAATTGCTCTAGATAACGTCGGTTGTATAACCCCATTAACTCACACGTTGTCGATTGAGTGATAAGAGCCTTATTTTTGCTTAGAATACTGCGAAGCCTAATCGCCAGCAATATAGCACTAATGCTGACCATTATAATTAATGCGACCACGATTCTGTTTCTAAGTTGTTCCTTTTGAAGTAATAATTCGTTGAGGTCTTTTTCAGTATTGAGTAGCTCATTTTCTTTGGCGAGTGTCGCGGTTGCATAATCTTGTTCTAATAAGAAAATGTCGCTCTGCCTTTTATCAAACAGCAGCGCTTTGTTGCCATGATAATATTGTTTGTAGTATTTCGGGGCAGTATCAAGGTCACCCTGGGATTCGTAATATTCAGCCAGTGTTTTTAATCTTAGCACTTTCCAACTTCTGCTCCCAACCACTTCAAAAAATGCAAATGCTCGTTCAAGATCACTCAATATCATGTATTAAGACCGTTACAAATTGAATGATCATATCACTGCTGTTTACTTATATTAGAAACTTATTATACCGATCGCTATGCAGATTAAAATATCGCTATTTAGCAGAATGACGACGTGTATTTCTCACTAATTAGAATAATCAGGCGACTTTCTTGATTTAACTCAGGCAATCATCTACCTCATTGGCGTTATAGTGATTTTCCTGTTCCTACCTCCGCGGATTTTTTAGAACAAGCGGAAGCATAATGAGAATTAACAATGACCCAAATTAATGAACAACGTCTTGTAGAACATTTCTGCGATCTAGTGAAAATTGATAGTGAATCTCGTAATGAAAAAGCGATTGCTAAAGCGTTGGCTGAACAACTTGGTGAACTAGGCTTTGAAGTTCACAAACTGGCTGTCCCTGAAGAAGTGTCTAACGGTTTCAACATCTACGCTCGTCTAGATGGCACTCTTCCAGGCAGCACAGTATTCAGTTGCCACATGGACACAGTAACACCAGGTATCGGCATTGAGCCAATCATCGAAGACGGTATCATCCGTTCAAAAGGTAACACAATTCTAGGTGGCGACGACAAGTCTGGTATCGCAGCTATCATGGAAGCGGTTCGTTGCATCAAAGCTGAAGGCAAAGAGCACAAAACTATCGAGATTGCGTTCACTGTCTTCGAAGAAGGCGGCTTGTTCGGCTCTTTGAATTTCGATATGTCTTACATTCAATCTGAGCGCGCTATCGTACTTGATACAGGCGGCCCAATTGGCACCATCGTAAACGCAGCTCCGGGTCAGCAGAAAATTGTTGCTAAGATCAAAGGTCGCCCTGCTCACGCTGGTTTAGCGCCAGAAGAAGGCATCAGCGCAATTCAAGTGGCTGCAGACGCAATCACTAAGATGAACCTGCTTCGTATCGATGAAGAAACAACAGCAAATGTTGGTATTGTTGAAGGCGGTCAAGCGACTAACATCGTAATGCCAGAGCTTAAAGTCGTGGCTGAAGCTCGTTCTCTAAGCGGCGAAAAGCTAACAGCTCAAGTTGAGCACATGATCTCTACATTCCAAGAGAGTGCGAAGCAGTTCGGCGCTGAAGTAGAAATCGAATCTACTCGTGCTTACGATGCATTCGTGATTGCAGACGATCACCCGCATATTCTTTCTATCAAATCAGCGTTTGAGAAGCTTGGCGTAACTGCGAACACTAAACGCACTGGTGGTGGTAGCGATGCAAACAACTTCAACGCGAAAGGCCTAACAACGGTTAACCTTTCTACTGGTATGGCGAAAGTTCACACCACTGAAGAATACATTGCAGTGAAAGACATGGTCGCAATCACTGAGTTTGTTGTCGCTTACGTGACTCAATAGTCTTACTTCTAAGCTAGGTGGAAATACCATTTAGCTCATATCAAAAAGCCGAGTCCCCACATAACGTGTGACTCGGCTTTTTATTGTCTGATTTTACCCAGAAGTTCGAGCCTAAAAACCTCTACGCTTCCAAAACTGGCTTTCGTCTTTTGCTACTAGGTCGAATGTCTTGTCGGCGATGATGTTACCTTTTAGCTCGACCGTCATGCGCCATTTGCCTAGCTTGTTCGAGACAGGCGCCCAGATAGTGTCACCTAAGTAGAAATCCCAATCATTGTTACCGACATACTCTTCGCCGTCGAACGGTTCGAGCACTTCACCTTTGTCTGTAGTGATGTCTGGGTGATAAATGCAATAACGGATCTTCTCACCTTTGGCTTTTTTGATATTCAAGATATAGCCAAATTCTACGTCGATTTCAGCATCAACGGTGGTAGTGAACTCTTGGATTTTTGGAAGATCTTTAGATTTGGAATCCCACGTGGAATAGATGCCATAAGAAGTCATGTCGACCACAACAGAGCGCTTTGCCATTTCAATCGTTACCTTGGAGTTGTTCTATTAATTTAATTCTATTTGCCATTCAGCCAAGCTGGATAAGCACGAGGCTATTCTTGCCAGTCTTTCGCCATACGTTTAATCACCGACGGTTCAATGTCGTGAATACTGCCATATTGCTCTCGGCAAACCTCAATGATCAAATCGGCTTTATATTTACGTGCAAGTTGGCGGTAGGCCTTCATTTCCCAGTGTTTAATAAAGGTATTCGAAACAACCACATCAAGCCCTTGCTTTAAGCCGTTTTCAGCCGTATTTTGACACCACTCATGAGCTTGTTGCAGCTGCCTAGGGTCAAAATGGTACTCACCTTGCTCATTCACATAATACATATCGGCTTCAACATGCAATGCATCGTAGGTTTTTGCTTTTGTTGATTTGCCAGAACCGGGCAACCCTCGAATGAGTATTAACTTCATCTGTCACTTTACAGGCTAATTCGAAAACATGAGTTTATCGTAAATAGTAACGAGTTTCTCTGATAACTGCCTTTGCTCAGTATACGAAAACCAAGTCCTCACACACGACTCCGATAATCACTGAATACAATGAGACTCCCCTCGAAGCCCTTGTATTGCTTCTGATAGAAAACACAAATTATTTACATCTATCCATTTTGCATGTCGACAAGCGTATCAAACTACTATAGATTTAGATGTATAGACGTCTACATATCCAGCTTAGGGAGAAAGCTTTGCCTATTCGCATTCCAGACCAATTGCCAGCATCCGATGTTCTTCGTGAAGAAAACATCTTCGTTATGCCGTTATCAAGAGCATCGACACAGGAAATTCGTCCACTTCGAGTCTTGATCCTCAATCTAATGCCGAAGAAGATTGAAACTGAAACTCAATTTTTACGCCTACTATCAAACAGCCCATTGCAAGTGGATGTAGAGCTGCTGCGCATTGATGACCGACCAAGTAAAAACACACCGACTGAACACCTTGATAACTTCTACCGCCAATTTGAAATGGTCAAAAGCAGAAACTTTGATGGATTGATCATTACTGGTGCACCGCTTGGCTTGGTTCAATTTGAAGATGTAATCTATTGGGACCATCTGAAAACCATCATGGAATGGGCAAACAAGCACGTTACTTCAACGCTATACGTGTGTTGGGCAGCTCAGGCTGGTTTGAAATTACTGTATGATTTACCAAAACGCACTCGAAAAGAGAAGTTGTCTGGTGTTTATAACCACGAGATACATAACCCATACCACCCTATTTTACGTGGCTTCGACGATACATTCTTGGCACCGCACTCTCGCTATGCTGACTTCTCTCAGGAGTACTTAGCGGAGCATACAGATCTAGATGTTCTTGCGACGTCTGATGTTGCGGGCGTATACCTAGCGGCGACCAAAGATAAGCGAAACGTGTTTGTAACGGGTCACCCTGAGTACGACTCCCATACACTTCACAATGAATACATTCGTGATCTGGGTGAAGGCATGGAGCCTGTGATTCCAATCAACTACTACCCGAACAACAACCCAGACAACAAGCCCGTTGCAAGCTGGCGTAGTCACGGACACTTGTTGTTCTCTAACTGGCTAAACTACTGCGTTTACCAACAAACGCCTTACGATCTGGATCATTTCAGCGAAGACAATTTTACCAAAGACGATTAGATTCTTACTTCCGATTCACAAACACATAAAACCGTGTTCAATAGGTTATTGATAAAATGACGAATTGAACGCGGTTTTTTTATGGTGTGTGAGTCGCATTCCATAATAGATTTACCACTTCAATGGGTTTGATTTCATATGATGGGTTGGTGTTCATAAGGAGCTTCACATGCCTGCCAAGCCGTTATTATCTAAACCCTTTTCGTTATCCCGCCCCCTTTCGTTACTAAGTATGGTACTACTCGCCTCGCTTTCATTAGTCGGTTGCGTCTCTGTCACTGAAGGTCCACCAAAGATTGAAAGTGATCCTATCGCGATGTCTGAATCTCGAATCGAATTAGGCTTAGGCTACATGGGACAAGGCAATATGGTCAGAGCGCGTGAAAATCTTGAGCTCGCAATTAGACACGCACCTAGTTACTACCGTGCTCGGCTTTCAATGGCGCATTACTACGAACGAGTGGGCGAAGTAGACGAAGCAAGATCTACTTATCGAAAGGCATTGAGTTTAGATTCTAGAAACGGCAATGTATTGAACAACTACGGTACATTTTTGTGTAAACAGGGTGAATACGAACAAGCCGATAAGTACTTCAATCGCGCCATCGACCAACCCTACTACTATCTCGTCTCAGCAAGTTATGAAAACGCGGCGTTTTGTGCATTTAAGGCTGGTAATACCGACCAAGCAAAATACTACTTCAGCAGAGCGATTGACCATGACCCAAACCGCGTAAAATCGATACTACAGTTATCAAAAATCGAAGTGAGTGACGCCGATTACAATGACGCTCGGCTTCGTTTATTCAAATTCCACCAGCGTTATGGCTATCAAATTCCATCGCTTAAAATCTTGGTCGATCTCGAAAATAAAGCGGGTAATAGTGCTCTAGAGCAGAAGTATCAGAGTAAGTTAGATGAATTGCTTTCTGCTTAACGATTATGCAAAACACAAAAAACGGGCTTGTTGCGTTAACAACAAGCCCGTCCATATTTCAGCTTAATGTCTTAACTAAGTGCAGCCGCTATTTAAGCGCAATCCACTCTTGTCTTTGCTCATCGTCCATAAAGGTCCATGCGATAAAGCGACTCACCTTCTGGCCTTGCGACATCTCGACCACTTTCACTTGTTTAGCGCGTAGCTTACCTAGCTCAGAGCGAACCATATCGACGTTGTCTTTCTTAGAAATCAATGTCGTAAACCACAAGACTTGAGTAGCAAAAAGTTGACTCTCTCTCGCCATCTTCATAATGAAAGCGGCTTCACCACCCGGACACCAAAGTTCAGACTTTTGGCCACCAAAGTTTAAGGTTGGTTTCTCTTGCTTAGTTGGTTTCTCTTGCTTAGTTGATTTATCTAACTTAACTGACTTTTTGTTCGTCTCTGGCTTGAACGACTGACCGGCTTTCTTAGCACGGTTTGCCGCTAGGTTATCCAGCTTACGTTGTGAACCCTTTTCCGCTTCTTCTAGAGAGCTATGGAATGGAGGGTTACAAATTGTGACATCGTAACGTTCATTATCTTTAATCACGCCCTTAAAGATAGATTCAGAGTCGGCTTGTAGGCGAGCGCGAATCTTACCTTTTAGATTAGGGTTACTCTCCGCAATGAAGTTTGCTGTTTTTACTGAGACAGGATCTACATCCGTCCCCGTACAGCGCCACTTATACTCTGTCGCGCCAATGATTGGGTAAATACAGTTCGCGCCAACACCAATATCCAACGCTTTAACAGAAGCATGGTTATAAGGTTCACCTTGGCCATCGCTATTCAGGAGATCTGCCACTCTGTGGATGTAATCAGCACGGCCAGGAATTGGCGGGCACAAGTAACCCGCAGGAATATCCCAATGCTTCACACCGTAATGATGGGCAAGTAAGGCTTTGTTCAAAAGCTTGACCGCCAGAGGATCAGAAAAGTTAACCGTATCTTCCCCTACTGGATTCTTAATCAGGTGTTCTTTCAATTCAGGCAGTGCTGCGACCAACAGGTCAAAATCGTATCGGCCTGTATGTTGATTTCTTGGGTGCAATCCGCCTTGAGGTTTTTCAGCGGAACGTCTTTTCTGCGCTGCGTTTTTGTTAAAAGCCGTTTTATTGAAAGAACCCTTATTCAATGAACCTTTATTCGCACCCTGCTTCCCTTTGTTATCTTTAGCAAAAGGTCGCTTTGCTTTGTTATTACCAGCGCCTTTAGATACGCTGTTCTTGCGACTTTTATCAGATGTGTTCTTTGTAGAAATACGCTTGTCGCTATCTTCTTTATTTTGATTGTCTTTTGTTTTTACTGATGAAGTGCTGTTTTTCGACAGGCTTAGCGTAGTTCTATTTTGTGATTGGCTCATTGGGCTACTTCTTTAAATCTAAATACATCATGAATAAACGGGCATCCAACTCAAGTTGATGATATTCCGGTTCCATGTGACAGCATAGTTGGTAAAAGGCTTTGTCGTGCTCTTTCTCTTTGATATGCGCCAGTTCGTGTACCACAAGCATTCTCAGCAAAGGTTCTGGTGCATTTTTAAAAACACTGGCGATACGAATCTCGTTCTTCGATTTGATCTTTCCACCGTGATTCTTAGCAACGTAAGTGTGAAGACCTAGTGCATTATTGATTAGGTGGATCTTACCGTCGTAAACCACTTTGCTAATCGGCGGTGTTTTTTTCATATAGCGATTTTTTATCTCAATCGCATAGTCAAACAGGGCTTTCTCGCTTTTTATTCCATGATTCTTTGGGTAGCGAGCTTCAAACCACGTCACCAATTTACCCGACTCAACAAGTTGAGTCACAGGATCAATAATGTGCTTAGGATAGCCTTGAATATAGCGTAAAGAAGGATGCATGCTGAAAGACCGTACAAGTTACACCACGACAATACGTTGTGGTCTTGAAAATTGAGCCGCATAGTGTAACTGATCACACTTTTCTAATCACCTAGGATTCGTTACACTTTAGTGAGATTCACCAAGAGCTAGACTCAAAAAGAGATTGTAAAAATGAAACGTGTTGTATTGTACGTCGCAGACAAATGCCCGCACTGTAAAGATGCGCAACGCTATTTGGACTCCAAGAAAATTGAATATCGTCTAACGAATGCAAAAATGCAGCGTGGTCGTAAAGAGTTACAGGCAATGGGTGCTCGCTCTATCCCTGTGCTGAAAATCGGTGACCAAGTGATGGTCGGCTGGAATCAGAAAAACTTCGATAAGATGTATAACTCAAAGAACACCTAACGTGTTTTGAGCCAGTCATACTTCTATACAACAAAGCCCGAATAGCCAATCGAGGATGTTCGGGCTTTGTTTATTTAAATCTTACTAAATCACACATACCGCTTAACGAAATCAATAAAGGTTCTGTCGGCTTTCGACAAATACCCTTCCTTTCTCCAGGCCAAAGACAGATTCAGTTTTACAGGGTCTTTAAATGGCACACCTACCACATCTTTCTCGTATTCCGTCACTAAGCTCAAAAGTGCGGTGATCGCAAACTCTTGTTTAACGATAGAAAGAATCATAGGAAGCAAGTTGGTCTCGAACGCGATAGTCATATCGAGGTTGTATTTCTTGCAGGTCGCATCAATAAAGTCACGATGGAAATAGCCTGATTTGAACATGATTAGCTCTTGAGCAAAGAACTCTTCAAAGGTCATCGAAAGCTGTTGTGCTAGCGGATGCTCCTTACCGACAACGGCGACCATCTCAGAACTTAACAGATGATCCGTTTCCAAATCATCAGGGACGTTCTCATGATTAATTACACCAATATCGAGTTCGCCGTTTAACAGCATTTCACGAATCGATGCGGTGCCAGCATCAATCAACGTCAACTTTAGATTTGGGTATTGGCTCTTAAATGCCATCACGACTTGCGGGAAAAAGTAGCTCCCCATCATACTCGGAGCGCCTAATCGAACCTCGCCTTTTTCTAGTCCCTTTAGCTCATTCATCGCAAGTTGAGCATCATCGAACTGCTGGGATATCCGCTTCGCATGTTCAAACAACACCTTTCCCTCTTCCGTTAAGGTGACGGATTTATCTCCGCGACGAAACAGAATTAACTCGAGTGTCTGTTCTAGTTTTTTAATGGAGATACTCAATGCAGGCTGTGCGATATGCAGCGCTTTGGCGGCTTGAGTGAAGTTACCAAACTGCGCAACAGCTAAGAAATGACGAAGTGGTTTTGATTCAAGCATGGCGATATATTAAATATATAAAGGTGATATTTTTAATATATTTCTTTAATCACGCTTGTGCTGATAACTTGTTCACAAATAGCTTACTAACTCGCGCAGGCTCAACGTAAATGTTTGATAAAGGCAGTCCTCAATACAAACGCATCACCCAATCATTGGCAATTGGCTCGTTTATCATTTTCTGTAACCTTTACCTCTTCCAGCCAATCTTGCCGCACATGGCGGAGCACTTCCAAGTATCGGAAACTCAGATCAACTGGCTGTTTGCCGCGACAACACTTGGACTTTCCATCAGCTTGGTGCCTTGGGCAATCGCTTCTGAAACCTTTGGCCGAAAACCTATCATCTTGTTCAGTCTATTTGCGATTCCTCTAATTGGGCTAACCATGGTATTCACAACAACTCTGTTGCAACTTGTAATTGCAAGGGCGTTTATGGGCATTGCTGTCGCTGCGTTTGCTGGAGTAGCTGTTGCTTATATGGTTGAAGAGCTATCTCCTAAGGCATTTGCGGTGGCAATTGGTGGTTATATTGCAGCGAACTCACTGGGGGGGATTTTCGGACGTGTATTGGGAGGCTTGATTACGGATTATTTTGACTGGCACTCAACGGTTTTGCTTTTCGTTGTCGGCTCTTTGCTTGGTGCACTCTATATTGCGTATAGCCTGCCTGACCAACAAAACTTCAAACCGCAGAAAGGGCTGTTCTTTCACCATAACCGCTCGGTAGTTATGCATTTAAAAAACCGTACTTTAAGGCTCGCGATGTTGATTGGTGGCGCTAACTTCGCCCTGTTCGTTAACCTGTATTCGGTTATGGGCTTTAGGTTGGTCTCTGATCCTCACTCAGTACCTGTGGGTTTAGCATCGCTGATATTCCTATGTTACTTGGCCGGAACGGTCAGTTCTAAGCTCTCCAACAGATGGACGCTTCGCTTTGATCCGCTAAACGGTATCTTGATGGGCGTGTGCATTAGCTTAATCGGAATGCTCATTTCTGCGGTCGATAAAGTCCCATTCATGTTAGCTGGTTTGTTATTGATTAGCGGCGGCGCGTTCTTCGCCCATACCCTTGCCTACTCTTGGGTAAGTCAAAAAGCGCCGAGCGCTAAGGCCACAGCAACCGCACTTTACTTAGTCCACTATTACATAGGCGGGAGCCTAGGTGGTTTCTTACTCTTGTATTGTTGGCAACTATTCGGTTGGAATGGCGTAATTGCGGGCGGCTCTATCTTCTATGTTGCGATTTTTGCATGGGTCTATCAGTTGAAACAGTTACAAGTATCGGCTTCCAAACTCGCACAAGCATAGGTATGACTGAGTTTGTAACTCAATTATTGCTTTTGATTAACGTCCGTTCTGATATCCTACGCAAAATTTCATTTCGGAACCTGTTATGTCGAACACTCAAAGCACTGATCTTCAAACCATCCACGACCAAGTAAAACAGTGGTTAGACGATGTCGTTATTGGCCTAAACCTGTGTCCATTCGCAGCTAAGCCACAACGGAATAAGCAAATAAAGATCTTTGTGAGCGAAGCAGAAACCGAAGAAGTGTTACTAGAAGACATCATGACGCATTTTGTTGAGTTAGATAACACACCGGTTGCCGAGTTAGAGACGACTTTGGTGGTTGTTCCTAACATGCTACAAGATTTTTTCGACTACAACATGTTCATTGATTGGATTGAAGCCCTGATCAAACAAGAAGATTGGGGAGGTACTTATCAAGTGGCCACCTTCCATCCAGACTACTGTTTTGGTGGCGCAGACCCAGAAGACGATGAGAACCTAACGAATCGTTCTCCTTATCCGGTTTACCACTTAATTCGCGAAGCAAGCATGGAAAAAGTGCTGAAGCACTACCCTAACCCTGAAGCGATCCCTGATACCAACATCGCGAGAGTTGAATCTTTAACGCAGGAAGAACGTCGTAAGCTGTTCCCATATCTGTTCAGTTAATCTCTAAGGCTTAAAGGCAGTATACCGTAATAAATCGCCAAACTTTAACTTACGAACCTAAGCGCTCTTGATAAAATGGACGAGCAACAAACTGATCTCGTCCATTTTCTTTTGCCATGTACAAACAATCGTCAGCCACTTTGATCAAAGAATCCAATGCCGACATTCTTTCAGATTTGCTCTCGCCCGCACTCATTTCAAAATGACACGCACCTACGGAGATGGTGACCGGCTTTCTATCGAGCGTAATCGCCTTCACCTTCTCAAGCAAAATCCTGATCTTATCTTCCACATGAGCAGGGGTAGCATGAGGATACCAAATAACAAACTCTTCGCCTCCAAAGCGAGCGGCGAACTCCCCAGCTTTAACGTTATTGCGCAGTATATCAGCGACTTTTTTCAACACGTTATCACCCATTTGGTGGCCATAAGTATCATTGACTTGCTTAAATAAATCGATGTCCACTACCGCAAGCGTTCCACTTCCAGTAGAGCCTTTCAGTTTTTCTACTTCAATATTAAGAGTCCGGAATAAGCAACGTCTATTGGGTAAACGAGTCAGGGGATCATAAAAAGCTTGGTATTCTAGCTTTTCGTTCAACTCTTGCAGTTTGCGTTCCTGTTTCCTTCTCACTAGCTCCACTTCTATCCATGAAGCCATTAATCTCATTACGTCTATATCGAACTCTTTGAATTCTCTGTAGTAAGGTCTAGGACTTGAAAAGTTTAGGGTGCCGTAAAGCTCTTCGTTAACGAAAATAGGAATGCCTATATAGGATTCTAATCCAAAAGACTGATAAGCAGGATGAGTCGCATACTTATCATGTTTACCACAATGTTCTATACCGATAGGGCCGATAGATTTACACGTAATTTCGCAGTAGGTCGACCGATAATCAAAAGTATCACCACTTTGCAGTTCCACGCCGTCAGGGGCAATGCAGTGTTCAACTCGGTAGTGATTGCCTTCTACTTTTGACAGAATACCAATATCTAGATCAAAGCGTTCGAGTCCCATCATAAGCAGCTGAGCGATCTGGGTATCAAAACCTTTTCGGTACTCATTAGTAATTTGATATAAGCGTCGTATAACAATTTCGCTTTCACTAGCTTTATACATAACTGGATCTCATTGCTGTCGAATTTAATGACAACATTAACATTTGGTATATAAAGGAGAGTAAAAGGTAAAAAAACATAATAATCAATTGGTTTTTATGCAAAATACCTCATTGGTCAAACGAATATAGGTCGACTTCTTCTACTTTGCGTTAGCACCCTATTCCTAGCTTTGGTAAAATAATTCATTAACGAAACAAAATGGATAGGAAAATGAACCTTTCTCAACTAAACCAAGAAATCTACGATCACCTTTACCGCGATATTGAAGAGTTCCGCAGCACTTTTGATCTGCCGGTTGCTGATCCTGAAACAATGGACGAAAAAGGCGATACGCTACATACATCTCTAGCGATAGAAGAACTAACAGAACTAGCTGAAGCTGACTCTAAAATTGAGCAAGCTGACGCTATCGTAGACAGCGTTTATGTTTTGATGGGGCGTTTAGTTCACCTTGGTCAAGCTAAGGTTGAAGATAACCTAGCGATCAGCTATTTGATCGACTTGCTATTGAATGTTTGTAATAACCGTTCGATCGACTTTTTACCTTGCTGGGACGAAGTACATTCAAGCAACATGAGCAAAGTATGTCGTAACGAAACAGAATACGCAGAAACAGAAGCTTTCTATGCTGAACAAAACATCAAACTGATGGCGGTTCAAAAAGGCGAATACATCATCGCTAAATGTGCAGAAGATTTTATATCTGAAGGTAAGACGATTCGCCAAGGTAAAGTACTTAAATCAGTACACTACCGACCGGCAAATCTTGAACCACTAACGGCTTAAGCGAATCTTTTAGATTTATAAATTATTCACTTTTTGGTTAGCTAAACAACAAACGCCACGTTTAAATAACGTGGCGTTTTATTATCTGTCAGTTAATTTTAGCTGTTTGAGTTGTAGCCGAATGTTATACCAGTCGCGCCATATGATAAACCGCTACATATTCGCCGTTTCTAAAGGCAAACCCTGCCGATTCCCCTTCAATAACAAAGCCGAATTTCTTGTAGAGATTAATCGCTCTCTCATTGTCGGTATAGACCGTTAATTCCATTCGCTTGATGTTAATCCAGTTATCACACAGATCGATTGCTGTTGCGAGCAGTTGACTACCAACGCCTCTGCCTAACACATAGTCTTTAACACCCATGCCAAATGAAGCGACATGTCGCCTTCTCGGATTTACACATACTTCCATGCCCAAATTTCCAACAATCTCGCCTTCCAGTAATGCGACGTAAGAGTAGACATTATCAGGCATATTGGAGATTCGCTTCTGCCAGCTTTCCAGAGATGGGTTTGGGAGTTGCAACGTACCGGTATAAGCATTAGTGCATTCGTAAACTTCTTTGATTCCCTTTGCATCTGACGGCTCAGACCGTCTCACGATAATACTCATCGCAACTCCTACTATTGTCTCGCTAAATATGAAACACATCCTTAATGTGCACCTAGACACATTATCAAATAGTAAATATTTAACAATAGGTTAGGAAAGATTGTTTTGATTAAATCTGATATAGAGTTGAGATACTGGTGTTCTGAAAAGAATGAAGTTCAATCGATTCGAATTTTACCATTTTGTTCTACGAATAAAGAACTAAACCTTACGCAATTTAGGAAGGATAATAAAGCAAGCCACTGATTTTAAAGGGATGCGACTTGAGTGACCACCAATACTAAGCACAGCACGACCGTTGAATAGAAGGTTAATGCAAAACCAAAAGCCCTTGCCGGTGCTCCATGACTGTAGCCTTTGAAAAAGAAGATTCGCCCCATAAAAAACAACACTGAACACACGAGTCCCGCCGATAACCAAGCGGAGGGCATCAACAAACACCACGCCGTATACACACCGACTGCAATAACTACTTGCTCTAAGGTATTTTGAAGCATGCTTTGCAAAATGATGGCTCGCTTTGTTCCAGACGTTAACCCACTGCCATCGATATCTTCTGGGCTGAAGAACCGATACTTGGCTAAGCACCCAATAGAGACGATTAACATCAAGGTCGGCAGTATCAGAGAAAGCCCTAAAACTGTCACCCTATCTTCTAGCATACTGGCTTGGGCGTAATTAAAGGGGTCTAAAACGATGGCTGCCCAGATTGCAACAATGGCGGTTAACATAGCCAACGCCATTCCTTTAAAGACTCCAACTTGCTTACTGGTTAGTTCCATAAAACCCTCGCCACCCATTGAACAGATTTACAATTATTACTTATCGACCAGTTGATGTTTGTGACGCTCTTTTACTATATGGAAGGATAAAACCAACAGAAATCAAACCTATTTCGTTTATTAAGCCTTTCCAATAAAAAAAGACACCACACTCGTAAAAAAGTGTGGTGTCTTGATTATTACTTTAAAGCTAATTAACTAACGATAGCTAAGACTAGTTAGCTGGACGCCAAACGCCCCATTTGTCGCTTTCGTATGTTGCTTGAGGGTTTGTACCACCCTGAACCCACCACTGCGCTTTCCATGACTGGTTCGAGTAAGTCACTACTTCACCGCCTAGGTAAGTCGCTGATGAATCCCATGTGCCTGGGTCAGGCGTTGGATCTGGGTCTGGTGTTACGCCACCGTCATCAGCAATTACTTCAAAAGTGAAGGTTTCAACACTCTCGCTTTCAATCGAGCTAGCCATAAACGATAGAGTTTCGTTTGCAGTGATGCCAGTGGTATCAACTACGATAGAAGCCGTGCCGTTATTTTGAATGCTTACTGAAGAGCCTTGTGTCTGAATTAGATTTGCCGCTTCGCTTGTTGCAATCACAACTTTGTCGCCAGCATTCACTACATTATCACTCTTCACTAGCTCGTAGATGTCGCCTTTCAATGGCTCAACACCACCGTCACCACCATCAATCAATGTTAGTTTCCCTGACGCACGGCTATCTTTTGAGTTGAAGAAGTTACGTGAAGGATCGTTTTGAAAGTACATGTAGTGCTGCATTTCAGCATGCCAATCACCAATGAAAATCGCACCATCTTTAAACTCTTCATGCCAGCCGTTAATTTCTGAAGCCAACAAGCGAGCCCAATCGTTAACGTTTGAAGCGTCGATAGCGATGTCGAAGCTACGCGCTACTTCACCATACTTGTTGATGATGTCGTACTTAACGGTGTCGCCAACTTGTGGGGTACCAAAAATTTCTGAAATGAATAGGTCGCCACGTACCAGATCAGGTTCAGGACCCGGCTCTGGCGGAGGGGTTGTGCCACCCGCGATAGTGATGTCTGAACAGTTGTAGAAACCTTCGCCCGCCGAATCATCACGTTGCCAGCGCACATACAAGATTGCGTCGCCAGTGCGGTCCGAAGGAATCGTTACGTTGATACGATATTTGCCACCGCTTACAGGAACATTCCCCACTTCTTGGATAAGATCTAAGTCACCCCACGCTAGGCCTTTGCTTAGATCTGCGTTTGGTTTCGTTAGGTAGAACTCCCAAAATGACGGATTGTGTGGCGCAGTCGCATTGAATACATATTCAAATGTACCAGTATTAAGCTCAGTGCGAGTCCAGCCTGTATGAGGTGCACCCATGCCGCGTTTTTGCGAATCATTGGCGTAACATAAAGTGCCGTCAGGAATCGCCGCTTTTACAGCATTGATGTTGTTGAAATCTTGGATATTTTTCGCGTACTCGTTACGTTGAACGAACGGGTATGAACCCGAAATATCTTTTGCTTGAGCACATGCAGCATTGGGTGGTGTACCTGACCAAACCCCGCCTTGCTCGTAACACGTGTTCTGACGTGCGCTTGGAAATTCAGACCAGCCATGAGCGTTTGCCACTGACGGCACACTCGATAGCATAGCCATACCTACTGCTACTTTTAATATATTATTATTTATTGTTGTCACTTTCCCACTCTCTATTATTTTACCCTGAGCACAACGTCAATTGGTCACTTACCAATCGATATTGCAGTTCGAGGGTTTATAGTTTTTATTTGAAGAACAACGAAAAATATATACGTCAATTTTATCAATAACAGCGGGTTTTATATTGATAGGAATCAGCATCACACAACTCAAACAAATGCATTGTAGATAGATGATGTTGCTTCGAATTATTGGATCTCAGTATTCCGTCTTGATAGAGGAAAAAACCATCCGAGATGCATAAAAAAGCGACTTAATGATTAAGCCGCTTTAGGGATATGCACTACACGTCTTGTCGAAATGAACGTTAGTTAAACTGAAGGAAAGGAATCAATAACGGCGGTATCCACAGCACCCAATAAAGGTTGAGTTACGGTAGAAACAATAAATGGGAACGCTATTTTAAAGAATCTTTATGAATCAGTGTCATTGTTGGCCAAACTCAGTTTCAAACGGTATTTCTAGATAACTAGCCGCTTCTAACAAGCTCTTGGTGTAAGGGTCACTTACGTGTTTCAGATTTCGCATATCATCGACTTGCTCGACGATTTGGCCATCTTTAAAAAACATTAAACGATCACAAAGAAAACTCGCGACAGCAATATCGTGTGTGATAAACAAATACGAAATCTGGCGCTCTTGTTTGAGTTTTTGCAAGAGGTCGAGAACTTGTACCTGAACAGATACATCTAAAGAGCTCACCGCTTCATCAAGCAAGATAAACTTAGGGTTGGGCGCTACCGCTCTTGCGATACACACACGCTGTAATTGTCCACCGCTGAGTTGATGTGGATATCGGTCAAGCATGTCTGCATCTAAGCCCACTTCTTCAAGTAGCAGAACCAAGTGGGATTCTCGTTCTGCCTTACCCACCTTTTCGTTAATCAAAGGCTCGTTGATGATCTCTCGAATCGTCAATCGCGGGTTCACCGAGGTGTTGTAATCTTGAAATACCACACTCATTACTTGGTGCATAGGTAGGTTCGAAATAGCGTTGCCAAGTACCACCTCGCCACTGTCGGCCGCTTCTAGACCAAGTATGACTTTCCCTAGTGTACTTTTGCCACTGCCCGATTCGCCGACCACGCCGACACACTCACCTTCATTAACCGTGATAGACACACCATTGAGTACATTTTGGTAGCTAGGAAAAAACCAACTATCGTCGTTTTTGAATGCCTTGGTGACGTTCTTTACTTCAATCAACATTAGCAGCTCTCCATGACAGATTTAAATCGATTTACTAATGCCATACGAGTATCCACTAAGTAACGCGTGTGTTTGCTTTCTGGTTGAGTGAACACCTTGCGAGTAGCGCCGTACTCAACCACTTTGCCTTGATTCATAACCATAACGTTATCTGCAATATGAGAAACCAAACTCAGGTCGTGGCTAACGAAAATTAGACTGGTACCAAACTGCTCTCGTACAAACTGTAGCTCCTTAACCACTTCTCGTTGCGAGATATAATCAATCGCCGTTGTGGGCTCATCGGCAATAATCAGCTTGGGTTTCAGCACCAATGCCAATGCCACCATAATTCGTTGCAGCATGCCCCCGCTAAGTTCATGCGGGTACTTCTTAATTAAATCGCGGACTGATTTCAGGTTGACACGAGTCAGCACATCGCAGAACAGATCAATAGCCTCTTTAGTACTCATTGACTGGTGTTGCTTTATGGTTTCGACAGCTTGATTGCCAATCGTGAACAGTGGATTGAACGCCGTCATTGGGCTTTGCATGATCATCGAGATCTGCTCACCCCTTAATTGACGACGCTGCTTCTGAGGCATATCAAATAGATTCTTGCCTTCAAACAGCGCATCACCCGAAATAGAGAAAGAGTCGTTCAACAAGCCGTTAATCGCATTGCAGGTCAGGCTTTTGCCGCTACCTGATTCACCCAAAATACCCAAACATTGATCTTCTTTGAGTGTAAAGCTCACATCAGAGACCAACTCTCTGTGTGTCGGTTTATGTAGCGCGACGCTAAGATTTTTAACTTCTAACATCATCTTTGCTCCGTTCTTGGGTCTAATGCATCACGTAAAGAGTCACCAAGTAAGTTACAACACGCCACCACAACCATGATTGCGATCCCGGGGATGACCATCTGTTCAGGATTAGAGAAGAGAACTTCTTTGGCATCACTCAACATTGCGCCCCACTCTGCCGTTGGAGGTTGTACACCTAAACCAAGGAAAGACAGTGTTGAGATGCTCAATATAATCCAGCCTAGATCTAGAGTCGCAAGAATGATGACCTCAGCAGCGATGTTCGGTGCTAAGTGCTTACGAAAGATAAAACTTTGAGGTGTCTTAACCGTACGTGAGTACAGGATGTAGTTTTGGTGATTAAACGAAATCACTGAGCTTCGAACAATACGCACATACCATGCAATTTTCGCAATAAAGTTCGCAATAATGATGTTAAAAATACCCGGTCCCATGATGCCCACAATACTCAAAACAATAATTTCATACGGGAATGACAACATGACTTCGCAGCCACGCATGATCAATGAATCGACCTTGCCTCGCATGTAACCAGAAACCACACCAATGAAGCCGCCGACTACTGCCGTAATAACCATGGTTAATAGCGAGTAATACAGCGTGGTACGAATACCAAACAACAAACGAGAATAGATGCATCGACCCAAATGGTCAGTGCCTAGTGGGTACTCCATCGACATAGGCATCATAGAGTTAATCACATCCGCCAAGTTAGGATCGTGCAGCGCAAGGTAAGGCGCAAAAGCCCCCATTAAGCAGATAGCCGTTAAGATAAACAGGCAAACAACAACGGTCTGATTGGAAAGTAGACGTCTTATCATGAGTTCTTCGCTCCTGACTTGAGACGGGGATCGACCACCGTATGTAAAATATCAATCAGTAAATTAGACACAACAAACAAGCTACCCATCACCAAGATATAAGCTTGGATAATTGGGTAATCACGATTGAAAATCGCAGCCAAAGCGAGTCGTCCTAAGCCAGGTATCGCGAATATGCTTTCGATAACGACAGTACCCGCAATCAAACGAACGATGCCTATGCCTAGTGCTGTCATTGAGGTTTGTAGCGAGTTTTTAAGAAGATGCTTCCAAACGACACTGTGCTCTGAAATACCACGAGCGCGCGCGTAATTCACATAGTTGTGATTCATTGAATCCAACATAGAGTTACGGATCAAGCGAATATACGTAGCCACGTAAGCCATACAGAGAGTCACAGACGGCAAGATGAAATGGCTGAAAGTGGTCGCACCGCTGCTTGGTAACCAATATAGATTGATTGAAAACACCCAAATTAGAATAAAAGCCAACCAGAAGTTGGGCATTGCGGTACTAGCAAAAATAAATACTCGGACGATGCGATCAAACCAATGATCTTTATACACGGCGCTGAGCACACCCATAGGGATACTGACACACACCAATAAGATGAGCGATAACCCTGCAAGTTTCAGCGTGTATGGGAAGCTTCGTGCAAGCTCTTCAGAAACCAGTCGATTGGTATTGGTGTACGAGATACCAAAGTCGCCTTGCACTGACGATACTAGCCAATCGGTATAACGGACTAAAAACGGACGGTCTAACCCAAGCTCTAAGCGAATTTCTTCAATGGCTTCTGGACTTGGCGTGGTGTCATTGACACGCAGTGCCACTTCAGCAGGGTCTGCTGGAATAATATTAACTAAGGCAAACGCGATAAAAGAGACAAAAAACAGTGTCACACTCGCACTCAGTAATCGCTTTAGGATGTATTTAGCCATTCGGTTACTTTCTTAATATAAACAGTAAGCAAAAAGACTGACACCCCCAAAAGAGCGTCAGTCAATAAGCTAATCAGTGGTAAAGGGAACAGACAAAGAGTATCTATTACTTACTTTACTGACATACGTTGCAGCGGGATTTCAAATTGAGATGGGTTAAAACCAACACCTTCTACACGCTTGTTGAATACCGCACGGTTTTGCTCGTAGCTGATCGGAATGTAGATCGCTTGTTCGTGCAGTGTTTTCAGTACGTACGTGTAATGCTCTTGACGCTTGGTTTCATCAATAGCTTCCAACGCTTCTAAGATGTGGTTATCAATCTCAGCTTTTTGTGGAATACCTTGTTGTGCAGCGTAATCGCCATATACCGGTTTACGCATACCACCAAGGAACGATTGAGGGTCGTAAGGCGTACCCCAAGAAATATTGAACGACAAATCAAACTCACCTTGTTTCAGGCGATCGCGGTGAGCTTGTTCTTCTTCACCAACGATGTTCATCTTCAGGCCAACCTTCGACCATTCACTTTGTAAGTACTGTGCGATAGTACGCTCTACGACTTTGTCACTATCGTAAGAAAGCGTGATTTCAAATGGTTTTCCGTCCAACTTACGAGTCTTGCCGTCTTTCTTCCAGCCGGCTTCATCCAACAGTTTTTCAGCTTGAGCAACGTCATATTGGTATGGCGTCAGTTCGATATCAGCGTAAGGGACATTCTTCGCAAGCAAAGTGTCCGCTGGCTTTTCTAAGCCCAACATAATGCGTTCTGCGATGATTGATTTGTTGGTAAGGTGGCTCAGTGCCTGACGAACTCGAGTATCACTTAGGTTTTCGCTAGTCGAGTTCAAAATCAACATACGTGTCGATACTGGCTCAGAAAGCTCTGTGCCAAAACGCGGATCTTTCTCAAACTGTTTGTATGACTGCGCGCTAACAAGTTGTAGGCCGTAAACCATATCGATTTCGCCACTGCGTAGTGAAAGCAGACGCGATTGATTGTCTGGAATTACCTTTGCCACGATCTTATCGGCTTGTGGTTGTTCACCCCAGTAGTTTTCGTTTCGCTCGAACGTTGCGCGTTGGTCAACCACGTTTTCTGTCAACACATAGCTACCAGTGCCTACATAACAGCTAGCGCCATTCTTGGTGGTTCCGTCTTTAAAACATTCTGGAGAAAGGAAACGAAACGGACGAGTTACACCAAGCTCAACAAGGAATGGGTAGTATGATTCAGCAAACTCAACCTCAATTGTGTGGCTATCTACCACTCTGACACTCTCTTTGCCTGTCTTCTCAATTTCCACCATCAGGCGGATAGACTCAAGCCATGTATGGCGATTAGCGTTATCCAACAGCGCATCGAAGTTCGCTTTCACAACATTGGCGTCAAACGGCTTGCCATCAGAAAACGTGACATCATCACGTAGTTTAAATGTATAGGTTTTACCATCCTCTGAAGTGCTCCAGCTTTTCGCCAACCAAGGTTCAAGTACACCATTTTCGCCAAGGTGTACTAGTCCTTCAAAGATAAGATTTTGTGCAAAGATCTCACCACCGTAAAGGTGTGGGTTTAGGTCACGGATATCACGATAGTTTGCAAAAGTAAGAGTACTCTCCTCAGCAAACGCATTTTGAACAGGTATAACAGCAGAAGCAGCAACAGCTAAAGTAGCGATAAGTTTTTTAAACGGCATAAACAAACCTTAATGGTAATGATAATTATTATGATTAACTAATTTGATAGTACTATAACGATAAATATCATCAAGAGTTAGTGACACATTCATTTTTCTTATTGTTTGTTTCAACAATAAGAATGATGTCGTTAGAAAATTTGGTGATGATTTCGTTTGTTCTATTCAATGCAGCGACAACAAGACGGCGTATGTCCCCTAATCATGTTGCCAACAAAAGCCACGCATAGGCGCAGAACACATAGACGTCTTGAGGACGAATAGATGCGACGATGATGGACGAATAGATAACGATACTTTTGAGGCTAAACGTATGGAGGCGAACGAGTACGAGGTAGTTCGAATATGGGAAGTGATACTGAAAAGCGCGTCAACTTTTGATAAGTCGGCGCTTGAGTCTTAGTTGTGATGGGGAAACTACTGCTATGAACGGCACTTTGTACCGCGTCATAAATACCACAATGATGCTGCGCATGTATCTCTTCTCCCATTTCTAACTGGTGCACGATCGACGATATGTTCAAGCTCAAAGGAAGCATGAATAACGACAAAATCAACAATGTGCGTTTCGCAGTGCGAGAGAAAAAGTTCAGAGTGTTGGCCCTATCAAGGTAATGCTAAGGAGACTACCACTGATAAACATGCCATTTTTGTATCTAGATCAAAGTAATATCACTAATCAAAATCATTCTCATCATTATATAAAGGAGAACGATGACAAACCAAAATCAGCGTAACTGCTTCTATTTATTTATAAATCAGTAATACTGGTTAGAAGAGTATTCGAGCGAATACAACAGGGGATGACTAAAAACCTTCAAACACGCAGTACCAATTTGAAGGTTCTTCTCTTAAAAAGTGTCCATTGTGTCATTAAAAGTAACGTTATTAGAAGCTACGTTATGAAAAGCGACGTTACTCGAAGACTAGATAGGTTTGATTGTCAACAGAGATGCTTTTCACTTGCGTATTGAACACGGACTCTAGCTGTTCAGGCGTAAGAACTTGTTCTGCACTACCTGATGCTTGAAGTACGCCTTTGTCGAGCAACAACACTTGGTCTGCATGTCTTAAGGTTCGGTTCAGGTCGTGGTTAGCCATAATAACCGCAATGCCCTTCTCAGCCACTCGTTCGATAAGCTTATACAGCAACGCTTCTTGAGCAATATCCAACGGAGCTGCGGGTTCATCGAGGATCAGCAGCTTTGCGTAAGGATTAAGCGTCGGCCAGATTTGCAGACACATGCCCGCCAAGCGAACGCGTTGCCATTCACCACCAGACAGTGTCTGAATTGAACGATGAAGTTTGTCTGTGATGTCCAACATCTGACTAATTTCTTCCAAAGCTGCGTTGATTTCAGTATCAAGTCCGTGTGATGAACTCGGTAATGAGAGCGCGAGATATTGGAACACTTCTAAGTTGAAGGCTGGCCTTGCGCTTTGACAAAGATAAGCACGGTGTAATGATAAGTCTTGTAAAGACAACACAGATAAGTCTTGCTCATCGAGCTTGATATCGCCTTTGTAACCATCACCAATACCCGATATCGCTTCGAGTAAGGTACTTTTACCACTGCCATTGGGACCTATAACGTGAGTCACCTGCCCTTGCTTGAGCTCAAATGATAGTGGTAATAAACGAGCGCCGACGCTCAGGCTCTTAATTTGAATCATGATTTTTAATTAACATCCAAATGAAGATAGGCGCGCCGATACTGGTGGTCATCACACCCAAAGGTAATTCTGCAGAATCGAGTAATGTACGCGCACAAATATCAGCAAACACCAACAACGCAGCGCCAGCAACCGCGGACAAAGGAAGCAAGTATTTGTTATCAGTACCAATCGCTAAACGGAGTAAGTGTGGCACAACCAAACCAACAAAGCTGATCACGCCGCCTAATGCTACTGCACAGCCGACCAAAATAGACACAGCGAAGATTAAGCGCCAACGTAACTTAGGTACATTCACGCCTAGCTGCGCAGCGTGAGTCTCCCCTATCATTAGCTTATCGAGCTTACTACCTTGCAAGCACAACCAAATAATCACGGGAATCATCACTAACGTTAGCGAGTGTTGATACCAAGTCACGCCACCTAAACTGCCCATCAACCAGTACATTAATAGACGAAGGCTGAGGTCATCACTAAAATAGAACGCCCATGTCACCATCGCACCTGAAAGAATGCCTAACGCGACACCCACCAGCAATAATTTGGCCGTGGTCAGTCGCATCGTTTTGACCATGCTCACCAGAATCACGGTGAAACAGAGCGAACCTAAAACAGCGGCGATCATGAAGAGTTCTGGAGTCGGAGCAAACGGCAAGAAGAACAACACGACCACCATTGCTAAACTCGCGCCACCTGAAATACCGAGCACACCGGGTTCGGCTAATACATTACCGAGTAAAACTTGCAAACTTGCGCCAGACACAGCTAAACCAGCCCCGATAGCAATCGCAGCCAATAATCGAGGTAAGCGTAAATCAATCAGTAGTTTTTGTTCTAACGCGGACAAGGTGCCCAGAGGGGAAATAAAGAGATCGCCAACCATTAGGTAAATTGCACTCAGCGCGACAAGCAGTGCTGTCATCAGATAAATGGCTCGGGTCCATTTGTGCTGTTTTTGGTGAAGAAGTTGTTGGAAATCCATATCAAGCTACTTTGAAATTGTTCGCGTAACCTTACCTGTATCCCTAAATAAACTCAAGGCTCACACCGTAATGTGAACCTTGATATTTCAACCAGTTGAGTGGTTGTTTTAGTCGCTTAAATCCGACTGGATATTAATCGTACACAAGCTGACCGTGGTCGAACCGCGTTTCAACTTCGCACACCATTAAGGCCGCTCGCTGACCAATGGCCACGTTTCGATTTGGGAACACCACAGCTTCGTTTTCATTCTTCGCCATTAATGGTTTATCACCATCATGACCGAACACTTCACCGTGCTTGAACGCGGTAAAATTCTCAACGTCATCAGAGAACATGAAATCAAAGTCATCGTGCAAACGAACAATCGTTCGGCTTACACGATAGGTAATGGTTTTCTTTGGCAAATGCTCGGGTTCTATTTCAGCAATCAGGTTACGCATCGCCAAGTCAAAAGCAGTGAGCTTATCAAGCTGGTTCTCACCAATTCGCGCGACCTGCCCTAGCTCCATTGTTAACGCTTGAGCAGCGAAGTTTTCGGCACTGTACCAGCTAAATGTACTGGTTGGTGCGTTCGACAACAACACCGCTTCAACGTGCGCACTATTAATGAAATCAAACAGCTCTTTATTGCGAACTTCGTGTCGAACCTTAGGGCTCACGGCGAACGAATAATGCTTAGACAAGCGGATCGCACAATGCAGATCGAGGTGCCAGCGAGTGGCAGGTTCCGTTTGTTTATAAAACTCAGTCACTAAGAACTTTAAGTTCTTCGCAATATCCACTTCTCGATTGCTCTCGTGCTGTTTTTCATCAAACAGACGATTCATATTCACATCAAGAAAACGGGTATGCGCGTTGGTTGCTTCAGGGTGAGCGATGATAAACAAGCATCTCGCGTTCACTTCCTGAAAGCCTGTTTCTATATCCTCAATGAGCTTATCGATAAGCTCCATTGGAGAGGTTTCGTCACCATGAACACCTGTTGAAAAGATGATGTTTTTGGTTTCAGAATTGTACTCTGCGGGAATCACTTCCAATACACCGCGTTGATGAAGCTTAATTTGAACACCGTTACTCAGTACGGTCTGTCCTGCAACCACTTCTTGCTCAAGATCTAGGCTGTCAAAAAGAAATGATTGGCGAAAGAGGGTCTTCGTCATGCGCTACTCCTTAATTGCACGGCCGTATGTTAATAAATTGTACATAGAAATTGTGTTGCTAGGATCGCACTTATCAACAGAAACTCCGTTATCACTCACAAATACTGCCCATATATTTTAGATTTCTTGCTTATCAACAAACCGACGTCTGTTCCAAATAATGATTTTTTAATTCTGTTCTAGATGATCATTTTAAGTTTAGTCATTTCAGCAAGATAAGAGCCACGTAAGCTAACACAGCTCTTACCCGCGATGAACAGATTGAGATCAATTAATCTTTCTGATTCAGTAATCTTTCAAATTCATCAATTTGAACTTTGACCATATCGATGCTTTGTTGCCAAAAATCGGCTTCAGTCAGATCCATGCCAAGGTGTTTTTTTACCACTTCTTCTGCCATCATGCTGCCAGTATCACGAAGCAATGAGACATAATCACCGTAGAATTGTTCGCCCTTAGAATCACGTTGTGCATAAACGCCTTTACTGAATAAGTAACCGAACAGGTATGGGTAGTTGTAGAAGCTCACTTGAGAGATGCTGAAGTGCAGCTTGCTCGCCCAGAAGTAAGGGTCGGCTTCTGTCATTGCATCTCCGTACCAATCTTTCCAAGTGTTTTCCATTAGGTCGCAAAGCTGCTGAGCCGTCAGTTCGCCTTTTTCACGCTGCTCGTAGAAGGCTTTTTCAAATTCGAAGCGAACGGGAATGTTCACCATTAATGCCAAAGAAGAAGAGAGCTCTTCCCACAGCATTTCCAATTTTTCATTTCGTGTTTGTGCTTGCTTCAACAAGTGGTCACGAACAATATTCTCAGCAAAGATCGAAGCGGTTTCAGCAAGTGTCATTGGGTAACGAGTTTGACACAATGGCATGTCTTTCATTACCCAGTTATGGAAAGCGTGGCCCAATTCATGAGCTAGTGTCATTAAATCTGAGCGACTACCACTCCAAGTCATGAAAACTAATGGCGTGCGAGTGGCTGCAAACTTAGTACAGTACGCACCTAGGCGTTTGTTCGCAGCAGGCGCGGCATCAATCCAACCGTTCTCAACCATTAATGCGACAAAATCAGACATCTCTGGATTGACTTCAGAGAAAGCCGTTTTGATCACTTCGATCGCTTCATCAAATGGGTAAACTTTAGATTCATTGTCACCCAGTGGTGGCATCGCGGCTAAATGGTTCCAAGGTTTCATTTCATCCAAGCCGTGAACTCTTGCCATCAACAAACCTGCTTTCTGACCAACAGCTCGATTGGCTTTTGCCACCGACATCATGGTATCTAGCGTTTCTGGTACAATGCGGCTTCCATGCAGGCTTGGATCAAGGAAATGCACATCGCTAATTTTCGAACGCTTTTTGTTTTCCGTCAGTCGCCAACCTGCCAATGCATTTAGAATCGAAGCAAATGACTCTTGATGCGTTTTCATTGCGCCTTTAACAGCACGCCATGCCGTTTCTTGTTTGTCGAACTCGCTGCCATACAACAAACTCGCCGCTTGTGAAAAACCTAGAGTTTCATCTTCGCCGTCCAGCTTTAGTGACAGTTTTAAAGAACCCGTCAGGTTATCGTATAAACGCCCCCATGCATCGCGGCCATCGACTTTCATTGCGGCTAGCAACTGCTCTTCAGCTACACTCAGTCTACTACTTGCAAGTTTACGAGAGCTTTCAATCGCAAACCCTTGCCCTGCTACATCAGCACTATCATGCTCTAAAACGGCATTGATAAATTCCGGCTCAGCATGAATTAACGTATCTTCATAAGGGCTGAACGCTTGAGACATCTCAGAGTTCAGTTTCGCGACACGACCAAGCAATGCTTTCGCTTCAGTATGTGTTGCGTCTACCGATGCGTGACAGTTAGCAAACGTGTTGATGGTGCTAAGTAACGTACCTGCCGCTTCTGAAGTTTGAATCGCGTTTTGCATCGCTAGAATGATGTGGCGCTTTTCAACATGCACATACAAAAGTTCAATACACTGCTGAATGAGTTCAATATCTTGTTCTATCTTCGCATCATCCAGATCGCGATAAGCGATGCTTAGATCCCAACTAGGTGTTGTCATGACAAAATTCCTTTCACGTAAATAGCGATTGTAAGCATCGCTTTATACTTCTAATATTTTTAATAAATTGTTAATTATTAAACTATGTTTCTGAACACTCAGAGAACTGGTAGCCCTATCGACTTTACGCTGACAAAGCTCTGTGCAAACTGAGTGATTTGAATATGGGTTATCGAGGCATTCTCAATCGATAGCTTCGAATACAAACTCGGGTTTTTCCAATCAATATCGAGACAATGTGCCAAGATCATTCGGATCACACCACCATGGGTAACGAGTAATAGATTGTCACTTTCATTGGTCAGAAGTTGCGACCAACCTTGGGTAACCCTGTCATGGAAGTTCTGTAAACTTTCAGCGCCAGACAGCTGATGGTTTGCGGGATCTTCCCAGAAAGTTTCTAACTTTGCCCATTTATCATCAAGCTCATCGAACGCAACACCATCGACTTCACCAAAGTTCATTTCCTGAAATTCAGGCTCAATCGACAGAGGCAAAGCCATACGTTTCGCATATAAGTTGGCTAAGTCGCTGCATCGTCTCAATGGCGAAGTGACAACGCAATCCAGAAAGAGGTTTTGCTCAATCAGCGACTCACAAATACGTTGTTGTATTTCAGTCTGAACCAACACGTCAGAGAAACCATTGAGCGCGGCTTTGCCTTCGACCTTGCCGTGTCTGAGCAAATAGATATTTTTGATGGCTCCGTTTTCCATGAACTCGACCTAACCTTCGGAATGTATAGAGTGGATTGACGGTTTTAAGTTCAACGGCAACCCTGCTGCAATCAATGTAACTCGCTCAACAACACGAGCCAGTGATTGATTCATGCGCCCTGCGTTGTCCACAAATAAACGCGACACTTTGCCCAACGGCACGACACCAAGCCCCACTTCGTTTGAAACCATGATAATTTGCGCCGGGCTTTGCTCTACGCTTTTGACCAATACTTCAACCACAGCTTCAACCTGTTCATTAGTTGCGTCATCACCCAATTCAAATATGACGTTGTTCAACCACAATGTTAGGCAATCAATCAACACCACATCATCTTGGTCAAAAGACTGCAGTTTTTCGGCTAGCTCAACGGGTACTTCATGCTCAGCCCACAGCTCATCACGACGTTGTTGATGGTGCGCGATTCGTTCTCGCATTTCATCGTCTAAATAAGTGGCTGTCGCAATATAATGTAGGCGTCCATTTGAACATGCTTCCAACGCACATAATGCTTGTTGCTCTGCAAAACTCGACTTGCCAGAACGAGCTCCCCCCAATACCAGGAGGCTGCTTCTCTGACTTGCTTGATTAATTTGACTAGCTTGATTCGTGTTTGTCATAAGAAGCCATTAAAGAAAACCATTGTAAAAAGCAGCAGTGAACACAAGGTAAATCAGTAACTCCATCAACTGTTGAGCTGCACCCAAGCAATCTCCAGTGAAGCCACCAATTCGAGCCATCAACCACTTTTTGAAACCTGTTCTGAACAGATAGGCAACGACAGATAAAATCAAAGCGAATTCAAGACCAAACCACAGGCTAGGTAATACGCCTACAAGCAAGAGAAAAACGAGCTCGCCCTTAGTTTGCTTGTTGGCCAATGGCTTGCTTTTACTGGTATCCAAATCGCTAACATAAGGCATGTCGTAAATCAGCGATGCAGCAATCGCACGGCTAAAGGTGTAGCTCGTCACAATGACCAAAAACAATCCAGTCATGCTGACGAGTTCATTGAGCAGAACCCACTTGCCAAGCAGAGCCATGATCAGCGCAGACGCGCCGTATGTACCGATGCGGCTATCTTTCATGATGGTCAAGCGGCGTTCTAAAGTCATGCCACCACCAATGCCATCCGCCATGTCGGTCAAGCCGTCCTCATGGAAAGCGCCAGTGAGCATCAAGCTAAAACTCATCATCAAAAAGATGGCCACTACACTCGGCAGTACCGTATCGAGTAACAAGAATACACCGCCACACAGAACACCAAGTAACAAACCAACCGTTGAAAAGTAGCGTCCAGAACGATTCATTCGCTCTGATGAATAGGGAGTATTCTTCGGCATTGGCAAACGAGAAAAGAAGCCCATCGCCAATGTAAAAAGCTCCCACTGATAAGTAGCTCGATCTTTTAATGATCTTTCTGGTGCATCACTCATTAAACCGTGACTCCAGCACTTTCGAAGCTCGCCATGTTGTTATAGAACTCAGCTGCCGCACGAATAATTGGCATAGCCAGTGCAGCGCCTGTGCCCTCGCCCAATCTCAATCCAAGATCGAGCAGTGGCTCAGCGTCTAGCAGCTCTAACAAAATTTTGTGCCCCGATTCTTCAGAGCGATGCGCAAAGATCATGTAATCACGACAATTCGGGTCAATTAGGGTCGCGACATACGCAGCGACTGATACGATAAAGCCATCGACCAACACAGGGGTTTTGTTTTGGTACGCACCAAGGAAAGCACCGACCATTTGAACTATCTCAAAGCCGCCTACTTGAGCAAGTACTTCTTTAGGATCTAAACCTTTGCAACGAGCAACACCTTGTTTCACAACCACTTTCTTGTGTTCCAGTTGTTCACAGCTAATCCCTGTACCTAAACCAACGCACTCCTGCGTGGGGCGATTAGCTAATGCACTCAAAATCGCTGACGCACTGCTGGTATTGCCAATGCCCATTTCACCAAACATGATGATATTAGTGCCATTCGAAATGGTTCTAGAAGCAAGCTCTGCACCCAATTCAATCCCACGTTCCATCGTTTCTAAACTCATTGCCGCTTCGTTGGCAAAGTTATTGGTTCCCGTACCCAAGCGCTGTGAAATTAACATGTCGCTATCGGATTCGACTGGTAACAAAATCCCAGTATCCACCACCGTAATATCGATGTTGTTCACCGCGCAAAAGCAATTAATCGCTGCGCCGCCGTTTAAGAAATTCAACACCATCTGTTGTGTGACAGCACTTGGGCCAATACTCACGCCTTCGTCAGCAATGCCATGGTCGCCAGCAAATATGATGATACTTGGCTTGTTCAATTCGATGTGTTCAACCGCAGCTTCTTTGCCTTGGCTCTGAATCAATGCCAGTTGATGTGCAACCTTTTCTAGTAGGCCAAGCGCACCGAGTGGCTTGGTTTTTTGGTCAATGCGATGTTGGATGTAGTGCGAGTGTTTGGTATCTAACATAAATTGAGGAGTACTTAAATTTAAGAAAACGAGTTTGAGAGCGCTTATTCTGCTTGAGCTAAATGGGTAAACTATTTAGGGCGAGCGACAGAGAACACATTGGAAAGCGTGGCGTATTCACCCCCGCCCAATCGAGATAAAGGATCCAGTGCTAACGCATCGATCTTAAGACGCTCACTGTCTTTGTCGATGACATCCTCCGATATATACACGGCCTCAACTTGAGCAAAGATAAGGCTTTGTGGCACCTCTCCAACTTCTTTTACTTCGTACAAGGTGCAGCCAAAAGCGACCGCGCACTCTTTTACTCTCGGTAAAGAAAAGCCATCAAATTCAACCAACTCGATATTATTCGCAGTCACTTCTGATTCACCATGATCAAGTGTGGCCGCTGTTGCTGTTATTGCTTCTGCAGAGCTTGCTGATGCTATATGAATGACAAGCTTACCTGTTTCGAGCGAATTGCGAGTCGTATCCTTAATCTCACCACTTGGCTTCTTACCAACGGACAGCATTAATAAAGGCGGGTTACTCGATACTGGAGTGAAATAAGAGAAAGGCGCTAAGTTGAACTCTTGTTCTGAAGATTCCGTCAATGCCCACGCAATAGGGCGAGGAACAACGGTTTGTGTCATCAGGTGATAAATCTGAGTGGGAGCAAGAGTATCAAGCTTGAGGTTCATAGCACGTCCTTGTCTATGTGAAATTCAAATCAGTTTACGTGTTAAAAAGAGTCGTATCTATGGCTATCTGGCAGAAAATGCAGAGAGTGTTCTTTATTTGAACAAATACACCTCATTATTTCTCAAATTGAGAATCAAAAAGACATAAAAGTAACACTAAGCAACCACTTAAAAGAAAAATCAATAACTTACGTTTTGGCACCGATTATGCTTTAAATAAAGTAACTTATTAACCTCTCTCCGTTGGTAAGTTAACAACAAAGTAAGTTAAGCAATAAGGTAACAAGTATCAAAAGTGATTGCCCTCACTAAGAAACAAAAATCGACTGCTAAACAACAGACACAAAGAAAGAGATAAAGATTTAGGAGGTGTAATGTTCGTAAACCAAAGCAAAAAAAAACCAATTAAATCAAAGAAGAAAAACAGTAAAAAGGTGAAGAAACTCCCACTAGCCTTCACCTAGAAAGTGAAAAGCCCGTTGCCCAGCGGGCTTTTCGCTGTTTGGTGCTTTATGTCCAAACATCCAGTGACCAACACCTGTCACCCTTCACCATCACTGGATTACTTTGCCGCCATCATTGTTTTGTGTAAGTTTTGTTCGCTTAAAATTCAAACACTGTTTATATTAAACAAGCACTTGCAAAGCGTTAAGGATAGCTATGAGTATTTCTGGAGACAAAACATCGGTCGTAGTGGCTGGAGCAACTGGGCTAATTGGACATCATGTCATGACGTTACTTATCGACGAGCCCGCGGTCGAAAAAATCTATGCCTTATCCCGAAGAGCATTAGATTCGCAGTTCAGTTCCAAAAAACTCCGTACTCTTATTCACAGTGACTTGCAGATAACGAGCTGGGATGACGCAAAAACAACTCCAACACTTGGCGTTATCTGTTTAGGCACCACCAAGAAAAAGGCCGGGTCAAAAGAAGCGCTACGTAAAGTAGATGTTGAATTAGTCAGCCAGGTTGCTCAATCGATGAAATTTCTCGGCGTTCAAAGAGTCGCAGTAGTCTCCAGCTACGGCGCTTCAATTGATTCCTATTCACACTACCTTCGTTGCAAAGGGCAAATGGAACAGAACTTAAAACGAATTGGTTTTAAACAACTATTTATTGCTCGTCCAGGGCCACTTGTTGGTGAAAGAGATGAACCCAGAGCTGACGAAAAGCTTCTGCAACGTGTTTTCCCTCTCCTCTCTCCCTTTATGTTTGGTAAGTTCAAAAACCTGCGCCCTATTCAATCGAAAGATGTTGCTCAAGCCATGTTGTTCAGATTATTCGAAAATAACTTCCAAAATGTAGAAATTTACTCGTCAAGTAACATGCTCAATTTATTGGCAAAATATCGCTAAAAAGCTCACCTATTCACCACAATGTTGAATATCCACTCATCTTATTAGGTGGATATTACTAATTGTTCTATTAAATTACTTTTCCTTATTTTACGTTTTATAACAGAACGTTATTTTAGCGGCAGTACTTGCACCTATACATCCAGGTGCCTAATCGATTTAGAGCTATTCATAAGGAAAGCAAATGTCATTTTCAGCTATCGCTGCATTAGCGGTATTCACGGGTATCCTCTTTTTTCTCTACGGACAACAAAGAAAAGAAAACACGTTATCGCGTTTAGTTCTATTCGGTTTAGTCTTCGGTAGTGCTTTTGGTCTTGGCCTTCAGCTTCTATTTGGCGAAGGTAATCCGGTAATCAAAGAAACTTTAGACTGGGTAAACATTGTTGGTCGCGGTTACGTTGGCCTACTGAAAATGGTGATCATGCCATTGGTATTGGTTTCAATGATTGCGGCAGTCGTGAAACTTGAAAAAGGCGGTTCGCTAGGCAAGATATCTGGTATCACGATCTCTGTATTGTTAGCAACAACAGCGATTTCTGCGATTGTGGGTATTGCGGTCGCTCAAGCATTCGGCCTTTCGGCTGAAGGCTTAACAGAAGGTGCTCGTGAGACAGCTCGTATTGCAACACTAGAAAGCCGCATGGGAAGTGTTTCAGACCTAACTATTCCACAAATGCTGGTTAGTTTCATTCCGACTAACCCGTTTGCAGATCTAACGGGCGCTCGCTCTACGTCTATCATTGCGGTTGTTATCTTCGGCGTTCTAACAGGTATTGCTGCTCGTAAAGTAATGGCTGAGAAAGAAGAGCTAGAATCACCGATCCGTACTTTCGTTGACGCTGCGCAATCTATCGTTATGCGCTTAGTTAAGATGATTATGGCACTCACGCCATACGGCATCGCTGCGTTAATGGCGAAAGTTGTAGCAACATCAAGCGCTTCTGACATCCTAAGCTTACTGGGCTTCATCGTTGCTTCTTACGTCGCAATCATCCTGATGTTTGTTGTCCACGGTGTGTTGGTTTCTTTTGTTGGCGTAAACCCGAAGGAGTACTTCCAAAAAATCTGGCCAGTACTAACGTTCGCTTTCACATCACGTAGTTCTGCTGCAACGATTCCACTTAACGTTGATGCTCAAATCACTAAGCTAAATGTGCCACCAGCGATTGCTAACCTGTCTGCAACGTTCGGCGCGACGATTGGACAGAATGGTTGTGCGGGTATTTACCCTGCAATGCTAGCAGTAATGGTTGCGCCAACAGTCGGCATCGACCCAATGGACATCAACTTCATTCTGTCTCTGATTGCGATTATTACGGTGAGCTCATTCGGTATCGCGGGTGTGGGTGGCGGTGCAACGTTCGCGGCGCTTATCGTACTACCAGCGATGGGCCTTCCTGTAACTATCGCGGCACTGCTTATCTCTATCGAGCCACTTATCGATATGGCACGTACAGCGCTTAACGTATCTGGTGCAATGACAGCCGGTACAATCACCAGCCGCCTATTAGGTAAGAAGGACAAGCAACAAGATCTGGAACAAGCGAACGCTTAATAGGTTCGATTGATTCATTAACTTGAGTCTCGTTAAACAAAAAACCGATGCCCACGCATCGGTTTTTTATTATCTGTCTTTTATCAGAGTCACTTTGTAAACGGCCGAACTTAAAGCAACAACTGAATCACTTTCTCAGCCAGTGCTTCATCGTCATCTTCACTCAATCCACTGATACCAATAGCGCCAATCACCTGCCCCTTTATCTCAATGGGAACACCACCTTTAAAGCCAGTGATCTTTGGGTCGGTCCAGTAACTTAAGTCTTTACCAGTTTCTCTCGCCCAAGCGCCTAAGTTACCGCTTGGCTGCCTGTCTCTTGCAGACGTGTAAGCTTTGTTCTGTGCTAACAATCCGGCTTGTACACTCACATTATCCGTGCGAATAAACGCCAGTAACTCACCATGCGTATCACACACGCTCACCGCGATTGCTTGTTGATTATGCTCTGCAATGTTGAGAGCGCTAGACATCAATTGCTTTACGAGCTTTTGATTCAACATACTCATTCCTTAAGGCAGTGCTTGACCACGCGAATACACGTATAAGTTGTACCACTCTTCACGAGACAGATTTATCTGAGTCGCTACTGCCGAAGCTTTGATTCGCTCTAAATTAGTCGTGCCAATAACAGGCTGAATACTTGAGGGATGACGAAGCAAAAATGCCAACACAATCGCTTCACTTTCTACGCCATATTGGTTCGCTAACTGAGCTACGTAATGCGCGGTCTTTTTCACGTTGTCATGTTCTGAATACAAACCTTGCTCAGCAAATCGACCTTGCGCCAAGCAGCCCCACGCTTGTAATTGAATCCCCTTCATTTGGCAATGCTCAAGTGTACCTGCAGCAAAATCAGATTGATGGTGACCTTGCGAGTTGATCATCACACCATCATTCAACCAATCCAATTTAGCTAAACTCATCTCAATTTGGTTTGCGACAATGGGTTGCCCAAGCGCAGATTGCAGGTACTGAATTTGGTGGCTGTTCATGTTAGAGACACCGAAGAAATCGACCTTTCCCTGAGCTTTCAGGTTCTCAAGCATTCTTGCCAACTCATCGAGTTCCATGAGCGGATCAGGGCGATGCAAAGGCAACACGTCGAGCTTTTCTGTATTCAATCGGTTGAGAATACCGTCTACCGATTGGCTTACCCAATCTGCCGAGAAATCATAGCGACCAACATTGCCCTCGCCTTCAAAACGAATACCACATTTAGATTGAATGAATATCTGATCACGTAATTCAGGGGCTTGTTGCAGTGCTTGACCAAAAGCTTGCTCTGCTTTGCTGAAGGTATAAATGTCTGCATGGTCGAACAGATTGATTCCTGACTCTAATGCTGTGTCGATTACGCTGCGTGTTTGCGCTGCATCAGCCGCCGTTACTGGATTATTATTCCAGCCACCACCTAATCCCATGCAGCCGTAGGCAACCTGCCCGACATTCGGTAGATAGTTTGATAACGGAATGCTCTTTTTATCATTCGTTTTGTTTGTAGATTCAATGCTGTTCGTCATACCTGATCTCGCTTTGAAGATTTGATGCCAATAAATATGCCTCTATCATATTGTTCTTTTTAGAAAACAGAATATGCTATCTACGAAATGATTGTTTTATATGGCGAACAATGGAACTAACCAGTTTTGAAGGCATACACACATGAACGAGCACAAGAGAATAGAACGACTGATCCTATTTGTAGAACTTGCTCAGCAACTTAACTTTACCAAAGCAGCCGAAAAGCTCGGTATCTCTAAGAGCTACCTTTCTGAGCAGATCAAACGTTTAGAGAATGATTTACAGTGCCCTCTTTTGGTCAGAACCACGCGCAGTGTTCGTTTAACCCAAGAAGGCGTACGCGCGTTACAACAAGGCTTAACGATTCGTTCTCAAGTGTTGCAGCTTGAACGTAGCGTTTCAGAGCAGCATGACATCGTAAAAGGTCTATTGCGTCTCACCGCGCCAAAGATGTTTACTGAGGTATATCTATTCGATATCTGCCAACAGTTTAGGCAGCAATATCCAGAGATCCGTTTTGAGATAAATAGCAGCTACACCAACTTTAATCTCAACCAAGATGATATCGATATCGCGTTTCGTGCCACCAATACCCCACCAGACAACATGGTGGCAAAACATTTGATTAGCTATCAGCATGATTTAGTCGCTACGCCCGGTTATCTTGATCAATTTGGTCGTCCAACCAATGTAAGTGACTTAAGTGATCATCAATGCTTAGCAACGCTGCACCAAACCGAGTGGCCTTTAAAATCAGCAAATATTGATGTGTCCGGTTGGCTTTCAAGTAATGACAATCACTTACTTAAGCAACAAGCCATGGTAGGAAGCGGTATTATTCGTATTGCGAGTTACTACGTTGCGAAAGAGGTTGAGCTTGGAGAGTTAGAGCGCGTGCTGCCTAATGAATGTCTGCCACAAGGCAATAGTATTTACCTGTTCTATCCGCAAGTTATTTATCCGGCAAAGAAACACCAAGTGTTCGTTAAATTTGTTCAGAATTACTTTGAAAGCTTAAGTCGATAAAATGATGCACAGCTCACTAGGGCTTGTTGGTTTCATCTGGCCAACATATTCGTCGTAGCGAGCTCTACTTCAACCTCTTCGGCTAAATGTGATACCAGTGAAAGTCGACTATATGGCCGATCTACTTTCAAGCCTACTCGTCCTAGTTCTTTTATTTTTTCTTGCTCTTACATTTACATTAATACCTAAACATTCACTCTACGAATCGTTTTTTATTGACTTAAAAATGAAATCATAACGACACACTAATTTGCGTAACTTAGGGTGCAAATAGGCAATCATATTACAGTGCCTATCAGGAGGATGTATGAAACCAAATCGATCTACGGTACTCACTGGACATGTAAAGCACTGCCCATGCTGTTCTACCGAACTGGTCATTAAAGACCACATTCACGTTTGCCCGCGCAATGAAATTGGCGACTGTTACTTCGATGGCTATGACCAACACGAACAGCGCGCTAATACCGACTTCATCGATCATGCAAGTACCAATGATAGCCTTGTTTACGGCATGTCAGAGCATTAAGTGTTAGTCCACATTTGCTTAAGTCATTTCGCGCCAAAAAAAATGCAGCGACAATCGAGTGATTGTTCGCTGCATTCTTAGATCCTGTAAACTTAGCTAGCCATTAAAATGGAGCTAGGTAAAACGGATTACCACATTAGATCATCTGGGATCACGAAGTCTTTGTACGGGTCGTCTTCGTCTACTTCATCTGTGCTACCTGCCTGCGTATCAACGATAGATTCTTCGTCGCGCATAGCAATCTTGTTCGCTACTGCTGTTGGAATAACAACATAGCTCTCGCCTTGACGAGCAATACTTAGAATGCCTTTACTTAGTTGCTTTTGAGTCAGCTCTTCTACGTAAAGATATTTAACTAGCGTACCGTCGGTGAAGTTGTATTTGATCTCACCGTTCTTCTGTTCGATCTTGTTCATCTCAATCAGTTGCTTCACTTGAGCTTTAATTTCTTTGCTCAACTGCTGTTCTTTCAACTGTTGGTTTAGCTCTTTGTCTTTCGCTTGCTGCGCCAGTTTAGTTTCTTCTGCTGCCGCTTTTGCTTCACGAGACTGAACGCGAGACTTTTTAGAGCCTTTTTTCGCCTTCTTTAATTTTTTCTCATTTACCAAGCCAGCTTTAAGCATTTGCTCTTGGAGTGTTAACTTTGCCATGACTTTCCCAGTTCAGGATTAAAAACGACACTATCATACCTGTTTTTGAGGAATCTGTTTACTGAACAATGGCAAAATTTTTGCTGGTAGAGCAAGGCGGTTAGCGTTATTCCTTATCGTGATTCACAGCATCCATTTCTGGTTATTTACCGACCTATGATTTCCACAAAAACACCCACTAGTGACTTACCCTCATACCCAATCCTTCCTTTATTTTTTAGCGTGCGCGCGTATCACTTATCATTCAGGCAAAGCAATATGTTAATTTTCAATGAGTAATATAATTTATAAAACCATGGCATATATCTAATATTTGGGTAATTCCCATAGAGTTATAACTCCAATGTCACAACTCTTTACTACGTTATTCTTTGAACCAATCAGTAAGGATAACGTAAAAATGAAAACTCAATGGGCTTGCCTTAGTGCAATACTTGCATCTGCTTCATTCATTTCAACCTCGGCTATTGCAGATACCGATGTGTACCTGACCAATAACACTAGCCAAGCAATGACGATTCAAACCAATCACACAGGTACCGACCAGCTTCAATTCGGTGATGAGTGGCAACAGCATGTTGAACAGATTGGCCCTTGGGAGACGAAGAAGCTGATCAGTTTCAATCGCTGGACTGGTGTGAAATCTGGGAAGACCTACGAGTTTGACACTGTAGTATCGAACGCTGTGGGAGAAAGTGTCACGCTCAACCAAACCATGAAAGGTCATTGGTACAACTCGACACTGCAACATGGTTTAAGTGCCGCAGACGTCAACCTAACGCTGCATGACGATCGTAATATTCATCGCAGCACAACCGATGCATTCGGGGTCAATGCAGAGCTTGCACTTAAAGCCGATTCTACGGCGCGCTACGATGATATTTATTACACCATCACCCCACCCAAAGTAGATGAGCAACCAGATCCGGATGCCAAGGCACTCAAAGTCATGACCTATAACATCTGGGCGCTGCCTGCCATCGCTTCGCATATTGGTGACCGCTACGATCTTCTCCCTCAATATGTAAAAGGCTACGACGTATTGGCGCTACAAGAGGTGTTTGCTAACGGCAGAGATGAATTCTTGCGTGAACTTGCAAAAGAGTACCCGTACCAAACCAAAATGCTCGATAAAGATGGGATTAACATCTATGACGGTGGCGTGATCATTGTGAGCCGTTACCCTATCGTCAATGAAGCGCAATACGTGTTCCCTGATTGTACAGGCACAGATTGCTTCGCTGACAAAGGCGTGAATTACGCTGAAGTCATCAAAAATGGTCAGGCTTACCACGTGTTTGGCACTCACACGGCATCATTCGATACGGACACGGCTCGTGACTACCGACAGCGCCAATTTAAACAAATGCGTCAGCTTGCTCAATCACTGGAAATACCAACTTCAGAAACGGTTATTTACAGTGGTGACTTCAACGTGAACAAGCTGAAGTTCCCAGGCGACTACCAGCAGATGTTCGCTAACCTACAAGCCGCTGAGCCGGAGTATTCAGGTTATACCGCTTCAACCTTTGATCCTCGCATCAATAACTTTGCTGGCGAACCTATGTCTGGCGGGGAAAATGTTGAATACTTGGATTACGTGGTGGTGAGTTCGGAGTACGCGCAAAAAGCTCACAACAATAACCGCGTTGATGTTCCTCGCTCTACAAGCAGTGAATTATGGAAGCACTACAACCTTTCAGACCACTTCCCTGTCAGTGCTGTCATCAAGTAGCGCGGTAAACGGATAATGCATCGAGTTATATTAACCCTAATGCTCGTCGCTGTGACGAGCATTGTTGGCTATTCATGGTCATCAAAATCGATTGAAGCATCGCAATCTTCTGTCCAACACACAGAAGCAAAAAAGCACGTTTCTAAAACGACTGATGACAATAGTCCCCCATCAAAGACAGCAAGCTTTTCAGACAATACCGTTTCGCAAGGAAAACAAGTCCAAGCTGAAAACCTTCACGGAAAAGCGTATGCAGAAGACCTAATTGAACTTGAAGGTAAGGTGCTGCTTGATGAGCTCGATGAGTTTTGGACGCTTTGCCAACAAGTGGGCAATTGCACTGAACAACTCGCGCAGTTGAAATCTGAATTACCGATAGAATGGTTTGAACTATTGAGTGATTACCCGAAGCTCTCTGCTGATTGGCAAGTAAGGGAAAGTACGATTCCGCTCGAATCCATAGAAACTCTTGAAGAGCGTGTTGCCCTATTCAAACAATCTGCACAGCAAGTATGGGGAGAGTTGGCCCACCAGCTATTCGCAGACCAGTTTGCACATCTAGATTTTACGCTCGACGCAAACACCCTTAAAGAAAACGAAGCGAGCCAGTTTTTGGCCAACTATCAATATTTACTTAGTGAATGGCAAAACAATACGGGCACATTAAACGCCGAGACAGCGCTTCAAAAATATGAACTGGCAGTCTCTTTGATACCCAGCAGCTATAGCCCTGCTGAAATAGTTTCACTCAAAGCCGACCTTCAAGAGACCTACTTAGATGAAATGCAAGCCAGCAACATTACCGCAAGAGAACACCAAATCGCGAAACAGCAACAAACAGTGATGACTTACCACGAGCAACTGGATCAGCTCAAAGCGACCTTAGACTCTCAGCGTTCCTCAAGTTATGCCACTTGGACTCAACAAGATTGGGACAGTTACTATCAGCAGCAAGTATCCGATTTCAGGGAGCAATTTTTTAGCAAGTAACGCTTTAACTTAAACCGTCACGAAACTGCGCAGGTGTTTTATTGAGCCAACCTTTAAACGCCCTTCTGAAGTTTGCAGGGTCGCTATAACCGAGCCTTTCACCGATGTCATCAATGCTCATGGTTGTACCGAGCAATAGTTCTTTAGCGAGTTCCACTCGAACTTCGGTAAGCAATATTTGATAACTGGAATCATGGGTCACTAGCTCTCGCCTGAGCGTGCGAGAGCTACACCCAAATTCGTCAGCGAGTTGTTCAATATTCGGGAAACTGCCTGCAGTTTGATAAAAAATCGTTTTGATCTGGTTAGTCAGCAGATGCTCAGAGTCCAGCGTTTCCACTATCGACTGGCAAGACGCGAGATAGCGCTTCAGTGTCGCAGCATCATGAGTCAATAAGGTTTGTGATAAAACCGAGACATCAAAACGCAGTTCACAATAGTCTTGCTCAAAAATCACCGGGCACTGGAAGCGGTTGTCATAAAGCTTGGTGTAATTGGGACGAGCGTAAGGCAAAGCCAAAGTATGAATATCCAACTCATGACCAGTCAGTTCTTTGAACAAAGAGACGATTGAACTTAAGAAGTACTCACTACAGAAAGGAAGGAGATCACCCACTTCCAAGGTGTTCTCAATCTGAATCACCGCTTGCTCGGAATCTAGAAACAATTTAACCGAGAAGATAGGCCCATTCAGGCGCAAATACTTGAAGCCCGACTTGATGGCCTCCCCGACATTTTGACTGGTTGATAGCGCATAACCCAACACACCAAAGTGACTTAGACTTGCATGCTCTCCCAACCAAAGACCTAGACCATCGTCAGGAAAACTCTGATTAGCCGCGCTAAACAACGCAAGTTTATCAGCGTAAGTCAGCTTTCCATTCGGGTCTCGCCAATCCATGGCTTCCAAACCCACATCCATGAGTAGCTTTTCAATATCGATACCTCGTTGCTCTAAGGTATTCAACAGTAGCGCGATATCTAATGTGCCCAACTGATGCCGATGTCCGGTTGGCTTATACTCCGCGATAATCTCCAATCGTCTCTCCTTATATCTAACCCATTCCCATAAGCATGACTACTCAGCTTCAACAACACTGCTGACAAAATCGTGATTGGTAACGTGCTCTTGTCCGAATATGACCTCCCAATTCTACGCTACTCATCGCACAATGGCTTTAATTGTTAAAATAATGTGAATCATCGCAATGATAAAAACAAATCCAGCCCCACACAGTTTGATTGATTCTAATGGTCAGCCGTTCATTGGGCATTTCGATGGCATCCCAAAGCACCTGAACATCGAGAACTTTGACTACCGAAACTCGATGGATTCAAAAGCAGCTCCTTGGCAGAAGCACTTCCACTACAAGCAATTCCAGTTTGTCAGTATCGTCACCGACACACACATTATTGGTGTCGCTATCGCAGATATTCGCTACTTAGGCTCGGCATTTTGTTACCTGTACGATATCGAGAGTAACAAACTAGAAGAGTGTTCATGGTTACGACCGCTGGGGTTTGATAAACAAGTAACGCCTTCACCATTTGAAGGAAAGACAAGCATTGCCGGCCAAAGCATTGCTTTCGATATCAAAGGCAAACAATGGCGAGTTCGCTTGAATACCAAACTCATCAAGGCCGATGTCACTTTAGACCCTAAAATCGACAGCTTACCTATGGCGATGTGCAGCCCAACGGGTTATTCAGGTTGGACTTACACCCAAAAGCACAATGCTGTGCGAATAATCGGCGACATCCAAATCAAGGGCACATCATTAAACCTCACGCAAGCTCTTGCTGGGTATGACTTTTCAGCAGGCTACATGAGGCGTGAAACCAGTTGGCGCTGGGCAAGCATCAACACTCAATCCAATGGCACTGATATTGGCCTGAACCTCGCAGCGGGCGTCAATGAAACTGGAGGCTGCGAAAACGTATTGTGGGTAAATGGAACCAGACACTTACTTAACCCGGTACAGTTTACGTTTAGTCGCCAAGATACAAACTTTCCTTGGCAGATAACATCACAAGATGGACGTATAAACCTGATCTTTACGCCCTTAAATAACCGCAGCGAAAAGCTCAATTTATGGCTGTTAAAGAGTAACTTTCGTCAGTTCATTGGTCACTTTTCTGGCTCAATTCAAGACAACGACGGCATAACTCATCAACTCGATGGCGTTCTTGGCCTAACGGAAGATCACTTTGCTCGCTGGTAAGCCTCTACCTAAAAAATAATACGCTAAACCAATTCATCAACTCAGTCAGACATTACACAACTATCGCGCCACAAGGATTAGCGAATGGACATCGACTCATTGATCAATCACCCAGAATGGCTGCTGTTAGTATTAGCGCCCTTGTTCGTAATCTGTATGTTGGCCGAATATTTCATTGGTCAGAAACAAGGCCGATTACCGAGCAATTCTCAATACAAACTGCCAGAAGTGATGTGTAATTTCGTGTTAGCAGGCATGCATCAACTCTCCGACTTATTAACTGGTTTATTCGTGGTTCAGCTGTATCTTTGGCTATTCGGCTGGCGCTTAATGGACATTGAGATGGGCGTGCTGAGTTTTGTTGTATTGATGGTGTTACAAGATTTTTTCTATTACTGGTTCCATAGATCAAGTCATCGTATTCGCTGGATGTGGGCCGCGCACGTCGCACACCACAGTTCAGAAAAAATGAACTTTAGCACAGCTTTTCGTCAGAGTTTGATGTACCCATTCGCAGGCATGTGGCTATTTTGGGTACCGCTCGTCATCATAGGTTTCGACCCTAGATGGGTGATCTTTGTGGTGCTTCTGAATTTAGGTTTGCAGTTCTTCGTCCATACACAATGGATACGAAGCTTGGGGCCACTTGAATACATCTTTAACACCCCTTCGCATCATCGAGTACATCACGGCAAAAACCCGCAATACATCGATAAGAACTACGCTGGCGTTTTGATCATTTGGGATAAGTTGTTTAGTACGTTCGAACCTGAAGTTGAAACTGTACGTTACGGCGTCACTAAACCAGTAAACAGTTTTAACCCGATAGTGGTTACCTTTCAAGAATGGAAGGTTATATTCAAAGATTTGAGGAGCCGAAAGTTGACCATGAAACAAAAAATCCAATTGATACTCTCACCTCCTTCAGACTAATCAAAGCGATCGGATTTAGTACACCTTATGAAAATCAATTAGGTTGAATGTGAGGTCACTTACCCAGAAATCTCCGTTCAAGTCGGCGCCTTGCACGTATCGCTTGTCTCCCATTTCTAAAGTCACAATGTATTTGCCCGCGATGAGCCCCTCTACCATGTAAAAGCCATCACTCTCAATTTCGCTCGAATACTCAGTGCCTTTCTGAATGTGTTTAAAGTGCAGATAAGCATTGTTTTCTATGTCGCCTTCTACTGTGCCATCGACACCAAATGATACCACCATTTCAATGTGTGCATGAGTCAGGCCTACCTGTTTGGTATTCACAATTACAGGGTTTTGTATTGGCGTTAGGTTCAAGTCAAGCGCTCCCTCATCTATGTAGATAGGTAGACTATCTCTGGCTGGGACGCTGGTGAATTCAAATCGGCCTTTTGCGTCACTGACTGCTCGTTGATCCAAGATTTGTAGGCTTACCCCTTGTATGGGCTGTTTGTGGTGATCGTAAACAATCCCAGTTAGCTTTGAATGATTGTACTTATTCCACTCAACAAACTCTCCGATGTTCTCATCAAAATAGGTTTTCGCGCCAAATTCAGTGGTCATTTCTACGCCGTATCTGTCTTCATTTCCTTCTAACTTGAACACGAAATAAGGATTCACACGTGCTTCTACCGAAGCCGTAAACGAGATATCCTGCTTTTGATACCGGGCTGATACGTTAGTGGTGAGTTCTTGGAAAACATTAAGCGGATCCAATACACATTCTTTGCAGGCATTCCTTAGAGAGAGTTCCGTGCGTTCATGGTGACCAGACCCATTGACCGTTCCTGACACATTCCACGACGTGTCTGAAAAACCACTTTTGGCCAAACCAATGGTGTGTAAATAGTCATCTTGATGAGAAGCCTTGGTGTAGCGATAATCACCTGAATATGACAGAAACAGATTGCGCGAGACCTTGGAATTCAGTTTCGGCTCAACACTCAATTCATCTTCGTCGTTTCTCACTGTTAGAAATGCCGTAATGTTGGCAAGAGACAGATTATATTTGAACACATCGTATTCCATCGACTCCAAGTCCAACTCGTCAGTTTTATTGAGTTCAATAGAGGCAGACTGGTCGCTGCCCAGCAAAACATCAAACTCCATTGGAAAACGATTAAAGTCCGGCAGCCAACCAATATGGCCCGCAAACCAATGTGTTGGTAAGTATCGCCCCTGCAAGCCGATAAGATCTTTTCCATCTTGCCTAATAAAAGCACTGCCCACCGTGAAGTAATCAGCCAAACCATATTCCAGTGACACTGCACCCGCTCGGTCGGCCCCTTCGTTACCAACCACTTCAACGCCCCACTCATTACTAGGCAAGAATGCATCTTCTAAACCCGCGACCGTAATCTCTTCTTCTCTCCACACACCTTTGGACAAGTAATAGCGGAACTTAATAGTGTCGCCAGGGGAAATATTGTCTTCTTCGACAACAAAACGTCCAAATTCATCAGAGCGATAGGTGTTTTGATAAATTCCGTTTACCAGTACATCGATACTGATATTCGGTTCAGTCGTACGCTCTAATTGCAGGTTACCAAACTCCAACTGACGCTTTCTATTGGTGTAGTAAAGACCATCTTCTAGGGTTTGATTAACGGTAAAAACACTGCCATCTAACAGCACATGCCCTACTTCTAATGACCCTTCGCCGTCATGCGCTTCTACCGCGATATTGTAATAAACGACAGGGTTATCTTCGCGAGTATCGATTGATAACCGCGACAAGGAATGTTCAGTCGTTAATAGAGTGTCAGAGATAGCGTAAACGTCGGTGCCTGTCTCACTGTCCTGATAAACAGAGGTAGCAAATCGAGCCGCTAACCCCACACTAGCCAGTGGTTCAATAGCAGGGATATTACCAACCTGTTTTAAGGCTTCTGCTTTTTGTCGAGACTCGCTCTTTATCTTAGAGATGACAGCTTCGAGCTCAGTCAGTGAACTGAATTCAGGAGTAACAGTAAGGCGATAATCATCAATGTCCCAACGGATTTTAGCAGGGATACAGGCTTGTAAACTGTACCAATGTATATAGGTTTTCGAGTCAATCACTTCGTATTTGATCGTCTGGATATTATTGTCATCTCGATAACAGATGGCTTGTTGGGTATCCACGATATAAGGCGGTGATTCTCTTCCTACATCTTGCGGTAAGTAGATTTCACAGTACCCGCTTTCATCACACTGGCCATTCATTTCTAACAAATAAAAGGCCGCATTGGAGATCGAGATAAACGGCTCTTCGTAGTCATCCATCATTACGCGATAAAAACTGTCACCCACTCTCCCGACTCGAACTTCAATGTGCGCGGGGTAAAGTTCGCTTGCATCATCACTAGGTGATGACTGTGCACCTAAAGGTAACAAAGACAAGAATAAAGAGAGCGACAAGAGAACTTGCCAGACCATGTGTTTGAACATTCTGTTTTACACGATTCGCTATTACGACACAGGATCTGGTTGGAACGATATCAACCGCACAAATGCCAAAAACACAAATGTCACAAACACAGACGTTAACAGCATACGCGGCACCAAGAATGCAAACATTACAAAATGCATTCGTGCAGCGACTGATCGTCTTGAAGCAAAGACACCTTGGATCCTATAGGGAAAGATTTCGTTAGCTCAGCATTACGCAGCAACACCAATTTTTCGCTGTGATCATCGACATTCAACTTAGCATTGAACTGAAAGTTACCATCGTTGCGAATGGTAAGGCTCTGGTTTTCACAAGTAAACTTTACGTCTTGTATCTGCTTACCTTTCTGCACATAAACAGGCACGTAGCTGTTTATGTGAAAGTTAAGCTGGAATGCTGACCCATTATTGGATTGGCCCTTAGCCGACAAATCCAATTCAGATAACTCTTTCGCCTTTGCGATAGGAGAAAACCACAAGTAAGCACGGTACTCGCCGTCAGGCATATCATCAGGAAGCGCGTTCATACGCAGACGAACTGTACGTCTTTGATTAGGTTTTAGCTCTCGAATAATAGGTGGTGACACCTTGATCCAATTGGCGATATTTTCAGACTCCGTCACGTTTGCATCGGTTCGTACCAAGCCAGTGGCCTTAATTGGACGATAGATCGGTTTAATCTCAAGACGAATGGGTTGATCAGAATTGTTTTCAACCACGATTTTTTCCGTCACAGATGTATCAGCATCTAAAACAAAACGAGTTGGCGCGATAAGGAGTTGGGCATGAGCTTGAGACGAGAAGAGTAAGCCGAGGACACATGAGATGAACAACTTCATTTATAATTAACCTCAAAAGGGATAGTACTGGTGTAAATGCCAGCAGGATGATTAGCGCCAATTTTCACTTTTGCACCAATACACAGTAATTTGCTTCTTCCGTTACTTTGGATTTTTGCTCTACCTCGTTTTGATAAACCACAACCAAAATAAAACTTTCGAATACGGAGACGTTTAGATTTACGTGAGTGATTGAGGTATTGTTTAGACGGGAGAGATACCACAATTTTCTTGCCTGGTTCTCCTTCAGCGTAAAAACGCACCACATAGACCTGACCATTGGCTGGATTTGCATCTGCATTTTGTCCTGATCCAGAGATATACATACCCGGAAATTTCACTTCCATATTTTCAGGAATAATTTCTAAAGCATGAAATGGACTTGAATAAATAATTAGGCCAATACAGGCAACGTATTTTAAAAAAAAGTTCATAGTAAAAACGGCTGATAAGTAACAGCCGTAAGTATTAGACTTGTTTTATATAATTACTGGTAAGTTACATCAACTGCAACGTTTGCAGTATAAGTACCAGCAACTAATGTCGCACTTGAAGTACGAGCTGTACCGCCAATTTTAAGATCCGCAGAACCACCGGTTAGAGTGATTGCATTATTAAAGTCAAATTCAGCTGCGATTGTATTTGCACCGTTAGCCAAGTTTGTATCAGAAATACTAACGGTCACTGCATCACCAGACTCTCCAGAAAGAGTAAACGCTGCCGCCCCTGCATCTGCTTGAGCAATAACAACATCCGTTGTGTTATCTGAAGTGATGACACCAAAATCAAGATCACTTGTTTTTATCATTGTAATTGCTTGTTTTACTTCGAGTGTTGCATCAAAAGTGTCACTTACCGCGAAAACGTTCGCAGAAGAGATAGAAAGTGCAGATACAGCAACAACCTTAAAAACTTTGTTCATTTTTTTAATCCTTTATATAAAATTGACTTATTTTCAGAGTCACTTAACCATTAATAAAGTTAACAATTAAGTAACATCTAATCCTATTTAGAAAGCGTAAACATTGACACTTATTTATAAACAAATGAGGAACAGTGAGAATAAGATCACGCAAATTGATATAAATAACATTAGTGAAATTACTGATATTAGAGTATTTGTGTTAATCATATATAAAACTCGTTTTACATTTAACTCCCTAACCTCTACAGACTATTAATTTTATAAAAGTTAATTTGATACCTTATAAATCACTAGGAATTTTCAGTAACAAAAAATTAATTAATACTAATAAAACTAATTGACTGTCCTAATTAATTTTATAGATCACCGTTCTGCAATAAAGTCTCAACAATGAAACAAGTGCACATTAAACCTATACTTGTAATAAAATTGAAATATATCGTTATATAAAAGACTGGCAGTGAAAATATTGGTTATAAATTTGAGTATCCAGATGGAGTCATTCGAAGAGACAAACTAATAGACGTCAATGCCTACTTTCTAGTTGAACTAAGATCATTGTTTGTTGGTGCCATTTCCTGCCAATATCACAAGCTTGAGCTGCGGATTAACGCAATAGCAGCATTAATTATAAGTTTTGTTCGCTGTAAGCAAGATCCAAAGCAAATTGGGTTCCCCTACTTTCAACACTTTCTCCAGATTCCTAATGCTTGGTTTTCAACTTAAGCACACTGTTCGTAATAGATAAGTAGCTAGCATCAGGTCAACAGCGAGCGGATTTACGTGTTAATAAATGACCAAAATTGAACTCAAAACTCAGTACAGCGACGTGATCGAATACGAATGCAACGTTTTACTGTAATTTATTTGTGATCTGGGTTGCACGCGTACCGCATCCTGTCAGATACTGAACAAAACTAACCTTCAGCCACAGTAGACGGTCTTCGCTTACTGTTCAGGAAATTCAATGAGTTCAGATAATCAGCCAACCTATTTCTTTTTCGATTACGAAACGTGGGGCGTCAGCCCAGCGAAAGATCGCCCGAGTCAGTTCGCCGGTGTTCGTACCGACCAAGATTTCAACGTTATCGGAGAGCCATTGGTCATCTATTGCCAACCTCCTGCTGATTACTTACCAGCGCCGGAAGCTGCACTCATTACTCGCATTACACCTCAAAAAGCGATGTCTCAAGGCTTACCTGAACCTGAATTTATCGCGAAGATCCACGCAGAGCTTGCTAAGCCGAACACAACTAGCCTTGGCTACAACAGCATTCGATTCGACGACGAAGTAACACGCTATACCTGTTACCGTAATTTCATCGATCCATATGCATGGAGCTGGCAGAACGGCAACTCTCGTTGGGATCTACTCGACGTGATGCGCGCGGTACATGCACTTCGCCCTGAAGGTATTGTTTGGCCAGAGAATGAAGAAGGTTACCCAAGCTTCAAACTGGAACATTTGTCAGTGGCAAATGGCATTGAACACGAAAACGCGCACGATGCGATGGCCGATGTTATTGCTACCATTGAATTAGCAAAGAAGTTGAAGGCTGCACAGCCTAAAATGTTTGATTACCTTTACAGCATGCGTCACAAACGCAAATTGAATGAGTTAGTTGACATTGTAAACATGACGCCTTTAATGCACGTTTCAGGCATGTTTGGTCGTGATTGTAATTACACGAGTTGGATTGTGCCGATGGCTTGGCACCCAACCAACCAAAATGCGGTTATCGTAGTCGACTTAGCCAAAGATCCTAGCCCGCTGCTGGAGCTTGATTCCGACGCCCTCCGTGAAAGGCTCTACACTAAACGCAGTGAACTTGGTGAAGACGAGTTACCCGTACCCATCAAATTGGTTCAACTGAACAAGTGCCCTATTCTCGCACCCGCCAAAACTCTGACGGCTGAAAATGCGGAAACGATAGGTATCGATCGCCAACAGTGCTTAAAGAACTTAGCGCTATTACGCGAACACCCAGAGATCCGCGAAAAACTGATCGGTTTGTATTCACAAGAACGCGAATACGAGAAAAGTGATGACGTAGACACTCATCTGTATGACGGCTTCTTCTCGCCAGGCGACAAAACCGCAATGGACATCATTCGTCAAACTGACCCAAATAATTTGGCTGCTTTAGACATCACTTTTGGTGACGAACGTATTAAACCTTTGTTGTTCCGTTACCGTGCTCGTCATTTCCCGTGGACGTTAGACGAAGCGGAACAACTGAAATGGGCTAACCACTGTCGAGAGTTTTACGAAAGTCGCTTAGAAGAGTACATGCTGAACCTAGAAAACCTCGCACACGAGCATGAAAGTGACGAGAAGAAAATGGCTATCTTGAAAGCGGTTTATCAATACGTAGAAAAGCTAGCGAGCTAATTCCATTATCAAGAGATGTGACACTTTGAAAGAAAGATTGATCAAACTCGTGTACTGCTTAATCTCCTTCACCTTAATCATAGGTGCACTCACAGCAGGTAACGCGTTACAGCATTTATTAGACACCTCAATTCCTGGCAGTATTTTTGGCATGTTGATTCTGTTTACCGCTATGGTGATTGGTATTGTCCCTGAGCATTGGGTTCAGCCTGGTGCAAGCTTGATTATCCGTTTGATGATCTTATTGTTTGTCCCTATTAGTGTCGGGCTCATGGATCATTTTGACATGCTTATCGCCAATGCTTTACCAATTATGGCAAGCGCCGTTGGCGGAACCTTAATCGTGTTAGTTTCCTTATCATGGTTCTTAGACCGCTTGCTTTCGAGAGGTAAATAATCATGTGGATTCTACTGACCATTGTGGTTTTCTTGTTTGCTCGTTGGGTAAGCCAAAAAGTTAATTCGCCATTTTGTAATCCTCTACTCATCAGTATTGGTATCATCATTCCAATTCTGTTGTTTTTCAAAGTACCTTTTGAAACCTATTACGCAGACAATACTTGGATTACCTATATGCTCCAACCTGCGGTAGTGGCGCTGGCTTTTCCTCTATATGAACAGTTACCTCAAATCAGATCCAACTGGCGTATCATCACATTTGCTTGCACGCTAGGCAGTGTAATGTCGATGACCACTACCGCATTGATCGCCGTGGCTTTTAAAGCGGATTTAAGTTTGATCGCGAGTTTGTTGGGTAAGTCGGTCACCACACCGATCGCAATGGAGGTCTCAAGCCATTTAGGCGGCGAAGCTGCAATTGCAGCAATTCTGGTATTGATTGTCGGTTTGTTCGGGGCAATCTTTGCTTACCCTATCTACAATTTGATCGGTATCAAGAGCCCTATCGCACGAGGTTTAACCATGGGCACAGTATCGCATGCGTTGGGAACGGCAACTTGCGCTGAAAAGAATCCACAAGATGCTGCATTCAGTTCACTAGCTTTAGTACTTTGTGGCGTCATTACCTCGATTATTGCACCGACCATATTTTCTATCGTGGTTTGGATCTATGCTTAAGCTAGTAACTAAAAGCTAACGTTAATGATCTACAACTTCAGTTAATGGCTACAGCTCAAGCTAATAGATTCATAGATTGGGACTTAAGCTTTAAAAACATCCAATAAGCCCAAGCGAAACTCTGAGCATTTCAGTGTCTGTTTGGGCTTTTTGTTCTCATTTGTTCAGCAATTTTTAGCTAAACATACCCCGATTTCAGACAACAAATGAGAGATCAAGGGTAGTTTTTGTCCTTGCAATCGATTTCATCTGTGACCTCACTCTAATTATGCAATCCAATGTAACAACAACAGCGCAATGGTGATCACTATCACAGAAAAATCCTGAGTATTGCATAAAATTAAAGCCTAAGGTCAATTAAGGATTCAACATGAACAGTCGTATTACCCTGGCGCTGGAAAGTGCTCCAACATCAATAAAAGCGCTTTTGAGTGACATCGTATTAGCAGACAACTTTGACGCCACTATCTCTAAAGAGCAGTTTCAAAGCTTACTGGATGCAAGCGGCCTTTCTGATAAAGAAGCTCGCCTAGCTTTACTGCCAATCGCAGCAGCATACTCTTATGCGCCACTTTCTGACTTCTATGTTGGTGCCATCGTGCGTGGCCTATCTGGTCGCCTGTACTTCGGTGCAAACTTGGAAATTGCAGGTGCACAACTTGGTCAAACAGTTCATGCTGAACAATCAGCCATCAGCCACGCTTGGATGAAGGGTGAAGAAGGCCTTTCTGATATCACGATCAACTTCAGCCCTTGTGGTCACTGTCGCCAATTCATGAACGAACTGACAACGGCAAAAGAACTTAAAGTTCAATTACCACAGCGTGATGAAATGTCACTGCAAGAATACCTACCTGACTCTTTCGGCCCTGCTGATTTGGGCATCACAACTGGCCTAATGACTAAGCTGGATCACCAGTACACGTCAGAAGAAACGAGCCCTGTTGTGGTAAGCGCACTAACAGCATTAAACCGTAGCCATGCTCCCTACACAAAGAACCTAAGTGGCGTCTCGCTACAACTGACAACAGGTGAAATCTTTACAGGTGCATACGCAGAAAACGCGGCATTCAACCCTAGCCTACCGCCATTACAAGTCGCGCTTGTTCAACTTAAACTGGCTGGCTTCGATTTCGAGCAGATCGAAAACGCTGCCTTAGTTGAAATTGCCGATGGTAGCATCAGTCACCTAGCCGATACTCAGTCTACGTTAGAGGCGATTAACCCTGACATTCCAGTTACTTACTTAGCAATCTAAGTACATCTGGTTAACAATATTTTAAATAAGCAGCCCTATTTTATAGAGCTGCTTTTTTTATACTTCAAATTCATGCGACAACCCGCGCAAACGTTTGCTTTTATCCTTTAAATAAGTATGATCACCCCGTTTAAATCAATCGTTCAAAAGATCGGAAGGAATTTCTATGTTTGGTACCGCTACTCGTGAAAATGCTACTCGTGTACTTCTATTAGGTTCAGGTGAACTGGGTAAAGAAGTTGCTATCGAGTGCCAACGTTTAGGTTTGGAAGTTATTGCATGTGACCGTTACGCTGATGCACCGGCTATGCAAGTTGCACATCGTAGCCATGTATTAGACATGTTGGACAGCGATGCACTGCAAGCTGTCATTGAACTAGAAAAACCAGATTATGTGGTTCCAGAAATCGAAGCTATTGCCACCAGCAAGCTGGTAGAGATGGAAGCGCAAGGCCTAAATGTCGTTCCCACAGCGAACGCGACTAAGTTGACGATGAACCGAGAAGGTATCCGTCGTCTAGCGGCTGAAGAGTTAAAACTGAGCACATCTCCATATCGCTTCGCGGACACATTTGAAGATTTCTCAGCAGCGGTAGAATTCGTAGGTATGCCTTGTGTGGTTAAGCCTGTTATGAGTTCATCAGGCAAAGGCCAAAGCGTTATTAAAACACAAGACGATATTCAAAAGTCTTGGGATTACGCACAAGAAGGTGGTCGCACTGGCGCTGGTCGTGTGATCGTTGAAGGCTTTATCGATTTTGATTACGAAATCACGCTGCTGACTGTTCGTGCTGTTGATGGTGTTCATTTCTGCGCGCCTATCGGTCACCGCCAAGAAGACGGTGATTACCGTGAATCATGGCAACCGCAATTAATGTCAGACAACGCACTAAAAGCGGCGCAATACACTGCAGAGCAAGTCGTTAACGCACTGGGCGGTCACGGTATCTTTGGTGTGGAACTGTTCGTTAAAGGCGACCATGTTATCTTCAACGAAGTATCCCCTCGCCCACACGATACTGGCTTAGTGACTTTAATGTCTCAAGATTCCTCTGAATTCGCGCTACACGTTCGCGCATTTACTGGCATGCCGATTAAGTCAATTACTCAATATGGTCCGTGTGCATCTGCCGTTATCTTAGGCCAAGGCACTTCAAACAACATTCGTTTCGAAGGTCTTACAGAGGCGCTAGACGCACCACAAACGCAAGTTCGTTTGTTTGGTAAGCCTGACATCGATGGTCGCCGTCGTCTAGGTGTGGCGTTGACTCGTCGTAAGAGCACTGAAACAGCGATTGAAGATGCTATTGAGAGTGCTTCAAAAGTAAAAGTGATTTACTAGACAGCTATTTAATTCTCAACAATCACAACTTCAAATCTGAACAATAAAAAAGACGGGCTACTAAGCCCGTCTTTTTGTTGGTATCATTTTTTATATTGAAATAGTTTTTTCACTTGAGAGCTAGTTGAGTTTAAGATTCAGACTCAATCAAATACACTTCTTCACTAAATCGAGATAAGCCTTTCTTGGCAACCTTAGGATGTTCATCGTCTGCGATATCTTGATTCAACAGTGTGATCTTATAACCTGAGAACAACTGTTCGATCTCTAACTTAGGTACGCTAAACGGAGGTCCTGCCATCTCGTTCTGAGCGTAATCTAATGTCACAAGTAAGATCTTGCCGCCCGGCTTTAACCGTTGCTTCAAGCACTCTACATACTGCACACGCATGTCAGCAGGTAAAGCTACCAAAGAGGCACGATCATAGATAATGTCTACAGGCTGAATCGGTGCTGAGAAATAATCACCCGTATAAATATTAAGTTCATCGAATTGATAAAGCTCATGCTGACCACTAATTTGAGTCACAGTCGGCGTGTAAAGATGCTCTGCAAAAAATGCGCGAACCGCAATCTGGCTTAATTCGACACCTTGAACATCTTCATGCTTCGTCGCTAACCAAATCAGATCTTCACTCTTACCACATAGAGGCACGAACACACTCTTCTCGTAGCTAGGTTCCGTCTTTTCCCAAAATTCAATCAGAAGTGGGTTTACATCTTCAAGGTGGAAGCCTATTTGGTTGGCTGCCCATTTATTGTGCCAAAATTCAGGATTATTCATCTTTCGTTCATGTTAAACAGTCATAATGCAAGGGTACAGTATAGAGAGGTAAGAGCAACCTTACCTTGGTTTAAAGTTCATCGTTGGTCTCACTAAAAGTTAAACACTGGCTGAGTTCAAAATTCTTAAAACCGAGGAACAAATGCTTGAATTATTTGTCTATATGTTCACATTTTAAAGCAATATTAAACGTTAGAGTTGGTTTCTGCCTTAGCTAGCCCCATTTAATATATAGTGAGTTTAGTTAAGCTATTTTTACTCTTATGCGTTACTGGTTACCCCTTTTGACTACCCGTTTTTGTAACCTTGTATTTTGGAGTTTGAATGAGTGTATTTCTCCGTACGACGGCCCTAATGCTTTTAGTATTGAGCCGAGCGCCTGCATTCGCAGCAGCACCTGTTTCAACAAGTTCAACCGATCAAACGCGCACACCTGCGCAAAATCAAGTATCGTCAAACGTATTCCGTCACAGCCTAAGCGGCCTATACGGTATCAAAGCATTCGACTCGCGTCCGACTCAGCCCTACACCGACTTCGACATTCTGTACAGCAAAGCACACCAAGGCCAAGCCGAGCTAGAAACTATTTGTAAAAGTACTGCCCTACTAACGAATTCTGAGGCGCTATTTTCTGGCGTTAAATCTCAAGCTCGTGCGGAAGAGAAAATCGAATTGGAACTGGATGGCGACGTCACAAGAATTACCGACTTAGCTCGTGCCACTATCATCGCAAACGATGTAGAGAGCTTGGTTGAAGTCTACGAAGCGCTGAGCCGTGAAGCAGATGTTGTCAAATTGAAAAACAAATTCAAATCTCCTGCTGATTCTGGCTACCGTGACCTTAACCTATTGGTTCGTCTGCCAAAGACCAACATCATTGCTGAAGTTCAACTTCACCTTAAAGCAATTGCAGATGTGAAAAGCGGTCCTGAACACGAACTGTATGAAATCATTCAAGGTATTGAGCGTCATGCCATTGCAGAAAAACGTCCAATCAACGATATCGAGGCGGCGCAAATTAATAGCCTTAGACGCCAATCTCTAGAGCTTTACCAGCAAGCATGGCAGCCGTATATTACGACTCATATTAAAGCCGCGTAAACCGTTTAGAACGCCACCGAATATCAACTTAAAGGGCTGCATTAATTTGCAGCCCTTTCTTTTTGGCTATATTACATTTTGGAGATCAGTTAGGCAGCGTAGCTAGCCGAAAAGCTCAAAGTGAATCTATCGGCTTATAGCTCTAGAAAGTCTAGAAAGCTAGACGAGATAGAGATAGAGATAGAGATAGAGATAGAGATAAGAATAAAGGGAATAGTTTTAACGCAGTTTAAAATTAGACGTCACATACAAAAAGACCACGCTGTGCGTGGTCTATTGCTTGGCTACTTCTCGATTTTAATATTCTCGACTCGGGCCTTTAGTTTTTGTCCCGGTCTAAAAGTAACAACACGTCGAGCAGAAATTGGAATGTCTTCACCAGTTTTTGGGTTACGACCTGGTCGTTCGTTTTTCTCGCGAAGATCAAAGTTACCAAAACCAGACAGTTTTACCTGTTCGCCATTTTCGAGTGCTTTACGAACTTCTTCGAAAAACACTTCAACCGTTTCCTTGGCATCCCGCTTGCTGTATCCGAGTGTTTCAAACAGGTTCTCAGCCAAATCGGCCTTCGTGAGTGCCATAAAACTTTCCTCAAAGCTATGTTAAACATTGCTACTATCGCCAGTAGCGCCAAAGCATTTACCCTATTCAATCAATGAGATAAGGTCATTTACAAGGAAAGTGTATGCCAAGCTTCTGATTTTCGCCAACTTTTTTATCTCAACTATTGAATTATTCTTTCAAATCAGAAAGATAACTCTCTTAAAAACTCACATATATAGCTAAAAAACATCTACTTACCCGCCATGAAATAGAGTTATAAACTAACAATAAGACAATAATAAGAATTTAAAACTTTAGTTTTCTAAATGTTAATTTCTGAGACTTTTCTCCTATACCCAATAAAATCAGCCACTTGATTTGATATCGAACTCAACAGAGGTTACTTAACAACCGATATTAAATATGAGATTTGTATCATTTCAGAATTTAATTCGATTGGGTCAATAGTCGCTATTGGTATGCATCGCAGAACTGCGACTTTTTAAGCTATGCTTTCAGCTCATGCCAGGCATTGAGCCATGCTACCGCACATATTACCTACCCCATTCAGAACTTCTCTCAAACACCTCTAAATCTTGATTCTAGGTAACAACAAAGTAAAAAGTACGTTTCACACCTCAACTTGATATGTTATAACATATCAATACCATCACTAATTATGTAGATTGAATGAGAGACATTGAAGCGATCATTGAGCACGTAAAACAAAGCTGTAAAACCAATGGCCAACAATTTACGGCAAAGAGACTATTGATATTGCGGGCGCTGGTTCATGCAGACAAAGCGCTGTCTGCGTATGAGCTCGTCGATTATTGTAAAGTACACTTTGACCAGCATGTTCAAGCAATGTCGGTTTATAGAGTATTGGATTTTCTTGAACAGCAACATTTAGCGCACAAACTGCAAGTATCGAATAAGTACATACTTTGTGACCATATTCTTTGTGAACATGAACATGGTATCCCTCAATTTTTGATTTGCTCTAAGTGCGACAAGATCAGTGAGCAGACAATCAACCCTACGATTATTCAAGATCTTCAATCCCACGCAAAACAGGAAGGTTTTACCGTGGTCACGCCTCAATTAGAGATCAATTGCGTGTGCGATGAATGTGCAGATACAGAGGAACCCAATACCAATACCAATACCAATACCAATACCAATACCAATACCAATAAAAGGTAACCCTTATCTCTCATACGTATCTACTGCATAGACCGAACTATAAGGAGAAATTGAAACGTTATGTCTGCAATGCTCATCAAAAATGCCCGAGTGGTTAATGAAGGCATCACCACCAAGACGGACTTATTAATCGTCGGCAAACGAATTGAACGGATCGCCAAGAACATTCCCCCAAAACCAAACGATGAAGTCATTGATGCTCAAGGTTGTTACCTGATACCAGGCATGATTGATGACCAAGTTCACTTTCGCGAGCCAGGGCTTACTCATAAAGGCTCCATCGCCACAGAATCACGCGCTGCGGTTGCTGGCGGTATTACGAGCTATATGGAGATGCCGAACGTAAATCCGGCCACCACAACCATCGAAGCCTTAGAAAGAAAGTTTGAAATCGCATCACAAAACTCACTTGCGAATTACTCGTTTTATCTTGGTGCGACTGAAGACAACCTAGAACAAATCAAGCAACTTGACCCTGCACGACATTGTGGCGTGAAGGTGTTTATGGGCGCTTCAACAGGCGACCTGCTCGTTGAAGATCCTCAAGCTCTGGATGATATATTCCGAGATTCTCCGGTGCTCATCGTCACCCATTGTGAGAGCGGGCCAATCATCGCTCAAAACCAAGAACAATTACGACAAAAAAAAGCCGATTTCACCATCCAAGACCACCCTATTCTTCGAGACGACAAAGCGTGTTACGCCTCCTCGTCTTATGCCATAGAACTGGCAAAGAAACACAATAGCCAACTGCATGTATTACACATCACCACAGCCAAAGAACTGGCTCTGTTTAGTGAAGGTGCAATTCAAGGTAAACGTATTACCGCAGAGGCCTGTGTGCACCACCTTTGGTTTACGAACAATGACTATGCCGTCCTAGGAAACCAAATCAAATGTAATCCCGCCATTAAATACCCAAGTGATCGCGACGCGCTGTTAGCGGCATTAAGCACCGGCCAAATCGACATCATCGCCACTGATCACGCTCCACATACATGGGGTGAAAAACAAGCTCCTTATGAGCACGCACCTGCTGGCTTACCTTTGGTACAACACGCCCTGCTGAGCCTGTTTGAGCATGTACGATTGGGAACAATGACCGTCACTCAAGTTGTCGAGAAAACCGCACATAACCCGTCTATTCGTTATGCGATACAAAAACGCGGCTTTATTCGCGAAGGCTATTATGCCGACCTAGTCTTGGTTGATCCTCAAGCTCCAACTTTGGTCAGCAACGAAAACAGTTTGTATCAATGCGGATGGTCACCATTCTCAGGACACGAATTCTCCGCTCAAATAAAACATACCTGGGTGAATGGGAGCATGGTTTATACCAATCCAGATGCGTGTAAGAACAAAAATACACATGTTCCTCAAAGGCAAAGCGATAACGAAATGCCAGCAATGAGACTGTCATTCGAACGCTAGTTCAACCGGACTTATCTATCTATTCAAAGTCGTTATACGGAAATAATTCATATATAAAGCAATTAGCATCTAAAACAGTTAGTACGCAAGCAATTAGTACGCAAACAATCAATAAATTAAGCACTCAACAAAAGAATTCAATATGTTAAGAAGAAACCCTAGCGGTCATATGCCAGAGGTGTCGGAGACGGCCTTCATTGACCCAACCGCCATCATCTGTGGCAAGGTGATCATCGAAGATAATGTGTTCATTGGCCCTTACGCCGTGATCCGAGCTGATGAAGTTAATGAACAAGATGACATGGAGCCCATAGTAATTAAGCGCGATACCAACATTCAAGATGGTGTGGTTATTCACTCTAAAGCTGGTGCGGCGGTAACGATTGGAGAACGATCATCGATCGCTCATCGTTCTATCATTCACGGTCCTTGTGAAGTCAGTGATGACGTATTTATTGGCTTTAACTCGGTAGTGTTTAATGCCTTTATAGGCAAAGGCTGTGTGATTCGCCATAACTGCGTGGTAGACGGGCATGATTTGCCTGAAAACTTCCATGTACCACCGATGACCAATATTGGCTCAGGGTTTGATTTGAATAACATCTCAAAGGTGCCACCTGAATATTCAGCATTTTCAGAATCAGTGGTTTCTGCCAACCATACTTTGGTTCAAGGTTATAGGAGAATGGCTAATGAGCTCTGATCATTCACCTGTATTAGGGGTTCCAACCAACATCATTACCGGGTTCCTTGGCGTAGGTAAAACCTCGGCAATCCTCAACTTAATGAAACACAAACCAACAAATGAGCGCTGGGCGGTCTTGGTGAATGAGTTTGGGGAAATTGGCGTCGATGGTAGCTTGTTTCAAGGCAACCAAAGCAAACAACAACAAATTTTCATTCGAGAAGTGCCCGGTGGTTGTATGTGTTGCGCGGCTGGCTTGCCTATGCAGATAGCACTTAATCAGTTATTGTCAGAAGCGAAACCGGATCGCTTATTGATTGAGCCAACGGGGCTTGGTCACCCTAAAGAAGTGTTGCAGGTCTTATCTTCAGAGCATTACCGACAAGTGTTATCGCTACAGAAGAACATTACTTTGGTCGATGCACGTAAACTTTCAGATACCCGCTACTCTGATCACGATACCTTCAATCAACAAATCGCCATTGCTGATACCATCGTAGGGAACAAAGTCGATCTCTACCAAAATGGTGACGCTGAAAAACTGGCGGAGTACGTCGCTCAATTTTGTCACCCCGAGACAAAACTAGTTTTCGCTCACCACGGCAATATTCCTCAAGCTGAATTTGATGGAAACACCAGCTTTTATCGTCATCAAGCAGATGAACACCATCATCATCACCAAAACGATAAGCCGCTCGCCTCTGAGTTGCCGATGCCAAAAAGTGGCATGATAAGAGCAACTAACCAAGGTGAAGGATTTGAAAGTGTGGGTTGGCGATTTTCACCCGAAAAACAGTTCGACCACCAGCGCTTACGAAATTTTTTAGTGGGCTTGAAAGCGGAACGAATGAAAGCGGTGTTCATTACACAAAGTGGTATCTTCGGTTACAACTTAACAGAAGATGGTTTGACGGAGTCGGAGCTGGATGATTGTCTTGAAACCAGAATTGAAGTGATCGGACATAACATAGACAATGACTTAGAAAGCCAATTACTCACGTGCTTGGTTAACTGATTAAGCGCGCAGCAAAACACTGATAATCCAAAGTACTCATGAGTGTAGCGAATCGCGGCACTCATGAGTTTTGCTAACAGTTAACTGGTTATTAGATTAACGATTTAATCGATTAACTTATCAACGCACTAACTGACCGAAACTAACCGTTTCTCTGCCAATGCCATTGCAACGTTCGCTTTAGCATAAGCGCTCTCGTTAATGAAGTGTGGGTATATGTCTTGCTCACGCTCCCAAGAAACATCATAGCCAAAGAATGTCGCTAACAACGGTTCACCTTGCTTGACTACCTCGAAGTCTCGGCCACATATTTTTGGGTGCACCGTAGCGATTCTCATACCATCTTTATCAAGTGGTACATTCACCTCTTCAACATAGAAAAACGCACTGTAATCTTTCAATTCTTTAATCTGTTTAAGGTTTTGCTTCTCTACGTAATCCAATACAGCAGTCAACATCTGCTTCATCAGTGTAAGCGTTTCGAACCTGAGCGAACCATGTGCTTGAGCCCCGACTTCGATCATCACGCCATACTTCCCTGCTGTGCAAAGGTATGGCTGTTCATCCCACGGTTTCCTATCTTCAAACAAAATGTTGGCATCAGGCATACGCTGCTTCACGTATGAACCCATTTTTTGATAGAAAGAATCATTCGATAGCAAAATCAATGTCGCGCCCATATTGCTGGTTGTATTGTGTAGATCAACAATTAACTGTTGCTCACTTCCCACATGTTGATCAACAAACCATTGCGCGACCGCATGCTCAGCGGAATCTGAAGAAAGGTCTTCATTTACACTTGAAAATAGACGATTTAGATCCGTTTCAATATATCGCACATTCTGCTCTACTGCCTTTGGATTAGCGATGACAGAAGTAGTAGAAAACGTCGAACGATCCGCCGAATACAAACGATCTTTAATCAGCTTATTCAGGTAGATACCTGAAAGTTCGTTACCGTGAGTTCCGGCAACCAGTAAGAGTTGGTTAATGCTATCCATGTAATTGATGTCCAAATATTGAGTGATAAAACCACACGTTAAAATGATACGATATAACATAACAATTACTGATACAGTTCTCCAGACAACTCCGAAATATTTTCTGTAGTTATTCCAGAACAAACATTCCAAAACAGATGGTTCTCGGCTGACACCCCAAAGCAGAATTGACAAATGGAGATGAACAAGACCTCGTATTTACGAGGCCTTAAATTTTAAACTCAACGTTGTAACTTGGTTTGCAGCGTTCTATTTGATTTACAACGCTGCACCGAGCTTAATACGTGTTACATCAAGGCTTTATCGTTTACGACTGTTTCGCGAGTTTATCTGTCACCGTAGAGCTATTGGTTTTTTCTGGTCTTACTATCAAGCCAATCCCCACAAGAAACAGCGCAGACGCAACAACTTGAGCCGCAGATAACACTTCGTCATACATAAAGTAGCCACTGATTAGCGCAAAGATTGGCACAAGTAAGGTTAACGGCGCTGTCGTACTAAGTGGATACTGAATCAACATCTTGTTCCAGACCCAATAACCAAACAAGGTGGTTGGGTACGCTTGGAAAACAACCGCGACGGTGGTGCTCCAATCCCACAACTCTATTCCCTGCCAAATAATCTGCTCACCATGCAACATCACAGCAAACAACACCAATGGAATGGGCGCAAACAACATGCCCCACACGTTAAACGCAAAAGCTTGAGTCGTTTTCGATGCCTTTACAATTACACCCATTAAAGTCCAACTGCACGCCGCAATCATAATCAAGATAACACCATTCAGGGTCACATTACCCGTAGCAGCAGATACCAATACCGCTAGTGCGCACATCGCTAACACTGCTCCCATTAGCTTACGTACTGACGCACTCTCTTTGAAAACCCATACACCCACCGCCATACCAATTAATACATTAGTTGAAAGCAACACTGATGACAGCCCCGAAGACAAGCCCGCTGTAATAGACCACGAAGCCATACCCCAGATGCCAACACCGAACACAAAGCCGTAACTCACTAGATAGCGCCAAGCGACATTAGGTCTCGCCACGAAAAAGATCACCGGAATCACTGCCAAAGCGAAGCGGGCCGCCGTTGCTAATAGGGGGTGGACATTCGTAACACCCATTTTGATCATTGAGAAGTTGAACCCCCAAATTGCCATGACAAACACAGCTAACAACAAATCATTTCTTTTCATACTCACCCCTCTTTTATTTTGGAAGAGTATCCCTTGAACAACAAAACCAGTACAGATACAATTTTTACAATAAAAACCAGTACAGTTAGTGATAGGTCGTGCCGATGAGTATCTACAGAAAGCTTGCTAATCAGTTTATTGATGAGATTGAAGCAGGGAAAAGACCCGAAGGTGGGCGTATGCCTTCGCTTCGTCAGTTGGCGAAACAACAAGCGATCAGTATGTCGACGGTGGTGAGCTGTTACCAAGAGCTAGAATCTCAAGGTTGGATCCACTCACGACCTCAAGCTGGGTATTTTGTTTCACCACATAAACCTTCTCATTCAACCCCTGAATGGGCACAGTTTGAAAGCAAGGTGTCCATCGTTAAGCAAACCTCTTCGACACATAACACCACTAATGGCCCTTTGGGTGTATCCAGTACCACCAACGATGAGCAAACAACCATTGAGTTGGAGCGCAGCTTTCGTCGCTCAATCAAACGGATGGGTGGTAGGCTCAATCATTATCCTGATACACAGGGTGAGCCGATGTTACGACAGGCGCTTTCTACCCACTTCGCCAAACTCGACCTACACTTTGCGTCCGAGGATATGGTGGTAACCGCTGGTTGTATGTCGGCCATTAAAGCGGCTCTGGAATCGTGTACCAAACAAGGCGACACGATTGCGATAAGCTCGCCTTGCTTCAATGGGATACTAGAATTATTGGGAAGAATGTCGCGCAAGATCATAGAGATCCCGTCTTTAGATGACGGTGTCGACCTACAACAACTGGAAACCCATCTTAAAAACAAACAGGTTGATGCTGCGATATTCTGTACGTCACATATGAATCCTCAAGGGATCAATATGTCAGCAAACCAAAAACAAAAACTCGCTGAGTTAGCTAACCAATATCAAACCCCGATCATTGAAGATGATGTCTATCTAGAGCTTTCCTATTCCTCGCATACCCCGCTACCTGCAAAATATTATGACAAAGGTGGTTATGTATTATGGTGTGGTTCAGTGTCTAAGAGCCTTTCGCCAAGCTATCGGTTAGGGTGGTGTCTACCCGGCAGATACATCGAGGAATACAAGGCTCAGTTCTCTGCAGCGAGTTATGGTGTTGCTCTGCCCACGCAACTTGCTGTTGCTGACTTTATTGAATCAGGCCAATACGCGAAACATGTTAGAAGAAGACGTACTCAGCTCCTTTTATTAAGGCAGCAATACCTGAGCTATTTAAGCCAACACCTTCCTAAAGGCGTGAAAATAAGTAATCCTCAAGGTGGAATGGTGTTGTGGTTACAAATCCCAAGCCTTGATCAACACACTTTTTCAGAAGGTATCGTTCAGCAACAGATAGATATCCGACTTGGGCAACTATTCAGCACTCTAGATCTGTATAGCAACTGCCTACGGATCAATATGGGTTACTCCATTGAAGGGCAAACAAAGCAGCAATTGGATGATTTGATTCAACTTATCCACCAATGTTCAAATGCCAAGCCCGTATGACTTTTAACGGAAAAATAGTGATTAGTCTGCATAAAAAACCAAGTTAGAATTCCGAACAGTAAGGAGAAACACACGCCTTAAAACCCTTAAATGTCGAGTTTGCAAGGGTGCGCCAAATTATGCAACTTGACTAATGACAGCTCATTTATTTTCTTCAATATACCTCCCGTCAGCGCTGGCGTTTTTTTGTATTCGAAGAGAACTTATTATGAGTGATAAATCTAAAAACAAACCACTACCTTCCTTTATTGAAGAACGCTTGAACTTCTATATTCAAGATCTCATTACACAAAACGAAAGCCAAAAACATTTGGTATTGGGGAGTCACCCCAGCCATGACGCAGTGGTAATGCAAAGCAACGATTACCTATCTTTGTCGCACAATGAACAAATCCAGAAAGCACATCGGGACGCAATTTCACAACACGATGACAATGTGGTGATGTCTGCCATCTTCTTACAAGATGAACAGTCGAAACCTGCATTTGAAACCGATCTGGCTAACTTTATGGGAATGGAAAGCTGCTTGCTCTCTCAATCAGGTTGGTCGGCTAACATTGGCTTATTGCAAACGATCTGCCCTCCTAATATGCCTGTGTATATCGATTTTTTTGCACACATGTCCCTATGGGAGGGTATTCGTGCCGCTGGTGCAACTGGCCACCCATTTATGCACAACAACATGAATCACCTTCGTAAACAGATTCAGCGTTATGGTTCGGGTGTGATTGTAGTCGACTCGGTTTACAGCACCATAGGTACGGTAGCCCCACTCCGCGACATCTACGAAATGGCGCAAGAGTTTGACTGTGCCTTGGTCGTCGATGAATCCCATTCACTAGGCACTCATGGTTCAAATGGTGCTGGTTTGGTTCAGGCATTAGGGCTGACTAACAAAGTGGATTTCATTACCGTCAGCTTGGCCAAAACCTTTGCCTATCGCGCTGGCGCTATACTCGGCCCTAAGCGATTATCGGAGACATTACCCTTTGTCGCTTACCCTGCTATTTTTAGCTCGACCGTACTACCACAAGAAGTTATCCGCTTAGAAAAGACTTTAGAGGTTATTAAAGCCTCTGATGATAAGCGAGACACCTTGTTCAAACGCGCTAAAGCACTGACTACAGGGCTAAAGCGAATCGGTTTTAACATTCGCAGTGAATCTCAGATTGTGGCATTAGAATGTGGCAGTGAAAGCAACACTGAGCGTGTACGTGACTTCTTAGAAGAGCGTGACGTGTTTGGTGCGGTATTTTGTCGGCCAGCAACAGGCAGAAACAAAAACATCATCCGCTTTTCGATTAACGCAGACATGACGCCGCGGGACATCGACCATGTTCTCACAGCATGCCAAGAGGCTTTTAATCACCCTGACTTAGAGTTCGTATAAACAGCCACGCTAATCAATAAAACGGCAGGACGGAATGGAAGCTATCATGTCCAATACAAAAAGAGCCCAGCATATCGCTGAGCTCTTTCTTGTCGTCTTATCTGTTTTAAACGATTAAAAGCTAAATCCACAGCGCGATTTTGTCAAACAGTCGGTTCTTGTCTGCTGGCTTAACAATGAAATCAGACATACCGGAAGAATCCATCTTCTCTAAGGTGACGGGAGAACTGTCTCCAGTATGTGCAATAATAGGCACCGATGAGTACGCTTTGTTAGCATTTCTAATACGGCGAGAAGCTTCAACACCATCCATAATTGGCATTTCAATATCCATCAGGATCAAATCGATATCGTCGGTATCCAACGCATCTAGTGCCTGCTGGCCATCCTCTTTCTGGATCACATCAAAGCCCTGTTTTTCCAAAAGCATCGCAGTAAAGCGGCGTAAAGATTCATTGTCATCGACCACCATAATGGTGCGTTTGTTCGCGGTATCTAATGGCGCCGCAGACGCAGCTGGTATCACATAGTTCGAATCAAACAACAAGCGGTCCATTGTCGGCTGCGTATTCAAAAGCCAAACTTGCGTTTCAACCCATACAGGTTCAAAAGAGACATTACGAACCCGTTTAATTGGGTGATTCTCAAACAAGTAGACGATTCGAGACTCTGTGAATGAAAGCAACGACTCAATTTTATCAAGACAACTGGCTCTTAAATCTAAACTCTCCATATCGACAAAAATCAAATCGAACTCAAATTGATACTCTTTTTTATTGAGCGTTGATGCTATGTCTAGAATCGTCAGCTCAAACCCCATCGTGCCAGCTAATTCCTTAGCTTTCGTGACCAATATATTTTGCTCACTCACAAACAACACATTTTTTAACTTAGCCAGTTCACTCTTAATATCTTTCACTGTATTTGAAGTCAACGCCGGGAAAATCATCGTAAACTGGGTCCATTCATCGACTTCAGACTGACACTTAATTTCGCCACCAAACGAGCTCATTACCTTTTGGCAGAAGGGTAAGCCCAATCCATAGTTACCCGATTTACCCGTTGTATAAAAATCTTGAAAGATACGGCGAATCTCATCACTTGGAATACCTGAACCGTTATCTGTCACCACGATTTGGTTGACCATCTCATCGCTTTGCATAGTGACATGAATATGAAAATCTTCAGGACTACGATGATGGAACGCGTTCTTGAACAAGTTATACATCACATACTTCAGTAACGTGTCGCTGCCTAAGAAACTAAACTCACCCTTCACATCCAAAGATATTGCTTGTCTGTCTAATGCACGCTTGTAGTTGAAACTCTCTATCGCATCCTCGACGACCGTTTTAGCTGAATGCTTCTTGAAGGTAGAACGAGAGACACGGTTTTCATCGATGGAAGTCAGTAACAGATCAATGGTTTCGTTGCCAGAATGAATGATCTCCATTGCCTCGTCACCCACCTCGCGAAGCTGCCTTACTTCTTGATCGCTCAGCTCATATTGTCCTTTGTGATGACCAGCTTTTGGATTCGGTAATATCGATTGCATTACATCTATAGACGTCAATAAACCACTTAAAGGGTTTCGCATTTCATGCGCAATACCCGCACCAAAAGACTTCGCCAACGACACCTTGGCTTCGTGCTCTACCTGGTTTCGGAAGTAGAATAAGTTACCGAACAAATAGATGAACAAAAAGATAGGCACATGCGTCCAATCCATTGAGAGTTCGAGATAGAAACCTTGAGCGACCCATGCGCCCAATGTGGCGATGGCTATTCCAGCAAAAGTCTGTGCGAACATCACTTTTGTTACATGAACCAGCAAGATATGCAGGAAGATGGCAGACATGAACGACATTACCCAAACATTGGACCAATTGTTCATTAACAACATGAAGAAAAAGAAACACGGCAAGCAGAGTGTAATGGCAACTTGATAATAAGCCGGAAGATATTTTCGCCATTCAAACGGGACTCGATTACGATAAATGATCCCAAAGAACAGTACCGAGCATAACAAACGTACGGTCAGGTTTTCATATGGCTGAGGGAACAAAAACTCCCAAACAACATAATAAGCCGGAAAGCCGATAAGGCCCATCCAACCCACCAAGGTGAGGTTTGGTTCTGCGTACTGGTAAACTTTACGAATCGCATTCATATAAAATACTTTTCTTCCTAAGCCCTAACGTTTGATTATTTTATGATTCAATTTTGTTTTTATATTTGTGCGCGGATTATATTATATATCTCTTCCACTCAGTGTGGTTTCAATCAAATATATATCAGTGTTTTGCTTTTTAAGGGTAGATTTGTGGTCAGTGTAAGTTCTCATAAAAGCAATAAGACCCTCTAGCCGATACAATACCATATTCCCTATCTAATATATCAACCAACTTTATGAGTGAATCCGTATCCTGCCAATCTACTATTGCTGGGCCCACAACAAATAGTAGCAACTGCAACAAGGCAAGGTACGATCTTTGACACATTTTAGTGTCCTTCGAATATCGACTTTATAGAGCAGTAATAGGTTTGGCGTAATCCAACATTTCGTCAAAATATGGGTTATAGGCAAGCCTTGCTGGACCCTCCCTAGCTCCTTTTATCCCCAACGGTTCATCACTATTCAAACAAGCTTTATAGTCAAGAGGAGCAGTGCTGTTACGACGCATCTGGAATTGACCATTAGCGCCATAATAGAAGTTGTCTTCACGGTACAACAAGCTCATGTGAGAGAAGTTACTGATGCGTTTTGACGGTACGCGACTATCAAATGGCTAGCCAATTGCTATCGCTGAGTTATACACATGCCTCACCTCAATAAGAGATTGACTATCGGCATACCTTTATTGAACCAACGCAGTGCAAAAAAAAAGCGCTCCTAAGTAGGAGCACTTTTGGTTTTTTGATACTTCCTGTATCCGTAGACAAGTCCAATCTGTAGTACCTTCACTGAAAGCCAGATCATCGATATCTCCAGTTGTGTATCAACTTAAATCTAGCACACAATCTTCAAGCTTTTCTGAGATACAACCGAGATAAAGAACTTAGTGCCACTCCATCTCACCACTTAGCACCTTGGCACCCAGTTCTAGGTCGCCTTCTGTTGCCTTAAATTGTGGGTATGCTTTCTTCATGTGATCACTGATATCAATAGACGTTGGATTACTTGTGCTTACCAGTGCCTTTTCAATGTCTGCCACATAATCCACCGTAAATTGAACACCGTTAGTGCCCGTTGGCATTTCACCTAAGTAGTGGCCTGGAATAACAACTTCAGGCTCAAGTGCCTTCATGCGTTCTAAAGATTGTGACCACTGGCTACGAATCTCTTTCGATGCAGTATCAGCCATCCATACATGCACTCCACTGTATACCGACACGCCACCAAACACCGTTTGTTCTGATGGCACCCACAAGTAAGCTTGGTGTGTGTTGATTTCTTTTACTTCGATAGTTTCGCCTTCTAGGCTGAGTGTTGTGTCGTTCAATACCGTCGGAACAATCACTTTAGATGGCGCACTGTCATCCAAGATTGGGCCCCAATATGCCAACTTCGCGTCTTTAGTGCGCTTAATGTGTGCAACTACCGCTTCGCTAGCGACAACATCTACGTGAGGAAATGCCGAAACTAACGGTTCCAAACCAAAGTAAAAATCCGGATCGCCACTGCTGATGTAAATCATTGATAGCTCTTTACCAGTAGCTTTAATTTGTTCAACCAACTTTTCTCCATCTGCGACACTAAACTGAGCATCGAACAGAATCACTTCCTTTTCACCTGAGACTAAGACTGAACTTGCTGGAAATATCGCATTTTCACCGGGATTATAGTGAGTGATCGTTAAATCCCCCGCAGACACTGCACTTGATGCCGCCAGTATGGTTCCTAGACTCATCGTTCTTAACAGCGCGGTTTTTGATAAAAGGATCTTAGATAACTTTGTCATAGTTTTATTCCGTAATTTAAAACTGAATATCGATCAGCTCATTGAGTATGTGAACATCTTATTTGATTGAATTTAGATTAAATAGACATCATATTGACTTTCACTGTTGCACTTTTCGAACATATCGTAGTTTTCAGAGACATTGATTTCAGAGATACTGGTTTATAAACAAGTAATCAGACCAATTAGATTCTTTAGGCGGAACAACAATGGATAAACTTGAAGCAATGAATGTCTTTGTCACCATAGTCGAACGTGGCAGTTTGAGTGCAGCGGCAGAGCACCTTGATCTTTCTCGGACCAAGGTTACGCGCTATTTGGGAGAACTGGAAAGCTGGATGGACACACGCTTGCTTCATCGAACGACTCGTAGACTGAGTTTAACCAGCGCCGGAAAAGAGACACTAGAAGTCGCCAGAGAGCTACTGGCCCTTGAGGCATCATTAGCGGGAATCAGAAACCAAAATCGAGAAGACTTGAAAGGGCAACTTCGAATCACCGCGAGCTACTCCATTGTCGATAGTTTCTTGATGGATGCAATCAACCGCTTTATTACCAAATGGCCAGAGGTTTCTATCGATGTTATTTCTACCGACCAAACCGTTAATCTCGTTGAGTCACGTATCGATTTGGCCATTCGAATCACTAACGAACTGACACCCAATATTGTCGCTAAACAGCTAGGTGAATGTCGCTCCGTGATATGTGCCTCGCCGCAGTATTTGCAAAAAAAGGGAACACCAGCAAACGCACAAGATTTAGCTCATCACAATTGTCTATCGTTCAGTTACTTTGGTCGAACAGCTTGGACGTTCCATGGTCCTAACGGTTCTGAATCAGTACCAATCAAAGGGAATATCAGTGCCAACACATCTGAAGTATTACTGTCGGCCACACTAAAGGGAAATGGAATCAGCATGTTACCCTTCCCTTCTGTCGAGGCCTTAGTGCGTCAAGGCCAATTAGTACAGCTATTGCCAGAGTGGAAACCAAAAATACTTGGTGTGCATGCTATTTATGGAACACGTAAACAAGTAACGCCATTGTTAAGAGCTTTTATCGATCACTTATCCAGTGAAATGGAACAATCTAAAAGCTGGTAGGCTGCCTACGTTATTAATATAACTGATGACTAATTAGAATTATTAATTTTACTTATAACCAGCTAAATCCTATCGTGGTGACATGATTCAAAGCACATCAAAGTTCATCTATACCCATAAGGAAAGAGATTATGACCGCCATTACCGATTTAGATATTCTGCTGAAATCGATGTCACCAGAGCTCATTGAAGGTAGCTATGTTTTTTGTACTGTTGACGGAGTGTTAGCTGACTATGTTGAGTTAAACCCGATCTCAACTTTTCGCGAAAAAGAAGGCTTAACGTTGGTATTAACTGAAGACGCTGCGACTCAAGCTCAACTCAATTTTGAAGGCGTGTTTAGCCTTATTACTTTATCCGTACACTCTAGCCTTGAAGCAGTTGGCTTAACGGCTGCTTTTGCTACCAAGCTTGGTTCATATGGCATTAGTGCCAACGTTATTGCGGGTTACTATCACGACCATATCTTCGTTCAAAAAGACAAAGCGGATGCGGCAATGAGCGCACTTAGAGAGTTTTCAGAAGCAGAATAAAGCTTGAGCAAACAATTAAGATACAAAAAAAGCGACGTAATATACGTCGCTTTGGCGCGTTGCTAACCACTCGTTCACCGATCAGGCATCAGCGAACAAAGCGATTAAGCAAGCTTAAACGTTGCTACTTTGTCACTTAGGCCAGCAGCTTGGTTCTTAAGTTCGTTAGACTCAGCCAAACTGTCTTGTGCACCCACAACCAAGTGGTCAGTCACATCCTTGATGGTCGTTATGTTTTGAGTAATCTCACCCGTCACGTGTGTTTGTTCTTCCGCTGCGGTTGCAATTTGCGTCGCCATATCGCTTATCAAAGCTACAGCCGTGTTGATCTCTTCCAGGGCATGCGAAGCTCTATCGGCATCTTCTACTGAATGCAATGCGAGCTTAGAACTACTCTCCATTAGTTCAACGGCTTGGCCTGTAGTTTTCTGCAGAATATCAATCGTCGATTTAATCTCTTCAGTCGAAGAATGAGTACGCTGCGAAAGCACCCGCACTTCATCAGCTACGACCGCAAAACCACGCCCTTGTTCACCAGCGCGAGCCGCTTCAATCGCAGCATTCAAAGCAAGTAAGTTGGTTTGTTCGGCAATGCCTTGGATCGTTGCCAATACCGTCGAGATCTCTTGAGCATGTTTGTTCAGTTCACTGATTACATTACCCGCTTCGTTCACCTCATTAGCTAAGTTATTGATCGAACCTTTGGTGTCGACTACCAGAGCGTGACCACTGTTGGTGCTCGTCGCTGAGTCTTGCGCTGCTTTTGCGGTTTGTTCTGCGTGTGAGGCAATCTCTTGCGTTGCACTAGCCATTTCTGTCACAGCTGTCGCGACCATCGTGATTTCTTGTTGTTGGTGATTGAGCTCGTTCACCGAACGGTTCGCACGCTGAGTACTTTGCTCTGATTGGCTGTTGAGTTGTTCTGATTGACCACGAATATGACCAATCAACTGCTGTAAACTACCAACAAACGTATTGAAGTTATTGGCTAACTCGCCGACTTCGTCTTGGTTTTCAACATGAATACGCTGAGTTAAATCACCACTACCATTGGCAATTTGTGCCAAGGCTTTCGAAACATGGTTAAGTGGACGGAATAGAATCGTACACAACAGGTTAAACAACACAGTACATACAATAACAACCAGTAACGTCACCAAAACTTGCCCCATCACTGCATCAAACAGTGGCGCTACCAACGAATTATGGTTCACCACGCTAACCGTAATCAGGTTGGTTCCCTCAATCGCGCTTGCATAAAGCACGTAATCAGTGCCATTCAACTCAATACTTATATCTTTTCTACTCGCTAGTGCTTTTTGTACATCCGAAAAGTCCAATCCTAGCGAGCTAATATCTTTGTTCAGTAACTTAGTGTCTGGGTGAGTGTAGACCGTGCCCTTGTTGGTCGCGATAAACATATACCCTTCACCAGGAAGAATCACTTTTTCAAGGCTGTTAAGAATGTCGGTAATCTCAACATCTGCACCTAACACCACTTGTTGACCATGCAATTGCATTGCGGTTCCTAGTGAAACAACATTAGCGCCCGTCGCAGCGGCCACCGTTGGATTGTCCATGAAGACTTTACTTGGGTTCGCTACCGCGTTTGTGTACCAACCCCATTGGCGAGGGTCATCATTACCCGGTGGCAGTACCACTCCGTTCGCGTTCTTTTGTGAGCCATCCGGAAAGGCCAAGAACACATTATCAAAAGATGCGGAATCACGAACTTGTTTAAGGTGAGTTACCAAACTTTCTTGTTTTGATTCTTTCGAAAGAGAAGTCAGCGCGCGCTCTTTAGATAAGATCCAATCCGAAACATATTGATTGTAAGATGCCGACGTGCCTTCTAAACGTTGTGCAACTTCAACATCAAGTCGTTGTAATGAAGCACGAAAAGATAGAGCTTCGACCAAAATCCCCCCCAGGATGATGGCCATGCTAGCTGAGATCGCTAACTTATTCTTAAGCGAGAGTTTCTTGAACATAGGAAACCTATAATGTGGAAGTAAAAAAACGTGGCGAACAAATTGGTTGCCAAAACGGTTGCAAGCTGAATATATTTTACGCTTTAAAATAAATAATGAAACCGACGACAGGTTGTATTATTGATATGTGTGAACGATGACAGCCTTTGCAAGTGGCTTGCGCTGCTTCCAGCCCTGATCCCGCTAACGATACATCACGACTTTGACTGCCTCGGTAGAGTTTCTGAAAACCCTGATCCATTTGCCCAAGTAGTCGATTGAATTTCTCCGGTTGGTTCCAAACACTCTCTTTTGCTTTACTCCCCTCTTGACTGCCCAACGGAAACAACGTCAATAACGCTTGGCTATGTGTTGTTAGCTTTAAACTGGTTTATTCCAGCGTCTGCTAATTTGTATCGTTACCATCCAAAGTGTCATTGGCTTTCTTAACTAAGGTTTCAACCTGTGTAAAAGCGTATTGGCGGTGTTCAATCTAGAGCAGAAGAACGAACCAATAAATGAAGCGCTTAATAAACAGCAAACCACTCGTTGGTTAAGCCATGTAATTGCGAATGATGCAGCAAGGGCATTTAACACAGAACTCAAGAAACATGGATTAACCATCGCTCTTTGAATACTGATCTAACCGACAATGGGCGTGCGATCCAAGAAGGTCTATTACCGTTCCCTGCTCAAATCCATCAACAATACCTAAGTGTATTAGAACCCGGGAACAACAAGAGATGAGTCGTTTACTGAAAATAGTCTCGCGAATGTAGTGTGACTAACCAAAATCCAAAGTCAACAATAGCCGCGTCTCGTCTGGAGCAGTGACTGGTGACCGATGGACAAGGCCAGCGTTTTCGTTTCCACCCCAGCGCTCACCCTTTAACAGAGCAACATCGCCACTTGAGAGTTCCTGAATATCAGACTCGTGACTGTACAGCCCTGAAGCTGAATCAGGTTGTCCGTTGCTTCCACGACCTAGCTTTGAGCGATCTACCGCATAGTTCGGCAGCCATTGAGTTGCAGTGCCGTGATAGGTAGTTACTAGGCGACAAGGCACTTGGTCAAAATGGAAGCGTGGACACATCGCTTGATTCAAAACCGCTAAACGTAACCCTACTTCTTCAAGCTCGAACAAACAACAAAACATATCCACCAGCTCCACCATATTACCTAACAGAGCCTTTGAAGCCGTTCCATCTGTCGCAAACTCTAGCTTCTCATAAGCATTCTCTGGTGACAGGTTAATAGATTTACTGAAGTTTGGGTTCAAAGCGATAAATTCACTGATTTCACCCGTTAGTTCTTGATCAAAGTTACGCTGCCAAATCGCGATATTGATATCACTTTGATAGATGTCGGCTAATACAGTTGGCTGCTCAGAAGCACTAGAACCCGCATTGTGACTCGCTTGATCTTTGATACTTACGGCTGAACTAATGTTGGGTGGCTGATTGCTATTGCTTGCCAAAGGCTTCGTTAAAACGGCATTCATTACGTAATCTCCTTGCGCATTCTTTTCGCCTCACTCTTACTTTTATCATTAATATCTAAATGTAAGAGTGAAATTATAGATATGTTATAACATAACAAATGGTATACGAACAACTAGCAGATCATGGTTCCAATAATATGGCGATGTACTCACTTACCTAGGGTAATTTGTTGCACGCTGGTCTAAGCTTTTATTTATCTTTCTTTTCAAAAAGATATTCAAAAAGCAAACTGGTTTATAACGTTAGACTGGTAAATTCAGCAACTTGGTGACCCAACTATGAAAAAACTAATCTCTACGCTCGGTCTCTTTTATGCCGTTATCTCCGCTCAATCTTTCGCGGAAAGCGGCTACACGTTAGATTCAGAATTATCAAATATCACCTTCGCAACCATTAAAAAGCAGTTTGTTGTTGAGCCCGCGTCGATCAAAGCGTCATCAGGAGGGCTCACAAAAGATGGCCAGTTTTCTATAATGTTGGACCTAAAGAGCCTAAGCACTGGCATAGCGATTCGTGACCAGCGACTCAATGAACTCTACTTTGAATCCATGACTTTCCCTGAGGTGAAGATAGCCGGGAAAATTGACCCATCAATACTTTCTAGCGATCCGCAAAACACGACCATCTCAGCCGAAGTCACTTTACATGGTATGACAAAGAAAATTGATTTCCCTGTTGTTGTAATTCCGACGGACGGTTTTGTTATGGTCAATTCTGCTTCTACCATCATTGTAAACGGCGCTGATTTTGGAATATCGACAGATAACCTAAACAAGCTTTCAGCGACGGTTGGCGGATTAGCCCTTTCAGACAAGATCCCATTAAGTTTCAATCTTATCTTCGAGAAATAGTTTTTTACCCCCCCTTAGCTCCCCTTAGCTCCCCTTCAGCCAGTCACACTCACTTATTTTTGTGATTGGCATTTGAAGGGGAAACATTCAGTTATTCTCAATGTCTATAAAATTCAAAACTGAACACATATAAACCAAACATGAGTCGAATTACTCGGAACAGTCGACAAAATAAGACATACTAAAACCATCATTTAAAAGAAGTAACCAATAGCGTATGAATTCGATCAACCTCAGTAAACCGTTCACCCTTTCCAACGGCCAAATCATCAAAAATCGACTCTTCAAATCAGCGATGAGTGAACAACTTGGCGACAAACAGCATAACCCTAAGACTGGTTTAACAACCCTTTATCAGCGTTGGGCTGAAGGTGGCATAGGTTTATCCATGACAGGTAACGTGATGGTTGATAGAAATGCACTTGGTGAACCTAGCAACGTCGTCTTGGACGAGCAAAGTGACCTCACCATCTTTCGTGATTGGGCTAGTGCCGGAAAGCAAAACGACTCTCAGATATGGATGCAGCTAAACCATCCTGGTAAACAGATCCCTAAATTCCTTTGTGATCAGCCTGTCGCCCCTTCAGCTATCTCTTTAGAGCGCGGATTAGAGAAAGGCTTTAACACCCCACGAGCACTAACAGACTCAGAAATACATGAAGTAATTAATAAGTTTGCCTTAAGCGCAAAATTGGCAAAACAGGCAGGATTTACTGGCGTGCAAATTCATGGTGCTCATGGTTACCTTGTGAGTCAATTCTTATCCTCAAGACACAATCAGCGCGACGATAAATGGGGTGGTTCATTAGGGAACCGACTCAGATTCGTGCTCGAAGTCTACCGTGCGATCCGTAAAGAAGTAGGTAATGACTTTCCTGTGGGGATTAAGCTCAACAGTGCTGATTTCATGAAAGGTGGCTTCACTGAAGAAGAGTCGATGAAAGTTGTACAAACGCTCAGTAGCGACGGTATCGACTTAATTGAAATATCCGGTGGCACATATGAAAGCCCTTCGATGATGGGTTCTAAAAATAAAACCCCACCTTTAAAGGCAAGTACATTGAAGCGCGAGGCCTACTTTATGGATTACATGATGAAGGTGAGAAAGCTTGTAGATACACCTTTGGTGGTCACTGGTGGCTTTCGAACAGCATCAGCAATGAACGACGCGTTACAAACCTTTGCGACTGACTTTATTGGAATTGCACGAACCATGGCGGTTGACCCAGACTTCCCCAATCGATTGATAAAAGATCCAAACCACGGCATGCCGTTAACTGTGCCAACGACAGGCAAGCCAACACTAGATAAAATGGCGATGGTTGGACTGGTTTGGTACGAACATCAAATGTGGCGTATTGCCGCAGGAAAAAATGCAGATCCTCAGTTAAGTGCGCTTAGTGTAGTCATAAAAACGATTCTCAGTGCTGGCTGGCACGCCTTTAAGAAACGCAGAGCCTAACGAGTTTCTTACCTTAAATTCAATGACTTAAACAGTAAATGACGTGCTAAATGTCACATGTCGTTACACAGCATGATACCTTAGGGCTTTACATCTTGGGCGAGGTAAACAACAATCCCTGAGAATAAATCCATAACATAATGTATTTAGAAATTATGAGTAACACAGAAAACAAAAAATCTAGCCCTCTTTTCGAAATCGTTTTTAACGTCTTTCTTCCATCATTCATCTTGATGAAATTCAGTGGAGAGGAGCACCTAGGAACAGGTTTAGCACTGCTTGTGGCACTGGCTTTCCCTATCGCTTACGGTGGTATGGAACTAATCCGCAACAAGAAGTTTAATTTCATTGCGGCACTTGGTTTTGTGAGTGTGTTATTAACAGGTGGCATTGGTTTCTTCGAATTGGACACGCGTTGGTTAGCATTAAAAGAAGCGTTAATCCCAGGCATAATTGGTTTAGCGGTTCTTGGTTCTACTTTTACTCGCTATCCGTTCATCCAAAAAGTCATCTTCACGCCAGCACTGCTAAACATCTCTCTCATTGAAGAACGTTTAAAACAGTTTGGCCACCAAGCAAAGTTCGACCGCTGTTTAATGACGTCAAATTACATGTTCGCGAGTACTTTCGCTTTCTCTTCTGCGATGAACTACTTCTTAGCGACGTGGATTGTGACAAGCCCAGCGGGCACAGCCGCTTTTAATGAAGAGCTTGGCAAGCTGACACTTTACAGCTACCCAGCCATTGCAATCCCAAGCATGCTGATGATGTTAGGTATTTTCTACTATATTTGGCGTCAAGTTCGCGCTATGACGTCACTAGAAACAGAACAAATCTTTATTACTAAATAGTTCTGTATTGCAAGCTCAAAATCAAAGCTCAGCACTCTCGCTGGGCTTTTTTATTTCTGCGCCTCGTTTAACTAACTAATTAATCAATTAACTAATAACCCTACTCATTTATAAACAAAGTGCTGACTTATTATTGACTCTCTTAACCCAATAGAAGATAGATGCTCGCCTTTTTCATATCAGTTTAATAACCAGTATTTAAATTACCAATAGCTAAAGAATTACATTCAGTTATAATAAAAGGCGAGTTAACGCTCAATCTTGTTGATTACTTTACAAAACCCTACCCAGACGTTAACACTATTTCAGTCCTTATTGCTAAGATGGAACAAGCTCGGCCTTAAAAATAAGCGCCACTCGTACTCAATAAGGAATATAGAATATGAACAAATCTCAGTTAGTTGATCACATTGCCACTTCAGCAGATATCTCGAAGGAACAAGCAGGTTCAGCGTTAAACGCACTTGTTGAAGGTATTTCTAATACATTGGCTAAGGGTGATGATGTTGCCATCCTAGGTTTTGGTAGTTTCAAAGTTAATTCTCGTGCTGCTCGTACTGGTCGTAACCCACGAACGGGCGAAGAGATTCAAATTTCAGCATCAAAAACGCCTGCATTTAAAGCAGGTAAAGCACTAAAAGAGTCATGTAACGCTTAGGGTAAATAATAACTCAAAGCAGAATCCAAGGAAGATTACGATGTCTATAACTAAAGTAAAAGTTCAAGCTAGCCGCAGTAAAAAAGCAGGCAAGTCAACCAAAACACAAGCCGAAACGCCTAAGACTCGTCAACGTATTGAAGAGCTTCTCGAAGAGCGCGAATTGGCCAAACTGTTAGAGTTATAGTTTGTTATCCTTCTAATGCCACTGCAGCTCTGCAGTGGCATTCTTTTTTAAAAACCTAGCCAGGCTGAATCCTAAATAATCCCTCCCTCAAGCCACTAGTAATAGTGCAGTCATAAGCTTGAAAGTTCTCACTTAATTAAACCCGGTCATTGATAACAAGTAATCGCGCACGATTTGAACACTAAGTAACAGACTCGATTACATTGTCATACATACCCATACGTACCCAACTTTCACTTTTCATTATCATCATCGGCATTAATGTTTATGAGAATAAAAGAAGCAGTTCGGAACGCTAGCGTGTTCGGGCAACGCTTCTTTACTGAGGTGATTATGAATGTAGTTCGTATGGGAATTGACGCTAGTGTCCATAAAAATAAAGGCAAATACAAAGCGATAGTGAAGTTTGCAGTTCGAGCGTTATTTTTTTACTCAGACACAAGAAAAATGAATGACAATTTCAGCTCTATCGAGAGAAAGCTTTTATTTAAAAAACAGCCGAACTTCCTATCTAAATTTGTCACACCTTACTTATGTACCGATTTTAGTAAGAAAGAAAAAATTGACATACTATCAAAGCATTATGACTGGTTTGAAGATAAGTTCACCTCAACAGCTCGCCATCAAATATATAACGAGAGACTTAATCTTTTAGAGCTGAAAATTGATGAAAAAGCTTATTTTCTAAACCTAAGTTTTGAGAGAAATGCTAGAAAAGAAGGTGAACTGACCCTTTCCCTAACCGACTCAATCTTCAACAAAATGTACACCATATCATTCACCGTATTTAATAATGATATCTACATTGGCGGAATACAAGGGGGAGCAAACGACAACGGATTTAGCCGCTCGTTCACAAAAGCATTCTATGGTTTGAGACCGAAATCATTCATGGTTGAAACTCTTCGATTATTGGCCACCAGTTTGGAGATTGACCACATTTACGCCGTCAACGAATCTGGGCATGTTTCTAACTCATTACGATACGGCAAGAAGGGTAAAACAATCAGCCTGAAGTACAATTGCTTATGGGAAGAACACGACGGACAACAACACGACAAATGTTTCTACGCTCTACCACTACAACCTACCAGGAAAGATCTTGAGGCTCTCAAGCGCCAAAAACGAAAACTGTATCGTGAACGTTACGCGTGGTTGGATCAATATGAGCAAGATCTGAAAAATGTAATGAGTCAGCACACCCATGGTCCTGTTAATTATGCTCATGCGAGTTAATTTGGCTAACCCGTACTCAACTAGCTAACGCGTATTACCTTCATTAGCGTGCTTTAGTCTAATCACTGCTCTTAGACCAAACGCTCAAACCCGAGGTGACAGCTTCAAACTAAACCTCTCCCCTCACCGACTAAGGCGTCTTTCAATAGAATAGAGTCGTCTTAGTCGGCAATGCATCTTCAAATAATCCGAATTTAAAGCGCGCCAAAGTAATCACCGTTATAGGGTTTACAGTCTTTTACATTAGTAAGAGCTAATAAATCAAAGCAAACATTAGACAATGCTAATTTACACCTTTATAGTATCTAGGTATTTCGAAAACTACTCAATCGCCGGCGATTAGCCAGTCCTGATCATTAGGAAGATACAAGCTCTATGCTCGGCAGTTTGTATAGTTAAACTTAGAGACAGTAATAGGTAAACGTATGACTAAAATTGTAATCATCGGAGGCGTAGCTGGCGGTGCTTCAGCTGCTGCACGCGCTCGTCGCCTTAGTGAAGAAGCCGAAATCATAATGTTTGAGCGAGGACCATTCGTCTCTTTTGCCAACTGTGGATTGCCATACCACATAGGTGGCGATATCGAGGATAGAAGCAAACTTCTGTTACAAACACCTGAAAGCTTCTTAGCTCGCTTCAACGTTGACGCACGAGTGATGAACGAAGTTACCTCAATTGATCGCACCAATAAAACCGTTACAGTCAAAAATCTAGTTGATGGTAGCCACTACAGCGAGAGTTACGACTTCTTATTACTCAGCCCAGGAGCCAGTGCCGTCGTTCCTCCCATCTCAGGAATCGATAACCCCCTCACCCATTCGCTACGCAATATTCCAGACATGGACCGCATCATCGAGACAATCCAAATGAATAAGCCTGAGCACGCGACAGTTGTTGGCGGTGGCTTTATCGGCTTGGAAATGATGGAAGCGTTTCATCAGCTTGGGATCAAAACTTCATTGATTGAGATGGCCGATCAAGTAATGACACCAGTAGACCGAGAAATGGCCGGCTTTGCCCATGCGGAGATTCGTGAAAAAGGCATCGACCTAAAACTCGGCGTCGCACTTGAATCTGTGAAATATATACCTAACGAACACATCGCAAGCTTTGATTCAGGCGAGAGCGAGAAGCACCAACACCTAGAGGGAGAATTAGAATTAACACTTAATAACGGTGAAACTCTCACAACCGATATTTTGATCATGGCTATTGGTGTACGTCCAGAAACGAAATTGGCGCAAGAAGCAGGCCTTCAACTAGGCGCTTTTGGTGGTATTTACACTAACGAATTTATGCAAACGAGCGATCCTTCAATTTACTCGGTCGGCGATGCAATAGAAGACAAAGACTTTGTAACAGGAGAGCAAACGCTCGTCCCATTAGCAGGCCCTGCCAACCGTCAAGGTCGAATGGCGGCAGACAACATGCTTGGGCGCCAAGAAGCTTATCAAGGCACTCAGGGGACCGCAATTTGTAAGATTTTTGACCTTGCAGTCGCTTCAACAGGTAAAAATGAGAAGCAACTAAAACAATCAGGAATCAGTTACGAAAAAGTATACGTCCATACAGCAAGCCATGCGAGCTACTACCCCGGCGCACAAGTTGTCTCGTTCAAGATGTTATTCGATCCTAAGACAGGGAAAATACTGGGTGCGCAAGCCGTCGGTAAAGATGGCGTTGATAAGCGCATTGATGTTATGGCAGTAGCTCAACGTGCAGGTATGACCGTTGATCAACTTCAACACCTAGAATTAACCTATGCACCACCTTACGGGAGTGCTAAGGACGTGATTAACCAAGCCGCATTTGTTGCCAACAATATTATTAAAGGTGACGCGACACCTATTCATTTCGATGAGATTGAAACATTAAGCGACAACCAACTCCTACTCGATGTTCGTAACCCTGGCGAACTAGAAAATGGTGGCTTTATTGAGGGAGCAATCAACATTCCAGTCGACCAACTGCGTCATCGAATGAGTGAGCTTCCAATAGACAAAGAGATTGTAATCTACTGCCAAGTAGGGTTACGTGGTAACGTAGCTTATCGCCAACTCGTCAACAACGGCTTTAAAGCACGTAACTTAATCGGTGGTTATAGAACACTCATGTATGCAAAAGCTTAAGGACTAATACTTAGTCGCCGGTAATGGTTCGCGGACACTTACCGGCTAATTGCTAATTGCTAATTGCTAAGAGTAAGTCGACCATAAATAGATGTGAGTAGTTTATAGTAGACATTGAAAACAGAGCTTGGCATTTGAGTAAGTGCCAAGCTCTATTATTATTCGTAGGAGTCAATAAAAGATTGCAGTGCTTGCTGATCGACAATCTCTAACCCTTGCAAGCCCAAATCATAATAATAAATGGAAAATTCGAAATTCATCGTAATAAGTTCAACGGTTTCTCGCACACTCAATCCCCAACTATCTCTTCATTAATGAAAAGAGTCACTTCCAAAAACGAAACTTTAGCTTACTGGTTTTTGGCTGATATCGCGTTGACGAGCGGGTTTGAGAAGCGCATTCTTTAATTTCGAACAGAACAAGTTTTAACCTCGCGAGAGTGTGATTAAGTCATCCTTTGTTTTGTATAACGCATCTAATTGAACGGCAGGTCACATGAATAAAATTGTTATGTTAGTAATGGGGCTGTTTTTTACCAGTCGATTGTTTGCGAGTATTGTGCCGCATGTTAGTCAATTAGAACATGATGCACCTATCCTTATTCGTTCAGCATTGATTGTTGGTGTTGCGGCTTATGCCGTCTGGACTGCATTTAAATACTTTAAAAAGAACAAAGCTTCTGGCTCAGAACTGTAGAAATAAAAACTTAGAAAGCTTTGTAGTACTTAGCAGGTTTCGATTACTGATCCGCAAAATAGTCGACCAATATTTTACGCCACTTTCGCGACTCACGAATTTTCAAATCGCCCATTGGTTCTGCCGTGATCAATCATATATTTGAGCACTACATCATCAGCGACGATGGCTTCAACCTCGCCGTCCTCTAAAGCCGCTAACAACCTTGGCATATCTACATAACTCTTGTGTCGGATTTCAAAGCCGGTGAGCATCAAAGAAGAAGTTGTTGCGACTTTTTCCCCTACTTCTACGTTTACAAGATCATTAGAACTTAGGTTCGATGATTAAAGTGACGACATGAACTGACTTTTTGCCGATGAACATAACTTGCCACCTTGAGTAATCTGACTCTCTAAAAAGTAAATATTGCGTTTACTTTTTACCCATTGAGCGCGGATCTCTAACTCTTGGCCAATCAAAATTGGATGATGGAAACGAGACGTCAAGCTGACCGTCATAGCGGTGATATTATTTTGGAACAAGCAGTGCAACATGGTGGCATCGTGTAACGCGGTAACAATGCCGCCCTGCATAATGCCATCATAGCCCTCAGCTTTATCTGTTGGTACAATCTTGGCTAAGGCTTCATGCTTAGCTAAGTTCTCGTTATTGCTAGCAACTTCAAAGCAAATCGGGCTATCTGAAAAGAAGCCTTGGCTGCATACTTGGCAGCGGCGATGGTTGTGAGGAATGAAAACTTTCATACTTATCCTTATTCCTTTTACCCTTAGATTTCTAGAGATTGATATGGCTCGACCAAAAAAACATCGACAGTTATGTACTCGTGCGGCTTACTCTTGTTTTAAGCCTAATGGCGTCCCTATGGACGAGCTTCATCAAGAAGAGCTGCTATTAGAAGAGTTGGAAGCGCTACGCTTGGCTGATCAAGAAGGCCTAAGCCAGCTTGAAGCCGCCGAGCAGATGCAGGTGTCTCGCCAAACGTTCGGTAACATCATTAAACGTGCACGAGCCAAGGTTGCTAAATGCATCGTCAACGGCCACGCGTTAGTCATTCAAAACTCTTAACTGACACCCTAGCCTTAACTCTAGATCCCACTCTCACTGCTGGATACCGAACTCGTCACTGAGCGATCCAACTATCTGATTTAGCTGTTTATCTGTTTATCTGTTTATCTATTGACTTAGCTATATGGCGGCTTGTTTGAGCTCTCTAACTTGAGGGTTCTGAGATCTGATACAGCTTACGGCTATGTTCCTCACACACCTCTTTGCAATTGCATTCACGCTCAATATCGATCTGCGCTAGCCCCCCGCAGCTGCCTTTGATTGGCTGGCGTGAAAAAATCACACCGATCGCCATCAACGCCACGATTCCGACAAAGCCCAGTAATGTTAGTAGGAATGTCATTTACGGAACCCTCGAATAGCCCCCAATTTATGGGGTCGTGACATGAAAATTGCACCGTCTCTCCTACGCTCTTTCTTACCACACCCATGATTGCGAGGCTCTCGACCGTAATCTAAATCGGTCACTTCTTGTAGGTGATCAAAATCTAATGCTTCGATTTCAACCTTTCCTGTCGAGGCTAACACTTTAATATCGTTTTTAAACAAGTGCGCCAGCATCCTTTTTCCTATGTGACGGACAACAACTGCTTGCACGCCGTAAGAGTGGATCACTGAAATCCATTGCTTCTTTTTATTACAAGATGAGTCGGATTCAACCAAAGAAACAACCTGCTTTATTTGTCGTTGGTCATCCACAATCGCTATCTGTGGTGAACGAGCAAAATGATTGCCGACATGGAGATTAAGACAAGGTACTGCGTATAACATGGTAACTCCCTGTTATTGGTGATCAGGCATTCAGTATATTCCTTGTTATTGGCATATGCCAATAACAATAGTGTGAAAAATTAGATTTACAGAATAGAGAAATAGCACTTTCAGCAAAAACTATAGAGTAGACGGAGCTACAAGGTAGCTTGGAAAAGAAAAGTTTATTGAGACGAAAAGATTCATAGAAACAGAAAGGTTTATGAGAAAGACGTTACCCGCCAACGCTCTAAGGTCTATGGCTCTACCTTTGAGATAAACCATTGTTGTCACAGGTGTTGTTTTTAATGTGCATCTTATCCTCTTTCAAAGTGAATAAATGCTTAAATTGTTATATTATAACATCACAACAAATAACCGTCTGTCTTCATGAAACTGTTCTCTACTCTAATCAATGTATTCGATCGCCTCTCTTTGGGCTGTGTAAGCCGCTTTTCGATGTGTTTTCATTTTCTAAAATGCTTACCTCTTGGCATTGCATTGCTATCTTTTGCTCCAAACCTATATGCCCACCCTCACTCATGGGTTGAAATGAAGACCCACATCGAAGGTGAGAATGGCCTAATAACTGGCCTGTCGATGGAATGGTCGTTTGATGCTATGACGTCGATGTATATGTTAGATGGTGAAGACGTATCTCCAGACAAAGAAGAAGAGACGTTCAAAAACCTGGCAGCATCCGTTATCGAAAACATGATGTACGAGCACTACTTCACCTACTTCTATGACAATGAAGAGCCAATCAAATATCAAGTAGCAGAGCATGCCAAATTTGAACGTGACAAAGCCAAAATGGTGCTCACTTTTGACCTACCGCTTGCCAAACCAAAACCGGTGACAAGAGACACACTTCGTGTATTGATCTTTGACCCTAGCTACTTTGTCGATATGTCGTGGTTATCTAAGGGGGATGTGACCTTATCACCAGAACTCGCGAGACAATGTCAGTTAGAACTCGTTGAGCCTAACCCGACTCCAGAACAAATGAGCTATGCGATGTCTTTGCCAACCGATGCGGATCCAGATAACACGCTCGGCCAACTGTTTACTCAATCGGTCAAGCTTCATTGTGCTGCGCTTCCCACTTCCTAACCGCAGCGACTCGTTTGAGCTATTAAACGTCTTAACTCAAACGAGTTAAACCTGCCAAATTAACGAAAATAGTAATCTCTAATTCAGGTTCTTGTTATATGAAGAAAAATCAATTCAAAGCCAACCATGCCCTCATTGGTATCGGTGCATTATTATTTGTTGCTGTTGGCGCGTATCAACTATGGTCGATGTGGCCATCACTCGTTATCACCAGTATCCAATGGCAAAGAGAGGTCAATTCAGAACTTGCAGACCTACTCTACCAAGCCAAGTCAAACCCTTGGGGAGCAGGCTGTTACCTGATTGGATTCAGCTTTATCTATGGAATGCTGCACTCTTTGGGGCCTGGCCATGGCAAAGTCATCGTTTCAACATACTTAGCCACTCACCCAACCAAAGCAAAAGCCAGCTTGATTCTTACGGTGGTCTCCGCTTTGTTACAAGCACTGGTCGCTGTCTTATTAGTCAGCGTTTTGTTGTGGGGCTTTAATGCTTCAATGCGAGTAGTGAACGACAAAGCCAACCTATTTGTTTCATTGAGCTTTGCCTTAGTGGCCGTGGTGGGTACATTGATCTGCTGGAAAGCTCTGAAAAACATCTACTCAACGGTGCGCAAACCAAAGTTGAAAGTGAAGACCATCACCGCATTCGCAACAGATATGCCTTCTCTTATAGCCGCTCGTTCACCGATCTCGACCCAATCACCAATGGCGCGTCGCTCATCAGTATCTGATGGTTCCGCGATGTTGAACCCCATTCGTACAATACAATCAGCAGAACACTCGCACACAGATCACTCTCATGCCGACTGCGGATGCGGCCACCAGCACGTCGCCGATGCAGACGCGATAAATAAAGCTTCAACGCTCCGTGAATATGCAGGAATCATTGTCACCATAGGGGTAAGGCCGTGTACTGGAGCTATTATGGTTCTGCTTTTCGCTAACATGGTCGGCTTGTATTGGATGGGTGTTCTTAGTGCGTTGGCAATGGCGGTTGGTACGGCATTAACAACCTCACTAATTGCAATGATGACGCTAACAGGCAAACATTTGGTGAAACGCTACTTAGCCGCAGGTAACAAGAATAGCAGTGCCTCATTAAAAGTCGCTGGTCATTATTTGCAGCTATTTGGCGGTCTATTACTTATTGTGATTGGACTACTATTAATGAACGGACAAGACAGCGGCATGTCGCCAGTCTTCACCATGTAATTAGTGGAAGCGTTTAATTAATATCCAGTGAATTCTACAATCCTCATACGACAAGGCCTCGCAAACGTGAGGCCTTATTTTTATCTATCATTAACGGTTAAAGAAATCTTTTCTCTTAACGATAAAGCTCGTCGAGTTTTCGTCACTGTGATTTAGTGTAATCAGATAATCGCTTGCGAAAGCAGATCCAATACTTTGGAGTTATATACCCCACCTAGTAATAACATCAATTTAACTTCTCCTTTAACAAACCTATTGACCCAATCGCATTAATAGATAATATAGACGTCTAGGCACCCATATGTCTTTTGGTTAATTAAATGGAGTTATCATGAAAAGCTACAAAAAAATCACCGCATCCCTGTTGGCATTGGCATTCACATTAGGTGTGACAGGATGTGGAAAAAAAGACGAGGCAGTCATCAAGATTGGTGCAACAGTAGGTCCACACGCACAAGTTGTACAGGCCGTCGCTATTGAAGCAGCGAAGCAAGGGATTAACATCGAATTAGTTGAATTCTCAGACTACATCACCCCTAACGCAGCACTGGATGACGGAAGTATCCAACTTAATAGCTACCAACATCAGCCATTTCTCGACAACTTTAACGACAATCATGATAGTAAGTTGGTTTCTATCGGACGTTCAATTTTGATGCGTATGGGCGTTTACTCTAACAAGTACACTTCACTTGACTCTATTCCTGACAACGCAAGAATTGCGATTCCAAACGATCCAACCAATGGCGGACGCGGACTATTACTATTAGAAGATGCAGGGCTTATTTCACTGAGAGAAAACGTTGGATTCAATGCATCTCTAACCGATATTGTCTCCAATCCAAAGAATATTCGATTTGTCGAAGTTGATGCCGCACAGTTGCCCCGCTCTCTTGACGATGTAGACGCTGCAGCTATTACTATGAACTACGTGATGTCTGCAGGGTTAGATCCTAAGAAACAAGGTATCTACTTAGAGAAGAAAGACGCACCTTTAGCTGTGATGGTTGTTGCGGCGCGAGAAGAAGACAAAAATAATGAAGTCTATAAAAAGATCATTTCGATTTATCACTCTCAAGAGATCAATGACTTTTTGAACAGCACCTTCAAAGGCACCATAGAAGCGGCAAATTAAGCTAAAAGAATAACCTTAGATTTGGCGTTGTATGTGAAGCAATTAAGCAACGTCCTGATCTTAAGTTTATCGGCTGTTATTACGAAACTAAGCTATTGAATACTTTAATTCGTAATCCTAAACTCGTTATGGCTTGCTAACCTAGTTCGTTCCCAATAATTTGTTAGAGATCGGTTTTTGCAAGATCTGAAATAAAAAGGCCTCGCACATGCGAGGCCTTAGTTTTATCTATCAAACGAAAATACACCCTACTTAACTGGCTTAACCACTTGCATCAGTGTTGTATTGAACGGCTCTGATTAAAGAGACACTGCTAGTTAACTAAAAACGGCTACAAACTAGAAACTGCTATAAGAATGGGGAAGGCGTTTTTCTTCATTCCAACCGGACAACTCAATATTGATCAATAATTTGCGCTTCTCATTACACAGTGAAGCGATATTGATAATAGGTAGCTGGCTGCGAAACTGCGCGGTAAGTATGACCTTTTTACCGTCACTAAGGCCGCTTCGACATTGCGACACAATCGCTTCGGTGTCTAATTGGTGTGCGTTCTCGATAATTTGGGTATCAGCGTTCTCTTGATAGCCATCGATCAGCCAAGATACGGCTGGCACTTCTAAGCTTGTGAGAACGATGACATCTTTTGTTGACATAAGCTCGTGGAGTTCAGTTTGCATAAATCCCCCTCTTAGTTAGCCTGTTGCCTAACCATAAAAATTAACGACCAGCCCATTAAAGTCGGTTACCCAGATTAGCCTGTGCCAAATGGTAGCCTCTATCTATCATCTCTTGTGAGCGATCAAACTCTAAGGTGCCACAGGCATTACGTGGGATCTCAAGCGTAATATCTGCGGGATAAGCGGCCAATTTTTGACGAGCAATGGTCGATTGCATCGCATCAAACGCTTGGTTGGCAATGTCGTAGGCAGCAAAATTGAAGCTCATTTTACTTTTTACACTGCTACCTAGATTATCGATAAAAAGAGTAACCTTCTCATGTAGGTTACTCTGTTTTGTTGGTAGAGAAACCGGTATCACTTCCTGTTGAAGCATCTCAGGTTCACCACCTAAGTTCACAGCCAGAGTAAAGTCTGTCTTATCACTAAAGGTAGGCGCAATCGGTACGGGATTGAGCACTCCTCCATCGATCAGCACTTCACCATTGATGACGTGAGGCGTGAAGAACAATGGCAAAGAGATAGAAGCACGAATAGCATCAAACAAAGAACCCGATTGCAACCAAACCTCTTTTTCATCAGCGACGTTGGCAGCAACTGCGGTATAAGGGATAGGCAGATCTTCAATTGAAATCTCGCCGATCAGCCTACGCAGTGTGTCGATGATCTTGTCCCCTTTGAAGATACCACTTGATTGCCATGAAAAGTCCAACATCATAGCCATATCCGATTGGTCGATACTGGTGACCCACTCTTCAAATTCATCCAACTTACCCGCCGCGTAGACACCACCGATAAGTGCACCAATTGAACAGCCAGAGATGGATTTTATCTGAAAGCCGTGCTCAATTAGCCAGCGGATGATGCCAACGTGAACCAAGCCTCTTGCGCCACCACTGCCAAGTACCAATGAGATCGTTTTTGCCATCGTACTAATCCTTTAATATTTTTATTCAAGACTGGTTCACTCGTTGATTTTCCGATTCGCTAGCCTCGAATGAGTTAATCTTTTCAGTCCATGCGAGTGATAAAGGTTTGCTCGTCATCGACAAAAGCCACATAGTCGCCGTGATAGATAAACACCCGACCACGCCCTTCAACGATACAGGCAAGCTGTGGGTTCAAATCTTCTTCAAGATCTTTACTTTGATACGTGCCGGTATCGGTGATTACACCGCGGAGTGTCGGCAAAAATCCATAGCTGCGCTTGGCTTGATCAATCAGGCTCAATTCACTGGCGGTAGAGAAGTAAGCCGGGATTGGGCCAGCATCTTCGATAAACATCGTTTTCAGTTCTTCAAAAGCTGTAATCACCAGCCAGTCGATGCCATTAACGTGATGGATAAACATTGTTTATAAATACCTAGATTCTCGATAATTCTAATGCGGGGATTCTATCACTATCAGGCGCAGAACGTGGTAGAGATTTGGTTGCTAACGACAAGGCCTTTCCCTGTTTGTCGCCCAATATATTCAGAATAAAACTGGAACAGATATCCATTATCAAATTACCCCAAGAACACAAGAAATCTTGAGTCGATGAATTTTATCAGGGCCTTTAGAGCCGAACGTTTTCTTGTTAAACCTTCGTTTATTGCTCCTTAAAGTAATGGCCTATAAATTAGTTTAAAGCGGAAACATTACTTCCAGAAGGATTTAAGGTTCAGCTTGAAAGGACTTAACGCTCTACTTGAAAAGACTTAAGGCTCTGCTTGAAATGACCTAAAGCAACAAACGCCCGTTTGGTCTTGAGTCACCTTACATTCACTCACCAAAATGGTTTTGAGTTCTATACGGGCACGACGTAAACGAGCCTTAACGGCTGGTAGGCTGAGCTGGTGTTTCTCTGCGTAGTCTTTTTGTGTCATACCATTGAGGTCACATTGTTCTATCACATCACGATCTTGCTCGGTGAGTTTGACCAATACCTGGGGAAGGCAGCGTTGAAGCTGAACCATCGCAGGGGAAATATCCGTTGGCATCACAAATTCTTCGATGTCTACCGAATATATTTTCCGTCTCAGCTGATCAACAAGGTGGTTTCTGGTCATCTTAAACAGCCATGATTTACCGTCCTGCAATGTACAGAAACGCTCGCTATTTCCCATGGCCTTCAGAAACACTTCTTGCATGATGTCTTCCGCTTCGTGCGGATTTTGGGTCTGTTTTAGTAGCCAACCATAAAGGCTAGGTTCCGCATGATTCCACGCATTCATCAAACATTTCATTCTTGAACCTCGATAATCCGTCGCGCATGCTCATTCAAAAAAACTCTGCATGCGCGACGCTCTTTCCTTACTTTTACGCTACAACATTTTCCTTGAGTAAATCGCGAACCAGATCAACAGATGGCACCGACCCCGTGTGTTTTAACTCACCATTAATCGCGATACCCGGTGTGCTCATAATGCCAGCTTTCATAATGGCTTCCAAACTGGTGACTTTTTCAATATTGATTTGCTGCCCTAACTCTTGTGCGACCTCGGCAAACCGTTCTGCGGTAACGACGCAGTTCTTACAACCTGAACCATAAACTTGAATGCTTTTCATATCAGACTCCTGTGAGCATTTGCTCTGCTGTGATTAATAGAAGAAATTAAACAACCAACCGGTGATGGAAATCGCCACCAACAAGTAACCCGCGATTACACCAAGCAATCGGTATTGCATCACTTGTTTGAGCATCATGAACTCTGGCAAGCTCACTGCGACCGCTCCCATACAAAACGCCAGCGTGGTTCCTAGTGGCATACCTTTGTCTATCAAAGACGCCATGATTGGAACTATGCCCGTTGCGTTGGTGTAAATAGGAATCGCACTAAGTGTCGCGAGGGGAACCGTCCACCACTGGCCGTGTGCGAGGTTTTGCTCGAACCAATCCGCCGGAACAAAACCATGAATAAACGCACCAATACCCACACCAACAAAGACCCAAATCCAAATGCGTTTGAAGATGGTACTGGTCTCGTTCACAGCAAATTCATGGCGCTGTTTAAACGTCATTGGGGTTGATTCAATCGCCGTTTGAGGCTGTTCATCTAACTCATTGGCTTTTTGATACGCTTCGGCAAGGAAAGGTTGTAACCAACGGTGGGCTTTAAAAGCATCTAAGACAAAGCCTGCAAAAATGCCAAGCGACATACCAATCACAACGTACATGATGGTGAATTTCAGCCCAAGGACACTGCCAAGCATGATGATCACCACCTCATTGATCAGAGGCGATGTAATCAGAAATGCGATGGTCACACCAATGGGAATACGTGCAGAGACAAAGCCCATGAACAGAGGAATAGAACTGCACGAGCAAAACGGTGTAATCGCACCAAATAGCGAACCAAGGAAGTAGCCCACACCGCGGCGCTTGCCTTGTAGATATTGGCGAACTTTGTCCACACTCAAACTGGCTCTCAGTGCGGAGATAACGTAAATCAACACGACCAATAAGACTAAGATCTTACTGGTGTCTTCAATAAAGAAATGAACGCCTGTTGCCATTGAAGTACTGGCTTCCAAGTTAAAAATGGAATACGTCAGCCAGTCGGCAAAGTAAGTAAAAACGTCCAACATAGTGGCACCCTCTAAACGATTTACCTCTAACACGTTTGAGCTCGCGAAAGGATGCACACTTTTCTAAATTATTTTTGGGTTTTGATTTTTAGGCTCAATTGCAGAACAGGTCCACTCGGCCGTTCGTTGTTGAAAGTGACTTTATTGTTCCTGTAATTAATGGCCTATAAACAAGCGAACTCACCCTCTTTACCGTCTCCCATATTTGCCATCAAACTCTACGACTAATGTCTAACTAACTGAGACTATTTGTTTTTTTTGGTTTGGTATAAGGTACTAACAACTAAATGTTAATGAATTTTTAATAATAAGTTGACACATTGTTTACGCTTCTGCGTGAGTCAATAACGTTTGTTGGAATAACACGCCTTAGAGTGTGAACGAAAGGAATCAACATGAGCAGTACTTTAGAGTCCGTACATATACAAGCAGATAAGCCTCAAGCCAATGAGGATGAACTCACTTATGAACAACAACACAAACCAAGATCAGAATTTGATTCCCGCGAACAATATTTAGAACATGAATTACAAATCATGTCGCCTAAGCGTTGGCGTCCAAATTTACCGTTTAAAGATTATCGATTCGAGATAGAAGATACTATCCCAGCGATGGCCGCCACGATTGGTAAGGTTGTTATGGTGGGAGCGATTGCAGCCACCTTTGCCGGAGCTTTAGGGCTAAATGAAGGCTTTATTTTAGAAAACGTTCGTTATGAACTACTCATCGCCTCAGTTTTCATCATCCTTTTCTCTGGCTTCTTACTACCAACGGCTAACCTTGCTGGTACGCATGGTCCACTCATTCCTTTAATTCCGATTGTTGTTGCAGCTGGCGGACACCCAATGGCCTTTGGCTTGCTGATAGGTGCTTTTGGCTTACTCTTGGCCATCAGTAAAGGTGGCAGTATGCTGGCCAACCTCACCAGTAAAGGCGTGTGTGGCGGCTTATTACTCTACCTTGGCTTTGTTGGAACCGCTTCCCAAGTTAAAAAGCTGTTCGCTTGGGCTGAAGGGATCGGCATGAGTCATATTGCTTTTGTCGTGATCTTCTGCACCATCATTTTGTACGCGCTATTGGAACATTTCCGTAAGCGCTGGTTAGCCGTCCCTCTTAGCTGCTTACTGGGTGGTACGTTAGCATTTGCCATGGGCGCGCCGTTCTCTTTTCAAACCGAGCCAGGTTTACCCAACATGAACCCTATGTATTGGTGGGGAGAAAACACAGGTTGGATGCTAGGCCTACCAACGATTGAACATTTCATGGTGGTATTGCCGTTTGCGATTCTAGCCGTAGCGATGTGGTCACCAGATTTCTTAGGCCATCAAGTATTTCAAAAGATCAGCTACCCAGAACGTACCGAAAAAGTACACATGAACATCGACGACACCATGACCACGGCTTCAATTCGTCAAACGTTCGGCTCTCTACTTGGCGGCACTAACTTTACGTCTTCATGGGGTACTTACATCGTACCGGCGGCGATTGCTAAACGCCCTATTCCTGCTGGCGCTTTGCTCACAGCTCTGTTCTGTATCATCGCCGCTGTTTGGGGTTACCCAATGGATTTAGCTATCTGGCAACCTGTGCTTTGTGTCGCGCTCATTGTTGGGGTATTTGTGCCATTGCTAGAAGCTGGAATGGAAATGACGCGTGAAGGGAAAACCACCCAATCGGCCGCGATTGTCGTGTTCTCTTCAGCACTGGTTAACCCTGCATTTGGTTGGGCTCTCACCATGCTGTTGGATAACTTAGGCTTAGTCGGTTGTAAAGAACGTAGTAGTGAGCTTAGTAAAATGAGCCGTTGGGTGTTGCCTGGCACTATGTTCATTGTGCTAAGTGGTGTGATGGCGTTGGTTGGCCTTCTACCGGGGATTCCAGCGATTATCCCGAGCTTTCGCTAGGCTCGATTAATATTGAGTTTCAGTCGGACCACAAAAAGGCCTCGCAATCGCGAGGCCTTGTTTTATCTATCAACGATTACAACTTAAACGCTTTCATCAACGTTATATTGAACGGATCTAGCATCAAAGCCTCTCAAATGAACTTAAACGCTCTCTTTAGATTAACGTTCGAGGGAGAGATCATTCTTTGCTATTGAACATATGGCTATAGTTGTAACGATCGATATTCAGTTACTCCCCCTCTCCCATTAGCTTTTACCTATACTAGCTAGAGATTAGAGATGTAAATGACCAATCTGACACTTACAAAAAATGTAAGTTGTCATCAAACCTTAAACATTAGAGCAAAAACTCAGCTTAGATAGTTCAAGTTTAAATGTTAGCGTAATGTTACATATGCAAACCAACAGTACGAGATATGCAGCACGTAAAACTCTTAAACCGCAACACCTTCGCTGGGCTCGCAGCAACATTAGTTGGGAACGGGATTGGTCGCTTTGCCTACATAGCATTAATGCCTGTGCTCATTCAAAGTGGGTGGTTCTCAAGCGAAGATGCCTCCATACTCGGCGCAGCAACACTGATTGGCTATATATTCGGAGCTCCTGCATCGAGCTTTTTACAAAGATATTATTCAACAGGCACACTCATACGTGCCTCTTTGTTGTTAAGTAGCTTTAGCTATCTTGGTTGTGCCTTAAAATCTGCGCCCTTTGAATGGTTTTTAACGCTTAGAACCATTGCGGGTATATCAGGTGCCGTACTCATGGTACTCGCACCACCCGTGATCACCAGCCTTCACCCTCAAGAGATGAAAGCAAGAATCAGTGGCGTCGTATTTTCAGGCATTGGCCTCGGCGCCATGATTTCAGGAACAATCATACCTTTGCTTATCTACCAAAGTGTTGAAAGTGCATGGTTAGGTATGGGAGCGATCGCTTTTCTCGCAACTGTCCTGACGTGGAAAACATGGGCTCTTGAAGCTAAACCAAACCATTGTGATAAAAGCCCATCGACGTTTGATGCCTTATCTAAGAATAAGCGCATTAGTATTAGCTGCGTACTTTTAGCCTACACCTTTAGCGCCATTGGTTATTTACCTCATACTCTTTTTTGGGTCGACTATATTGTTCGAGAGCTAAAAATGAGTTTTGCGAGCGGTGGTTTTTATTGGGCTGTGTTTGGAATAGGAGCAGCGATTGGGCCAATAGTAACTGGTATATTAGGGGATAAATTTGGACTTAAAAAAGCACTATTAGCGGCGTTTATTTGTAAAGCTGCTGGGGTTGCTCTTCCACTATTAAGCACCAGTGAAGCAGCACTTTTTGCTTCATCTTTGTTGGTCGGTATGTTTACGCCTGGCACCGTAACACTGGTATCAACCTACACCTTAGAAATCGTCGGGACTCAGCTCCATACGAAATCTTGGGGAGCAATGACAATGGCTTTTGCGATATCGCAAGGAATAGTCGGCTTTGTTATGGCTCATTACGCCCCGCAACTCACCAGTTATAACCTCTTATTTATGATCAGCGCGAGTGCACTCATTTTGTCGGTACTCTGCATTACGTTTACATCAACCAAACAACAGACTTTAAACACTGCTCAAATAAATTCTTAGCAAAGGAATCGCTCATGAAACTGTATTTAAACGACACATCTCCATTCTCCAGAGCAGTACTGGCAACGGCCTATTTGTGTGATGCTCCAATGGTTCTTGAATGGGTCGACCCGTGGCAAACACCCTGCACATTGGTCGCAGTTAATCCATTTAGTACCATTCCGGTTCTAGAAACCAGTGATGGGGTTGCACTGACCGAGAGTTTAACGATCTGTGAGTTCCTCATGCAAGCATACCCAACAGAAAAACTAACAGCGACCAAGGCTAGCGACACTCAACGCATGTCGTTATTGGGAGTGAGCAAAACGCTGATGGAAGTGGCATTTCGCTGCGCAGCACTGAGCCGCTTCGAAGCTGAGCAAAACGTGCTAACGATTAGAGGAAAGGAAGGAATTCAAAGAAGCGTTAAAGCGATTATCAGGCAGTTGAATAACAATCATGATTTGCTTCACGCTGACTTCTCAACATTGTACCTGCACATAGCATTAGATTACGTTCTATTCAGGCACGCGAGTTTGCTTTCAGCAGAGGAGCACGACATCCTCACTACTGCTTTACATAATTCGCCGTTTAAAGACACATTGGCAAAACTTAGCCTAGAGTCGCTTTCAAAAAAGCTTAACTATTGCGAATACAAAAATTCTTGATCACTTTGAATAGTGTTGTGTTGAACGAGTCTAAAAAGGCCTCGCACACGCGAAGCCTTGTTTTATCTAAGTTCCAACGAACGAGTAGCTAGCAATTTACGATGGTAAAACCAAATTAACTAGAGAGCCATTCATCCAATACTTTAATGAATTTAGGATTAATGAGATAACCGATGGAAGCGTGCGGATTGCTTTTTCCGTTGCGGATATTGAGGTTATAGACTGGGTGGATATCTTTCATTCCACCGGGTATCAGATCCAGTTTGAGCATATCTTTAAAGTCATTTTTGATTTTGCTGTCATGAGAGATAAAATCATCTTCTGCCGATATGTTTATCCATTGCTGAATGTTTAAAGGGTACTTCTTCTCATCTTTCAAGCGGCTCCCTTTTAGCCTATCTTTTACGTTTTCATCGCCTAACGGTGACCCGAGCGTCAGCAATAAGTTTACCTTCTTGTCCGCACCATAGTCGTGTCTATACTCTCCGTAATGAGACAATTTCCATAACACGTCATAACTGATCATCGATCCAAGGCTGTGCGATACAATCATCACATCATCTTGATTATCAAGCGCTTCCTTCAGTACAACCATTAGCCTATGCCTGACATCGCTGCCAAAATAGGTATCTTCATACCAATAATGCGCCATGTCCGGCGCGACCTTCGTTATGAGTGTCTCAGCCACACCCAGCTTTCCAAATAGCGATGAAAAAGTATCTGCTAACGCCTCTTTTAGAAAACCAATTTTGGATACCTTGTTATACGTTGTTTTATTGAACTGGCTTGTCTTGTATTTTTTGAGTTCAGACAGCGCTTGCTGTCGACTTGCAGGATCTTCCGTTGGTTTCTCTAACAATGTGTTTGATAGTTCACCGTAATAGACAAACCGTTTATCGACATCTTTAAAAGCTTGTAATGAACTTGAGTCTCCACAATCTCGCTGCAAGCCATGTTCTATAGCCTCGTACCAGAGTGATTGAAGGGAATCTTTATCGGGCTTTTGAGCGCGACCATGAATGAATATTATTTTCTTAGCCATAGCAGGACGTCCTAAACACATAGTTAAAGTGATTATCAGCAGAAAGCACCACTAGATTCGGTCAGCCCTTACTAATAACAGTGGTGCTAATTACGTATCTAGGAGTGGTTGATAGAGCATTTATATAACTATGAGGCCGTCGTTTAAGGACCATAAACGAGTGAACGATGCGATCATCAGTCGCAAATTGAAATGAATGTAGCTAACAAAATCTCCAACTAACAAAAAGCCCCGCAATCGCGAGGCCTTCGTTTTTCAATCAAAGCTTACAACCGTCCTACTTCACTGACTTAACCGCTTTCATCAACGTTGTGTTGAACGGTTCTAGCATCAAAAATCTCCCCCTCTAGCTCCCCCTCAAATGAAGTTCACCGATCTCTTTAGATTAACGTCCGAGGGGGAGAACATTCTTTGTCGCTGAATGTATCCCAGCATGTATAACGATCGGTATTCAGTTCCTCCCCTTTCCCATTACCAACAAGAGATTGGAGATGTAAACCAAGGGGAGGTTAGGAGGGGATTTGCAGCATATTCTCACGAGCATCTGCCCAAATTGTTTCAGGAGCTGTACTGCACGTTAAAAGCCCTCACTCACTTGGTTTTGCCATAGCCTGCTGTCTAAACTCCAGCCGTGAATGAAGATCAACGCCGTCTCCCCACTCCCACTGTTGCCATACGCAATTTGCCCACCATCGTGAGATATCGCGATACCGTCCTTAACCGTTGAATCGTGAGCCATGGCATTCATGCTACCAAGTGCCATGAATACCAAGAATGTGATGTTTAGAGTTAAACGTTTCATAGTGTCTCTCTACTTACTTTAGAGGGATCACAGAAAGCGCCCCTCTCAATCAATATAGGCACTATAAAGTGTGAAGTTGTAGTCGGGTCAAGTAAACCTCAATAGTGATAGCTTGGATCCCGTTACAAGCCTAATAAATAGAGGTATAAATTCAGATAACAACTCTAAAAAGTAGCAACACCTCATGTTTAGAATCAAACCAAATAAACTACTGAAACTAAAGAAAAAATATTGCAAAAAAACAAAAAAACTGTACTTTAAAAGGTATTAGAGAAAACTATTTTATTTTGATATTCAGTAGGTCATAGTGATGGGTATAAAATCCATAAAGGTAAAGAATCTGCTATCTTTCAGTAACTTTTCAATGAACGATTTATCAGATATCAACTGTGTTATTGGAAAGAATAATGTTGGAAAGTCTAACCTATTAAAAATAATAGATTTTTATTATAAGTCTTTAAATGATGAGTCTCCAAAAAACTTGAGTTTATTTGATAATTATTCAAATCACGGTGAAATCACTATCACATTTGACACTAGTAGATTAGAAGACATTATTAGAACTAACAGAGATAGAAGTTCCTATCAACGTCACATATATAAAACAATGTTTAAGAGTGAATTAGATCAATGGGAATACTTATATAAAAAAGGAAAGAAGAAAAATTCATTTTCTTTAAGTCTAAAAGTTCACAAAAATAATTCGATATCTTGGTCTGATTCAGACAAAAGCATTAGGGAGATTATTTATAGAATTTATCCTTTCTTTTCAATTGATACACGAAGACTGGATTTATACAATTGGAAATATCTATGGAACATAGTTACAAAGCTAAAGTTTTTAAACACAAAAAGTCTACCCCGAGAAGAGGTTGTCGATTTTATTGACTCAAATATTTCTAAAAAAAGTAATTCATATAAAGACTACGTAAACACTATTGGCTCTATCACAAAGGCTACAGCATATGATTACCAAGACCATTTACTAAATTATATAAAAGTCGGACTTGAAGGTCATACATTTAATATTAATGGACTAGATTTAGATACTCAATCCGATGGTACTAATTCACATAAATTTCTAGAAATATTTTTCAGCTTAATTATAACGCTTACAAGACGAGAATTCATCACTCCTACTATATTTGTAGATGAGCCAGAAATAGGTTTACATCCTATGAGGAATGAAGAGCTAATCGATAATTTACATCAGCTATATCGAAACTTAAAAAGTGTCTCCCCTCAATGGGAAAGAGGTAAGTATAAAACTCCATACCCAACAATTATTTTCAGCACTCACTCCCCAAGCATACTAAAAATAATAATAAAGCAATTTAACAAAACTAATGAACATAAAGTGTTCCACTTCACATCTTGTAAAAATTCGATGACGTCATGTTCAATTATGAAATCATACTTTGATGATGACCGTTTTATTAATGTATTTGGTGATACTGAAGCTCGATTGTTCTTTAGTAACTTTATTTTATTCGTTGAAGGTGAAACTGAGCTAGAACTTTTTGGTAATCTTAGCTTAAAACGAATTTTTCCTTTTTTAAGCAAAATCGACATATATAAGACTAATGAAGTGATGTTGAAAGCAACAAAACCTTCTAACTCCAACGTACTCATACCTTACCTTGTTCTTTATGATGCAGATAAGATGATCGACGTAAACCCTGACAACGGAGCAATTAGCTTTTTATCAAAAGAAGTGAACATTCCTTTAATAACAAGTGAATATAAAAAGAGTTTCTGGGGGTCGAAAAAATATGACGATCATAAAAAATTGTCTAACATATTAAAGATAAGTAAAGTTCCTAACGAACTAAACGAACACAGTACGTCTTTTAAGAAAGTAAACATAGATTCAATTATTAGTAAAATAAACAGGGTAATTACTACCTCAGAAAGAACAAAAATCGCGCCAAATACGATTGAAGGTTATTTAATAAACAATAACAGCATAAGGTTATTTATAAGATGGCTATCTTTTGAATTCTACAAACATGTAAAAGTTGGCCCAAAAGGTGACCCAGATATTGTTATAGGAATTCACAGGAAAAGATACCCCAATGGTTTTGATGTAGTTAGATGCTTTAACGCGATATTTAAAGATTATCCATGTGAGAGTGACATATCGGTAGAAAACTTGAAGTTCGTTGAATTAGTTAAGCGTTTATATCTAAAAGAAATTCTAAAAGAATTTCAGAAATGTAATGTTTCTCTAAACGATAGAGTGATCGTTTTAAGAATTGCTTTTGAAGGAAAATCTGACACGCTCTGTAGTAGAGATAATAATAACTATACTAAATTAATCCACCAGACCATTCGGGATTTGGTTTCAATTGTTAAAGATAGGCTTGTTGATAAACTACCTTATGGAAGTTCAAAAACTGGCGGTTGGGTTTCTAGTTTTCTAGATTTCTCTATTAATGAACTAAGAAAGAGCGCTAAGAATGAAGATGAATTAGTGCAAAAATTTAAGGGTACATTCCCTGAGTTATATAGTACAATAGAAGAGATTTCATCTTCGATAGAATAATGGATCTCGCTTGCGAGATGGAGCCTGGAGCTCCCTAGCCTAATATGTGCTTGTTCTGTGCATCCGTATCACTAGTGGTACTTTTAAGGCACGTAAACGTGAAAAGACGTTCTTTGTATCGTAAGAAGAGATTGTTATGAAAAAGTATTCTTTATCTCCTGTCATTTTAGACTTGTTAAAAGAGTATCCAAATTACGAGGAGGATAAAGGTGTTATCCCTTTAACCTCCTCGCATGTTAGAGAGTTTAAAATAGGGAAAAAATTCGCCTATTCAACTAACACAGCGATAAATAAAACTCACTCTCATCTTTCAAAAGTTATATTTAGCCAGTATATTTCAAAAATCCCTGTAAACCAATCTGCGACAGCTTATTTAGAAGGTAAGTCTTATTATGACTTTATCGAGCCTCATAGACATAATTATTTCTTCCTAAGATTAGATCTAAAGAGCTTCTTCCACTCAATTCGAAGTAATATTGTAAGTGAAAATTTTCTCGAATACTTTTCAGATAAGAAAATATCAGAAAATTGTGAACAAACCCATTCTGAAGCTATTTTCAATCTAATTATGTATAAAATTGATAATAAGAGTAAAAATAACACTTTCAAAGGAGAACTTATCCTTCCTATGGGATTTCCTTTATCTCCATCTATTTCTAATATAATTTTTCGTAAAACAGACTTACTAATAGAAAAACTCTGTGATGAGAATTCCATAACTTATACTCGTTATGCAGATGATATGCTATTTTCTTCAAGAGGCCAGATTATTCCGCCATCTATCTTTCCATTAATAGATAAAAACAAGAAAAAAGAAACAACTTATAAAAACCCATTTGTTCACTCAAAACGTTTTTTTGACGAAATATCTTACTTAGTTAAATTAGATGGATTTAAAATAAACAAGAAAAAGACAAAGAAGTCTGTTCACACAATTTCTTTAAATGGATACACAATTACAGGAAGTAACTTCCCTGATATTAAAGGTGAAATTAGAATATCTAACCTTAAGACAAAAATAATAAGTAAGCTTATTCATGAATTAAATAATAAAACTGATGATGTAATTGCATTCAATAAGTGTTTTAAAAAGGAAAACCCTATTCCCAAATATAAGAAAGGCTCTGAAAATTTCATTTCTGAATTTTGTAAAAATCAAATAAATAATAAATTGGTAGGGTACAACTCTTATATTATATCTATAATAAAATACGATAAAGAAAAGAATTGTCTAAGTAGGGATAGCAGAGAAAAATATGCTAATTTAGTTAAAGACCTAAACAAATTAATATCAAAAAGGTTGAAATAGCCCACCACAGCTTTGATTGGGCAAATTTATTTTCGGTTGACATATTACTTTCAAAAAAGGCCTCGCAATTGCGAGGCCTTTGATTTTTCTATCTATCAGAAAAGATTAGTCGCGAAGTGCTGCGCCGAATTTCTCTGAGATTGAAGCTACGATAGCATCTACTGAACCAGCGATGTCTGCATCTTCAAGTGTGCGCTCTACAGACTGTAGGCTAAGTGCGATAGCTAGGCTCTTCTTACCTTCTTCAACGCCTTGACCAACGTATACGTCGAACAGTTTAGCGCCTGTTAGGAATTCGCCACCAGCTGCGATACACGCTTCTACGATGTCGCCAGAAGCGACTGCTTCGTCAACAACTACTGCGATATCACGACGGTTTGCAGGGAACTTAGATACGGCTACTGCTTCTGGAAGCACACGAGTGTTGATAGCTGCCCATTCGATTTCGAATACGATAGTGCGGCCGTTAAGACCAAACTTACGCTCTAGTTCTGGGTGAACAGTACCAATGATACCCACTTCTTTGCCGTCTACTACGATAGCCGCAGTTTGACCTGGGTGAAGTGCTGGGTGCTTAGCTGCTTTGAAGCTGTATGCGATTTCGTTTGCAGAAAGCTCAAGAACGGCTTCTAGGTCACCTTTAAGATCGAAGAAATCTACAGTGTTAGTTGCAATGTCCCAGTGCTCTTCGCCACGAGTACCAGAGATAACGCCCGCAAGCATCATTTCTTGGCGCATGCCGTTTTCAGCAGTAGCTTCAGGGATGAAACGTAGGCCTGATTCGAATAGACGAACGCGAGACTGTTGACGCTTCTGGTTGTGAACAACTGTGTTTAGAAGACCTTGGATTAGGCCAAGACGCATTGCTGACATGTCCGCAGAGATTGGGAATGGCAGGATTAGCGGCTCAACACCAGGTACAACAAGTTTTTGCTGTTCTGGTTCTACGAAGCTGTATGTGATTGCTTCGTGGTAGCCACGGTCTACAAGAAGGTCACGAACGCGCTTAAGCGGTTGGTTAGCTTCTTTGTGGTCATTCATTTTAAGTGCCGCTTTAGGCGCTTGGTTTGGAATGTTATCGTAACCGTAGATACGACCTACTTCTTCAATTAGGTCTTGCTCGATTGCGATATCAAAACGCCAAGATGGAGACGTTGCCGTCCAACCAGCATCAGTCGTTTCAACGTTACAACCTAGGCGAGTAAGAATTTCCACTACGTCTGTAGATGGGATTTCGTGACCTAATAGGCTGTCTAGCTTAGCGCGACGTAGAGCAACTACGTTTGCTTTAGGAAGATCAGCTTCAGATTCGCTACCGTTTACTGGCGCAACTTCACCACCACAGATTTCAACTAGAAGCTGTGTTGCACGCTCCATTGCTGCTGCTTGAAGTGTTGAATCAACACCACGTTCGAAACGTAGAGAAGAATCTGTGTGAAGGCCGTAAGCACGTGCGCGACCACGGATGTGATCCGGTGCGAAGAATGCCGCTTCAAGAAGTACGTCTGTTGTTTCAGTAGTCACACCTGAATCTTGACCGCCAAAGATACCAGCGATTGCTAGTGCTTTGTTGTGGTCAGCGATAACAAGCGTGTTGCTGTTTAGTTCAGCTTCGTTGCCATCTAGAAGTGTTAGCTTTTCGCCCTGCTCTGCTAGACGAACCACGATACCGCCTTCGATCTTAGCGAGATCAAATGCGTGCATTGGTTGGCCTTGCTCTAGCATCACGTAGTTTGTGATGTCTACAACTGGGTCGATTGAACGGATACCACAACGGCGCAGTTTTTCTTGCATCCAGATTGGAGTGTCCGCTTTCACGTTTACGTTCTTAACCACACGGCCAAGGTAACGTGGACAAGCATCAGCTGCTTTGATTTCAACAGATACTGTGTCTTCAATGCTTGTTACAACAGTTTCAACTGTTGGCTCTGTAACGTCTGCGCGGTTTAGTACGCCAACTTCACGAGCAAGGCCACGGATGCTGAAGCAGTCTGCGCGGTTTGCTGTTAGGTCTACGTCGATAGTTACGTCGTTAAGCTCTAGAAGCTCACGTACGTCCATACCTAGCGTTGTGCCTTCAGGCAGCTCAAGGATGCCGTCTGACTCTACGTCGATACCTAGCTCAGAGAAAGAACAAAGCATGCCGTTCGATGGAACGCCACGTAGTTTTGCTTTCTTGATTTTGAAGTCACCAGGAAGTACTGCGCCAACTGTTGCTACTGCTACCGTTAGGCCAAGACGACAGTTAGATGCACCACAAACGATATCTAGCAGCTCTTCTTCGCCGATATCAATTTTTGTAACTTGTAGTTTGTCTGCGTCTGGGTGCTGACCGCACTCAACCACTTTACCTACTTTAACGCCGGTGAATTCACCAGCAACAGGTTCTACATCGTCAACTTCCAAACCAGCCATAGTGATTTGGTGAGCTAGCTCTTCGCTGTTAATTGCAGGTTTAACCCACTCGCGTAGCCAAGATTCACTGAATTTCATAGTTTTGACTGCCCCGGATTACTTGAATTGTTTAAGGAAACGAAGGTCGTTCTCGAAGAACGCACGAAGGTCATTTACGCCGTAACGAAGCATCGTTAGACGCTCTACACCCATACCGAATGCAAAACCAGAGTATTTCTCAGGGTCGATGCCAACAGAGCGAAGTACGTTAGGGTGAACCATGCCACAGCCTAGAACTTCTAGCCATTTGCCATCTTTACGTTTCACGTCCACTTCAGCTGAAGGCTCTGTGAACGGGAAGAATGAAGGACGGAAACGCACTTCAACTTCTTCTTCAAAGAAGTTACAAAGGAAATCGTTAAGAATGCCTTTAAGTTGTGCGAAGTTTACGTTCTCATCAACTAACATACCTTCCACTTGGTGGAACATTGGCGTGTGAGTTTGATCGTAGTCGTTACGGTAAACACGACCCGGAGCAATGAAGCGGAATGGCGGTTTGCCGTTTTCCATCGTACGGATTTGAACACCAGAAGTGTGCGTACGTAGCATTAGATCAGGGTTGAAGAAGAAAGTATCGTGATCAGTACGAGCTGGGTGATCGTCTGCGATGTTTAGTGCATCAAAGTTGTGGAATGCATCTTCGATCTCAGGGCCAGACTCAGTGCTAAAGCCAAGCTCACCAAAGAACTGTTCGATACGCTCAACAGTGCGAGTCACTGGGTGAAGACCACCGTTCTCAATGCGACGACCTGGTAGGCTCACATCGATAGTTTCTTCAGCTAGTTTCGCTTCAAGCTCTGCACGTTGAAGTGCATCTTTGCGAGCTGCGATCGCTTGTTGAACAGCACCTTTCGCTTTGTTGATCTCTTGACCAGCAGTGCGACGCTCTTCAGGTGGAAGTTTACCTAGGCTTTGTAGTTGAAGAGTTAATTCACCCTTCTTACCTAAATACTGAACTCGCACTTCATCAAGTGCGACTAACGAATCTGCTGTATCAATAGCAGTCGTTGCATTAGCAATGATCTCTTCTAGATGTTGCATCATTTCCTCATCTACCAGTTGGTAGTGTCCGTATCGGATGATTAGTTTTTTTAGATAGCTACACATACTAATCAAACACGCAACCAATGCCAAATTGAATCGCTAAAAGAACAAGTTATTGACTAAAAACACGGCAAATTTAACAGGATATTAATGAGGAATGGGAAGAAGTGGAACAATTACTGGTACCACTCCTTAATTTGGAACTGAGCGAAGCGCTCGATTTAAAGTCTTATGAGAACTAAAACTAAGGTGACCTGAGAACTAAAACTAAAGTAACCTGAGCGCTAAAACTGACGTGAGCTATATTTTAAATTTAACGCGAACTATGCTCTCAACTTGAAATAAACCCGTTCTAAATCTGAATCGAACAAACGCGGTTTTTGCCCGCTTTTTTCGCTAAATAAACGGACTCATCAGCTACTTTAATCAATTCATTCATTGTTTCGAATTCTTGGGTCATTTCAGCCACACCGACACTAATGCTGCCAAGCCAAGCTTGCTCGCCGGTGTCGACCTGTAATTCAGACACTTTCTGTCGAGTGGTTTCTGCAATATGCATACCCCCTTTAAGATCGGTATCGGGGCAGATCACTAAGAACTCATCGCCCCCTAATCGACACACGATATCATCATTGCGAAATGTATTTTTCAGTTCGTGTGCGAGGGTCTGTAACACCAAATCACCTGCATCGTGTCCGCAAGTGTCATTAATGCGCTTGAAGTGGTCGGCATCAATCATAATGCACACCAAAGGCATACCAAGTTCTTTGGACTCTTGCCAATGCACCGCTAACTGTTTAAAAGCACAGCGGCGGTTAGGCAAATTAGTGAGCGAGTCAGTTAAGGAGAGTTCTTCGAGCTTCTTGTTCGCTCGTTTTAGCTCTGCGGTTCTTTCCTCGACTTTGTCTTCGAGTAGCTGGTTGAACCGTAACAACTCTTTATTACGTTCGGATACTTGCTCAAATAGGCCTTTAAGAGCAGCTAATAGAGGAATGGTTGAAGAATCGTTCTGTTTTCCTTCGGCTTCAAACGCTTGTTTAGGGGTCGCTCCTTCCTCTATTGCGGCCACTTGTCGAGCCATGTTTTGGTCAATACCGAGGATATGATACGCAAGCCAATGAATTAAGAAATCGAGTAGCTGCCGTGCAGACGCCTGATCTTCTTCTAAAATGAAAGCTTGCATGCTGTAGATATCTTGCATAAAAACACGATGCACTTTGATGTGTTCTTCGATGTGAGAGCGATATAAATTACGAGCTCTCATCAAAGATTCTTCTTCTTTAAAGTGAAACTCGGCATAGCTCGTAAGATCGAGTAAAGCGATGCTAATATCTTCGATTGAGATAGTGTTTTCAGACAGCAAATTGCCATAGTGGTTGATAAAACCGACGAGGTATTGATGTTGTTCATCTACGACACCAATGCCTGTTTCGAAGTATCTATTCCAAGTAAATGAATTCATAAATCCCTTAACGCCCAAATCACACTTGTTTACCGGCAGTTACCAGTAGTCAAAAGCGTGCATATGTAGAGGTTATATATACATGTAAAATATAACCATACTACCTGTAGGCCTACCTGATTGCTCACTCCTTTTATAAAAAGACGACTTCGATCTCTACAAATATAAATTAACACTGGGTTTGGGGCGTTCAATTCAACAAGAACACCCCAATAAACCAACATTAACTTAACTTATTGAAAATACTAAAAGTAATATTCCAACGCCATCTCAACAAAATCATCTTTGCGAGCGAAGAACAATAAGTCTTCTGGGGTTTCATTCTCAAACAACCACGCGTTCAACCGCCACTTGAGGTTGTTGTTGATACGACTTGAGGCTTCGAGCTTTGCACTGTAAACATCACTGTTATCTAGATCCTGAGTGATGCCCGTTAACACCTCGGTCCCGTCTTCATCATTTAAGGCGAAACGTGCCCCAAGGAACACGTCGTTTTGACCGACACTCTGCGCATTGTTGCCTCGACTGTCGTACAAGTATTCAGCAATAAAACCGATATCCCAATACGACTCTAGCGCCCCAACCCATGTATACTCAAAGCCTGTTGCTACGCCTGTATGGTTGTCATAACTGTCGCGATAAATGCTTTCAAGCTTCCATAACCAATCACCCATAATCCCCTGAACATCAAGGCCGAAATGCTGCATTTGCGCGTAATAGGGCTTAAGATTATTACCTTCAACACGATAATAAGGGTCACGATTGGTACCGCCTAAGTAGCTTAACCCGACATCCCAATCACCATACATTTGGCTATAGCGCAGTGCCACATCAACGTGCTTTTCTTCTCTTGATGATTCATACAGCGCATCGTCTGAAACGGGTACGGGCGTTCTTAAGCGACCGTCTTCCCCTGCAAAGGTACGCTCTCGAAAATACGGCAGTAACATGGCATCGATGGTTCCCCAGTCTTTAATCGACGTGAAGTGAACCATTGGCTGACCCAGTTTCGATTCGCCATCGACGGACTCAATCGCATCGGTTTGGTTTACCACGTCCACTAAGTGTGCTGATTCGGTCACACCCCAGAACACTTTGCCAACACCTGCGCGCAGTTCGTAGTCATCCCAGTAGGTAAGGTACAAAGCTTCACGAACGTCACCATGGGTTCGCTCATCGTCTTCGCTGTCTAAGCGATAAAATGGCGTGAAGGTAAAACTGCCATTGCCTTCTTGTTGCTCCCAGTAAAACTCGGGTTGTAACACCAGTGAGCTTTGTCCTTTGTTCTGCCCCTGTAAACCGTCGCTAAAGAACTGCCTGTGTTCAAGGTTAACTTGCCCTGCGAGTTCTGGGGTGACTTGCTCTACGAACTCAGAGCTAAAGCCTGCCGCTACACATGGCAACGACACCTGCATAAGCCCAACTGTCGCTGCCAAGGTTAAAGATAACTGCGTTCCTGTTAACAGAATCCTTTTCATATTCTTGCCTTACTTTGCACGTTTAAGTGTATTTTTCTGAAAGTCCTTATCCTTAAGACCGGTCTGGAACGCTAAATCTGTCGTGGTTAATACAGTACTCTTACCTGTTTGGTGGTTTTGCATCGACATGGTGTGCGCGCGCCAGTACTGGTTTAGGTATTGTTTGTAGTCTTGGAACGATAGAGTTTTCAGCAATGCGCCTTTACGGTCGTAAAACTCCACTTGAACTGGGCGGTAATATTGCTGGTCTAGCCATACTTTTTGCATGGTGTAACCAGAGTTTTTGTCGGTCGGAACTTGCTCTAAAACAAAGGTATCAACACCTTCAATATTGGCGTCTTCGATGTAGTTGAAGGTGTACTTTTCTAACTCAAACGAACTTAGGTCTTCGTAAGCAAATTCACTGCCCATAAACGGGCCAGACTTGTTGCGAGAAGAGATACGCTTTACACGTTTCAATGCCGGCAGATACAACCATTGGTCATCCGATTTGGTGATGTGTGAATGGTTTAAAAAAGCCGTGCCTTTTACGTCGCGGGGCTCATCAAATATGGTCAGTCCTTTATCGCCATCGTCGTCAACCTCTAGCGACTTCAATCGCATTAGACGAGAGCTGCTTTCACCTTGTTTATTGCGAAGTAGCATTTCCATGGTCGCAACAGAATCGCCCCACCCCATATCAACGGCTTTACGTTGCTCGGCGATCTCTAGGCCTTTTTCAGGATCAGCTAACGCAGGGAAAGCCGAGAAGGCGCCAATGGTTATCAATGACGTTATGAGTGTTTTCTTTGTCATAAAGTGTTTAATAATTTTCATAAATTAATCCTTAAGTCAGCCCACCGCAGTAGGCTGACGTTTTCTTATTTGGTTGAAGTCGACAGTTCAGCCGTCGTATTAGGTTGAGCTTTAACAGACGGTTTTGATTCGTATTGGGGTTGGTCTGAGTAATGAGTCTGTTTGTCGAAGATCATCAGCAGGCTTGGTAGCAAAATGAAGTCGACCACCAACGCAATGAAAATCACAATCGCACTGAGTAAGCCCATATCGGAATTGAGTCTGAAGCTCGACATTGCCAATACAGAGAAACCGGCCACTAGCACAACAGTGGTGATCCACAAAGCGCGACCTACGGTGTGGAAGGCGTAACGAACCGCTTCCTCCGCTGATTGCCCTTCCATTCTTGCGCGTTGGTATTTACTCAAGAAGTGAACCGCATCATCGACGACGATACCCAAAGTAAGGGTGACCACGACCGACAATCCAAGGTTGATCTCACCAGAGATAAGCGCCCATAAACCAAAGCCAATAATCGCAGGCGCAATGTTGGGCACTAGGCTTATCATGCCTAAGCGAACCGATCGCAATGCGAAGATCATCAAACCTGAGATAAGCACTAAGGTGATTGGCAGAGTCGATAGCATGCTCGCCATGTTGGTTTCACCAATGTGAGCAAACATCAATGATGGGCTCGACGCGACCACTTCATACTGAGGTGCATTGGCGGCAAACCATAAGTAGATACGCTCTTCGAGTTCAACCAATTCCACACTGCCGAGGTTATCAACCGTCAGTACCATTTTGATCGATGATTTATCGACGTTGATCTGGTTATTCAAATCCAAACCATAAGGTAGAGACATCTCGTAAAGCAGTAGATATTGCGCGGCTAACTCTCGGTTAAGTGGCAGTTGGTAATAACGGTCATCATCACCATGCATGTTCTTATTCAGACGCATGTAAACATCAGAAAGCGTAGCAACATGGTCGGTTTCTGGTTGAACACGTAGCCAATCGGTAAAATCACCAATCGCTTGTAAGAACAAGGGGTCAGCAATCGCTTGAGACTCGTTAGTTTTGACCGCAATACTGATGGTCGTCATACCGCTTACAGTCTGTTCCATGAAGTCGGCTGCTTGTCTGAATTCGCTTGAGGTATCGAAATACTTCACCGATTCATCATTCACTTTGTTCAATGGAATTAACGCGGCAGCGCCAACAATCACTAAGGTAGAAATCGGCAGCAGTGCCTTGCGGTTGGTCACCACAAAGTCGCCCAGTTTATCCATGAAAGTGACTTTGCTTTCCGCTGCTTCATTGGCTGGTAGAGTTTTAACTGGCAATAGTTTTAGCAGCGCGGGAAGCATAGTCACAGAGAGGAAACACGCGATGATCACGCCCAATGCCGACAAGTTACCGAAGTCTCGCAATACGGGGGAGTCCGACATGTTCATCATCAAGAAACCAATCGCTGTGGTGACAGAAGTAATTAAGATCGGCATCGCATTCAACTTGATGCTGTATTGAATGGCTTGTGCTTTTTCCATCCCGCGTTGCATGGCTTGTCTCATGGTCACAATCACGTGAACACAATCGGCGACAGCAAGGGTTAATACCAAGGTTGGCACGTTAACCGTTGCGGTGCTGAGGAACATCCCAGCCCAGCCAGACAACCCCATGGTCGCGACAATAGAAGAGATAATCACAACTAAGGTAGCCACCACGCTAAAGAACGAGCGCAACATAAAGGTCAGGAACACCAATACTACCAGCAGCATTAACGGCACAAGCGTTGAGCTGTCTTCTTGAGCCGACATCATAAACGCGTTGTTCATAGCAATGATGCCTGCTTTGTGGAATTCGACGTTAGGATAGTCCGCTTGATACTTGGCGATCATAGTGTTGATTGCTGCTATGACTTCTTGCACTTCCGCGGTTTTATCTACTTCAGGTAATTGCACGGTCACGTTAACAATGGTCACATCACCAGAAGCCGACACCAACGCATTCTTAAGCAGAGGTTCGTTTAGCGCGATCTGTTTCACTTTGGCGATTCGCTCGGGCGTATGTTCGTATTCTTCATACAGCAGATCTTCCACCAATAAGTCGTCTTCAACAGCTTCGGTGTGCTGATAATTGGCCAAAGAATCGACACGGCTTGAGTACGGGATCTGCCACGCATCAACGGTGAGATTTTGAATTAAGGTCAGGGTTTCTGGGGTGAAGACGTTGCCGCCATCAGGTGCGACAACAATCGCGAGATTGTCGGTTTTCGCAAAGGTAGTTTGGATTTCATCGAACGCCATCAACTGTTTGTTGTTGCCTTCGAAGAAGATGTTGTAATCCCCTCTAAAGTAGAGGTTCTTCGCCCCTAATGCAGAGAGCATGATGATTGAAAAAACCACCAGCAGAACGATAAACGAACGCTTGGTCGGTATTGAGTGCCAACGGTTATTGAGATCCCCGTTTACGCTATCGATATTACGGTTATCTCGATTTTGGTGATCGAAAGCGGGCTTTTGGCTGTCATGTTCCATCACAGTCTCCATTTGTGACGATTCGTCATAGTTATGTCATAAAAAGCCAGCGAAGCTGACAAAAGACACAATTCTTGGTCATACACTCAAGAAAACCTAAACCACATTAGGCTAAACTTAAGTTTGTGACGAATCGTCATAAATGGTTATTAATAAACCCACAGAAGTGGGCTTAATAGAAGCTATCGACCTACTGATTCTAAGTAAGCGATCTCTTCACTGAACAGTTCTTGTTCTACACGACGCCAGGTTTTACGGTAGTCCCAATCGGTAGAAAGGGGCTGCCAGTTCAGGCCATCGAGCAGCATATTCGCGTTATGTAATACTGAATACGGGTCTTGTAACCGCTTAATACAATGACTGTTTGATGCGTTCTGTGACAAGGCATTTGAACCAAATGCGATTGACCAGTTTGCAAACACGATGGCATCTGAACCCACACCAGAAGAGAACTTTAGGTCACCCACTTCTACTGCTTGGTTAACCATTGAATCGGCTTGTTCAATCACCAATTCTTCGAGTTCGTTCATCTCGGTTACACGTGCACTAGACGCTTTCTCTAGTACCCACGGGCTTTTTGCCATGATCGCACAAGTTGACAGTACCGGCTCCATGCGCGCATAGATTCGATAAGCAACGTGCAGTGCGACGATCTTTTCGCGTGTGTTACCTTCAAACTCTCCAGAACGAGTAAACATCAGTGCCTCGGCCTTTAAAGAATGAATACACAACGCTAAAACCACGTCTTCTTTGCTACAAAAGTGATTATATATCGTACCTTTCGAATAAGAGCTCGCTGCCGTTAGCTTATCCATCGTGAGGTTTCCGAACCCTTGCTCTCGAACCAGATCTTTCGCTAACAACATCAATTCTACTTCTCGGTCTGCAATAGACTGCTGCTTTTTAGACAAGCCGCCTTTACAACCAAAGATACTTTGCTTATCGCCTTTACAACCAAAGCCAAACATAATTTCTCAGTCCGTATTTTCGCTTAGCTATCACCTAAGCTGAGTCAGTATTTAAAACACTCCTGTTTAATATATTAACACGAATAGCAAATTCATGTACTTAACCATTTTGTGACGCTTCGTCATTTCTGACTTATCGTCATAATAGCGCAAATATTGATCATATCAAGGTGTTTTATAAATTAAATACACTTTATGTATGGACGGGTAAGTAAACGGGCGAGTAAGTGAGAGAACGGTCAATGAATATCAATAAAAACGAGCTGTTTTTGACGAACCGAATACCAAAGTAAATTGGCCATTCTTAGCCGAAAAAGAGTGCTAGCACTTTAAATCGTTATCGATATTTGCTTAGTGAATCCAGGTATAACCCACGAGAATGAATGAGTGTAGGCTTACTTTTTGGGGCAGACCTCTCCTTATGGTCAATATTTGGCTTACTAATGTCGTTTTCTGTTAAGTTGCTATAAATTCGGTAAGGGGTGACTTACAATAGTGACAACGACTTACCTTTTTGAGAACACGATATTGAGCGCCAAATATTCTTATTTAGCTTGGCAAGTGAATACTTCTAGCCCAGCAGAAAAACTGGTTTTATTGATGCTTGCAGATGGTGCTGATGAGTTCGGTTTCACCAATGTGTGCCTACAATCAGCAAGTCAACTTTGTGCTCTCTCGACGTTCGGTTTAGCCGATTGCCTTAAGTGTCTAGTCGACCAAGGTTTCCTCGATAAAGTAAAAGTAGATTATCGAGACAAGAAAGAGATACACGTGTTCAAAATGCTCATTGAGCAAGAGCAAGCTGCGGTTCAAGTTGAAACTCAACCGGTCAATAGTATTCCGGTTTACTCTACTGCACCTGCACCTGCACCTGCACCTGCACCTGCACCTGCACCTGCACCTGCACCTGCACCCAAGTTTCAGCCTGCTCCGGCACCAATGCAAAACACGCAATATACTCCTCGCCCACAAGGCCGAGGCTCAATGAACAGCAACACCGTTTCTACTCATGATCTCAACGAAGAAGAGATCCCATCATGGGCAGAACGTGCGTTTAAATTCTCCGGCTTGGCCGGTGACCATAGTTTAGTATGGAAGAAATTTGTCCTTTGGTATAAAGCCAAAGCTAATGAATTAATGCCACTATCTCGGATTGAATCCAAGCTGCAGTACTGGCTAGTTAACGAGAAGCAAAATGAAAGACAACAACAGCAGAAGACCGCTCAATATTCAGGAAATGCAGGACAAGCTCAAGGAAATGGGTATAGACAAAAGCTTAGCCCATCTGAACGCTTCAGGCAGCAGCTCATTCAAAAAGGCAAAAAGCCAACCTTCTGAGCCTGTTGTATCTGACGTTCCTGCACGACCTGAAATAATTGAAGCAAAAAGCACTGAAGTTAATGTAGCGACACCTAACGCTACCGACGCAGGCTCGTCTCAAAAAGTACCTGTTGTCGATCAAGATCCGGCAGAGTTAGAGCTGACTGATTGGTGTATCCATGTGTTTGGTTCTTTCTTAAGCGTGTACGAAACACAATGGGAATATCAATACGGGAGCGAGCCGAGCGGTAAGTTTATTGAATTTGCTAACTCAGTCGATTCAGACGGCCTTAACCGCGTGCTAATGCACTGTCATGAACGTATTCAACTTGGCAACAGTTGGCCGCCGCAAATGGGTGAGCTTTGGATCCTGAAAGATTCTTTGACTGAAGAAGAGTTGTTGGATAGCCGTATTCGAGTGTTGTCACGCTCTGCAGATAATAAGATTGAGCAATGGTTAATCCAGAATAAACTGTACGATTTAAAGCGTACGGCTGAAAACAAACTCGATGGCCTGTTCAAGAAGTATTACTTGGAAGCGAAACGTTTAGATGAGAAAGGCATGCTTGAAACTGAGTTACCAGAATTCCTTCTTGCCGCTAACTCTGTAAAGAACCTGAACGATTTAAAACGTGAAGAGTACGAAAGTAAACACGGTAAAGCGATTAACCCAAGAATTCAGCGTATTCTGAACAGTAAAAAATAACCATCCGCTTGCTATCTGTTATAAGAAAACAGAGTAGCGATTACACGGTTAACAGATACAAAAATGCCAGCTATCAAGCTGGCATTTTTTACGAATTCTTACGAACTCTACAAATATCCGTGACCAACGGTACGTCCGTCACTGACTGCAAGTAATTACAGTAGGTGGATAGTTGCGTTTAGCGTGAATACGCCAGAGTCGTCATCTTTCATTTTGAAGTTTTGGTAGCTAGCGCCTACAGATAGTGGACCAAAGATGAAGTATTCAGCGCCTACACCGTACATGATATCAACATCGTCTTGCTTGAAGCCATCAGCTTTAAGCTCGTAAGAGTGAAGACCACCCTTCGCGTATACGTGAAGAGGACCAAAATCGATGCTTGGTTTAATCGCTAAGTAAGCAGTGCTTGCGTCTAAATTCTTAAGATCGCGGTTGCCGTAATTAACGCTGCCGAAAGAACCAAGATCCCAGTAACCCGCTTCAACGCCGATTAATGGAAGAATACCAGTACCTACGTGGATACCCATCGCTGTCTCTTCTTTATTGCCTAATGAGTTTTGACCACCCATTACACCACCGTACAACCAAGAATCAGCCATTGCTGTTGAAGATGCACCTAGTAGTGCTAATGCCAATAACGTTTTTTTCATATTCGACCTTTTTCGTCCTAGTGGCAGGCCTTGAGTGGTAATAAATTGCCACCAAGTCGCCCTGTATGTAATAACTATTCAATTAGTAATGTAATAAGCAAGATTTATACCCAAACCTTGCTATTGCGTCTAGCTTTATTCCTTTAGCAAGCATCAATCGCGTTTTTAACACGCTTATCTGATACTGGGTAAGGCGTACCGAGCTGCTGTGCGAAGAAGCTTACACGAAGCTCTTCAATCATCCAACGCACCTCTTTTACGTTTTCTGGAACCGCGATCCCTTTTGGAATTTTATTCAGCAGTTCTTTGTAATCATTCATTACCGACTCAACTTTGATCATATGTAGGCGATCTTTGTTAGGGTCAATCGGCAGTTTTTCCATTCGACGCTCAATAGCTTTCATATAGCGTAGAATATCCGGCAAGCGTTTCCACCCGCATTCTGTGGCAAACCCCTTAAAAATCAAACCTTCTACCTGAGCTTTGATGTCTGAAAGTGCAAATGCCATCGAAAGATCTACGCGGCCCTTCAGCTTCTTACTGATACTGAACGCCGTAGTTAGAATAGTTTCTACCTGTTGAGCAATCTCAACAACCGTATCGCCTAACTCTGCACGTACGTGTTCTTTCAGTGCTTCAAACTGCTCTGGTTCCCAAACCAAACCGCCCTTCTCTTCAATTAGCTTATCAATACCACAAGCGATACAGTCATCGATAAGATCGAGTACTTGTCCGTATGGGTTGAAGTATAAGCCTAACTTAGATTTGTTCGGCAAGTTAGAGTGCAGGTATTTGATCGGCGATGGCACGTTCAACAGGATTAAACGACGCTGACCCGATTTCATTGCCGAGATCTGCTCTTGTTCGGTTTCGAACAGTTTGATCTCTACGCTGTCTTTAGAATCCACCAGCGCTGGGAAGGCTTTAACATCGTAGCCGCCACGCTTCTGCTGGTAGACTTTTGGTAACTCACCAAAGCTCCAGGTATGCAGGTTCTGTTGTTCAATATCGTCGTCAGCAACCTTAGAAAGCGTTTCTTGAACCTTGTCTTTCAGACTTTCTTTTAGCTCATGCAGGTCTTTCTGTTCTTTCAGCTTACGCTTGCGATGATCTACAGCGCGGAATGTTACCTTTAAGTGCTCAGGGATCTGGTCTAACTTCCAGTCGTCACGTACCACTTCGACACCTGTCATGCGGCGTAGCTCTTTCTCAAGAGAATCCAACAACGGTGCTTCTAATGGGGTTACACGTGCCAAGAAAGCATCGGCATAGTTTGGCGCAGGCACAAAGTTACGGCGTAGCGTTTTTGGTAGTGACTTAATTAGGCTAATCACCAGTTCCTGACGCAGGCCTGGGATCTGCCAATCAAAACCGTTTTGGTCAATTTGGTTCAAGATAGGCAGCGGAATGTGTACCGTTACACCATCGTTGTCGTCACCTGGTTCAAATTGGTAGCTCAGTTTCAACTTAATACCGTTTTGGTGCCAGAAGTTCGGATAATCCAAATCAGTAACGTGGCTAGCATCGCCTCGGAACAGCATCGACTTTTCAAAGTTAAGCAGCTCAGGAGTTTTCTGACTGGTCTTCTTCCACCACGTATCAAAATGACGGCCTGACACTGCCTCTTCGCCAACACGTTGATCATAGAAGTCGAACAGTTCATCATCATCGATCAAGATGTCGCGACGACGCGATTTATGCTCAAGCTCTTCCACTTCTTGCAGGAGCTTGCGGTTCTGTTTGAAGAACGTATGTTTGGTTTCCCACTCACCTTCAACCAATGCACTGCGTACAAACAATTCACGGCTGACAGTGGCATCAATCGCACCGTAGTTAACTAAGCGTTTTGGAATGATTGGGATTCCGTAAAGCATCACTTTTTCGTGTGCCATTACTGCCGCTTGCTTCTTCGACCAATGTGGTTCGCTGTAACTACGTTTGATCAGGTGTTTCGCTAGCGGTTCAATCCATTCCGGTTGAATCTTCGCGATAACACGACCCCATAGTTTTGAGGTTTCCACCAGCTCAGCAGACATGATCCACTTAGGCTGCTTCTTGAATAAGCCAGACGCAGGGAAGATATGGAAGCGTGCGTTACGAGCACCTTGATATTCATTCTTCTCTTGGTCTTTCATACCGATGTGCGAAAGCAGACCTGACAGCAGAGACATATGAATACCATCGTAGCTACCCGGCTCAGTATTCAGCTTGGTATCCAATTCACGCATTGCTTGGTGAATTTGGAAGTACACATCTTGCCATTCACGAATACGTAAATAGTTCAGGTAATCTTGCTTACACTGTTTGCGGAACTGATTACTCGACAGCGCTTTTTGCTGCTGCTTGATGTAATCCCACAGGTTCACAAACGTGATGAAGTCCGACTCTTTATCGAAGAAGCGCTTGTGTTTATCGTCAGACGATTGCTGCTTATCTGACGGACGCTCACGCGGATCTTGAATCGACAACGCAGACGCAATCACCATGACTTCGTGCAAGCATCGGTTGCGTGGCGCTTCAATTACCATACGAGCCAAACGCGGATCAATCGGCAACTTAGCCAATTTACGACCAATAGCGGTTAGCTTCTTCTTGTCGTCGCCTTGATTCTTATTTTTGTTCGCAGCGGGTTCGGCTGTCGCTATCGCACCTAGCTCTTCAAGTAGCCTTACACCATCTTGAATGTTGCGCTTATCTGGCGCTTCAACAAATGGGAACGCTTGAATGTCGCCTAGGCCAAGAGCTGTCATCTGAAGGATAACGGAGGCTAAGTTAGTGCGGAGAATCTCTGGGTCGGTAAACTCTGGGCGTGATTCGAAATCTTCCTCAGAGTAAAGACGAATACAGATACCTTCAGCAACACGTCCACAACGACCTTTACGCTGGTTTGCGCTTGCTTGAGACACTGGCTCAATCGGCAGGCGCTGTACTTTAGTACGGTAACTGTAACGGCTAATACGCGCCGTACCCGGGTCGATGACATACTTAATACCAGGAACGGTTAACGAAGTCTCTGCCACGTTGGTTGCCAGAACGATACGTCGGCCAGTATGAGACTGAAAGATACGGTTCTGCTCGCCCGCCGATAGACGTGCGTAAAGCGGAACTATTTCAGTATCACGCAGGTTACGTTTACTTAATGCATCTGCGGTATCTCGAATTTCTCGCTCGCCGTTCATGAAGATCAAGATATCGCCTTGCCCTTCATCACACAGTTCATCAACAGCTTCAAAGATGCCTTCAATTTGGTCGCGATCGGAATCACTTTCATCACCACCTAATGGGCGGTAACGCGTATCTACAGGATAAGTACGACCTGATACCTCGATGATAGGCGCATTATTGAAGTGTTTAGAGAAACGCTCTGGATCGATGGTTGCCGATGTGATGATCACTTTCAGATCTGGACGCTTTGGCAGCAACTCTTTCAGGTAACCCATGATGAAATCTATGTTAAGGCTACGTTCGTGCGCTTCATCGATGATGATGGTGTCGTACTGATTTAAGAAACGGTCGTGTTGGATTTCCGCCAGTAGAATACCGTCGGTCATCAATTTGATTTGTGTGTTTTCAGAGATTTGGTCGTTAAAACGAACCTTATAACCAACAAACTCACCCAGTTGCGTTTCCATCTCTTCGGCAATACGGTTCGCAACCGAACGGGCCGCAAGACGACGAGGCTGAGTGTGACCAATTAAACCAAAGCGGCCACGACCAAGCTCAGAACAGATTTTTGGTAACTGCGTGGTTTTACCTGAACCTGTTTCACCCGCCACGATAACCACTTGGTTTTCAGCGATGGCTTTCGCGATGTCTTCGCGCTTCTGGCTGACGGGTAGAATTTCTGGGTATTCAATCGTTGGCTTTTGCGCAGCACGCTGGGTTGCCGTCATCATCGACTTGGCAATGTCCAATGCAATCTCATCAAAGACAGCATTTTTAGATTGTTCATTTTTGATTCTGCTTGCACCAGCAATTCGCTTACTCAAACGGAAGCGATCGCGCATCATACATTCGTTGAGCGCTTTACGAAGAGAAGCTGGGCTATTCTGAGAAGTTTTAGCAGGTTTTACTGATTGTTTGGCAGACGAGTTCGATGCAGGTTGAGTCGATGTCGACTTTTTGTTTGTCGCTTGAGATTGCACTGCATTCTTGTTGTTGTCTGCTTTTTCCGGAGACGAAGTCAAAGCGTGTCCTATTCTTGTACTTATTAAACTCGCGCGATTGTACCACAACTCTTCAACAAAAAAGCCTGACATAAAAGGGAAAACCTTTTGCTATCAGGCTGATTGTTCAAGCCAACACTAACGAAGGCTATGAAAGCTAACTCGGATACACATCATATTTATCCAAACGATGGTTAAAAATGACAACATAAACCATCGTTAAAACACGGCTGAAACCGCGCTTAAAATTCGTATTGGAAGTAAACCGTGTTGTAGTTACTACCGCCTTTGATACGTCCAAACTGAGAGGCGTTTTCAAAGATCGCAGAACGATGATGCAACGAATAACCGAACCATAAATTGTTTAAGTCGTTCTTGCCGATCAAATCACCCACATTGACATCAAATGAGAAGTCTAGGTAATTCAACAAGTGGCTTGCGGTGTAACCTTTACGATCCATCTCAGAGCCTTCGATGTAGGTGATCGAGTCGATGTACGACATACCTTCAGCCACACCAAATCGCCACTGTGTCGGCCAATCAAAGGTGTAATACGCTTTGATCGCAATAATGTACTCGGTGCTACTCGATTGAACATCTGAATTCCAGTGATGCGCGATACCCGGTGTTAGGTAGATATCCAGCGGGAGACCAAAGATTTCGTCTGTTAGCGGGTGGCCGTAGAAAAACGAGGTCAGTTGGTTATTGTATTCGTCTTTCTCAGTATTGAACTTCATAATCTCGCCAATATTCGATGGCGTTGCCCAACCGTGCGCGACACGTAAATACGGCGCGTTACTCAATTTCGGTTTCGGCGCTTTCTCTTTGTCATTGAAGAAGCCAAAACCAAGATAAAGTTCACCTTGATAACGATCTTCAACTACTGATGAATCATAAGCGTTGTCGTCTAATCGAGTGACACTAGTTGAACCAAGTAGGTATAAGTTGGAAACCACGTGGTAACGTGCTTCAACACCCACATTAAGATCGATACCTGCGCCAATCGACTCGCCTTCGGCTGAATAGTAAGCACTATTGAAATCGGCACTTTTATAACGAAGTGTCGCACTCGGAGTAAACTCCCAATCGCCCGTTTCATACTTTGCTTTGGCGCGTAGATTTCCGTGAAAATTGTATTCACTGTCACTCATTAGCTCGGTTTCAAGCTTCCACTGCTCATCCCACTGATAACTGACTTGCGCACCAAAATCGGCAGTATCACCCTCAATGGCATTTTGTTCTGAAGCAGGGATATCAATAAAACGCATACGCGATATCGCATTAAGAGACCATTTTTCGTCGTCAGTCTGGTAGAGGTAAGCCCCCATTTCAGTACCGTCGATAAATACATAGTCATTCTTAAAAAATAGCATCGGAACAAAAGAACCGACGGTTTGATCCCCACCTGATGTATCGTAGGGAATACTCGCACTGCGGAACATTGCAGCAATGCCCCATTCTTGCTCTTCGGCTGCCCAGGCTACGCTATTACCTAGAAAAGCGTTACTCAATAAAACCGCTCCATACGAAATGAGCTTCGGTGAAAATTTGTGCTTCATTCTTGTGTAATTACTCTTTGTAATAATTTTTGTGTTACTGAATAGACATTTATTGGCCATGCCAGCCAACTAGTTTTAGGTTTGATCGACTTTGACCGTTACAATGAAGAATATTCTCGGTTAAATGAAAGTATTGTGAAAGTCTCAGAATTACAAAACATTATAGACCACTTACCCCAAGATTCCGATCCAGATATTGTCATGGGCGAAGAGTGGTTGCCTGAGCGTTTGGTTAACACCAGACTCGATAGCGACATGCTGTTTCTTGAGTTTGATAATGCCCCTGAAGAAAACCAAGGGGACGATGAAGGCCGTGGTTTCGTCGAACACGAAATCGCTATGATTCGAGAAAAACTCGAACAAGTACTGGACGATCCGTCCGATACCAAAACAAAAGCCGATGCCCTATTGGCAATATTTCTAATGGGCCATGAACTTTCTAGTTCAGAAGTTATCGAAATACTTGAAATGACAGAGCTTGAGGCAACGGAGTCTGAAATCCCAGATCAGGCAACGACAGAAGCTGAAACAACGGAACTCGAAGCAAATCAATCTGAAGCGATAGAGCAGGACATCTCTGCTCTCGAAATTAACGAGCCTGACACACCAGAGTTCGAAACCTCTGATCTTGAAACGAGACAACTCAAAGACTAACGCTACCGATTTAGGAACCGCATTGAAACGTTTGACGACATCATCTCTTCCCTTCTTACTTGCAGGCCCAATTTTAAGAAAAACCACCGCCAACGAGGTGGTACTGTGGATGGTGACGAGTTCACAACCTACAGGCTCAACTGAACTATTCAACGCAGAGCAAGATTCGCCTTTTTATTCGTCGCCACTTGACGAACAAGGGTCAATTCAAGTGGGGACACATGCTTGGGTAACCCTGATTCAATTAAAGGGTGAGTTCCCTACCAATACGCCCCTTGAATATGACATTCACACCGAACTAGGGTCACTGGCCACATGGGCTCCTCACCTTGTTTATAGCGACAAGTCTCGCGTTGAATTTAAGATCTCAACGACTGCTGATTATATCCTGCATGGCTCTTGTCGTAATCCTCATCACCCGAGCAAAGACAGCCTAGTTGCTGCAGATAACAAGGTCGGAAAGCAAACGGTACTTGAACGGCCAGATATGCTAATGATGAGCGGCGACCAGATCTACGCCGATCATGTAGCAGGTCCAACGCTTGATGCTATTCAACAAGTGATTCAACTGCTTGGTCTTGTGGGCGAGAGCTTGCCGACGGATTCACAGGTAAGCACAATCGACAGTAGTGAAGCCTTGTTTAAGAGTGAATATCAGCTGTATCGACGTCATCATTTACTGCCACACCACAACACCTCTGCTTCGTTGCTTGATAAGCTATTTCCTAAGCGCGGAATCCCTATTTTCAGCTCGACCGATTGTGAGAATCACTTGGTCACCTTGTCAGAATTCATCGCGATGTATTTGCTGGTTTGGTCTCCGACATTGTGGCAATGCATCAACCGAGAGCAATTGATCGAAAATGATTTCACAGAAGCTGGACGTCAATTATCACCGGCAGAGCAACAACAATGGCGTGACGAGAGCATTATCATTGATGACTTCATAGCAGGTCTACCGAAAGTGCAGCGTCTGTTCGCTCATATTCCAACGTACATGATCTTCGACGATCACGATGTCACCGATGATTGGAACCTGACTGTGGGTTGGGAACATGCTGTCGATCAAAATCAGTTTGCTACTCAAGTGATTGGTAACGGCCTTGCCGCCTACTGGATGTGTCAGGGTTGGGGTAACAAACCGGAGAGCTTTAACAAAGAGTTCATCAAGCAAGCAAAACAGCTCTTTGGTTTTCAATGGCATGCTGAAAATCAAGCGCAGAATGAAACTGGCGGCAACAATACTGAACACTCTGTTGGCAACATAGAACCAAACAAACACCAGGCCTTCATTGAGATGCTCGGTCGCTTTGAAGAGTGGCATTACACGATAGATACGTCTCCAAAAGTCATTGTGTTGGATACTCGAACACGTCGCTGGCGATCAGAATCTCGCATGAATAAACCTTCTGGTTTGATGGACTGGGAAGCCTTAATTGAGTTTCAGCACCAGCTGCTCCATCAAGATAAGGTGGTGATTGTTTCTGCTGCGCCGATGTTTGGCGTGAAGTTTATTGAAACACTGCAAAAAATGGCGACCACAATCGGTAAACCATTGGTGATTGATGCGGAAAACTGGATGGCACATCCGGGCAGTGCTAACACACTCATCAGTATCTTTACCCACACCAAAACACCAACCAACTTCGTCGTGCTTTCTGGTGATGTTCACTACTCTTTTGCTTACGACATTAAACTTAGATACCGCCGTAACAGCCCGAATATCTATCAGATTACTTGCAGTGGTATTAAAAACCAGTTCCCTACTTCATTGCTTAAATTCTGTGATGTATGGGACCGATTGCTGTATAGCCCACGCTCAATTCTGAACTATTTCACCAAGCGAAAACGCTTAAAGATTGAAAAACGTAGCCCTGATAATCAGACTTTCTATCGACTTTCAAACCGAAGTGCGATTGGTGAATTAAAGTTAGATAGCGAAGGCAAACCGCAAGCAATAACGACACTAAGTGGTGATGGGAAAGTCACACGATTCCCTGAGCCTGATTAACAAGTGTTCTTTATTGCTCGCTCATCCGTAATGTCAGTTTTGAGTAAAGACGCTTGCGATCACACTCTGTAGGCCCAATAGTAATAATATTCATCATAACTGGAATGATCTTATGTTTAACTCACTTACCTCGTTATTTAAACAATTAGTTGAAGGCTCTGATTTAGGTAAAACGCCAACCGCCTCTCCTAACTTAGCTATCGCCAGCTTGTTATGTGAAGTCGCCGGTGCAGACCACGCGATTAACGAATCCGAACAAGAAGCTAAACTTCACTTGCTTCAACGCCTGCTGAACATAACTGAAGACGAATCCAAAGCCTTATTGGCGCAAGCTGAACCTCAAGTTGAACAATCTGTCTCTCTTTACGACTTTACTTCTCAACTGCGAGAGCTGTCTCAACCAGTCCGCATAGATCTAATAAAGGCAATGTGGGAAGTGGCACATGCTGATGGAGAGATTGATCCACTTGAAGATTCAGTGATCCGCAAAACCGCAGAACTGCTTTACGTTGACCACAGTGACTTTATTAAGACCAAGCTGAACGTCTTGGGTAAAAGCTAACCAAAGGCTTTCTACTCGTTGATACTCTCAACTAGAGTAAGCGATCACCATACATTATGCCTTTCAGCTCTAACGGCGTGCCTTTTTTGTCACATAAAGGCCACGCTGATTTGACACCAATACACTACGCTTGCCTTGCGTTTGTTGGATGTATAAGTGTTTGATATTGAAAGTCTGTTTATCTTGGGCTTGGTCTTGGTCCAATTGATAAAAGTAGTAGTGATTCCCCCAGCGAAAGAACACTCCAAACATTTGCTTGGTTTGAGCAACATTTCCATCGATGTCGTAACCAATGTACTGCATTTTTACCCGACCACTTTCCAATCGAAGTGAGATTTTTTCCCAGCCTACCATTGGATACTCTGCGGAAAATTTATAGGTACTTTTAGTTGCGAGCCCAGAGATTAAGCCTACATTTATAATCACAAAAAGCGTGAGCAAGATAGGCATCCAAAACTTACGATTCATATCGGTTAGCCTCGCTCATCGTCATTATCGCCATCACAAGAGAGAGATTTAAACTGATGACTCATCTCTCTCCAGCGCCCATTTATCAGCGCAACGGCTTGAATATTCTGGCACCCAACTCCGATACGATGTAGGTAAAGTAAATCAACACCGAGTTTTGAGACAGTGTTCAACTCAGTTAACAGCGATTGATCAAAGTTCAAATTATCGTGATAAACATCCATGCCACGATAACGACTCTTATCCATAAAAAACGCAAACTGATAAAACAACATGACGAGACACAAGCTGACTACGATTCCAGCGATACGAGATTGATGACGAGTGATAAAGTGCTTCACTATAGACTGATGAGATTGTGGGTACTGTTGCTTTGATTTTCCACCTTGTCTGTTCATGCCAGAAGGCGTGAGCTTTGCTACAAATGTTAAGTCATCTGTGGTGGCGGCATTCTCTGAAAATGTCGATTCAACAATTGCCGATTCAACATGTATGTCAGTCGTAGGCGTTGGCATCGATAAATAACTACCAACCTGTCTCGGGCCATTGAAGCTATACCCTTCCTTTTGAACCGTTAAAATTTTGCAATCACACTCAAGCGAATTTAATGCTGTACGAATGTTCTTGACCGCAACATTCAGTGAACTGCCCGTCACCACCCGTCCCGGCCAGCCGTGTTCAAGTAAAAAGTTACGACCAACGGCTTTTGGGCTGTTCTTCACTAAATGTTCAAGGATCAAGCTTTCTGAGGGAGATAAGGTGGCCTGATTACCTGATTCAGAATCAATGAGTGTGTTATTAATCAGCTCGATACCCGAAGCGTCTAAGGTGATTTTTCAGGGCTATTGGCGTTCATTTCAGCGAGGAGTTCATAAATAAAAAGGTCATCAAAAAGGTGTTTGCTTGGTTATTCTAATGCCAAGCTATACATAGAAAAGAGTGGCGCGAAGTTTAACCAATAATTCAGTCAAATATAAGTTCGACGAGTAACAAGATGAAATAACGACAAGGTGAGTCAGTCACGTAAACTCACTCACCTTTAAACATAGCCAAGGTTTAACTCTAAACTTGCCATGGAATAGACAGGCCTGATCATCGCTTTTTGGTTTGGCTTCTCTTGTGCTATTTGTTTTGGGTGAACTAACGCTACCATCTAGCTCTGCCCAATCAAGGTCGAAACCTGCGATTTAATATTAATTAAAGCGCTTCTGACATTTATTAAGAATTAACATTCTTTTCATTCTGTTTGTGTTGATGTAAAAACCGATACCCACCACCTATTGAACAAGAGAAATACCAGTCAAATGTCTCTTATTACAGATTCAACTTTCCTCACTCAGCATTCGTGAAAACTGAATCCAATTCCCTATCAAATCTCATTATCAGGCCGTCATTTATTCGTTATCGTCAGATTGATTCTCTAATTGAGATGCTGATATACAATTAATTTCAAACCACATCAAAAAATCAAATTTTTCCTTTTTTATCAACAACATAAAAACTGGCACAGTCATTGCTCTTTAAGTTTTACACGGCCTCAATTAATTACGGAAGATTATGATGATGAAATTAAAAACACTCCTCTTAACATCGGTCACATCAATGTCTCTCATCGCCTGCGGCGGTGGTGGTGGCGGGTCCGGCAGTTCTGGTGGCGGAGGTGGTGCAAGCGGCTCAACTGACAGCGCTGCGAGTCCTGCCGCAACAGCTGCCAATACGACTTTTGTTGATATTGCTGTACCGGACAGTTTTGAGTGGCGTGGAACGGCTTCGCGAACAATGAGCGTCATTGTCGTCAGTAGTTTTTCATACAAAGACGGTGAGCCGGCTCCAATTCGCGGTTCCCACATCATCAAACTATACAGCGTGACCTCAGACCAAACAGATTCTCAAGCCTTTTACTCTGGTATGTCGAACCGCGATGGTGAATTAGTGAGTGACTTTAGCATTCCAACCAACTGGGAAGGATTGGAAATCGTTGCTCAGGTGCGTGGTCAAGAGTGTAGAAGTACCGTTGACCTAGATAACGTCACTACTGATTTGCTAGTTTCTTGCGACATTGTTCTGGATTCTGACTAAGGATAGCTGCCATGAAAAATATTAAAAAATCTCTAATGGTGATGGGTTCAGTCGCTATGTGTTCTTTCTCGCAACAGACGTTTGCAGCTGCAACAGAAAACACAACAACCACTAACGGTGATGGCTCAATAACAGTGACTCAAAAGATCGATGCAAGTAGTACCTCACCACATTACATCGCGCCTTCTGGTTATGGTTTCGACATCTACAGCCGAGCAAACGAAGACTACTCTTGGCAACATAATTTAACGGTCCCTGATGGCGCACAGATTACCGCAGCGACACTCACTATTTACGCTTATGATGTTGATTCAGAAGCACACCACGGAGAAAACGGAGAATACGACAGTATCGCTGTTGACGGTTCTTTACTTACTCCCGGGTTCTTACAAGGTACCAACAATAACTGGTCGACAACCGTTTTTGACCTCCCTATCGCTTCACTTGACGACAGTCTTGTGAATGTAGACCTAGATATTGATGTGAATAACGACGGTTGGCTAACCACGCTGGATTACAGCCTTATCAGTGTTACTTATGTCACCATTGCTAATACCCCTCCTTCTACACCAACTCTAAGTCGCAGCACTGGACTCGGTGATAATGACGACTTGGTTGTGACAGTAACCGGTCCAACACCGGAAGACCCAGACGGTGATTCTGTAACTTATAGCTACCGTTGGTTTGTCGATGTAGGTCAAGGGTTCTATGTGGATGATGAGTTTGTCGGAAAAAATGACAACAGTAATGCCACATTGCCGGCCAGTGAAACTGAAGTTGGAGAACTTTGGAAGGTTCAGGTCATCGCTATTGACCAGAATGGACTGATCAGTGAAATCGCTGAGATTGCATGGCCTTCAATTGGGGATAGTGACGGTGATGGTGTATCAGATGCAAACGACTACGCACCAAACGATCCGACAATCGCTTTCTATAGCCGAACACCAACCAGTGGATGGTACACATTAGCCTACGAAGATTTATGGCCAAATGAGGGTGACTACGATCTGAATGACTTTGTTAGCCACTACGCATTAGGTGTTTATACAAACGCGAATAACCAAATAACTCGTTTTGATTACTACGGCCAAGCTATTGCTCGTGGAGCGGCTGAAGACAATGGTTTCGCTATTTCGTTAGCAGGGCTTGAAGACACGGATGTCACTTCACTGACCAAAACATACAACGGCTCTACCGTAGCGTTAACACCAGAGGCCGGTCACTCAGGCGAGTTGGTATTTGTTGTGATTGATAGTGTCGCGGCGATGCTGCCAAGTACAAGCACTTATAGCTTTTACAACACAGAGTCGGGTGATGCACGAAGCTTAATCGATTACAGTGTCTCGCTGGTGATTGATGGTTCAATTCCTGCGCTAAGCAATACGGATTTTAACCCGTTCATATACAAAGGCAACGCGAGAGGTAGAGAGATTCACTTGATGAACTATCCAAATACAGATGTAGCAGATACCGCAATATTCGGTGCTGGTGATGATGATACAGTAACAAGTGAAGGTGAATACTATCAAAACACGACTGGCCACCCATGGGCTCTGGATATCCCAGGCCAATGGTCTCACCCATACGAACGTATTGATACTTGTGAAGCATATGAACATCTAACCACGTGGGCAGAGTCTGGCGGTACACTTCAAACGGACTGGTTCACATCACCGACAGGGTCGAAGGTATGGTAAGTAACTCGAGCTTGGTCATTAAAAAATGAGTTAATCTTTAGAAATACCGATAAAAATTAAACCAAAAAGCCATCTACAAGTAGATGGCTTTTCTATGTTCGGGTGTTCACTGCTGCTATCTAGAGCATCGTTAACGCCAACTTCGCGAGGTTATACGCATCGACATACCCAGAGTGCTGACGGCCTTCCCACTCAATATTTTTCGCTTCTTGAGCCGCGCGGTGACCAATGCGTTTTTCTTTCAAACGATTCTGAATTCGATAAAGTGTTGCGATATTTATAAACTCGCTAAACGGAGGTTCGATGCCTTTCTCTTTACACTCTTTATGTAAGATCAGATCATCTCGTCCCCACGCTGCATAGATTTTCTTTGGGCCACCGAAGTTCTTAATCATCGACTTGATAACAGACTCTAATGGGCGCCCCTGTTTTTCGATTTTACGAGGTGTAATGCCCGTTAACTCGGCGCAGAACAGAGAGACTTCGTCTTTCTCTGGCTTAACGTAGTATTGCGCTCGCTTCACGATAGTGCCAGATGCTAGATCAATCTCAGCAAGACCCACTTCAATGATCTCCCCTGTTGTTCCTACACCATTTTCGCTCCAACAGCACATTTCCAAATCGAAACACACCACTCGATTGTGATTCATACGTCGCCTAATTCTCTCGTCAAAAATTTCGTGAAATTGTACATGAGCACAGTCAGGAACTCGACCCTTGTTACATCAAGTGCTCATTTAGCCTGCAATTGTGACTCGATTTCGACCGTTTAGTTTACTTTGATACAAGATGCTGTCGGTTCGCTGCTGAATTTCTTCGGTATTTTCATTGCTACGAATAGAAGCGCCAATACTAAGCGTACAACTCAATTGGCGACCTTTGTGCTCACAATGAGAGCGGCTAACAGTATTTAGGATACATTCTAAATAACGCTCCAACGCTTCGTGATCTGAGATACTCGAAATGATGCAAAATTCATCACCTCCTAAACGGAACAGGTCATCACCATCTTTCAAATTAACAGAGATCAGTTTGACGACGTGAATCAGCAATGCATCACCCGCTGGATGACCAAATTGATCGTTGATGTTTTTGAACTTATCGATATCAAAACCAATAAGGCTAAATGGTTTATCGCTGTCGATCGCTTTGTCTAATTTCTTATTAAACGCTCGTCGGTTGTAGACCTCGGTTAAGCTGTCATGATTGGCTAAAAAGCGCAGCTCTTCCGTCCTCTCATATAGCATTTGGTACAAACGTTGTTTCTCACGAATTTGTAGATTAACTATGTAGGCCAGCAGTAAAGAGATAGTGGTCCCAACTAAAGCAATGCCGGCGAGTACCAAGTAGCCGGAAAATGAGATGCATGAACCTATCTTGTAATCAATTTTCCAATCCCGGTTGGTTAGGCTAATGGTTTTGGTAATAAGGTGCCCAGTTACGCCTTCAAAACCTTCAGTTTCAAACAAAATGGGAGAATCTTCTGCTTCAAAACCGGTATCGGTCACTCGCACATATACATTCATATCACCCGCAGTGGATGCCAGTAAGTTCTCAAAATAATAAGTCGTACGAACCACACCAATCACAACACCGAGCAAATTGTCACTTTCACCCTCAAATACAGGGTGATACACCAACATGCCACTTTTCGGTGTTTGTGGGTCTAAACCATCTTGTATTAAACGAACTTTGTCTGAAATATTCGCTTGGCGTGTATGTTTAATATTGTCTAAAACACGCTTAAATCGTTCACGAGAAGAGTAGAAACCAAGAACTCTGTTATTAGGTTCGGTATTTGGGTAGATATCAGTCGCAACAAAGGCTGGCTCACCATCTAAGATGTAACCAAAAGCTTTTGATTCATGTTTTGGAATAGTGAATAACTTATATGATGGGTACTTTTCTTCCATCCGAGCAGTGTGTTCTTCAATCTCATCGGCTGTCACTTTTTGCATCCATTGCAAGCCAATTAGACTTTTTGAAACATTAATCGTTTGTTGCGCAAAACGATCAAACTTATCCCAGTTTTCAGGATCATTTGCGTAGAAAAAATTAGCACCAGAACCAATGTAAGCAACATCGTTATCAATAAACGCTTTTAGGCTTAGAGTTTGGTTTTTAGCAAAGCTCTCCAAATTCATGTTCAAGGCACGATTTTGGTTAAGAGCCACCAACACAAAGCATAACACCGTAATCAGAAAGGTGACCAAAAAAGCAACTACTGGCAAGGTTCTTCTCTTCAACCCTGTCAACGGGTCGATTGTATGCGGCATACATATCTCATGTCGGATTATATAAAGTCATAAGTATATAACGTTAAGGAACCCTGCTCCATTCATGTTTAGTCCTAAATCTGACACAAAATGGGCAATGTTTACCTTCCCCTTACATCAAAGGCTATTATTCAAACAAATCTCGACTAATTTTCACGCTAACACACTAAAAACCCACTTGAATAAAAACATTAAATACAGCCCTTAAGCCTTGAATATGCTAGTATCCATCCATATTTATAGCTTGAAAGATACCGTTTTGCCTGAGTGCGACAGAGTTTTCTTTCCAACCCGTATGTTCAACTTAACCAATGAATATACCGTTAAATCAATTTAAAGAGAAAATCACTATGATCGTTGATTTGAACCTAATTCCACAAACGTTTGATATGCTTCACGCAGGCCTCACTGCATCAAGCGTTTTACTGCTGCTTATTGCCGTTTCTCGTAAATCCAAAGTGGTTGAGAAAGTCGTAGAAAAACCAGTAGAAAAGATCGTTGAAGTTGAAAAACCAGTAGAAAAAATTGTCGAAGTAGAGAAAGTTGTTGAAGTTGAAAAAGTGATTGAAAGAGTCGTTGAAGTTGAATCAAAACTAGCAACAGCACCGACCGATTCAGCAATGCAGCTATTGTCTATCATGCAGCAAGAAGCACGTTTAATTGACTTCCTAAAAGAAGATCTCACTTCGTTCTCTGACGAAGAAGTTGGCGCAGCTGCACGTGTAATCCACACTGGCGGTCAAAAAGTACTTGCTGATTACGTAACCCTCTCTCACATCCGTACGGAAGATGAAGAAACGCGTATCACGGTAGTAGAAGGCTTCAACCCGCAAGAAATCCGCCTAACAGGCAACGTAACGGGTAATGCACCATTCAACGGCACGCTAGTTCACAAAGGTTGGAAAGCAACTGACATGAACCTGCCTAAGCTTGCTGAAAATTACGATGCATCTGTCATTGCACCGGCAGAGGTGGAGCTATAATGGAACACCAAAACCATTCTTCATCGCAAGAGCATTCACAAGAGCCATCTTCTCAAGAGCAACATCAGGCGCCTAAGTTCAGTGTTGGTATCGATTTAGGTACTACACACTGCGTTTTGTCGTTCATCGACACAACGAATGAAGACGCTCGCGTTGAGGTGATGCCAATCCCTCAACTCACGGCTCCTGGTACAGTAGAAACTCGCAGCCAACTAGGCTCATTCCTATACCAACCGCACGAACATGAAATGAATGCGGGCTCTCGCGTTCTACCTTGGTCTTCTGAGCCTAAAGCACTGGTTGGTGCTATTGCTCGTAACCTAGGTTCTAAAACCCCTATCCGTTTGGTCGCAAGCGCAAAATCTTGGCTATGCCACGGTGGTGTGAACCGTCGTGATGCGTTCCTTCCTGCAGGCAGCCCTGAAGAAGTTGAAAAAGTATCTCCGCTTAAGACCACTGAATTGTACCTTGAGCACCTTAAAGACGCTTGGAACCACGCTAACCCAGAACACAAACTGGCAGACCAAGATGTAACGATCACGGTTCCTGCTTCGTTTGATCCTGCGGCTCGTGACCTAACAGCAGAAGCTGCACGTAATGTGGGTTTCACTCACCTAACGCTTCTTGAAGAGCCACAAGCGGCTCTTTACAGCTGGATTGATAACAGCAACGACACATGGCGTGATGAAGTGAACGTTGGTGACATCGTTCTTGTTGTCGATATCGGTGGTGGTACAACCGACCTTTCGCTAGTTGAAGTAACACAAGATGACGGCAACCTAAGCCTGAACCGTATCGCAGTAGGTGAACATATCCTACTTGGCGGCGACAACATGGACCTAGCACTGGCTTACCGTCTGAAAATGAAACTGGCTCAAGAAGGCAAAGAGTTGGCTCCTTGGCAGGTTCAAGCAATGACTCACGCATGTCGTGATGCAAAAGAAGCACTGCTTAACGATGCTGAACTGCAATCTGTGCCTATCGTTGTACCTAGCCGTGGCTCTAAACTACTTGGCGCAACACTAAAAACAGAATTGACTCAGCAAGAAGTACAACAAACATTGGTTGATGGCTTCTTCCCGAAAGTAGCCGTGAATGAGCACCCAGTTCAAAAGACGCGTGGCGCACTGACTCAAATGGGTCTGCCTTACGCTCAAGATGCGGGTATCACTCGTCATATAGCTGCATTTCTTTCTAAGCAAGCCAATGCGCTTTCTGGAAACAGCGAAACGGCTCAGCAAGATTTCAACCCGTTTGCAAACATGCCCGGTATGCCAGGTGCTGAAGCGCCAGCGGCAGATTTCATCAAACCAACAGCGGTACTGTTCAATGGTGGTGTTCTAAAATCTAACCTACTTGCTGATCGTCTTTCAGATACGATCAACGAATGGTTGATCAATGCTGATGCAGAATTTGCTAAACAGCTTTCAGGTTTGGATCTAGACCTAGCGGTTGCAAGTGGCGCTTCTTACTACGGAGCAGTGCGTCGCGGCCAAGGCGTTCGTATCCGTGGTGGTATCGCTTCTTCTTACTACGTAGGAATTGAAAGCGCGATGCCAGCTATCCCAGGTATGGCTCCGCCAATGGAAGCACTGTGTGTTGCGCCATTTGGTATGGAAGAAGGTTCAAGCGTTCAAGTGCCTAGCCAAGAGTTTGGTTTGGTGATTGGCCAGCCAGTTCACTTCCAATTCTTCGGTTCAACCACTCGTCGTGAAGACGTAGCGGGTACGCACCTTGATCATTGGGCACCAGAAGACCTTGATGAACTTCCAGAGATTCAAGTGACACTGCCAGTATCTGAAGGTCGCCGTGAGGGTGAAGTGGTTCCGGTAACCCTAGCCTCTCGTGTTACTGAACTCGGCACGCTTTACCTAGAAGCAATTGCTGCTGATAACGGTCAGAAATGGCACGTTGAGTTTGATGTTCGTGAAGACGCGAATAACGACTCAAACGACCAAGCATAACGAATCAACGGCACCTTAACGGGTGCCGTTACTTTATCAATGCGATTCCCTACCGCAAGTACGAACAAACTAGGGAATCTGTTTTAACCCCTGTGTTTTTTAACCGCTCTGTTTTAACTTATAGGTTCTAATTTTTCGGTCTTAAACACAGTGTGATGATATTCCCGACTCAGTCGTACCTTCTTCTCGGGAATGACGTTCACGAATAGCAACAATAAGACCAAAACTATCAATAAACTGGTCATCACTTTGGCAGAATAAGGTTTTGTATGGCATCTCCTCGTTTTTTAGTCGGCATTGACTTAGGCACAACCAATACCGTTGTTGCTTACTGTGAAATCAACGACGACCTACAACACGCTCCCGTTTCTCTTTTCGATATTGACCAACTCATCGGCCCTGGTGAAGTGGTTCGAAAACCCCTACTTCCATCATTTCGTTACCACCCAGCACAAGGTCAGATCTCCCCTTTCGACCTCACCATGCCTTGGGCACCGAACTTAGTTGAAGGCGATATTAAAAACGTTATCGTCGGTGAATGGGCACGTGAATTGGGTGCTAAAGTCGAAGGCCGTCAAGTATCCAGTGCTAAAAGCTGGCTGTCACACCAAGCCGTCGATCGTAGTTCAGATATCCTTCCTTGGGCTGGCGCAGCTGATGTCGATAAGGTATCTCCTGTTGTCGCAAGTGCGAGCTACCTGAATCACATCCGCCAAGCGTGGAACTACCGTAATCCAAGCAACAAACTTGAAGACCAAGATGTTGTTGTAACGGTTCCTGCATCATTCGATGAGACAGCACGTAAGCTGACACTTGAAGCCGCAGAACTTGCTGGCTTAGGTAAGATTTTATTACTCGAAGAGCCTCAAGCTGTTTGTTATGACTGGTATGCTCGTCATCAACAAACGGCTGCGGAAGAGCTTCAACAGATCCCATTGATCTTAGTGTGTGATGTCGGCGGTGGTACTACCGACTTGAGCTTAATCGAGGCTAAGTTCGATTCGAACAACGATGGAATTAACGAGTTAGCACTTGATCGTATCGGTGTTGGTGAACACTTGATGCTTGGTGGTGATAACCTCGATTTAGCGCTTGCTCACCTTGCTGAGCAACGCTTCAATCAAAACAAAAAACTCAACGCGTCTAGTCTAACCAAATTGATTCAACAAACTCGCGCTGCAAAAGAGAGCCTGCTTTCTGCCAATGCGCCAGAAGACGTGAAGATCACCATGCTCGGTAGTGGTTCGAAGCTACTAGGTGGTACCAAGAGCATTGGCTTAACTAAGCAAGAAGTTCATCAAATCGCTTTGGAAGGTTTCTTCCCGCTTTCTGAGTTTACTGAAACACCAGACAAACGCCGCAGCGCCGTGGTTGAATTCGGTCTGCCTTACGTGGCTGACCCTGCGGTGAGTAAGCACGTTGCAGAATTCCTAACGACACACCAACAAGTGTCTAAAGCCGCATTGGAAAACTCAGGCTCTGTTGAGTTCGATGACACCAAACCTGCAATTCCTGTAGGTGTACTACTCAATGGTGGTGTGTTCAACAGTGAACTTGTGACTGAGCGTATTACTCAGCTACTAGGCAATTGGAACGGTTCTCCAATCACAGTGCTTGATAACCCTCACCCTGATTGGTCTGTTGCCCTTGGCGCGGTCGCCTTTGGTAAAGCCCGCCGTGGTGCACAACTGAAAATCGGTGGCGGTGCTGCGCGTTCTTACTTCTTGCATCTACAAGAGAAGAACAAGATGGGTAAAGCACTTTGTTTGCTTGCCAAAGGTACTGAGGAAGGCCAAGAGATACGCTTAAACAGTCGTCGTTTTTCGTTGACGTTAGGTGAGCCAGTACGATTTAATCTACTGACTTCAACACACGACCAAATAGCTCACGACACTGCTATTCAAAATGGTGTGATGGTCAATGTGGATGCCGACTTGTTCTCGCCTCTCCCACCGTATATTTCTACGTTGGAAGGCTCAGGTACTGCAGAACTTCAAGCCAACCAAAAAGAGCGTGTTGAAGTACTGCTCGCTTGTCAGTTAACCGAAGTCGGCACACTAAAAATGGAGTGTGTGAGTACAGAAGATGACTCTAAGCGTTGGTTGCTCGAGTTTGAAGTAAGAAACAAGCAAGGCGATGAATCCGATAACTCTAAACTTCATCCAAGACTGGACGAATGTAAGGAGCTAATTTCTCGCCTATACAGCGGTAACAAGAAGAGTGCTGAATCTAAAGAGATCAAAACACTTGCTAAAGATCTTGAAAAGCGACTCGGTAAGCGCGAAGAGTGGGACTTTACTACTCTCCGTCACCTGTTTGATTCGTTCTCTTTAGGTCGTAAACGCCGTCGTCGCTCTGAAGCGCATGAGAAAAACTGGCTTCGTCTGGCGGGTTACTCTATGCGACCTGGCTTTGGTGACCCAACTGACTCATGGCGTATTGAACAAATTTGGGGACTTTACCAACAAAACATCCAATTCCAGAACCATCAAGGTTGGACAGATTGGTGGGTATTCTGGCGTCGTGTTGCCGGAGGCCTGAATCAAGAACAGCAAGAAACTATCTTGGCTGATATTGCGAAGTACCTTCACCCAGGCGCAATGAAGAACCCTAAAACAGCTAAAGATGCGCAAGACAATGGTTATGAAGCCATGGTTCGTTTAGCGGCATCACTTGAGCAACTGGAAGTGGAAGACAAAGTGCTGCTGGCAAGCTGGTTCTTGAGCAAAGCGATTAACCATAACCAATTTGAACAAGCTCACTGGTGGGCGCTAGGTCGATTAGCATCAAGAACGCCTTTGTATGGCAGCCAACATAGTGTGATTCCAAGAGAACAAGCTGAACAGTGGCTACCGAAACTGCTTGAGCAGAACTGGCACAAAGAACAAATGATAGCCTTCGCTGCTGTGATGATTTGTCGTAAAACCGGTGACCGTCAGTTTGATATCTCTGATGACTATCGCAATCAAGTGATTGAGAAGCTTAAACAAAGCAAGGTCCCTGATTCATGGTTAACACTGGTGAATGAAGTGACAGAACTTTCTGAAAGTGAGTCTAAGCGCGTATTTGGCGATGCATTACCAAGCGGATTAAGCCTGATCAATAGCTAGTTTTAAAAGCTGTTAGTTTTATAGCGATTAGCTTTAGTCACAAGTTAGAAAAGAAAAAGCCACTTTCGATTCGTTGAAAGTGGCTTTTTTATAGGTGGCTAAAGGCCTGTTTGCAAGTGTCTGGTTGGCTAGTGTTTCGCTGGCCAATATCTAATTGATTAGAGGCTCGCTGTTTAAAGGCCTTAGCCGTGTTGCAGTTCATCATTGTTAATGTTTCGTTCCTGTTGGGTTAATCGGAAAATCCGTGTTTTCATAAATATCTGATAGTTTTTTCGGTTTCTTATCCTTGGTTCCTTTAGTTGATTGGTTATGAGTTTCGCTTAAAAGCCATTGCTCATGCATTTTTGCCGAATCCAAAAATTCTGGATCCTCCATTGCTTCCTTGCGAAGTTTATTTACACGTTCGAGAGTATCCCAAATCATAATACTTCACCTCCACTAAGGCAGTAATATAAATATAGCCAAACCTCTTAAAACTTCAAGTGAGCCAATGGGATAGCGGTCTCAATTTCGTAAATCACCCGATCGACACAAACAGAAATACACATCAAAAGCAGGGCTCAAATAGTCGTAAACCCTCAACGATCATTAAAGATCATCGCGCACAAAAAAAGCGAGCTAAGTGCTCGCTTTTTATCTATAGCCCATACAACACAAGCTTAATTAAGCCACGTTGAGTTTAAGCGCGGTTACCGATTTTCACCGTGCCGTTTGTTGCAAACCAAAGCGCTTCCGAACGACGACGACCTAGCAAAATTGGTCCATCATCGTAGAACAAAAAGTTCTTCCAATGTTTCTTAAATACTGACCATTTAGTTTCAAGGACGTTGTATTTTTCGTAACAAAAATAAACAGTTACGTCATCTTGCCAATCAATGAAGTTTAAGATTTCTTCAGGCATTTCTGGTTCGTCGGCTTCCCAATTCGCCATCCAGCTGATCTCTTCGTTCCAGTTCGACGATTTGCTTGGCCAGTCTTGTGAACTCAGTCTTTCTGCATCTGGGCTTTGAGGGCTTACGTTCTCTTTCCAGAACTGAGACGCTCTTGCCTGAGTCATTGGCTTGATCTTTTCCAAGTCTTCCGCTGGCAGCGGCATTGACTGATGAGTGAAAATCCATTTTCTTTGGTATTCGTCCAAAGTTGTATATGACATCAAAATTCCTCAAATATCTTCTAAGGCAAGTGGATAACCATGCCTATATGTACTTTTTGATGCAGCGGCGACTTCATGGTCGCTTAAATGATTGCTGCCTCTAAAATTCTTTTATGTATGCGACGCTATTAGCGTTAAAAATCACTAGGTCTAAGTATTATTGGCGTTTAAAGAACGCGCTTATCTTCCCAGTTTGGGTTAACTAATGCCGTTAGTATATGATCTTCCCATTTACCGTTAATCTGTAGGTAATCTTTGGCAAAACCTTCGCGAACAAAACCAAGATGCTCCAATACACTCGCACTGCGTTCATTGTGAGGCATATAGCCCGCCATTAAGCGGTGCATGTTCTGCACATCAAACATGTAGTCTTTTGCCATGCTCAAGCCTCTCCGCATGTAACCGTGGCCTTGTGCACTTTCAGCCAATGAGTAGCCCACATTACAAGCGTAGAACGGGAACCGTGACAAGTTGCTGAAAGATATTGTCCCTAGCATCTCGTTTGAGTCTGCATTGATCAATAAACAGTAGTAGCCAAGCCCCATTTTATGAAGCTCATTTAACTTGATCAGTCGCTGAGCCCAACCTTCTCTTTCGAAGAACGCATCTTCGCGAATCGGTTCCCATGGCTTGAGGTGCTTTCTATTAATCTGAAAGTACTCACTGATCATACTCGCGTCGTCAACTTGCGCTGTACGTAGAATAAGGTTTCCATCGTGCTTATAAACGCGGGCTGGTGTACTTAAATCTTCCATTCGTTTTTCTTAATCCGTCAACTTGTCTTGTTTTTTTGCTCAGTACGATGGCTAAGCAGGTTCAATCAGTTTTTTCTGATCCCATAGTCACGAAGCTTGTTCGCAATTGAGGTATGAGAGACGTTCAAACGTTTTGCTAACTTACGGCTCGATGGGAAAGACTGATAGAGCTTTTCAAGGATCTGAGATTCATAATCTTTCATGATCTCGTCCAGAGAACCATCCAAGCTCAAATTCGCCATTCCAGCGGTCATGGTTTCAAGTTGAGGCAGATGGAATTGCTCAACCGTTAACGTGTCAGAATCTAATTCAGTGAGTGCACGCAAAACCATGTTGTCCAATTGACGAATGTTGCCCGGCCATTGATAGTTGCCCAATTGGTCGATCAATTCTGGAGTTAACTTTGGCTTTAGCATACCTAACTGCTGTGCGTACTTAGCAACAAACAACTCCAATAACGGTGCTACGTCGTTAGAGCGCTCACGTAAGGCTGGAATTGATAGCGTCAGTACATTCAAGCGGTAGAACAGGTCTTCACGAAACGAGCCTGAGTCAGCTAATTCAGAAAGACGGTGGCGCGTTGATGCAATAATACGAACATCAGCGTGCATCTCTTCTTCTTCACCAACACGACGGAATGAACCATCCTGTAGGAAGCGTAAAAGTTTGATTTGTAGATGCGGGCTCATTTCGCCAATTTCATCTAAAAATACAGTACCGCCATTTGCTTGTTCGAAAATGCCTTTATGTCCTTGTTCATGGTTGAATGAACCCGGAGCATGACCAAACAGTTCCGTTTCTGCCACGTCATCAGGCATTGATGCACAGCTTAAAATCAAGAATGGGAAAGACGATCGGTTTGAGCGGTTATGGCATGCTTTTGCAAGCATCTCTTTACCTGTCCCCGTATCACCTTCAATCAGAAGAGGTTGATCCAACATCGCCAACTTCTTAGCTTGACTGATCAAGGCTTTGTGACGATTAGAGACACCGACAAAATGTTCAAAGCCCAGGTTGTTCTGTTCTGGGATCGCATCTGTCGAGTTCATCTCTTGGTTGCAAGAACGAATCGTCATTACGGCGCTAGCCAGTACCGCTTCGTTCACGTCACCCCCAAGATAAATAGGCAGTATCTCGATAGAAAAATCCAAACCGTCTAGTACTACGACTTCACGATGACGTGTTACATCACCGTCGATCCAACGAGCAAAATTGAAGCTAGGAACAAACGTTGATAACGGCTCGCCAATAACTTCACTTTCTTGCTTACCAAAAAGGTTGAGTGCTGCGTGGTTTGCCATGTCGACTGAACCTTTAAGGTCAATCGCAATCACTGGATCTGGTAGGTTTGCAAGCAGTGCAATCAGCTCGGTGTTATGCCTTTCGCTCGGCATAAATTGGATTTTACGTACATCCTTCACACCTGAAATTCGGCGAATTTCAGCCATAAGTTCACTAAAAGCATCAAAATTAATATCAGGGCAATTTAGATAAATAATGCCTTTTACATCAATTTCGATTCCTCTTAAATCAATGCTTTTTGAGGCCAAGATATCGAGCAACTCACGCGTTAAGCCGAGTCTGTCTTCACACAATACTTCAAGACGCACAAATAGTCCTATTATAGGTGTCAGGATAAGTTGACAGTAGTGTGGATTAAGGTCTGAGTTCAGTCAAGAAGAAGAGTAAACATATGTTTACCCTTCTTCTCAAACTATTGAGCCTCAAATACTTTATTTGAGAGTAATACGCTTTATTTCAGAAAGGACGGCTTTACGAAGGTCCGATAATTTTACTTTTCGCTCTTTATGCCAAGGCATAGGACGAAGCAAAGTCATGGCTTTTAAGCCCAGTCGAGCGGTTAAAATACCAACACCGAGCCCCTGCCCTGCTCTTGCAGAAATTTTGCCTGCTAAGTCCATCGATACGAGGTCCATGCTCGCATCAATCGCCAATTCACTTGCCCCTGCCGCTGCCATGTTGATTAACACTAATTTAAACAGCTTAATGCGCGACCAGTAGCCAAGTTCAATACCATACACATCGGCTAGCTTGTCTATCATGGTGAAATTACGCCACGCCACCAACAACATGTCTGCAGCAGCCAATGGGCTCACTGCAACCAAAGCTGCAGATTCAGTAGAAAACTTAGTCACGATCTGAGTGGCGACTTTATCCTGATGGCTAACGACCAACGCATCGTACATATCCAGCACTTCGGCATCGCTATGTGCCGGGTTGATACTGTTCCGCCACTTATCGTATGAAGGAGACTCGGCAACAATGCCCCCTTGTTTAGCGATGTGTTCACAAAACGCTTTTCCCTTACCAACGCTTTGACTTTGGAGTAGCTCTTCGCTCTGCTCTTGCACACTGAAATGGTCTTTCAGTGAACGTAGCTTCCATAGCTCTTTACCTATTGCACCAAGGCCTAATGACGCGATTGCAGCAATAAAACCGGCCCAACCTAATGCTAACCAGTCAGCGGTTTGAATCGCGGTGATCACAGAATCGACCGCTTGCCAGCCCACTAAGCCAGAGAAAGCGACCAACAAGCCAGAAGTAAACCACTTTTTCTTTTTACTCGGGCGTATCACTTGCTCCAGTTGTTGCTCAGCTTCTCCATCTAGGTCAATTTCTACTTGTGGTGCGACAGGTACAAATTTTTCTTGTTCGGTGAACATTTGTTGAGCACCTAAATCTGGGCTAACTTCATTCTTATCTTGCTCATCGAACGAGGTCTTCAACGATTCATCAAAGACTTGTTTCGTTTTTAATTCACTCATTTTGATTGCCTCAATTACTTCAACTTATCGCCAATGAGATACTCTAAAACCTTATCGACTCGTAAGTGCTGACAAGGCTCATCGGAATGTTGTTCCATTGGCCTAAAGCTCGTGAAATCAAACTGATTGGTTTCCCAATATTGTTTGTTCGGCAGCTTACGCGGCACCTCGCCAGGATACATGGTTTGAGACACGTTATCTAAAGTGACCCCTTGCAACGCAGGAACATTGTCTGAACCTGACGAAATATAACCCGCACTGGTCGCTTGAATAGACGCGATGCTCATGCAACTCATGTCGATATGTTCAAACGCCGCCTGTTGCCACGCTGGGTGTACCATCTGTTGTAACAGCGACACCAAGTTCGGATGTTGATCCGGTGTCACATGGTCAGCTTTGGTGGCTGCAAACAAGATCTTGTCGATCTTCGGCGCAAACAGGCGTCTTAAGATATTGCTTCGGCCGTACTTAAAGCTCTTTAATAGCTGCTCTAATGCACCACGCATATCCATGAAAGAGTCGTAGCCCGCATTGAGCGGCTGTAAGCAGTCCACCAGCACGATTTGTCTATCGAACGTCGCGAAGTGATTCTTATAGAACGCCTTTACGACCTTTTGCTGATACTCTTCATAACGTGCTTTTAAAACCGCATAGTTACTTGTTTTTGAGAACTTGCCCTCAGGTGCGATGCACGGGAAAAATTGCAGCACAGGCGCACCTTCAAGCTCACCCGGTAATACGAATCGACCCGGTTGCACCCAATGCAGTCCGTTACTTTTACAAGTATGCAGGTACTGGGTGTAGCTATCGGCAATCGCGACCAGTTTTTTTTCATCCGCTTCTGCTAGCAAATCGATATCACCACGCATTGCGTTCCACTGTTGCGAGTAGGTTTCTCTATCGTCCTTCAACGCGGCAAATTGAGATTGGCTCCACGTATCAAAGTCCATATCCAGTAACGGCAAATCAAGTAGCCACTCGCCTGGGTAGTCGACAATATCGAGATAAAGGGTGCTGTTTTTACTCAGCAGCTTCTTCGCGCCTTTAGTTGGTTTATATTTGATGGCTAAGCGAATCTCACTGACATCACGCGTTGGCACGGGCCATTCTGGTGGCTCCGCATTGAGTGACTCCATCGCTTCATCGTAAGAAAAACGCGGGATCATCATGTTATGTTGTGGAATACGTTTAGCACCAATGATTCTTCCATCTCTCGCCGAGGCAAGTAGAGGCAGATTTTTGTGGGTAGACGTATGAAGAAGCTGATTAACCAGCGAAGTAATGAATGCTGTCTTACCCGCACGAGAAAGCCCCGTGACCGCTACTCGAATATGAGAATCCGTTCCTCTGCTTATAAAGTCACTCATTTCTTGAGTTAGGTGTTTCATTTGAACGACTCCGTAATAGTTAAGCTAACTGATATAGTAATAGAAACGTTAGCCTGTGCTCTTTCCCAGTTGGGTTAGTTTGTATGCTTATGCTTGTTCTTTTGCTAATAGTAGTGAGTATGCAATACACATTCTTAATGCTAGATGAATAAAAGCCCCTGACTACATTCATAATCAGGGGCTTTAAAATTTTCAGTTAATGTCAGACTAATCGTCTTCTATCAGCTTGTAGATAACGAACAGTGTGATCTCAGAAATCAACCATAATACACATGTGATAGTTACGTACTTTTCGTTAAAGATGCTGATTCCGTGCAAGATCAAATCGTAACCAATGAAACTACCAATCACCACTGCCAAGATAATCTGTAGGATCTGAATAAAACGAGGCATTCCTCTCTCCTATGTTCTTATATCAAACGATGTGTTTATAACTATATCATTGATAATAAGACAAAAGTGCAGACAATGCTGCACTTTTATTCTTAAGTTTCTGTCAAAAATTGCAATTCAAACACTCAGGTCAAGGTTAATTGCGCCTTTCTAGCGTTCGTTAATTACGCTTTTTCGGCTTCTGCAATTTTCACTTTCCACGTGTCAGGGCCGATCTGGTGTGCGTTTACGCCGTTAGAGTCAACCGCTACCGTTACCGGCATGTCCTCAACTTCAAACTCGTAAATCGCTTCCATACCGAGATCTTCAAACGCAACCACGCGTGCTTTTTTAATTGCCTTCGCGACTAAATAAGCTGCACCACCAACGGCCATTAGGTAAACCGATTTATGCTGTTTGATTGACTCAACCGTTGCAGGGCCACGCTCGGCTTTACCAATCATGCCCATAATACCGGTTTCTTCTAGCATCATGTCGGTGAACTTATCCATGCGAGTAGACGTTGTTGGGCCCGCAGGACCTACCGCTTCGTCACCCACAGCATCGACAGGGCCAACGTAGTATATGAACTTGCCTTTCAGGTCGACGCCTTCTGGTAAACCTTCACCACTTTCAAGCATACCTTGAATACGCTTATGAGCGGCATCACGACCGGTTAAGATCTTGCCTGATAGAAGAACCGTTTCGCCAGTCTTCCACTCTTGAACGTCTTCTTTGGTAATTTCATCAAGGTTAACACGGCGTGTATTTACGCCTGCTTCCCAAGTAATGTCTGGCCACTCTTCTAACTTAGGTGGTGTTAGTTCTGCAGGGCCGCTGCCGTCTAGCGTAAAGTGAACGTGACGCGTTGCCGCACAATTCGGGATCAAGCAAACAGGCTTTGAAGCTGCATGCGTTGGCGCTGTTTTGATTTTAACGTCAACCACAGTCGTTAGACCGCCAAGGCCTTGTGCACCAATACCAAGCTTGTTTACACGGTTGAAGATGTCTAAACGAAGCTCTTCTTCTGCGTTCTCTGGACCTTTGTCGATAAGGTCTTGAATATCGATGTGTTCCATCAGAGATTCTTTAGCGAGTACCGCGGCTTTCTCAGCCGTACCGCCAATGCCTATACCAAGCATGCCCGGTGGACACCAGCCCGCGCCCATTGTTGGTAGCGTCTTCTCTACCCACTCTGCAATATCATCAGAAGGGTTAAGCATTACCATCTTGGTTTTGTTCTCAGAACCGCCGCCTTTTGCCGCGATTTGAATTTCAACTTTGTTGCCTGGAACCATATTAATGTGAACAACTGCTGGTGTGTTGTCTTTGGTATTAATACGCTTACCTGCAGGGTCCATTAGGACAGATGCACGCAATGGGTTATCTGGATTGTTGTAAGCTTGACGAACGCCTTCATCAACCATCTGTTGTACTGTTTGATCCGTTTCCCACCTAACATCCATACCGATGTTCACGAAACAAGTAACAATACCCGTATCCTGACAAATTGGACGATGACCTTCCGCAGACATACGCGAGTTAATAAGAATCTGAGCGATAGCATCTTTTGCTGCTTGGCTTTCTTCTTTCTCGTACGCTTTTTCTAGGGCTTGGACAAAGTCTAAAGGGTGATAATAAGAAATGTACTGAAGTGCGTCAGCGACACTGCTGATCACATCTTGCTTACGAATAACCGTCATTGCATGCCTCTTTATTGTTCTGGTTCCATGTGGGATCTTGGTTTAACTGTTTTTGTCTAACCGAATTAGTTGGCTTAGCTTTTTATTATGTTGAGCTGTATTTAGTTGCTGTAGCAATCGCTTGCATAGCTTTAAACTAAACCATGTGGTTTGCACCGTTCTAATCAAGAACCCATTTTATTTTCAATTTATGATACTCTTGCTTCCTCTCACACGCCATGCAGTGATCGAACTCTTTGTCACAAATTAAACAAATGAATAACAACGAATTTCGCTCTATCCAAATCAAGCCGCTTGAATATCAATCAACTTTAGCTAAACAGCTGTTTTCTCATATTGAAAACCTACCGTGGGCAATGCTATTACGCTCCGCTTCAGAAAGCCATGTTGATAGTCGATACGATATTTTAGTTGCTCAACCCATCGCCACCTTCGAGACTATCGGTGCAGAAACGACCGTTAATGTTAATGAAGAAACTCTTGTTAGCAAAAAGCATTTCGTTTCAAAGTCGGATCCTTTCGAACTACTCGACCAATATCAACAGCAGTTATTACCGGCGACCAAAGAGCATGCTGATTTGCCATTCGTTGGCGGCGCTTTAGGCTACTTCAGTTACGATTTAGGGCGACGAGTAGAAGCTCTTCCCTCTCTTGCTAAGCATGATATTTCTGCGCCCGACATGGCGGTTGGTTTATATGAATGGGCAGTGATCGTTGACCATCAATTAAAAACAGCGTGTATTGTCGGCTGCAATATCGATGAACATCATGATTGGCTGATACAACAGGCCTCTAGGCCAAACCGAACACATGTGCGCTTTGGATTAACCACACCGTGGCAATCCAATATGAGCGAAGAGAGCTACGCCAATAAGTTTAATAGCGTGCAAGAGTATTTGTTATCGGGTGACTGTTATCAAATTAACTTAGCTCAGCGCTTCAATGCTCAATACCAAGGTAGTGAATGGCTCGCTTATGAGAAACTTGAACAGTACAACTCGGCGCCCTTTTCTGGTTTTATCCGATTGGCAGAGTGCGCAATCATTAGTGTTTCTCCGGAGCGTTTCTTAGAGCTTAAAGACAACATCATCGAAACTAAGCCAATTAAAGGTACGCGCCCTCGTTCTGAGGATCGTAAAGTTGATGATGCCCATGCTCAAGATTTGTTGAGTGCAGAAAAAGATCAGGCCGAAAACCTGATGATCGTTGACCTGTTACGTAATGATATTGGCCGTGTGGCAAAACCTGGTACGGTGCATGTCCCTAAACTGTTTGATATCGAAAGCTTCCCTGCTGTGCATCACTTAGTTAGTACAATCAGAGCCGACCTAGATTCTAAATACTCAGCAACCGACTTACTGAGAGCTTGCTTCCCTGGAGGTTCAATTACTGGCGCTCCAAAAGTGCGCGCTATGCAGATCATTGAAGAGTTGGAACCGCATCGACGCTCAGCGTATTGCGGCAGTATCGGCTACATCAGTAGAAATGGCAGAATGGACACCAGCATTACCATTCGTACGTTAGTTGCCGAGAACAACACGCTTTATGCTTGGGCTGGTGGTGGTGTGGTATTCGATAGTGATTGCGCCTCTGAATATCAAGAAACATTAGATAAGCTGAGTCGCATCCTTCCTGTGCTTGAAGAGTGTTAGGTAACGACACTGAAGGCTATTTAGTCATAGGCAAAAGCTCGATATAAAAAAACCGAAGGATCATAAGATCACTTCGGTTTTTTAGTATTTGAGTCTGAGTCTGAGTAGATAATTGACCACTCACTATTAACGTGACTTACGCTACCTTCACAGCAGAAACACCCCACTTCTTGAGCATCTCTGTGAGGTCGTTCGCGGTATAAGGTTTACTAAGGATGTCATCCATTCCACACTGAATACAACGTTCACGCTCTTCTAATGTTGTGCCGGCAGTCAGTGCCACTATAGATTTGGCGTAACCTTTCTCTCTGAGCTTTTCTGTCGCTTCAAAGCCATCCATAACCGGCATTCTGCAATCCATAAAAACAATGTCGTAATCATTATTTGAGGCTAGCTCGAACCCTTCTACACCATTACTAGCGATAACAGGTTCAATCTCATGCTTACGTAGCATTTGTTGGATGATGATTTGGTTCATTTTGATATCATCAACTACCAGAACTTTCAATAAAGACAGCTCAACGTTTGATTCGACATTTTTGGCCACTCGTTCATCTTCACGCGATATATCGATAACTTTTAAAGGTATAGAAATAGTAAAAGTTGTTCCGACTTCAACCACACTAGACACACTAATATGACCATTCATCAAAGCGACCAACTTACGGCAAATCGCTAAGCCAAGTCCGGTACCCTCATAGTTTCGGCTACTCGAATTATCAGCTTGAGTAAAAGGTTCAAACAAAGTTTTGTGTGCAGATTCGGCAATCCCAACCCCGGTATCTTCTACAGAAAAAACGAATTGGCTGTTGTTCCATTCGATACCAACATTCACATGTCCCTCTTCTGTGAATTTAATCGCATTACCGATTAGGTTTACAAATAGCTGAGTGATGCGTTCTAAATCCCCATTAAAATGAGTAGGTACATTTGAGGACACGCTGATATTAAATTCAAGCTGCTTCTCAATCGCACGATTGGTGAAGATGCTTTGAATCGTGTTTCTCAAATCATCCAGTGCAAATGTCTTGGGAATCAGCTCCAACATACCCGCATTAATCTTACTGTAATCAAGTAGGTCATTAATGATGGTTCTTAGGAACTCACCAGATTGACTTAGGTTGTTGACTATTTCACGCTGAGAAAAGGTCAAGTCGGTGTCGCTGATCAATTCAGCACTACCTAACAAGCCGTTGAGTGGGGTTCTTAATTCGTGGTTAATCATTGCAACGAAATCACGAGTTGCTCTTTCGGACTCTTCTGCTCGTTTGCGTGATTCAATATTTCGGTTAATCGCGAGCTGATGAGTTAGCGCACTGCATATCAAATCCGTTACTAACAAAAGTTGACTCTCAATAAACTCATAGTCTTGATCGAGCAACCTAACCTTAACGATCAGTGCACCAACGATCACCTTCTCCACTTCAAGAGGCACCGTCAACAAGTTACCTTGCCATTGAGGTTCCTGAATCTCTTGATCTAACCCACCGACCGTTTCGTCGCCGTAATCATATGTGAGAAGTTGAGGTATGAGTTTAGGTGGCAGTATCAGACGACTGGCTTCAATTAAATAACTGTTCGTCACGTTTGTCGTTAATTCAGACAACATGATGTCATCGAGATCATTCCTAAGAAACGCGCGCCCAAAATCGATCAACAAATTGTCGATTTGCTCTTGAAACTCAATGCGGCGAATATTCGCGTTCGAACGTTTTTCTAACTGACGCAAAGCAAGCTCAAGCTGTTGGTTTGCCTCAAACAATTCAAGACTCTTTTGTTCCAACAATGCTTCAGCCGCTTTCCGTGCCGCGACTTGACGTTTAAGCTTCTTCTCTAAGGCTGATGCCAGATCCATATTACTTTTCGACTTTCAAATTAAACCTAACCACGCTTTGGTCATCATTCTGAGGTGTCATTTCTACCAAGATAGACTCCCCGTGATATTCAGCGCATCCTTCAATTAGTCCCAAACAAACATGAGACATACACCTTGCGCTTTTGTAGTCAAAAATAAGTTGTGCTTCGGTCGTAGTAATAAAACTGAATTCTGGTGGTTCAGCGTCGGGATAGAGCTTCTTCACTTCTACATGAATATAGCGCTCTACGTGTTGAATAAATTGAAAAGTGGTATTGCTATGTGCAAGGCTGGCTTTGTTCGGCAAAGAGGCTAACAGGTTTTTAAATACAGATTGCCCAAATACGCGTTGCAAACTTCCTGCATCGATATCGGTTTTCTTACTCAGGTTAATGATGAGTTTCACGAGATCTTTGTGGTCGTAACTTCCGACCGATGTATAGATCCCCTCGTCTTCTGACATCTCTAAAACTTCTTCCAAAAGTTCTAAACCAAACTTTTCTTCAACAAGCTCTAAAAATTCGGTGAATATGATTCCTTTCATCTCATACCTTTTATTCTATTTCTTTTTAGAATGAGCCACTAAGTGAGGGTTATCAAATTCTTAAGGACAAAATAACCATCCACCACTCAATTTTATGACATGAGTAACGCTTACCGGCTCATATGATCCTATTGAATATAGCAAAAGCCACTGAATTTTAGATACACCCCTCCTGATTGGGTGGACGTATCACATATCAACCTGCTATTTGCGATTTAAGAGTGCCAATAAAAATAGACAATGAAGACATTAGTACAACGTTAAAACTGGTACCAAACAAATCGTTCAGCAAACAGAAAAGCGAGATTGGCTTTCGACTCGGTGTTGTGACTATACTTAAAAGCATAACAATCAATATATTGGCATGATATGAATAAAGATAACTTCCTTCAGCAATTCCAACTTAACCCAACCGTTGGCTATCACCCAGAGTCTGTTGAGCGTGTTTCTCACATAACAGAGGATCAACTTCGTAAAGCAGCAGTAGTGGTAGGTTTAGTTGAAAGAGAGGATGGTTTACATGTCATTTTTACTAAAAGAGCAGCTCACCTTAAGCACCATCCTGGCCAAGTCAGTTTTCCTGGAGGGAAGCACGAACTTTCCGACCCATCCATGCAGTTTACGGCACTGAGAGAGCTCCACGAAGAGGTCGGAATTCGATCAGATCAAGTTAAAATTGTTGGGCAATTACCAGCATTGAGCACCATTAGTAAATTTTCTGTGACACCGATTGTTGCCATGGTCGATCCTGACTATGAAGCCATCATCGATGAGAACGAAGTTGCCTCAATTTTTGAGGTTCCAGCCACCTATGTTTTAGACCAAGCCAAGTTGCACAGTCACACGGTGAATTTTAAGAAAATTAAGCATCGTGTTTTTGCCATGCCCTTCGAAGAGCACCTAATTTGGGGCGTTACGGCTCAAATCATCCAATCATTGCAGCGACATGTAGTGCAACAAATTACATAGCAACTACGTTTTGTTTAATCTCTGTTAACAAAATCCTGTCTTTCCATGGAACAGATTTATTAATGCAATTTTACGCAAACGATTCCCTGGTATAAAACTATACAAGCCCCGCCAATTCATAAGAAAAACTAATACCCAAGCCAAATATAAATCACCTGTAGCACGCCATTTTCGCGATCAAAAATCCGTTTTTCGCATATCATGTGCCACGCCGTTTCATTACATGATTTAGATCTATTTTTTGCAGAAGAAAATTCTGCAGAATTGGCGCCGACTTATTTCCTGTTCCCAAAAAATGAGTAATTTAACATGAACACAACAACTTCTTCGGCAAATGCCGTTAAAGATTCAAGCAAGTTTAACTACAAAGATTTTACCTGGTGTTTATCACTATTTGGTACAGCAGTTGGTGCTGGCGTACTATTTCTTCCAATCAAAGCTGGTGCGGGTGGTTTTTGGCCATTAGTTATCCTAGCTCTAATCGCGGCACCAATGACTTGGTTCGCACACAAATCTCTAGCTCGTTTCGTACTGTCTGCTAAAAACCCTGAAGCCGATATTACAGACACAGTTGAAGAACATTTCGGTAAGACTGGCGCAAACATTATTACTTTTGCTTACTTCTTCGCTATCTACCCGATCGTTCTAATCTACGGTGTTGGTATCACAAACACGGTTGACTCTTTCTTAGTAAACCAAATGGGTATGGAATCCATTCCACGTCCTCTTCTTTCTGGTGCACTTATCCTTGCTATGACAGCGGGTGTTGTATTCGGTAAAGAGTTGATGCTTAAAGCAACTTCAGCGATGGTTTACCCACTAGTATTCATCTTACTAGCGTTATCTTTCTACCTAGTTCCTGATTGGAACACTTCAATGATGGAAACAAGCCCAGAATGGTCAGCAATGCCTTCTATTATCTGGCTTGCGATTCCAATCATCGTGTTCTCTTTCAACCACAGCCCAATCATTTCACAGTTCTCTAAAGAGCAACGTCGTGTATACGGTGAAGACGCAGTTAAGAAAACTGACGCGATCACTGGCGGCGCAGCAATGATGCTGATGGGTTTTGTAATGTTCTTCGTATTCTCTGTAGTGCTTTCTCTATCTCCAGAGCAACTAGCAACAGCACAAGCACAAAACATCTCTGTTCTTTCTTACCTAGCTAATGTTCACGAGTCTCCACTTATCTCTTACATGGGTCCTCTTGTAGCGTTTGCAGCGATTACTTCTAGCTACTTCGGTCACTTCCTAGGTGCTCACGAAGGTCTTGTTGGCCTAGTCAAGTCTCGCTCTGGTTCTTCAATCAGCACGATTGAGAAAGCATCTCTAGCATTCATCGTTGTTACAACTTGGATTGTTGCGGTAGTTAACCCAAGCATCCTAGGTATGATTGAAACAATGGGTGCTCCAATGATTGCAGCTATCCTGTTCCTAATGCCTGTATTCGCGATGCAAAAAGTACCAGCAATGGCTAAGTACAAAACTTCAGCACCTGTGCAAATCTTTACAGCTTTATGTGGTCTAGCGGCTATTAGTTCTGTAATCTACGGCGCTCTTTAATCTCCGCTACTTTTTATAAGATGACATCCATCTTATATCGCGAGATTAGACAAAAAATATAATGATAATAAATGAGCCTCCCTACTCGACGTGGGAGGCTCTCTTTTTGAGGTAATCGCTATGATTAGTGTATTTGATATCTATAAAATCGGTGTTGGTCCATCGAGCTCACACACAGTTGGACCAATGAAAGCGGGTAAAGAATTTATTGATGACCTACGTTCAATGGGAAAATTGCGCGACATCACTAAAATCACCGTGGACGTATATGGATCACTATCACTGACAGGGAAAGGTCACCACACAGATATCGCAATCATCATGGGTCTTGCTGGCAATACTCCTGAGCGTGTTGATATCGACTCTATTGCTGGCTTCATTGCTCGCGTAGAAGAAACTGAACGTCTACCTGTTGGTATGCACTGTCATACTGTTTCATTCCCACGCGATGGTGGAATGAACTTCCACACTAGCAACCTTTCTCTGCACGAGAATGGCATGAGCATTCATGCTTGGGTTGATGACGAAGTAGCATACTCAAAAACATACTACTCCATTGGTGGCGGTTTCATCGTTGACGAAGAGAACTTCGGCAAAGAAGAAGAAAACCCAATCAAAGCACCTTACGAATTCACAACAGCTGAAGAGCTGGTTAATCAGTGTAAAGAAAGCGGTCTTTCTATCAGTACATTGGTTATGAAAAACCAAGCGGCTTTCCACTCAGACGAAGAGTCTCGCACTTACTTCGCTAACATCTGGAAAACGATGCGTGAGTGTATGGACCGCGGTATGAATACTGAAGGTATCCTACCTGGTCCACTGCGTGTGCCTCGTCGTGCAGCAGCACTTCGCCAACAGCTAATGACTTCAGAAAAAACAACCAATGACCCAATGACGGTTGTTGACTGGGTAAACATGTTTGCTTTCGCCGTAAACGAAGAAAACGCAGCTGGCGGCCGTGTAGTAACGGCACCAACAAACGGCGCATGTGGCATCATCCCTGCTGTATTAGCTTACTACGATAAGTTCATCCAAACGGTTACAGAGAAAGACTACATCCGTTACTTCGCAGCTTCTGGCGCGATCGGTGGTCTTTACAAACGTAACGCTTCTATCTCTGGCGCTGAAGTTGGCTGTCAGGGTGAAGTTGGCGTGGCATGTTCTATGGCGGCGGCTGGTCTTGCTGAACTTATGGGTGGTAGCCCAGAGCAAGTATGTATGGCTGCAGAAATCGGTATGGAGCACAACCTAGGTCTAACGTGTGACCCAGTTGCTGGCCAAGTACAAGTACCATGTATCGAGCGTAACGGTATTGCTGCAGTGAAAGCAATCAACTCGACTCGTATGGCACTGCGTCGTTCTTCTGCTCCCACTGTTTCTCTAGATAAAGTTATCGAAACGATGCTAGAAACAGGCAAAGACATGAACGCTAAATACCGTGAGACGTCTCAAGGTGGTTTGGCTGTTAAGGTTGTTTGTTAATTAACATTCGTTTGTTAGTTAGCATTGGCTTGCTAGTCCGTATTAATTTATTGGCCAGCATCAGTTAAAAAACCAACGCTTAACTCAGTTTGCTTGATAACGAGCAGATAATGAAAAGGAACGCCGATGCGTTCCTTTTTTTGTTTCTGAAGCTTCTGTATCTGAAGGAAGCTTGGTGACTGATTTATTCAACCCACCAAATTGTTTTGTTAAATCACTTGTGAAACAAGCAAGAAGCAACCAAACAACAGTGAAAACAGCATCATTACGTTGCCACCTTCGGCGCGGTACCTATCGTCAGCAACTTTCATGAAACGCTGCTTGTGAACCATTACTAAAGGAACAAACACCGCCAAGAATACCAAAATGATGCCTGCGTAGTTCAATACTTGTAGGAACTTATCTGCAGCAAGTAATGAGCCCACCAACGGTAATATGAAGCTAATGCAATAAGTTACCGCCGTATTTTGATTGAACATATCTTTGTTCTGGTTGAACAACGCCATCGCCACACCAAAGAAAGAGGTTAACAACGCCAAACCTGTAAAGGTAGAAAGTATATTACCCACCCAAGGAGACTGAGCCTCAAACGCCGCCATCAAGTCTGATACGTTTTTGAAGCTTCTGAATTGCTCTTCGCTCAAGTTACCCACTACCGCAAACAACCAACATAAGTAACACACTAATGGGATCAGAGAACCGACGATCACCATGTTACGCAGCTGTTTGTCTGTCGCTTCATGGTTGTAAGAAACCAAAGTTGGAATCACAACCATAAAACCAAAACTGGTAAACAGAATTGCACTGGTTTTAATGAGATCAACGTGGTCATGACTTGTCACCTGCATCAGGTTTTCTTGAGTCATACTCGGCGCCAAAAAAGTCATGGTTGCAAACAAGCTCGCTAACATCACGAAGAACAGTGCACGGTTGAGCTTATCAATTACGCCAGTACCACTTGCGACGACGGCTCCGGCAATAAGCGTGAACACGATTTGGCTCGTGGTCGCGGTGATCTCTATGCCAAAGTTAGACAGTAACTTACTCAGCAAGTCACCTGCGCCCAAAATATAAGCCATCAATAGGCAAATCAATAACGCGTATAGCAAGCCGTTAGTGAGTAGCTGGCCTTGTCTACCCAAGGTTTTTCGGGCAATAGAATTTAATCCTAAACCGCCACCCGCTTTGATGGTCGCTTCTAGAAGTAATAATGCTGCGTAAGTGGTGCCGAAACAGATCAGAACCATCAGCAGTGTGCCGTAAAGCAATCCAAATTGAGCTAATACCATTGGGATCGCAAGCATACCAGCACCGAGAGCGGTACCAGCGATAATTAGGGAGCTCCCTATCATTTTAATATTCATTGTCTTTAACTTATTTGTTTAGTTTTTATAGGTGTAAGTCTTCGTACATCGAGCAGATGACAAAGGTGTTCAGATAGAAATAAAGTTATAAAACGAATAACAATAGGAGCGATAAGCGGTAGAGAAGCGTGCAGAGACATTGTCGAACAGGGCGTTCAAAGGGGAGCTTGTTTTAAAAGAGGTAAAACGAGAAGCGTGAGTGAGCGTTAGCTGATGTGGTGAACCTTCCGTAGGTTCAATAATCGGCGATGTAATCTTGAATTTCATGTATGTGTCCAATAAGTCACATTCCATAGTATTTGAAGCAGCGTATCCGTTGCTGCCTTACCTCTCTCATAGAGGTCTTTTCATCTTATAGAATGAGCCTCGAAACACAACGCTATAGCCACAATTTTTGCTATTAAATTAAACAAAATGGCCATTTGAATACAAATTAACCACTTAACTTTGTAAAACAATAATCATTATTGATAAAAAGCCGCTCCATAAATACATCAAACCCAATAAAATCAGAGCTTGTGCGCAGAGTAACCAAACCAGATAACAAGCACAAAAAAGGCGCTCTTGTGAGCGCCTTTCGTAACTTTGAAACTTTGAAACTTTGAAACTTTGAAACTTTGAAACTTTGAAAACTATAACCTTAAATGCGATATTGAATACTATCGTATTGAAGTTAATTGCTTTGAAAATACAGTTTTCTAAGTGCAGTCTCAAAATTACAGTATTGAAAACTTATTCACCGCGGTAGATACAACCTGCAGTACATGTTTCTTTAATCTCAACTTTGCTTAGAAGCGGCAAGTTTGGTTTTAGCTCGTTCCAGATCCATTTAGCTAATACTTCACTCGTTGGGTTCTCTAAACCTTCAATATCGTTCAAGTAATAGTGGTCGAGACGGTCGTAGATTGGTTTGAATACGGCTTTGATTTCAGAAAAGTCGATTACCCAACCAGTATGCGGATCAACTTCGCCTTCTACGTACAAACGAACAAGAAAAGAGTGGCCATGCAAACGACCGCACTTATGCCCTTCCGGCACGTGTGGAAGATGGTGGGCTGCTTCAAACATAAACTCTTTGTATAACTCAGATCTCATTGTGTTTCTCAGGCTAAAAAAATGACACGCAATTTTACGTAAAACCCTGCCACTTCACAAGTTCTATCAATAGTAAGCCCTCAAACTGATTTATAAAACCAAACACCATCAATCGCATCTATTAATAGATTTAACATTTAAAGTTCGAGAACACGGAAACAAGGTCATACTTATCGCTATTTAATGATAAATTACTGACACTTACGCGCCAAAAAAACAACACAAACTTGTTACATCACAGAAACATCATCATAAGCGGAGAATGGTCACACTATTTGTTATACCCCATAGGTAGTAGGGTCTCTGACACGTAAAGTATGCGCGTCATTATAAATAATAAAAACTATTCCCTATGCGCTCAACAATCACTTTCAAAATCCTGGTGGCTTTGGCCGTCGTGTTTACCTTCCTGCTTGCCATATCGACGTATTTTCAATATTCGCAACAAAAAGAGTTGGTTAACTCGGTACTCAGTGAACAACTACACGACAAAGCGAGTAACTATTTCGATAGCCTCAATATGATGATGCTCACTGGTACCATGGCGCAAAAAGAGACACTCCGTCAAAAAGCGCTAGCTCAAGACGGTATTGAAAATGTTCGAGTCTTGCGTGCAGACGCAGTGAGTAAACTATACGGTCCCGGCAATGAAAACCAAATACCCGTTGATGATATCGACAAGCGCGCATTGGCTGGCGAAACCGTTATCGAACCATTTTCTTCTGATTGGGGAAAAGGCCTTGTTATCGCCCTACCAATGAAATCGAGTGAAAACTATCGCGGTACAAACTGCATCACTTGTCACATGGCACCGGAGGGGGAAGTTTTAGGGGCGATTCGACTTGAATATAACCTTAGCCATGTCAACTCGCTGATCAATACTCAAACGATGACCGCGATCGGTATTATGGCGGTGATCTCTTTTGCTGGTTTCGTGTTAACCATGGGGCTGATTCGTAAAATCATCGTTCGCCCTCTTCAACAGACATCTCGCTTTATGACCCAAGTCAGCAGCGATAAAAACCTATCCACTCGGCTGCCCGAACAAAGTAAAGATGAGATTGGAACACTGGCTAACTCTATTAACTCGTTCATGGGCACCGTTTCCGACAGTTTGGAAAAGGTACAAAACACCTCACATAAGTTGAATGCGTCTGCCAATCAACTGACCAGCGTTGCGCACATTACCGAACAAGCAGCCAGTGATCAGCAGAATGAAACGGCTGAAGTACAAAACAATGTTGAAGGGATACAAGCTCAGCAGATCAACGTAGAACAAGCGACGTTAACGGCCTCCGAACTCATCAACCACACAGCTGATGTAGCGTGCAAAAGTGCCAACCAGGCACATGACGCAAGTGGTGAAATAAAGAACCTAGTCACCAGCATTGAAGAGGTGAAACACAAAATACTGACACTCAATGAGCAAACTGGAGAGGTTTCTTCAATATTGAGTGTTATTCGAGGCATTGCCGATCAAACTAACCTTCTTGCCTTGAATGCAGCAATTGAAGCCGCTCGCGCAGGTGAACAAGGTCGTGGCTTTGCGGTAGTTGCTGATGAGGTTCGTAATCTTGCCTCACGAACGGCTGAAGCGACAGGCAGTATTGAATCGATTATCCATCAGTTCCAACAAGGTAGCGAAGAATCTTTAACTTCGGCCGACCGAGTTTGCGAGCAAGCACATCAAAGCTCAACAGATATCGATGCACTATCGCATGAAATGAACAGTGTCGTGGAAGAGATGAAACAAGTGCTGGCCCATGCACAAAATATCCAGCAGCAAACGCAATCCACCACACTGGCGACCAAAGACGTTCAGCAGAAGGTCGAGACCATCACTTCACATGCCGATAATACGTCACAATCTGCTGGTGAAACCCGCGGGATCAGTAATGACCTTGAAGAGCTGTCTGACCACCTTGAATCACTGATAAATCAATTCACTTTGTCGAGCGCAAACGCCAGAGATAAGAAAAGGTCATAACGCCTAACGCCATAACGCCATAACGCCATAACGCCATAACGCCGCAGTGTGGCGCTGTTTTTGAAGTTGCTTTTCTTTCCTTTTCAACAAAAAAAGCGCTCAATTTTGAGCGCTTTAAGTTATTAGCTTTCTTTATTTAGGACTCGAATTCCCAATTAAACAATCATTTAGTGTGTAATAGAAACCGCAGTTAGGTCTTTATGCTTATGGTACATCGCATGTTTGAAAATAAGATTCGCACTCACAGTATCCATTCCAGAGACTTCAACGTAAGCGCCCTTTTTACGGAACTTGAACACCACCTTATCAAGCGCCTCAACAGAGGTATTATCTAAGAATGACGCATCCGATATATCGATGGTCACTAAAGAGGTCGCGTTGTCATAATCAAATAGATCGACAAACGCATCTGACGAAGCAAAGAAGACATGGCCTTTTACTCGGTGAATGGTGTGCAGTTCGTTAGTCACTACTTCATCGGATATAAACACCATAGATTTGCTGGCATGTGCATAAAACAGAGCCGACAGCACCACGCCAACCGCCACACCTATCGCTAAGTTATGAGTAAACACCACCACCGCCACGGTTGCCAACATGGTTACATTAGTTGGCAGTGTATGGTCTTTAAGCTCAACAACAGAACGCCATGAGAATGTGCCGATAGAAACCATGATCATCACAGACACTAACGCCGCCATCGGTATCAGCTTCAACCAATCAGAAACAAACACCACCATTAGCAGTAAAACCACCCCAGCGATCATACTGGATAATCGGGTTAAGCCACCTGATTTGATGTTAATGATCGACTGACCGATCATTGCGCAGCCCGCCATTCCACCAAAAAGGGAAGCCACGATGTTCGCAACGCCCTGCCCTTTACATTCATTGTTTTTATTACTTTCAGTATCGGTCAGATCATCGACTATGGTTGCTGTCATCAAGGATTCCAACAAGCCAACTAGAGATAGAGCAATAGAATAAGGAAGTATGGTCGCCAGCGTATCAAACGTGAATGGAATATTAGGAATTAAGAACACAGGCAGTGAATCAGGAAGCTTACCCATATCGCCAATTGTTCTTACATCCAAACCAAAGAGCAGACTGACGATAGTAAGTACTACGATGGCAATCAATGGAGACGGTATCGCACTGCCTAATTTAGGGAAATAAGGAAGCAGATAAATAATGGCTAAACCAAGAGCGACTAACAGGTAAACGCTTGATGGCACATTGATGAGTTCAGGGAGTTGCGCCATGAAGATAAGAATCGCGAGTGCGTTAACAAAACCCGTTATGACTGATTTTGAAACAAAGTTCATCAGGTTTCCTAGCTTGAGATATCCAGCCGCGATTTGAATGACGCCAGCAAGAAACGAAGCGGCGAGTAGATATTCTAGCCCGTGGTCTTTAACTAAGGTGACCATTAATAGCGCCATTGCACCTGTTGCACCGGAAATCATTCCCGGACGACTGCCAACCAAAGCAGTGACGACACAAATACAGAACGAGGCATAGAGTCCTACTTTAGGGTCAACGCCTGCAATAATTGAAAATGCGATAGCTTCAGGGATCAATGCAAGTGCAACCACAATCCCAGATAATGAATCTCCTTTAACGTTTGATAACCAGTGTTTTTTTAAATAATTAAGCATGTAATTCTCTTTTACTTGTACAGCCAGTCCTGCCTTGTTGAGACATAATTTGATCGACTGTTTTTCTTGAATGAGCGAGCGCTCGAAAAATGCGGGTGTAGAGAGAATGCAGGGGTTAAGGCGGCGTAATTAACACGTGAATATTAAACTCCTCTTGTTTGTGATTTATTTGCTATTGATTCAGTATGCCCAAACCGCTGGATAATAAGTACTGAGCGATATACCAAGCATTCATCTAAATAGTAAGCATTAACCTAATTAGTAAGTCTTGAGCTAGCTTGAGCCGCGCCAATATAAAGTGAGTCTTGATGCAATCACACATTCATTATTGCAAACAAAGATTCCAAACCTATACCACCTCGTCAACGGTTACGGCTATTCATTAAAACGGTTACTGCTATTTACTAAAACCGTTACTAACCTAGTTTAATAAGCTAACTCCGACATAACGTTTATAAACGTCCAACGGCAATTGCACCGCATGAAATCGAACAAAAAAACAACCCTTAGTGGTTTTTCTTGTCTGCAGACACAATATTTCTTTCGTCGAGCAAGAATAAAGGTTGAAGCTGTCCGTATGACAGGTAATATGTTCAATCGATTTAAAAAGTTTATACAACTCGATGTTTCGGCTAATTATTGTGCGAATATCTATATATTTGCAGTAACGCTAGTAACTTTGAGTTGAATTTGTCCCTCAATGGAGAATGAAATCAACATGACTTACGCGCCTGTAACAGACGTACTTGGCGGCAAGCTAGCGGTAGACAGTGAAGTAACTGTTCGCGGCTGGATCCGTTCACGTCGTGATTCCAAAGCTGGAATCTCTTTCCTTGCCATTTATGACGGCTCTTGTTTCGACCCGATTCAGGCCGTGGTTCCTAATAATCTTAATAATTACGAAAACGAAGTATTAAAGCTAACAACTGGCTGCTCTGTTGAAGTAACTGGTAAGATTGTTGAGTCTCCTGCGAAAGGTCAAGACTTCGAACTAGCAGCAACTGACGTTAAAGTTGTAGGCTGGGTTGAAGACGCTGACACTTACCCAATGGCTAAGACACGTCACTCTATCGAATACCTTCGTGAAGTTGCTCACCTACGCCCACGTACAAACGTGATTGGCGCAGTAGCACGTGTACGTAACTGTCTATCGCAAGCGATTCACCGTTTCTACCACGATCAAGGTTTCTTCTGGACTTCAGCTCCGCTTATCACTGCATCTGATGCAGAAGGCGCTGGTGAAATGTTCCGCGTATCTACGCTAGACATGGAAAACCTACCTCGCACTGACGATGGCAAAGTTGACTTCAACGAAGATTTCTTCGGTAAAGAAACTTTCCTAACAGTATCTGGCCAACTTAATGCTGAAGCTTACGCTTGTGCATTAAGCAAAGTTTACACGTTCGGTCCTACGTTCCGTGCTGAAAACTCAAACACAAGCCGCCACCTAGCTGAGTTCTGGATGGTTGAGCCTGAAGTTGCGTTTGCAGACCTTGACGATGTAGCAAAACTGGCTGAAGACATGCTTAAGTACGTTTTCGCAGCTGTTCTTGAAGAGCGCCGTGACGACCTTGAGTTCTTCGCTTCTCGCATCGACAAGCAAGCAATCACTCGTCTAGAGCAATTCGTAGACGCTGATTTCGCACAAGTTGACTACACTGACGCAATCCAAATCCTACTAGATTCTGGTAAGAAATTTGAATTCGACGTTGAGTGGGGCATCGACATGTCTTCTGAGCATGAGCGTTACCTAGCTGAAGAGCACTTCAAAGCACCTGTTATCGTTAAGAACTACCCGAAAGACATCAAAGCTTTCTACATGCGCTTAAACGACGACGGCAAAACAGTTGCGGCAATGGACGTACTTGCACCAGGCATCGGTGAAATCATCGGTGGTGCACAACGTGAAGAGCGTCTAGACATTCTAGACGAGCGTATGATTGCTATGGGTATCGACCCTGAGCACATGAGCTGGTACCGCGACCTACGTAAATACGGCACAGTGCCACACGCTGGTTTCGGTCTTGGTTTCGAGCGTCTAGTTTCTTACGTAACAGGTATGGGCAACGTTCGTGACGTGATTCCATTCCCACGTACACCACGCTCTGCAAACTTCTAATTCGATATTGAGAGCTTAGCTCTTACTAGAATCTAAAAGTTAAGAACAAATAAAAACCTCCGTAATTTGCGGAGGTTTTTTATATTCGGAATAAAAGAAACGACTGATGCTTCGGCATACCACCAGCAGAAACTAATCATTCAAAAGCTAATCGACATCTTGGTCTTTCGCGTATTTAATGGCAAAGCCACAGATTGCCATCATAACGAATGGGATTGCTGCAGTTGTATATTCAGCCCAAGCCATATCTGCGAATGCTTTGGCCAATAAAACATGGCCGATGATAAGCAGAAGTGCGCACACAATCGCGACAATAATAAGCTTAACTTCGTTTCCCATAGTCACTTTCAACATAACGGTATCTCCAAAATTTGGTCTACCGTTATTGAATCACAACTCTTTGATCAACAAGGCGTACAGTTACAGCGTAATCAGCCCGTACAGTTGAAATCACTCGCTGTTTTATGAGTAACTTAACCTTTTGAGCAAGCTGCCAGACTATGAATTCGTTAATTGATGCGCCAATTGCCCAAGTAACTTCAGAGCTTGCTCTTTCTCTTTAGTCAGTTCATACGAAAAGTTCAACCGAATCGCGTTGTCTACTCTGCCCTGTTCGCTAAACAAATCGCCAGATGCGACGCTAATACCTTGCTCAATAGCCAGTTGATGAAATTGTTGGCTGTCGAATTTCTCAACAAAACGAATCCAGACAAAATAACCGCCAGTGGGCTCTTCAATTTGGATAGAATGTGGAAAGTATTGCCTGATCACGTTGATAAAACTCTCTTTTCTTAGCAACAGGTTTTTGCGCAGTTTACGAAGGTGGTTATCGTAGCTTTCATGCGTCAGAAAGTGTGCGACTCCGAGCTGAACAGGCGCGCTACTCGACAGTGTAGAAAGAAGCTGAAGCTTTTGAATGGCATCATTGAAACGCGTGTTCACAACCCAGCCGACCCGATAACCCGGACACAGACTTTTTGAGTACGAACCACAAAGCAGAACAGAATCAGTCTTATCGAAGGCTTTTAGTGGTTTGGGTTTATGACCCTCGAAGTAGAGGTCACCATATACGTCATCTTCAATAATGTAGGTTTCGTGTTGTTCTGCAATCTCAACCACACGGCGCTTTGCCTCTTCAGACAAACTTGTCCCTGTCGGGTTTTGAAAAGTCGTCATCAGCCAACACGCTTTTACATCTTGGTTTTGTAGTGCGCTTTCAAACTGATCAATATTCAATCCATTGATTGGACAAACATCCACTTCAATCGGATTGAGCCCCAACCTCTCTACGGCCTGTAAAGCGCCATAGAAAGCTGGAGATTCAATCACAACGTTGTCACCTGAATTGGTGACCGTTTGTAGGCTCAAGTTGAGCGCTTCCATCGCACCTGAAGTAATCACGATGTCTTGATGATTCACCGTAATACCCTGCTGCAAATAACGTTGGGCAATTTGCCTTCTGAGTGACTCACTGCCCGGCGGTAAATTATTAATGACACTCGCTCCCGTCATCTTTCTTCCTGCACTCGCGAGGTTTCGGGTCAAGGTAGGCAAAGGAAAAAGGTCAGGATCTGGGAAGGCTGAGCCAAAAGGTATTACACCTTCTGCGGAACTCGATTTTAAGAAATCAAACAAGCGGTCATTGATCGCTTTCTTCTCACGCTCTGGCGTTAATAGGTAATCCATATCATCCATTCTGGGCGCGACAAAATAGCCAGATTGAGGCTTGGCGATAATCCAACCTTCACTTTCTAACAATTGATAGGCTTGTAGAACAGTACTATTACTGACGTTGTAATTTCGACAACTCATGCGCACAGAAGGGATCTTCTCCCCGGACCGCCAAGTGTTGTTAGCAATCTGAGTTCGAATGTCCTTTGCAAGCTCTTCATAACGCGCCATCTAACTGTACTACCTAGATAAATTCTAATAAGCCGGAGATTTTATCACTAACGTTAACAACTATTGCTGCTATCCATATGATTACCCCTGATTTCTATAATTGTGTGAATTGGTTCACAGATAACTTTGTAAGCTTTGCTAAGTTTGTAATCAGGGCGAGAGCCAAGTTCGCTCTAAGCCTCAATAATTTGATGTAACCCAAAAAACATGCGAGATAACAATGACAAAAATAAAAGCAGACCAATTAAGTTATAAAGGAGAGTCAAACGGTGTTCATAGTTGGACGACACCGAGTGGCCAGCCATATTACTGGCACCCAGACTGGCTTCATATCGCTGAAGATGCAACAGGTTCGCATCCAAAGCAGAAGATCGACGTAGAGCAAGATCAAGCGCCGACAGAGAAACACGCGGTGTCTGCAATTCTTAAGCACTTAAACCAGTGGGCAACTGACAAACTGGCGTCTCATCCTGATATTGAAACCAGTTCTATTGAAGCTGAAATCAATCTAAAAAAATAATACACAATTAAACGTAACGGCTTTCGCTGTTCTTCAAGAGCAAGCCAAGATCGACCACAGAATAGCCTCGACTCTCTATCGAGGCTATTAACGTATACTCATAGTAATGCTGTAATAATCCCCACTTAGTTAACAAATCACTTACACACATCAATTTCTTGTATCAATCAACGAAAGCTATCGATAGAATTTCCGGTCTTATTTACGCAAGTCATTCAAGTTATTTATATTTCAATACAGGCAATGCGTATTTCACAGCAAGTATGCGTGCTTAAAACTCGTGAATCTAATAAGCATTATGTAGATCAGAAACGAAAACGAATAAAGGCTTATCGATGGATACATCAAACTATAATCAGTCGCTAACAACTCAACTGTACGTTATCGCTGGCGTACTTTTTGGCACCTATTGCAGTCGAGTATGCCCTATGCTCGACACCTTAACGACCCTAGAAATATTCACTCAAGTGAGCATCGTTTTGGCCTTGGTTTGGCTTGTGCGCCATTTCCTGTTTGCACACCACACTTTGGTTAAACAAGGTCGGTTTGCACAACTCGATTCCCTGTTGTTTTTTGTAGCAAGCGTCCCTTTCGCTCTTTATTACAACTTGAGTTACGACTTCACTATCGATAGTAATTTAAAAGTGGTCTTCGGAATGACGTTGTTCGGCTTTTTTACGGGAAGCATTCTGCAACTGAAAGCCAAATTGAATCAGATAGACAAGATGGAAAAATCTGGGCAATTTGACTTCCAACTAGTAGGAGAGCGAAGTTCATTAGTGAATCAGATGATCGGTTTAGTCATCGTACTTCTAATCACACTGACCACTATGCTGACGATGGTGGCTGTTAAAGATATTTTTTGGCTGGAGAACAACCCTGAACGCTTGTTGGATGGCACCGGCAAAGTCAGCGTGATTAAAGAGTTCATCTATTTAGCGCTAGTACTTGGTGGATACGCGATAACCATAATGACACTTTGGAACAAGTTGATTAAACGTATTCTCCTTAGCCAAGAGTGCGCCTTGAATAAAGTTACCCAAGGTGAACCAGGCATTCGTCTACCGATTTTCGGCTACAACGAGCTAGGTTCTATGGCATCCATGACTAACATCATGCTAGATAGCCTTGAAACCGCGCAGAACGAAGTAAAAACCACACGTGATGTTGCGATTGTTAGCTTGTCGGCGCTTGCAGAGTCTCGAGATAATGAAACGGGTGCTCACATTCTGAGAACTCAAGAGTACGTAAAGGTACTGGCACAAGAGCTTAGCAGGTCGGAAACACACGCTAATTTGTTAACTCCGAATTATATCGAATTACTTTATAAATCGGCTCCCCTACATGACGTCGGCAAGGTAGGTATTCCTGACAAGGTTTTACTAAAACCCGGTAAATTAACCGATGAAGAATTTGAAATAATGAAAGGTCACCCTGCAATTGGTGCTGAAGCCCTGTCTATTGCAGAAAAGCAGTTGGGAAGCTGCTCATTCTTAAAAGTCGCGAAAGAGATATCACTGACGCATCATGAGAAATGGAATGGCAGCGGCTATCCAAATCAGTTGTCCGGTGAAGAAATCCCGTTATCTGGCCGATTAATGGCATTAGCAGATGTTTATGATGCGCTCATATCGAAGCGCGTGTACAAGCCAGCCTTTACTCACGAGCAAGCTAAACAGATTATCTTGGAGGGCAATGGGACGCATTTTGATCCGCAAGTTGTTCAAGCATTTCTTACTGTTGAACAGCGGTTTGTCGAGATTGCAGCGACCTATAAAGATGGCAAAAACATCCCAAGTGAACTTGAACGCGAGAGCTTCATTGCTCAACCAGCATAATCTATTCAAAAATCACTAACTTCTTACACCCTATAGGTTAACCCGTAGGGTGTTTTGTTATCAAATACCCTCTTTAGTCAATAAATCTGATTGAAATGGATTTTTTTTGGTCTTTCTGTTCACTTCGTATTGTCTTAAAAATTCCATACAGGTATAACTACCAGTAGATACTATCCCCTCTCAATTGACATGGATGAAGATTATGTTTGAAAAAGTGTTAGCTGCTCCCGCCGACCCTATCCTCGGCCTTACTGAAGAGTTTAAAAAAGACTCTCGCGCAGAGAAAATCAACCTTGGTGTTGGCATCTACAAAAATGAAGATGGTCAAACGCCTGTACTTAAAACAGTAAAGAAAGCAGAAGCTGCACTTCTTGAAAACGAAAAAACCAAATCTTACCTAACAATTGAAGGCACGGCTGAATACGGTCTAGCCGTTCAGAAACTTCTTTTCGGTTCAGATGCAGAAATCGTAACGTCTCAGCGTGCTAAAACAGCACAAGCTCCAGGTGGTACGGGTGCACTTCGCGTAGCAGGTGAATTCATCAAGCGCCAACTGGGCGACGTGAAAATCTGGATCAGTAACCCAACTTGGGCTAACCACAACGGCGTTTTCGCTGCGGCAGGTATCGAAACCGCTCAATACAGCTACTACAACGCTGAAACAAAAGACAAAGATTTCGCAGGCATGGTTGCTGACCTAGAGAAAGCTTCTGCTGGCGATATCGTTCTTCTTCACGGCTGCTGTCATAACCCAACAGGTATCGACCCAACAACTGAAGAGTGGGAAGTACTGGCTAAACTAGTTGCAGAGAAGAAACTGCTTCCTCTATTCGATTTTGCTTACCAAGGTTTTGCAAAAGGCGTTGAAGAAGATGCGGCTGGCTTACGTATTTTTGCTCAATACAACAAGGAGATCCTTGTTGCTAGCTCATTCTCTAAGAACTTCGGCTTGTACAACGAACGCGTAGGTGCATTCACTCTTGTTGCTGAATCTGCAGACGTAGCAACGACAGCGTTCTCTCAAGTTAAGAGCATCATTCGCTCTATCTACTCTAACCCACCAGCGCACGGTAGTGCTGTAGTAACTCACATCCTTGGTGATGCTGATCTACGTGCTGAATGGGAAGCGGAAGTAGCAGAAATGCGTGATCGTATCCAAGAGATGCGTGAGCTGTTCGTAACAACACTGAAATCTGAAGGTGTTGATGCAGACTTCACATTCATCGAACGCCAAAACGGCATGTTCTCGTTCTCTGGCCTAAGCAAAGAGCAAGTAACTCGCCTGAAAGACGAATTCGCTATCTACATTGTTGGCTCTGGCCGTATTAGTGTTGCTGGTATGACTAAGTCAAACATGGGTCCTCTGTGTAAAGGTATCGCTGCGGTTCTTTAATCGTAAAGCATAAACCTGTACTTGAAGACGTATAGATATCAAAAAGCCAGCAGTTACGCTGGCTTTTTTACGTCTGAGTTTTGATGTATGAATCACTTACTTTGTGTATCAAACACTTAGTCTTCATATCGTTGACTAATACTCTAGAACAAACTCCACTCCAAGCTCATTGGTGCGTTCACTGCGAATCTTACCTTCACCGTCTCGGTGTTGATAAGAGCCACCAATCGCAAACTTATTGGTCACTAGATAACGTAAACCCACGTGGTAAATTTCTTCATCAAACAGGTCACTGCGATTCACTTGCACACTGCCGTTTGCAATCCAACGTTTCGCAAATCCATAGTTAAGTTCGGCTTTTATCCCTTGGATGAACTCAGTGTCCGAAGATTCAGTTCGGTTGGTATCATTATCTTCAACCTTACCCTTAGTAATACCAAGCAGGTAGTAAGCCACCACATCTAAATCTTTTTTAATACTATATCGATAACCAACACCCGGCATAAGCGTATCAATTCGAGTTGTCGTTTCATCCGGGTGGATGAAACGTGCACTGTAGTCACCTAGCAACAACCAGTCGTCAGTCATGGCGTAACTCACACCCAACCCATATGACGAAGCATTGTTATTACTGCCGGCATCTTCATTTAAACTGCCCGAATGCGCGGTGGCGTATATATGGTCATAATCAAGAATATCCACACTATGAGTTTCTGCCCACAAATTTGGAGAAAACATAAAAACTGCAGATACCAAACTAAGCTTCCACTTCGACATTCCTATTATCCTTAAGCAATCACTCCATTAACTGAAAGATTAGTCTATCCATAAGACTTTAAAAAGGTTTTAGCTCACAGATTGATTTGTCACGGCAAATTATTATCAAATGTTGTACCATGAAATCATACAAACTAATGGATGATCATTATGGATGCTGAGTTATTAGAGATTCAGAACTTTCTGGCACAATACCCACCTTTCACAGAACTCCCTGAGGAGGCCTTGATGAAAGTGACCAGTAGCGTAGAAATTTCTTATTACCGCCAAGATACACCTATCATTCACTTTGGTGACCAAATTCATGATCTCTATATCGTTCGAAGCGGTGAAGTAGAAGTTTATCGTCGTAAAGGCGAACTCTATAACCGCCTTGATGAAGGGCACTTGTTCGGCCAAATGGGCTTGCTGACCAACAACAAGGTTCGTTTTCCAGTGAAAGCGACCGAAGATACCCTACTCTATTGCATTCCTGAGCCAATCTTCCAAGAACTCTATGACAACTATGACTCTTTTGCCGACTTCGTTGAAGTCGAAGACAACGCCCGCCTTCGTCAAGCTAATTCAGACAGCAACGACGCTAATGATTTAACGACCTCTAAGGTGAAAACACTGCTCACCAGTGAAGCACCGATGATCGAAAAAACGCGCACGATTCAGCAAGCTGCCACCATGATGGCCGAAGACAACGTCTCTTCACTGCTCATTATTGACCCAGATATTGTTGAAGACGATGAAGACGACTCAACGCCTGTTATCGGCATTATCACGGACCGAGACTTGTGTACACGCGTTCTCGCAGAAGGCCTCGACCCATCCGATGAAGTATCAAGCGTAATGACAGCCGAGGTTATCTCGCTAGACCATAACGCCTATGTATACGAAGCAATGATGACTATGCTTCGCTACAACGTGCATCACCTACCAGTACTAAAAGACAAGAAGCCAATCGGTATAATCGAAGCAACTGATATCGTGCGTTACGAATCTCAAAACTCCCTATTATTGGTAAGCAGTATCTTCCAACAGCAGAGTATTGAAGATCTCAAAGTGCTCTCAGAACAAGTAAAAGACAGCTTTGTTCGTCTAGTCAACGAAGACGCCAACGCACATATGGTTGGTACCGCTATGTCAGTAATTGGCCGTAGCTTTAAACAACGTATTATCGAGTTAGGTGAAGAGAAACTGGGTAAAGCGCCCATTCCTTATTGTTTCCTTGCACTCGGCTCTATGGGCCGTGACGAACAGCTGCTAGTCACAGACCAAGATAATGCCATCATTCTTGACGATACGTACGACGAGAAAAAGCATGGTAAATACTTTGAAGAGCTTTCCACTTTTATCTGTGACGGTTTAGATCAATGTGGTTACGTTTACTGTACTGGCGACATCATGGCGACAAATCCTACTTGGCGCATGACACGTCGCCAATGGGAAGAGTGCTTTGCCGATTGGATTGATGATCCGAACCCGAAAGCACTACTAAATGCTTCCATCTTCTTTGATTTAGATGGCGTGTATGGCCGCTTAAAATGGGCTGAGCAATTGAACAGCTTCATCGTAAGACGTGCACGTAAGAATAATCGCTTCTTAGCGTGTCTTGCTCGTAACGCGCTCAACCGCACACCGCCTCTGGGTTTCTTCAAAGATTTCGTAATGGAGAAAGATGGCCGTCACAACAACTCGATCAACCTTAAACGTCGTGGCACCGCGCCACTCGCAGACTTAATTCGTGTTCACTCTTTAGCGGTGGCTTCTCGTTCAAAGAACTCATTTGAACGTTTGGATGACATTATCGACGCCGGTATTTTGCCAAAAGGTAGAGCACAAGACTTGAAAGACGCCATGGAGTTTATCTCTCTAGTTCGTATTCGTCATCAAGCACACGATGTTGACAATAACATCGAGCCTGATAACAACATTGAACCCGAAAACCTTTCAGATTTTGAACGTCGTAACTTGAAGGACGCATTCCAAATTCTTAGCAACGCGCAAAACTTCCTTAAGTTCCGTTATCAAGCTAGCAATAAGTTTAAGTAGGGACTATGAGTAAATTATTTAGAACTCCTGCGGTGGACTGGCCTTTTAAGTTTGCGCAAAAGCTAGAGCGTTCAAAAGATGAGCGTTTGCAGAAATTTTATAGTGAGCCACTTCCGGCTCCAGATACACCACTTTCTGAAGTGACCTTTTTAGCAGTGGACTTTGAAACCACAGGCTTAAACCCTGTTAAAGATGGCATCATTACCATTGGGTTAGTCCCGTTTACGCTCAATCGTATTTATCTACGACAGGCAAGACACTGGACACTTAGGCCTAAACAAAAACTAGAAGAAGAATCAGTCGTCATCCATGGCATTACTCACAATGACATTATTGATGCTCCAGATTTAAATGAAGTGCTTGAAGATATTTTGGGGGCAATGGCAGGCCACATTCCAGTTGTTCATTACCGTCGAATTGAGCGTGATTTCTTGGACAACGCGTTAAAAGTAAGGCTAGGCGAAGGCATTGAGTTTCCAGTATTAGATACACTAGAAATAGAATCTCAAATTCAGCATAAATTGGCCGGTGGCTTGTGGAATAAACTCAAAGGCAAGAAGCCGGCATCAGTAAGACTTGGGCAAAGTCGTCGTCGATACCACTTACCGGACTACACGCCACACCACGCACTAGTGGATGCCATTGCAACCGCAGAGCTACTCCAAGCGCAGATTGCTCATCACTACAGCGATGACATGCCTTTAAAGGATTTCTGGCTGTAGTGGCTGCTACATGGCGAATCGGTGGCAGAAGAGCAATATAGAGTTAGATATATGAAAAAAGAGGTGCATCATGCTCCTCTTTCTCTATTCATTGTTATTTGTCTGTCGAAAGCAAAGACTGATAATAATGGCGTTTCTGTTTATACATATCCTCATCGGCGACAGCGAACAGATTATCGAGATCGGTAGATTCGCTGCACGAAGACCCGATAGAAAATCGAACCGGAATAGAGATACCAGCTTTAGCTTCAATAACTTGTCCTTCTTGGTCCGCATACAGACACTGCACCAATGAACCTGCACTTTGAAGATCTTGACCGTGACCGCTTAAAGTGAGGATCCCAAACTCGTCTCCTCCTAAACGGTACAAATTACTCATACTATCCAGTCGCTTACGAATAACTTCCACACTACACTGTATCAACTGATCTCCGACCTTATGCCCGTAGACGTCATTCGTATTTTTCAATCCGTTGATATCAATAATAAATAAAGACAGTGTATCTCGGTTGTTGACGACACACCGCTTACTAAACTCAAAATCTTCGTTAAACGCTTTTCGGTTATAGCAGCCTGTCTGCATGTTAACTCGAGTGATGTTTTCTAGCTCTATCCAACTGGCTAACTGTTTTTGGTACAAATCGAAAATTAATACGTCTTCTTCGCTCAGACGATCAAACTCTTTAGAAACAAAGTAGCCAATAGTGGCGCCTTTAGAATCCACCAATACTTTAGAATCCAAGAGCACTTTAGAACCCAACAGCGCTTTAGAATCCAATAGCGCTTTGCTGCTCTCGGGCTTATCACTAAAACTGAACTGCATACAACAGTTAGGCAATATCGATACAAGTTGTACATTAACCAGCTCTGGAATTAGGCGATATTCAACACTTTTTCTCATCGAAGCAAACTGAACAATCTTGAGAATTCGATGCTTATGTGATTCTTCACGGGCTAATGAATACGCTAGGCTGCTGGTTTTCTCTTCTACCGTTTTCTCTAACTGTATATTGAAATTTTCTAGCTTGTTATTACTCTCGGCAATCTGATAGTTAGCAGAAATTAACTGCTCATTTCGTACCGTTAATTCACTGAGTTGATGCTGTATTCGAGCCCACATTTTTCCTAATAAACTGCTGAGAGTGAAGAACTCCGTAAAACGATGCTCTTCTAGTTTATGATTAGGCAACTTATTACTCGAATATGACCCAACCGACTCTGTTAGCAAGTTCAACTGTTGTGAGAACAAACGACTTAAAAGCAGAGCACACACAATAGCAATGGCTAATGTTGCGAATAGAATTTTGACAAACACCGCCTCTGATTGTTGCATTTCTAACAATCGAGCACTGTCAGAAACATTATGTTTTATCGAGAGCCTTAAAGGTGCTGAAAACAAGTCGTTGCCTATTGAAACGAGCTTCGTTTCAGACGCAGTGTTCTCTGCATTAGTGCGTTCGACGCTAGTGCGTTCTAAACCAGAGTGAGGAACGTGATTAAACTCGACCGACTCATTCTCATATAGGAAGGGGGTGACTTTGGACTCCAACCGGTCGTAACCCATCAGTACAACCAAATAACCTTGCGGTGTATAACTAGAACCTTCAATAAGCCGATAAGGCAAAATGGGAGCAACAAACGCAATGCCTGCACTGGCATCATCCACTAACTCAGGTTCAGTAAATTCAGTGTGAAACAGCTTTCCTTGCTTATAGGTTAAAAGCGGCTGCTTCAAATCTTCGAGTAACTGACTTTTCTCAAAGTGATACAAACTGCCCTTGCTGTCATAAATAGGTTTCCAGTAACGATCCAGTATGTACGTGGCTGACACGCTATCAGCCAACGAATTAAAACTATCCATCTTGTCCCAGACTACGCTCGAGAAAAAGATATTCCCTCCCGCCTTAATCAAAGAGCGATCCTGCGAATACCATTGTGTAAGGCTTGCGATGAGATTAACTTTGTCAAATACCGTTTGCTCAATACCGATAGTCGAATTGGCCAACTTGATTTCTTTTTGCTCTAGAGAGCTTTGGCTTTGTTGATTCAATATAAGCTGTCCAGCGACATAAACAGGAAGCAATGAACAAGCAAGTAGTACTAACCCCATGGTGTACTTTAGAGAAAGTTTCAATTGCCGGACCTCATCGTCGCCGAGTAATAGAGCACGAATTCATCATAGAACTTATGCAACTCTGCCTTTGGCATACCTGACTTGAATCGCTCATATGCCCTTGCAGACGCTTCCCATACAATCGCCATTCGGTAATCACTCGACATCATTTGCGACGACTGAAACTCATCGTACATATTGGAAAAGGTGTGATTCCCCTCTTTTACTCGACGTTGATTCACTTCGTAAAATGGAGAGATCATTGCATTTGAGTGAGCTAAGTAGGTGAAGCGATTCGATTGTAAGTATTCAACCACCTCCTTCAATGCCTCTCTTTTCTCTGGATTTTCCATACCTTTTTTGGTGATAGCGAACACTTTCGCGCCACTAAAAGAGGACATAGATCTTCCTTGATACGTCGGCAATGAATTCACGTGTAAAGCCTCACCAAAAGCCGAATCAAGTTCACTAAACGCCCAATCTCCATCAATTAGAAACTCAACTTCACCATTAATGAATTGCTGCCTAGCGCATACTTCATCACAAGATCGTTCAATAGTATTTGTCTTTTCAAGCATCTCGATAAACTCAAAAACCGAGACCAAACCTTTGCCATTGACATTCTGCGCTGAAAGCAAATTTTTTGAAAATAGCTGATAAAATGCCAAATAGAAGTACATATTTGGATTAGGGAAAAGAAGGCTTACCTGCTTCGTATCTGCAGAACGTTGGATTAACGACTCCCAAGTAATGACTTGAGATTGTGGTTTATTTGAATACAACACTATCTGATTACCAATACCAACAGGCAGCGCTTTAAGCTCACCGTCGATAACCACTGCATCAAGCGCTTTCTTCTCATAGCGTGAGGTATTAACCCAATTTTCAGGGAGGGTAGCAAGATCGATATATTCACTTAACCCTAGGAAATCGGAAGGCACCCAAATAGCATCTGGGAAGATATTATCCCTAGGATCTGCAACAAGAAGCTCTGAACGAATACTGTTGACGTTGAATGGGCGAATTTCAACGTAATGCTCGGTCATCGACTCAATATGTTCTTTGACATAGTCGGCGGTTTCATAGTTGATACCCGCCCATATTTCGAGTGTAGAGGCACAAGTAAACATCGGAAAAAACGCCGGCAAGATACTCAGTAGTCTCACACATCACTCCAATAGGTAAAAAAACATCAGGGTCAAACTTAATTATTCGAACACAAACCAACCTCATCACTACGCGATCACTTGCTAGTTGTTATTTTTTGGCGATACGTTATATAGCAAAAAACCATGAAGAAATAGGACAACGTGACAACATATCATACCCTTAAGTATTGCCTAGGCAAAAAAAAATACCGCAAAAGCGGCATTCATCTCATTTGGTGCTATTGAATTAGTTGACCAATGTTGGCCCAACTAATCGCATTTCCCAATCTTCAACCTCACCCGTTTCCAAACGTCGTTCAACAAGCTTTCCCCAGGATTCAACTAACGGCAAATCAGCTAATTGGCTTAACTCTCGTTTATCGAGACAACCAGTGAAGACCGCTCCCATGATTCGAGCTAGAGACCAGTCAGGATAAGGTCTTTCGCACAAAATAATCTCGTCACCAGCTCCAATATTCCCGTGTTCCAATACTCGAAAGTACCAACCAGTACGAAGAGTATCTTGCAGTCTTCTTGCCATATCATTTTGCTCGAATCTTACGTTCAACTTCCAACAAGGCATACGTCCCTGTGAGACTTCCAACACTGTTGAACCAATGCGAATCTTATCTTTCAAACAAATTGACGCTTCAGTTATACCACTTGAGCTGAGGTTCTCGCCAAATGCGCCTGCAGCTTGGAAAATCGATTTGTCGCCTAGCTCGCGTTGCCAAGCTGGGTAGTGTTCACTTGGATAAATATGAAGGGCTTTTTGAATACCACCATGGAAACGAGGATCGCCTTGCTCGTCATTTGTAAAACCAAGCTCTGTGGCATGTTGACGACTAGGTACAACTTGTTTGTTAATGGCACTTTTTGATCCGTGTGCAAAGTCCACAGTCTTGCCTGTTAATACACTATTCACTACGCCTAACTTTTTCATATCCCTGCCCTTTTAACCGTAACTTGTCTGCTGAACTTTATCGCTTGATCTATCGTTTGATTAACGTTGCCGCTTGCTTAAACATGCCGTTTTCTTTGGATATTCCAACTTGATATCGCATACATTTTCTTTCGCGGCTTCATTCACGTTTCCCAACATGATAGCCTAGCGAACCTGTGTCAGGATAGAGATGTAAGGACAGTTAACAATGCTAACCCGCCAAATTGATTCTCAATCCGATGTCATGACTTCAAATGAAATGATGGCTACCAGTTTCCATTCACCTGCATTGGTGAAGACCATCGACATGCCCAAAGGGTATATTGACAAAATGCATCAGCACACATGGCATCAAGTTATCTTTCCCATCAAAGGGCTGTTGCAAACCAAAACTGATCACTACCAACACCTTGTGCCACACACCTCAGCCTTGTTTGTTCCTGCCAGTATCCCACATGAATCTATCGCACTTAGTCATACGACGTTTGTCGGCATTTATATCAATCCTGATTTTGGCACGACCTATGATCCTCAAGTGCGAACCATTACGCTCACGCCGTTCTTAAATGAACTGTTACAAGAGCTCCGAAGGCAGTGTGAAGGACACAAAAGTGATGAGGAAGTATCACGTTTGCTCGCGGTTTTACATGACCAAATCATGAAAGGTAATGTACAGACCTTTCAACTATTATTACCCGAAGACAGACGCTTAAAACTAATATTTGAAGCGCTTACAGATATTCCAGCATTAGATTGGTCGCTCAGTGAATGGGGGAAGAAAGTAGGCGCATCAGAGCGCACGTTATCGCGGTTATTCTCAAAAGAATTCAATACGTCGTTTCAATTATGGCGACAGCAAATACGACTGATTTACTCGCTGTCTTTATTGGATGAAGAACTCTCAATTCAAAATATTGCCGACAAAGTGGGTTATCAGAACGACTCTTCATACATCAAAGCTTTCAAGGCCTATTTTGATGTTACCCCACAGCAGTTTCGTGTTAATGGTCAACGGAGAGTGTAAGTGCTAATGGTGAGATACGAGCAGTGATGGGGCTTAATAAAACAAGTGAAGTGTTACTTTCTACTTTGTAATAACTTGTCGTACAAGAGCCTAGTTAGAAGCTAAGAAGGCAGGCTTACCGCTTCAAAGAAATAAAAAAAGAGGAGCATCAAGCTCCTCTTTCGAATTGTGAATATTGAAGTTCGCTTACTAAGCGTATTTTTCTTCAAACTCTTTCATAAAGCTCACCAATGCTTGAACACCTTCTAGTGTCATTGCGTTGTATAACGAAGCTCTCATACCGCCAACAGCGCGGTGACCTTTAAGTGATTTAAGGCCTGCAGCGTCAGCTAGCTCAAGGAACTTGCTATCCAGTTCTGGTTTCGCCAATTGAAATGGCACATTCATTCTTGAGCGGTTTGCTGTGTGAACATCGTTTCTGTAGAAAGCAGAATCATCAATCGCGTTGTAAAGTAGCGCCGCTTTTTCTTGATTGACGCGCTCCATTGCTTCAACACCACCTTCAGCTTTCAGCCATTTAAATACAAGGCCCGATAAGTACCAAGCATACGTTGGTGGCGTGTTAAACATTGAGTCTTTTTCAGCAAGCACTTTGTAGTTAAGAATACTCGGTAGCACATCGTTTGCAAGATCGAGTAGATCATCACGAACGATAGCAATGCAGATACCCGCAGGACCAATATTCTTTTGAGCGCCCGCGTAGATAACGCCGTACTGAGAAACATCGATTTGACGAGACAATATATTTGATGACATGTCGGCAACGATTGGTTTATCAGTTTGCGGTAGCTCGCTGATCTCAATGCCATCTATAGTTTCATTTGGGCAGAAGTGCACGTAAGCTGCTTTCGGATCGATTTTCCAATCTTTAGCTGGTACAACCGCCGCTTTACCATCAATTGATGTTTTCGCGTTGAATACATCGATTTCACAGTACTTACTTGCTTCTGTCACTGCGCTTTCTGCCCAGTAACCCGCATCAATATAAGTCGCAGTCTTTGCGTCACCCAGAAGGTTTAGAGGCACAGCAGCGAATTGAGCACGAGCGCCCCCCTGACAAAAAAGAACTTTGTAGTTGTCTGGGATATTCAAAAGATCACGTAGGTCTTGCTCAGATTCGTCGGCAACTTTAATAAACTCTTTGCTTCGATGGCTGATTTCCATAACGGAAGTACCCAAACCATTCCAATCAATGAAATCAGCTTGTGCTTGTTTCATTACTGGTTTAGGCAGTGCCGCTGGACCAGCACTAAAGTTAAAGACGTTATCTAATGTAAGTTCCATGGGGGTAATTGCTCCTGCTAAATAATAACTAAGCAAGTAATACCATGTTTTCCCCAACATAAAAACCACAAAAGAAGTCTTAAGACCTCTTTTGTTTCGTACCGTACAAAATGTTTAACTTAACTCGTTAAAACACCCTACCAGTATTCAGGCCTGTTCTTTTTATTGAACAAAAACCGGCATAAGTAGCGCAATTAATGGAATTTCTTGTCCATTTTCAAACACTAGATTTCCGTTTGCTATGTCAGCGCTGATTTCATAACCACTTTCTGTTTGCTTGATCATCTCCATTACGATCAATTCATCTATACCTTCACGGATGAATGGGTACTCCTCGACAAGTCCATTTGAGAAACTCGAGTGAATATTACCCGTTAATGCAGGAACAATCATAGAAGGATTACTACTGATGTTTTCAGTTCCTTCGGGTACGCTCAGCAACCATTTAGAGTCAAATTCACCCTGACCTAGCTGTAGAGACATATTATTCATTGAAAGGTCAAACCCTTTAGCAAACAGGATATCGATGAATGGAATGATCTCTGCAACATCATCTTGAGTCAGAACCGGATTTGATTGGTATATTTCAAAGATCTTCTCAAACGATTCACTGTCCAGTTTCGCCATTTCGAAATCGACGTTTAAGTTATTCACTTGACCTTCGTTGGTCTCGATATTGGCGATATCCAACTTGAGATTACTGCGCAGACGTTTAGTCGCTTCATCAAGGTGAGATTCAAAATCGTACTTTGAATTTTCGATAGTCATGAATGGCTGCATAGCCGAATCCGAAACTAGGAAGCTATCGATAGTAAAATTCTGTGAGCCTAACCAATAGCCTTTTGCTTGCTGGCCAGAACCAACACCCGTCAGGTTCGACAGTGTCACTTCTTCACCGGTTTCAAAATCAATTTGCACAGAAGGAACCGTAAGCTTGTAATCGACTTGCCCTAATACAGTGGCATGGCCAGACAGGTTCGATTTCGTGATAGAGACTGAGGTACCATTATCATCAGAACCTTGATAATTAAACTGACTCAACTCGAAATTAAAATCAGTGTTGCCGTTTAACTCGGTGCTGGTAGTAAGAGTCAGAGGAAGAATATCTGCATTTTCAAATGTCGACAGCGCACCTAGGCTGACTAGACCATGGCTAACCGCGCTGTTGATAACAAACTCACTCGGAATCCCATCAAGCGCGAGTTGCTCTTTGAGATTTTCATCCGTCACCGTTAAACGTGTTTTAACATTAGAAGATAAATAACCTCTATCGTATTCCACGATCTCAGCTTGAATGCTTGAATTGTTAAGCTTTGCAACGCCATCAGTAATCGCGTTTTGTCCAATTTGCCCAACCGCTAGTGGCCAACAAAGTGCCAATGAGATTGCTCCGCCGATTGCGCCAATTTTTCTTAACTGTTCCATGAGTTCTCTTTCTACACGTGTCTGTTTTTTTTAGTCTAACCCATCAGTAGCAAACAAGAAACATTGAGTTAAATCAGTCTATTGCTCGATACTTCGATTGCCTCAATAAATTAACGGTTAGCTCTCATCCTTATTCGTCGGTTCTTGCTAGGCTAGAAGCGTCGCTACTATTAAGGTTGAGCTGTGAATCAATACGCTGTTATCTGTTTGGACAATAATCCGGTTAGCATTGAAAGAATACATTTGGAGCTGGCTCCGTTGGCTTCTGTATTCGATATTTATACTGCCGAGAACATAGAAGACGCACATCACGCATTAGAAGATATCCATGATCACAACCAAACCGTTGCCTTGGTGATCACTCATCATCATTCTGAATTTAATGGCGTGCAATTTCTTATTGAACTTGAACAGCTGCCTCATAGTAATACCGCAAGAACGATATTAGTCAGCGCCTCGTCAGACATTCAATCCATTCTAACCGCTGTGAATGAAGGTCGACTCAATCACTGTCTAACCAAACCAGTTCAAGATCAGGTTCTATTCAAATCAGCGCAAAAAGAGCTGACTTCTTTTGTTATCCAATACGACTCAGAAAACCTGCTCTCTTACAGTGATGCATTGGATCAACAGCGCTTACTCAGAGCGCACATTGAACAAAAGATTCACTCTTTCCAATCGGGGTTCATTCACGACTACCACCAGCTTTCTGATAATGCTCTAGCTGAGCGCGTAGTTAGTGCCCTGCAAGATGTCTTCTCTAAAGACGATAAAACCAAAGCAATTCGTGATTATTCACCAGAGCATTTACTGACGGTTGAGGGCGAAGACAATCGCTTTCTGTGGTTGCTCATTGAGGGTGAAGCTGCACTCTACAAGAAAGATGAATTAGGGCAACAGCGAGAAGTAGTACGTCACTCCAAAGGGAACATTGTCGGTGGGATGTCCTTCGTGACTGGTGAGCCTTCGTTTTCTACCGCGATAACTCTGACTCAAACACGAGTGATTAAGCTTGATAAAGACAGTTTCGCTCAGGTTATGCACTCAAACAGCACTCTGTTACCGCTGTTTACTAATTTATTGCTTCGTCACTTTAACCGACGCTTGCAAAGAAGCATCACCAATAAGATTAAGCTCCAACAAACGCTCGAATCTTTGGAATCCGCGCATCAACAGCTAATAGAAAAAGAGAAGATGGCGATGTTGGGTCAACTCGTCGCGGGCGTCGCTCATGAGTTAAACAACCCTATCGCAGCAATATTGAGAAGTATTGAAACCTTATCTGAACATCTCGATCAGATACTCGAAAACTCGTCTCTCCCAGAGTCAAACAAAGGGACCGAAGTATTAGCGCATTCGAAGCTGGCCAAGCCACTATCGACGGCTCAAGAAAGACAGCTAGTAAAACATTTGACCTCAACGATCGATGATCGGGCGCTAGCCAAAAAAGCAGTCAGGCTTAACCTATGCCAAGATTCTACGGTTCTAGAGACCTTGAAAGACTCCCCTGTCGCAGGTAAAGAGCTGCTCAATGATTTAGAGCATTATCACTATGTTGGAAACTCGATTCGCTCAATTCAAGTGTGCAGCAAACGCATTGCCGACATGGTCAAAAGCCTAAAAAGCTACGCCCGAGAAGATGAAGAGGTTCGCCACTACGCGGACATTCACGAAGGGCTAGAAGATACGCTAGTTATTTTTGAAAACAGGCTTAAATTTCACGAGCTAGAAAAACACTACGATACCGACCTCCCCCCTTTATTGTGTCAGTCACTCGCACTGCAACAGGTGTGGACGAACCTTATCTCCAACGCGCTCGACGCACTTTCAGAAAGAGGAAAAGTCTCGATCACAACGTCTCAGCAAAAAAAAGGGGATGACTCTTTTTTGGTTGTGCAAATATCCGACACTGGCCACGGTATCGACAAAGAACATATCAATACGATTTTCGACCCAAATTTTACGACCAAAAAAGAAGGCAACTTTGGTTTAGGAATTGGATTATCCATCTCTCAACAAATTGTTTCGACTCATCAAGGATTTATTTTGGTGGAGTCTGAGGCAGGAAGCCATACTGACATGCAGGTTTGGCTTCCATTCAAACAAGAAGGAGCACCTCATGAATAAGTACCTAATTTTATGTGTCGATGATGAACCGGAAGTTCTCAACAGTGTGCTTCAAGACTTGGCGGTATTTGAAGAAAACTTTATCGTTGAAGGTGCAGAATCGGTCGATGAAGCCAAACAAGTAATCAAAGAGATGGGCCAAGATGGCATTAAGCTCGCTTTAATTTTATGTGACCACATCATGCCGGACAAAACAGGGATCGATTTCCTTATTGAACTCAACCAACACGACTTCACTAAACCGACACGTAAACTGCTACTCACAGGGCAAGCAGGGTTAGAAGATACCGTGACGGCAATTAATAACGCTGCACTCGATTTCTATATATCTAAACCTTGGCAGGGTGATCAACTCCGAGACACAATTACTCAACAGTTGACTGACTATGTCATTGCTAACGACAAGCAATTGCTAAACTGGACTTCCATTTTGGATACCGAGCGCATACTGACCGCCATGGCAGACAAACGAACAAGTTTTGGCGAATAGCTCCCAGCCCCATACGGGTGGTAATGACGATTAGAAGCAAGTGGTCAGACTAAACTTTTCTGATAGCTATTAAAGCAAGGAATAGCCGTTCAAGCTGAGCGAACAAAGATTAAATTAGGTCAAATAGAGATTTAATCTCGGCGAGTCGCATTTTAGCTTGCACAGCATAGCACTGAGATTTTATTTATTAACGCTTACATTTTGATGAATTGTATCTAAAACATGAGATCTCAGTTGCAGAGTAACCCTTGATTTGGTCATTTTTTAGTTAATTGACAAATGAATGGCATTTTTATGGATTACTTTTCCGTGAGTTAGATTAAACTGTCTCAATGTTTATGGTTTGCCTGATTTATCTCAAACCAAAGGAATTAACACAAATAAAGGTTTACTGTCGTTATGCGCAAAATTCTACTTACTACCGCTATGCTACTGGCATCTAGCCAAGCACTAGCTGTTGATGAACAACCACAAGTAATGAGCAACTTTAACTACGATTACTTTGAAGCACGTATCGGTGCTAGCCCAGTAACGTTTGGTGGCGCGTTCAGTAAGTCAATTCACCCGAATGCTCACGCTATCGCACGTATCGATTCAGAATTTGAAGGCGATTACGATTCAGCTGTAGGTCTTGGTTTCCACGCACCATTAAACAACTGGGCAGATCTAACAGGTGAAATGCTAGCGCGCATCGTTCAACCTGAGAACTCTAGTTCGACGGATATAGGTATGGAAATAAACGTTGGTGTTCGCCAATGGCTTGGTCCACAACTAGAAGTGGGTGGTAAAGGTGGTTACGTTTCAATCGATGACAATGATGATTGGACTGGTTCTGTTTACGCACGTTTCCACTCTACAGAGCTATTTTCTCTAGGTGCAGAAGCTCGTATCAACGACTTCTACGGTGATCAGCTAATGTTCACAGCTCGTTTCAAGTACTAATACTTGAAAAGATTGCTCTCAATGGGCACTTAGCTTTCCAATAATCAAGGCTAAGACAGAAACAAAAAAACCGAGGATATTCCTCGGTTTTTATTTATTAACAATAATCTTAAGCATATAGGAACAACTTCTTTAGTGGCAGCTCTTTAATAATTGCTGCTTGCGTGGTTCTTGTAACAGTTTCCAATGGATACCATCAATTGCACCCGCAAATTTCCAAAGTAGTTTTAGGTCAACATCATTGCCGTACGCTTTGCGAACCTTATTAAACACTTCAGGTGCGCCTAGCTGCATAAACATTGAAACATCATCCACACCCGCCTTCTTAACCATGCGCTCTAGTGTAAGTTGCATGTTCGGAAGATCTCTTAATCGACGGCTAGCTGATGATTTTTTGAAGCTACGTTGCTGAATTGAATTATCGATTGAAGTACGAATAATGCTATCCAAATCAGGGTGTTCACATGTAAACAAGTCAGTAATATCGTAATAGTTTACGGTTGCTGTCGTCTGTTTTTTTACATGACGATACTTTTCACAATCAAGATCTGTCAGTTTTTTATCTAATGACTTTCCACCTCTAATAAATAAACAACCTTCGCTCAACAAAGCGAACATGGCGTCATTTTGAAAGAGGCCCATACCTCCGAACATAGAACGTTTTTGATGCTTACCAAATTGATTCATGTAATTAATAAATGCTGTCTCGGTCATATCCGTTGATCCTTAATCAAATTACCCCGATTAGGTTGATCACCAGACAAGCAGCTTTTTATGCGAAAAATTTTTAATCTATTTTTTATTGTTTAGATGAATATTATGTTTCGTCTCTCACCTTTAAAATAAATGATACTTCGAAAAGAAAAATAAGTCTGGACTTAGTTCACATCAATTAATTGTCTATTCCAGTATTTCATGATTGACTTCACAGTAAACTATCAAATTTGAGTAGAATACTGACATTTGGTGATACATCGGTTCAAACTTTCGGAGCTTATGTGGCCCGATCAGTATTGCCTCTCAGCATCGTGGCTTGTAAAATAGTACGACATACCTGCTGTTGTTTTTTATATGAATCATTTATCGTTTTTCTGGCTACCACAAAATAAAGCTCTTCTATTAAAGGGCCTAGAATCAGAGTTTGCCCAATTAGTTGGTCATTCTATCTCAGCGGGAAAAATAACACTTCCTCCTATACCTAACGTTGTACTCAAAATTCAGAAACTTTGTACCCTCGATTCAACCGGGATTGCCGAAGTTGCCGAGTGCTTACTTGAGGACCCTGGCCTCACGGCCGTTGTGATTCGCGTTGCTAACTCTGTCGTCTTTAACAGACGCAACATTACTTGCGTCGATATTGTGACAGCGGTTTCTCGCCTCGGTATATTGAGAGTACGCGACATTGTTACAGCTCAAGCAATTGAGCAACTCAAGCATTCAGTAAACCTTAGCAACGAATGTAACCAACTTTTGGTCCAGAGTGCTTCTGTGTCCAAAGAGCTTGGCGCGACCATGGTTCTCGTGACCAATGGATTCAAAGAGCTTTCCCCTATTGAATATCGCTATCTTGAACATGAAAAATCATTGCTTGTTGGGTTATTAGCAGACATAGGTTTGTTCTGTTTAGTCAGCGAATATCACCTCTATCTCGAAAACGGTAACTACCTCAACCACGATATCGCCCTGCAAATCTTCCAAGGTCAGTGTTCGGCGACAAGTAAGCTAGTTTTACGACGTTGGGGTTTCGATAGCGACTTTATTGATGTGTGTAGCAACACCATCAATATACAAGAAGAGCGTGAAGTGTCTTACCTGGATATCGCTAGAATTGCTAACCACCTATTGATGTTCAGAAACAAGGACGAGAACATCGACGAGCACGAAGTTGAACTGAATGTGACTGGTGCAGAGGTGCTTTATAAATTAAGCAACTTGAGTAAACATGATTTTAATGCAAAGCTAAACGACGTTATAAACACTAGCGGCTTCTAGGCAACCGTTAAAAGCTAAGTATATGTAATATGAAGTAAATGCAATGGGGAAAGCATGTTTACAGGGATGATCTTTATATTTGCACCACTCGTCGTGGGGTATCTTTTTTCTATTTCAAATATTCAAACGCTAGAGTTTATCAACCGCTCTACCTCGCGTTTAATTTACGTGATCTTGGCGCTTATGGGCCTAAGCTTAGCCGCGCTTGATAATCTAGGTAGCAACCTGCAGACAATCCTTCTATATACTGTCACTTTCTTTGTTTGCTTGGGTGCTTGTAACCTAATGGCACTGCCTGCTATTGATAAATTACTGCCACTTCAAACTGACAGCAGCAAAAAGAAGCTCCCTCTGTCCTCTATGGCGATGGAATCGGCCAAGCTAATCTTAGTGGTGGGCTCTGGCCTTATCGCTGGCTTGGTGTTGCCTATCGGCCTGGATTGGGTCGATACCGCCAGTGAATGGATTTTGTTTGTACTTCTGTTCTTCATCGGCATCCAACTTCGTAATAGCGGACTAACGCTTCGGCAAATCTTGCTCAACAAGCACGGCATGGTTATCGCGGTAACAATCGTCATCACCTCATTGGTAGGTGGCGTTATCGCGGCTTATCTTCTTGATATACCTCTGTTCAAAGCTTTGGCGATGTCTTCAGGTTTTGGTTGGTACTCATTGGCCGGTATTTTGATGGGTGACGCCTTTGGTCCAGTCTATGGGGGGGCGTCCTTCATGCTTGAGCTGCTAAGAGAACTGGTTGCCTTGGTATTGATTCCAGTTCTGATTCGTAGCTATCCATGCACCTCGATTGGTTATGCGGGGGCAACGGCGATGGACTTCACCTTACCTGTGATTCAAACCACAGGAGGCGTTCGATGCGTTCCTATCGCGATTGTCAGTGGCTTTATTTTAAGCTTGCTTGTCCCGATTTTGATGTTGTTCTTTGTATCTCTTGCTAACTAGATCGCAGGAATAGTAATTGTTTTAGATTAGAATGCATCTCGAATTGAAATGCCCAAGATACCGATACAGTTACCGAAATAAAAAGACACGAAGTGTCATTGCTCAACAAATAATGATCACGGTACTCTGTAACGACAAAGTTATAAAAAGAATAAACTTACAAAAGGAACCACTATGAAACGCCTTTGCGTCGCATTACTGCTAGCTTCAACTTCTACTTTCTCTTTTGCAGCAGATTCTATGTCTGAAACAAATCAGTGCCAAGCAACAAAATATGATGCGTACATCGACGCTTCTTTGAATTGGTATGCCGACCTTGCTGCTTTAACGTCTGAACAGTACCCAGAGTTAACAGAAGTCAGTGAGTGGTTCCTAGAAGGTCGTAAACACCACTTTGAACTTAATCGTGCCGCGGTCAATTACTACCTAGTTAACGACTCAAGTAAAGTCGCTACTGAGCAGCCAGTTGAAGGTTGGTTGCAATTAGAACAACACGACATTAAGACACTTTCAACGCGTAATGATGAGCTTGGCCAAATCGCAAAAACAACGTTCGATGACCGCCAATCAACGCCTCACGCTCAAAACTACGAACTACGTTCAGCGTTTGCAGAATTGCTTAGTCACCCTAAGCAGATCGACACAGCACTGCAGCGCTACAACCAGTCAATTGCTAAACTTGAAGCGATTAAATGTAAATAACCCCTCATTTAATATGCTTTTTTGAGAAGTTGGATTTCATAATTAAGACGGGACATTGTTCCCGTTTTCGTTTAGATTGTCCCGCTCGCGTCAATATAAAAAAAAATAACTCGCTTGCTATGGTTACGGAACAAAAAACAGCAGATGTTAGCTTCGACAGTCTTTTACGTATCTTCACGGTACCTGAAGGCCCAGATTCAACACTCACTCAAATTGAAGACAAACTTTCACGAAACCTGAATCAATTCTTACGTGAACACATTGTGGCTGAAGAAAAGCCGCTGCGTGAAATTGAGAAAGATTTTTCAAATGCTCATATCCCTGAGCAGCCTGAATTTGTTTCTGAACATACTGAGCATCTACTCGATTCTCTCGTGTCTCATTCGGTACATACGTCGTCGCCAAGTTTTATTGGCCACATGACGTCTGCCCTGCCGTATTTCTTGATGCCGCTTTCTAAGATAATGATTGCCCTCAATCAGAATCTAGTAAAAATCGAGACCTCAAAAGCTTTTACTCCCCTAGAACGTCAAGTTCTGGGCATGCTACATCGCTTGATTTATCAAGATAGTGATCAGTTTTACTCTCGTTGGATGCACAGCGCAAACCACTCTCTAGGTGCGTTTTGTTCTGGAGGTACCATCGCGAACATTACTGCGCTTTGGGTTGCACGTAACAATGCACTGAAAGCACAAGGTTCGTTCAAAGGTGTCGAGAAAGAAGGCTTATTCAAAGCCATGAAGCACTACGGCTATGAAGGCCTTGCCATCTTAGTCTCTGAACGTGGTCACTACTCTCTTAAAAAAGCCGCTGATGTACTCGGTATCGGTCAAGAAGGCCTAGTGTCTGTTAAAACCGACAACAACAACCGAATTTGCACAGACGATCTAAGACTGAAAATAGAACAACTCAAGCAGAACAAGATAAAACCTTTCGCTGTTATTGGCGTAGCGGGTACAACAGAAACCGGTAATATCGATCCGTTAAGAGACATTGCCGAGGTATGTGCTGAATCTGATTGCCACTTCCATGTGGATGCTGCTTGGGGCGGCGCGACTTTAATGTCGAATAATTATCGCCACCTGCTTGATGGCATTGAGCTGGCGGATTCAGTTACGATTGATGCACATAAACAGCTTTATATCCCTATGGGTGCGGGTATGGTTCTGTTTAAAAAACCAGACGCAATGACTGCTATTGAACATCATGCTCAATATATTTTGCGTAAAGGATCTAAAGATCTCGGCAGCCATACGTTAGAAGGCTCTCGCTCAGGCATGGCCATGCTGGTTTATGCTTCGATGCACATCATCAGTCGTCCAGGTTATGAGCTACTGATCGACCAGAGTATTAACAAAGCGCGCTACTTTGCCGACTTGATCAAGCAACAAAACGATTTTGAATTGGTATCAGAGCCTGAACTTTGCCTACTGACTTACCGCTATGTGCCTGAATCAGTTAAAGCCGCCCTACTTAAAGCCGATGCAAAAGAACGTATTGAACTGAATGAGTTGCTGAACGAGCTCACTAAGTTCATTCAGAAAAAACAACGTGAAACAGGTCGATCTTTTGTTTCAAGAACTCGTTTGAACCCTGAAGTTTGGGCGCATCAACCAATCATCGTTTTCCGTGTTGTGTTAGCGAACCCACTAACAGGCAACGACATTCTTTCTTCGGTACTTGAAGAACAGCGCGAAATATCGACACTAGCCCCTAACTTGATGGGTAAAATCACCAAGTTGGTTACGCAAATCAACACATAGCCATTCAATTTTAGTTGCATCAAATTGAAAATTTCTTTCTTTTTGATGTAACTAAGCTGTCAGTTCGTACTCAATTTGCACTCTTTTTACTCAAAATCTCTTCCAGTTCTGTAGTTTTCTAAAATTTTGTTGAGGTTTGTCATATTCTTAAGCATTCATGCCGTGTTTTTGTATTAGTAAATAGTATGTTGGGTTTATACTGACTATATGGTGCTAGTTAGCTTGATATCTATTTGAAGCAGCGGTATTTACATGCAAAAAAATATTTTGAGTCATGTTTTACTGATATTTGTTTCAGCCATACCCCCTGGTAAAAAGATATTAACTAGCAAGTTGTTCTCTATACCCTTGTGAACACTATGAATACATTAGAAAAAATACAAAAAAACCTGGAAAATTTCAGCAAGTCTGAGCGTAAGGTAGCCGAAGTAATTATGGCTTCCCCTCAAACTGCAATTCATTCTAGCATTGCTACCTTAGCTAAAATGGCTGACGTGAGTGAGCCAACAGTTAACCGCTTCTGTCGTCGTTTAGACACAAAAGGCTTCCCTGACTTTAAACTTCACCTAGCTCAAAGCTTGGCGAACGGTACACCTTACGTGAACCGTAACGTTGAAGAAGATGATGGCCCAGATGCTTATACACACAAGATTTTCGAATCGACTATGGCTTGTTTAGACGTTGCTAAAAACAGTCTCGACGCGATGCAGGTAAACCGTGCGGTTGACTTGCTGACTCAAGCAAAACGCATTTCGTTCTTCGGACTGGGTGCCTCTTCTGCTGTAGCCAAAGATGCTCAAAACAAGTTCATCCGTTTTAATATTCCGATCACATGTTTCGAAGACATCGTGATGCAACGAATGAGCTGCATTAACTGCAGTGATAACGACGTTATTGTTCTTATCTCTCATACAGGCCGAACTAAAAGCCAAGTTGAGATCGCGAACTTAGCGCGTGAAAACGGTGCGACAGTTATTGCTATCACAGCAAAAGACTCTCCACTAGATAAAGCGAGTTCATTGTCTATCTCATTGGATGTACCGGAAGACACAGACGTTTACATGCCAATGGCAAGCCGTGTCGTTCAAATGACGGTTATCGATGTGCTAGCAACAGGCTTTACGCTTCGTCGTGGCTCTGGTTTCAGAGAGAACCTAAAACGCGTTAAAGAGTCACTTCGTGATTCACGTTACGAGAAGTACTCTCAGTTCTAACCTGCTAAGACATGAACAGAAAGCACATGACTTGAGAACAAGTCGAATTAAAAAACGGAGCCTAGTGCTCCGTTTTTATTTGTCTTTCCGAAAGAATTTTTTTAATGTTCTCTTTACCAAAACAAATACGGTTAAATAGTCCAACTATTGCCTTTTTCAACCACTCCGTTTTCAGACGCATAAGAATTAATATATGTAAAACTCGACTCAACCTCTTGAGACCGATCTTTTTGATTCAATAAAGCGTTCTTATCAGAGCTCTGATCACAACAGCACTCCTCACAAACTTGCTGTAAAATATGTACTAACCTTTCTCGATTCAGCGGTAGCGGATTGCCTTTAATTGCGACCGATTTTAATGCATCGGCTGACACTTCATCAAACTGAGCGGCACACACACCAAATTCGAGTAGACTTGGTAACTGGAGAGTATTTAATGTTCCAGATAACCAAGAAACGGCCTCTTCCTCTTTAGCCTCTATATTATACGTCACTATTTGAGCAATTCGTTTATAACGTACTAAGATGTCGTCTCGTTTCTGTTCTCTTGCTACGGCAATGTTTTCTAACATTACATATGGCGCTAACCGAGCCGTAATAATACTGTGTGGCGCAGAAATTTTACCACCTAGCGCAGACGCTAAACCATGAGCAGCACCAAGCTTAGCATTAGTGATTGCCATTCCACCAAGCATAGAGGCAAACGCTAGATCACAACGTGCTTGTGGCTCATCATCAATACATGCCCGAACCACAGATGAACTCAATTTACGCAGCCCTTCCTCGCAAATCATATCGGTCAGCGGGTTAGGGTCACCACACACATAGGCTTCCATTAAATGAGTAAATGCATCCATCGCACCACGCCCCGATAGATACAGATTAGTGCCATGAGTTAAAGTAGGGTCAACAATCGCAACGTTCGCCAGCATGTCTGGGCTTCTAAGGCTAACCTTGACTTGATCTTGGCCTGATTTGAGCACCGCATTCTTAGTTACTTCTGCCCCCGTACTCGCCGTTGTAGGGATAGCGATAAACGGAATAGGTTTGGTTTTCAAAGGAACATTACGACCAACCACTTCTACATAGTCGTATAAATTACCTTGATTAGGTAGAATCGCCGCTAAAGCTTTCCCCATATCAATCGCACTGCCTCCACCCATGGCCACTACCATGTCAGGTTTAAATCGACGAGCAGAAATGGCGGCTTCTTCTACCATTTTTATGTTGGGTTCACCTGAGACCGCAATGTGTTGATAACGTATGCTTTGCGCATCAAAGTAATCGGTGACGATTGAAGTTCGTTCTAACGTATTACCAGTAACCAATAGAACACTGTAGCCATATTGATTAAAGAGAGACAATGAAGCCTTTAATGCCCCATCACCAAAGATGATCTTTGTAGATGTCATAAACTGAAACATGGTGCCTCCTGCGCCTATGTATGACTAAACAAAACTGCGAACTCTTGGTATTTGGAATATGACGTTTGTGTTTCAAACATAACCACGATATTGACGTAGTAACATCAGCGAAGAATACAGAGTGTGGTTCTATATCTGTTTCTAAGATGCCTCGTTCTGCAGCTGATTTTTTTGACGAGGTGCAACTTGTCGTATTAAAGACAGATTAAAGTCCTATTTTTAGGGGTAATTCACATTCTTATAATAAGGGTACTCATCGTCAACATTCACAAGAGAACTGCCATGTTCTTTTTTATGAACATTATTTGCTCTGATAGGCAAAACCTATTGTATTAAGAGGCAATTCCATCTTTATTTCCCTAAGGCATTAGGGCATAGTTGGTTTCAAGAATTTTTGAGTCGTATTCAGTTTAAGAATAGTTGACATATTTAGGTTAACGAGCCTCATCCCGTATTTAGGAGAAATGAAATGTTTGTAGTTATTTTTGGTCGCCCAGCTTGCCCATTCTGTGTTCGTGCAAAAGAGCATGCTGAAACTCTTAAAGCGAAGCGTGATGATTTCAACTACCGTTATGTTGATATTCACGCTGAAGGCATCAGCAAAGCTGACCTGGAAAAAACAGTAGGTAAGCCGGTAGATACAGTGCCACAAATTTTCATCGACCAAGACCACATTGGCGGTTGCACAGAATTTGAAGCATACGCAAAAGAAAACTTAGGCCTTTTTGACTAAGCTAAATTGTCTCTTACGAGCATCGAGGTTAAAGCCTTAAGCAGCTAACCAGTTTACCGTTAGACTGTCAGATTTATATAAAGCCCGCTCCCTGTAGCGGGTTTTTTTCATAACAAGTTTTCGTACCGAATAAGAATCAGGTCAAAATCAAGTAAAATAGCAAAATATCGCTTATAATTTATTTATATTTAGATACAATTCACCTCTCAAACTTACCCTGTGTTTCACGCCAATTATTGAGCGACCGCTGTGAATATCGACGTTGTTTTTCTGCTAGAACAAAACCCTATCCTTCTCATCTTTGTTGTTTTATCGATTGGTTTAGCCATTGGTAAAATTCGTTTCGGTAGCCTCCAACTCGGCAACTCAATCGGTGTTCTGATTACTTCCCTTATCATGGGACATCTGGGTTTTTCGTTTAATGCAGATGCGCTCACTATTGGCTTTATGCTCTTCATTTACTGTGTTGGTATCGAAGCTGGGCCTAATTTCTTCGGTATCTTCTTCAGAGACGGTAAGCATTACCTTATTCTTAGCCTTGTCGTACTCTCTACCGCAATTGCTTTAACGTATTTCAGCAGCCACTACCTTGGTTTAGACTTTGGCTTATCAGCAGGCATGATGGCGGGAGCCCTAACGGCAACGCCGATATTAGTTGGTGCTCAAGATGCTCTCAATTCTGGGATTGCAGAATTACCAAGAAACATGGATTTAGGTTTGATCATCGAAAACCTTTCTGTGGGTTATGCGATGGCTTACTTAGTCGGCTTAATCAGTATGATTATGTTCGCTCGCCTCATTCCAAAACTTCAAAAAGTAAACCTGCATGACTCAGCAGAGCAAATCGCTCAAGAACGCGGTCTAGGGGCATCTGGCCAACGTAAGGTTTATCTTCCAATAATTCGTGCTTACCGCGTGGGACCAGAGCTTATATCTTGGACAGACGGTAAGAACCTGCGTGAACTAGGTATCTATCGTCAAACGGGTTGTTACATTGAACGTATTCGCCGTAACGGTATTCTCGCCCACCCTGATGGTGACGCAATTTTGCAAGAAGGCGATGAGATTGCATTGGTAGGCTTCCCTGATAGCCACGCTCGTCTCGACCCAAGCTTCCGTAATGGTAAAGAAGTTTTCGACCGTAACCTTCTCGATCTACGAATCGTAGAAGAAGAGATCGTCGTTAAAAGTGACAATATCGCAGGTAAACGTCTTTCAGATCTCAATCTGTCTGAGTATGGCTGTTTCCTTAACCGCGTAGTTCGAGCACAAATTGAAATGCCGATGGACTTAAACATCGTGCTTTCCAAAGGCGACGTGCTGCAAGTGAGTGGTGAAAAGAGTCGTGTTCACGGCTTAGCTGAGAAAATTGGTTTCATCTCGATCCACAGCCAAATGGCAGACTTGATGGCTTTCTGTAGCTTCTTCATTCTGGGCATTTTGTTTGGTTTGATCACCATGACATTCGGTCAGGTTTCGTTTGGCTTAGGCAATGCAGTCGGCCTGCTATTGTCGGGGATCATGCTTGGCTTCTTAAGAGCAAACCACCCTACCTTTGGTTACGTACCTCAGGGTGCGTTAAACATGGTCAAAGACCTCGGTTTGATGTTCTTTATGGTCGGTATAGGTTTAAGCGCCGGTGGCAAGATATTCGAGCACTTAACCCAAGTTGGACCACAGGTCATTGGTATTGCTCTGGTGGTGAGTGTTCTACCAGTATTCTTCGCCTACTTGGTCGGCGCTTATGTGCTGAAGATGAACCGAGCTTTATTATTTGGAGCCATCATTGGCGCTCGAACCTGCGCGCCTGCGATGGATATCGTAAACGACCACGCTCGCTCAACCATTCCGGCTCTGGGTTATGCAGGTACCTATGCGATAGCCAATATATTGATGACCTTAGCGGGTACCTTCATCATCATTATTAGCTAATCTCTTAGGTGTTAAGAGCGCTTTAGGTTAGATATTTTTAATGCACTAATTCACCTTTGGATTAGTGCATTTTTATTACTCGTTATATTCTTCTCTTTTCCCTATCTTTCTCATCTGTCTTTTAGCTCTCTGCGCATATCAAATCAGCTCGTCATTTTTCTCAAACTACAGATAAAAAAATAGGCGCTCAATGAGCGCCTATTTCGTTTTATTCGATTGTTCGAATTAGATGTCAGCTACATCAAATTCAACCGCTGTATCAACGTCAGCTTCGTAATCCACACCTTCAACACCAAAACCGAATAACTTCAAGAACTCTTCTTTGTACTCGACGTAGTCTGTCAGTTCTTTTAGGTTTTCAGTTGTGATTTGAGGCCATAGGTTACGGCAATGTTCTTGGATGTCGTCACGAAGTTCTAGGTCGTCTAGGCGTAGACGGTTCACTTCATCAACTTCTGCAGCGCTACCGTCTTCTTTGTATAGACGTTGGCTGAACATGCGGAAGATCTGTTCCATACAACCTTCGTGGATACCTTCTTCACGCATCTTCTTGAACACCATAGCGATGTAAAGAGGCATAACAGGAATAGCCGAGCTTGCTTGAGTCACAACAGACTTAAGGACAGCAACGTTTGCTGTACCGCCAGTTTGGCCTAGCTTCTCGTTTAGCACTGATGCTGCACGGTCTAGATCCATCTTCGCTTTACCTAACGCGCCATCCCAGTAGATTGGCCACGTTAGTTCAGTACCGATGTAGCTGTAAGCAACTGTCTTACAACCGTCAGCTAGAACACCAGCTTCTGAAAGCGCGTTGATCCAAAGTTCCCAATCTTCACCGCCCATTACAGTAACAGTGTCTTTAATCTCTTCTTCAGTAGCAGGCTCTACGCTTGCTTCAATGATCAGGTCTTTGTTCGTATCAACAGCCGTGGATGTGTATGTTTCACCGATAGGTTTTAGAGCTGAACGAATCACTTCACCAGTCTCTGGCATTTTACGCACTGGAGACGCCAGTGAGTACACAACCATATCGATTTGGCCTAGATCTTCTTTGATCAGGTCAATTGTTTTCTGTTTCGCTTCGTTAGAGAAAGCATCACCATTAAGGCTCTTTGAATACAGGCCTTCTTCTTTAGCAAGCTTGTCGAACGCTGCTGAGTTGTAATAACCAGCTGTGCCCGGCTTTTTCTCAGTACCGGCTTTCTCGAAGAAAACACCGATAGTTGAAGCGCCGCCACCAAATGCAGCCGCAATACGTGAAGACAAGCCGTAGCCACTTGAAGAGCCAACAACTAATACACGTTTAGGTGCGTTTGCGATTGGACCTTGAGCTTTTGTGTAAGCAATTTGTTCTTTTACATTAGCTTCACAACCGACTGGATGTGTTGTAGTACAGATGAATCCGCGAATTCGAGGTTTGATGATCATATTCAACTTCCTTAAAAAATCAGGTTAAGGATAAAAGTTTCGTACGCAAATGGCATCTAATTTCTGTAAAAATGTGGTGAAAATGCAAGTGGTTGGAGCACTCAACTGATATTTGCTGACTAAGTCACCATTTGTTAACGCATCTATTGCGACTTCTGCGACAAAAACAAAAAAGGCACCTTATTAGGTGCCTTTTATCGTTTCTTTATCTAAGCAACGCTATTTAGCTTAGGTTTTAACTCTTTTCGCGTCAAAGTTTCACTAAAGTCATGACTGAAGTGGTCAACTTGAATCGCGGTGTAACGCAGTTTATCAGCAGCGACAATTTGGTCGACTTCTTCTTGCGTTAGAACATCGGCAGCAAGTGCTTGAGCCAGTTTGTCGGCCAGCAAGCCTTTACGAGCCACTTTGCCTTCTTTCACTGCTTTGAAGATCTTACGTTCCAGAGGCTTGATGCTGTACATCGCGTTAAAAGCGTTCTCCATAAGACCAATACTGTCATCCTCTTCCTTGCCGATGTAGCAAAGATGAGTCAGACGTTCACGGTGCGCTCCCGGAGTCATCAAGCTTTCAGCTAATTGAACCGTTAGATTGTCACTTGGTTTTTCGAAGTGGTTACCTACAGGGAAAACTAAACCTTTCAGCACTTTCCCAACCATCTTGTTAGGGAAGTTACGGTACGCTTCTTGTAGTGACTTAGCCGCATTGTGGAAACAGTGTTGAACTGCGTAGTGTACGTAGTCTAGATCAGCTTGTTGACGACCTTCATCCTCGTACTTCTTAAGCGCAGCCGAAGCCATGTATAGGTAACTTAGGCCATCGCCCAAACGTGCAGAGATAAGTTCTTTACGTTTCAGCTCACCACCTAGCGTCAGCATTGCGAAATCCGCACTGACTGCAAGCGCACGGCTCAAACGAGTTAGATCTTGGTAGTAAGGTTTCGTTGGACCACTCATGTCGGCTTTAATAAATTTAGAGCCAGTTAGTGCTGCACCAAAAGCACCGAACGTGTTTTTAGTTGCGTGTGAGATATGCTTGAACAACAAGCTATCAAAGTCTTTTGCACCTTGCTTCTCATCTGGGTTCGCTGCCGCTTCCATTTCGCTCAATACGTATGGGTGACAACGTGTCGCACCTTGACCGAAGATCATCAGGTTACGAGTTAGAATGTTCGCACCTTCTACTGTGATTGCAACTGGAATACCTAGGTAAGGCGCAGCCAAGTAGTTCATTGGGCCATCTTGAATTGCACGACCTGAATGGATATCCATTGAGTCATTCAAAATAGTACGTGCCATTTCTGTCATGTGATATTTGGCGATAGCCGTTACGATACCCGGCTTCTCTTTCATATCAAGTGAAGTGGTTGTCAGTGTACGAGTCGCTTCTAATAGATACGTTAAGCCACCAATACGGCCTAGGCTCTCTGCAACACCTTCAAACTTACCAATCGACATACCGAACTGCTTACGAACATAAGCGTACGCGCCGGTCGTTTTCGCTGTTAGGTGGCCCATCGCCGTGCCAAGTGCGGGTAATGAGATACCACGACCTGCAGACAAACATTCCACCAGCATACGCCAACCTTTACCTGCGTAATCTGCGCCACCGATTAGCCATTCCATAGGAATAAATACATCGTGACCGCGTGTTGGACCATTCATAAACGCAAGACCAAGTGGATCATGACGCTCACCGATCACAACACCTTCGTGGTCTGCTGGGATAAGCGCACAAGTGATACCGATGTCTTCTTTGTCACCCAGTAGCTTTTCTGGATCGTGCAGTTTGAAAGCCAGGCCAAGTACCGTAGCCACTGGTGCTAGCGTAATGTAACGCTTGTTCCAGTTAAGCTTGATGCCAAGTGTCTCTTTGCCTTCGTGCATACCCATACACACAGTGCCTACATCAGGGATACCGCCTGCATCAGAACCCGCTTCAGGGCCTGTTAATGCGAAACATGGTATATCTGTACCGTCAGCTAGACGTGGAAGCCAGTAATCTTTTTGCTCTTGAGTACCGTAGTGAGACAGTAGCTCACCAGGCCCAAGAGAGTTTGGAACCATTACCGAAACCGCAGTACTGATACTGCGAGTCGCAATCTTAGTTACGATAGTAGAGTTTGCGTGCGCTGAAAATTCACGACCGCCGTACCCTTTCGCAATAATTAACGAGAAGAAACGCTCTTTGCGTAAGAAGTTCCACACTTCCTCGGGAAGGTCTCGGTCTTCTTTTACAATTTGGTGGTCATCAAGCATAGCGAGCAGGGTCTCAAGTTCATTGTCCATGAACGATTGCTCTTCTGCTGTTAGCTGAGGTTTTGGATATTGATGCAGCTTAGTGAAATCTGGTTTACCAGAAAACAGCTCTCCGTCCCACCAAACACTACCCGCTTCCATCGCTTCTTTCTCGGTGCTAGATAGTGGTGGTAGTACTTTTTTAAAGAGTTTAAAAGCTGGGTCACTTACCCATTTTTGTCTTAGAGAGCTCATAGTTCAGATCCTTTTGTTCACTATATTGTTTGTGAATATTTTACTTTTTATTGTTTTATTCTTTTGCTGACATACCAGCGGCTAAATATGGAATGAGAATATCGACCACTGATTTCGCATCTATCTTTCTGTCATAGTCATTCTCTGCAATTTCTATGAGGGCTTGGCTAGATGCCATGGTGAACACACAAGTCCCTAGGGTGAAGTGCAATCGCCAAAATAACTGTTCTTGAGTAAGGTTCGGATTCGCCTTCATTACTGATGTCGTAAACAAAGAAAGTACTTCGCTATAACGAGTAGTAATAAACCAACGCAGGTGCCCTTGCACATCCGTATAGCCTCTACCGATAAGCAACATGAAGCGACTCGTACCGTTTGGTCTAACATCGTTGAGTGCTCTTAATGGCTGTCTTAAAGACTCAAACACGTCACTCATAGAATACGTTTCGTTCAAGTTTAAGTTCACTAGCGCATCTTGTAGAGCTGGCATGAATGCCTCTAAGTACCGATTGAGTACCGCACGAACCAGAGTTTTCTTATCGCCAAAGTGGTAATTCACTGAAGCTAAATTGACATTGGCTTTACCCGTAATGGTACGTAAAGAGGTGTCATTAAAACCGTGCTCAGCGAATAAGCCTTCAGCCACATCTAAGATTTTGTCTTTGGTTGTACTTCTTGGTGCCATTTCAATCACTCGTATTAAACAACTGTTTGAAATATACTCTTAGTACATTTATTTAACAAGCAAGCAACATCACATTTTCACAAATTGGTCGTACCAGTTGGAAAAAGTCGACACTAACCAATTGAATCGATGTGTGTTTACAAAAAAAGGAAAAATTAATGAATTTTCTTGGAACTGAAATAGAAATGGAGGGTCATAAATTAAGTAGAAAACAGAGTATTTAGAAGTTTAACAGGCCGTCAAACTTGTTCTTCTCACTGCTTTCTTAATTACTGCATTTTCCTTATTAACTCCTATACTTGTATCCGCCCAAACCGTGTTGGTTTGGGCTTTTTTTTGTTTGTTGTTTAGGGTGAAACCTTACTTACCCTTCTTCACAGCTACAGCTACAACTACAACTACAAACTAAACAGCGCGATCGATTCTTTATATATTGTCATTTTTTACTAAAAATCGAACTACCACGCTTGGCACATTGCTATCACTGAGATACGTATTTCAAACAACCTCCTAACCAACGTTTACCAATCTCTGCCCAAGCCGAATTCTAGCCTTGCATTTATTTTCAACACATTTACTCGAAACTTGCCACCTGTCACAACTGGTAAATTAATCAATAGCGGTAGAGACTTACATTCGAAATAAAGCCAACAAACTTAGCAATTTCTAGCAGATGTCCTAAGCTTCGTTTAATACCCTTCTCAATTAAGTAGTTAAACGCTAGTTGGGAGGCGGCGGGAGCTTTTAAAAGTAGAAGGAGACCTACTTTGAGACTGTTTAAATTACCCATCATCTGTTGCTTAGCTATTGCAACCCCACTCTCTGCTCAGACTTTAGAACAGGCTGTTGCCATTACTTTGGCTACCAATCCTGAGATAAAAAGTATTTTTAATGAGTTTGTGAGTGTACAAAAACGAAACGATGCCGCAGGTGGTGCTTATAGGCCGAGTATCGATCTTGATGCTGGTATTGGCTATGAAGGCATAAACCCTGCGCCAAACAACGGTCCTGATACCGATCTCACACGAAAGGAAGCCACCATATCCCTCACTCAGTTGTTGTGGGATGGTTCGTCGACTCTCAATGATATTGACCGTACTGCCGCAGAAGCGGAATCGGTTCGCTTACAATTACTCGCGGATGCCGAAGACAAAGCGCTAGAGGTCACACAGATCTACCTGGATGCAGTCAAAGCAACTGAAGTTTTAGCCCTTTCGGAAAGTAACCTTGCTATCCACAAGAAAATCTATAAAGACATCAAAAAACGAGCAGCCTCAGGCATAGGCTCAACCGCAGATGTATCTCAAGTAGAAGCTAGGATTGCAAAAGCGCACGGCAATTTATTAGCCGCACAGAACAACCTAATTGATACCCACACTCAATTTAGAAGAATAGTGGGTCAAGAACCGCTTGGCTTGGTCTACCCAAGAGCCGATATTTCTATGATTCCTCTGTCATTATCAGACGCCCTTGTTAATGCTCTGGACCAACACCCGGTAATCAAAGTCGCAACTGCAGATGTCGATTCGGCGCACTTCCAGTACAAACAATCAAAAGGGGTTAACTACCCGACTTTCTCTATCGAGGCATCTCAATCATGGCGCGATGATGCGGGAGGCGATGAAGGTTCGAGCCAAGAGACGTTGGCAATGTTAAGAATGCGATACAACCTCTACAACGGTGGTACCGATAGTGCTAATTCAGAAGCTGCAGCTTACCAACTTAATAAAGCGAAGGATCTAAGAGATCGTGCTTATCGACAAGTGGAAGAAGGCCTTCGCCTATCTTGGAGTGCATTGGATCTGACGTTGCAACAAAAGAACTTCTTGTCTGATCACGTGGATTCGGCGTCAGAAACCGTTATCGCTTATGAGAAACAATATCGAATCGGCAAACGTACGCTCCTTGACCTGCTTAACACCGAAAACGAATTGTTTGAAGCCCGTAAAGATTACTTAGATGCGCATTACTCTGAACAGTACGCTAAATACCGTGTAATGAACGCGACAGGCTCTCTATTGAACGCTCTACTGGTCGACATTCCAGACGAGTGGACAACGGCCGTGGAGTATTAATGATGAAAATACCTTATTTATTGCTTTCCGCATTAACGATAACGCTATGTGCATGCTCTAGCCAAAATGAAGAGCCCTACATAGAAACGCCAGAAGCGGAGCAAATTTCAGACCTGCAAGACGATGATAATGATGGGGTGGTCAATGCACGAGATACCTGCCCAAGTACACCTAGAGCGTCATTAGTTGATAATGAAGGTTGTGGCGAGACTATACGCTCAGAAGAAATCAGACAGCTGAACATCCTTTTCGCCAATGACTCCTATGAAGTTAACCCTATCTTCTCAGATCAAATCACTACCATGGCTGAGTTCTTAGAAACCTACCAAAGTGCATCGATAGAAATTCAAGGTTACGCCAGTAAAGTCGGCGCGAGTGAATACAACTTAGAGTTATCAAAGAAGCGCGCTCACCACGTTGAAGATGAATTATTGTCGAATGGTATAGACCCGAGCCGAGTAAGAGTTGTCGGTTACGGTGAAAACCGCTTAGAGAGCGATGGCAACGATGCTACTTCTCATGCACTGAACCGTCGAGTAACAGCAACGGTTGTCGGGCTGAATGAGCAGATCGTCGAGGAGTGGACCATATTTACCACGCTAGAAAAATAACATGACACTGTCACTCTGGTCATCCAAAACGATCCGCAATTCATGCCGATCAAAATAATGAGTTGAATCTAGGAGTTTTAGAGTATCAATAACTAACCAAACTAAAAATACTAGCAGTTAGGATCAATAAAGCCGTGATAGGAAACCCCATCACGGCTTTTTTGTTCTTTGCTATCACATGAATCGGGGAGGATGATTCTGTGACTCGTCTTGCTACTCAGAAGTTAGCTTGTTAATCAGTGAATAGGCTCGCCGTTAAACGAGCCTACCGCTGATTATAGTTTTACTTCTTGTTGCTTTGCTGTTTTCGGTAAAGAAACGCTTAGCAGGAAGTAACCTAGAATTGCAGCTGTTGTAGACCCCATCAGGATGCCTAGTCGAGCTAGTGTGTCAAACTCTACATTCGTTGGGCCAAACGCTAACGAAGAGATAAAGATAGACATTGTAAAACCAATACCACACAGGACAGATACTGCGAAGATGTTCATAAAGTTCACACCTTCAGGGAGCTTAGCAACACCCAATTTCACCGCACCCCAGCTGAATGCAAAGATACCAAGAGGCTTACCAATCAATAGACCCATAGCGATACCAAGCGGTAGCATACCTGTTAGGCTTGAGATTGAGATACCTTCCAATGAAATACCTGCGTTTGCAAAAGCAAAGACTGGCAAGATTGCAAAAGCGACGTATGGGTGCAGAGCATGTTCTAGATGCTTCAGCGGAGAATGTTCACCTTTATTGCCTTTCAGTGGGATAGCAAAACCAATCACTACACCAGCCAGCGTTGCATGAACACCAGACTTCAATACTGCAAACCACAGAATTGCACCAACAATGAGATACACACTCAGCTTAGTTACATGCTTGTTGTTTAGCATGAACAGCACACCAGTTGCGATGAAACCAACCGTTAGCGCAAGCGTTGATAGGTCGCCTGAGTAGAACAGTGCAATGATAACAACAACGCCAAGGTCATCGATAATTGCTAAAGCCAATAGGAACACCTTCAAGCTAACCGGTACACGGTTACCAAGAAGCGCCATGATACCTAATGCGAATGCGATATCAGTTGCCGCTGGGATAGCCCAACCTTGAAGCGCTTCTGGGTTACTTGAGTTAAATAGCACGTAAATAAGTGCCGGAGCTAGCATACCGCCAACGGCTGCGATAGCTGGGAAGATTGCTGTCTCTTTAGATTTTAATGCACCTTCTAAAAGCTCACGCTTAACCTCTAAGCCGATTAGAAGGAAGAACACTGCCATTAAGCCATCGTTAATCCAGTGAGACACAGACATACCCAAAACGTAACTATGTAATACGCCTTGGTACATTTCGTTCAGTGGTGAGTTTGCTACAAACATTGCGATCGCCGCAGCGATGACTAGTATGATGCCGCCAGCAGATTCCATTTTAAAGAAGTCACGGATGACGTCGGTCATGATTTCGCCCTTATATTTATTATTTAAATAAACGAATAACAAAGAATAGCCATGAGTTTATATCCAAGCTTTCTCGATAGATAATCACTTCTTCGGATGTTTAACTTCGGTTTTTCCTACAAATACTAAACAATACGTCGTATATTCCATAATGTTATTATGTCACATAAATTAAGTATAGATGAGATAGCCGAGTCTGTATGCACATTTAGTTTAAGCTTTTTAGAAACCTCAAGCATAAAAAAGGCTATCAAATGATAGCCTTAGGTGTTTTTCAGTAGCCGGTTAACTGCATAAAGCCCGTCGCTTCATGGCTTCCGCTGGCCATTATTGGCCCTTCCCAATATGGTATGACAAATGGAAGCCACATATCTCTGCGTTTAATGCGCGTTGTGAGATTGATATTGTGCTGTGGCACGTTGATTATCCATTGAAGGGGCATTCTTCTGCCATTCAATAACGTTGTGTTCTGCAGAGGCTTGATAGAGATATCAGAGTCTGTTAAGTGATAAACCTTACCTGAGCGAGTTGCCAATGTACCAAAAACATAAGGCAATTGTTGGTTGTGACGATAGCGATTGATACTTAACGCGGTGCCATCATCAAGATTAAACACAAACCAATCCCAACCTTGTTGACCCACTCCAAGTAAGCCACTGCCCCACTCTTTATGCACCCACGCCGTACCTTCAACTTCTTTGGTAACACCATCAAGGTTCAACACTCCACTCAATGATAAAAAGGGTGCGCTAAAGTTGTAAGAAGCGACAGGTAGTAGATCGTGTTTTTTCTGATAACCATTGTCCCCGTTAAGCACGTACGGCCCTTTAGCCACAGTGTCCAACTCGAGACCAAATGTATCGGTTTTGACTTGAAGACGGCCAGGAAACGGCGTATTACCCAATGCTCGCCAGTTCCAATTATCAATCCAAATTCTAAACGGTCGATTTGTCATTCCCGCTTGACCAATGCCACCACGAGCTAAACGTTGCTCTTTCCAAACTTTCATCTCAGAAGAGATCACCACATTTGAAATATAGATTTGCGGGCTTTGCCACCCCGGAGTTTCGCGTTCATCTGTTGCGATACGAAAGAAACTCCATTGAACCGAGTACTTTTTACCATCTTTCCCTTTTAGGGACGCAAAATAATGCCACCATTCGTGTTGAAACTCTGGATGAAATTGGAAATCTCGCGGCAGAGAAACCGTTCTATCGGGTAACACTGGTTCAAATACATTGAAATGCTCACTGACCAGCACCGAGTTAACTTCATTGACGCCCTTTTCACCGACGTCAACGAAATAGGAGTAGTAAGCCCAGATACTTAAAAGCGCACCAAAGAAGCAGATCAACAAAACAGAAGAGATCAATCGGTGCCTGAATTTAATTGAATTATCGCGTTGAAGCATATTAAAGCGCATCCCTTAATGATTTCATCGGTGTGTTCCGAATCATTCTCATCACTGGTAAAGCACCAGCAAGCATTAATGCTGCCATGGCCCATGCAAATGTCACTAAATAATCCCATGGAATCACTTGTAACTCGAGTGACCAACCAAAAGATTGCTTAATCACGATATCCACGATCAAGCTCGCTAACGCTAAGCCAAGCGGAATGGCGATTAGTGAGGAAATAAGTCCAAATACAAACAACTGTAAACTACCAGTTAGGATCAGCTCTTTAGCCGAAACTCCCAAACAACGCTGTAATGAAATATGCCTTTGACGCGATACCTCGCCCGCAACAGTCGCAAAGAAGATACCGAAAACCGCAATCACTAAAGTGATGTTGCCTAGAGTGTCGGCAATAGCGAAAGTTCTATCAAACACACGCATCGCTTGGCTATGGATATTGTTATTATCGAAAATACGTTCCGACCCCAGCCTGAATACATTCTCTAGTCGGCTACGTAAGCCTATTGCATTCACGTCGTCTTTTAAAATGACGCCAAGCCCCACATTACCCCTGCCAGCAAAACCATACAGCCAGTTTCGATGGGACATCATTACTTGATGGTAAGGATTACCATAATCGTAATACACACCCACAACCTGCCAACCAGAGCCTAGGCTGTCATAAAGATCAATGTAGTCACCAGGACGAATACCCAGTTTCAAAGACATAGATTCACTGATCAATACGCCTTTAGAATGATGCAAGTGATACCAATAATTCGGAATACCTAACTTAATCGTTAGTGCTTCTAGTTCACCTTCTGATGGGCCAGTACTAACAACTTGAATACTGCCTACAGGTGAAGCGACGTCTTTTTCCCAACGCCACCACACAGAATCCACTTCAGGTTGATCTGACAACCAGTTGCTCATGCGAGCAGCGGCATTGTTAGTTGGGTATATATAGAGATCAGCGGCCAAACGCTGCGTTAGCCATTTATCCGTAGTATCTCTGAAACTGCCCACCATGGTTTCAACGCCAATATTAGCTGTTAACGCCAACATAAAGGCCATTGTCGCCACACCACGATAGCTCATACTCGAGGCTGCATCAGCAAAGAACCAACGAGCACGAACCCAACGCAAAGAGTAAGACAAACTATTGAACAGCTTCCACATCAAGAATGGCGTAAACAACGCGACACTCACCAGCATCAGGGCAATAATTGCAAAACCCGTTTCTTGGGTTTGGGGCGCTTGATACACAGCAACCGCAGCGACACAGAACCCACAACCCATTAAGGCTTGCCAAGTAAACTCGGTGCCAGCGAAGCGCATTAATGACAGTCGAGAGGTCAAACGAATAGGCTGAGATTTAAGCAAACGTACCAACGGCCAAGCGCACGCTAAGAATGCCCCAAGTAATGCCATTAATAAGCTGTAACCACTCCAACGCCAACTCCAGCTCAGCGTTAAGCCCACATTAGCATCATAAAGATCGCCCAAGCTTGAAGAAACTGCAGGTAACAGTTGATTCGCGAGCATCAAGCCAAAAATATTGCCGCATATCCAGCTGAGTAAAACTAAGATCAATAGCTCTAAACAAAGCGCTTTCGCAAGTTGCCAACCAGACACACCTGTTTGTCTCAAGATTCCGACGAGTGGTTGGCGCTGAATGAAAGACAACGACATCGCTTGATAGAAAATAAACAAGCCCACCACAAACGACAACATACCCATGGCGGTTAAGTTCAAGTGGAAGGCACTGGTAAGAGATTCCAGCTCCGCCTTTGAACTACGAGTAATCGTTAATCCATTTGGTAGCATGTTCTTAAGACGCTCAAACTTTTCAGTTGGCATATCTGAACACGCAATCACCGAAAGCCCTGCACTGCGTTTTAGCATTCTGAGCAATGAGATATCCGCAATCAGGCGAGTACCATTAATAATATTGTCTTGATCGACAGCCACTGGCCCTAACTCAGATCCATCCATCAGATGGATGTAGTCGCCGTGTTTCCATTCCATGTGTTCAGCGAGATCATCACTGACTAGGATCGGGTATGGCGGTTTCATTAGATTTAAGGTAGTGAGATCTTTTAATGCAACACCCGGCTGTAGCTGAAGCATAGACACAGGGTCTAAGCCAATTAGCATGAAGTTCGCGCCGTTTTCATCAGTGATACGATGGTGGTCAAAAGGAGAGCACTGTTGAAAGCCTTCACGGCGAAGTTGGATATAAAAACCTTGCGGGATTTTATTAGCGTTGTGTTTTGGTCGAATACGATAAGGAAGAGGATTCGAAAAAAGTTTCTCGCCATGCGCATAGCTTTGCTTGGCGTGTTGGTTGATGGCAGTAACACCAACCAAAAGTGATACGCCAAGGGTTAAACCAAGCCATACCAAAATAATCTGAAGTGGGTAACGTCGATAGTGACCGAGTAGTGCCTTAACTACGGGCCATGACATGCAGTTGCCCTCCTTGTAGACGGATACGACCATCCATATGGAGCGCTACTTTTTCACTGTGCGTCACCAATAATAAGGTACACTCTAACTGACGAGCCAAAGAAGTAAGCAAACGCATTACCGCTTCCGCATTACGTTCATCTAAGCTTCCTGTTGGTTCATCGGCCAACAAAATTTTAGGTTCCATATACAAAGCACGAGCAATTGCCGCACGTTGTTGTTGGCCACCAGACGCCTCTTCAGGATAACGCCCCAGTAAAGGCATAAGGTCTAAAGCAGAAAGAATTTGTCTCCAGAGTCCTTTATCTTCTGGTAAACCCTTTAATTGACGGCAAAAGCGAATGTTATCGGCAATATTAAGCGTTGGCAGTAAGTTGAATTGCTGGAAGATATGGCCAATATTATTTCGGCGATAAGCAGTACGATCACGTTCAGTGGAGGCGTGCATGTTGAAATGAGGAAAAGCAATTTCACCTGAGTCTGCTAGGTCTAAACCCGCGATAAGATTCAATAATGTACTTTTCCCTGAACCGCTTTCTCCCATTAATGCGAGTTGATCGCCTTGGTTTAATGTTAACTCAGCACCTTGCAAAACAGGGTGGAACTCCCCCCCGTCGACATAGCCTTTACATAGGTCTGACAGCTTTAACATTAAACAGCTCACATTAGTTAGAATTTGGAAGGAGAATCTACACTAATTCCCTGTTAGGAGGAAGTATTTTGAAAGATAGATCACACGCCAACGAGAAAGTCATTAGATTGATGCGCCTCACTTCAACTTCCTATTAAGTTCTTAATCCATTTTCTTGTTTTCATTCGATAGAGCGAACCGCCCCACTTTATGACTTCTTCGGTAAGAAACAGTAAATACACCCATTCAGGCGGGAACTTGAAATAAATAGCAGCGATCGCGGCCAATGGAATGCCAATCACCCACTGAGCAATTAAGTCTTGATAGAGGCAGAACTTAACATCACCACCCGCTCTCAATACACCTACAATCACTGTCATTGGGATAGAACGGATAACAATTCCGACACTTAAAATGAGAATAAACTTCTCTGAGAGCGCTCTGGTTTCTTCAGTCAACGCGCTGAACGCATTAAGTATTGGTACTTGCACAAAATAAAGGAAGACCGCCACAACAATACTGGTCAAGAAACACAAAATGGTTAGGCCGAGAGCTTGATAGTAAACCGCTTCATTATTCTTTGCGCCAAGTTGATTCCCGACCAAAACAGAAGCTGCATTCGACATGCCAATCAATAGACTCAACGAGATAGACTCAACCGGCGTCATTACTGACAGTGCCGCCAAACCTTGTACACCTGATTGCCCCATGATTGCGTGATAAGAAAAAAGACCACCAGCCCAAGCTAAGAAATTAAACGTCGTCGGCAACGATAACTTCAAAAAGCGAATCACTTTTTCAACGGTCGCTGCCGCTTTGATATCACAGAATTTAAAGGCTAATAAATGTTTAGAGAAATAGAGGTAACCAAACAAGGTCGCTACTTCAATAGCCCCACTCATTACCGTCGCAATCGCTGCGCCTTTTATTCCAAGAGTAGGAAAGCCCCAATTACCAAAGATCAGTACCCAGTTTAAGAACACATTAGAAAGGATGCCAATACCACTAAAGAAAGTACTGAGCCCTGGTTTATGCATCGCTCTCAAGCCAACAGCCATACTGCTCACACAGGATACCGCCAACATGCTAAATGAAGTGATAACGATGTATTCAATACCCAAGTTAATGACTTCTTGAGAGTCTGTCGTCACACCCATGATTTGCGCTGGGAAAGAGACAAAGAAAACAATAGTCAGTAAGGCAAACAACGTCGAAACCAACCAGGTCAGAGCGGTACTTTCTCTCACACCTTGTTTGTCCCCCGCTCCCCAGTATTGTGCCGTCAACAACGCGCCACCCGTGGTAACACCAACTAACATAATGGTCGTCACAAACATCGCACGGCTTGCTACTCCAACCGCCGCAATGTCTGCTTCTCCAAGCTGACCCAACATCAACACATCCACTAAGCCTCGGCTTGAAAACATAATGCTCTGCAAAGTGATAGGCAAAGCAATCGCAATAAGCCTACGAACAAAATCACCGCGAGTGTGATGAAGAATGGAAGAGAGCAACATAGAGATACCTAAACGGAACGTATTGATGAATAAAGATAAATATCACGCTATTATATCAATGTTCGGTTTTTAACCACAGATATAAATGGAGTAACAATGAAGAAAGTACTGGTTTTAGGCGCTTCTGGATATGTTGGTTCACAGCTCCTCCCCCTCCTGCTTGAACAAGGCTATCAAGTTACTGCAGCAGCAAGGCATATCGACTATTTAAAGGCACGAACAGAACCTCACGACAACTTGTCACTGGAATACCTTGATCTCGCAGATCAAGCGGCGACACAAGCATTGGTACCCGATTTTGATCTTATCTTCTTTCTAGTTCATGGCATGGCAGAAGGCCATGATTTCATTGATTACGAGCTCAACTTGGCGCGTAACTTTGTTTCGGCACTTGGACCGAAGAATCAACACATTATCTATCTCAGTTCTCTTCAGCCTCAAACGGGCGATTCAGAACACCTTCAAGCTAGAAAAAAAACCGGACAGCTACTTCGAAAAGGCCCCGTTCCAGTAACCGAACTCCAAGCCGGTGTTATTATCGGTCCAGGCTCCGCAGCATTCGAGATCATGCGAGATTTCGTTTACAACCTACCCATAATGATTGCGCCAATATGGGTGGACTCCAAAGCCAACCCTATCGCCTTGCAGAACCTTAACCATTACTTGCTGAAACTCGCACAGGACACACCCAATGAAAGCCAAACGTTTGAGGTTGGCGGACCTGATATTGTCTCTTACCGAAACCAGTTTGCTCATATAGCCAAAACAGCCGATCGCCCACTCAGGCTTTGGGCAACGTCATTACTAACGCCTCAAATCGCTTCCTATTGGTTAGGGGTAGTCACCTCCGTCCCTTCTAACATCGGCAGAGCGCTTCTCGCAGGCTTAAAGCATGACTTCATTGCCAGTTCGACCACCATTAGAGAAAAGTACCCTCAAAAGCTTATATCGTTCGAGAGCATGGTTGAGCAAGCCATTCACGCTGAAGGAAATTTCGTTAAAAGTAATGTCTGGGGCTTTGATAAAACCGCGTTCAAACGATGGCAAGCTGGATATGGCTACTACCCCAAGAAAACCGGTGCAAGCATCACTTCAACCGCGTCACTGGAATCACTGTGGAATGTCGCACAGCAGATAGGAAGCCCCAAGCAAGGTTACTTCTTTGCTAACGCTTTATGGCGCACACGAGAATGGCTAGATGTTCTGTTTGGTGGCGGTATACCGGTTCGACAAATGCCTGAAGGCCCAAACTTAAAAGTGGGTGACAAAATCGACTCGTGGAAAGTGATCCGTTGCGAAGAGAATCAGTTCTTATCTCTGCTTTTCGGAATGAAAGGCCCTGGTTTAGGTCGGCTGGAAATTACCGTATCTGACCACGGAGAAGCTCGTGAACTGAATATCTCAGCTTGGTGGCATCCAAAGGGCTTTCTAGGATTACTGTATTGGTTTGCGATGATGCCAGCCCACCTGTTTATCTTTAAAGGCATGGTAAAGGCGATAGAAAAGCAGGCTAAAAAAGCTGATAAAAAACCATAACAGCACATGAAGTATTAGAGTAAAGAGATGCTAAGACAGTAAAAACGAATGATGTAGCCCGTTGCTATCATTAAAAAAAAGACCGCCAATTCGGCGGTCTTTTGATAAATATCGAGAGTCACTTAGTTAACCAATAACACTGATTGGAATTTCCGCTAACTGATTACCTTGGTTGGCAGGGTACACGATGTATTCACCGTGGTACTTCACCGCTGACTTATAGTCTGTAACTTTGTGAAGCATAAAGCCTGCTTCCATCGCTGCTTGAATAAACTCTGCGTGATTACCACGCACAAACCAGTTCATCGGCTTAACCATCAACTCACCGTTGAAAGAGTCGTCACACTGTTTACCACACAAGGCAAAAGAATGTTCGCCATCGGTGAAGAATTGAATCTTACCGCCAGTGGTCAGTTCATCTTCACTCGATACGCTCCAACCCATCTCATACATTTTGTCCATAAATGCTTCAACATCACTGTCTTTTAGCGCTTTAGGCTCTTCGCCTTCAGGGAAAAAACGTCCGTAAAACGCAGAAATACGTTTGAAGGTAAAAGTTAAATCAGAGTTGTTGCCTTTTGAGCGACCCTGTTTCTGCCAGCGAACCAAGTCAGGCACAATCACGCGATCATAAGCTTGAGATTTAATCGCCTTTGTTACCCAACGAACAAGGTAAAGGTTGTTCGCGATAGGTGCGTCAATGGCCTTGCCAGATTTATGTAAAGCATATAGCTCGCCTAGCGCATCATTCACTAACTTCTGAATTTCAATATAGTATTTTGACATTATGCCTTCTTTCCTAATGTCCAATATAGTAATGCTGACATTACTGCACACGCAGCCATTACCATAGCCATAGACCCAGCACTGTCACTTGGTAGCATCGCAACGATCGCTCCAACGACAGAACCAGTACCAAATCTCAATGTTCCCGCAAGCGATGAAGCCGTGCCTGCCATATTAGGGTAACCACTTAGCAGTAGACCCATAGAGTTACTGCCAATCGTAGAAATAGTGCCGATAAACAGCATCACAAACGGTACAATACCCCAAAGCCCGAGATCCAATGCCCAACCAGCCAGTAAACCCACACCAGCCAGTAATTGAATGACCAGCGCTGCTCTCAGCATGGTATGAGAACCGACCTTCTTAACGATTCGACCATTGATTGTCGTCATAAGAATCATCGCAACAATGTTCAAGCCAAATAAGTAACCAAACAAATCAGGACGTACGCCATAAATGTCGATATAAACAAAAGAGCCTGCGGTTAAGAATGCAAACATCCCAGAAAAAGAGAATGCACCAGAGAAAATCAGGCCCATAGCCGTAGGGTTTTTACATAAACGAGCGTAATTACGAATCGTCGTTTTAAAGCGCAGTGGCTGGCGATTTTCAACAGGCAGTGTCTCAGGGATTTTGATTATTACCGCGAGAATCACAATCACCGCAAAAATGGCCAAGACCCAAAAGATTGAACGCCAGCCAAACCACAATGCCAAGTAACCACCAATCATAGGTGCGATAAGTGGCGCAACCGTCATCACCAAGGTAACGAACGACATGGTTCTTGCAAAATCTTCACGGTCGAACATATCACGCACAACGGCCTGGATAATGACCGCTGCCGCTGCCCCTGCGAAACCTTGAGCAGTACGAACTAACGTTAGCGCTTCAATGCCATGAGTAGTAGCACTCACAACAGACGCAATTGCAAAGAAGAAGACACCAATCAGTAAAACAGGCTTGCGACCATAACTGTCGGCTAACGGGCCATGTAACAACTGACCTAACGCAAAACCTGCGGTGTACGCTGTGAGTGTGATTTGTACTTCACCCGCTGTTACGCCGAGATCTTTGGCGATCGTTGGCATTGCGGGCAGGTACATATCGATGGCGAGTGGTGTCAGTGCACCAATCGCCCCCAGAACCAAAAATAGCATCCAACCTAACTGAGGAGTTTGTGGTTGTGATTTTGGGGTCTGTTGGGTAGACGTTTGCATAACTCTCCGACTAAGTACTAGGTTTTATGTGAGCATGAACATGCACACAGTGATACGCGAATATACACATAGCGATATATAAATACGCAAATAGTAATAATGGCTGAAACTGTCCTAGTACCAGTCACAATAATCAGCCGACGCTATCCTTGGTCGGCCACATTTTACAATAGAAAAAACTACTTCCAGATAGAGTCGACTTCTTCTTGTGTTAGATAACGGTATTCACCCAACTCCAGAGATTCGTCCATCTCGATTTCACCGATACGCTCGCGATGCAATGCTTCAACCTTGTTACCAAGCGCCGCAAACATGCGTTTTACTTGATGGTATTTGCCTTCGTGAATCGTTAAAAGCACTTCACGCTCAGCACGTACATCAAGGTGTGCAGGAAGTGTTAGGCCATCTTCGCTCTTAAGCTGAATGCCTTCTTTGAATTTTTCAACGTAGTCCGCTTCAACAGGTTCAACAAGCCATACACGGTATGTTTTTTCGCACTTGTGCTTTGGCGACGTGATGCGGTGAGACCACTTACCATCGTCAGTAATCAATACAAGACCAGTGGTATCAACATCGAGACGACCTGCAAAGTGCAGCTTGTCCATTTTGATTTCATCAAGCAATTCAAACGCAATACGATTTGCGCCATCTTCATGCGAACAAACAAAGCCTTCTGGCTTATAAAGCATGATGTAACGTGGGCCGTGAACGTGAAGTTCATTGCCTTGCCATTCCACAACGCACTCTTCAGTTACCTTAAGTGAGCCGCTTTTTTGAATGACATCATTAACAGTCACTGCTTTTGATTTTAATAAGTGTGTTGCTTCTCTTCGAGTGACGCCTAACGCATCGCACAGAAATTTATCTAAACGCATGAATACCTCAACTAATCTAAGTCGGGTATTATAGTCACCTTTGCTCAATTAGTTGAGCTATTTCACACTATTTGTTTTTCACCATACAAGACTCGATATGTATACACTCCGCCCATACCAAGCTGACTCCGTAAAATCAGTGATACATTACTTCAGAAAACACCAAACTCCAGCAGTTTTGGTGCTGCCAACGGGTGCAGGAAAAAGCCTAGTCATTGCAGAGCTAGCAAGGCTTGCCAAAGGCCGCGTTTTGGTGCTTGCTCACGTTAAAGAGTTAGTAGAGCAAAACCATGAAAAATATGAAGGTTATGGGTTAAAAGGTTCGATTTTTTCTGCCGGTTTAGGCCGTAAAGAAACCGACCAGCAAGTGGTATTCGCGTCGGTTCAATCCGTGGTTCGCAATCTCGATTCATTTTCTAATCAGTTTTCATTATTGGTTATCGATGAATGCCACCGTGTACCGGATGAAAAGACCAGTAGCTACCAGAAAGTGATCACTCACTTGCGCGAGAACAATCCAGGTATCAAAGTGCTTGGGCTGACTGCAACCCCATATCGTCTTGGTATGGGTTGGCTTTATCAATACCACACACGTGGCCAAGTGCGTTCTGAAGAACCGAGATTTTTCAGAGACTGTATTTTCGAACTGCCGATCCGCTACTTATTAGACGAAGGCTTTCTTACGCCAGCACGCATGATTGATGCTCCGGTTTTGAGTTATGACTTCTCTCAGTTAAAACCAGCAAGCACTGGTCGCTATAAAGAAGCTGAGCTCGATATGGTGATCGAACAATCGAAACGCGCCACGCCACAAATTGTCGACCAAATCATTGAGCTGGCCAAAGACAAACTCGGCATCATGGTATTCGCTGCAACCGTTAGACACGCACAAGAGATCCTGAGCTTACTCCCTGAAGGTGAATCATCCATCGTGATTGGTGACACACCTACGCTAGAGCGCGACCAAATCATCAACGATTTCAAAGAACGTAAAATCAAATTCTTAGTTAACGTATCGGTATTAACCACAGGTTTTGACGCGCCACATGTGGATTTAATCGCAATTTTACGACCGACAGAGTCCATCAGTTTATATCAACAAATTGTTGGTCGTGGATTACGTTTGTCTCCAGGCAAAAAAGAGTGTTTGGTATTAGATTATGCAGGCAACAGTTACGACCTCTACCAACCTGAAGTCGGCGATCCTAAGCCGGATTCAGACAGTGAGATCATCACCATTCCCTGCCCTGCTTGCGGCTTCAATAATAACTTCTGGGGCAAGCTAGACAGCAACGGCTTCTTACTCGAACACTTTGGGCGAAAATGCCAAGGCTACTTTACCGATGAAGACACAGGGGAACGCGAGCACTGTAACTATCGCTTTAGAGCTAAATATTGCGGTGAATGCGGCGCGGACAACGACATTGCCGCACGTATTTGCCACGAATGCGATGCCACCTTAGTTGACCCAGATAAAAAACTTAAAGAAGCGTTAAACCTCAAAGATGCGTTGGTGTTTGAGTGTTTAGAAATGGACCTTAACGTTCTCAAGGACGAAAAAGGCAAGTCGCAGCTTAAGGTCACTTACCGTGGAGAAAACCAAGCACAAGTGCATGAGTTTTGGTCATTAACCACCAAGAAACAGAAGCAGAATTTTAAGGATCAGTTTGTTCGCCCTCACCTTGCCGACAGACACAGACCGTTTGAGGAAGCGTCACCAACCAAAGTTGTTGCTCACCAACATCGATTTCGCCCGCCTCAATTTGTGATTGCACGTAAAGTGGGACGCTTTTGGAAAATGAGAGACAAGATATTCGAAGACGAGCTTCAACAGCGCTAATACCTCATTTTTTGAGAACCTAAAGCTCATAATTAATCAGGTTCACTTTCTGTTCAGAATTACTTTTTTATACTGAACGCTATCAACCTTCTCTAGGATTCGCTATGTTTAGTAAAGCTATGATTTCTTTGTTTTCTATAAGCTTCGGCTTATTGGTTTCTGCCAGTGTCTGGGCCGACTCTGATCATAACGGTCATGACCTCGTACAAGATGTCCACAAAGCAGGAACTCGTATCGAATTTGAAGAAGATCAAGACGAAGTCTACGACGCAGTACAAGAAGGCTATATCCGCCCTTTCTCAGAAATGTACGCGGCAGTGGAAAACGATCTGCATGGTCGAATCATTAAAGTAGAGCTTGAAGAAGATGACGACGTTTGGGTTTACGAACTCAAAATTAATCATCAAAACAACATTATCAAAGTCGAATACAACGCTGAAACGCTAGAAATGTTAATGATAAAAGGCCGAAACTTTAAAGACGCTATAAAAAGCGCTAATTAGTAGTTCATAAAAATTAGAAGAGTAAACATGAAAATTTTAGTCGTTGAAGACGAACCTCGTTTAGGCCAACAAATTATTGAAACACTTGAGGGAGCCGACTGGGTACCCGAGCTTTCTCAAGATGGTATTGACGCACTGTATCGGGCAACATCTGAAGAGTGGGACGTGATTGTTCTCGACTTAGGCTTACCAAAATTAGATGGCTTAACCGTATTGAAAGGCATTCGAGACGAAAACATCAATACACCCGTAGTTATTTTAAGTGCTAGAGACACATTAACTCAACGAGTAGAAGGCTTGAATGCTGGCGCTGACGATTATCTAACCAAGCCATTTGAAATGGTAGAGCTGATTGCTCGAATCCGCGCTCAGTTACGCCGAGCATCTGGCAGTGCCGCTCCAGTGCTACAGATTGGCGATCTCAGCTTAGACACGCGCAGTTCAAAAGTTTTGTGGCAAGGTCAAGCTGTCAGCTTAACCGCACTCGAATACAAAGTAGTCGCGTATTTCATGCATAACCAAAACAAGGTTATTTCACGTACGGAATTGGTTGAACACATTTACAAACAAGATTTTGACCGCGATTCAAACACCGTGGAAGTGTTTATCGGGCGTATTCGTAAGAAAATCGCACCAAAGATCATAAAAACCGTTCGTGGCCTCGGCTACCAACTGAATGCTGAATAGCGCGATCGTCAATTAACAAGCGCCATCATTAATCAAATACACATCAAATAAGTGGATAGCCTGTTCTGATCACCGTAATACTGATAAATCGCAACGAGCAAAGGCAGGCTAGAAATGCATGAATCTAAAAAAAAGAACGCTTAAAAACATCAGTCTAAAAAGCCGCTTGCTTCTCGCTGCGGCTTTTTGGTTGGGTGCAATGATACTTGCTGCTGGTATCGGTATACCAAAATTGGTTAATGATTACTTGGTCGATGACGTAAAGCAGCAATTGAGTCTTACTATGGACGAGTTAACTGCAAACATCGAAACAAGTAACAGCGGCAACCTTATCATGGCCGAACGTCTTTCCGATCCAAGATTCAACCAACCGTACAGCGGGATCTATTGGCGTGCATCCACTCAAGATCAGATCATTCGTTCTCGTTCTCTATGGGATAAAGATCTTACCATCAAGCGTTCACCCATTCACACCTCCGTTAAGGGACCTCAAGACGATAAGTTGATTTACATCGAGCAAGACATTTACTTACCTGAACTGAGTGAGCCTGTCACCATTACTATTGGCCTCGATGAAGACCCACTAGAGTCAACACTCAATCAGTTAACACGCCAGGTTTGGCTTATTTTGATGTTGTTGTTTGTAGGGGTGCTACTGCTCATCGGCATTCAAGTCAGTTGGTCACTACTGCCACTAAGTAAAATGCAGCGCGAACTGGTGATGCTAAGAAAAGGCGAACAACAAGGGTTAAGTGATAACTACCCGAAAGAAGTGTCTCCGCTAGTCTCTGACCTTAATGCCCTACTCTTCCATTACCAAGAGCTATTGGAGCGAGCTCGAAACCACGCAGGTAACCTTTCTCACGCGTTAAAAACACCGTTATCGGTTTTGAAAAATGAGATAGAAATGCTTCCCGATAACGAGAAGAAACTCTTACAGCAACCCATTTATCAAATTCAAAGCCAAATTGACTATCACCTTGGCCGCGCACGCATGGCGGGTGCAATGAATATCCTTTCCGTGAAGTCATCACCTTGTGAACGTGTCGAAGCTATCGCGATGGCTTTTGATAAAGTCTATGCCGCTAACGACGTCACCATGATCAATGAGCTGGATTCTGAACTTGAAGTCGCCGTAGAAAAAACTGACCTAGATGAAATGGTCGGCAACCTGCTTGAAAATAGCTATAAATGGGCGAGCAGTATTATTCGAGTTCACGCCAACGCGCTTGCAGACGGTAATATTGAATTGGTCATTGAAGATGACGGAAAAGGCATTCCTGAAGAGAAACTCGCGCAAGTCACCAAGCGAGGCGTTCGACTTGACGAAACAACGCCAGGTACAGGTTTGGGGCTCAATATAGTGAACGAAATGGCCCACAGCTATCGAGGCAGTTTAACTCTAAGCAAGAGCTCTATGGGGGGGTTAAAAGCCTCTCTCATTCTAAAGGCCTCTCAAGCTTCTTAGGCTTCTTAGGCTTCTTAGGCTTCTTAAAAACAATAAAGCTTCTGGGCGCGAAAAGCAGGCGTTTGCCTATCATTTGCAAACTCCTGCTCTTTTTTCTTACTTAATTAGAGCTCACTTTAACTCATAGAATGCAACCCTATCGTATTGCCCTCAGTATCACTGACAACACTAATGAAACCATGTTGACCAATGGCCATTTTGGGCACTTGTAAGGCACCACCATTCGCTGCTGCTAAGCTCGCTTCGGTCTCACAGTCTTCACAAGAGAAATAAACCATCGTGCTGTTACCACCAGCTTTGACACCAGACATAGAACACAGCGCCCCTGTTGCACCGTAACTGTCCATCTCACAAGGAAATACCCACATTTCAATGTCGATTTCAGTTTCGTTATCTAACTTCTCTAGCCTCACTTTAAACACAGCTTCGTAAAAAGCCTTCGCTCTCGCCATATCATCGACATAAATTTCAAACCAACCAATCGGATTCATTTGCATAACGTTGTCCTTGGCTTTCGCCGCTTACTCGCCCTTAATTAGCATAGACAAAGAAAACAGATTATCGCTGAGAAGTAGCTTATAAGAGGGTTAAGTTACTTAACTTAAAATAAGCGCTGAAGAAAAGGCAAGGCCCTGTTCGATTTAAGAATTAAACAAGGCTCATATTATTGGCTGTTCTAGGATGGGTAGACCAGAAAGAAGCGAGAGAAAGATAAGCAGTTAGGTAACTACTATATGGGTGCATATCACTAGAACGATGGATAATGAGCCAAAAACCAAAGCAACAGGTTTCCTTTAACAAGCTTTGTACCACTCTCCTATATATCGTTCACTGCCACATTTAAAGCTGGCGATTTAACGCCGTACGTCGTTGCTCCAATCATCAGAATTTTGCCATCAGTATAATAATCGTGATTATCATTCAAAGCTTCTGCGTTAGCGAGTGGCAAGTGCACCAAACCAATATTTGGATAAGTCGATTTGATCTGTTTGGCAAACCTATCGCGTTCTTCATCCACATTCGGGTCAATTTTATGAAGTATGGTGACAATACCTGAGTACGGCGTCACTTTAAGCCCATCATCGTAGCTGATTGCCCCTAACCACTTAAGTTGATTGCTATTACTGTCTAGCCCTGCGTTCCACCAACGTATGTGGCTTCTTTTCATTAGGTTTCCAGGCAATTGAAATGCCATATCTTGAGGCTGATTTCGCCAATACAAGTCAGAAACCGGAGGAGTATTCGCTTTTAACAAGGCTAAATAATGTGACCATTCAATCTCATGTCGAGAAAAGGTTTGGTTCTCTATCCAACCAAGTTGATTCATCAATTCACGGGGAGACTCCCCGACATACACAACATTGATCGCTTGTGCATCGTAAACGGGAGACAAGCCAGGAAATGCTTTATAAATCACTTGCTCTAAGTCAATAGAGGCCGTTTCTTCTGGCGCTTGTTGAGTTTGAAAATCATCGGCCTTCCAGAAGAAGTGCGCGTAATTTACGTAGCATAACCAAACGACCAAAAGTGTACTGGTCTTCAGCGTCAGTCTGCGCCACTTGAACTTATATCCGATTGTGACAAAGGCAATAACGACGACCAAGCCAATCATTAAGCTTTGATGTTCAGTAAGAAAAACCTTAACAGTATTCAATAATGGAAACTGTTCAACTCCATGTGCCAATAACATGCCCCATGCAATAAATTGTCCACCACCAAGCAACAACCCAATCGATGAAAGCAGCGTAAAGCTACTCCACTTAACGCGATGAGAGCCCGCAATAAAAGGTACGACCCAAGCAATAGGTCCAAGAAGGCGAGCAGCCACAATAATGTAATTGCCCTTCTTTGCGATTAGGTAACGGCATCGAGCCATAAGCCTTTTGGTTTTAGGGCGGAATTTTATAAGTTTCTTTTGTGCGGTTGCACCCCATTTTGATCCAATAAAATAGCTCAACTGGTCTCCGATGAAGCCACCCAACATCACTAGCACCAACGCCATCCATGCACCTGAATACAGTTGAAAGCCCGCAGCGATAAAAAAGGGCTCTCCCGGTACAAATAGGTTCGGGCCTATGAGTGCGTCACCTAATGCACCCAAAAACAGCCCTAGTCCATCAAACATAACAACCTCAGCGCTTACTGTTCTTTATAATGACCAAACTTGTAGTTCATCTCGTTGTTACGCATTTCACCCTTAAAGAAACGTCTTACATTGGCTTTAAGGTAAGTTGATCCCGTTTTAACAACACCGTCTTGGTCTAACCGACGAGGGTCAAAGCCAAAAGTCATATTCAGGAATCTAAATCGCCATGTCTTGCTCGCACGTTTTACGTAATCACAGTCTTCGCACAATACAATTTCTTCATCGAACCCGCCGATTTCATCGTGTACTCGCTTAGTCGAGAAAATACACGCACCAATCGCTGTTGGAAAAAAGAACTGAGTGGCAAATAGCCCGGCGTTAAACACCCCATAACCAAACTTGTGAACAAGCGGCAACCCCTTAGAGCTCATGTACACGCCTGCGACTTCAAGTTTCTTCTCGTCCAATTCATAAAGCGCTTTGGCAAGAAAGTTTCGAGGTAAGCTTACATCAGCGTCTAAAAAGAGGATTCTGTTGTACTGAGCCAAAGAAGCTCCCGTGTTTCTGCCCAAACTCACACCACGTGTTTCCATGTGGTGAACCGTTAAGTTTGGCAATGCACTTTCATAGGCCTGCGCCACTTCTCTTGTGTTGTCTTCGCTGTTTGAATCGACAACGATAACTTCAAACTCCTGATGGGTTTGGACGCTCAACTTTTCCATCAAGCGTCCAATGCGTTTTTCTTCGTTTAAAGTGATAACGATAATGCTAACCGGTTCCATATGTTCACCTATTTATTCTGCTGTTTAATTAACACTAAGATTAACTAACAGAGTCTTAACCAATCCTTAGTTGAACATTCATTTTCCGTTCATTAGCTGATGATATAAATAGATAAGGTCTGTGATACAAAGGGCGAGAAAGGCAGAAATGAAGACCAATGAACGTTTTATCGTCAAACGAGCTGAATATCGAAGGAATTTCCCTTTGTGATAGGCTTCTGACTTGCTCCGGTTTGAATGTAATGTTAGTATCCGCGCTCGCTTAAGCATGAACTCGTTTATGCATAAGCATTACCACATACTCAAGGTCGCATTGAGGTGTGAAGTTAATTTTTACTAATTTGAGAGTAAAACTATGAAATTTGAAGCAGTAGTACGTACTGAACTAGGTAAAGGTGCGAGCCGCCGCCTACGTCACGCTGGTAAATTCCCAGCTGTAATCTACGGTGGCGAAGCAGCAGCTGTAGCTATCGAACTTGTTCACGCTGACGTGATCAACCAAATGGATAAGCCTGAATTCTACGAAGCAATCACTCTACTGATTGACGGCGCAGAAGTTAAGGTTAAGCCGCAAGACGTTCAACGTCACGCGTTCAAGCCTAAAGTTGAGCACATGGACTTCATCCGTATCTAATTCCCTACCAAGGAATAAGATTGGATTAATCCAAGCCTTCTGCATAGAAAAGATAATCGATCTTACCAGTCGAGAAATCTAGAAATTCGAAACCCCGATGCTACCAACATCGGGGTTTCACCGTTTTTGAGCCCTCAAAAACGTCGTAAATCTCGCGCAATATACTGAAAATAATCAACTTTCCTCTTCCCCACTTTATCCCAGTTTTGCTTGGGTGGATTAAGGGTGGACGAAAGGTGGACTTATACAGTAGTTTTTCTAACATTAAGACTAGACCGCTTTTTCGCTAGGTTCAATACACTACTCAAACAAAAAAACAAAACCGACTAACATCTAAAATATTACTTGTACGGCTTTGTACGCACTTCTAAACGAATATAGTCATCATGAATAAGAACCACTCCTTTGGCGCAACTGACATCAGCTAAGAGCCACTTATTTACATTCTTGTGTATTGGACTAGGCGCTACCACTACGTAATACACTCCAGGCTAATCCAACAACAGTGAAAGGCGATCAAGAAAACACTTCTGGCCTTTCGTTCATTCTTAACACCATCTTCCAAACTAACCCTTCAATTCTCATTCAATGACATAACACGCCTGAACTAACTATTAGCAAATAAACCTACTCATCCAGTATTAAGAACTTTAAAGGCCTATAGGCATTCACTGATCCGCACACTCACTTTTCAGAACATAACACCCAGCTTCCCTGACCAAAAATCACGGATTCGGAATCCGAATAATTAATAGAACGTCTATGCAAACCAAAAATATTGAATAATTTGGGGCCAAGGATTTGTGATGGTGGGGCTCTGGTCGCATCACAAGCATAAACTCCCGCAACCCCCACCCTCATGCACTCTAGGTGACACTTTCAGTTCACCTAGAGCGCACGGATTTAAAGGGCTAACGAGAGATTTTATTAACCAAGTAATGTTGACACTTTTTTGGAAGAAATCTCAATCCAGATTCTAGTGCTAATTCTTAAAAATCAACGGCGTTTTGAAGGAGAAAAAAACGAGTAACTCTACGATTTTCACTACAACTCGTATAATAAACTCGTAAAAGTGAGGTTGCCGAAGCAAAATTGTAGCGGATATCCGAATTCGCGAATAAAAAGGAATAATATTGAGATGGTTGCAGCTATGAAAAAGAAGCGGCCTGATTAGCCAACTTTCCTTAGGCTCTTCTTTCTAGAATACTCGTAATGTCTTTTTTGAGTTCGTCTGAAAGGCGTTCGAATTTTTCTGGTGCAACCAAGCCTTCCGCACACATTTGCATGAGCTGAATAAATGCACGGCTTCGAGAGTGGCCGTCGAAAATCAACTTCATTTGCTTTTGAGATTCTTTGGAATGCTGACACATAAAGTTGAACCTTTCCCCTACAGGTTCTGATTCATCAGTAATCGTTTTGATTGCTTCATCTAGCTGTCGAGTACAAAACCGTTGCGCAGCTTCACTCTTTATCTCGCAAAAGATTTTCCAATCAGACTCTTTGATATTCATACCGACCTCCATAAAGTGTTACTTCTTAGGGTAGAACATGGCGCCATAGTCGTTTGTTATATGAATTATATCGCCAATAGTTTCCTATCGGTTACTTCAACTAACTCTCGAAAAAAACGTATGCACTTGTCTAGCTCCTCACGCTTCACTATATGAGAAGACTGTTTATCAATTTGTGCTCTATGGACCGCTTCACCACGCTTTCTAAGCCAAGAGTTTAACGCAGTTCTTGAATCTTTTGCTGTGTGAAAGTTACCCCAAACCCAACTTTCAGTAACGTCTATACCGAAAAACTCTTGGAATAGATCCTTAGTTTTCTTAGAGTCTGGATTATTGAAAACTTTAAGATGATCATGCAATCGCCCTGTTATTATGCTGCCAACCTGAGAACCCATAACCATTCCATATTTAGCATTAATTAATTCGGAAGCTATATCTTCAACATACGTCTCCCAAGCAGTCAAAGTCATGATCAAAGTTGCTCGTTTTAGCACCTCTGGTGGACGCATACCACTATCACAGTGATTCATCGAGTCATAACAGGCTATTAACTCTTCTGAATCTGAAAGTGCTAACTCAAATTCCTTTCTTGCTTGAGACATATACATATATCCTCCTTATTCATATAACGCCCAATTAGGGTGTGAGTAACGCTACCACGTAACTCGATAAAACCACAGTAATCACTAAAATCCAATTTTACACCAAAATTGCTAAGCGTTAGGAATGATCTTCACCCGATAAAATGGACACCCTATCTTCTTTAACCCGTCATGACTTCATATTCATGCGGGCTTCGATATCCAAGACTTGAGTGCAGTCTATAACGGTTATAAAAATGCTGGATATAACCGACAAGTTTATCTCTAAGCTGCTTCTCACTTTTAAAGCTATTTTTCCTAATTATGTCGCCTTTGAGCGTATGGAAGAACGACTCCACCTCTGCATTATCAGTACAATGACCTGGGCGATTCATGCTTGGGACAATTCCATTTTTTGATAGTAAAGCTTGAACTTCATGGGCTCGATATTCAGAGCCTCTGTCAGTATGAAATAACAGGCGCTCTTGTGGCTTTCGATTTCTAATGGCCATTCTCAGCGAACTCATCGTTAGTTGTGTACTCTTCTTACTACCAAGCGACCAACCGACGACTTTACGCGAGTAAAGATCAATAACGACCGCTAGATACATCCAACGTTTGCCTTGCCTGATATACGTTAGATCTCCAGACCACTGTTGATTAACTGCCGTTGGTTTTGGTGTGTCTTTTTTAATATTCTTAATCGATTGATAGAACCGATGTAGCTTGGCCATTTTCATGTAAATGCGATAACTTCGTGCTCTTAGCCCTTGCTCTCTCATGATCCGAGCCACACGCTTGCGGCTAACCAAAACTCCTTGCCGCCTCAGTTCTGCATGAACTCGTGGGCTACCGTAGGTCTCTCGACTCTGGGTAAACACTTTAATTATACGCTTCTTCAAAGCCTGCTCTTCTTGATCGTAGCGGCTTGGTTCTCTATCAAGCCATGCGTAGTAACCCGACTTAGAAACAGATAGAAAACGGCACATCAATACAATGGAATAACGCGTTTTGTAATGGGCTATGAATCGGAATTTTGTCGATTTTCTTGGGCAACGAATCGTTGCCACTTTTTTAGCAAGTCATTCTCGAGCTTAAGTTGTTCGTTCTGACGTTCGAGCTCTGCAATCCGACTAGACTCAGTTTTCTGGCTCGGGATCTGAGTCCTTTTCTTACGTTTATCTTCCATAATAACCCCTTATCTATAGTCCTTTCGCCATTTAGAAAGCATATAAGGGTGGATATCTAATGATAGCGCCACGCTTTTAACTGTAGCTCCTTCTCGAAGCGAAAGTCGGACAGCAGTTACCTTAAATTCCGTAAGATATTGTTGAGTTTTTTTACCTGATTTATAAGCTGGCATAATCACCTCCAATTACAATTGAAGGTGTCCATTAGATCGGGTCAACTACAGAATCACTCTTAAATTGTTTGTTATGCAAGTGGTTGATTTTTTAAGTCTCAGCCTCATATATGTGATAGGTCAACAGTTTTAAGCCCCCATCCATGGAAAAATTCAAGAAACCTATGATTAAATTCATTGTGTTAATGGTTATAGCTTTTAGCACAACACTCATATTTCCAGTCCAACAACTTATTGATGCTTCATTCTCAGATAAGACCGAAACCGTATTGTCTGTAATCCTGTACCTACAAGTAACTTGTCTAGCAATCGTATGGAGGTTTATGCTGCTAGATAAGCAAGTCATTGTCTCAAAGATTTGCTCCTTAATGAGCTACCTAGCCTTTACTACTATTGCTTTTGGTTCGTTGCTAGGGACATGGTTAACTAAATACATACTAAATTCGGGTTATCACTTTTTTTCTTCAGAACACCTAATTATTCGAGCAGTTTTGTTGTTTCTACTATCCGGAGCACCAACCCTGATAGTTTATCTAAGTAAAGATATTCCAAACATCATTAAAAAAAATATAAGAAACTCATACTTTCCAATGAGGCTTTATGTCGCGGGATTGTTGTGCGGAATTACTTGGCTATATTTATCAGCCACACTGCTTGCCTCGGTTGTATAACGCCCTGTTAAGGTGTGAGCAACGCAATACAAAGGCCGCCGCATACCACCTTAAACACTAAAACCAACGCATAGTAAAAATGCCACGCGTTGCGAATCACTCTTAAACAGTTTGTTATGTGTTTACTCAAAGTACCCCTCGGAAGCAATTGCAACCGATTGAAAGTACAACCCTTCACCTTCTTCTAAGTCAGGAAGAGTTGGACGCCAGAAAGATAACTGAAGCTCTTTAAATACGTAGCTATAGCCTAACTCTGGATCAGAATGATCATAGTTACCTTCTAGCTGAATTCGTTCGAGCACATTAGTCGCTAATGCCCTATGTACGTCAAAGCCAAGCAAGGTCGTTGAAAACAACTCAGACACAGCGGCTTCAATGAACTCAACTCTTCCTTCATTATCAAAATCTACCATGAGACCGTCTAAAAAATGATGGCGATGACCATAGATGCAATTTGGAGCTCCGATAACATTGATCACTTCAGTTTCTGTCATACCGAGCTTGACTGGACCGATTGAGTTTCTTAGTTGAATTTCGAAAATTTCCATTTTTATCCTAAAAACACATAACGCCCAATTAAGGTGTGAAGCACGCGTCCACGGTACTTCATTTGACCACCGTAAACACTGAACTAAATCCAAACCAAAAATGCCAAGTGTGCTGAATCATTCTTAAATTGTTTGTTAGTTCTCTGTGCTCACTGTCATCAAAATTGCTTTTGTTGGTATAGATATATAGGTACTGCTATTGTGAAGCTTCAGCTTTGTATTAGCACCAACATTAGTAAAAAGCACATCAACTTGTTTTAACCAACAGCCTTGTATACAGTTTAAGTCAGCTGCGCCTTCTTTAGTTTTTAACCAAGGTAGTACATTTTTATATCGTGCTTGGTCAATTAGAAGGTCCACTCCGATTTGACGTACGCCCATTTTTTCAAATGTTGTACGAGTTACACCTCCCCCAATTTGTCCCACAACTAGTGGCGTAATATACACAAACGCATAGAGACACATTATTACTAGATCTTTACTTACGCGATTGCTAACAATCGGACTCCCTGTCGAATCTAAGATTTGCTCTGTTTGATTAGACTTACTCGATACCACAGAAACCAACACATAGCCCAAAGCAACCAATACTATAGTTCCAATAATTACAATCATGGGATGTTGATTTATGTATGCAGCACTGAAAATTATACCGTTTGCAAACAACCCTCCGACGACAATTGTAAACCAGTCACTTTTTGGTAGCGGAAGTACAATATCACCTTTATATGTACTTAGTTTTAAAATGTAGTTAATTGGTTTAGCTAGTAACGACACCCAAAAAACACTAGCTATAAAGAAACCAAACACAGCTACCGAGTAATAAAACCCAAAGACTACAATTGCCCATATAAAAAACAGAGCATCTGCAATTGTGAGTCCTGACGGATAGTGGTTGATGCTAGCACAATAGTAAATAACCAGAATTGCACCAAATATTGCACCAACGACTCCTAAGGTACGTGAATGCTCTTTTATGATGCTAAATAAATTCACAATAATTGTACGCTGATTTTCCAACTTTCCCCCTGAGAACTAACGCCGCGTTAAGCGGACTAAAATAGTTGGTTATAATGTGTAGCGAAGCGAAACGTAACCCACTGTTTTAGTTCCGTTTAAACGCCTTGTTAAATGTATGCTCCTTGCTAACTGGATTAAAACCCGCTGAAAAGTAGATAAGTATGAGTTCTAATTTAATATAAATGAAAATATACGTCTAAACATCCAATAGAGTAGTGGCAATAAAATTTGTAACGCTGCAAAACCAAAAATAAAAATGGTCAAATCCGTTGGCCCATCACCAGTTATATTAAAAGGAGGCGTACTTCCTATTGTTAAATCCTCACCAAGTTTTTGAATATCATTTTTCATGCCTACTAAAACAGTATTAGATAAAGATTGTACTATACACTTAACAACAGCACCAAAGAAGAATATAAAGCTAGCGATCAATGCGATTGAAAATACACCTGCAGCATGTCTAAAAGGCTTGGAACTATCTTGAGCAAGGATGTAACCAACTAAAGCTATAGCCACTGCAACTACTGTTGACGTAATGCTCTCTGTTTTGAAATAAGTCATAGCCACTAAAATAGCATCTATCAGAAAAGTAAATAAGTTCATCTAGTCTTTCCATTATAAATTGAAGCAAACATCATGAGACATGACACATACATTTAACGCCCGCTTAAGTGGTGAGCAACGCAATACCAAAGCCGCCGCATACCACCTTAAACACTAAACACAAGACATAGTGAAAATGCCACGCGTTGCGAATCCGTCTTGAAGCGTTTGTTATAAAACATTTACTTTCATATGCATATGAGGATTACTGTCCAATATTTGAAGGTACTTATCAATATTTTGGAAATCATCAGAGAAACATTCAGAAAATGAGCAGTAATTGCATAGAGCCCTCATTATAAGTACCAAAGCCTCTTCTTTAATATGACCGTTTACTACCGGTTCAAATACACCCTTAGCATCAGGATGCTTAACTGCATTTTTTGTTTTATTTAGAACATTAATGACATCCTTTTCATTGTAATTAGGAAAAACTTTGCGATTAGTCAAGCGAGTAACTTGTCTCAAAGCCGGATCTTTCTGCGTATGCTTTCTAATAAATCCAGCAAAAATTTCTTCTGATGCTCCTGCAAGCGTTAAAGCTGAGCTATATTTTCCACTCAAAAATAGATCTATCGCACACTGAAGATGCTCTTTTGCAATAAGAAATTTATGATGTTGCACAATGAAAAACTCCACCTGTTTTATAACGCCCAATTAATGTGCGACAACGCTATAACACCCAACCTAAACCATTGCACCGTAAACACAAATTTCAAACCGGATTAAACTCGCCAAGCGTTAGGAGTCACTCTTAAATTGTTTGTTAGTTTTGCGTGCCAAAGTGACACAATGATTGCTTAATGCTCACTTTAAGACCATAATACTCATGTGACATTTTGACACAAAAGGAAATTACATTATGGCTACTACTTTGCCCCGCATCACTGCTAGAGTTGATGTCGATACACAATACTTACTGACAAAAGCTGCGGCAATTGCAGGCATGTCTAGTATTAACTCATTTGTTCTAAGTGCTGCTATCGAAAAAGCCAAGCAAGTTATTGAACGTGAACAAGCCCTTAAGCTTAGCCAAGCTGATGCTATGTTACTTATGGATGCTTTAGACCGTCCTGCAACAATCAACTCAAAATTGAAAACTGCTTCTGAGCGTTACGAAAGCAAAACTCAATGATGAACACGGTACTTCTAGAAAAAGCAAAACATGACAGAAATCGGTTCAACTGTGGTATTGAAGCTCTTAATAACTACCTGAAAGTAATGGCGAGTCAGCAAGCAAAGAAAGACAACACCAGAACATTCGTTTTAGAAGATGATAACGATAGCTCACATGTCATTGGTTTTTATACACTAACAATGACACCTATCGACTTGAAGGCTTTACCCGACAAGCTACAGAAAAAACACCAATCATCGACTTCTGGTGGTCTAATTGCCCGTTTAGCAGTCGATGAACGCTACAAAGGTAAAGGCTTTGGCGAGTGGCTCCTTATTGATGCACTTAGAAAGCTACTAGCAGCCAGTGATAGCGTCGCATTCCCTGTAGTTATTGTTGACGCCAAAGACGGAGCAAAAAACTTCTACGAGAGATATGGCTTCCAAGCGTTTCAAGATGCAGAAAATAAACTCTTTATTACCATTTCTGATATAAGGGCGAATTTAGGCTAGTTGACTGCTTGCCTCCTAGCAAACTAACGCACGCTTAAGTGGTGAGCAACGCAATACGATGTTTCCGCATTCCACCTAAATCACTAAAATCAACGCATGATAAAAGTGCCACGCGTTGCGAATCCGTCTTGAAGCGTTTGTTAAGTGCCGTTGTGAACTACATTCATTACTAGCTGAAAAAGTTCTTGAGCTCTATTTGTGCTGCCAATAGCACCCCTTTCACGTGCCATTTTCTTATGTTCGGGTAAATTTGAGCCGGCATAAATAACAAACGGGGTTTTATTTCCTAAATCACGTAACTTATCTAAAAGAACATAACCTTCTTGATCGCCTTCTTTGCGCCCCATATCAGAAATTATTGCTGCAAACTTGTCAGTTTTAAGTGTTTCAATCGCCTCTTCGGTTGAGAGAGCTAATTTAAAGTGAAGTCCTTGCTCTTCAAATGCTTGGCGTTCATGAACATTATTTTCTGGACGGTCGTCAACCCAAAGAATTCGATTCTTCCATTTTTCATTCGATGGTTTTTGACTTGTTTTTGACACAAGTTCAACTATTTCATCAAGTTGAGTTTGATTAAGGTCCCCACCACTACCAGGCTGCTTAGAAATCGCAGCTGCTAATGATACAGCTGACGACAATTGTGTTTTCAAAAAATTGTCTTCATTTTTAAAATCTGAAGGCCCATACAACTTCTTATGATGCTTTGCTACCAGCCAAAGAAATCCAAAAAACACCAATACAGGAAACAGCACCATAAAATAAACTAATGGAGCGATATGACCTTGTAAGTTTGCTTGCCCGAAAGCAACGACAAGGGAAGCGAAACCATAAACTAGCACAATAAATAAAGCGATAATGCCTAAAGGGCTTTTCGTAAAACCCGTAGCTGAATTAGCAAATTCTTTAATACTCATCAAATCTCCATTTAGGCACTTAACGCCTTGCTAAGTAGTGCTGACGCCTAACTCACCAAGCCTACATTACTTCAAACCAAAAATGCCACACGTATTAGCATCTACTTGAGCAATTTGTTATGAAAGGCTCAAACATTGCCACCGCACCAAAACACCTACCAAAAACTCAAGACACAGAGCCGGCTGCCGACCCTCCAATATTACCGGAAAATCACCTTCGGAACATACGAAAAGTGAGGGCCCCAAGAAGAGCCGAACGATGAACTTACGGGGAAGGTAATTGCCATTACTCGAAGTTTTTGAGAGGCACAATGTCACTTGGCATATTACATCTTTTGATGATTTCAAATAGGCAACCAGCAAAGAAAATACATATTTTAAGCAAGATATCTAGCCGAGTTTAAACTGTGAATTGACAGCTTTTGATGAACAAACCCACCTTTAAAAACCACGTTCAACAGTAGCTTCATAACGCCGCATTAACGTGTGAGCGACGCTTGGTTATACTTGAGCGAAGCGAAAACACCAAGCGTTGCGAATGATCTTCACCCGATAAAATGGACACCCTATCTTCTTTAACCCGTCATGACTTCATATTCATGCGGGCTTCGATATCCAAGACTTGAGTGCAGTCTATAACGGTTATAAAAATGCTGGATATAACCGACAAGTTTATCTCTAAGCTGCTTCTCACTTTTAAAGCTATTTTTCCTAATTATGTCGCCTTTGAGCGTATGGAAGAACGACTCCACCTCTGCATTATCAGTACAATGACCTGGGCGATTCATGCTTGGGATAATTCCATTTTTTGATAGTAAAGCTTGAACTTCATGGGCTCGATATTCAGAGCCTCTGTCAGTATGAAATAACAGGCGCTCTTGTGGCTTTCGATTTCTAATGGCCATTCTCAGCGAACTCATCGTTAGTTGTGTACTCTTCTTACTACCAAGCGACCAACCGACGACTTTACGCGAGTAAAGATCAATAACGACCGCTAGATACATCCAACGTTTGCCTTGCCTGATATACGTTAGGTCTCCAGACCACTGTTGATTAACTGCCGTTGGTTTTGGTGTGTCTTTTTTAATATTCTTAATCGATTGATAGAACCGATGTAGCTTGGCCATTTTCATGTAAATGCGATAACTTCGTGCTCTTAGCCCTTGCTCTCTCATGATCCGAGCCACACGCTTGCGGCTAACCAAAACTCCTTGGCGCCTCAGTTCTGCATGAACTCGTGGGCTACCGTAGGTCTCTCGACTCTGGGTAAACACTTTAATTATACGCTTCTTCAAAGCCTGCTCTTCTTGATCGTAGCGGCTTGGCTCTCTATCAAGCCATGCGTAGTAACCCGACTTAGAAACAGATAGAAAACGGCACATCAATACAATGGAATAACGCGTTTTGTAATGGGCTATGAATCGGAATTTTGTCGATTTTCTTGGGCAACGAATCGTTGCCACTTTTTTAGCAAGTCATTCTCGAGCTTAAGTTGTTCGTTCTGACGTTCGAGCTCTGCAATCCGACTAGACTCAGTTTTCTGGCTCGGGATCTGAGTCCTTTTCTTACGTTTATCTTCCATAATAACCCCTTCTCTATAGTCCTTTCGCCATTTAGAAAGCATATAAGGGTGGATATCTAATGATAGCGCCACGCTTTTAACTGTAGCTCCTTCTCGAAGCGAAAGTCGGACAGCAGTTACCTTAAATTCCGTAAGATATTGTTGAGTTTTTTTACCTGATTTATAAGCTGGCATAATCACCTCCAATTACAATTGAAGGTGTCCATTAGATCGGGTCAACTACAGAATCACTCTTAAATGCTTTGTTATGTTTATTTGCACACTCAAGAATTATTTTCTATCGCAGAAATAATTTCACCTAAGTTTTTGCCATTGTATAGTGACAAATGTTTAGCCGATGCTTTTTCAATAAAATTAACTTCTGATTCCTCAGACTTTGAAAGCATAGTAACTGACACTCTATCAATTCTTGCTAACAATTTTTTCTTCAATGATATAGCTACTTTGCACGATTCAAAGCTAGTCGAATTGTGTACTATTAAAATATCAACATCGTTGAAGTTTGAAGCACCTTTAAAATAGGAGCCGAAGCCATAGACATTCGCTAAACGATCAAGACCAACCATATTCTTTAAACTTATCTTTTTCATAGGCAGTCAGATAAGCCCAATGCTCACGTTGATTTATTGCAGCCATAAAGCCACCAATATCGAAAATACCAACTTGATCAGTCATACAGTCACGTTTTAGTTCTAGGGAATAACCACACCAATTCGAACTAATAATTACTGCATCAAGAGCCCCATAGTTTTCACATGACTCTACATATTCCGCTGTACCAAACGAATAACACTCACAAATAAAGACGTTCAGTTTTTTGCCCGTATTTAACTCAATACTATACAGACCAGCATCTAGCTTCTGACAAGAGCGAACTTTACTGTGTTCATTCATACGTTGCTCAAAAAAGTTGTAGTTCCTGTAATAACTCATCCAAGGAAAGTTTTCGTTACGTGCTGGCATATTATTCTCCTAATATTAAATCTTCAAAATCAATCGGAAATCGCTGAACTGCATTATAAGGAATTTTATCGTGTACCCATTGCTCATAACTTTCTACATGCTGTATAAACTTACTTACAACTCTCTGCTCTTTACGAGAGAATAATGCTCGATATTTAACGAGTAACTCCTTTATCTCTCTATTGTTAGGAACAATCGTAGAAAGACGTTCAGAAGTCCATAAAGCATACACTTGGTCACTATTTGGATTTTTTCTTGCACTCTCGGACATTGGACCATATTGCTCCCAAACTTGGTGGTTCTCAGCCATATATGGAGCAATTTTGTCTTTTAGCTGTTCAAGGCTCTCCAGTTCAGTGATCTGTAGACGATTCGAAACAAACTCTTCATGTTCTTGCTTCATTTCATGAAGCAACTCAACAGAGTATTCAGCTTCGTTTTCTGCTTTATCAATTAATGTATGGTGGGTAGGACAAAGCAAAATTAGGTTTTCATAACCATCCCTTTCCAAGGCTGGTTGATCAGCATCGTATCGGTTGGAACCCAATTTGTTACCTTTAATATGAGCCATTTCACCGAGGGTATAAGGCGTAACGCCCTCAGCTTCCTCTACTGACAGCCTCTCTGTGCACCCTCTAAATGAACATCGACCAGCTGCATTAGACCATAAAATTTTAATGGATTTACTTGTTATTGACATGAATACCCCAAACTAAGACAGACTATCGTACACTACCATGGACTAACAGAATGACATTTGATTTACGTCTATTCCTCGAAAAATTAGTCACTTGCTGTGACGTAAACTGATAAACATAACGCCGCGTTAAGTAGTGAGCAACACAACCACGAAACCTAACCATGCCACCGTAAACACTATACTTGATTCAAACTAAAAATGCCGAGCGTTGCGAATCTGTCTTAAACGCTTTGTTATACATTATTTCGACCGCATATCTAAATGGTATCTAAAGAAGTCTAGTGGTTTTATCAGTACAAATGACCAAGCTAAAAGAGCAACTGCGGTGACTTGCGTATATGGAGGAGTTATCCCAGAGAAGTAAGCTGGAAATAGACCTATTAACCCTAAAGGCATAAGAAAAGTACCTAAATATGGCTTTATTTGAGCATTATAGCCCAACAATCGCTCCGCAATAACAATAAAAAGTACAACCACAACACCTATGATAATACCTAGAAAAAATGCTGCTATGTAGCCCCAAACCAACCCTAGATTTTGGACGAAATATTCTCCAAATTCTGCAATTAACGAGCAAATAATGGCAGGTATAAAAATCTTCGTAGATAAGTCATCTACTGCTTTCGCATATGTACTACCAAAGGTTTCCACGAATCAAAAATCTCCATAATGTATAACGCTGCACTAAGCGGACTAAAATTGTGGGTTAAAATGTGTAGCGAAGCGAAACTAACCCACTGTTTTAGTTCCGTTTAAGTGCCTTGTTATGTGGTTGTGCCAAATTGGTTAACCACATACTTTAATAATGGAAATATAAAGCAAACCAGCGTGATTTAAAACCACTTATCTACCAACTTTGAACTCCGTAGAAAAAGCACTCAGAAGAGAACAAAAAACCAAATAAAATAACGCATGACGAAGATTTAACAAAAGCTCTTTTGAATACAGATTACATGTTAGAAACTAGCTGATGAATTGAAAACATAAGCCAATTTCATTTGTAAAACACCGCGATTTTTCCCATCGATGAAATACAAAAAATCATTCAAAGCAACGGCTAAATGAAAACAACGGCCTACTCTTCTAATTTAACAACACATTCAAGATCCAGCTAAAAAACCGAGATAAATCGGATCTGGTGAACAAAACCCTCTCCTGCGATAGCGCAACACATAACGCCTTGCTAAGGTGTGAGCAAAGCAATACCTTGGCCTCCGCATAATACCTTAAACACATAAACCAACGCATAGTAAAAATGCCACGCGTTGCGAATCACTCTTAAGCAACTTGTTATACCGCTTGGTTGAGGCTAAAATGACCAAAAAAAAGACCACTTAAGAGACCTATTAAATGACCACTAGAATTTTAGCCGATGTTGCTGCAAGCATTACTGAGTTGAAAGCTAACCCTATGAAAGTTGCAACTAGTGCTTACGGTGAACCTGTTGCTGTACTGAACCGAAATGAGCCAGCATTTTATTGCGTACCAGCCGAAGCGTACGAAATGATGATGGACAGACTCGAAGATCTTGAACTACTTACTATTGCGAAAGAGCGTGAATCTGAAGAGAGCATTTCGGTAAATATTGATGACCTATAAACTCGACTTTAAAAAGAGCGCACTCAAAGAGTGGAAAAAGCTTGGCTCAACGCTTCAACAACAATTTAAGAAAAAGCTAATCGAGCGCTTAGATAACCCGCATGTTCCGGCTTCAAAACTCTCTGGAGCTGACAACATGTATAAGATTAAGCTGCGCCAATCGGGCTACCGTCTCGTCTACAAAGTTGAAGACGATGTCATCATTGTAACCGTCTTAGCAGTCGGAAAACGCGAACGTAGCGATGTTTACCGTAAAGCTATGAAAAGGTAGATGATTGATTGCGGTATAACGCCCTGTTAAGGTGTGAGCAACGCAATACCGATGCTTCCGCATGCCACCTTAACCACTGAACACAACGCATAGTAAAAATGCCACGCGTTGCGAATCACTCTTGAACAGTTTGTTAGGCATTTTTATTTTTGTTGCTTACAATCCCAAGAAGCTTTCGCATGCTTGCCGTCACCTTTTGGTAGGTCCTTTCGAGCGATCAGTTTCGCTTCAAACGTAAAGTCTTCCGATATTTTTACTATTAAAAGCTTGTTGAAATTCCCTGCGCGTTTAACCCTAACTTCATCTTTGCTCTTCTCTGGAGATATAGTTTTTATCTCGATGAAGTCATTTCCTAGCTTTCCGTCAGAACCTTTAGTGTGTGGTTTATGCCGCTTGATACCATACGCGATTTCAGCATATAACTCACCCAACTCACCCCAAATCTGTAAATAACGATTTGTAAGCTTGTAAAAAGCTTCAGCACTATCAACCAACCCTTCAAAAATAGACTCCAATTCAGGATTAATTTCAGGCATATCCGAACTGAAATTACTATCTACTACTTCCCACTCATCGGAAGAATACCCAAAATCATCTGGGTCAAACTCATAAGGGTTATATCCGCAGGCTGCTGCTTCTGCTATTTGATCAGCACTATAACCTTCGTTATACATATCATGTAAATGATCCCAGTCGCCCATATTGTCTCCTATTAGCTAAAGCTGTATGTAAATGCCTAACGCCACGTTAAGTAGTGAGCAACGCCACCACAAAACCTAACCATACCACCGTAAACGCAAAACCCAACGATGGAATTAAAAATGCCATGCGTTGGGAATCTGTCTTAAACGCTTTGTTAGGCAATTTATTCTTTATCTGGTACCAACTCACCTTTATAGTTTTCAGCTGCATCTAATACAGCTTCCAAAGCATTTTCAAGAGAAGCTCTACCACTAATTTTTTCTAACAGTTCATTTCGCACATAATACCTAGATGGCATTTCTTCATTTTTAATATTATCTAAGCCCGACTTAGAACTGCGCGCCAATATGCTTTGCATTTTTTCAATAAGCTCACTATGGGTTAGCTCTATTTCAAATGGTAATTTTTCATACAATTTGGACTCGATAATCTCATCAATAACAGATTTATGCCAAACAGTTCCGATTTGAGGATCTTGATCGCCTTTAATGCCAAGGCGTCCAACATATATTCCTGCAAGAATAGCAATATCATGATTGAACTGATACTGAGTGCCTTTTATTTTTACTGTTCCATTCGGGCAATAATATAAAACTGGTGAACCAGACATACCACTTTTAGATGCACTATCAATTAAAAACTTAGGCTCTCGATTCCAACCATCTTGAACAGATGTAGCTATAGTCGCGCGTTTCCATACAGGTTGTGAATAATAGTCTTGGATATTATGAGGGTAACCTGGAATAAAGACTTCTTCCGTAACTTCTACTGAATCGAACCATTTATTGATAACATCACTACTTGGTACTAAATAATTCTGAATGGGACACACTTCAGACATACCAGTTCCATGAACTTGCATAATAGGAGAAAATTCCATATCAAGAGTTTCACCTGTAGATAGATAACCTTCCGATCTATAAGTTGCACTTGGATCGAATGGAATAACTGCCACATCAACACGAGGCCAGTTTTTAGGGTGAATATAGTACAGCGATTTTTCATCGTCTGTTAACGGAATCGTTAATGACTGACGAAGTGAACCAACTCCAGCCATATTAATCGATAGTCTTACGACAACATTGTCGGGAATTGCTAAGTTTTTAGACAGAGGGGCTAGAGTCTCGGAGTGTCTACCACTAAGATTGTGCCAAGCTGTCACTATGTAGTATTCCTCACCACTCTTATATAAAACACCGGTCCCAATTGATAGTTCTGTTTTTTGGAACCTCATTGTTAGATGAACAACAGAATGACTAACCGCTGGCATAAACTCTCCTTTATTAATAAAACTTATGGTACGGCGACTGCCTAACGCCCTGTTAAGGTGTGAGCAACGCAATACCGAAGCTACCGCATACCACCTTAAACACTAAACGCAACGCATAGTAAAAATGCCACGCGTTGCGAATCACTCTTAAACAGTTTGTTAGGCATGTGCTACCACTGGTAGAAAGTCATTCCATCTTTGACTACTGGTTGTTTAATGTAACCTTGATCTTCAATTATCAAATCGCCAGCGCCCGACTGTTGTCCACCAAATACTCCTTTTAGAATAACCGTTCCATCATTTACTAATGTACCTTGTAGTTTTCCTGAAGGCTCGATAGTCATAACTGCACCATAGGGAATGCTTACTGTCCCTGAAATAGTTCCTTTGACAATCACGTTGGAATCATTTGACAAGGAAACTGTACCCTGTTGATTTCCTAGTATTTCAAGCGTTTTCTCAGTTTTAATGTCTAATGTCCCGCGAAGAGTACCCAGCAGTTTGAATACTCCTGAAATTACATGGACAGTTCCATCATGTGTGCCAACAAGCTCAAAATCTTCATCAATATATGTTTGAGGGACTTTCTGCCCATCGATGTAATCAAATTCCATATTTTCCTCATAAATGCCTAACAGCTATATTAGACAGAAAAGTTCTGCACTTAAATACAGAATTATTCTGTCTAGTATCTCAATGACGTAAACGATACCCCGTTTTTATGAAAACTAACAGTAACTTAAGCACTACAGCTCTCTGCCTACATCCCAAAATACAGAATTTTTCTATATAGCATGAATTGATGTGCCAAACTTCAACTCATGTATGGATAACCAGTTACAGTTTAATGAAAAAATCACCATTTCTATCGTATATACAAGAATATATGCTTGGACGGCACTATGCACTTCGTACAACGGAGGCGTACATTTATTGGATTCACCAATACATTCTTTATCATGATAAAAAGCACCCAAAGGGCTTAACTTCCAGGCATGTAGAAGATTTCCTAACGCACCTGGTTGTTAACAAAAAATCAGCGAGGAAAACGCAAAGTCTGGCTCTCAATGCATTGGTCTTTTTATACAAAGAAATTATTCAAGAACCCATAGAACTTGATATGCAGTTTCGGCGCTCAGATAAATCAAGAAAATTGCCAACAGTCATGACTCCAGAAGAGATTGGAAGGCTATTCAATCACTGTTCACCTAACTACAAATTACCTTATCAATTAATGTATGGATCAGGGTTGCGTTTAATGGAGTGTCTACGCTTACGTATACAAGATATCGATTATGCATATAAATCTGTACGTGTATGGCAAGGGAAAGGAGGTAAAAACCGCATAGTGACAATAGCACCAGAGCTTTTCCCCGCTATCAAACAACAGCAACAGAGATCCGCGAGTTACTATCATCAAGACATGAATGACACAGTTTTCTCTGGTGTATACATACCTGAAGCTCTTGCTAGAAAATACCCGAGCGCAGAAAGGAGTCTAAATTGGCAATTCCTCTTTCCCTCTAGTCGTTTGTCGCCAGATTTACAAACGGGCGAGCTACGTAGACACCATATTCACCCAACAGCGCTTCAAAAACACATTAAGGTAGCAGGCCAAAAAGCCAACATTGAGAAAAATATCTCATGTCATACTTTAAGGCACTCATTCGCTACGCACCTTCTTCAAAGCGGAGCTGATATCAGAACCGTTCAAGAACAACTTGGGCACACCGATTTGAAGACAACGCAAATCTATACTCACATCATTGATAGAGGCGCCAATGGTGTTGTTAGCCCATTATCAAGAATATTCGTAAAATAACGATAAATGAAATTCGGATTCCGAATTCTGAAATGACTTCATAATCACGAAACAGGGCACTATCACCTGCTCTTAGGGCTGAGGCCTCTAGTCACTCCAAAAGCTCAATAACAATTTATGTGTGTGTTTTTCTCTGCAGCAATGGCTGCGTATCACCTCTTATTGTTACGCCACCATTGCCTATTTACAACTTTCATGGCGCTCACAACGCCCTAACACGCACAATAACAGGATGCATAACAAACACATTATTAAACAGCGAGTTGCAGGTTTCCTACTCTCTACTTCGAGCTTTCGAAAAGAGATATTTCACAATTTTCATCAATAACAGTGTTCGAAAAAGAACATATGTCTCAAAAACATACACACTATCAATATGAACAAGACTGCATGGTAAACTGCTTTTATAAAAAAGCAGGAATAATGAATGATTACTAAGGATAGAGATTCAAAAATCGACAACAGTCTTCAACAGAAAGCTGGCGCAAAAGTAGAGCAAGATGTCGCGTTTTACTTACGCAGAGAGTTTGGAGATGCAAATGACGTTTTCATTATTAATGACCTACGCATACAGTTTAAAAATGAAACTGCTCAGATCGATCACTTAGTCCTTTATAACAAAGGATTTATCATTATTGAGTCGAAATCGATTCGTGGTGAGGTTAAGGTCAACAATCAACTCGAATGGAGTCGAACCGTACGAGGGAAGTGGACAGGAATGCCCTCGCCTATCGAACAAGCTAAGTTACAAACCAAACTATTGAAAGCACTTTTAAATGACAACGCTAAGTCGTTACTAGACCGGATTGCATTTTTACAAGGGTACTTTGGTGGTCGCTGTTGGGATCAACTCTGTGCCGCATCCAATGACGCTCTAATCGATCGAACTTCTATCCCTAAAGATATATCGAAGAAGCTCATTAAAGCCGAATCTATTGGTAGCTGCGCTAAGAGTCTCATCAAAAAGCACCGCGTAGGTTCAATACTAAATCCGAATCCTACGTTTAATCGTGATGAACTGTACCGCCTAGTTCACTTTCTAAACGAACAACATGTGCCTACGTCCTCTCCAGCTCCCAAAGTACATATCGCAGAATTGAGCAAAACTGAAAAGGTAGACTTGGTTCCAGCTCAAGAAATAATTGAAGAGGCCAACGCTCCACAAATAAGGCATGGTTTTAATTGTAAGAAGTGTCAAAGCCCGCAGACCGAGCCGAGGTATGGAAAGTATGGGTATTACGTCTACTGCCCACAATGTAAGGTAAATACTGCAATGCGTATTAGTTGCCATTCTTGCCAATCTAATTCAGCTAAAGTCAGTAAGAAAAAGAACACATACTCCATTGCATGCTCTTGTGGTGAAGGGACTCAAGTCGTATTTCCTTAATCTAATAATTCGGAATCCGAATTACAACGCAATTTAAAGCGATGCGAATTCAAATTCGGATTCCGAATTCCTCCAAAACTAAACAACTAACACAAATCACTTCAGGCCACTTTTCGGCATCACCTCAACAGGTGGTACTTGGTGCCAAATAATGTCACTTGTACCTGTATAGATTTTTGTTGTTTTAGCGTTCGCATGCGCCATTCGCTCGGTAGCACTCTGCCCTTGCTGTTCAATCATTCGAGCAGCCAGCCCTCTAATTTCATGATAGGTCGGCCTTAACGATTTCTTTAGGTGACTATAAAGCCCTAAAGAGTCTCGAACCTTACTGAACTCTTTACTTATATTGTGGTGGTGGACTTGGTAAAGATGGTCGGTCTCTTTTGAAATACCACGTTGCTGCTGTTTAGGTTTACGGTGAACGATATAAGGACAAATCAATCTCGATGTTTTAGAAAGGTCGACAATGTCTTTAATCGTCTGGGTGACAGGAATGGCCACAGTGGAAGCATCGGACTTTTTCACCTTCTCTCGGTGAACATAAAGCATTCCATACACAGCATGCCCATCAACATACTCCACCTCTTTATCAGGGTTCCAAAGAATCCCACAAACACCTTCCCGTGGTTTGTATATCCGATAACGAAGCCTATAGATCTCCCTCACAGCATGAGTTGTCTCAAGAGTTAAGCTCATTGCAACCTTAAGAAACAGTGGCGCTGCATCGTAGACCTTTTGGTAATTTTCGATATCTAGGTCGTGGCGAGCTTTTGTGTAATCTTCTCTGGTCAATCGACGCTGTTTTTTATTGAGTACAAAATTACTCTCAATAGCACTCTCATCAGCAAGGTAGGAAAATACCTTTTTAAGGTTACTGATCTTATTGTTGAGCTGACGATTACTTAACTCTGAATAGTATTTAGAAAGGAACTCATTGATGTGCTGTAACTTGATCGATTTGGTTGGCAACCGCCCCATGAACTCATCAAGGCGGTAACAGTCCCTTTCCAAATTTCGATAAACGTCTTTGGAAAGCCGTTCTTCTTTCTTCACACGAGACAACACTAATGGAAGCCACTCTTTTAAAGGCCGATTGAATTTATCCTTGCGGCCTTTGGAGACAGCTTTGCGAAATGGGGTCATCTCAGAAAGGGAAAATGCGCTTCCTAGCTCAGGACGATACTGCAAGTTATAAACATGCGCAGCTTGTATCGCTTCTTGCTCTACAGTCCCGATAGGAAATAGCTTCTTCACACCATCTACGGTCGTAAACCGAAACCGAGATTGACCCCTATGGCTCATTTTCACCAAGAATGGAGGGTAATGAGCCGTTTCTTTGCTTCTAGCTCTACCAACCATTTATGACTCCAAGAATCTTAGAAGTTCACTCACCCTGTCTGCAGGGTTCCCTATCTCGTCGTCAACACAGACTAAATATCGGCCCGTTGGCGTTCTCGTGCCCTCAAGCTTGCCATGTTTAATCCAGTTTATGATGGTGGTATTGCATATCCCTGAATCAGGGTAAAACTCATCAATAAATTGTCTAGGTCTGATTTTACGCGTCGCCATATCGTTCTCCTTACCTTTCTCACTACATGAAAATTAGGATTTTTCATCTACTGGTAGAAAAACTATGCACGATTTTTTCAGTGACATTCTATTTGCGCAGCAATTAACAAAAAGAATTCCCGAAGCGTAAAACGATTCAACGAATCGATTTCAAGCCCACTTTAGGGTGGACTAATACAGTAGTACCAAGTTGCTAATCTATTGATTTTATTTGACTATTTCATTGGCCTTTTTAACCGTTTTTTAGGCCAATTAGAGCTTAACCACCAGCTCTAAATACATGAAATTCATATAAATCAATATCATACAGCTAAGATTACTACCAACATCGGGGTTTCACCGTTTTTGAGCCCTCAAAAACGTCGTAAATCTCGCGCAATATACTGAAACAATTACTGCCTCTTTGTACCTACCTTTCTGTCGGGATATTTATAGTAAGAAGGATTGAAGACTTACGTGTTTTGCCCCCTATTCCAAGTTCTCCAACCCTGATGTATCGATACCTTTCAATGCTTCTTTTGCTACATCATCAGAGCTCGTCGATTTAGTCTTTTGTGGATAACTACCTGCTAAACCTTTACCAATCGAAGTTGCTTCATCTTGCAGTTTTTTACCCTCAGACTCGCCCGCAAGCCAGCCTTGTTTGTAGTCGGTATCTGAATTGAAACGCTTTTCATCTTTTATATAGTCTTCGAAGTCATTACCAGTTTCTTGCATTCCGCTGTGTCTACCGTCATGGAAACCTTGTATGTAAGATTCGTTATGGCCACTCTTCATTAAAGCACTGTCACTGGTTCCGCAACCAGTAGAAATAAGCATAAACAATATTACCAATACAAACCTTGTCATTTCCGAACCCTCAACTAAGTATCACTGTAACTTAACAATAGTCTAATATTTCAAGCATATAAATACTGTGGTAATAGATAGTTAACGACAGTTCGAAGTGAACCTAATGTGTAAGGATATCCACTTGTCCATCCACGCACCAAACAAGTTCACTGCTCGTCTAGTTCGTGGAAATACCGTTCGCCTCAAGCAACAAACTCTGCAGCGATTGACCCTGTATTTTCGATATCCTCAATTCAAGACGAACAAGGAAAGCTTAACTACCCTGCATTTTGGAGTAACACGACTCACCTCCGCGTTGGTCCAAAATCACAATCACAAGCTGCCTACTTCTGCTTCGACGAATGCTTAGGTTATATGAAGAGACCAAAATCAAAAACGTGCACTCTACTTGATGTACATGGCGCGGGCGCTCAACGGGCAGAACCGAAAACAGGCAACGCGAAAGATTACCCTAACGGGTACGGACCTCAAGGTGATGTCATTCGGATTGAAAACGACGTTCGTGCTGTTCGTCATTTGTCTTCTTAACTTATCTTCGATATTTGTTAAAAGTATTAAGGAAATAAAATCGCACACAGTGATGGTTAAGTCTTCTTTGAAAGCTGTGAACAAAATGGTTAAGCGCAAAGCCAACTGACCTTTAATTCAGTTTGATAGATTAGTGTGGATGAATTCATCATCCACTAAGCTGTACAAATTCAAGCGCGATAACACAGCGCTAAGGTATGAACACTCTAACGCTGCTTATACTGGGTCGGGCAATAACCTCTCGAAACATCCGACCTACGAAGCTTTAAATGCTTTGTTGATCGCCCGGAAACACGCGACCGCCACAACTTGAAACTCCCCAGCTTTAATTTGGCACGCATAAAGCGAATCACTTCAGATTCATTCAAACCAAATTGTAACTCAATGGCCTCAAATGGCGTTCTGTCTTCCCACGCCATCTCTATAATTCTTGATTCACTTTCTCTCGATAACTTCATTGCACACTCATCCTAGTTAAACTAGACAAAAATACGCTCGTTCTCGATTTTTAGATCAAAGAGTTATCCGTTATATTTACAAGTCGTTAATGGCGTTCCAACCACTCACAACGCAACAGGCCATACTTAACTGAATCATAATACTCGCCTTTATAAAAGCGTACTTTTCTTAGTCTCGCTTCCTGTTGAAAACCCAACTTCAACGCCAGTGACATCATCCGCGGATTACCCGACCAAGTAGTTAAACCCACACGCTCTATCTGCTTATTTTCGAATAAATAAGAGACCCAAAAAGGAAGTGCTAACGCTGCAATGCCCTTACCCCAATATTTATAATCATAAATAACAACGCCAGCTTCAAGCCAATGGGTCTCTTCACACTCCCAATAACAATTGACGGTTCCTACAGGCACACCGTCTACAACCACCAACTGTAAATCAGCTCCATTGAGTAACCGTCGGAACGAACAACTTTCAAACTGTTCAAATGATGGGTGGGAATACGGGAAATAAGGGCCGTTAAACTTCGTCCACTCATCGTTTGAGGTGACCAAAGCATAAATAGCGGCCAATTCACTTGGCATGGCGGGCCTAATAGTGACTTTCATATACTTTCCAAACCTGATTAAAAGGGTTATCAATCTCAACGATAACTATCATTAGGAGCCAATGTAAACCGTACAGTTCAAATCCCAGCCTAGAAATTGAATATAGTCCCTTTGACGTTTTAACAATCACTACATCTAAGAACAAAACCAAATCATAAATGCCACAACTAAAGAATTATACGAATAACAATCGTTGTTAAATAATGGAATACTTTATTCATGCTATTCAGAAAACAAAAAGCTCGTCAAATAATGACGAGCTTTGTTTTCACAAGCGTAGTTAGAGTGATGCTATCTACATTACGAAAACTAGTTTACGAATAAACCTGGTCACGTAACTCCAACTCAACGTTTTTCAAGACTTTGAATTCTTCGCGAGTACAACCACGAGCGACAGACACCCAATGATCGCCCGTTTCATCTGACCCTTTAAACTCTACACGCAACTCATATCTTCGCCATGAGATAAAGGCCAAAATAAAAGTCAGTGCAAGCATAGGCAAACCAAACTGAGGTACAAATGCCCAAGTAGCAGCGGAAAGCACCAAAGCCAATGAAACGATATTGATTGCGTTTTCTTTAAGGCCTAACTGACGAACTTCTAACTGTTTAATTTTCCGTAAGCTATAAACGTCCTTCTTAACTCGTAATTCACTGTCATTTACAAGAAAATCAGTCTCCTTATAAGACTTACGAAATCGCATTATATTCGCCAACCTATTGCGCTTATGGTTCTTATTCATCGCTTTTCTCCATGTTATTAAAGGTTAGTAAAAGCTAATATAATCATGAAGTTATTAATGAACGGTGAATTTATAAATCAAGCCAATATTAAAATCAAGCTTATATGGTTAATAACATTTATCATAATTAGAAGGGGCCTGAGCATTAGTGACTCCCATGTAATGCTTCACCCGAACTACCGCTGAGTATCAGATTAATGCACATATGATATTAGCCTGCAAAACCTACAACTTTGTAAGCATATGTTTCACTCATAATTATACTGGTTGCTAAAACGCACAAAGCCGCTTGAAGCCACATCACAAAATTCTTGAAATTCAATAAGTAAACGTAAAAAAACACCCCGTTCCATCACAATAAAACATACCTGAATAATACTAAACAACACATTAACCATGACTGTCTATTAAGCAATTGATCTCATACGTTGGAAGCTGTACCTTTGCTTTATGCATACGGTTACTCAAGGGAAATAATAATGGACAAGCTACTGACAAACGCAATGGAACAAAAACAACGCACAATTGTGACGAGCTTATTCGCAAGAAATGGATTTAAAATTGCGACAACAGATTTTGATGATGTGACTTTTAAACGTGAAGATGTACTTGTCAATGTTCGCTTCGACCTATCTTCAAATGTTGAGTCAATCTCAGTAGTGAATAACTAAATATTAGATTCAATTACTTAGATGGTGGGCTTAGATAATATAGCTCACCGTTTATTGATTAGAGATAAAAGCATGACTCTGCACTTCACCTGCTTCCGCCTTCTCGTGATAAGCGCTACTTATTATTCATATTCAAACCACTAGTTAGCCAGTTGTAAACATCGCAAATACTATACCTCTATCAATGGAAAGTTATCGATAAGCCATCATTGAAAGATAATGCTTGTCACATAGTTAGGATACTTTTTTCTAAAGTAGAGAGTAGTTTCAAAATGAAAAGAACAGCTTTATTTGCCTCCTTAATAGCGGCGTTACTGACCGGATGTAACAGCTCAAATGATTCTAATTCAGTTGATGGTTCAGCACCTCATAACCCTGAAAAACCGATCTTACCACCAGAAGGCGGCGATGGCTCTGCGGGCGATCAAACCAATCCTGATGAAGATACAGACTTAAATCCATCTAAAGACGCGTTAATAGTTGAAGCAGCCCAACGCTGGGGAACAAGTTACGACGAGATGTACAATGCGTGTCAACTTTGGAGCTGCAACCTTGCGGACATACAAGAAAGAATCATATTTACTATAGAGCGTGAAACACAATTATTAGAAGGCTCAGCTAAAGTGACCTTCATTCTTTCTCATAACACCGCTGACTTATGGCCTACTTACGTATTTTACAGTGATTTAATTGGAAATACCGAAATCGAAATTGAACACTCTTCATCAAGTTTTCATTACATAGATGACGATAAAATCGTAAGTGAAGGCTCTACACTATTGGGTTGGAAGACTGGATTTGGCAGTTGGGCCACTCAAAACCCACGAAATTGTATCGACGCTTATTGTGCCGAATTCAAGACCTCTTGGTTAGAAACCGGCACCTACTCAAGTGCTATGGCTGTATACCGAGAAAATGGAGAAGTCATCAAGACTCAACGTGGCTACCTTAGCCAAGATGAGCTGAGAGCACTCTACCCTGTATTTAGTCCGACATTCCCTGGTCACTACTAACGTCAGTCTAAATATCATGAAAAGTGAACAAGGAGTATTGTTATGATACTCCTTGTTCATAAAATTCCGCACTAACAAGCCAATTAGATTCTGATAATTACTGACTAATCAATCATTAGAACACCCTGTTTTGTCGCTGAATTCGCAATTCCATCAACTTGGCTTATATTTGTAGGTAACCTTTAAACAAAAATTGAAGTGGTGTTTATGTTCCTAACTCGGTTGATTTATGTCAGTACGCTTTGCGAAAGTTGCGACGCCAAAGCTTTAGATGATATTTTGGATATTTCCCGTGACCACAATAAACAAAGCCATTTAACTGGGCTACTTAGTCATAATCAAAAGTATTTTCTTCAGTGTATAGAGGGGTCGAGAGATGCGGTCAATCATACCTACAACCATATTCTCAATGACCATCGCCACAACAACGTGACAATTCTCTATTACAAAGAAATTGATAGCCGACAGTTTGGTGATTGGTCAATGGGTGATATTCCCCAATCTAGCTTGACTGAATTGTTGAGCTTACAATTTTCGGCCTCTAACCAATTTAACCCATATGAAATGTCTGGGGAAAGCGCGTATCAAATGTTATTAGAGCTGAAGCAGAACCTGCCATCTGAGTAATCTCCCTTAACATCGAGTAGACGGTTATTAAGATGAAAACCTCACACCAATTAAATGAAGTCATTTTTGAGTCTATCTTCCAATGCTTGAACACATAGTTTAATGGCGATCGGTGTGTTTGCAGCGAATGGGGTTAACGCATAGACCGTGTTAGTTGGCAATTGAAAGTTCGGTATGACATCGACCACCTCATCGGATAGCTGATGAAGGTAGAAATCTGGTATTACACCAATACCAACGCCTGATTTGATTAAGGCAAGACAGCTGTGGAATGAGTTAGTGGTGCAACTGGCTCGTTGTTGGTAAACAAAGTCTTGCTCACTGTTAGAAGTGAAAGAATGAGTCACCTGCTTTCCCTGCCACGAGTTTGCAATGTATGGAATAGAAGTAAGTTCACTATCTCGCATACTTTCGACGCCACATAACACGTCTTTGAACTCACCCAAACGCTTCTGCTTTAGGTTACTGTCACGTGAGCTTCCCACTCGTACCGCGAGATCAATATCGTGCTCCATGAAGTCCAAGTGCTGGTCATCACCAATCAGTTCTGGTTCTAATTTCGGGTATTGCTTCATTAGCTCTGCAATAACAGGCGCGACGAGCAAGTCCATCAGCGCATTCGGCGCCGTGATTCTAATCCGACCTTGTGGCTCTTCTAATTCTGCTTTCGCCATATCCCAAGCAGAGTCAGCGATCACGTTGATGTCTTTACAGCTTAGATAAAAACGCTCCCCCATACTGGTCAGGATCTGTCTCCGCGTTGTTCGTTTAAGAAGTGAGGCGCCTAACTCTTGTTCCAGTATTTTAAGGTGCTGGCTGACGACAGACTTAGATAGTTCAAGCTTTTCAGCCGCCGCTGATACTGAACCCTGCTCTACAATATGAGCGAAAATAGACATCTGCTTTAGCTTATTCATTTAATTGTTCTCTTTTTACATACAGTCTTTTTTATTATCTCTGTTTTTCCATTCAATTTATAGAACTAAACTGAATCCAACTTATCAAGATACCCAAATCAAAACACAGTGTTTGAAAGAAGACTGTTATGGAGAGAATAATGTTAAACAACCAAATATTAGAAGCATGCAAGCAAGGCATTGACGCATGGCAGAAAGCATTCAACAGCCAAGATGCCAAAGAGTGTGCAGCTCAATACACTGAAGTATGTGTGATGGAAGCGCGTCCGTTTGGTGTTTTTGAAGGTCGTGAAGCGATTCAAGCATTTTGGCAGAATATTATTGACCAAGGCTTCAAAGACGTTGATTACACAGACGTGACGTGGGCAGAACACCCAGAAGGTGGTTACATCCTGACTGCAAGCTGGACGATGAACAAGGCATTCGGTGTCGTGCACCGTGAGCACTGGGCTTTGGAAGGCGATGGCCATGCTCGCCTAGTAAGCGACTACTTTGAAGTTCAAGGCGAACGCTAGAAGCTCAAGAGTAAAACAGAAAGCAAAAAGCCAGCAGTCCAAATAAGACTACTGGCTTTTTTTAGTGATTAACACTTGCCATTGCTTTACTTAATTTGATGGTGATTCGGCGACTCTACACTGGCGCTAAACACGCTCATAATATCAAATTAAAGGGCCAGATATTGTCTGGACGAATACAAGTAAGTGTTATTAAAGTGCTGCTTTCTTCGATTCTGCAATCCAAGCATCAAACGTACTTTGATTCGCTTTAATCCAACCGTTTACATGCGCTTCAATATCAGCAGAGCTGTTTTTGCCTTTGCTCATCATCATGTTCTGAGCACTTACATCGTTGATGTTCAATTTGATGATTTCGAAAAGCTTCGCCGCCGCTGGGTTATTCTTAGCAAACTCTTTGTTCGCGATAATGCGCATCGAGTTCATTTGGAAACCGTAGTTTTTACCATTCGACAACGTTGTATCGACATCAGCACGATCGCCAGGAAGAGATGAGAATGGTACTTCTAGCCACACTACATCATCATTTGGAACCAACACGCCACTCACCCAGTATGGAGTCCAAGTGTAGTAAAGAATCGACTCACCCTTTTGGTAACGCGAAATCGTATCAGCAATAATGGCGGCATAGTTACCTTGGTTATGCGTAACTGTATCATCAAGTTTGAATGCTGAAAGTTGATGTTCGATAACCATCTCACAACCCCAGCCAGGGTTACAGCCCGTTAAGTCTGCTTTACCATCACCGTTTGCATCAAACAGTTTTGCAATTTTCGGGTCGGTCAGTTGGCCAATGTTAGTAATGTTGTACTGTTCTGCCGTTTTTTTATCTATTAGGTAACCTTGTGCCGCGCCACTTACATACTGACCTTCACGATAGAATTTGTCATCGCCACCAGCCATTTTGTATTTATCAGCATGAAGTGGGAACCAACCTACTGTTAAGAACGTTGCATCACCTTTTGCGATAGAAGTGTAAGCTACGTTGTAGTCCACTTCTTGTGTCGCTTTTACGTCGTAGCCAAGTTCTTCTAACGCACGGTTTACGATCAACGTTTGAAATGTTTCCTCAGCGACAGAAGATTGAACTGGCTGAACAGATACACCTTCACCCGGTAAGCTTGCAGCCCAAAGGTTAGTTGATACTGCTAATGTAGAAACGATGCTAACAGCAAGTTTACTCTTCCATGAATTATTCATTGGTTTTTTTCCTTAATTGTAGTTCTGATTTGTTGCCGAGATTGAATGCGTTAAGTACAAGAGAAACAGGTCCCATCTGGTACCAGCGTAATTTTGTGTTGCCTGCGTTAGCGCCTAAAACTTGAGTAATGCGATCAAGCAAGATAGCAAGAATAACGATGCCCAGACCGCCGACAGCCGCAAGTCCCATATCTAGACGGCCGATACCTCTCAATACCATCTGGCCTAAACCACCGACTGCGATCATTGACGCGATAACGACCATAGATAGCGACAGCATCAACGTTTGGTTCACGCCTGCCATGATAGTTGGCAATGCCAATGGCAATTGAATTCGATATAACATCTGCTTTTTGCTGGCACCAAATGAGTGACCTGCTTCTATCAGCTCTTCAGGTACCTGCTGAATGCCCAAGATGGTCAAACGTACCACTGGTGGTAGTGCAAATATGATGGTTACCACTACGCCCGGCACATTACCAATACCAAATAACATAACAATTGGTACCAAATAAACGAAAGCTGGCGTGGTTTGCATAGCATCTAGAATTGGACGCACAAATTTAGCAGCAGTATTACTTCGGGCGAGCCAGATACCCATTGGTAAGCCTATCAATAAACAGAAGAATACCGATGTCATAACCAATGAAAGAGTGGTCATCGCTTCAGACCAAGCACCAATCAAACCGATAAAAGTAAGCGATACTGCAGTCGCAAGACCCAACTTCAAGTTTGAAAACTGCCATGCCAACAAAAATAGAATGATAAGCATAAACGGGGCTGGCGTAGAAACTAATGCCGTTTCAAATGAACTTAGAATGAAATCGATAGGAATTCGTATTGCCTGAAATAACGGACGCCCGTGTTCAACTAACCAATTCAAACCAGATTCAACCCAAGTATCGACAGGCAATACTGCTTCGGCAAATGGGTTAAGTGGGTCAAAAGGTATGGTTTCTACCGTTTCACTGCTTAACCAATCCGCTGATGGTGAGGTGTCAGTTGCTTGACCCCAAGGATCACTTGATGGCTGGGTCGATTGCTCTGAAACAGTAGATTGTGACCATGGGTCATTATTCGTTTGTTCTGATGACATGATCTACCCCTTATCCAATGTTTGTAACAGTCGTGATTTAGTCACCACACCGAAGTAATTGCCTTGTTCATCCACAACAGGGACTGAATAAGGCACACCACCAACAAGGCCAAGTACATCATTGATAGGTAAATCTGGGCTCAGCGTTAAACCATCATCGAGCTGCGCACTAACCAAAGATTTGTTCTCTTTGTGAGCTTGACGAAGAGAATCGACAGAAACGATGCCTGAGTAAAGGCTGCTTTTATCGATAACGATGCCGTATTCACGGTCATTATCCATCAGAATTTGCAGAGCAGAAGCTGGGCCATCGTGTTCCGATTTCTTAAATACTGCAGCCGGTTTCTTACGTGCGATATCTTTCACAGTAAGAACACTTGCTACATTTACGCCTCGGAAAAAGGCTTCAACGTAATCGTTAGCCGGATTGTTAAGAATTTCGTCAGGGGTGCCTACTTGAACCACTTCACCATTTTGCATAATCGCAATTCGGTCACCAATACGCATTGCTTCATCCAAATCATGCGAAATGAACACAATCGTACGTTTGTCATCGTTTTGAAGGCGAATCAATTCATCCTGCATTTCAGTACGAATCAAAGGGTCGAGTGCAGAAAATGCTTCATCCATTAACAAGATATCTGGGTCACATGCTAGGGCACGAGCCAAACCAACACGTTGCTTCATACCACCAGATAATTCATCTGGGTAAGATTCCGAATACGGCCCAAGACCTACTCGCTCCAAGGCTTCAAATGCAGATTGTTTGCGTTTACTTAGCTCAACACCCGCAAGCTCAAGGCCAAATGCTGCGTTTTCTATCACCGTCATGTGTGGCATCAAAGCGAAATTTTGGAAAACCATAGAGATGTTGTTGCGGCGAACTTCGCGGAGTTCATCTTCTGAGATGTGGGCAATATCTTTGCCTCGAAGAAGCACATTACCTTTGGTGGGTTCAATTAAGCGATTAAGAAGGCGTACTAGGGTTGATTTGCCAGATCCTGACAGTCCCATTATTACGAAAATCTCGCCTTCTTTGATACTAAGAGAAACATCGTTAACGCCGATCGTTAGACCTGTTTCTTCGAAAACTTTGTCTTTGTTTGCGCCTTCACTGATCATCGTAAAAGCACGGTCGGTGTCTTCACCAAACACCTTGTACAGTCCCTTAACTTCCAGTATGGGATCCATGAAATCTAATCCTTTGTTAGTTATTTAAACTTAAAAATGGTTATTTAAACTTAAAAATGGTCATCTAAATTCAAAAAAACAATTAGCACTCTAAGCAATCCAGCAGAGTAAATCAAGGGGTTGCATTCGGTAAAGGCCAGTTAAAACTACCAAATAACATATAAAAAACAAGGTTAAAATAAAAAGAGTAATTCAATAAAATACTGATAATAAAAGACATTAAGCAATCACAAATGCGCACGGAATTATGTATTACTTACTGACAGATTATTGAATATTTATTTTACATTAGTACAAGGAATAGGCTGAACGAACCAAGATTAAGCATAAATAGTTCGTGTACAAATAATTCGAATACAAACTATTGGTTAAGTTTTTCGGGTGCTTAAAAACTGGAAGTTCAAGCGAACAGAAAAGTGGCAAAATCACGGCATAAAGGGAAAAAGTCGATAAGGCCAATTCTATTAAGATGAACCCAGGTTGGTCGAAATATCTTCAACCTTTAAAAATACAACACCAGTTGTGATACTTGCTGCAAACTATCAAATATCGATTATCTAGACCAAAAGACGACTTGTAGAGTACTAGCAGCTGAGCCATTCTTTATGCAAGGCGTCGATCTTTTCTACCTATCGATTAAAGAAAAAAAAAGGGATTCTGATGATAAAAATGTTGGTGTGTGACTTTGATGGGACACTTGATGGAGGCTCATCTCATGGAGTAAATCAGTTATCTGACTACTTAACTGACCAAACAGATATCCGCTTTATCATTGCGACAGGTAGAACCTTACCTTCCATCAGGGTTGGATTAGCTTCAAACAACTACCCAAAACCTCACAGTATTATCAGCGATGTTGGTACAAGAATTCATCACAACCACTCCCAATTGCCTGATCATATTTGGCATAACCAGTTAGAAGCTTCTTGGAACAAATCAAAAGTAGAGTTGGCGCTCGCATCACTGAATTTCATGGGTGAACGTTTGGAAAACCATCAAGGCGATTACAAAATTACTTTTGAAGGGAAATTATCTGAACCTCAACAAACGCTGATTGGATTGAGCTTGAAATCGCACGGCCTAGACGTCCATCTCACTTACTCTCACGACTGGTACTTAGATATAACGCCCAAAGGAGTTAATAAAGCCACGGCGATTCGTCATCTGCTCAAACAGCATGATTTGAGTGTTGAAGAAGTGTGCGTTGCAGGTGACTCTGCGAACGACACATCTATGCTTACTATAGAAGGCGTCAACTCAATATTGGTGGCGAACCATTATCCGGAAGTTGCTCACCTGTCCGTCAGAGAAAATGTTTACACCAGCACAGCAACACACGCCGCGGGCGTTTTAGAGGGGCTGAAGTACTGGCAAAAACGAGCATCTGTAAACAAACATCTGTAAATAGTGGATAGGAACTAGCTCGTGAGCCACGAACCTGTTTCTTAATCAAGGGAAAAGGCTTCTCGATTACTTTTCTTACTCCTACTTCCAACCAGGGAGCCAGTGTTGGTTGTCGGTTAGCTCTCGCCAGTTAATAGCTTCCTCTCGCTTGGTCATCACTGCCTCTATTAAGCAACGAATTACCTCCCCTTCTTCAAATTCAACCTCTGTGATCATAAAGTGCTTTTCTTTTTTTACTGGGCTAACGGCAGTCCATTTACTGCGAAGTAATTTCTTTGGATTAATTCGATTCATGGGTTATCTCTCGCTGTGATGTTTCAAACTATAAGTACGCAATAACAAAAGGGATCACTTTAATCTGTAAGTTGACACTTAAAACTGGGGAGCTCATAACTAAGGTCAATAAATCAAACCATAGGCTTAGTACAATACCTGTTATTGATGAGTCACAAATAAGCTACCCATGAATCAAACAGAGTTCCAACAAAAAATAACGAGCTTCACTTCTATCGAACAAGCGCTTGATTACTTTGAAATTGGGTTTGATAGCAAGTTCATCGACCAAAACAGAATAGAACTGATGAAGCGTTTTAACGGTTATCTGATTCTGTCAAAGCCCGACGATTGGTTTTCTGGACGAAGAGCATTGAAAAACGCCTACTGTAAGGTTCAACGTAGTAAGTTAGATCGCCACACACGTTCTGCCTGTCGTGGTTGTACTACTTGCCAACGTCGCTAGTTTCAAGTCAGAAAACTCAAAGGTAGATAATAAGAAATAGATAATTGAAATAACATCTCATTGCGATCTCGCTAGTGGTTTGCTCGAAAAAAAGTGTGCTAGTCTTACGGCAACTCAACTACGAGATAAAAACTACAATGAAAATTTTCAGCAATTTCGAAAGCGGCAACATTCACGTCGTTTCAGCAGATTCACCACAAAACATTCAACTGACGATCCCAGCAGACAACCAGACTGAAATCTCTCAATGGTTTCACTTCCGTTTAGAAAGTGAAGATCAACAAGCTCACCACTTTGAAATCGGCCAATTGGCAACATCAGCCTATCCTGAAGGCTGGAAAGATTACGATGTTGTTGCATCTTATGATCGTGAAGAGTGGTTCCGTGTTCCATCTCAGTTCGATGGCGATACACTAAGCTTTGATATCATTCCTGAACACGATTCAATGTACTTCGCCTATTTCGCGCCTTACTCATATGATCGTCACCAAGATCTCCTGCACAGTGCTCAAACGCACCCGGCTTGTAAGTTAGAAACGCTGGGTCACACGCTAGACAACAATGACATCACTTTGCTAACCATTGGTGAGCCAAGTGAAGAGAAGAAAAACATCTGGGTTATTGGTCGCCAACACCCGGGCGAGACTATGGCTGAATGGCTGATCGAAGGCTTGTTGCAACGTTTACTTGATGAAACAGACACAGTAGGTCGTTCTCTTCTAGATAACGTTGTTTTCCACGTTGTACCGAACATGAACCCAGATGGCAGTATCCGTGGTCACCTGCGTACCAACGCGATTGGCGTTAACCTTAACCGTGAATGGCAATCGCCATCTCTAGAACGTAGTCCTGAAGTTTTCCTTGTGCGTGAGCGTATGCTAGAAACTGGCGTTGACATGTGTCTAGACATTCACGGCGACGAAGCAATCCCATATAACTTTGTTGCGGGTAGCGAAGGTACGCCGTCATACAGTGAGCGCATTGAAAAACTAGAGAACCACTTCAAGCAAGCCCTTCTGACTATCACTCCCGAATTCCAAGATGAATTTGGTTACGATAAAGACGAACCAGGAAAAGCGAATATGACAGTGGGCACAAACTGGATAAGCGAACAGTTCAAGTGTTTGGCTTATACAGTGGAGATGCCATTTAAAGACCACATCAGCCACGCTGATGAACTTTACGGTTGGTCTCCAGAGCGTAGCGTTGCATTCGGTCACGACATGCTAGCGGCAGTTTGGGCGACAGCAGGCAAACTCTAATTGACGTCACGCTAACCTAACCAAAGACATATTTTTTGCGATTTTGGTTAGAAGTGCTGCGTAAAGATATTGCTATACAAAAACGACAAAGCCCGGTGCATTCAGATGCGCCGGGCTTTTTGATTTCTTATCTACTTGTCTAATCTACTAATCTACTAATCTACTAATCTACTAATTAGCTTAGGCCACTCTCAAGTTAGCAAAGAAGACCGGGTATCTCTGCCGAATATGCCTTTGTTCTGACACCATATCTTTGAAGCTTGGGCCTTGAGACAATTGAACAATCACTTCATCGCCCTCTTGTCGCAACACAGCCCCACTAATATCAACACTATTGTTGTCGTGTAGTCTTAACGTTCCCGCCATTGAAAAGCCGCGGTAAACAGGAATGACGTTTTGCATCATTAGACGCACACCCTTTTCAGAAACCTCACTGACATGAAAAAGCTCATCCTTAATTCGCATCACCGGACGTGCCCTTTTAGGGTACTTTAAACGATAATATTGGCGTTTCTGGGTGAACGATTCTTCACACATCAGTGACTCCTGTCTCTTTTGATTGATCAGTAATAAGCTATCGATTAGTTTCAGTTAACGCTTTAAAATTGATGTATTCATTGCATTAATATCTAGTAATTATATCGACTTAATGAACGAATACTTTAAGTAATTTGAGCTGGGAGCTTGGTATTACCTAAAACTCTGCAAAAACTGAGATGTCGGTCATATACTACGAGCGGAACATCATATCTAAACAAAAATCCAAACCTAAATCATTACTCATAAAATATCCTGAACGTTTTTCACACTTATACTCGAAAAGTTTGTCACGAAGATAGCAAAACTCATTCTCTAACTTTTACAGCCCTGTTAGACTCCACATCCACTTTGATACCTGGTTCATTTATGTCGTTTGATAAACTAACCCTTAACGCAAAAACTGTCGCAGCCATTCCTTCTCGATTCAATACACCGACTGAGATACAGCAAGCGACCGTACCCAAGATTGTCGCAGGCCAAGATGTTCTTGCGCTCGCGCAGACGGGCAGTGGAAAAACGTTGGCGTTCGGCTTACCTTTATTGAACAACATCAATATCGACTTGAATGAACTGCAAGCCATCATCATAGTTCCAACTCGTGAACTCGCATCACAAGTGGCTGAAGCTCTTGAACCCATTGCAACAGAACTCTCAATTAAAACCATCACATTAAGCGGTGGTGTCAACATAGATAATCAGCAACAGCTGTTATCAGAGAAACCGCAACTTGCTATTGCTACGCCTGGCCGCTTACTCGCTGTGATCCAAACTGGGGAGCTTGAGTTAGCTCGCTGCGTATCTTTGGTGCTTGATGAAGCAGACCGTTTGCTCGATATGGGTTTCTGGCCCGATATTCAAAGCATTACTGATGCTCTTCCAGTGAAACGTCAATCATCGCTGTTTTCAGCTACGCTTCCCCAAGAACTGGTTAGCCAAGCGGAAGCACTTCTCAGTCATCCAGTAAAAATTGCGGCACACCAAGAGAATAGCGTTGTCTCTGCCATTGATGAAACGCTCTATCTCGTGAACAAAGGCAGTAAAGCTCAAGCGCTCCTTGCTCTACTTAATCAGAACGATTGGTCACAGGTTTTGGTGTTTATCGGAGCAAAAGATAACGCTGACGCACTAACCAAACGTTTAAACAAAGCAAAAATCAGTGTCTGTGCACTGCATGGAAACAAGAACCAAGAAGAACGTACCTTAGCACTAGAGAGTTTCAAGAATGGTGAAACACGAGTTCTCATTGCGACCGATGTGATGGCTAGAGGTATTCATATCGAGCAACTGCCGGTCGTGATCAACTTTGATTTACCTGCACACTCGGCAACTTATGTACATCGTGTTGGACGAACAGCAAGAGCAGGAAGTGCTGGAGTCGCAATATCTCTTGTTAGTCACAGTGAGAATGAATGTTTAAACGCGATTCGTTCTCTGACCAATAAACCGTTATCGTTACAATCACTGGAAGGGTTCCCTGTCACAGACAAGCCAGCGTCAGAAGCAACCGCTCGTAAGCGCCCGCCCAAAGACAAAATGGCCAACCGCAGAACCGCAAAGAAAAAAAGTGTGAAGCAATTTAAGAGCAAGCCAAATCACACTAAATAGTTCCTTGTTCTAAATTGAATCCTCCCATAAGCGCCCAAATTTTTCTGGGCGTTTTTACGTTCGCTGTTGAGCTTGAGCAATAAATATTTTAGGAAGAGATAAGCATTTTTATTGAAGAATAATGCACCTCTGCGCGCCATTTTAAGTGACACTTTTGTGAATTATGATGCCAACGTATTGATTCTTGGTTGCTCAAAAAAAATACTTTCTGATCACGTTGACGCCCCTATATTTGGCAACTAGATTTTTCTACTAGTGTCTAAAAACCGGGAGGTCATCGAAATGAAACGTGCAAGCTCTACATACCGATTACAACTGATTAAGGAAGTGGCTACTCGCCGAGATCGTCAACGTTCGAATGACCCGATGGCAAACTACATACAAAACCTGATAGATAACAAAGATGAGTGTGATACTTCTGTAGAACGTAACCACAGATTCAGTGGCAGTCATTTTGATGAGCATATTGGTGGTTGGGTTAGTGATCATTGGGGTAGCAAATAGCAGTGTCATTAGGCAAACCCATGTTATTAGGTTAGCTGATCAATAAGAGCACCCAACAAATGAACTAGATTTGTCGCTGTAGAATTTATCTCCGCATTAACCTATCATCTGCAACAATTCCCCCTCATTGAGTAAGCAGAAAGTGTCTGAGTTAAAAAGAGAAAAACAAGTGATGGTTGCCTTCCAAGTGATTCCTCGCGTTAAAGAAGGCAACAATTTCGAAGTGGTTGATAAGGCACTTGAAGTGGTTAAGGCAGCGGATGTTCCTTTCCAAATCGGCGCGATGGAAACCACGATGAAAGGTGAACTCAACCAACTACTCGATATAATTAAAAAGGCTGAACAAGCTTGTTACGATGCCGGTGCTGTCGAAGTCATCACAAACATCAAAATTCACAGTAAAACCACCGATGCCGATGATACATTCTGTACTTATCATCGTGGTGTAAAGAAAGCGAATCACATGTTTGTATAAGTTTACCTATTAGCCATGTTTAGCCATGTTTAGCCTTTAGGCGATTTTAATCTGTCGAAGAGGTTCTGAAGAATCTGTGATGTTATTGAAAAGGCATGTCTGAAAGATGTGAAAGGATTTCCATTCTTTCTTCTTCGGTCATTGAATGCCAATCACGCGCGCTTTGTTCAGGGTCATCTTTCGCCCCAATAGGTTTTCGATCCAATGCTTTGATTGGTTTCTTTTTGAGTTTTGCGTGCTTTTTATTCATACCGACATCACTCCTTCTGGTACAAAGGTACCTACCTTAATATTACACGCCAACCATTATGTAAAGTAATAGTTGCTTTGGAGTTAAATAAAATATTGATAGTTCCACATTAGCCGAAAAGTTCTCTTTGAGGAGTGGTACTTCCCTCTTCGTTAACTTGCTCACCCTGTGTATTATTTTTATTACCAACTAGGTTAGTTTTGCTATCGATTAAGTTCTTTTGCTTCATTATTTTTCTTCTATAACGCTGACGACATAACTTAATAACGTGCAACTGCTCAGACGGCGTCATCGCCATCCAGTTAAAGCGCTCCTCTCTTTTGCGCATGCAACCATTGCAATAACCTTTATCATCGCTTGAACACACCCCAACGCAAGGGCTTGGAACTTGAAAAAACTCTAACTGCTCCACCATGTCTCCTCACTTCCTGAAACAATAAAAGTTAAGCTTACTAATTAAAAAGTAAGCGATTAATTTGTCGCCTCGCTCATAAAATTCATACTAAACTATGACCTTATACTGACACATATAGTGTTTTGTAAACTATACTTTGAACCCATCAAGTTACACCTTTTTCAGTAACTTCGTTTTTTCTTTTGGAGCCTTTTAATATGAAGTTTAGTTCAAAAAAATTACTAGCAGTAGCCGCTTTACCTATGTTGCTAGCAGCATGCACAACAACAGGTGATAACGCGATGCAAGTAACACCAACCGATCTACAGCACCATAACTGGGAACTTGCTCAAATTGATGGCAAGGACATTGAGAAAAGCGAAAACCAAGCGACTCCTCGCCTGGAAATCGGTGAAAAGATGACTGCGAACGGCATCGCTGGCTGTAACAACTTCTTTGGCCAAGGCGAGCTGAAAGACGGCCAGTTCCGTATTAAGCAAATGGGCATGACAATGAAGATGTGTCACGGCTCTGCAATGGAAATCGAACAGTCGGTTTCAGCGACTCTTAGCGAGTGGAGTGACGTAACCCTAACAAAAGACACACTAGTATTGAAAAACGACGTGCATACGCTAACGTACACCATTCGTGATTGGGTAAACTAGCCTCGATTAACAATATACTGTCGATACCAGACATTGATCAAAGGAGCCTTATCGGCTCCTTTTTTATTGCTTAAAATCGCCCTTTTCTTCACCAAAACTTTACTTCTCATCGAATTTTCGTACTCACGTCCAATAAACATTAAAAATCTCTCATTTAGGTGCAATTAATTCACTGGTTTAACGGTCTGTTGTTAGGATGGCAGAAGCCTCTAATTCACTGTTGAATTAGAAATTATTTCAGAAACAGATAGAATAACTGTTAGGGAATTCGAAATAGCAAAGCTCTTGCCCGTTCACTACCAAATGGAAAAGTTTATGAACAAGATAGTAAGTACGTTAGGAATCATGGCAACTGTTGCATACAGTGCAACTATTTATGCTGATGAAGTAACATCAACAGATAATTGGAACCAAATTGAACAGCAAGCAGAAGGACAAACTGTTTACTTTCACGCTTGGGGCGGTAGCCAAGAGATCAATCGTTACATACAGTGGGCAGGCAAGCAGTTACAAAATGAGTATGGTGTCACTTTAAAGCACGTAAAAGTAACCGATATCGCAGAAACAACCACGCGTTTGATTGCTGAAAAAGCAGCAGGAAAAAACAGTGAAGGCAGTGTTGATATTGTTTGGATCAACGGTGAAAATTTCCGCTCAATGAAAGACAATAGTCTACTCTTTGGGCCGTTTACTCAATCACTTCCAAACTGGCAGTACGTTGATAAATCTCTACCAATTGATGTCGACTTCTCTGAACCAACCGAAGGTCTAGAAGCACCTTGGGGTGTAGGGCAACTGGTTTTCATCCATGATCAAGAGACGCTACACAACCCTCCTCAGTCATTTTCGGAAATGTTGAGTTACGCTCAAGCTTTTCCTAATCGCCTAAGTTACCCTCGACCACCTGAGTTTCACGGTACTAGCTTTATCAAATCTCTACTCATTGAGTTGACCAACAATAACCCAGCACTATCTAAACCGGTTTCAGAAGACGATTTTCAATCCGTTACCGCTCCACTATGGGCTTACTTAGATAAATTCCATAAAGTCGCTTGGCGTGGTGGCAAACAGTTCCCGGCTGGTACATCAGAGAGCATTCAACTGCTTGATGACGGGCAGATCGACCTTGCGATCACGTTCAATCCAAATGCTGTGTTCTCTGCGCAATCTAGCGGAAAACTGGCAGAAAGCACCAAAGCTTATGCGCTAGAGAGTGGCGCACTCTCAAACATTCACTTCTTAGCGATCCCTTGGAATGCCAACTCTTCTGCAGGTGCACAAGTAGCCATCAACTTCTTACTCAGCCCAGAAGCACAATCACGTAAAGGTGACCTGAATATTTGGGGTGACCCTTCAGTATTAAGTAGTAAATACTTAACTGGCAGCGCTAAAAATACTCAGCAATTCAAATCGGTTGATGAACCTCACCCTAGTTGGCAAGCTGCACTCGAGAAAGAGTGGCTTAAGCGATACGGTAACTAAATTTGATGCTACACGCCCTATATTTTGTTGTTATAGCAGTGTGCATAATCCCAACGATCCCTGGGGTTGCGGGAGTGGTTGCTTCATCACTAAGCTTTATCCCGCCCTTGGGTCTAGTGGAACCTTCGCTCAACGGTTTTGAACAAGTCTTTCAATGGGAAGGCGTTTGGCACTCTATTGCTCTGAGTTTATCTTCTGCTTTTGCGAGCAGTTACATCGCCTGCTTTCTCACTTTTTGTATTATCCAAGCAACCTGGGGAAAGCCTTTTTGGAAAAAAATTGAGCTAACGTTGTCCCCAATGCTCGCTATTCCGCATGTTGCTTTTGCAATCGGGTTTGCTTTTTTGTTTAGCCCTACCGGCCTTGGCGCCAGAGCTTTACATCAATTAGTCGGAGAAGCTGGCAACAGTTCTGAGCTTGCATTATTGGTCAAAGACCCTTATGCATTCGGGCTGATCATTATGCTCGCAATAAAAGAAATTCCATTTTTATTGCTAATGAGCTTATCGATACTTCAACAGATCGATGTTGAACGCATTACTAAAGTCAGTGCTTCATTGGGCTACAGTCGTTCTCAAATTTGGTGGAAGGTTATTTTCCCACAGTGGTTTACCAAGCTTCGCTTCCCAATGCTGGCGGTACTCGCTTATAGTTTATCGGTTGTCGACATTGCACTGATTCTCGGGCCAACCAATCCCCCAACTTTTGCAGTATTAGTATGGCAGTGGTTTAACGACCCAGATCTGAGCTTATTACCACGCGCTGCGGCTGGTGCTATTGTCTTGTTTGTTTTGGCGTCACTTATCATTGCCACAGCACGACTGATTGAGTGGTCATTGCTAAAACAGTTCAAGTTTTGGCAGTTTTCTGGTCGCACAGGAATTAACTTACCAGGAAAAACAGTCTTCACGATTCTTGCTGCATTATCGTTACTCATTATCCCGTTAATGATTATATGGAGCATAGCTCAACGCTGGCGTTTTCCAGACTTATTGCCAAGCCGATATAGCCTAAAATTTTGGGAGTATGAGTGGGACGGTATCTTAAGTACCGTCGGACAAAGCTTATGGATTGCTCTTGCTTCAGCGTCAGTTGCATTATTGCTAGCGTTGGTTGCTCATGAATATCGAATCAGGCACAGATGGCAAGTGCCAGGTTTTATTATCGCGATCCCAATGTTAATCCCTCAGCTTTCAGTGTTATTCGGACTACAGGTGACAACACTCTATATTGGCAGTAGTGCTTACGAGCTGTGGGTGATTTGGGCTCATGTTTTCTTTGCCTTCCCGTTTGTTTATTTATCTTTGGATGGCCCATGGAAAAGCTTCAATGATGGCTTGATAAAAGCCTCACTCAGCCTAGGAAAATCACCATTTCAGAGTTGGTGCTCAATCAAGCTACCAATCCTGCTCCCTGCTATTGCTTTTGCATGGGCAGTTGGAATCAGTGTGAGTTTGGCTCAGTACTTACCAACATTAATGTTGGGCGCTGGCAGAATTAGCACCATTACTACAGAAGCTGTCGCACTTACCAGTGGCTTCGACCGCAGGGTAACCGCTATTTATGCCATCTGGCAGGCTCTATTACCTCTGTTCTTTTTCTCTTTAGCGATAGTTGTCAGTCGACTTCAACTTAGATATCGCCGTCTTACTTTTAAAGGTTTTCTCACCAATGAGTCTGTATCTCAACGACCTCGCCATCCATAAAAAAGGAGGCGATTCGCTATTTTCAGCGCTAAACGTAACGCTAGAATCAGGCCAAGTATTGGCTTTGATGGGGCCTAGTGGCTGTGGAAAATCGACCTTATTAGATGCCATCGCTGGACATCTCAATGGCGAGTTTTCGTATACCGGGAGTGTTGTTTTAAACGACATTCACCTTGATAACATCCCCTCACATCAACGTAAGGTTGGGATATTATTTCAAGACGATTTATTGTTCCCTCACCTCAAGGTATGGGAAAACTTAGCATTCTCACTTCCAAATTCAATTAGGGGCTCGGCTCGTCAAAATCAAGCGATGAAAGCACTCCAGGATATTGAACTGACACACTTAGCTGAATCGTTCCCTGACCAAATATCAGGGGGCCAAAGGGCAAGAGTAAGCTTAGCTCGTATGCTATTAGCTAAGCCAAAACTAGCTCTGCTTGACGAACCGTTCAGTAAGCTAGATCAGGAGTTGAGAGCACAGTTTCGCGATTGGGTGTTTGAGCAACTCAGCAAAGCCAATATACCAACGTTGATGGTGACGCACGACGAAACCGATGTACCAAAAGGAGCCCAAGTACTTTCTTGGCCGTGGAGGAGTCATCATGCTAGATAAGTATTCCATCAAGATCATCAAGTGGCCACTTAACCAATCAGCTAAGCTATTGAATCAAGTAGGCATCACAGCAAACCAAACGACCTTGTTTGGCTTTTTGGTTGGCTGTTTAGCTTTTCCTGCGCTTGCATTACAACAATACGATTGGGCTTTGGGCTTCATTGTATTGAATAGAGTTTGCGACGGACTGGATGGGGCTTTGGCTCGAATCCAAGGAATTAGTGATGCTGGTGGCTTTCTCGATATCAGCTTGGACTTTTTATTCTATTCACTCATCCCTTTTGGCTTTGTTGTTGCCAACCCAGAACACAATGCCATTGCAGGCGCGTTTTTGATCTTTTCATTTATCGGCACAGGCAGTAGTTTCTTAGCGTTTGCAGTGATGGCAGGCAAACGCGGTATCGAGAACCCAGTCTACAAACATAAGTCTCTGTACTACATGTCTGGGCTAACCGAAGGCACAGAAACTATCGCTTGTTTTATTGTGTTTTGTATTTTTCCTCAGCACTTTGCCGTTATTGCCTATATTTTTGGCGCAGCGTGTTGGCTAACGACGTTCATGCGTATTTATTTTGGTTTTCACACACTAAAAAACCAAGCTAGTTAATAAATGAGTTAGTTTCTTGCACCTATAAAAACGCCGCTCATTGTGAGCGGCGTTTTCTATATTAGTATGGATAATGCCCACTAAATCATGACATCAAGCTTCAGCTGAAGCCGTGATTTTAAACCTCAATACCTTCAGGCTTGAATCAAGGTCGACATCGACAAACTCAGGCGGGTTGTCTAAACGTTCAATAAACTCAACGCTTGGCGCTTCTTCTACCATCGTTTCAATCAAGAAGTTGGGTGATACTGCTGGTGAGTTAACACAAGCAATCACTTCTCCACCTTCCGTTAGAAGTTCAGGCAAACGACGTAGGATCTTTTTGTAATCTTTGGTTAAAGCAAAACTGCCTTTCTGGAAAGATGGCGGATCGATGATCACTAGCTCATATGGGCCGCCCTTCTTGATTTTCCCCCACGACTTAAATATATCGTAGCCAAGGAAGTTAACCGATCGCATATCGTGCTCATTCAGACGGTGGTTATCACGACCTTTATTCAACGAGCCACGAGACATATCCACGTTCATGCATTGACGAGCGCCACCAGCGATAGCCGCGACAGAGAAACCACAAGTGTATGCGAACAGGTTAAGAACATTCTTATCCTTGGCATTATCTTGTACCCACTGACGACCATTACGCATGTCTAGGAACAGACCGAAGTTCTGATTACGGCCAATGTCTAATTGATACTTAAGACCGTGCTCAACCACAACGGGTGAGTCATTGAGTTCGCCCCATAAAACCTCTGAAGGCGCGCCATCGGCATAACGGTGTTGCAGAACAATACTTGTGCCCTGTTTTGCTTGCCAGATGTCTTTATTAGTCAGATCAACCAATCCAGCTTTAAGCGATGATAAGAATTCGTCATCCACCTCTTTGAATACGTTAACCAATAACTGCCCATCAACCCAGTCACATGTCAGTTGTTCTAGGCCCGGCCAAAACTTACCACGACCGTGAAAAATACGGCGTAGCTCATTCGGCACTTCATTAAGTTGCTGTTCAATATGACTAAAAAACAGAGGTAAAGCTGATGCTTCCATTATTTCACTCACTTAGTATTTAGCTTCGGCCAAGTTAATGACCAAGGTTCAAGCCAACTGTCTAAACCATTAGACACGGTTTCTTGATGCCACTTCTCACCCAAGGAATCAAGGTTCCTCGGGTCACAGACATATTCATAGGCTTGGGATTGATAGGTAAATCGAATCGCGAAAGCGTGCAGATAGCCTCTGTCAGCCTCACTCGATGGATTATAAATAGGGTCACCAACAATAGCGGAGCCGATCGACTTCATCGCGACACGGATCTGATGCGTCCTTCCTGTATAGGGCTTACATAATAGCAAACGCTCGCCGGGTTCTGCCGTTGCCGATAAAAACTGGGTAATCGCTGGGTTGTCTTTGGATGTCAGAAGCTTCCAACTAGAACGTCTTGAACGTTCCATATCACCTGAAATCAAACCCTGCTTTTTCTTTGGCTTTTTAGAACCAATCGCAAGGTAATATTTCTCAACCTCACGCTTTGCGAACAACTGCGAAAGCTCGCTTGCTGCCGAAGCATTCTTTGCTAGCAGTAGAATACCTGAAGTCATTTTATCAAGGCGATGTACAAGATATAACTTAGGCTCATTAATCGCTTTAACAACTTCTTGAAGCAACATGGTATCGCCATCGTCTTTATGAACGCTGACGCCAGGATGCTTGTTAATAAGTAAAAAATCAGGATGGTTCAGAAGGATATCGAACATGTAAAGGCTAGCTCCATTGTAGAACGGGGAGTATACCGCGTCTGAACCCAGATTCCAGCTAGGAAAAAGCCCAATCGACTCAATAAACATTGAATAATTGGGCTCATTTTTCGTCTGACTGTTTAGGTGATGAATCTTTAATCTCTATCCAACACGTACTAACCGCTAAGCCAGTTTAAACTTACCGACTAATGCTTCGAGCTCAGCAACCTTAGCGTTCAGGCCTGAAGTGTTTTCAGAACTGCGCGTCGCTAGCTGCAAGGATTGCTCAGATATATCACTGATTGCCGTAATGTCCGCTGCAATTTCTTTGGTTACAGCTGTCTGCTCTTCTGCTGCAGTAGCAATAGAGTTGACCATGCTTTGTACGTTACCAGCGCCGCTAACAATCGCTTCCAATGCTGAAACCGCACCTGAACTTTTCTCTACGCCAATCTCAACTAACCGACAGTTATCCTGCGTGTAAGTAACGGCTTCTTGCGTACCAGATTGAATTGATTGAATAATGCCCGACACTTCTTGTGTCGCTTTGGTTGTTCTCTCTGCCAACGCTCTCACTTCATCAGCAACTACAGCAAACCCACGCCCAAACTCGCCAGCACGCGCAGCCTCAATCGCAGCATTCAGAGCTAATAAGTTGGTTTGCCCAGCAATGTCCTCAATCACTTTAATAACGCTACCAATCTGCTCACCATGTGAACCGAGCGTATTCATTTGCACCGACATATCACTCATTTGAGCCGACACTTGCTCGATACTCGCAACCATTTCGACGATGACATTACGGCCATCTTCAGCCGAAGTTTCTGAACGACGTGCTTCTTCATAAGTCGAAGTGCCCTGCTGTGCTACCTCAGAAATAGTTAAGCTTAGTTCTTCAGCCGCTGTCGCTATCAGGTTTGCTTTGTCCGCTTGAGCAGATGCGCCAGAAACGATGTCTTGGCTAATTGACGACAACTCGCCTGTCACTGATTGGACTTGGTGAGTCACCGAAGAGATAGAACCTAGAAGGTCAACCAGCGATTTCTGCATCTGATTAATTGACTTAGCTAGGTCGGCTAACTCATCACCTGACTCATCAACAATATCCCCAGTAGTAAGGTCGCCATTTGCTACGCGTCGTGCCACTTGTTCAACGCGAGTTAAGCGGTTGGTAATCGAACTAGACAATACAAATGCAATCACACCACCAAATACCATCGCAAAGGCAGACAGTAACATGATGGTTTGTTCAATAGTGGTAAACGAATCCGTCAAGGTAAGCAGTGATTGTTCCGTATCTGCACGCTCACTTGCCGATGCCTGATCAAGTAAGTTTTCAATGGGGATAAGGTTCTTTTCATACAAGGCTCTAAGCTGTTGGATATTGGATAACAGCGCAGCCTCATTATTGATCTTAGGTACGAGTTTCGATTCAAACTCATGAGTAAAACGTCCCATCAGCTCTTCTATTCTCTGAATACGGCGATGGTCTTCAGATCCTCGACTCTCCAAACGTTTTGCTTGTTCGATTGCTTGAGTAAATTCGTTCTTGTTGGTTCGATAATCATTGAGTGCATTATCGACCAGAGTGATTGCACCCAGAGCATCTCGATAGACATCTCCAGCTTCATCGATCAAAACAAGGTAGGTAACGGTACCCGGTACATCATCTAATCTAATCTCATCGGCGCTCTTATGAGCGCCAATCACTTCCATCCATACAATACCGACTAACGTGACAAGCACCGCCAATATAGAGCCAAAACCGGCATACAGTTTCTTTCTCACTGACAATTTCAAACAACACCTACCTAAATCAAAATATAGCTCTAACAGCTATTCGTTCCATTTATATCGGCTATCAGACGGATACCTTTAATAATTATTTTTCTTAGATAATTAAGTTCCAGACATAAAAAAACGGGAGCTAATGAGCTCCCGTTTATCAAATTACTTTATCTTGCGATTAGAACTTCTTAGAAATCAGCGCAAAACCAGCAATGATACCAATACCTAGTAGCATGATTGCACCTTTACCGCTATCGAAGCCAGAAGAGATACCCATGAACGCAACGATTGCGATAGCTACAGGGATGATGTACTTAACTAGTGTGTACCATAGACCAAATAGTGGGAAAGAGACTTCACCGTCGTTAGTGATTTCTTTCTCTAGGTCTGCACGGTTTAGTCTCCAACCAGCGAAGATACATACCAACATACCGCCAACCGCTAGGAAAATCTTATCCGTTAGTAGGTCGAAAATGTCGAACGCGCCAGTATCAAACAGTGTTGGACCGAAGCCGCCAAGTGATAGAGAAGCGAAGATACATAGAATCGCCATTACAACACTTGCAGACAGTACCGCTGTTACACGCTTCATGCCTTTCTCATCGATTAGGTAAGAAACCACAACTTCAAGTAGAGATACTGAAGATGTTAGTGCCGCAACACTCAAACCAACGAAGAACATAAGAGCAAATAGAAGACCGATTACGCCGCCCATTTCAGCGAATAGCTGAGGAACAACAACGAATACTAAACCAGGGCCCGCTGCAGGTTCCATACCGAATGCGAACATTGCAGGGAACATTGCAACACCAGCTAGAATAGCAACACCAGTATCCATTGCGGTTACCATTGCTGTTGTCTGAACTAGGTTCTCTTTCTTCTTAAGGTAAGAACCGTATGTCATCATACAACCCATACCAAGACTTAGAGAGAAGAATGCTTGACCTAGCGCGGCTAGGATTACATTGCTGTCTACTTTAGAGAAGTCAGGACTGAATAGGAACTCAAGACCAGCCATCGCGCCCGGAAGCATAATGCCTTTGATTGATACTACAATAAGGATAATGAAAAGAAGCGGCATCAGGATCTTACCTGCTTTCTCAATACCACCAGAGATACCTTTCATAACGATAACAACGTTAAGTAGTAGGTATAAGCCCATCCACATTAGTGGTTGAACTGGGTTTGAGATAAAGCCACCAAAGCTATCACCAATTGCTTCTGGTGCGTCTAGAAGACCACCTGCAATTTTACCGATGTATGCGATTGACCAACCGCCTACTACTGGGTAGAAACCCATGATAAGTAGACCACTGAATACGCCGATAACGCCAGCGAACGTCCAACGACGGTCAGTTGTTTTAAATGCACCTACTGCTGATTTTTGCGTATGACGGCCAATCGCAAATTCAGTCAGCATGACACTGAAACCAATAAAAATTACAAAAAACAGGTAAATGGCAACGAATGCACCACCGCCACTTTCACCTGCTGTGTATGGGAATTTCCAAATGTTACCTAAGCCAACAGCAGAACCTGCTGCAGCCATTACGAATCCTAACTTCGAACCCCAGGTATCGCGGGGTGTTGTGGTTGTATTACTAGTAGCCACGTGTACTCCAAACTTTTGTGTTATGTGATGTTGTGTTTTGCTTTGGGTGGCGTCTTTAAAAGGAAGGTGTATAAATAAATTTACACACCTAAAAGATTTGATTGACGCTCGTTGTCTAGCAAGTAAACCAGTTTAAGAATAAAATTGGAAGTGCATACCGTACAAATTTCGTTAAAGATGTAAATTTTTATGGTTAAATGCCGACTTTTCATACAAAACAATCGTTTTCTTCTTAAGTTAACCAAAACTTAACAACTTTAACCTATTTACAGCTTTTGCTCTATTTTGTAAATAGTTGATTCCTTAAATTCCCATATCCGTTAAATAGCATTACTATCTAAGTGTCTCTTTTTTCGAGTATTCAATGTGGATAAGCTTTATCATTTTTTAACTTTGGCCTCTGTTGTTTTGTACTGGGTTCTCGTAGCCGGTGTGACGTTTCGTGTTGTACTAAAACGACGCTCTGTCAGCGTTTCTCTTGCTTGGCTAATGGTTATCTACATTATCCCGATTGTTGGCGTAGCTTGTTACTTCCTTTTTGGTGAGCTAAACCTAGGCCGAAAAAGGGCTGAGCGCGCACATCGTATGTTTACTCCCTTTGGTGATTGGTTCCGCCAATTAAATGATTGCCAACTGCATCTTCCCGGCAAAGTGGGATCCCCTATCCACAAAATCGATGAACTCTGTAATAACAGAATGGGTATTCCTGCGCTTAGTGGAAACACACTTTCACTGCAATCTTCACCCAATGAGATCCTACACGCCATTATCGAAGATATAGAAAACGCCCAGACCAGCATCAAGATGGTTTTCTACATTTGGCACCCTGGTGGCCTGACCGATTCCGTAGCTTCAGCTCTTATTCGAGCAGCCAAACGTGGTGTAGATGTTAAGGTCCTACTTGACTCAGCCGGTAGCCCTCGCTTTTTCAAAAGCCACTGGCAGTCAATGATGAAGGACGCAGGCGTTCAAGTCGTACAAGCACTAGAAGTGAGCCCATGGCGTATTTTTTTACGTCGCCTAGATTTAAGACAACACCGCAAAATCATTGTGATTGACGAGACTATCGCCTATACGGGTTCAATGAACATGGTCGATCCTGCTCACTTCAAACAAAGTTCCGGCGTTGGTCAGTGGATTGATGTAATGGTCAGAGTGACTGGGCCAACCGTTAATGTGTTATCCGCTATTCATGGCTGGGATTGGGAAGTTGAGACTGGTGAACGCATTCTCCCTGATATACCTGAATGCCCAGTTGAAGAAATCATGACACATCATCCGGTTCAAGTAGTGCCGTCTGGCCCTGGCATGCCTGAATATTTGATCTTACAAGTACTGACCATCGCCATCAATCAAGCGAATCATTCTGTACGTATTACTACACCTTATTTTGTGCCAAGTGCTGACTTACTCGAAACACTTAAGATGACAGCTCAACGCGGCGTAACTGTAGAACTGATCATTCCACACAATAACGATTCACTAATGGTTAAATGGGCATCTCGCGCCTTTTATACAGAACTACTTGAAGCTGGCGTGAAAATTTACGAGTTTTATGGCGGCCTTCTTCACACCAAATCAGTAGTGATCGATGAAGAGTTTTGCTTGATCGGAACCGTCAATATCGACATGCGTAGTTTGTGGCTCAACTTTGAAGTAACCCTTGCCGTTGACGACGTACACTTCACCAAGCAATTGTTTGATTTACAGCAATCCTATATTGAATCATCTCATCCCGTGGAATTAGAGCAGTGGGAACAGAGAAATTTACGTAACCGTTTCTTTGAGAGACTGTTCTATTTATTCAACCCGTTGCTTTAATACTCCTCGCTCGCCGACCACCATTGGCAACGAATAGTATCTTTGCGATCGCTTTTTAACTTTTCATCACAAATCGAGGAAAAGTTAAAAAGCAAAAGAAAACGTTAAAAACTCTCTCTCCCCTCTTGCTTTGATGGCTACTCGCATGTTTTAAATAGGACATAACCGATTGATAAGGAATTCACAGCATGTCCGAGAACAAAACCACTAAGCTCATCACTGCAGGTCGTGATAAGAAGTGGACTAATGGTGTCGTTAATCCACCAGTACAACGCGCTTCCACTGTCGTTTTCAACTCAGTAGAAGAAAAGCGCAAAGCTACGATTAATCGCGCTAACAAGACGCTTTTTTACGGACGTCGTGGAACCACCACTCATTTCGCTTTCCAAGATGCCATGGTTGAAGTTGAAGGGGGTGCGGGTTGTGCACTGTACCCGTGTGGTACAGCAGCAATTTCGAATGCCATTCTCTCTTTTGTAGAAACAGGTGATCATATTTTAATGGTTGACACCTGCTACGAACCTACTCGTGATTTCTGTGACACCATCATGAAAAAGATGGGGGTAGAGACAACTTACTACGAGCCAACGATTGGTGAAGGTATCCAAGACCTTATCAAGCCAAACACTAAGGTGCTGTTTACTGAGTCTCCAGGCTCTGTCACCATGGAAGTGCAGGATATTCCAACACTAGCACGTATCGCTCATGAACATGACATCATCGTTATGCTAGACAATACTTGGGCGGCTGGCGTGAACTTCTCACCGTTTGATTTTGGTGTTGATATCTCGATTCAAGCAGCGACCAAATACATCGTGGGTCACTCTGATGTGATGCTAGGTACGGCAGTCGCCAATGAGAAATGCTGGGATCAACTAAGAGAGCAAAGTTACTTGATGGGGCAATGTGTCTCACCTGATGATGCTTATTTAGGGCTTCGCGGCATTCGTACTCTTGATGTGCGTCTACGCCAACACGCAGAAAGCAGCTTGAAGGTCGCAAAATGGTTAGAGACTCGTCCTGAAGTTAACCATGTTCGTCATCCTGCTCTTGAGTCTTGCCCAGGCCATGAATTCTTCAAACGAGATTTTACTGGCGGTAATGGCTTGTTCTCTTTTGTACTAAACAACTCTAATATCAAAGCGACGACAGCGTTACTTGATGGAATGACACATTTTAGTATGGGTTACTCTTGGGGTGGATTTGAAAGTTTGATTCTAGCTAACGAACCAAGCAGTTTTGACAGCTTGAGAACTGTTGCCAATCCTAATTTCGAAGGTACCTTGATACGTGTTCATATTGGGTTAGAAGATGTTGATGACCTGATTGCTGATCTAGAGGCGGGATTAGAACGTTATAGCGCTCTGATTTAATCTGAGACGATAGGTCTAATATGCAAAAAAGGCAGGATATTCCTGCCTTTTTCTGTTTAAAGCATAACTCAAAAACAAATGTATCTACTCATATTCAGATACTTCAGCTCATAATACAAACCGCTCATAGTCCAGAAGCCTTCATAATCCAGAAGCTTTCAAAGCCAATATTGAACCTTAAAGCACATCCACTTAAAGATCTCAGAGCGATGAAAAAATGGCTATGAACTTTTCAATTTCTAAGTGATTGTTCCGCTGAAATAAATAACACTTTATTTGTGTGGGCAACCGACTAAATGATCATTGACCATACCTGTTGCTTGCATAAACGCGTAACAGATTGTCTCACCAACAAATTTAAACCCTCTCTTCTTTAAAAACTTACTCATCGCTTTGGATTGCTCTGTAGAGGCGGGAACTTGAGACATCTCGGTCCATTGATTTTTAATCACCTTATTATCGACAAACTGCCATAAAGCATTGGATAGGGATCCAAACTCTTTCTGAAGCTCAAGGGTTGCACGAGCATTGTTGTATACCGAAGCAATCTTGCCCTTATGCTTAACCACATCGAAGTGTTCGATAATATTCGGCACATTGTCTTCATTCAACGCAGCTAACTTATTAAGGTCATAATTGTCAAAAGCGGCACGATAACCCTCGCGCTTTTTAAGTATCGTGATCCAACTAAGGCCAGCCTGAGCTCCCTCTAAAGTAATGAACTCAAACAAAACTTGGTCATCATAAACAGGTACACCCCACTCAGCATCGTGATATTCCCTCTCAAGTTCGTGTTTAAGCGCCCATGCGCAGGTTCTATCTGATGTGTTTGTTTCCATTTAAAGTTCTCATTTGTATTCGTATATAAAAATAGTGCCCCAATTGGGAGCATTATTTCAAAGGTTAAATAGGGCGCGCTGACCTTTTGTAGTTAAATTTTGTTCGAAATAAAAGCTTTTTAATCGAGGCGAGGGGGAAGTAGCCTATTCATCCTAAGCAAATTATCCCTCAACAAAGAGTAAAACGCTTTTTGCGGGCCGCCCAGCTCGAACCCTTCGGGCAGCGTTTGCTGGTCAACACGCCCTAGCGTTAAGCCACTTCAATCTTATGGAATAGACGATACAACACAGGTACTACGATTAGCGTCAGTACAGTCGCAAAGCCTAAACCAAACATAATGGTTACTGCCATTGGCTTGAAAAAGATATCAGGCAGTAACGGGATCATACCTAAAATGGTCGTAATCGCGGCCATGCATACCGGACGAACACGGCTTAATGCCGCGTCAACAACCGCTATGTACGGATCTTTACCTGACTTCATTTCAATCTCAATTTGATCAAGTAATACGATACCGTTCTTAAGTAGCATCCCGGATAAACTCAAGAAGCCTAGCAATGCCATAAAGCCAAATGGTGTATTCAAGGCTAATAAGCCTGTCGTTACCCCAATTAGTGCTAATGGAACCGTCAACCAAACAATTAATGGTTCTTTTACAGAGTTAAACAAGAACACAGTAATCAAGAACATGAACAAGTAACCCAAAGGCATGGTTGTGAAAAGTGACGCCTGTGCATCAGCAGATGACTCATATTCACCACCCCACTCAAGTGAGTAACCCGGTGGCATCTCAATCGCTTCAATTTGCGGCTGTAAGCGCTTCTGCAGGGTTGAAGCGGTTTCTTCACCCAACAGGTCATTGTCGGCCATCACCGTTAGCATACGCTTACGGTTCTTACGAATGATCAGTGGGTCTTCCCATTCCAACTCGTAGCCTAGCGTGACTTGTTGCAGTGGGATGTATTCACTTAATGCTGGGCTCCAAATCTTCATGCCTTCAATGTTACGAATATCGATACGCTCATCTTCCGGTAAACGCGCGACGATAGGCATCAACGTAGTACCATCGCGGTACACACCAATCGATTTACCAGAGAAAGACATTGCTAGGAAATCATCAACGTCAGATTTGGTAATACCATAACGGCGAGCTTGGCTTTCATTGAACTGAGGCTCTAACACCTTGGTTCTTTCACGCCAATCGTGACGAATATTAAACGCACCGTCATCAGCACGCATGATATCCATAACTTGCGCAGCAATTGAACGCAGTACCGTTGGATCAGAACCTACAATTCTTGCTTCAATTTTTGCACCGCCACCTGGACCTAATTCAATTTGTTTCAGCTTGTAGTCTATTTCAGGGAACTGACTGTTTACGTGTTCTCGAAAACGCAGCATTAGTCCCTCAAGCACTTCATAACTCTTCACACGAACGGTTATCTCACCGTATGCGCTATAACTTTTTTCTGGAGAGTAAGTCAGCATGAAACGTTGTAAGCCTTTACCCGCCGTCGTCGTGATATGTTCGACTTCATCCTGCTCCGCTAACCAACCTTCAAGCACTTTAAGCTTGGTGTTGGTTGCTCGAATATCGGTACCTTCTGGCATCCACACATCCACTTGGAACATTGGCGTAGTTGAAGATGGGAAGAAGGCCTGTTTCACAAAACCAAAACCATAAACACTCGCGCCTAAACCAATAATCAGAACAAACATGGTAAGCCACGCGCGCTTCATACAGAACTCAAGGAAGTTTTTATAGATAACAAAAACCATCCCGTTGTATGGGTCCTTACCTTCGCTATCTGGGTCAATTTTTTGACCTTTAAAGAAAATATCAGCAAAGAACGGCGTAATTGAGATAGCAGTAAACCAACTCAGCATTAACGAGATAAGTAGAACCGTGAACAAGGTGCCACAGTATTCACCTGTTGAGTCTTCAGACAAGCCTATCGGTGCAAAAGCGGTGACCGCAATAACAGTTGCACCCAGCAGCGGCCATTTAGTTTGGGTAACGATATCGGTGGCGGCCTGCATCCGGGTTCGCCCCTTCTGCGTGCCGATCAATATCCCTTCCACCACCACAATGGCATTATCCACCAGCATCCCCAAGGCGATAACCAGAGCGCCTAGCGAGATACGTTGTAAATCGATTTTGAAATACTGCATAAAAATGAAAGTGCCAAAAACGGTCAACAACAGTATCAAACCGATCAACAAACCAGAGCGAAGCCCCATGAAGAACAACAACACAATAATTACGATGGCAACCGCTTGTCCGAGGCTGACCACAAATCCACTTACCGATTTATCGACTTCTTTTGGCTGGTTATAAACCTCTGAGATATCAATACCGACAGGTTGTTGATATTTCAGTTCTGCAAGTCGTCTATCAAAAGCCTCCCCCACCGCAACCACGTTCACTCCCTGAGCAAAGGAGACACCCAGGTTAAGCGCAAGTTTTCCGTTGTAACCAATAATGTTACTCGGTACTTCAACATAGCCACGCGTTACATCAGCAACATCTTTTAGGTAGATAAGCCCTTGAGCGCCACCTTCGGTAAGAATCAAATCGCCAAGTTGTTCTACGTTTTGGAACTCACCCGTTGGGTGGATCCGTATGTATTCGTCGCCAATCCTTACCGCACCAGCACTAGAAACGATGTTCTGAGTCGATAAAAGATTAAACACGGTTGTTGGCGACAGCCCCAAGGAGCTTATCCGCTTCATCGATATCTCAATGAAGACTTGTTCTTGCTGTTGACCAGAAACAGAAACTTTACTGACCCCATCGACCAACTCGAGTTCTCTTCTTAGGTAATCAATGTAATCCAACAGTTCTTTGTAGCTGTAACCATCACCCGTCACTGCAAGCAAAATACCGTAAACGTCACCGAAGTCATCGATGACTTGAGGATCATTAACGCCGGGTGGCAGTTCAACCTTGAGATCATTCACTTTTCGGCGAAGCTCATCCCAGATTTGCGGAAGATCATCTGGACCATAGTTATTCTTCATAGTTACCGTTACCTGAGATAGGCCACGGCTAGAGATAGAGTTCACTTCGTCTACATAGGTAAGCTGTTGAATGGCTTTCTCTAATGGGTAGGTAACTTCTTCTTCCACTTGCTGAGGCGTAGCCCCTGGGTAAGAGGTCACGACCATTGCATCTTTGATGGTAAAAGCAGGGTCTTCTAAACGCCCTAACCCAAAAAATGCAGAGACACCACCAATAAGAAAGATCAGAGACAGCATCCAGCTAATGACTTTGTTACGTATAAAGTAAGAAGCAACACCTGTGATCTGATCATCACCCTGTTGATCGTCATTTTGGGGCTTGTTATTTACTTCACTCATTGTTCGTCTCCTGAGACAATACTTCCACTGTCATCCCATCTCGCAATCGCGATACGCCTGCAACAACGACATGCTGCCCCACTTCCAATCCTTTCATTATCTGCAACGTTTTCTGGTTTGCTTTTCCTAACACAACTTGCTGCTTCGAGACGGTGTTGTCGTCATTGAGTACCCAAACATAAGAGTTTTGACGCGTTAACTCATCGCCATCGGCATTAAACACAGCTTCAATTGGAATCAAAACTCCAGCTTTCAATTCCAAGCCGATATCTCGCCCGTTTGAAGTCACTTCCACAGCCATACCATCAAGAATCAAGTCATCTTCTGGCATAGGTAAAGCAAGTGTCACTGTAAAGGTACCCGTACTTGGGTCCGGTTCGGTTGTGAACTCTTTAATACCTGCGGTGTATTCGTTACCGCTTGGAACTCTCACTACGGCTTCAACATTCGAGAGCAATGTTTCATTGGGTTGATTCACATAGATTTGATCGGGCAGCTGGATCACCACCTCGACATCTTCAATGCTGTGAATATTTACGATTTGTTGGCCAACCTGAATGTTTTCATATTGGTCGACACTGACTCGAGAGATAATTCCATCAACTGGGGCGCGAAGCTTAGTGAACGACAAGCGCAGTTTTGCTAATTCAAGTTCGGCGTAAGCAATTTGTCGTTGAGCGGCAATTTCATCAAACTGAGACTTAGCCAATAGGCCTTTTTTAACAAGTGGACTTGAACGTCGGTACTGGCTATTGATTACTGTGTATCGTGCTTGAGTGTTATCCACCTCCAATTGGTAGTCGGTAGGATCCAACTCAGCAATAATATCTCCAGCTTTAACCCGCTCACCCTCTTTCACATCGAGCTTATTGATTTCACCTGCAACTCGAAAACTGAGATGAGCTTTCTCCGCAGCGTTTGCGACTGCGGGGAAGTAGAGTTTATCGCTAAAATCGATGACTGAGATCTCAATAGCTTTAACCAAAGGAGTGTTATTGACTTCCACAACTTGCTTATCTTCACAAGCTGTAAGTAAGGCCAAACACGACATTCCTGCAACTACCTTAAGTACTTTCATGTTATAGCCCCCTTTCCTTGATCCACTCACGAACTTTGACGCCAGCTTCAAGACCATTAACACCAGAAGTCACAACTCGGTCGCCATCGTTTAGGCCAGACACGATATGACGCTTTTCATCAATCACAATGGCTACGTTTTCAACAATACCGTCGCTATCTACGCGCCAGACTGAGACATCATCCCCATCGGTCATCATTGCTGACGTTGGAATTTTGGTTGCAGCCGCCTGTGCTGAAACCAAATTTACCGTGCCAGACATACCCGGTAAAATGCCGACATCAGTTGGTCTTTCCATAACCATAGTGACTTTGTATGAGCCTGTTGTAGGGTCGGCTTCAGTATCCACTTCTTGGAAGGTTAAAACGTAAGAGTTTTCAGGAAACGCATCAAAAACCATGGTTGCATCTGTCTCAAACCCTGAAGAAAAGCGCGTAATAAGTTGGTCGGGCAATAAGAATACGACTTTAAGAATTTGATTGGTTTGAATATTCATCACACCTTGCTTGGCTGCGATGTATTCATGGTTTTCAGCGGGAATAATGGAAATCGTTCCATCGTAAGGCGCAACCAAAGTGGTATAGCGAAGGTTCGCTTTTGCTTGGTTAAGAACCGCTTTAGCCGAATTATGATTTGCTTTGGCCTGATCGAAATCTTGCTCTGATACCACTCGGTCTTTACGCAACTTTATTGAACGTTGGTATTGAACATCGGCTAATTTAAAATTCGCTCTCGCTTGCTTTTCTAACAACTGATATTCATCAGGATTGAGCGTTGCAAGTTCATCACCCTTGTTAACCTGCTGACCAGACGTAACGTCAATGCTCTGCAATAAACCAGGAACACGAAATGCAAGTACCGCTTTGTCGCCGGCTTCAGTGGTGGCAGGGAAACTACGTTCAAAGGCATTACTGCCAACGGAGACAGTGAAGAGTTTGGCGGGTCTAGATTCAGGCTCAGGTACCGGAGGAAGCTCCTTACCACACCCAGACAACCCAGCTAAGGCTGTCAAAAGGACAACGGAGGCTCTATACATTGGTGATCATCCATATCTATAAATATTTTTATAACATAGATTAATCACATGTAACTTACCAGTTATCGTAAGATTTATTTAGACAAAATTATTAAAAAAAATAACGGCTTGGAATAAATTTTCCTAAACCGTTATCTAATCTTTTTTAGGTTTACCGTTACATGTTCTTAAATGCGCGGTCGACTTTAAAAGTGTCTGAGGTTACATAGGCTTCCATATTACGCACACTGGTCTCTAACTTCTGGAAATCATCTTCTAAAGTGCCTAATAGAGTCTCTGCCGTTTGCCCTTTTTCCCAAGGTTTTTGCTTCAGCGTGTGCTCTTGTTTAGCTTTCATTTCATCGACATACTGAGGTGGTTGTTTTTCAATCATAAATGTCAAAGCAATATACGCCAGTAAGACAAGAAAGCTTCCGCCAAGTAGCGCCGCAGAGATAACTAAGATACGAACCAACCAAACTTCCAGGCCAAAATAGTTCGCTAACCCGGCACATACTCCAGAAAGCTTACCGTTAATGGGATCGCGATACAGTTCTCTACTCATAGTTTCGTCTCCAGTTAGGTGACTCCGCATCCAGTATTTTTTCTAGCGTTTTCACGCGGTCTTGCATCGATTCAGCTTGAGCAGAAAGCTTGTGTAAACGTTGAAGATCCGTCTCTGAAAGACCATTGCTGGATTTCTTCTTGCTTCGGTAATGTAAAAATAACCATAGCGGTGCCACGAAGATTAAAAAGACAATCAGTGGACCTGCAATTAGAAATGTTGACATAGACAACTCCTAAAATTATTTATCGCGGTTTTCAACTTGCTGCTTCAGTTTCGCCAGCTCTTTTTCAATTTCATCTTGAGCTTGTAGTTCGGCAAATTCTTGATCTAAAGATTTTGCATTGCCTGTCTTAGCGTAAACGTCTGCTTCAGCTTCTAATTCATCCACTTTACGCGAGAATTGCTCAAACTTCGCCATTGCTTCGTTGGTTTTGCTTGAGTGCAAGTGTTTTTGAACATCACGACGATTACTCGCAGCGTTATTACGAATCATAAGTGCTTGCTGCTTTGCACGAGTTTCTGCGATCTTTGTTTCAAGTTTACCAATTTCACTCGTCAATTTTTCGATGGTTTCATGAACCAAGGTTTGTTCGGTGTGAAGGCTTTTGATGATGTCTTCCAGTTTTTGCTTTTCGATTAGCGCCGCTCTCGCCAAATCTTCGCGTTGTTTGGTCAGGGCAAGTGTCGCTTTATTTTGCCAATCTAGAATCTGTGTTTCGATAGCTTCTACTTTACGCGCTAGCTCTTTCTTGTCAGCAATTGCTTTTGCTGAGTTGGTACGAACTTCAACTAAGGTGTCTTCCATTTCTTGGATAATAAGACGAATCATCTTTTCTGGATCTTCAGCCTTATCTAATAGTGCACTGATGTTTGAATTTACAATGTCTGCAAAGCGAGAAAAAATACCCATGAGGAACTCCTTAATTACAATGATGGCAAATGTGTTTTAAATCGTTGTTCGACTTCTCAATCCACCTGCTCACAAATTTACGTTTATTGTTAAACCTACTATGAGTAATCCAAGTAGCGTGCCAACTTTTAAGCCATTTATTATCAATAACTTATGATAAAATGGTGATTAAGTTTATACATGCTATGATGAATTTAGCCAAGTAATGGTATTTTTCGCCACTACTCTTTTGCTTAAGCTATTTAAATTGAGCCCTCTAATAGCATCAACCAGCGCTCAAACCACACAAGGAACCGCTATGCAGCAGAATCTTATTGGTGAATCACCTAGCTTTCTCTCTGTTTTGGATAAAGTGTCTCAGTTAGCCCACATTGAAAGGCCGATTCTGATCATAGGAGAGCGTGGTACGGGTAAAGAGCTAATCGCTCAAAGGCTGCATTACCTTTCAAGACGCTGGGATCAACCCTTGATCTCACTGAACTGCTCAACACTCAGTGAAGGATTGATTGATTCAGAACTGTTTGGTCATGAATCTGGTTCTTTTACTGGTTCAAAAGGACGCCATCAAGGTCGTTTTGAAAGAGCTGAAAGTGGAACCCTTTTTCTAGATGAACTCGCTACAACTCCCCTTGCTGTTCAAGAGAAGCTATTGCGTGTAATTGAATACGGTCAGTATGAGCGTGTGGGCGGGCAAAAAGCACTAAGTGCTAATGTAAGGCTAGTCTGCGCAACCAATGCCGACCTACCCGCTATGGCATTGAAGGGAGAATTCAGAGCCGACTTATTGGACAGGCTGGCGTTTGACGTGATTACTATCCCGCCGCTTCGTGAGCGCAAAGAAGACATCACACTGCTCGCCGAGTATTACGCCATCAAGATGTGTCGAGAATTGGAACTAGAATTGTTTGTCGGCTTCTCACCTTCAGCCGTTGATGCGTTGTTGGATTATTCTTGGCCAGGAAATGTGAGAGAACTCAAAAACGTTATTGAACGTGCTATCTATCAACACGGTAAGAATCCATATCCTATTGAAACTTTAGTGTTTAACCCGTTTGAGCCGGCATGGAAAACTGAGCAAAATTCCACACTAGAAATTGGCAATGATCCATCCACCAACCATACTTCATCTGAAGGGACATTTTCTTTGCCGCTTGACTACAAAGCATGGCAAGAACAACAAGACATCCAGCTGCTCAATCAAGCCTTAAAACAAAGCAAGTATAACCAAAAGCAAGCAGCAGAATTACTCGGGTTAACCTACAACCAATTACGAGGAATGGTGAGGAAGTACGCGATTGTTGGACAAGCTAACGATAAATAGCTGTCCACACTTGATTATTATTTGGAGCCGAATAAATAAAATGTTAAATTGTCCGGATCTTGAGGCTCCTCTAATGCCTCGTTTCGAAAAGTATTTCTTTTTATGAAAGCACTAATAAGACTATCACTGAGCATCTGTACGCTGAGCTTTTTAGCTGGATGTGGTGAGAGTGTCGATCACGAACAAATCCGTGAAAAAGGCTTCATCTATTGCGGCCAAGGTAATCCTAGCACCTTCAACCCACAACTGGTTGATAGTGGCATTACTTCTGAGTCACTGAGCCCTCAAATTTTCGACACACTGCTAACGCTTGACCCTATGACGTACCGACCAAAAGAGAACTTGGCAACAAGTTGGTCTGTCGACAAGTCAGGTACTGAGTACACTTTCACTCTTCGCCCCAATGTTGCGTTTCAAACCACAGACTGGTTTGCCCCAACTCGCAGCATGAACGCGGAAGACGTAGTCTTTAGTTTTGAACGAATCATTGATAGTTCGAACCCATTCCATTATGTGGGTGGCGGCCTATACCCATGGTTTGCAGGCATCGATTTCCAAAACTTAATTGTCGATATCACTGCAGTTGATAACCTAACGGTAAAATTCCGATTAAGCCACCCAGACAACTCGTTCCTCAACAATATTGCCACCAGTTACGCGGTGATTCATTCCAAAGAATACGCCAACAAGTTGATTGCGACTGACGAGAAAAATGAGATCGATTCTAAACCTGTTGGTACTGGTCCTTTTTACCTAGATGAATATCAGATCAACGATCTAGTGCGCTTGAAAAAGAACAAGCGTTACTGGAAAGGTGACGTTCAAATGGACCAAGTTGTATTCGACACATCGCAACGTGGAACAGGCACGCTTGCCAAGCTGCTTCGCAATGAGTGTGATGTCTTGAACTCGCCAATTTCTAGCCAGATCCCAGTCATTCAAGCCCGTGAAGAATTAAAGATTTCAGCAACCCCTGCTGTCAATGTCTCTTTCATTGCGCTTAACACTGAACACCCAGCACTGCGTGACTCTCGAGTCCGTAAAGCACTCAATTTAGCAATCAATCGTCAGAACATACTCGACTCTGTGTACTACGGTACAGGTACCAAGGCCTACACCTTATTGCCACCAACGTCTTGGGCTCATCAGAAAGACAGCGTTCAGGTTCGCTATGACCGAAACTACGCCTTAGCGCTTCTTAAAGAAGCCGGTGTTGAACCAGGTTTAGAGCTTTCAATGTGGGTACCGCTAGAACCAAGAGCATACAACCCAAGCCCGAGAAAAACGGCAGAGCTTATCCAAGCTAACTTTGCCGATATCGGTGTTGAACTGAAACTCTATACCGACGACCGATTCGACCGTACACAGCTATCATCGATTGCCTCAACAGATCTGCTTCTTACTGGTTGGATAGGCAATACCGGAGATCCTGATAATTTCTTGCGTCCTTTACTCTCTTGCAGCTCTGAACGTGCCGGGCTAAACGTCTCTATGTGGTGTAATTCGGATTTTGATTTCCTTCTCGACTTAGCCTTGGAAATAAATCAACAAAGGCACCGTGTGAACCTGTATCGACAAGCCCAAAACATATTGAACGATGAAGTTCCTGTGATACCTCTCGCACACGGCGTGCAATTCCGCGTCCACGACCGTTCACTGACCGGTTTCAAACAGAGCCCGTTCAACGCTCAACCTTTTGATCAAGTCAGAAGAGAGGTGAACTGATGTTTTGGTATACATTAAGACGTGTAAATTTATTTGTTATTACGCTTGCGATCCTGACTTTAGTGGGCTTTTCGCTACTTCGACTAGACCAAACTTCTCCTTGGGCAATTCAAGATTTCTGGCCCGGTTGGATTAGCTATATTACAGAGTTATCGACCCTTAATTTTGGCCTAAGTAAACACGGTGCACCTATCATCGATGAACTTGCCATCGTATTCCCAGCAACGTTAGAACTGTGTTTCTTTGCTTTCGTTCTGGCTCTATTTATTGGCATTCCTTTCGGCACCATCGCCGGTATGAGACAAGGTAAATTGGTCGATACCACGATCTCGTTTACCTCAATGGCAGGTTACTCTGCTCCTATATTTTGGGTCGCGTTGTTGATGATCATGGTGTTTTCACTGCACTTTGAAATGTTCCCTGTTGGCGGTCGCTATGATCTGCTTTACGAGATTGAACACGTAACTGGGTTTGCCATGATCGATGCCTTTTTTGCAGAAGGTCGATACCGAGCACATGCACTACAAAGTGTTATCGAGCATATGGCGTTACCTTGTCTTGTTTTAGCGTTAGCCCCGACAACTCAAGTTATCCGACTGATGAGATCATCGGTGGCTGAAGTGATGACGCAAAACTACATCCGCGCGGCACGTATTAAAGGTCTGTCTACCAGAGAGATCGTCATGCAACACGTATTAAGAAATGCGATCCCACCGATCATTCCGAAAGTCGGCGTTCAACTATCCAGTATGTTAACGCTCGCTATTATTACCGAATCCATCTTTAACTGGCCTGGTATTGGCCGCTGGTTGCTAGATGCTCTTTCGAATCAAGATTACGTTTCGATTCAAGCTGGCGTAATTGTAGTAGCGACACTGGTTTTGACCGCAAACATTCTGTCCGATCTATTGGGCGCAATGGTTAACCCACTGGTAAGGAAGGAATGGTATGCTAACAAATAACGTCTACCAAGAAGAGCAAGTTCCAACCCAGTTCGAACGTTTCTGGCGCAGCTTTCGTGGTAATAACCTCGCGATGTTCGGGTTGTGGTGCTTAGTCTTTATCATCCTAATCACGGTCACTTCGCCTTGGTTGGCACCGCACGATTCCCACGAACAAACAGGTCACCTTTTAACCCCGCCATCTTGGGATCCAGCAGGCACGGTGGAATATTTCCTAGGTACCGACGACTTGGGCCGAGATATCCTTTCTCGCCTCATTATTGGTTCTCAGTTGACCTTCGGTGCTGCTGTTGTCATCACATTCATTGCTGCTGTGATTGGTTGTTTAATTGGCGTGCTCGCAGGTATGACTCGTGGGCTACTATCAAGCACACTTAATCACCTGCTCGATACCGTTATGTCAATTCCGTCTCTGCTGCTAGCGATTATTTTTGTGGCTTTTTTAGGCTTCGGTGAATTTAATATCTTACTAGCGATATGTTTGGCGCTTATACCGCGCTTTATCCGCTCGGTCTACATTGCTGTGCATGCTGAGGTAGAGAAAGACTATATTCTGGCTTCTCGCCTTGATGGTGCAAACGATTTCTATCTGTTATGGAATTCGATTGTTCCCAACATTCTCACCGTCGTCGCACTTGAAATTACGCTAGCACTGTCAGTTGCCATTTTAGATATCACCGCTTTAGGTTTCTTAGGGCTTGGCGCTCAAGCGCCGAGCACTGAGTGGGGTTCTATCTTAGGTGACTCTGTAGAGCTGATTTATCTTGCACCATGGACAGTGACGCTACCCGGCCTCGCCATTATGTTTACAGTGATCGTAATTAACCTCGTCGGTGAAGGTGTTCGCCAAGCACTAAATGCAGGAATCGAATAATGCCGTTACTTGATATTCGACATCTAACCATCGAAATTGAGACTCCTCAAGGGTTGGTTAAAGCTGTAGATCGGATGAGTATTACCCTAAATGAAGGGGAAATTCGTGGCCTTGTAGGTGAATCAGGCTCAGGTAAGAGTTTGGTCGCCAAAGCTATCGTAGGTGTTTGTAAGGAAAACTGGAAAGTATCAGCCGATCGAATGCGCTTAGGCAATATCGACCTACTTCAACTAACGCCTAAAGAAAGGCGTCGTGTAATTGCACGCGATATTGCGATGATATTCCAAGAACCATCGAGTTGTCTTGACCCATCGGAAAAAGTGGGACACCAGCTCATTGAATCAATTCCTTCCCATGCATTCGACGGTCGCTGGTGGCAACGATTTAAATGGCGTAAGAAACAAGCAATCGCCCTGCTGCACAAAGTCGGTATCAAAAATCACTCTCGCTTGATGGATAGCTACTCTTACGAGTTAACCGATGGCGAGTGTCAAAAGATCATGATTGCAATGGCCATCGCAGCTAAACCTAAAGTGCTGATAGCTGACGAGCCTACTAACGATTTGGATCCGATAACTCAGTCTCAAATATTGCGCCTATTGAGCCGCATGAACCAGATTAACAACACAACTATCGTACTGATCGGCCATGACTTAACCACCATAACTCAGTGGGCAACTCGCATTACCGTTATGTACTGTGGTCAATCGGTCGAATCTTCGGATACGCAGAAATTGTTGGCTGCACCAAAACACCCTTATACCGTTGCTTTGTTGAAAGCGATGCCAGACTTCAATAACTGGATCCCTCACAAAGAAAAATTACAGTCATTGCCAGGATCGATTCCACCATTACAACATCTACCTATTGGTTGTCGATTGGGGCCTCGTTGCCCATATGCACAAAGGCAATGTGTAGAGATCCCGCATACCAAGCGAATTAAAAACCATAAGTTTAACTGTCACTTCCCTCTGAATATGGAGAAGAAAAAGAAATCATGAGTGCATTATTAGAAGTCAGTGATCTATCTAAAGACTTTACGACTCGCTCTGGTCTTTTCCGTAAAAAGATTCATCAAGCAGTGAAGCCTGTAAGTTTTACCCTTGAAGCCGGACAAACAATTGGCTTTATCGGTCAGAATGGTTCAGGAAAGTCGACATTAGCAAGAATGCTAGCCGGTATGGTTGAGCCCACTGCGGGCGAGATTCGTGTGAATGGTGAAAAGCTAGAACACAAAGATTATTCGACTCGCTGTAAGCTGATTCGCATGATCTTCCAGGATCCCAATACTTCACTTAACCCTCGCATACAGATTGGTCGTATTCTTGAAGGCCCATTGAAGCGAAACACCAACATGCTACCAGAAGCCCGAATGCGCCGTGTGAAAGACACACTATTGCGTGTTGGCCTGTTACCAGAACATGCCTACTTCTATCCTCAGATGCTTGCTGCGGGCCAGAAACAGAGGGTTTGTTTGGCTCGCGCGCTGATACTTCAACCATCAATCATTGTTGCCGATGAAGCGTTGAATGGTTTGGATATGGCGATGCGCTCTCAAATCATCAACCTTTTCTTAGAACTACAAGAAGAGATGGGAGTATCGTTCGTTTATGTATCTCAACACCTCGGTATTGTTAAACACATTACCGACAAGATCATTGTCATGCACGAAGGTAATGTGGTTGAGAGTGGAGAAACGGATCAAGTGTTGACCAATCCAACTCACCAAATCACGCAACGATTAGTTGAGAGCCATTTTTCCAAAGCGCCGAGCCATTAATTCATATCGCGATATATTTTACAAAGGGGAAAGGTATGTTACGAATAGCTTCAATGCTTCCCCTCTTGCTCGGGCTGTTTTCCTTTAACGTTGCAAGCACATCGCTCACCTGGCTAGATAAAACCTTTGTAGAAACAGCGTTTTATAATGTTGCACTTCAACACGAATATACCGAAGGAAACAAACCACTCGCTAAATGGACCCAACCGATCAAAATTTGGATCGACCATCGAGTTGGCGACAAAGAGTTGCATCAAGAGCTTGCAGAACTCCATATTCAACACCTATCTCAGGTTACCCGGCACCCCATTGAAATAGTCACTAAAGAGTCCGATGCCAATGTTAAGTGGATATACACAAGACAAAGCCAGTGGGTCTCCGAAGCCAAATCGATACTCAAACTTAAATCGACTCAACATTTGGGCAGCGCTATCTGTACCGCAGGCTATCGTACAAATTCAAAAGGAGAGATTGTTTATGCAGGCGTTATTATTCCCGTGGATCAAGCCAGATCTCGAGGCAAGCTGGTCGCATGTATCGTAGAAGAGATCACACAAGTTCTCGGCCTGCCTAATGATTCAGATAAGGCATACCCTTCTATTTTCAATGACCATACACCAGAAGACTTATTATCACCTTTAGATGTGGTGCTACTGCAACTACTGTATGAACCCGAGCTGAAAGCTGGAATGACAAAATCTGAAGTAAAACCTATCGTTCGAAAGATACTCGAGAGGTACAGCAAAACAAGCGTACTTCAACAAGCGTCAAAGAACGCGCAACAGGCTCCTTTATATCAGCTCATAGGATACTAATTTAAGCGGTCGTTACTAGACGAAAAGGGAGTTACTGGATAAAAAGGTGGTCATTGGACGTAGAAATGGGTGATGGGCAAAGAAGCAGGCACCGACTTTAACACGTATTCATTTGGTGGCTGAGTGTTGAAGCGTAGTATCAGAAAGAGAGCAACAGCGCTGCCTAAAGGAAGGCAACGCTAACTTACCGTTTAACGAGAGGATTATCGCTTAGTCGCTTGTTTCTTCAGCTCGAAGTCGAACTCATCCGGGAACAAGATAACACCTTCTTCTTGCTCGTTCGGGAATACCACAACAGCAAGTTCATCGTCTTCAAGACCGTTCGTCCAGCGGCTGTGCCACTTGTTCAACGAAATAGACTCAGCTTTACACTCAGACCAATCACCCGTTGCCCACGATTCTGCGAACTCTTGGTTTGGCCATACTGGAACACAATCTTCATCTTCTGTGTTCAACATTACACAACCGTGCTCATCGGTTAAGATCCATACTTCACGGTTCGCTACGATTTCTTTCACACAGTATTTTAAGCGTTGCTCACCCGTATACTTGTTGATTTCAGCGATTTTTTTATCGTCTAGCTGTGTAGTCATCTTAATTTCCTACTTTAGTCAGTAACTTTGTTCTTAAAGTTATTTTATGCCGAGTGTTCTTAACTTCAACTAATACCTCTGAAGAAGAAAGTCGACTTCAAAGAAAAACGCCTGCTAGATAAGCAGGCGTTTACTATTAAAGCGACTTGATTAAGCTAGCTCGCCTTGAAGCCAAGGCCAACCTTGCTTCTTACGGCTTAATGTATTTTCCATCATCAATACACCATTTTGCTCATGCTTAACCAATTTCTCAGCCCACTCACCTTTGTAAAGTAGACGAGTTTGTGCAGTAGTAATATCTGTTAGCATTACCGCAGCGAATGCTAGACCGTCTTTCTCACAACGCTCTTCAAGATCCGCTTCTAATGCTTCGATCATGCCGTCTACTTGCTCAAGAGTCGCAAGTTCAACTTGACCAACAACAACATCACGACCGTTGAATGGGTAGCCTTTAAGGTCTTTTTCTACTAGCTGTGCAGCAGATAGGCCTTCGATGTTTGTCTTAGCGATTAGAAGCGCTTTGATGAATGCATCAACGTCAGTCACGCCAGCGATTTCAGCAAGCTCAGCAACGGCGTCTTTGTCTTTTTGAGTACATGTTGGAGAAGCAAAACCGACAGTGTCTGAAAGAATTGCAGACATCATTAGTTTAGCGATTTGTTGAGAGATAGCGTGACCTTCAATCTTGAACATGTTGAATAGTACAGTGTTTGTACAACCAACGGGCCAGATCCAAGCTTCCATTGGGTTAACTGTCATCACATCGCCTAGACGGTGGTGATCGACAATACCTACGATCTCTGCATCAGCAACATCATCTGGTGCTTGTGCTAGATCTGAGTAGTCAACTAGCCAGATTTTCTCACCAGCAACAGAAGTACGAAGCTCTGGCTTTTCAGCACCAGCGACTTCTAGAATGTGTTGAGTTTCGCGGTTGATCTCGCCTTGGCGAATTGGTGTCGCTTCCTCGCCACGAGCTTTAAGAAGCTCAGTTGCAACTAACGCACTACAAATACTGTCACTATCAGGGTTTTTGTGACCAACAACTAAAATCATGTTTCTTCCTATTACACTAACAATTATGACTCTACCTTTAGAGCCTCTCTTTATTTGCCATACTTTACCTCATTTTTTTAGATTGGTCATGTTTCGTAGGTTTAACCAATAGTAACAATAGATAAAAAAACAACAAATGCAATTGATAATTATTATCATTCGTATATATTTATCTTAAGCCACCAATTTTGAGTAACACCTATGGATCGACTAATCTCTTTTTTGCCAAGCAATCGTGCTTCGAAAACAACTCAGTTTTCACTCTCATTTAAGCGACTGCTATTGCCTATCTCACTTATAGCCTTAGTGGCAGCCCCTGCCACACGTGAATTGACGGTGACCACTTTGTCAGATGCCTTCTGGGCCGTGTCTTGTTACGTCGCGTTAACCTTGGCTATTTACCACTGGTTAAGCCTCTACATCAACAAAGATAACGTCTTCAACAAGCTCGTTCATCAATCTCGCTCAAATCAAGTGGTATTCGCGGCTCTCATGGGGGCGCTACCCGGCTGTGGCGGTGCGATAGTGGTGACCACACAATTTATCTCAGGAAAACTCGGATTTGGTGCCGTAGTTGCGGTGCTCGTCTCGACCATGGGTGACGCGGCGTTCCTACTCATAGCGAGCGAGCCTAAGACAGGTTTAGCCATGATGGCGATGGGCGTGATTGTGGGCACTGCGTCAGGCCGAATCATTAACTTATTTCACGCCGACGACTTCTTACGCCCGAAACCGGCAGAAAAAAGTGAAGTCACTAACAGCTGCGCTTCTCAATCTCAAGACAAAAAAGCGGTCTCTAAAAAAGCGATAAACCTACAAGGTTACCTTTGGTCTGTACTGATTGTTCCTGGTGCTGCCGTTGCCCTACTCGGCTCTTTTCAAGTCGATGTTAACGAGTTACTCGCTTTGCCTGAAATGTCGATGGAGTGGGCAGGAACAATTTTGCTGATCAGCTCCATGTTTCTGTGGGGGCTGACCCGTGAAATTGAGGATTACAAATCTGCCGTGAGTGAAGACGAAAAGTGTGTGGGCTCTCATCCACTACAAAAAACGGCTCAAGATACTAATTTCGTAACAGCGTGGGTTGTGGTGGCCTTTCTTTTCTTTGAATTTGGCTCTGTGATAGCAAATGTGGATTTTGCGACGCTATTCTCAAGCTGGGGCATGATGATCCCCCTGGCGGGTGTGTTGATGGGGTTATTACCTGGCTGTGGTCCTCAGCTATTGGTGACTAGCCTTTATCTCTCAGGCGCACTGCCACTCTCGGCTCAGGTCGGTAACGCTATTTCGAATGATGGTGATGCGCTATTCCCAGCGATTGCAATGGCACCGAAAGCAGCGCTTGTCGCGACCTTCTATTCGAGTGTTCCTGCTTTGATTTGCGCATACGGTTATTGGTTTATGTTCGAAGCTTAAGTTTCTATTTAGGGCTCCGCTTTATATCCCAGGTTCAAGCTTCTCCAATAGGTTTTTATTAGGTCGGTACTTTGTATTGACCTTTTTTCCATCGGTCTAAGTTCTTACAACAGGTTATTTTTACATTCCCTTACTGCTTCATTGCTTCTACAAACTACCTCAAACACACATTAAAGCCTGTATCAAAAACACCCTAAATTGGCGCTGTGACAATGCTTAGTTAGAAATCCCAACACGTACACTAGAAAAACAAAAAGCCCCTGTAAGAATGCTTACAGGGGCTTTAATTCAAGCTTTCGTACTTAAGTTACCCTACTAAGAAGCTAGGCTACTTAACAAGAACTTAAGAAACTTCGATTGGACCACCGAATGAAGTTACTGGAGGCAGTTTGCCTTGGAACTTCTCGAAGTTAACCAAACATGTGTTTGCTGAAGTCGCTTGAGCAAGTTCAGACGTACCGATGTCTTGAGTTAGTGTGTTTGGATCGCCGTAAGTATCTAGCGCGCCCACTTTCTCGTTGATCGGACCATACCAAGCACCTTCTTCGATACGAACAACACCAGGAGCGTAGCTATCCATTAGAACAGCACCTGCCAGTAGTTGACCACGGTCATTGAATACACGTACTACATCGCCATCTTTGATGCCTTTCTTCTTAGCATCGACTGGATTGATGTAGATTGGCTCACGGCCTTGCACCGCGTAAGTCGCACGCCACTCTTCAGATTCACACATTTGAGAGTGAAGGCGCTTGTCTGGGTGACAAGATTGTAGCCAATACGGGTGTTTGTCAGAGCCTGGACCACCGTGTGAACGTTCAGATTTCTCGAACCACATTGGGTGTTCTTGACAGTGCTCGTAACCCATATTACCAACAGTACGGCTTGTGATTTCGATGAAACCAGAAGGAGTACCTAGTGCATTGATCTCTGGATCTTCACGGAATGAAGCGTGACGAGTCCATGGCTTGCCTTTACCGAAGTCTAGGAAACCTTTTTCCCAGAACTCAGCAAACTCAGGCATTTCAAAGCTACCTTCGTTAGCAGCACGACATTCGTCGTACAGAGATTTAACCCACTGCATTTCGTCCATGCCACGCGTGTAATCGTCGTAACGACCCCAACGTTTAGTAAGGCTAGACATGATCTCGAAGTCAGTTTTAGACTGGAACAGAGGATCCACTAGCTTGTGCATTGCGATCAAACCACGGCCAGAGTACGCACCGTAACCATCAATATCGTTACGTTCCCACTGAGTACATGCTGGAAGCACGATATCAGAGTGACGACAAGTTGCAGTCCAAGCGAAATCAACAGCTACTACCGTTTGTAGGCTCTTGAATGCTTTACGCATCTTGTTGCGATCTTGGTGGTGGTGCCACGGGTTGTTACCACTGAATACCATCATCTTGATGTCAGGTAGTGTTACTGTAGAACCGTTCGCTTTGATCTTCTTACCAGGCTCTAGCAAGCTATCTACCCAACGAGCAACAGGGATTACACGGCTGTAACCGTTGTAATCTGTGTTGGTGTGTTTAGGCGATTGACCTTGGTCGATGTTCAACGGGAAAGAACCCGGAGCAGCGAAACCAGTTGAAGATACACCGATACCAGAGTAATGGTGACCGTAAGAGATACCACCGCCTGGAAGACCAATTTGGCCAACCATTGCTGCAATAACTGCACACATCCAGTAAGGCTGCTCACCGTGTTGTTGACGTTGGATACTCCAACCCACAAGGATCTGTGTACGACCGTTAACCAGCATCTTAGCGAAGTCACGAATTGAATCCGCGCTTGCGCCACAGATAGCTGAAGCCCATTCAGGAGTCTTCTCAACTTTATCTTTCGTTTCACCTTGAACGTACTTGATGAAGTCTTCAAAACCTAAACAATAAGTCTCGATGAACTCTTTGTCGTACAAGTCTTCGTTATAAAGAACGTGAGCAACACCTAGCATGAACGCCACATCAGTTTGTGGGTTGATGTACATTTGCTCGTTTTCTAGGTAACGACCTGTTTTGTTTTTAACAGGGTCAACAGAAACAACGTTGATCTCTTTCTTAGCAACTTTCTCTTTCAGCTGTTCTAGATATGCAAACGACTCGTGAGTCTCACATGTCCAACCTACTTGAAGGTTTTTCACTGGATCGTTACCCCAAAGAACAATATTGTCACTGTTTTCTAAGATAAGTTCCCAAGATGTGCCTTGTGCATAAACTTCGGTCGAACCTAACACATAAGGCATGATCGTTTGACCAGCACCTGTTGAGTAGTCACCGATTTTCTTCACAGAGTAACCGTGAAGTGCCATTGCACGTTGCATGTGGTTAGTACAGCTGTGGAACTGACCTGTTTGTCTCCAACCAGTTTGACCGGTGTGAAGTGCCCATGGACCGTAATCTTTCTGTACGCGCTCTAGTTCGCGGTAAACAAGATCTAGTGCCTCATCCCAAGTCACACGAATGAAACGGTTGTTACCACGCGTGTCAGCGCTGTACTTGTGCTTCTTCAACCAATCTAGGCGAACCATAGGGTAACGCACACGAGATGGGCTGTAGATAATACCTTTAATACCTTTCAGCATCTCTGTTGGGTGCTGATCGATTTCTAGAGGTTTAATTTCTTGTACTTTACCCGCGTAAACACGAGCTCGGAATGCACCCCAGTGAGAACCAGAGACTTTCCACGCGCCGTCTGTTTCTGCAGCAGACGCTGATGCCGACGCCAATAAGCTTGGACCGATAACCGATGCCGCACTTGTTGTAGCGACACCTTTCAGAAAACTTCTTCTTGTAATTGCCATTGTGTTACTCCAATTGACGTCTTATTAGTGATGGCCTTCAGAAAAATCTGATGAGTGCTTCTGTAGATACTTAAGAACAAGTGCTTCTGTATCTGTATCGAAGTTAACGAATGCAATCATGCCATCTAGCATACCGACCCAACCGTTAGCGCTGAAGTGAGCTTCATCTGGCTGTGAGTGACACGTTGAACAGTTAGATTGGTACGCTTGACCCGCTGCGTTCCAGATTGGATCGAAGTTATCAACCATAGACTCTTTCTTCATCCAAAGTGCTAGGTTAACTTCTTCCCATGGAAGGCCAGTAAGCTCATCTTCTTTTTTCTCACCAACAGTGATTGCGTCACTTTGAGAGACTTCTTTCGTCAAGATTGCAGTCGAGATATTCATACCGAAGTCTTCTTGGATTACACGTCCGAAGCCTTTCGCTTTACGCCAACCGTCAATTTGAATCTTGATCATGTCGCCTTTTTCATCGATCACAGCAACTTTACTTGCAGGGCTTAGTAGACCCGCTTCAACTTCAGCAGTCTCATCTGTATACATTGGAAGATGACGAATAGAAATAACGTCGCTACCCGATGCGTAAGATGTGCTGCTTGCAACATTTTCTAGCTCACCAACAATACCGCTTGCCGATGCCATATCTAATGGAAGGTTGTGAGCAATACCTTTGTGACAGTCAACACAGCTTTGGTCGCGCTCTGCTGCGTTTTTCATCTGAATGCGCGCTGTTGGGCGCATGTTGTCGAAATCCATTGAATCGTAGTTGTGACAATTTTTACACTCTAGAGATTTGTTCGAAGAGAAACGATCCCATTCATGTTTAGCCAGTTCAATACGACGCGCTTCGAATTTCTCTGGTGTGTCTAGGTCACCAAATACTTGAGCGAATACTTCTTTAGATGCTTGCATCTTACGAGCAATTTTTGCTGTCCATTCATGTGGAACGTGACAGTCAGGACAAGTTGCACGTACACCTGAAGTGTTTTTCCAGTGAACCGTTTCTTGTAGCTCTACGTACACGTTGTCACGCATAGTGTGACAGCTTACACAGAACTCTTCTGTATTTGTGTGTTCTAGCGCTGTATTGAAACCGCCCCAGAAAATAACACCGGCGATAAAGCCACCCATAGTTAGTACACCAAGACTGATGTGTACTGCTGGGCGAGTCATTGTGCGCCATAATTTAACTAAAAATGATTTCATGTTTAGCTCTCTTAAATATTGATTTTAAAAAATGTTGTTACTAGAGGGCATTACATGCCGCCATGAGCACCAGGAGGTCCGAATACAAATACTTGCAGTGCCCAAACTATGAAGCCGTAACCGCCTACAAAAGCCACACTTAATATTGGAAAGAGAACAACCGCAATGAAGAGGAATGACTTCCACTCCAACGAGCGTTTTTCGCCAGTTTCAATTTTTTTAACATCACTCATACATTTTGCCTATTTTGTATTTAGTAATTCTGAGTAGCTCATTCTAAGGAGCTAAAGTTCTTGAGTATCTAACAACAAATTTTAGACCATACACAAAGTAAGGTTCAATCAAATCCCCCGTTATAACTCTTGCTAATCAATACTTTTTTGAGCTCATCCAAACTTGTTTTCAGTTAAACAAAGTTATTAAAAACTATTAACAAATGTGAAGAATTAAGTATATTTCACAAATGTTAAAAACAAACATCTGCGCAACTATTTAGCAACCAATTTTAACCTTTTACCTACTAAGTAGTAGCTAAAAAAGCCTAAAATCACCAATGTTTTGTGTTTTGTTTGTTAAATCATTGGGTGTTTTTTGAGTAAGCTGGAATGAAGCTAAAATGCATCATTTAACACTTTCATATATGATGTGTATCCACTTAAAAGGAAGCACTATGCAAGACGTTATTGATATATCTTGGTGGCAATTGTTGTTATTCAGTACACTTCTAGTACTCCCCATAGGGATAAATTACTGGCTAAAACTGGGCCTTGGCAAAGAAGCTTTTATCGGTATTGTTCGCATGGTTGTGCAGCTGTTTCTTGTCGGTCTCTACCTAGAATATTTGTTCACTCTGAACAGTTTGTGGATCAATGTATTGTGGCTGTTCACCATGATAATCGTCGGTGCAAGCTCGATTGTTGAAAAGTCTAAACTACCGAAAAACCTACTTTTGGCCCCAGTTGCCGTGAGCCTCTCTGTTACATGTGTGCCCGTAGTCATGTTTATCTGCTTCTTTATTATTAAACCGACACCGATTTTGAACGCGCAATACCTTATCCCTATCGCAGGAATGTTATTGGGTAATAGCTTGAGCAGTAATATTGTGGCACTGCAGAACTTGTTTGGCGCTTTTGAGACGCAGAAGTCAGAATATGAAGCGGCAATCGCTTTAGGCGCTGCTCCAACCTATGCTGCAGCGCCTTTTATACGTAATGCTATACAGAAGGCGATGTCTCCTATTATGGCTTCCATGGCAACCACAGGCTTAGTGACACTTCCAGGAATGATGACAGGACAAATCCTAGGTGGTGCTTCACCAATGATTGCTATCAAATATCAGCTTATGATCATGTTGGCGATTTTCGTGATGATGAGCTGTTCTTTGGCACTCTCACTTCACCTAGCTTTGAAGACCTCTCTAACAAAAGAAGGTCGAGTTCTCGCCCGTATACAACCAACAAACTAGCTACCTCCTCCCCTCAGTTCTGGTTACTCACCGAATTTGAGACAGGTTATCCACAGAAATTGTGGATAACCAAATCAACATCGATCCTTTTTTGGTCACTTTGACTCAACAAAAGATCATTGCCATTGATCCTTGGGGGTTTTCAAAGACATATACACACATGAAAATCAGCGTTGTTGGGCGTTCGTTTCAATAATTAGAGAAATGAATAAGTAAGTTTTCCACAAATAAAAAACGGCCTGCAATGCAGACCGTCTTGTAAATGTCATAAGTCAGTTCAGCGTTTTTACTGAACCCGAGTTAATTTTGTAAACTGGATTAATCGCGTAAGTAAATTAGCCAATACCACATACCCACAAAGATACCGCCGCCAATGATGTTGCCTAAAGTCACAGGTAACAGGTTGTTCATTAAGAAATCCATCATGTTTAGGTCAACATAGTCGGCAGGGTTAGCACCCGTCATTGTCCAGAATTCAGCGGGAGCAAAGGTTTTAATTCCGATAGCGAGTGGTACTTGGAACATGTTCGCAATACAGTGCTCAAAGCCTGCCGACACGAACATCGCGACAGGTAAAATCATTACTGCGATTTTGTCCGTTAATGTACGGCCACTGAATGTCATCCACACCGCAATACAAACCAAAACATTACACATGATGCCTAACGCGATAGCTTGGATAAAATCATGGTGCATCTTGTGTTGTGAAATAGCCATGGCATTCAAGCCCACTTGTCCGTTGTCGAACATGTATTGTTTGGTCAGAAGCATACAAGCTACTAGTAGCAACGCGCCAATCAAGTTACCGATATAAACCGTAGCCCAGTTCTTCATCAGGGTACGCCAGCTAATTTTTCCGCTCGCTCTTGCCACTAACGTTAAAACAGAGCTAGTAAATAGCTCACCACCAGTCACGACGACTAGAATCAAGCCCAAGCTAAATGCAAGGCCACCCAATAAGCGAGTAATACCCCATGGTAAATCACCCGCACCCGTCGTTACGATGGTATAGAATACAAAGGCAATACCGATATGAATACCCGCAGAAATAGCGAGAAGAAAAGATTTAATGGGATCTTTGGTTGCTTTACCTACGCCAATATCTGCAGCGCGCTCAGCCATTTGTGGCGGTAATAATGAGTCAAATTGGTTTAGATTCATGTGATTTACATTTTGAAACATGTTGTCGGGGAGCGCGATAATCCTCTCTTTCATTTCTTAATTCAAGAGCTATTTTTCTCACAAATTCACTTTAACTATGCATAAAGCACTAAATTCTGAATGATATTAAAATTTCATACGACTTTAGTAGTAAAATCAAAACTATTATGAATGAATCGTTATCAACAATAAAAATAACACATCCATAAATATCAACAGGTTACGAAAAAACCAAAAGAATAACGTACACTCTAACCGTATTTAACGGGCTTTTATTTAGAGATTTTGATATAGATCAACAGAACGTAAAAAAGCGCCCTTAGGCGCTTTTAAGTCAGTCACAAATAAAGACATTAGTTATGCTAAACTGCTGGCTCAATCACTTCTTCTGATGGTTGTGTTAAAGTCTCATCTTCAAGGTTAGATTCAACGTTAGAAGGAACAAGATCAGAATCGCTTCCGTTAGCAACTTTACCATCTAATCCTTTCAAACTATCCACCAGCTCTTCTAAGCTCTTTATGTGTGCATCGCTCTTGGTGACCTGCTCACCTAATAACTCATTGTGCTTAGTCGCTTCAAACAATTGCTGAGCTTGCTTTTGATTATCGCTTTCTAACTTAACTAATTGTTCAGTCAAAGCTTCAATCTCTGACTTTAATAAAGATGTCATATCCGAACTTTTTAATGCCTTAACGCTAGCAACAATCTTTTGAGATTGGAGGCGCAACACAACATCACGATAGTCCTTGTCATTAATTACCTGAGAAATACTTAACAATTGGTTCTCTGCATTCAATACCGTTTGCTCAAATCGATCACCTTTCACGCTCGCAAGTAGCTTTACTTCGTGCGCTACACTACGTACATGGTTCAATTCAAACTCTGCAGCTTGAACGGCATCTTCAATAATCGATTTTTCGCGTGGGCTCGCTTTCACTTGGCTTTCAGCTAATGCTATTTGAGAAGCGGCCTTTGTAAACGTTAAGGGAACCACATCATCAAAATCTTCGTCTTCCAAAAATTCTAATTCGTTCTTCAAAGGCTCAATATATTTTTTATGAGCAACTTTGACTTCTAACAGACGAGCACTATTGAGGAATTCGATCTGTGCTTCCTGAGCATCTTCTAACTCATCAACCAATACATATTCGAATAGCTCGCTGTACTCTGAATACAACTTCTTATAGCTCGATGTAAACATGGTGTCCGCACCAAGAAACTGAAGGTATTCCATTTGTACTATCGAATCGGCTAGCACTCGATCGGCTTTTTTCTTCAAAACTAAAATCGAATCATAGTTAGATTTGATCAGAGCAATTTTTTCATCAAAAGCTTCGGCATAAGTTAGGCTCGAGAAAATCGAATAACTTTTAGATAATCGACTCTCATCTTTCAGTAAATCTGCATAAATATTTTCAGCATCATCCCATGCATCTAGAAGTTCATGGTAATTCTCCGGAGCATAAAGAGACAATTGAGCATGATCTTCAAGTTTAATTTCCCATTGGGAGTAAACACTTTGGAGAGACTGAAAAGAACGGACCTCTGTTGTAGATTCATTATTATTTGTGATTTGGTTCGCGTCTGTCTGCTCTGAGGGTGTGCTTTGACAACCTGAGATAGCAAATAGCATACTAATTACCAATGCTACTTTGTTAACTCTCACTGATGCATTTCCTTTTTGTACAATATTAGCTGCATGCAATATCTTTCTAGTCACACAATATATTACAACCACTTAGCAATAGACATCACTCATGATGTAAACGTGTGTAAATTACCCAATTTAACCAAAATAAGTCCTTCATGCGATGATTAATCATTCAATTTGGTATCACTTATCAATTCTATTTATTTGCTATTGCCTGAGCTGTCAATGCGCACTAAGGTGAAGGTAGAGAACGTTATGAATATATAGGTTAATTATGAAGTACAACGCTGAACATATTGCTGATTTAAACCTCCTTCTTCAATTTGATGTAAGTAGCGCTGCTACCGGAATTAAAGTTCATCAAGAGGCTGCTCAAGAAACTCAAGACGCCGTTAAGCGCCTATTCGAAAAAAACCTTTGCACTCAGCCAGACGGCGGTTACCTAACAGATGAAGGTATCGAGATGGCAGAACGCGCAGATAAGCTCATTCGCGTACTAAACTAAAGCTCGATTGTTCTAGAAAAAACTCCACTTGCTTCGGCCGTGGAGTTTTTTCATTTTTAGCCAAAGGTTTGTTAGGCTTAATGTAAATTCGTCATTTGCAGTTGTGAGGAACACATGGCTTCTATATTTATTGTTGGTGCAGGCTGGGTTGGTGTCCCCTTATCTGAACATCTCGTCAAACATGGTCACCGAGTCGTCGTTACGAAGACCACTCAGTCAGGCGCTGATGCTATTGGCAACGAATGCATTCCTTGTGAAGTGTTCAGTTTTGATGCCGCGCAACCTGAACGCTCTATTGGCCGACTCTACTCACTCCTACTGGAAAACAACACTGAAATCGTCATTGGCAGCTTCCCTCCAGGCTTTAGAAAAGGCGCAGGACAAGAGTATGCCACTTACTGGAAACAGTTAACGACGGCTTGCAAAAAAGCTAACATAAAGAAACTGCTCATGGTCAGTTCAACAACGGTCTACCCTACTAAGCCCGGCGTTCTGCACGAACCGGATGCGTCACTGAATCTATCAAACTCAGATAACGGCCATGCACCTTCATTTTCTGATAACGCACGAGTCATGTTGCGAGCTGAGCAGTCAGTGATTGATTCAGGTATCGATTATACCATTCTTCGCTTTAGTGGATTAATTGGTCCGAATCGTCATCCGTCAAGATTTGCCAGTAGACTTAGACAAGTCAGCTCTCAGGCTCCCGCCAACATGCTTCACCTTGATGACGCAATTAACGCGGTCGACTTCGCTATTAGTCAGCTGCACAACGAAGTGGTCAACGTGACGACGCCAAATACGGTCAGTAAGGCGGAATTTTATGCCGCGGCATTGAAAAGCGCCAACAGTAGTGAACCTTTACCGCCCATTGTTGATACACCAGACAAGCTGATCTCTTCGAAAAAGATTCTCGACTTAGGCTACTCGTTTAAGTTCAATTCCACACTGGACGCACTTCATGACTGAACTATCGATTATAAACCCTAAGGTTAAATTGCATCGTTCCATAGACATCCTTTGGAATTTTATGTCGATGAACCATAACGTAGAAACTTCAGACTGCATTTTTGTGTTATGTAGCAACGATACTCGGGTTGCTGAATACGCGGCAGATCTCTATCACCAAAAAGTAGCGCCTTACATCGTTTTCTCAGGCGGAGTGGGACGTTTTACTGAGGGAAATTTTGAATGCTCAGAAGCTGAAACATTTGCCGCTATTGCCAGAGATTGTGGAGTACCTGATTCAGACATTTTGATTGAAAAACACGCGACTAATACTGGCGAAAATGTTCGTTTTACCTATGACTTGCTTACAAAACGTGGGCTATCACCGAAGCGACTGACCTTGGTACAAAAGCCCTTTATGGAAAAACGTACCTACGCAACATTCAGCAAACAATGGCCAGAACAGGCGGCGGAAATTAGAGTGACTTCGCAATGGCAAAGTTGGGTCGATTACTTTAACGAAGAGTTGCCACTGGACATGGTACTAGGGGCTTTAGTTGCCGACTTTGAAAGAATCAAAACGTACCCTGCTCAAGGGTTTCAGATTGAAATGCCAATCCCTGATGACGTTGACCATGCTTACAAAGTATTGAAGAAACTGGGTTTAGAATAAAGCTTTAGGTAACGTAATAGTACGTTTCAGGAAACAAAAACGGTGGCACTTGGCCACCGTTTATTATTCTTAGCTTTTTACTTTAGATTGCTAATCTTTGCTTTGTTCTCTAAGCAAAATCAACCAAAGAGCCGTTTATTTACCTAACGCTTCTTTGTAGTGCAGACGGCAAGCAGAAACATATTGGTCATTACCACCGATGGCCACTTGGTCACCTTCAGCAATCGCAACACCGTGCTCATCAGTACGAATCACCATATTCGCTTTACGACCACAGTGGCAAATCGTTTTCAGCTCAACTAACTTATCGGCCCAAGACAATAAGTAACGGCTACCTTCAAACAGCTCACCCAAGAAGTCAGTGCGCAAACCGTAGCAAAGTACAGGAATGTGCAGCTTATCTACGACTTCTGTTAGTTGGTAAACCTGCTCTTTCGATAAAAACTGACACTCATCGATCAAAACACAATGACGCTTTTCTTCTTCATTAAGTTTTTGGATAGCGTCAAACATATTAGTGTCGTTTTTAAACAGTTGAGCTTCAGATTGCAGACCAATTCGTGAGCTCACTTTACCAATACCATAGCGGTCGTCTAACGCTGCGGTAAAGATCACTGGCGTCATACCACGCTCTTGATAGTTAAAAGAAGATTGAAGAAGCGTTGTTGATTTACCCGCATTCATTGCCGAGTAATAAAAATACATCTGAGCCACAGAAATATTCCTGTTAATTAAAAGTTGAAGATAAAAGCAAAGGTGAAATTAAAGAATTTTTGCTATAAAAAAGGGCTGAAAATCAGCCCTTTTTTATAAAGTTTACTTACGACGCCAAGTCGTGCCTTCTGGACCATCTTCCAGAACAATACCCAACTCGTTCAACTTGTCACGTGCAAGGTCAGCGTTAGCCCAATCCTTTGAAGCACGAGAATCATTACGTAGCTTAATCAATGCTTCAATTTCTGCTACTTCGTCGTCATTACCAGCAGCATCACCTTTAAGGAAAGCTTCTGGGTCTTGATGAAGAATACCGATGATGTCGGCAAGTTCACGCATCAATGCACCGAGAGCGCTTGCTTTTTCAATACTTTCTGTCTTGATACGGTTAATATCACGAGCCATTTCAAACAGCACTGAATAAGCTTCAGGTGTGTTGAAATCATCGTTCATCGCAGTAGAGAAACGAGTTACATATTCTTCACCACCAGCCGGAGCTGCTGTTAGATCCAAGCCACGAAGTGACGTGTAGAGGCGTTCTAATGAAGCACGTGCTTGATTTAGGTTATCTTCACTGTAGTTTAGTTGGCTACGGTAGTGGCCAGACATTAGAAAGTAACGTACCGTTTCGGCATCGTAATGAGCTAGCACATCACGAATCGTGAAGAAGTTGCCTAATGATTTAGACATTTTTTCTTTGTCTACCATTACCATACCACTGTGCATCCAAGTATTTACATACTGAGTACCATGTGCGCAGCAAGATTGTGCAATCTCGTTTTCGTGGTGAGGGAATTGTAGATCTGAACCGCCGCCGTGGATATCGAAGTGATTACCAAGAATAGAAGAGTTCATTGCTGAACATTCAATGTGCCAACCTGGACGACCTGGACCCCATGGCGATTCCCACGTAGGTTCACCTGGCTTAGACATTTTCCAAAGAACAAAATCTAATGGGCTGCGTTTTGCAGAGTCAACATCGACACGAGCACCAGCTTGAAGCTGATCTAAGTCTTGCTTTGAAAGCTTACCGTATTCATCGAACTTCTTAACTTCGAACATCACATCGCCATTGCTTGCTACGTAAGCAAAGCCGCGTTGAATTAGCTTTTCTACTAACTCAATGATCTCAGTGATGAATTCTGTTGCACGAGGCTCTACATCTGGGCGTTTCATATTCAATGCATCGAAATCTGCATGCATTTCACCAATCAAGCGCTCAGTTAAAGAATCACAAGACTCGCCGTTTTCGTTAGCGCGTTTGATGATCTTGTCATCGATATCAGTAATGTTACGAACGAAGTTCAAATCGTAACCAAGGTAACGAAGGTAACGAGTTACTACGTCGAAAGAAACGAACGTACGGCCATGACCAATATGACAGAGATCGTATATGGTTACCCCACAGACATACATACCGACTTTGCCAGCTGTAATTGGTTTGAATTCCTCTTTCTGTCTTGTGAGCGTGTTATATATCTTCAGCATGATCTCTATCTATTTTATGGATTAATCAAAAATAAGCTCGCAGTATAACAAGTCATACCTTAATAGGTAATCCCCCAAAGCAGGAATTACCTCAAACATCTGAGTTAAGTGAATGATTTGGTGATTTGAAAGTCCGCCAACATGCGCTAGAATTCGAACTTCATATTAAAAAGACAGTAAGGTAACAATCATGATCATCCTTCACACAAATTTTGGTGACATCAAAGTTCAACTTAACGAAGAAAAAGCACCAGAAACAAGCGCAAACTTTCTACAGTATTGCCGTGACGGTTTCTACGACAACACACTATTCCACCGTGTTATCGATGGTTTCATGATTCAAGGCGGTGGCATGACTTCTGGCCTTAAAGAAAAAACGACTCGCGCTACAATCAAGAACGAAGCAAACAACGGCCTAGCTAACAAAGTAGGTACACTTGCAATGGCTCGTACTATGGAACCACATTCAGCGAGCTCTCAGTTCTTCATCAACGTGAACGACAATTCTTTCCTAAACTTCCGTAGCGAAAGCCTAGACGGTTGGGGTTACTGTGTATTCGCAGAAGTTGTTGAAGGTATGGACATCGTAAACAAGATTAAAGGTGTTAGCACTGGTTCTATGGGTATGCACCAAGATGTACCTCTAGAAGAAGTGATCATCACTGGTACTACAATCGAAGCTTAATTACTCGCTTTCGATTAGTATTAATCATTACCATTGGTGAACCGATAAATCAGGATACAGGGAGCGAATCGCTCCCTTTTTTAGACCTATGAAAACATATTTTATATCAGATCTGCACTTAGCCCCGTCGCGACCAGACATCACAGATTGTTTCTTAACCTTCATGAAAAACGAAGCCGTAGAAGCGGATGCACTGTATGTACTTGGTGACCTTTTCGAGTTCTGGATTGGTGACGACGATACGAGCGATTTCGCTACTTCCATTCGCCAAGCATTTATTGATCTAGTTAACACTGGCGTGCCTTGTTATTTCACTCAGGGCAACCGGGACTTTTTAGTTGGTAAAAAGTTTGCCAAACAAACGGGCGTCCAACTACTAGATGAAGTTTCAACGATCGATATCTATGGACAAAAAGCCGTGGTATTACACGGTGATACCTTGTGCACTGAAGATGTAAAGTATCTCGCCTTCCGTGAAAAAGTACATCAGCCCTGGCTACAATGGGTATTCAATAGAATTCCATTCTTTATCAAAAAGAAAATTGTTTCTAAGGTTCAATCCGATATCAAGGACGACAAGCAGACTAAGTCTTTAGACATCATGGACGTAACACAACAAGAAGTTGAAAATGTGATGGCGCAAAATAATGTAGATCTCATGATCCACGGTCACACGCACCGCCCAGACATTCATAGGTTCAATACCAATAGTTGCACTAAAACTCGTATCGTACTTGGTGATTGGTACACGCAGGGCTCAGTTCTGGTATTCACTCCGCAAAGTTTTGAACTACAGAATCGTGAGTTTAGCAACCGCTTTTAACGTCACTCCTCATCTTTCACATTGATTATTATTATGGGTCAGACTTTCTAAGATTGTAGATGGTAATTTTTCTCCAATTAGCTATTATCTCTGTATCAGAACTAAACCGAACACAGTACGAAGTTGAAATATTCATATGTAGCGCGTCAGCCAATACTCGATGCTGACAAGAAAACCATAGGTTACGAGTTGCTATTCAGGGACGGTCCTAAGAACACTTTCCCTGAAGTAGAACCGGAACTCGCTACAAGCCGCTTGCTTTCCGATCACTTCCTATCAACTCACTATAATACGCTTGGTGATAAGTTGGGGTTCGTGAATTTTCCTTATGCAAGTCTGATTAACTTAGTCCCTACCCTCTTTCCGAAAGAAAGCCTCGTTGTTGAGGTTCTTGAAGATTGTGAACCAACGGACGAATTGCTTGAAGCGATCAAAACCATTTACGACGCGGGTTATACCATCGCGTTGGACGACTTTGTGCCAAGCAAAGCATGGAAACGTTTCTTGCCTTACGTATCTATCATTAAATTTGATATTCGTTTGATCTCAATAACAAAAGCATCAATGTTCATGAACTCTATGAGAGAATTGGATATCAAGTTTCTTGCCGAAAAAGTTGAAACTTACGATGAGTATCAAGAAGCGAAACAAGCCGGATTTTCTTATTTTCAGGGTTACTTCTTCAGTAAACCGGAAATGATCCAAACTCGCGCACTTAGTCCTGCTTTTCTGACTATCGTTCAGTTACTAAAAGAAATAGCCCACGATCCTATCGATTTCAGTGAAGTCGAACGTTTGATCACATTGGATGTAACACTCTCTTATAAGCTACTCACCTACGTAAACTCTGCGGGCGGTTCAGCGACGACTATCCGTTCATTTCGCCAAGCACTCATTTACCTTGGGGAACAGAAACTGCGTAAGTTCGTTTCACTAGTGGCAATCGCATCTGCGAAAGAAGATAAACCGGATTCACTTTATGGTTTAGCGGTACTGCGCGCTCGTCAATGTGAACTGTTAGTAGAAAAGATGAATGTGAAAGTTGAACCTGGACAAGCCTTTTTAACCGGCATGTTCTCGCTACTCGATTCACTCTTTGATCAGCCTTTAAAGCAAGTATTGGACTCAGTACCCATCGATGAAGAGATCAAACAAGCTCTTATTCAGCGTAAAGGTGTACTTGGTGCGATCATGGCGATGGTCATTGCGTACGAGCAAGCTCGCTGGGATGAAGCGACACGCATTCGTAAGCTGCTCAAACTGAGCGAAGCAGACCTCGGACAAGCGTATGATGAGGCCACTACTTGGGCTCAAGATCTGTTATCACCTTCATTGAAATAATACACTCCCTACAAAAACAGCAATAGAAACTAAGCTTTGGTGAGCGATCGTTTCTTGCTAAACTCCAATGCATTCATTTATGGCCTCTTAATCGAGGCCATTTTTACAGGAACTGACTATGTCTTTATGCCCTTGTGGTAGCAAAAATACTTACCAACAGTGCTGTGAACCCGCACATCTTGACCACAATTCAGTCGAAACACCTGAACAATTGATGCGCTCACGCTATTCTGCACATGTACTTGGTTTGGTTGATTATGTGGTTGCTACTTACCACCCGACTTGTAATGCAGAAGCGCAGAGAGAAGGTATTGCTGAATCCATTGATAGTGATTGGGCGGGTTTAGAAGTCATCGATACTGCCGCAGGTTCACATGAGAACGAAGGCTTTGTTGAGTTTAAAGCTTACTTCAACGACGGGGTTGAGCAGTTCTGTATGCAAGAACGTTCTCGCTTTGTTCGTGAAGACGGTATTTGGTTCTACATTGATGGCGCTTTCCCCAATCAAGAAAATGAACAAGAAGACGCAACACAACCAGAGATAGATCCTCGCCTAAACCAAACTGTAGAGAGCTTCAAGATCGGCCGCAATGACCCGTGTATTTGTGGTAGCAGTAAGAAGTATAAAAAGTGCTGCGGCTAGCTCATGTGTCTAGGAAGTTAGATTAAGAGGAGAGTTTCCTGATGTCGCTTAGACTCCTCGGAATGACGAGGCCTAAAGTCGAAGAGATATGCTCAAGAATTGAATGCTAAAAAAGCCCCGTAAACATAATTGTTTAAGGGGCTTTTATTTATCTGTTACGTAGTCGATTAATCTAAAGAGAGCTTACTTATGGCGCTCTTTTAATTTGTTCACCACATCGTTCATCGATAAGCCTTGGTCTTGTAAAAGAACCATCAAGTGGTAAATCAAATCTGCTGATTCACACACTAATTCCGCCTTATCGCCCGACGTCGCCGCAAGCGCGACTTCAACGCCTTCTTCGCCCACTTTTTGCGAAATACGCTTGGTGCCACGGGCATATAAACTTGCAGTATAAGAAGACTCAGGGTCTGCGTCCTTGCGGGCAGCCAGTAGCTGCTCAAGCTGATGAAGCCACACCATCTGTGTTTCTTCTTGTTTGTCTCCATCCCAACACGTTGTTGTACCTGTGTGGCACGTTGGGCCAATGGGATTTACCTTAACAAGTAAAGTATCGTTATCGCAGTCCAAAGCGATGTTTTTCAGTTGCAATACGTTGCCCGACGTTTCACCTTTCGTCCAAAGACGCTCTTTAGTACGAGAGAAAAACGTAACATTGCCAGTTTCACCGGTTTTCTCAAGTGCTGCAGGGTTCATGTATCCCATCATTAACACTTGGCTAGATTGGTAATCTTGAACAATGGCAGGAACTAAACCATCTACTTTTTCCCAGTTAATACGCTCTGATAATGCGCCTACTGTTGTTTTTGATAAGCTTGCGGTTTCAAAACTCATAGTCGCACCTCTACATCTTGTTGTTTTAAATACTGTTTAAGTTCACCAATATTGATGACTTGTTTGTGGAATACCGAAGCCGCTAGTGCCCCGTCCACGTTTGTCTTCTTGTAGGCTTCAGCAAAGTGTTCCATCGCACCTGCACCACCAGACGCAATCAAAGGTACATTACACACTTCGCGTACCATGTTTAACTGATCAATATCGTAGCCATTACGAACACCATCTTGGTTCATCATGTTTAACACAATCTCACCTGCGCCACGCTTTTGTACTTCCTTCACCCAATCTTTGGTTTCCCACTTGGTTGCTTTAGTACGCGCTTCATCGCCAGTGAACTGGTAAACCTGATATTTACCGGTATCTTTATCGAAGTATGAATCGATACCAACAACAATACACTGCACGCCAAACTTATCAGCAAGGTCAGTAATCAGTTGTGGGTTAGCCAATGCAGGCGAGTTAATTGAGACTTTATCTGCACCAAACTCAAGAATGCGTGCTGCATCTTCCGCTGACTTGATACCACCAGCCACACAGAAAGGAATATCAATCACTTCTGCTACGCGTTTCACCCAGCTTTTATCGACCACACGTCCATCACTTGATGCAGTGATATCGTAAAACACTAATTCATCAGCGCCCTCTTCTGCATAGCGTTGTGCTAGCGGAACGATGTCACCAATAATTTCGTGGTTGCGGAATTGAACGCCCTTAACCACTTGCCCATCACGGACATCCAAACAAGGGATTATTCGCTTTGCCAGCATGCAAATGCCTCCTCTGCGGTGAATTTGCCATCAAGCAGTGCGCGACCAACAATCACACCCGCAACGCCGCTGCCTTTCAGAGCTTCGATATCAGCTAGGCTGCCAATGCCACCCGATGATTGAAATTGTACTTGTGGGTACTGCTTACAAAGGTCAATGTATAACTCTACGTTTGATCCTTCTAGCGTGCCATCACGTGAAATATCTGTACAGAGAACGTGTTTGAGGCCAACCGTTAGGTAATCTTCAATTAGCGCTTCGATGGTCACACCTGAATCTTCTTGCCAACCTGAAATCGCCACTTTACGTGTGCCGTTTTCATCAATGTTGATGTCCAGAGCAAGTACGATTTTTTCAGCGCCGTATTTTTCCATCCAACCTTTCACAAGTTCAGGTTGTTTAACAGCAGTCGAGCCAACCACAACGCGCTGTGCGCCGGCTTCTAGCAAATCAATTACATCTTGTTCATTGCGAACACCACCACCAATTTGAATATTGGCTGGTGTGCTTGCAAGTAGCTTGGCGATTAAGTCTAGCTGGCGAGCTGTTGTATCTTTTGCGCCGGTTAAGTCTACTAGGTGAAGCCAACCTGCGCCTGCTTGGTGATACAGATTAAACTGCTCTGCTGGGTCTACTTTGTATTCTGTTACTTGCCCGTAATCGCCTTGGAATAAGCGAACTACTTGGCCTTCAATTAAATCTAATGCGGGAATAATCATTTACATTCCTTATAGGGCAGCGTTAGCCGATGCCTAATCCTTATTACAGTTCCAAGAAGTTTTGAATCAATTTAGAGCCTGCTTTTGACGAACGCTCTGGGTGGAACTGAACACCATAATAGTTGCCACTTTGAACGGCAGCGGTAAACGGATTGCCGTAATCACATTGTGCGATTGTGTAGTCACCTACTGGCATTGCAAAGCTATGTACGAAGTAAAAATACTCGCCTTCTTCAATGTCTTTAAATAGCGGGTGATTCGGTGTTGCGGTTACAGTGTTCCAACCCATGTGTGGTAGTGGCAAATCCCCCGTTTCAAGCAAGCGAACTTCGCCATCACACAAACCTAAGCATTCCACTATCTCGTCGGCTTTTTGGCCTTTCTCTTGAGACAGTTTACCTAACAGTTGCATACCTAAACAGATACCAAGCAGAGGCTTCTCGACTTGCTTAACAAGGCTAACGAGGTCACGCTCTTGCAAATTCTTCATTGCCTCACTTGCTGTACCTACACCGGGTAGGAATAACTTATCGGCAGCTAGAACAACTTTTGGTTCTTTCGAAATTTCAACTGCGTAGCCCAGACGTTCAATCGCAAACTTCACTGAGGAAACGTTGGCACAACCAGTATCAATAATAACGACTTTTTGATCTTTCATTGTTTTTCCTTGCTAACGTTAGCCTTACAGTACGCCTTTGCTGCTTGGTAACTCGTTACCTTCAACTTTAATTGCTTGACGAAGAGTACGACCAAACGCTTTAAATAGGCTTTCAATGATGTGGTGGTCATTATTGCCATTAGAAGAAAGGTGTAGCGTACAAGCTAGCGTATCGGTTAGAGAACGGAAGAAGTGAACCACCATCTCAGTCGAAAGATCACCCACTTGTTCGCGGCTGAACTTAGCATCAAATTTCAGGTATGGGCGGCCAGAAAGGTCTAGTGCACACTGCGCCAAACATTCATCCATTGGTAGACTGAAACCAAAGCGGCCAATCCCACGTTTATCACCTAGCGCATCTTTAAGTGCTTGGCCTAGAGCTAAAGCCGTATCTTCTACTGTGTGGTGATCATCAATGTGTAGATCGCCTTTCACAGTTAGATTCATCTGGAAACCACCGTGTGTCGCGATTTGATCAAGCATGTGATCGAAGAAACCCATGCCCGTATCGATCTTGTTGCCACCGGTTTCATCAAGGTTTACTGCAACCTTGATATCAGTTTCTTTAGTCGTACGAACCACTTCAGCAACACGTGCATTAACCGTCAGATCTTTAACAATCTGTGGCCAGTTAAGCGTACCTTCCGTTTCCGCATCTGGGCCATATTGAATCCCGCGAATTGCCATGTTCTCAGCAAGTTGAAGATCAGTCATTCGATCGCCAATCACAACAGAATGTTGAAAGTCGACTTTACCGCCCTGTAGATACTCTTTAACCATACCCAACTTAGGCTTGCGGCAAGAGCAGTTGTCTTCGTCAAAGTGAGGACAAATAAGCACGTCGTCAAACTTAACGCCTTGAGACTCGAAAAACTCCATCATCATATTGTGTGGTGCATCGAAATCTTCTTGTGGGTAGCTATCGGTACCTAAACCATCTTGGTTAGTCACCATCACTAAACGGTAGCCCGCATCTTGCAATGTTAACAAGCTAGGAATCACGAGCGGTTCGAATTTTAATTTGTCTAAACGGTCTACTTGAAAATCGACTGGCGGCTCAACAATTAAGGTGCCATCACGGTCTATAAAAAGTATTTTCTGTTGTTTACTCACTTGAACTTCCTTTTAATTTTAAATCTGGTGGCCTAGCTAAAATCAACCGCTAACCCAAATGTCTGATTCATTGGCCAGCTATGTTGATTAAACACAACTGTCCAATGTGATTACTGGTAAGCCTTCGTTACTGAAAAAAGTTACGAATGAATCCAAGTGTCTTTTCGCACTCTTCTCGATTACCAATACTAATACGAACACAATCTTCAATTGGCGAATTACGCAAGATGATGCCAGTGTCCCATGCCGCTTTGAACAATTCGTCACCGTTAGGGAATTTAACCAATAAATAGTTACCCCAACCATCAAATACCGTTACTTGAGGTATACCAAGTAGGCCAGCTTGTAAATAAGCGCGATTAGCACTTAAATCGAGAACTTGAAACTTAGCTCTTGCTAAACCTTGCTCTGAAAGGGCTTGAACCGCAATGTCAGCAACAGGGATTGGCACTGGGTATGGTGCAATCACTTTCAACAGTACATCGATAAGCTCTTTGTTTGCTAGCGTAAAGCCACAGCGTAGTCCCGCTAATGCGAAAGCTTTGGAAAGAGTACGCAAAATCGCTAAATTCGGATATTGAGCAAGCAAATCGACCGTTGACGCTTCAGGGCAGAAGTCGATATACGCTTCATCCATCACCACAATCGCTTTGTCTTGCGTCATTTCAAGCAATTTAATGATGTCTTTACGATCAACTAAGTTACCCGTTGGGTTGTTTGGGCTACAAACAAATATCACTTTCACGTTGTCTAGTTGAGCTTCAATAGAGGGAAGATCTAATTGCCATTCAGAGGTCAGAGGCACCACTTTACGTTCGACACCAATGGTTTCGGCGCTGATCGCATACATACCGTAAGTGGGTGGACAGTAAAGAATTGCATCTTCGTTTGGCTCACAGAAAGCGCGAATCAGTAACTCAATGCCTTCGTCAGCCCCACGTGTTGTCAATGTTTGCTCTGGTGTTACACCTGCATATTGTGCGTAAGCATCGATTAATTCTTTTGGCTGACATTCACTGTAGCGGTTAAGGCGAGTCAGATTTAAGCTGTACTCGTTATCAAACGGAGATTCATTGGCGTTCAACCATACATCTCCGCTACCGCCAATGCGTCTTGCAGACAAGTAAGGTGTTAGAGCCTGAACTTGTTTTCTTGCTAACTTTTCCATGCTCCGCCCCTACTTCGCTCTATTTAACTTTTCAACTCGGATAGTCACAGCACGCTTGTGAGCATCCAAACCTTCGGCTTCAGCCATCGTCACCACTGTTGGTGCTAGACCTTTCAAGCCATCGGCTGTTAGTTCTTGTACTGTCATACGTTTAGAGAAATCTGCTAAACCTAGGCTCGAATACGTTTTGGTGTAACCGTAGGTTGGCAATACGTGGTTTGTACCTGATGCATAATCACCTGCAGACTCTGGAGACCAGTCACCCAAGAATATTGAACCTGCATTATCTAGCAACGACAACAACTCACGTGGATTCTTGGTTTGAACAATTAAGTGCTCAGGACCGTAGAAGTTCGAAATTGCGATAGCTTGAGTGATTGATTCTGAGATGATAATCAAGCTAGATGCTAATGCTTGCTGAGCGATGTTAGCGCGAGACAACTCTTTCAGTTGTTTCTGCACCGCATCCGTTACTTGATCAGCAATAACCGGAGACGGCGTAACCAAGACAACCTGAGAATCAGGGCCGTGTTCCGCTTGGCTCAATAAATCCGCAGCGATGAAGTCTGCATCTGCAGTTTCATCTGCAATCACCATCACTTCTGATGGACCAGCAGGCATGTCAATTGCAGCACCACGGAAGTCATTGCTGACTTGGCGTTTCGCTTCCGTTACATAGGCATTACCCGGGCCGAAGATCTTATCGACTTTAGCCACACTCTCGGTACCGTAAGCCATTGCCGCAACCGCTTGACCACCACCAACGTTGTAAACCTCGTCGATCTTACAAAGCTTAGCGACATACAAGATTTCATCAGCAATTGGTGGAGGCGAACACAAGACAACTTTACGACAACCCGCAATCTGAGCGGGTACACCTAACATAAGAACCGTTGACGGAAGTGGCGCACTGCCACCAGGAATATAAAGACCAACCGTATTAATCGCGCGCGTTACCTGCTCACACAAAACGCCAGGTTGAGTTTCAACCTTAATTGACTGAGGCTTCTGAGCTTCATGAAACTTGGCAATATTGCTATAAGCTTGCTCTAGCGCTTGCTTCATTTCTGGTGTTAGACGAGCACACGCCTCTTCAATCTCATTCGAAGTAACTCGAATTGATTCAGGAGTCACACGATCGAACTTTTCAGTCAGTTCTTTGAGTGCGGCGTCGCCTTCATTTCGTACTTTTGCAATAACATCAGAAACAGTCGCTGTGATGTTTGCACCTTCAGTAATAGCTGGACGCTCTAATACCGAGTCTTGCTGTGATTCACTTAAAGATTGCCAAACAACGGTTCTCATCGTCACTACCCCATCATTTTTTCGATTGGTAATACTAGAATCGAGCTTGCACCCAACTCTTTCAGCTGTTCCATAGTTTCCCAGAACAAGTTCTCAGTACTTACTAGGTGAACGGCAACTTTGTCTTTATCTGTAGATAGAGGAAGAACAGTAGGATCTTCAGCTCCAGGCAATAGCGCTTTAATTTGCTCTAATTGAGACGTTGGTGCGTGAAGCATGATGTACTTCGACTCTTTCGCTTGCTGAACACCTTGCATACGAGTCAGTAGTTTTTCAATTAATGCTTCTTTGTCTGCATCAAATTCGCCGGTGCGTTGAATTAACGTTGCTTTAGATTGAAAAATAGCTTCTGCTTCTTTTAGGCCATTCGCTTCTAGCGTAGCGCCTGTAGAAACCAAATCTGCGATAGCGTCCGCTAGTCCAGCTCGAGGTGCTACTTCAACTGAGCCTGTTAGCATACAAGTGCTGAATTCAACACCCTGCTCATCCATGTAGGCTTTTAGTAGTTGTGGGTAGGTTGTTGCAATACGTTTACCCGCTAGGTCTTGTGGGCCGTTGTATTCTTCATCTTTGTTGATAGCGATAGAAAGGCGGCAACCACCGAAATCTAAACGACGTAGTGTGCGAAATTGCGATGGCTCTTTTAGAGCAACGCGGTCTAGGCGAACTTCTTCTAGCTCATTTTCACCAATGAAACCTAGGTCAACCACACCGTCCATGATAAGACCTGGGATGTCATCATCACGAACCAGTAACAAGTCGATTGGCATATTAAGTGAATGAACCACTAGGCGCTCACCCATGATGTTAAATTTAACACCACATTTTTTAAGTAAGTCTTGGCACTCTTTACTTAAGCGACCTTTCTTTTGAATTGCGATTCTTAGGCGTTGTGTCTGCATTGCTGTATCCCTGTGCAAATATTTGAATTTATTGATTATTTAAAAGTGCTAAAACTAAAAAACCCTCGGAAGACTTTGTCGTCCCGAGGGTTTAAATCTAAATTCTTTGACTTAACCTCCGGGAGAATTCTTGCTCCCGGGTATACGTAAATCTCCCCGAAAGACTAGATAGGGTGATGATGGTGATGAATGTTCATTACTAATTTACGCATACTTATAAGCTCTTAGGTTGTTTGCTGTCTTGTCTCCACACTAACTAAGCTGACATCCTTTTTCAACCATTTATTCGAACTTTTTTCACTAAAACTCAAATTAATTTAACAGGTACAAAAAAGGGAAGCCGCAGCCTCCCTTTTCATTATTCAATCAGATGATGATTAGCTGTTGCACGTCGCCATTTTGCAGCGAGAGAAATAAGCCAATGCAAAGCATACAGCAACAAACGTTAGAGACGCCGCACCAAATGCGATGCCAGTTGATGATGTCATACCTAAGGTAATGAAACCAACACACGATACGAAGGCCACAGACAGCGCATAAGGAAGCTGAGTCGATACGTGGTCAATGTGGTTACAACGAGCACCGGTAGAAGAGAGAATCGTCGTATCAGAGATTGGAGAACAGTGATCACCAAACACAGAACCCGCAAGAACCGCACTTAACATAGGCAGAATCAGAGCGATGTCAGAGGCTGCAGCCATGTCACCCGCGATAGGAAGCATGATACCAAATGTACCCCATGATGTGCCTGTCGAGAATGCCATCAGGCCAGCAAGAAGGAACAAAATAACAGGTAGCCAGTGGTAATCAATGTTACCTGTTGCTAGAGACGAAAGGTAAGAACCGGTTTTCATGTCACCGATAACAGAACCGATAGTCCATGCAAACACAAGAATCAGGATAGCGCCAAACATAGAGCTAGCACCGATCCACATTGTTCTTGCGATATCAGACATTGGCAGCTTTTGCTTAAACACTGTCGCTAGCGCAACAAGCAGGCCAACAACACCACCGTAAACAAGAGACTTGCCTACATCTGTATTTTCAAACGCACCAAGCAAGTTGAATGCTTGACCGTCAGCGGTAAGCGCTTGACCACCGGTATAAAGCATTGCAGCTACCGTCGCTACGATTAACGATACGATTGGCATAACGAGATCAGAGACAGAGCCGTTTTCACTCTCTTGAATGTCTAGCTCTTCATTTAGGTCGTGAGCTTGCTTTTGATCGTTGTCACCTTCAAAGCCACGGCCTTGAGATGCTTCGATCTCATGTTCACGCATTTTACCAACATCTAGACCGAACCATGCAACGGCAAATACCATTAATAGTGCGAACACAGCGTAAAAGTTCATCGGGATAAGACGAACGTAAGCACCCAATGCTGAGTACTCTGTCACACCGTGTGTTACTAAGATGCCACCAATAATAGTAATGATGTAAGCACCCCAGCTAGAAGCCGGCATGATCACACACATTGGAGCAGCAGTAGAATCCAGAATATAAGCAAGCTTAGCGCGAGATACGTAAAAGCGGTCTGTAACAGGACGAGAGATAGCACCTACCGCTAAGCTGTTGAAGTAATCATCAACAAAAATGAACACACCCAAGAAAGCAGCAAGTAGTTTTGAACCACGTTTGCTCTTAACACGAGACTGGGCCCACTCAGCGAATGCTCGAGTACCACCAGATAATGTTAATAAGGCGGTTGTCATTCCAAGAATAATTAGGAATGCGACGATGCTCATGTTCCAGGTATTAATGCCACCATCTTCGATGAAAACACCAGAAGCTTTAGTAAACACGTAGCTAGCTGCGTTACCTACTGAGTAATCAGCAAGTAAAATCGCACCCATAACGATACCGACACCCAAGGAAACCAGTACACGGCGGGTAACAATAGCGAGAGTTAAGGCCACAAGGGGAGGAAGCAAAGATAAAGGCGATGTTGCAAAATCTATTAAATTCATGATCTTCAAAAACCAGTTTTTTATTTGGCTAGAGATCTACTGCAGACAAACTTGATACGGCTTATCAAGCTCATGTTGAACTAAGCGAAAGGGAAGTGAACACTTCACCCAACCCTACAGTAGCGCTCCATAGTTTAAAATTAAGACTATGGCAGTGTTGTACCTATTGAGCACAACCCCAGCAAATTGCTTAGATATACAATTTACTTCGGCAATTAGACCTTTCATTCCCGTTCATTGGCATCACCCCAACGAAAACTACTTTTTATAATTGCACCTCTACGTGCGATAACATTATTAACCGTTGAAACCAAAGTTTAACAACAAATCAACCAAAGCATCGCATCAGGTAGCCGCAATTGTACTCATCAAGGGCAGCATTGCAACATATCATTCCGACAAAAATAGTTTTTTGTTAATGAAGTAATCAATAGAAGAATAGTCAACTTAAGGTAATTACTCCACCAGTCACATATCAGTTTTTTAGATATTCTTAATAATTATTATAAATTCACTAGGAGTTCGCCTTTTCATTTTCAACTATTCATCTCAATTCTTTATTTAAATATGTAATAGAAGAAATACTATTTGTTTTATTCCTAGGCTCTGTTTATTATTAGGAGGATTATTTAGTTTACCTTGATGGGAAATATCATGTCTGAATTAACAAAAACTTTATTAAATATCCGCAGCCTTCGTGCATTCTCACGTGAATTAACTCTTGAGCAACTTGAAGAAGCGCTAGACAAGCTGACTATTGTTGTACAAGAGCGTCAAGAATCTGAAGCTGAAGAACGTGCTGCTAAAGCAGAGCAAGAAGCTAAGCTTTCTGCTATCGCTGAACAAATTGCAAAAGACGGAATTGATGTTGCTGATCTTATCGCTGCACTTTCTGGCGAAGCAAAATCTAAAACGACAAAAGCTAAACGTGCTCCTCGCCCAGCTAAATACAAATATGTAGATGCAAACGGCAACGAGAAAACTTGGACAGGTCAAGGCCGTACGCCTTCAGCTATCCAAGAACAACTAGATGCTGGTAAATCTCTAGAAGAGTTTGCTCTTTAACGCATCGTGTTTGCTAAGTGAATAATCAATAACACACTAAGCAATAGAATTAATATTTAAGTCGACCAAAGTATTATTTACGGCTTGAATATATTCAGAAACAAAAAAGGCTCCTTTCGGAGCCTTTTTTATATTTTGTTATTCGTTACTGGATTTGATAAGTACGACACCTTATCTTTCCCAGTAAGCTTCTTCTAAACTGTCTTCTCTTTCAGGAAGACCACGAGATAAACGTGGAGAGTGTTGAACTAACACTTCATAACTTGCTCGGTTTGAATATTTACAAACTTGCGAGAAAGACGAATACGTCAAAAATGAATGTTGGTGCTTACTTGAGTTAGGCACGTTTTCTTTGTGGTATTTATTCGCAGCCATATCATGCAATAAAGCCGATAACGCAGCATCACCTGCACCATTGGTATTCTTGATCTTTTCAGGGCCACCCATATAAGGTGCAATGTGCGAATAGATCTTAGTCGGGTTGTCACATAAGTTTTTATGAGCAGGACGGCTAAACTCGTAACGGTTAAATTCCGCAATAGAACCCGGTAATAGAGGTAAAGACGTTTCACGCTTTGCGGCGTCTTCTGTGTAACCCGCCATAAATAGGCCAACAGGGCCTGCAGTACATAGAACTAAGTCAACCCACTCTAGCGCTTTGTCAGAAGCGGCAAGAGGATCACTTTCACCAGTTAACGCTTCCGCTTCGTCTTCGTTCATTGCAACAACTGTTACATGCTGCTCAAGGAAATCTTTCCAAAACTCTGGATCATCTTGAATAACGAATTTAGTTCCCAACGTTAATACAACGGGTACATCATATTTCTTCGCGTACTCGATCGCTTTCATTGTTGCATCAGGCATTGGGTCGCCAGGTTTACAACGAACTAAATAAGCGGTTAATACCAAAGCAGAAGCACTTTTGAAGATCTTTTCAGGAATACTCTCAGGTTTTAGTTGGTTCATTTGACCTTCGCTAATTGCGAAAGTACGTTCACCATCTTCAGTAATTAATGCAAAGCAGCGACCAATTGCGCCATCTACCCCTTGTAAATGATTCAGATCCATTCTGCTTGATGTATTACATAAATAACGATAACCATAGCTACCAATCTTAATATCTTGGCTCATTACACCTAGCAGCGTTGAACGGTCATCTGCCAGCACTGAATAGTTGTGTAATGTATTGCCGATCGTACCACCAGCATATTCATTGGTAATCAAGCACTGCTCTTTTAATTCTTGATATAAAGACTCTGCAGCTTCGTCACCGATGACTAGCGAATGTCCCTTACTTAAGCCATATTTTTCGATTAGCTCAGAACTCACTTTCGCTTCGATATCCACCAATGTTTGGTCAATGCCGATAATATGAGTACGTGACATTCTTTTACTAGTTTGAGCTTGGCTAACTAAAGGGTCACGAGCGTGAACCGGAAAATAGTGCTTTGATTTACGTTGTCCAGGGAATTTCATAGGGCTAGTCTAAGTCAAGGGGAAATAGGTGGCGGATTCTACCGCGCAATATTTAACGCGGCAATCTTTCAAACTATAGCAAACGTTTGCTGTACTATTTTTTTATTCGCCTTCCATAAAGCTTAAATCAGGCAGCATACCCAAATGCTCTGCATAACGTTTTTGATTGAACTCTGCACCATTTTTCATTACATCAAATACTTCAATAGCCAGTGCACATGCCATAGCCGCAATTGCTTCTTCACGCGGTGTACCAGTCATCATTAAACGCATCAACGTCTCTTTCACTTTCACTGGTTCGCCATCCTCAAGCTGGTTCTCGATGATCTCAATCAGCTCTTCTTCTTGCATAAATTCATTTTGTTCAGACATTTTTTTATCTCAGGTCTTGGATTTCGAGCGACTATGCCACATATACTTCTGACATCCTAGCGACTCACCTCGCTCTCATGCGATTCTCTAACAAAGTCAGCGCACTATTTGTGCAAATGAAACTGTGATTCCGGTCTCGGATCTGTCACGGCGTTTCTCTTTCTGTTAGAATCTGCGACCAAGTAATAGTAACGGTGTTTAGACATGTCAGATATCAGCTCTGGAAACAGCGAAAAGAAAGTAATTGTCGGTATGTCCGGCGGTGTAGATTCGTCAGTATCGGCGTATCTTCTTCAGCAACAAGGCTATCAGGTAGAAGGCCTTTTCATGAAAAACTGGGAAGAAGACGATAACGAAGAATACTGCACGGCAGCTGAAGATCTTGCTGATGCTCAAGCGGTATGTGACAAATTAGGTATCCACCTTCACACTATCAACTTTGCCGCAGAGTACTGGGACAATGTATTCGAATACTTCCTTGCTGAGTACAAAGCAGGTCGTACGCCAAACCCAGACATTCTTTGTAATAAAGAAATCAAATTCAAAGCATTCTTAGAGTTTGCAGATGAAGTATTAGACGCAGACTACATTGCGATGGGTCACTACGTTCGTCGTACTTTTCCTACTCAAGAAGAGCTAGACGCTGGTGTGAAACCAGAAATGCTACGTGGCCTAGACAGCAACAAAGATCAAAGCTATTTCTTATACACATTAAGCTCAGACCAAGTGGCACGCAGCCTATTCCCAGTTGGTGAATTAGAGAAACCTGAAGTGCGACGTATTGCTGAAGAACAAGATTTGATTACAGCAAAGAAAAAAGACTCAACGGGCATCTGCTTTATTGGTGAACGTAAGTTCACTGAATTCTTAGGCAAGTACCTACCAGCACAGCCGGGTAACATCGAGACACCTGAAGGCCAAGTAATTGGTCAACACCAAGGTTTGATGTACCACACATTAGGTCAACGTAAAGGCCTGCATATTGGTGGCACCAAAGGTGGTGGTGGTAATGAAGAACCATGGTTTGTTGGTGAAAAAGATCTGAAGCGTAATGTGCTGATCGCAGTACAAGGTAAAGACCACCCTCTTTTGAAATCAGAGGGTTTGATTGCTTCTCAGCTTCACTGGGTAAATCGCACACCAATTACTGAAGTTATGACATGCACGGTAAAAACTCGTTACCGTCAAACCGATATTCCTTGTACAATCATCCCAATTGATGACGAGAACATTAAGGTTATTTTTGATGAACCACAGATTGCTGTGACCCCTGGTCAATCGGCAGTATTCTATCTAGACGACGTTTGTCTTGGTGGTGGTATCATCGAAAAGCGCATCTAACTATTATCAAACGAACGATAGAAGACAACTAGGAGTTACTACGTGGCTAATACACTTTATGACCGTACTATTGCTTTCGCCGGAATTTGCCAAGCTGTGGCTTTGGTTCAACAAGTAGCGAAAGACGGCCATTGTGATAAAGATGCCTTCGAAGCTTCACTCAGTGCTATTTTGAATACCAATCCGGTGAATACTGTGGGCGTATTTGGACGTGAAGCGAACCTAAAGCTTGGCCTTGAGTGCTTAGTAAAAGGTATCGATAGTACTCCAGCTGGTAGCGATATCACGCGCTACATCATCAGCTTGATGGCGCTTGAGCGTAAACTATCTTCTCGTAACGATTCGATGTCTCAACTTGGCGACCGTATACAAACGGCAGAACGCCAAACTGAACACTTTGATCTGTTTGACGAGCAAATGATCAGTAACTTAGCGAGCATCTACCTAGATGTTGTGAGTCCTATCGGCCCTCGCATTCAGGTATCTGGGACACCATCAGTACTTCAACAGACGTCGAGCCAACATAAGGTTCGTGCGCTTCTTCTATCAGGGATTCGAAGCGCTGTACTTTGGCGCCAGGTTGGCGGTAAACGTCGCCACCTAATCTTCGGTCGTAAGAAGATGATCGAGCAAGCTCAAATCTTATTAGCTCGAATGTGATTTATTAGCTCGCGCCTCGTCGCGAGCTTGTTTTTTGTATCAACACAACTCTCACGCAAACGTTTGCGCAATGTGCGTGACAATTGAGATTGTTACTGGTATAAACCTCTCAAAATTTAGAAAACTCAATTCAGGAGAACACCATGGAACTGTCAGCATTGACTGCTGTTTCACCAGTAGACGGCCGTTACGGAAGTAAGACTATTGCACTACGCAGCATCTTTAGTGAATTTGGCCTACTAAAATACCGCTCTATCGTTGAAATTCGTTGGTTACAAAAGCTTGCACAAACTGATGCAATCGCAGAAGTACCAGCGTTCAGTGCAGAAGCTAACCAGTTTCTTGATGAACTAGCAGCTAACTTCAGTGAAGAAGACGCTCTGCGTATCAAAGAGATCGAACGCACGACAAACCACGACGTTAAAGCGGTTGAATACTTCTTGAAAGAGAAAGTAGCTGGCGTTCCTGAACTTCACGCAGTAAATGAATTCATTCACTTTGCATGTACTTCTGAAGACATCAACAACACATCTCACGCACTTATGCTTAAAGAAGCTCGTGACACTGTGATTCTTCCAGAAATCCGTAACGTAATTGATGCTATCAAAGCACTTGCGAACGAGTACCGTGATATTCCTCTATTGTCTCGTACACATGGTCAGCCAGCTTCTCCTTCTACTATGGGTAAAGAGATGGCTAACGTTGCGTACCGTATGGAACGTCAATTCAAGCAAATCGAAAACGTTGAGATCCTAGCGAAAATCAACGGCGCTGTAGGTAACTACAACGCACACCTTTCTGCATACCCAGAAGTTGAATGGCACAAGTTCAGCGAAGAGTTCATCACTGAATCTCTTGGCGTAACTTGGAACCCGTATACAACTCAAATCGAACCTCACGATTACATCGCTGAGCTATTCGATGCAATTGCTCGTTTCAACACGATCCTTCTTGACTTCGACCGTGACGTTTGGGGCTACATTGCTCTTGGTCACTTCAAGCAGAAGACTATTGCTGGCGAAATCGGCTCTTCTACTATGCCGCATAAAGTTAACCCAATTGACTTCGAAAACTCTGAAGGCAACCTTGGTCTAGCTAACGCAGTATTCAGCCACCTTGCACAAAAACTTCCAGTTTCTCGCTGGCAGCGTGACCTTACTGACTCTACGGTTCTTCGTAACCTAGGTGTGGGTGTTGGCTACGCAATCATTGCATACACTTCGACTCTGAAAGGTATTAGCAAGCTTGAAGTTAACCGTGCTGCGCTACTTGCTGAACTAGACAAGAACTGGGAAGTATTGGCTGAACCAGTACAAACAGTAATGCGTCGTTACGGCATCGAGAAGCCATACGAGAAGCTAAAAGAGCTAACTCGTGGTAAGCGTGTAGATGGCGAAGGCATGCGTGCATTCATCGATGGTCTAGAGATCCCTGAAGACGAGAAAGTTCGCCTAAAAGAGATGACTCCAGCGAACTACATCGGTCAAGCAATCGAGCTAACTGACAAGCTGTAAGGTTCGAATTTCGAATCACAGAATAGACTAAGGCTTCCCATGTGGAAGCCTTTTTGTTGCGTATAACAAAGAACCTTGAACTATCGCTCGCGTCCTAAGTAAAAGAACAGCCGTAAATCAAACCTGACTTCCCCAACTAGCCCACCCCATTCAAATACAGCAAGCCGCATTAAACAAACATCCTTAAACGCCAAGACCAAAAAAGGCCTCCCGAAGGAAGCCTTTAGAATACATATTGCCGCTTAACGACAGCAGTTTGTGTTGGAGCTTACATGTTGCGTAAAGACGCAATACGCTTATCTAACGGTGGATGGCTCATTAGTAGCTCAGTAAGAGACTTCTTACCGTTGATACCAAACGCCATCATAGAACCTTCTAGTTGTGGTTCGTGGCTCACCTTTAGACGCTCCAGAGCGGCAATCATCTTCTCTTTACCCACTAGGTTCGCTGCACCTGCATCGGCATGGAATTCACGATGACGGCTGTACCACATCGTAATGAAGCTTGCTAAGAAACCAAATACCAATTCCAACACCATAGACACACCGAAGTACACCATCATGTTGCTGCCGCCCTCTTCTTCGTTGTCATTCGACGCAACAATGTTAGCGATGAAACGAGATAAGAAGATAACGAACGTGTTCACAACACCCTGCATTAACGTCATGGTCACCATGTCTCCGTTCGCAATGTGGCTAACTTCATGCGCTAATACTGCTTCAGCTTCATCACGCGTCATGTTGTGTAGAAGACCTGTTGATACTGCGACCAATGAATCATCACGCTTAGCACCCGTCGCGAATGCATTGATGTCTGGCGAGTCGTAGATCGCCACTGTTGGCATACCAATACCAACTTGTTGAGATTGACGGCTTAACGTCTCCATCAACCAATGTTCTGTTTCGTTACGTGGGCTTTCAATGACCATGCCGCCTACTGAGCGTAGTGCCATTTTCTTTGACATCATTAATGAAATGAATGAACCGCCAAAACCAAATACTGCAGCCATTAACAACAAGCCTGAAAGGCTTCCTGGTTGCATACCTGTAACTGCATATACAATATTAAGAACAACACTTAGTACCAATACAACCGCAAGGTTGGTTGCAAGGAACAACATTACTCGCTTCATTACTTATCTCCGCATGAAAGCTATTTTTATAAAACTTATTGTTATAGGCAAGGCAGACAGCAATTGATTCCAGCCTTGAAGACTTATACTTACTTATACATATAGTCTTAGATTAAGAAAACAAGGTTAAGCATTAAATTGCAACATTTGATTACGAGATTGTAGCCGCGTTAATTATGGTCTATTAGACCTAAGTCGTATGGTGTCGATATAACAATCCGTTTACAGTGACTTCAGATGATTTATTGGCTAGTCCATGTACAAAAAGGGAACGATCATGGTTGAAGGTACTAACACTCAAATGGCTATCGATTTACTGTGCTGTCACCTAGGGATTACTGAAGAAGAAGCGAAAAAGCAGATTGGAATTCTAACACCGCAAACGGCTCAGGCAGAAATCACAGAAACACAGCAAGCGCTAATGGGACTAACAAAAGAACATTGATCCTAAGCTTGCTTATGTAACAGACCAATTGTTTATAAACCAATGGTCAAAGGCTTAACAGAGAAAAAGGGCTGCAATCGCAGCCCTTTTCTTGTTTGACGTATAACTTGAGATTTAAAGATCAAGTAGTGGTTGAACATTAATGTACTTACCAATGTTCTTTGACTTCGCTTTTGGTACGTAAGGAATTTCACCTAACTTCGGTGCACCTAGCTTATCCTCAAGCATCGCAATAATATCAGCATAATGTTCAGTGCCTGGATTAATACGGTTCGCTACCCAACCTACTAGATTTAGGCCGTCAGCACGAATCGCTTCTGCCGTTAATAGAGCATGGCTCAAACAACCCAGTTTAATACCTACAGTCAAAACCACTGGAAGCTGTTCTTTTTTAACCCAGCTAGACAGATATTCGTCGTCTGAAACCGGAACACGCCAACCACCAGCACCTTCAACTAGAACGATATCAGAATTTTGCTTATGCGCTTCAAGCTTCGCTGATAATATCGCTGTATCAATCACTACACCGTCATGCTTTGCCGCGATGTGAGGCGATGACGGTAGCAATAACGCATATGGATTCACGTCTTCGTAAGCAATATCTTGCGTTGCCGCTTCTTGAAGGTGCAATGCATCACTATTACGCAACCCTTCTGGGTATTGCTCGCTTCCGGCAGCAACTGGCTTATAGCCAATTGTTGATAAATCTTGCGCGGCTAAAGCTTGAAGAATCGCTTTTGAAACCACAGTCTTTCCAACTTCGGTATCCGTACCTGCAATGAATAATGCATCAATCATAATTGAATAACCCCTAAACAAACTTGATATGTTGCTGGCAAGAAACCTTGATGGTTTTTAAACTCTCGATATTCCCGTTCAACGAGCTGCAACATGCGGCGACTTGTTAAACCTTGTGAGCGACCACTTACGTGATTAGCGCCGATACCTTTAAGGTCGCGCATCAGTTCAAACGCAGTGTCGTACCAAACGGTGATGGTGGGCAAGTCTAGTTGATGAGCCGTACAGCTAGATTGCGCTAACGCAATTTTTACCTGATTGATTGTAATAAAATGGTTAACGTGTTGATGTGTGTCAATTTTAGACCATGATTTTTCTAACTCAAACAGTGACCCATAAAGCAAAGTTGAGAAAATCACAGACCCACCAGCCGCAGTGACACGCTTCATCTCTTTCAAAGGCGACGACAAGTCGTCACACCATTGCAACGCAAGGCTAGAGAAAACGATGTCAAAACACCCATCTTCAAACGGTAATTGTTCGGCATCGGCTTGTTGGTATAAAGAGACAGATGCGCCACAACGTTTTTCTGCTGTTTCCAACATTCCAACAGAAAGATCAGCGCATACTACTTCGGCCCCTCGTTTTACAAGTTGCTCTGAGAAATAACCAGTCCCACAACCTAAATCGAGCACCTTTAACCCTGATAGATCACTCGGTAACTTATCCAGTAGTCGGTGGCCGACATCTCGCTGAAACTCAGCGTGTTTGTCATAGGTTGTTGCTGCGTTTCCGAAGGCTTTGGCAATCGCACTTTTGTCTTGGCCTACGTAATTATTCACTACTGCTTCTTGTGACATTTACTGAGCCTCTTTATTTGATTCTAAGCTTGGATCGATGCCCGATTCACTGCTTCGGTCAATTGCCTGATGCAACGACCTGGTTAACTGATGAATCTGATCCTCACTGTGATTCGCCGTTAAGGTAATACGCAAACGAGCTGTCCCTTTCGGAACGGTTGGCGGCCTTATCGCCGTTACCCAAACTTGTTTACGCTTTAATTCTTCAGCAACAGACAGTGCCGCCTGTGCTTCACCGATTACAAACGGCTTAATCGGAGTCTGAGTATCTATAAAACCTTTCACGCCACTCATCTCCTCCGCATAGATCGCACCTAGCTTCATGAGCTTCTCTCGACGCCACTCTTGCGTCTGAATCATCTGACACGCATGAGACAAAGCCACTGCTTGTGAAGGTGGCATCGCCGTCGAGTACACATGATGACGAGCAAACTGAGTTAAGTAATCACCCACTTCTAACGAACAAAGAATCGCAGCACCAGAAAGGCCAAATGCTTTGCCAAAGGTCACCACCAAAATATCCGGTGAGATTTGTGCTGCACTGCAACTCCCAGCCCCTTTATCACCTAATACGCCGATACCGTGGGCATCATCAACCACCAACCAACTGTCGTATTGATGAGTCAGGTTAAAGATCTGGCTGAGAGGCGCTTGATCGCCATCCATGCTGAAAACGCCCTCAGTCACGACCAAGGATTGTGGAGATTGGCTTAGTAGAGACTCTAGATGCTGCGTGTCGTTGTGCTTAAAGCGTTTCATGGTTGCAGGTGAAAGCATCCCCGCTTCCATTAAAGAGGCGTGGTTAAGTTTGTCTTGCAACAGAGAGTCGTCTTTTTCGAGCAGAGAAAACAACAAAGCTTGATTAGCGCTGAAACCAGAACTAAAGAGTATGGCTCGTTCAAATCCAAGCCATTCACACAGCTGAGCCTCTAAATTTAGATGAGCAGGACTAAAACCTGTGACCAATGGCGATGCCGCACTGCCGGCACCATATTGGGAAAGTCCGGTTTGCCATGCATCGACCAGTTCAGGATCGTTTGCCAAGCCTAAATAGTCATTACTCGAAAAATTAATGAAGTTAGAACCTTCACTATTAAGCAAAGGGCTATTGCTGTTTTCGAGTACCTTAAGTTGACGAGTTAGCCCTTGCTCGCGACGATGAGCAAGGGCACTTTTGATGCGAGATTTAAACAGTGGCATCGTAGAACATGTCATCTTTCGTTGGACGAGCAGCAACGCGCTCCACCACTTGATCTAACAGTTCATTTTCTTGAATTTCGTCAGGCTTTTGAGCCACCTGTTGGCTATTGATACCCAACTTCTTAAACAACTGCATATCCGTGTCTTCGTCTGGGTTTGGCGTAGTAAGTAACTTACAGCCGTAGAAGATAGAATTTGCACCCGCCATGAAACACATCGCTTGCATCTGTTCATTCATGTTCTCACGACCTGCAGATAGACGAACCGCAGACATTGGCATCATGATGCGAGCAATCGCAATAAGCTTAATGAAGTCAAAAGACTCAACATCATCAACGTTTTCCATCGGTGTGCCTTTCACTTTTACGAGCATGTTGATTGGCACACTCTCAGGGTGTACTGGAAGGTTAGCCAGTTCTACAAGTAGACCCGCACGATCATTGGTGCTTTCACCCATACCAATAATACCACCAGAACAGATCTTCATACCGGCATCACGCACGTGAGATAATGTATCTAAACGATCTTGGTAAGTACGAGTAGTAATGATGCTGCCGTAGAACTCCGGAGAAGTATCAAGGTTGTGGTTGTAGTAATCCAGACCTGCATCCGCTAACTCGCCAGCTTGATCGGGCGTTAGCATACCTAGCGTCATACAGGTTTCTAGGCCCATGCCTTTCACACCTTTGATCATGTCAGTTAGGTGAGGCATATCGCGTTCTTTCGGATTTTTCCATGCCGCGCCCATACAGAAACGAGTCGAACCCGCGTTTTTGGCTTTTTGCGCCGCATCCAAAACACGCTCGACTTCCATTAAGCGTTCTTTGTCGACATCCGTTCGGTAGTGAGCACTTTGAGGGCAGTATTTACAGTCTTCAGGACAAGCACCGGTTTTAATCGATAGAAGCGTACTCACCTGCACGTGGTTGTGCTCTTGGTACTGTCTATGAACCACTTGAGCTTCAAACATTAAATCCATAAACGGTTTTTCAAGCAGTGCTCTTACTTCAGCAACTGTCCAGTCATGACGAACTTCCACGTGTCGATCCTTTTTATTATTTGATATTACATCTCTATCAATAGAGATTGTATTTATGCTTGGATAGTCTACCGACAAGCTTTAGACTGTCAACACATTGATAATATAAAAAGTTTACATATGGTTACTTTTTAACCAAAAAGAATGGGAGTTACTATGGATCTCGCCTTTGATCGCCAGCATATCTGGCATCCCTACACATCAACGTTAACACCTCTGACCTGCTATCCAGTCACCAATGCAGACGGTGTTTACCTAGAATTAGAAGGTGGAAAACGCATTATTGATGGCATGTCATCTTGGTGGTCAACCATCCATGGCTATAACCACCCAGCATTAAATGCGGCCGCTCACAGCCAAATCGATAAAGTTTCACACGTTATGTTCGGTGGTATCACCCACCAACCCGCTATCGATCTATGTAAAAAGCTTTTGAATCTCGCGCCAAATAATCTTGAACATGTATTTTTGGCCGACTCTGGCTCGGTAGCCGTGGAAGTTAGCCTAAAAATGGCACTGCAGTATTGGCACGCTAAAGGGCAACCTCGTTCAAAGTTTCTCACGCTAAGAGATGGCTACCATGGCGATACCTTTGCAGCGATGTCAGTCACTGACCCAGATAACTCAATGCATAGCCTTTACAAAGGTTTTTTGCCTGAACACATTTTTGCAGACTCTCCGAAAACAGGTTTTTGGGATCAATGGAATGCGAGCGACATAAACAGCTTTCGAGAAAAGCTAGCCGCACACCACCAAGAAGTTGCTGCCGTGATCTTAGAGCCAATCGTCCAAGGTGCTGGCGGTATGCGTATCTACCATCCTGAATTTCTGAGACAGGTTCGCTTGCTGTGTGATGAATTCAACGTCTTGCTGATCTTGGATGAGATTGCGACCGGGTTTGGCCGTACAGGGAAACTTTTTGCTTGCGAACATGCCGATATTCAACCGGATATCTTATGTGTAGGTAAGGCGCTAACTGGTGGCTACATGACCCTTTCAGCAACGCTTGCGAGTAAAGAAGTTGCTGACACAGTATGTGGCGGTGAAGCGGGTTGTTTTATGCACGGTCCAACATTTATGGGTAACCCATTAGCTTGCGCGGTAGGTGCGGCAAGCTTGTCCATCATAGAGCAAGGCGATTGGCAAAATCAGACTCAACAAATTGAGCAACTTTTCTCTGAGTTGCTACCGCCTTTGCGAGAGCATAATCTTGTCAAAGATGTTCGTTGGTTGGGCGCTATTGGCGTCGTTGAAACCCACACTCCTGTCGATATGGAAACCATCCAAGCTCACTTTGTTGAACAAGGGGTTTGGATTCGTCCATTTGGTAAGTTGATTTATATGATGCCTCCGTTTATTAGCAAGCCTGAGCACATCGAGAAACTTGTTTCCGCTATTAATTGCGCATTAAAAGATCGCCACTGCTTTAAATAGAAGACAAAGCTATTACCTCTCCTTACTGGTTCATTTGCTATCTGCAATATTGAAGTTAAGGAGAGGCCGGTTCATTATTATCGACAATAGAGAACGACCGCCTTCTAACGAAGTTGGCTGTCTTTACTTGCTCTGCGATTGAACAATGAGTGACGATACGCAACGTGTTCAAACATGGACTGGCATCCAATACAGAAACGCACGCCTTTAATTGCTAGCCGTCTCTTTTCTGATATCTCATCACCGCACTCGTCACAATAATGCAAGCTTTCCCCACTTTGAATGTTCCCTCTTACACGAGAGAACTCATCATCAATGGTATTTTGAATTTGCTGACTGACGCTATCGTCACCTGCCAATCCTACGGCCATAAGTCCTCCTCTGTATTTGCATGAGAAAATTTGTACCTACCGCGGTAAGAGCGCATTATAACCATTTTTTAGTGGTGTAATAATAACCTAAATTAGAGAAACGCTATTACAAATGAGTAATGAAATTGACCCTCGACTCACTGCTTTCCGGTGTAACAGATAATAAAAAACCCAGCCGATTGACTGGGTTTTCGTATAACAGTTTTACTGATTAACCAATGTGCGTTACGCCGCCCATGTATGGCTGAAGTACTGCTGGGATAGCAATACGGCCATCTGCTTCTTGGTTATTCTCAAGAATAGCAACCATAGTACGACCCACAGCAAGACCAGAACCGTTTAGTGTGTGTACAAGTTCAGGTTTTTTCTCGCCTTTACGACGGAAACGAGCTTGCATACGACGCGCTTGGAAATCCCACATGTTTGAACAAGAAGAAATCTCACGGTAAGTCTCTTGTGCTGGAACCCATACTTCTAAGTCGTAAGTTTTCGCAGAACCGAAGCCCATGTCACCCGTACATAGAATCACTTTACGGTAAGGAAGCTCTAGAAGTTGAAGTACTTTCTCAGCGTGACCTGTTAGTTCTTCAAGCGCTGCCATTGAGTCTTCTGGCTTAGTGATTTGTACTAATTCAACTTTGTCGAATTGGTGCATACGGATAAGACCACGAGTGTCGCGACCGTAAGAACCTGCTTCTGAACGGAAACATGGTGTGTGAGCTGTCATCTTAAGTGGCAGTTCAGCTTCATCAGTAATCGTGTCACGAACCATATTCGTTACCGGTACTTCCGCAGTTGGGATAAGCGATAGAGTCTTAAGAGGCACGTCACTTACTTGCTCAGTTAGCGGGCTTGTGTGAAACAAGTCTTCGCCGAACTTAGGAAGCTGACCAGTACCGTAAAGGCTATCGTGGTTCACTAGGTACGGTACGTACATTTCTGTGTAGCCGTGCTCATCAGTGTGAAGATCAAGCATGAACTGAGCAATAGCACGGTGTAGGCGTGCGAATTTTCCTTTCATCACGATGAAACGAGAACCCGAGATTTTTACTGCGCTAGCAAAATCAAGACCGCCAGACATTTCGCCAAGATCTACATGATCTTTCACTTCGAAGTCGTAAGTCTTAGGTTGACCCCAACGAGAAACTTCTACGTTGTCATCTTCATCTTTACCATCTGGCACTTCTGCATCAGGTAGGTTAGGAATAGACATTGTGATCGTTTCTAGCTCAGATTGAAGATCAGCCAATGCTACTTTAGCTTGGTCTAGTTCTGCGCCTAAGTTGCCTACTTCTGCAAGGATACGCTCAGCTTCTTCATGGTCGCCTTTTGCTTTCGCTTGACCAATGGACTTCGATCGAGAGTTACGTAACGCTTGTAGCTCTTCAGTTTTCATCTGAAGGGACTTACGTTTTTCTTCAAGTTCACGAATTGTCTCTACATCAAGGGTGAAGCCTCGACGTGCTAATTTTGCCGCTGTTTCATCCAGCTCAGCTCGAAGTAATTTAGAATCCAGCATTGCTAATCCTATGCTTTAGTTATTTGAATATTCAGTAGATTGCTACTGAATCACTGCTAAACCCCTAAAACTGGTGCTATTTCAACCAATTTATAACGATTTAATTGAATTTTTATGACTAGGTAACGATATCCAAAAAAGACTACTTTTCATAGCGTTTTTGTGGGCTTTTTGCGTCCAAATCCGCCAGATAATCTAGCTTCTCGCCAATTTTTGTCTCTAAGCCTCGTTTTGTTGGGAAATAGTATTGCTTCTCTCCCATTTCAGGAGGCAGATACTTTTCACCAGCCGCGTAGGCTCCTGGTTCGTCATGAGCATAACGGTATTCTTGCCCATAGCCCATGTCCTTCATCAAAGTTGTAGGTGCATTTCGCAAATGATGAGGGACTTCATATTCAGGAAGGTTGTGAGCATCTGCTAGAGCTTGCTTCCAAGCAGTGTAAACAGCGTTACTCTTTGGTGCACACGCAAGATAAACTACCGCCTGCGCAATAGCACGTTCCCCTTCTGCTGGGCCAATGCGAGTGAAACAATCCCAAGCCGACATTGCGACCTGCATTGCTCTTGGATCAGCATTGCCAATATCTTCAGAAGCAATCGCCAGCAAACGCCTTACGATATACAAAGGGTCACAACCCGCTGCAATCATTCTTGCTGACCAATACAAAGCCGCGTCAGGGTTTGAACCACGAATCGATTTATGAAAAGCGGAGATCAAGTCGTACCAAATATCACCCTTGTTATCGAAACGAGCAACCTTCTCGCCAGCCACTTCAGCTAACAACTGCAACGTTATCGCTTTCTCGCCTTTATCGTTGTCTTCTGCCATGTCATATAAAAGCTCAAGATAGTTGAGCGACATGCGTGCATCACCGTTGACCAGTTCAGCAAGGCGATCTAATACATTATCAGCAAAATTGGCCGACATATCACCTAACCCACGCTGTTTATCTTCGATAGCTTGGCGAATGACAAGGGAGATATCATCTGTATTCAGAGAAGTCAGTTTGTAAACACGCGCACGCGACAACAAAGCGTTGTTCAATTCAAAAGATGGGTTTTCAGTCGTCGCGCCAATAAAGGTTACAGTGCCATCTTCAATATGCGGCAGAAAGGCATCTTGCTGGCTTTTATTAAAGCGATGGACTTCGTCCACGAACAGGATAGTTCTGCGTCCTGCTTGCTTGTTCTCACGCGCTTTTTCAATGGCGATACGAATGTCTTTTACACCCGAGGTTACTGCCGATACGCGTTCAACCTCTGCGTTAGCATAGTTTGCTGCTACTTCCGCTAACGTGGTTTTACCGGTGCCAGGAGGCCCCCACAAAACCATCGAGTGGATATGGCCCGCTTCCAATGCCCTGCGAAGTGGTTTACCTGGACCTAATATATGCTGCTGACCTATGTACTGTTCGACAGTTTCAGGCCTCATACGAGCAGCAAGGGGACGAAAATCTTCGTCCCCTGCAAAATCTAAGCTGTAATTACTCAATTGCAATCTCTTGATTCATTGATGGCACCAATGCCTATCGACGCGCTACCAAACGATCTGCTGTCTAGATCAGTTTCTTTGGTCGTCGACCTCGACACCTTCCGGCGCCACAAAAGTAAAGCGGTCTGCTGCAGGTTTACCTAAGTCGACGTTGCTAAAGGTAAACTCACCTTTCTGACCATCTTGTTCAATCACATTAAAGCCCTGAACAATGCCTTTTTCGTTGATATTAATCTGGAAGTCACCCTGATTCGAGTCGACTGCCGTTGGTGTTAGTGTAAATTGATTACCCGACTGCGCTACGTTGTAGTTATCCCAATCGTTTTCTTGGTTACGTGTCAGCAGCACAAAAGGTGTTTGCGATGTTGCTTGTTCTTGCCAGTAAATACTCACTTGCTCAATGAATGGGCTGTAATACCACAAGCTTTGACCGTCAGATACCAGTAGGTTTTCATCAGGGAAAGTGGTTTCCCAACGGAATAAGCTTGGGCGTGCAATCTCTACCGTGCCCTCACCTTCCATAACGACATCACCATCAGGGCTCGTCACGACTTGTTTAAAGTCAGCGCTAAAACCTGCGTTCAATGCTAAGCGACTACTCAGCTCTTCTTTCGGAGAAGCCAACACTGAGAAACTCATAAATAGAAGTGCGAATACTTTTTTCATCAATAATCCTGTTAGAACATACGTCGGTCATATTTTCGATTTGACCGACTTAATGGGTATAAGTTCATAGGGCGTGTTGACCTTTCGTGGTTGAACTTTGTTCGGATGGGGACGCCTAGTCAAAAGCGTTTTAATCGCGGCGAGGGGGAAGTAGCCTAGTCATTCTAAGCAAATCTCCCTCAACAAAGAGTAAAACGCTTTTTGCGGGGGCGCCCAGCTCGAACCCTTCGGGCAGCGTTTGCTGGTCATTTCTACTACGTTATCGCCTTCTCATGTAGGCTAGCTACACATCAAAGCCTCTGCCTTGTATAAATACCCAGCAACTCGCTGCAAAAAACAGCTCGAAAGATCTACACGCCCTAGTAGAACTAATCTTTTGGTGGAGCTGGTGCCAAGACTTCTCTGTTACCGTTATGTCCAGGAGCACTGACGATACCTTGAGCTTCAAGTTGCTCGACAATTCTTGCTGCACGGTTGTAGCCAATCTTAAATCGACGTTGGACACCAGAAACTGAACCACGACGCGAATGGACCACATGTTCAACAACTTGGTCAAACAAAGGGTCGACTTCTTCATCGCCTTCCATTTTCTCACCTGGCAGCAAAGTTTCAGGCGTCTGTTCACCGTTAGTGATCTCATCAATATAGTTTGGCTTACCGCGTGCTTTCCAGTTATTCACGACTGCATGTACATCATCATCAGATGCAAAGGCACCGTGTACACGAGTTGTATGACTAGAACCCGGAGGCAAGTACAGCATATCACCCATACCCAATAGTGACTCGGCACCACCTTGATCAAGGATAGTTCTTGAATCCGTTTTGGTTGATACCGTAAAGGCCACACGCGTTGGGATGTTAGCTTTGATAAGACCGGTAATAACATCCACTGATGGACGTTGAGTCGCTAAGATCAAGTGGACGCCAGCCGCACGTGCCTTCTGCGCCAAACGAGCAATAAGTTCTTCAACTTTCTTACCAACGACCATAATTAGGTCGGCAAATTCATCGACGATAACCACAATGTAAGGCAACTTCTCTAGCAATGGCGCTTCAGGATCCATGCTGTCACCCGGTTTCCACAGTGGGTCATGGATTGGATGACCCGCTTCCGCGGCCATCTTCAATTTGTCGTTGTAGCCTTTAATGTTACGAACACCAAGTGCTGACATCAGTTTATAACGACGTTCCATTTCGCCTACACACCAACGAAGGGCATTAGACGCATCTTTCATGTCGGTTACCACTTCAGACAACAGATGAGGGATACCTTCGTAAACCGATAGTTCAAGCATTTTCGGGTCAATCATAATGAAACGAACATCTTCAGGTGATGCTTTGTATAGCATACTCAAGATCATCACGTTCACACCTACCGATTTACCAGAGCCGGTTGTACCTGCAACCAGAACATGTGGCATCTTAGACAGATCAGCAATAACCGCTTCACCTGCGATGTCTTGTCCTAGAACGACTGTCGTTGGTGATTTTGCTTCTTGGAACTGAGGGCTCGCAACCACATCAGAGAAGAATACCGTTTGACGACTCATGTTTGGCAGTTCTAAGCCAACATAAGGTTTACCCGGGATTACCTCTACGACACGCACTGCCAAAGCAGACAATGAACGCGCTAAGTCCATAGATAGGCCAGAGATACGGCTCACTTTTACACCAGGGGCAAGGTCGAGCTCAAATCGGGTGATCACTGGGCCAGGGAAAATATCAACGACTTCGGCTTTAATCTTGTAATCGGCCAGTTTAGACTCAACAAGACGAGCAATGGCTTCTAGCGCATCACGATCAATAAAGGTTTCACGCTTTTCAGGGTGGAACAGTAATTCAAGCGTCGGCAATGGCTCTGCAGGTTTCGGCAAGTTAACATCTTGTTGAACTAAAAACGGGTTTTGTGTCGCCGCGATATTCGCTTGGGCTTCAGAAACAAGGTTTTGGAATGCCGCGACATCTTGGTCTTGATGTACAGGTTCTTCTTCTGTTACCTCTTCCCAAGGAAGATCAACAACTGGTGCTTGGTTCTGCTCAGTCGTTTGCGTCAGCTCTTGTTCATAAGATGACGGAGCAAGTGGCCCTTCATCATTATCAATAGGTTCAGCGTCTAGCTCTGAATTAGGTTCAAAGCTTTGCTCTTCCGTTGTCTCGAAAGGCGCTGAGAATTCTTGTGGTGTTTCTTCTATTTCACCCATTGGCGAAGCGTATAGAGATTCTGGTTGAACATCTTCCGCATCGAACTCGTTATTTACTTCTGGTGAGCTATCCATTACTGGTTCTACACTGTCAACAACCGTTTCAGTAGGATGAACTGCTGGTTGCTCTTCCTGCATGTATTGCTGATACGCGATCTGAGATTCATGCGCGTCAACCTGATCCTGTTCTGCGAGGTCATCTTCATACATAGCCGCATTTTCTAGCTGCTCTATCGTTGCATTCAACTGCTTAGAACGCTCAACACCTTCTTCTAAAGTCTCCTCTGGCGCTTGGTAAACAGGAGCTACAGAGATCGGTTGTGCTGTAGCACTTTCGTTTTGAATGGATGCTTGCTCATGGGTAGAATCGTCTTGCTTCTTCACTGCCTCTAAAGGCATGTGAATATTGTACTGGCGCTTCTGTGGCACAGCATTATCAATGGTATTGCTCGCCGCTCCTGAAGATTCAGCCGTTGCAGAGAAGCTCATGGTTGGATCAAGGGAGTCTTGTTCTGCTTCTTTACTCTGTTCTTCAGCATTGTCTTCTATAGCGGGTAAATCTCGATAATTTGGCTGCTTATGACGATCTTCCAATCGTTCTCGGTCGGCAGATTCTTTCAGTTCAGGTTCGAGCAACTCTTGATCTTGTCCACGAACTTTGTTTACAGCAGACGTAAAGAATTTAATTGCACCTTCACCCAACCATTCAACAATGCTTAACCAAGAAATCCCCGTTAGCAGAGTAAAGCCAGCTCCCCATAAGAAAAGCAGAACCAATGTACTGCCAAGAACGTTTAACGTTGGAAGCGCAAGACTCGACAATACGTCACCCACTACGCCACCTGACGAAAAGTACCAAATATCGTCAAAGTTGATATCCGCTAGGCCACAACTCGTAAGAATAAGAACCGTAAGGCCAAGTAAGCGAGTACCCCACAGCATAAAATCAATCTGTTCGTCTTCATTGCGCTTACGGAACAGTACCCACGCAGTCACCGTCACCAATATAGGTAATGGGTAAGCCAGAGAACCAAACACAAAGAAAAGTGTATCAGCCAACCATGCACCTACATAGCCACCGGCATTTTGAATGTCACCACCCCATGCAGTTTGCGACCATGATGGGTCAGCTGGGCTGAAAGTTAATAACGCAACGGCAAGTAGAATAGAGAAGAGAACGCCCAGAATCAGGCTGCACTCTCTAAGACGTTGAGAACCATTTAAACGAGGAGACTGAGGCTCTTCACTCGTTTTAATGATTGTTTCTACTTTATTACTGCTCTGCTTGAACATAAACCAACTTAATAATTGAACGAGATGAAAATGTCGCGAGCAGCTCGAGCCACTCGTTCCAATGAAACTACTGTTGATTTAACCATATCAAACAGAAAAACCCAATTCCAGAAAGCAAGAAAGCGGAACAAATGTCCGCTTTCTTTCATTTCACCAATTGTGATTAACGAGTTTTAATCACAAGTTGATTAGTTTGTTTCACTTCTTCCATTACAACGTAAGTTCGAGTGTCGTTTACGCCTGGTAGACGCAGTAACGTATCACCGAGCAACTTACGGTAAGCACCCATATCCGATACACGTGTTTTTAGAAGATAGTCAAAATCACCCGACACTAAATGACACTCTTGGATGTCATCTAGTTTCTGAACAGCGGTGTTGAATTGTTCGAACACATCTGGAGCACCACGGTTCAACGTAATTTCAACAAACACTAAAAGTGAAGCATCAAGGTACTGTGGGTTCAGCAACGCTGTATACCCAGTAATGTAACCTTGACGTTCTAAACGACGAACACGTTCAAGACATGGAGTTGGAGAAAGTCCTACTCGTTTTGAGAGTTCAACGTTTGAGATACGACCGTCTTTTTGCAACTCATTAAGAATGTTGCGGTCAATACGATCTAGTTCCTTGGACGGCTTCTTATAATTGTCTGCCATTTTTTATTCCACCTTATTACTTCCTTGCAAAAAAATATACTACAACTTTTTAATATTCAGTATCAAATTTTATTTAAACATATCTATACTAGATATTAATTCGACAGAATTACCCTACGCATAGATAAAACAACCAAATTATATTGAGGAGTCAGGATGATCATTGGCGTACCGAAGGAAATCAAGAACCACGAATACCGCGTTGGTATGACCCCAGCTAGCGTGAGAGAACTAATCTCACACAGCCACCAAGTTTTTGTAGAAACCAATGCCGGTAATGGTATCGGTTTTTCAGACGATGATTACATCGCTGTAGGCGCATCCATTCTTCCTACTGCTGCTGACGTTTTCGCGAAAGCAGAGATGATTGTAAAGGTTAAAGAACCCCAAGCTGTCGAGCGAGCTATGCTTCGCGAAGGGCAAATATTATTTACTTATTTACACCTTGCACCAGATTTTCCACAAACTGAAGAGCTTATCAAGAGCAAAGCTGTCTGTGTAGCCTACGAGACTGTAACAGATAATATGGGTCGCTTGCCACTATTAGCACCAATGTCTGAAGTCGCTGGTCGCATGTCTATTCAAGCTGGTGCACAAACGTTAGAGAAGTCTAACGGTGGTTGTGGTCTTCTTCTTGGCGGCGTTCCTGGTGTAGAACCAGCAAAAGTTGTTGTTGTTGGCGGTGGTGTTGTAGGTGCTAACGCTGCACGTATGGCTGTTGGCCTTCGCGCTGATGTAACCATTCTTGACCGCAACGTGGATACGCTTCGTCGCCTAGATGAAGAATTCCAAGGTCGTGCAAAAGTGGTTTATTCTACAGAAGACGCTATTGAGAAGCATGTTCTAGCAGCAGACCTAGTGATTGGTGCAGTACTAATTCCTGGTGCAGCAGCACCTAAATTGGTAACTAAAGACCACATCGCAAAAATGAAACCTGGCTCTGCAGTTGTTGACGTTGCGATCGACCAAGGCGGTTGTTTCGAAACTTCACACGCGACGACTCACGCAGACCCGACTTACATTGTTGATGACGTAGTTCACTACTGTGTTGCTAACATGCCAGGTGCAGTTGCTCGTACTTCTACTTACGCGCTAAACAATGCAACACTTCCTTACATTGTTAAGTTAGCGAACAAAGGCTACCGCGAAGCACTTCTATCTGATGAAGGCTTCCTAGAAGGTCTAAACGTAATCCACGGTAAAGTAACTTGTAAAGAAGTCGCAGAAAGCTTTGACCTAGAGTACGTAGACCCAGCTGAAGCAATCGCAATGTTTAACTAATGATGTAATGGCTAACTGAACGCAATAATCTTCTCGTTGAAGCGTTCAGTTAACTCATACACATTAAACAAAAAGCCAGTACGACATGATGTCGCACTGGCTTTTTTATTTATGATTTTATTTGCATTAATGAATTACAATCGTAAAAACACGTAACAGTACCGCATACAGTTAGCGATCGAGCTTAACTCCATGAATCAATAGGTTTCTTGGTGTAATACTGCGTTCACAAAACTCTTCAATCGAAGCTTCATAGCCTTGTTCTTGTAGATAGATGGCTCGATCTAAGGCCAACCATATCTCTAATGGTCGTCTGAAAACTTGTTGAACTAAACTCAGCTTTTCCATTTCCCAAAAAAGCGCTTCACCTTGCTCTAAATATAAACCAAAGTTGATACCTGCACCGAGTGACATGCCTTTCACTTCAGACGCCCAACCACAAAATGACTCAAAGCCTTCAGATAACTCTGATTTTTTGATACTTGGTATGGGGATGTATTCGTCGATACCGAGTTCAGCTTTAAGCAATTGGCAAAAACCTAGTCGATAGCTCATCTCCAGCTGACGATGCCTCTTTACTCTCTCACCACCCGTCACCGTTTCTTGAAGTGGGATTCTTAAATCGCTCTTGCTTAAGGTCAAAGCAGAGCTTCTCGCAACACAAGACATCGCTTGATAAACATCTTCTCTAATCAGATGGTAACAGCAAGGTGAAATAGTCACGGCTGGCAATCCATGAAAAACAGATTTTTTGACTAACTCAACGTGGAGATCACCACACGCGTGAAGTGCAACAGCATGTTGGTCTATATTAAACACTTCTTCTGCGTCTTCTGTAAATGCATCCCCCTGAACAAAGGTCATATCTAGTTGCTGAGCGTCAGCAATAGCTTGCCCGGTCTCACACAAAGATTGTTGCCATTCAAAACTGGTGACTTTTTGTTTCGATTGTTGAGACAAGATTCGCCCAAGAAAACCTTTACCAGAACACCATTCCAACCACTCTTTTCCATAATGGTTCTCAAGCACAGCTTCTCCCATCGAAACAATTTGTTGCAACTTTCTTCCAGGAATACCATCTCCAGTACCGCGAGCAAGCTTTAACCCGGCAAGTGTCGCTCTACCAAACTGGATATTTTGGTTAACGGCATATAATTGAGGGAGGAAAAAAATCAATTCATCGGCCAATAGCTGAGGCTGCTCTTTCAACGTTTGAATGCGCTGAATACTCAAGCCTTCTAACCAATCAACAAGAGGACGATTCACATTGCGCCATGGTGTTTGCTGAGTTCGACATAGATGGAAGGGCTCTGAACGCCAATAAATTTGGTGCTCTAACAAAAATGAGTCGAGTATTTTAAATCGTGAATGCATGCTTCCCCCTATGATGGGTGGATTGTAGGGGGTAGAGGCCGAAATAGAAAGGCACTATATGAGATGCGGCGCAAAGAGAGTCAGTGTAAAGAAAAGTTATCGAGATGCGAACGTTTGGGGATGACACATAATTAAAACAAAAATCGGCCTGATAACAGACCGATTTAAAATTTAGAAATGCTTCCGAGCTTCTAGTCTTGTAATGTTCTAATCACTATCTCACCGGCAGATCGATATCCTTAAACATCTCTTCGATCTCATCATTCGATTTTAAAGAGATAGCTTGTTCAACAACAGGTCGAGTTAAATGCGGGGCGAAACGCTCCATGAAATCAAACATGTACGAACGCAGAAAAGTGCCTTTTCTAAAGCCAATGCTTGTGGTGCTTGCACCAAACAAATGACTAGCATCAATAGCGACCAGGTCAGTATCTTGTTCTTGGTCGATGGCCATACTTGCAATGACACCGACACCGATCCCCATACGTACATAAGTTTTAATAACGTCGGCATCAGTTGCTGTAAACACAACGCGAGGTGTTAAACCGACTTTATTGAAAGCGGTATCTAACTCAGAACGCCCCGTAAAACCAAATACGTAAGTCACTAGAGAGTAGGCCGCAAGATCTTCTATCGTAATATTTCGCTTTTGTGCCAGAGGATGGTCTTTAGTCACGACGATTGAACGATTCCAGTGATAACAAGGCAGCATAATCGCATCTTGATAGAGGTGAAGGGCCTCCGTTGCGATAGCAAAATTCGCCGTCCCCTTAGCGACAGCTTCTGACATTTGGCTAGGCGTGCCTTGGTGCATGTGAAGTGACACTTTTGGATAGCGCGCGGTAAAGCCCTTGATCACATCAGGGAGTGCATAGCGAGCTTGAGTATGCGTAGTCGAAATGTTCAATGTGCCCATCTCAGGATGAGTATGCTCACCCGCTACTGCTTTAATACTCTCAACACGAGCCAAGATCTCTTGTGAGATGCGAATGATATCTTCGCCAGCTTGAGTTACCTGCGTTAAATGCTTACCGCTACGCTCAAAAATCTGAATACCTAGTTCATCTTCTAGCAATCGAACTTGCTTACTGATACCAGGTTGAGATGTGTATAAACTCTCTGCCGTTGCAGAAACATTTAGGTTATGGTTAACAACCTCAACAATGTACTTCAGTTGCTGTAACTTCATATCTAACCTCGTAATCCTTTACTCATTTCTGTGCTAACTTATTTGCAAAGAGAGCGTTATAGTCTTGTGTAATATAATTAATAGTTATAACGCTTCAAGCACAAAAATGACAGAAAAATTGAGCTTTTAGACACTAACAAACATAAATATCACTAACGCTTTGCAACCCACTCCTCATTCTCATACATTAGTAGGTAAGTTTTGATTGCCGATTTCGCTCAACAAGAGATAATCAGAAATTGCAATTTACGAGTGCCGATACACAATGGAATCGTGTATCCTCTCCAGTTAGCTATAGAAAATAACAAGCAGACACAAATATATGAATATTGGTTTAATAATCACCTTAGTAGCCGTTCTTTTGGTGTTGGTTTTAGGCTACAACATCATGCTTCAATACAAAGTTAAGGTAGAGACAGCGAAGAAACAGGAAGCTTCTCGTTATCTAACCATTATTGATGGAACAGAAGAATTGATTGGCAACGCTCATCACATGCCTTTTAGCCAAGATCTTCTTGTATGCTTAAACAATCGAATTCTTGATGCATTAGAAAACATGTATCAACTCGACCCTAAAAATAAGCAACTTGCTCAACGAATCGAAAGCGTAAAACAACAAATCACTCAGCTTAAGGAAAACTACCAAGGTGGCGAAAGCACAGCTTTCCGAGTACCAAGTAGTGATAAGCAAGCGATAATGATGCTGAAGCTTGTTAAACGCCTACGTGATACAGTGCGCAACGAACACAATAAAGGCCGTTTTGAAACGCAAGCTTATGTCGTAGAAAACGCTCGCTTAGAAACCATTCAGATCCGCATCAATATCGAGAACGTTATCAAGCGTGCAAATGACTCAATATCTCGCGGACAGCCGGGTACGGCCATTCAGTTACTGCGAAAAGGCATTGATGCACTAGCAACGAAAAACGATTCATACTCGAATCAAGCAAAAGAAAAGCTTCAACAGATGCTTAACGATCTTGACCAGAAACGCCAAGACAAAAACGCACAAGATTTACAACAAATGGAATCTAAAGAGCGTGACGACGATATGGATGCTCTATTTGGTCAGAAGAAGAAATGGTAATCGTCTAACCCAAACAAGAAAAGGCCGCCATATTTACTTAAATAGGCGGTCTTTTTTGTACCAAATGAATTTCCTTTCTCTGTATAGGGAGTTCTAGTGAGCTGTGATAAAATCTCGCATTATCAACAAACTTGCCCCTACCATGTATCAAGAACTATTAGCTCCAATTAACTCCTTTCTTAAAGCTGAAACGCCAGATTCATGGATCGATGAAGCCAAAAAGCCAGAAAATCTGCACATCATTCTACGCGATCACATGCTTTGTGAGCTTAAAGCGGCTCAAAGCGCTCTGTTCCTTATCCGCAAGTACGCGGTTGATAAAGAGAGTGCCAAGCAACTGAATGAATGGATCTTGCCATACGAGCAGTTTGCTTACCGCCGTATTGGAGACCTAGAGTCACTTCGTGGTAAGAGCAACGTATCCAAACAAATCACAGCGAAAGAAGGGTGTAACTACGGTGCTGACCTGATCGACAAAATGGTGCTGTTGATTAAAGAAGAACTGCATCACTTCTATCAAGTGATGGAATTGATGGAAAAGAAAGGCGTTACTTATCAACCGATTGAAGCAGGTCGTTATGCGAAAGGTTTGATCAAGCAAGTTAAAACTTACGAGCCAGATGCTCTGGTTGATAAGCTGATCATCGGTGCGTTTATTGAGGCTCGTTCATGTGAACGCTTCGCTAAGTTAGCTCCTTTCTTAGAAGAAGACATGGAAAAATTTTATGTGTCTCTACTTCGTTCAGAAGCTCGCCACTACCAAGACTACCTTGAGCTAGCAGAACAGATCGCAGGGAAAGATATTTCAGAGCGTATTGCCCACTTCGCTCAAGTGGAAGCTGACCTTATTACTTCAGAAGACAGTGATTTCAAATTCCATAGTGGCGCTCCGGTTTAAAAGTAAGCCAATCTAGCCCAAACAAATTCTGTTTCTCAAAAACAAACAAGAAGGCCAGCAATTTGCTGGCCTTCTTTATTCGTATCGCTAACTATAAGAGAAACTTAAGCTAGAGTACCGTTAATCTCAGCAAGAACCGCTGCAGGGTCTGGAGCTTGAGTAATTGGACGACCGATAACAAGATAGTCAGACCCTGAATCAATCGCTTTAGAAGGCGTCATAATACGCTTCTGGTCGCCAACATCAGCGCCTACAGGACGAATACCTGGAGTCACTAACTTGAACTCCTGACCAAGAGTGCCTTTCAACAAAGAAGCCTCTTGTGCAGAACATACAACACCGTCTAAACCTGAGTTTTTCGTCAGAGAAGCCAAACGCATAACTTGTTGTTGTGGTTCAAGATCCAAACCAATACCCGCCAAATCAGATTGCTCCATGCTGGTTAGTACCGTCACCCCGATTAGCAATGGACGTTCTTTACCATATGGTTCTAAGATCTCACGCGAAGCGGTCATCATACGTTCGCCGCCACTGGCGTGTACATTAACCATCCATACGCCTAATTCAGCGGCGGCACGAACGGCTTTTGAGCATGTGTTCGGGATATCGTGGAACTTTAGGTCTAAGAAGACTGAAAAACCACGTTTATGCAATTCACGAACAAATTCAGGGCCAAACAAGGTAAACATCTCTTTGCCGACTTTTAAGCGGCAAGATGCTGGGTCAATACGATCAACAAAGGCTAACGCATCCGCTTGGTTGTCATAATCCAAGGCTACAATGATTTTTTGGTCGTTCATTTCATCTCCTAACGCAGTTAACTTTCTACAAAATATTTACTCACCTACACATAGCGGGTGATAAATAACAGTCATAAAAATGCAGCCCGAAAGCTGCAATTAAAAATTTGGTCTTAAAATGACCACAAATCTATTCACCATCAAGCCCACGAATAGGCTTGATCGTCCCCCACCCTTTACATGAAGGACAGTGCCAATACATTGAGTGTGTTGAGAAACCACATTGGCGGCAACGGTAATGAGGCTTAACTTTAAGCTGCTCACCAACCATTGATTGAAGCGTGGTTAAGCTATCTTTCGCTCGACCTTCTTCTGCTTCTGCTAGGTGATAATCAATTAATCGATAGAAGCCTTTCATGGTTGGGTTTTTAACAAGCTGCTTGGTGAGTAGCTCTTGAGCAGAGCCAACATCTTCATGGTGAGCAACTAATTGAGCAAGCATCAATTCCGCAGATACGCCGGCTTTCTTTTGGATACACGCTTTAAGGAATTCGACCAGTTGAGCTTCTTGTCCAAGCTTGTGGTAACACTCAGCAAGGGTTGGCAACACCTCACTAATGAAATCGATATCTTGCTCGAGTACCGATTCCAGACAGTCTATTGTCTTTTGGTAGTCTTCGTTAGCTAAATGGAATTTGCCTAAAGCAATACTAGCACGGACACATTTGGGGTCTTCGGAAAGCGCCTTTTTAAAATGCTGAAGCGCTTTAGAGCGATTGCCATCAGCTTGTTCTTGCATCGCAAGTTCACACCAGAAGTGCGCAACAGTCGCACGCATCTTCATCTTTTTCTTACCGAGCTTAACTAGAATATTTCCATAATGGATAGCCTTGTTCCACTCACGAGTTTGTTGGTAGATAGCAACCAATTGCTGTAAAGCACCCTCTTTATGATCGGGTTCTTCTACAAGTTGTTCAAAGATTTTTTCGGCGCGATCAAGAAAGCCAGAGACCATATAGTCTTTAGCTAACTGTTGTAAGGCGAGGTTTTTCTGATCGAGAGTAAGCCCCGAACGTGAGATAAGATTTTGGTGGATACGAATAGCGCGGTCAACTTCACCTCTTGAACGGAACAGATTACCCAAGGCCAAATGAGTATCAATGGTCTCATTATCTACCTGAAGTAGTTCAATAAAGTGGTCAACGGCTTTATCAGATTGATCCGACAGTAATAGGTTCAAACCCGTCACATATTGACGGGAGATCTGGTGTGATTGTTTCTGTTTTTCTTGCTGAGCATTACGATTACCCATATACCAACCGTAAGCGGCAGCAATAGGTAAAAGTAAGAACAGTAACTCTAACATCAAATAAGACCTTTAAGCTTTGGTATCAGCAGCTACCTGCTTTGATTGCTTATTGAGTTGTTTCTTCAAACGATGAATTTTCAGTTGAGATCGCATATGCATATTGCCGAAGACTAACCAAGCAAGACCAAAACCTGAAACGAAGACCACACCTAGTAAGCTTGATAGGTGGAAGTCACCTTGCGCTAGCAGATAGTTAAAGTTCACCGTCGTTTGGTTTTGAGAGCCTAAAGCCAGTGCAATTAGGAAAAGTGCGATAACGGCGACTATTTTTATAATTTTCATAGTTCATCACTCATTGGTTAGTTAGCTGTACGATTATGCAGGAAAATTACTAATCAGACCACCATATTATGGTCATAAAAAAGCGGCATACATTATAGTATGCCGCTTTTCTTAATTCCGATAAGTAGGCTACAGTCCTGAGTTTACTCGCTCACGTAGCTCTTTACCTGGTTTAAAGTGAGGAACGTATTTACCTTCCAACTCAACCTTGTCACCAGTTTTAGGATTACGTCCAACACGAGGTTCACGGTAATGCAGAGAAAAACTGCCAAAGCCGCGAATTTCGATTCGATCACCACTTTCTAGTGTTGAAGCCATGTGCTCTAAAATGTCTTTTACAGCGTCTTCAATTTCTTTTGCAGAAAGATGCGTTTGCTCAGCGCATAGTCTTTCAATCAATTCAGACTTAGTCATAGTTACCCTCGTTGGTTTTCTTTTTAGAAATTATAGACCTATCGGAAAAATAAGCAAAAAAAAAGGAGCCTTACGGCTCCTTTCTTGGCTAGATAGCTATAATTCTCTTAATGAGAAGCTATTATTCGCCTTTAGCAGCTTTGAATGCGTCTGCCATTGCGTTACCGAACGCGCCTTCTTCAGACTTGTTCAGTGAAGCCATTGCTTCTTGCTCATCAGCTTCATCTTTAGCTTTGATAGATAGGTTGATTACGCGGTTCTTACGGTCTACACCAGTGAACTTCGCTTCAACGCTGTCGCCAACGCTTAGGATTAGAGATGCATCTTCGATACGGTCGCGAGAAACTTCAGAAGCGCGGATGTAACCTTCAACGCCTTCGATTAGCTCGATAGTAGCGCCTTTCGCGTCAACTGCAGTAACAGTACCGTTTACAAGAACACCTTTCTTGTTGTCAGCAACGTATGCGTTGAACGGGTCGTTTTCCATTTGCTTAACGCCAAGAGAAATACGCTCACGCTCTGCATCTACTGCTAGAACAACAGCAGAGATTTCGTCGCCTTTCTTGTATTCACGTACAGCTTCTTCGCCTGCAGCGTTCCAAGAAATGTCAGATAGGTGTACTAGACCGTCGATACCGCCTTCTAGACCGATGAAGATACCAAAGTCAGTGATAGACTTGATCTTACCAGTAACTTTGTCGCCCTTAGCTTGCATTTCTGCAAATGACTGCCATGGGTTAGCTTTACACTGTTTCAGACCTAGAGAGATACGACGACGCTCTTCGTCGATATCAAGAACCATAACCTCAACTTCGTCGCCAACATTAACAACTTTAGAAGGGTGGATGTTCTTGTTAGTCCAATCCATTTCAGAAACGTGTACTAGACCTTCAACGCCTTCTTCGATTTCAACGAAGCAGCCGTAGTCAGTTAGGTTTGTAACACGACCAGAAAGCTTGTGACCTTCTGGGTAACGCTTAGCGATTGCTACCCATGGATCTTCGCCTAGTTGCTTAAGACCTAGTGAAACACGAGTGCGCTCACGATCGAACTTAAGAACTTTAACTAGGATTTCGTCACCAACGTTAACGATCTCTGATGGGTGCTTAACGCGCTTCCAAGCCATATCTGTGATATGTAGAAGACCGTCAACACCGCCAAGGTCAACGAATGCACCGTAGTCAGTAAGGTTCTTAACGATACCTTTAACTTCAGTACCTTCTTGTAGAGTTTCAAGAAGTTCGTCACGCTCAACACTGTTTTCAGATTCGATAACAGCACGACGAGAAACAACAACGTTGTTACGCTTCTGGTCTAGCTTGATTACTTTGAACTCTAGCTCTTTGTTTTCTAGGTGAGCAGTGTCACGGATAGGACGTACGTCTACTAGAGAACCTGGAAGGAAAGCACGGATACCGTTAAGTTCAACAGTGAAACCGCCTTTAACTTTACCGTTGATGATACCAACAACAGTTTCAGCTTCTTCACAAGCTTTCTCAAGTACGATCCAAGCTTCGTGGCGCTTAGCTTTCTCACGAGAAAGTTGAGTCTCACCGAAACCATCTTCAACAGCGTCTAGAGCTACGTCTACTTCAGCACCAACTTCAACTTCAAGTTCGCCAGCAGCGTTCTTGAATTGTTCAGCAGGGATAGCAGATTCAGACTTAAGACCAGCATCTACAAGAACGAAACCGTTCTCGATAGCTACTACAGTACCTTTAACGATGCTGCCTTGTTGGAATTCAGTTTCAGATAGAAACTCTTCAAAGAGTTGAGCAAAAGATTCAGTCATTATTTAATCTTCAATAATTAAACGTCCATGGGTATCCTACCGCATGGGGTTGATAAATTCGCCGGTCATCATCCTTGCGACCAACGTTCGTACTAGCTCGGCGAAATTACCCAGCCAGTTTCGATTCAATATAGTGTAGTGCTTTTTCTACTACCTGCTCAATATTCATTGAGGTGGAATCAAGCACTAGAGCATCCTCTGCAGGGCGAAGTGGCGCCACTGGGCGATTACGATCTCTATCGTCTCGCTCTTGGATCTCGCTCAAAAGGTCGTCAAATTTAACATCTAACCCCTTCTGTTGCAACTGTTTAAGGCGGCGACTCGCACGCTCTTCAGCACTTGCATCTAAAAATATTTTGGCTTCAGCTTCAGGAAACACAACAGTTCCCATATCACGGCCATCAGCAACTAAACCTGGAGCAGCATTGAATGCGCGTTGACGACGAAGCAGTGCTTCACGAACGCGAGGTAAGGCAGCCACTTTTGAAGCCGCCATACCAGTCTCTTCCTTACGAAGCTCACCAGACACATCTTCACCTTCAAGGATAACCTTAACCAAATCGCCTTCAGCAATAAACTGAACATCTAGATGGGTCGCAAGCGGCACCAAAACATCTTCTGATTCAGTATCCACACCATGGTGAATTGCTGCTAAAGCCAATACGCGATAGATAGCACCTGAGTCTAGAAGATGAAAGCCTAGCTTATCTGCTAGTAACATACACAGGGTACCTTTACCTGCACCACTTGGTCCATCAACCGTAATCACTGGGCTTTGAGAAGGCATCTTTTACTCCACGTTTTGTCGTAAGTTTTATTATGTACTAGCAATTAGCCACTACTTTGTAGGCGGCATATTATAGAGAAAAATTGAAAGTCGAGCGAGGTAAATCTCAGATAATTCAAACTTGATGATGCATCAACGAATGCAACCGGCTCAATATCAATCACCTTAGGTCAATAAGACTCGCACCGGCTTTGTCTTGATATAAAAAAGCCCCGTCATTGACGAGGCTTAGAGATCTTGTATGGAGACTCAAAGAAGCTTAACCAATAATGGCACGAACCGCTTCCAAATCTTCTGGAGTATCCACGCCAGCTGCAGGAGCTTCCATTGCTACGTCTACGTGAATTTTCTCGCCGTACCAAAGCACTCTCAATTGCTCCAAGCACTCTATACGTTCTAGCGTACTAGGCTCCCAATTAATGTACGTATTGATAAACCCAGCTCGGTAAGCATAGATACCAATGTGTCGTAGTAAAGGAGACTTCGCAGCGGTGCCATTGTTAGCGTAAGCATCGCGATCCCAAGGGATGGTTGCTCGGCTAAAATACAGAGCGTAACCGTCTTTGTCGGTCACAACTTTAACAGCATTTGGATTAAACACTTCATCAGCATGAGTAATTTCCACACCGAGTGTTGCCATTGGTGCTGTGCTGTTCGCGAGGTTATTCGCAACCTGATTAATAATCGCAGGTGGGATTAGTGGCTCATCCCCCTGAACATTCACGATAATATGGTCATCAGGAATGTTCATCACTTCAATCACTTCAGCTAAACGCTCTGTACCTGATTCGTGATTCGGAGATGTCATACAAACGGTCGCACCAAATGCTTTAACCGCTTTCTCAACTCGAGCGTCATCGGTAGCGATAATAACGTTATCAGCACCCGCCTTCATTGACTGCTCGTAAACCCATTGTATCATCGGCTTTCCACCAATATCAGCCAATGGTTTTCCTGGCAAACGGCTCGATTGATATCTTGCCGGAATGACAACCGTAAACGACATTATTTACCCTCATCCATTGAAACGGTGCGAGCTTCAGGTTCTAAAAGAACAGGAATACCCTCTTTAATTGGGTAAGCAAGGCGATCAATTTTACAAACAAGCTCTTGCTTATCCTTGTCAAAAGTTAGTTTACCTTTACATACAGGGCAAGCAACGATCTCAAGCAGACGGTGATCCATAGTATTCCATAACCTCTTTTATTCTTTTTAAAATTTGCTGTTGCGAATCTTCATCGAACTGCGCAGATACCGGAAGATACCACCAGTTCTCTTGCGCATATTCTTCGCATTTTACAGCGTCTTTTTCTGTCATAATCATATTCATACCTTTCTTTGCTAAGGCATAAAGTTCATCTTTATCGAAATCTTGATGGTCGGCGAAACCCTGTGTGAAAACCACATCACCATCAAGATCTTCTAATGTTTTAAAAAAGCGCGGTGGATGACCAATACCAGCAAAAGCCACCAGCTTTTGCAATTTTTCTACTGGTACTTTCTGACCCGTCTTAAGGTTAACAGCTTGGCTTGGTAGCAAAGACATAGAGAACTCCCGTCCCTGCACTTCACCGCCATTGTTAACCAAAAAGTCTACGTCATCTAAACGAGATACTGGCTCTCTTAACGGACCCAAAGGAATGAGGCATTCACTACCAAAGCGTCTCGCACCATCGATAACCGCAAACTCAATATCGCGTTCAAGTGCATAATGCTGAAGGCCATCATCAGTGATAATGACATTAACACCTTCATTCAATAAAGCTTTCACCGCATTTGCACGCACAGGGTCAACCGCTACAGGCGCACCCGTTCGCTTTCTGATTAAACGAGGTTCATCACCAGAATGTTCAGCCGGCGTGCTCTCATCCAACACTAACGGGTAGCTTGGTGCTTTTGCCCCATAGCCTCGGGAAACGACTCCGGGTTTAAAGCCGTTAGCCTGCAGCATCTCGACCAACCAAATCACAACCGGTGTTTTACCATTGCCACCAGCAGTAATATTACCAACAACAATCACAGGCAATGGTGGACGGTAGGTCTCTTTTTTCCTCGATAGATAAGCGTCACGACGTCGGCTACTGATCATTTTGAACAGCAAACTCAATGGCCATAATAACGGCCAGAGAACGTATTTTAACGGGTGATTGTTAAACCAAATCTTTTCGATCACAACAAGACCTAATCTTATCCGCTAAACTGAATTCGGTGCAGTTGAGCATAAGCGCCATCATGTGCAATTAGCTCAGCGTGTGCACCTCTTTCGACAATGTGACCGTCATCAACCACTAAAATCTCATCAGCTTGCTCGATGGTCGATAGTCGGTGAGCGATCACCAGTACTGTTTTGTCTTTTTGTAGCTCTTCTAGGGCAGATTGAATGGCTCTTTCTGATTCTGTATCCAGTGCAGACGTTGCTTCATCAAGAATCAACACAGGGGCATCTCTCAATAAAGCTCGTGCAATCGCAATCCGCTGTCTTTGTCCACCAGAAAGACTCGCACCATTCTCACCTACAACCGTATCAATGCCATTTTCCATGCCCTCAATAAACTCACTCGCATGAGCAAGTTTAGCCGCGTGTTCAATCTGTTCGCGAGAATATTTTTCTTCAGCTGCATACGCGATGTTGTTCGCTACCGAGTCGTTAAACAAGTGCACATTCTGAGAAACAAGGGCAAAGTGCTCACGTAGATTCCTCAATTCGTAATCACGAATATCATGTCCATCAAGTTCGATAGAGCCTGAATCTACGTCATAAAAACGAGTAAACAGGTTGGCAATGGTACTCTTGCCCGAACCTGAACGCCCAACAAGTGCAACCGTTTTACCTTTGGGAATTTTGAAACTCACCTTGTCGAGTGCTGGTTTCTCTGCTCCGTCATAGGTAAAAGTCACATCTTTAACCGCAACTTCACCCGTTACCGTTTCAGGCTTCAACGTACCTTTATTTTGCTCTGTATCTAGATCCATCAAACCAAATAGAGTGGTACTTGCTGCCATACCACGTTGGAATTCAGACGTTACGTTGGTTAATGCTTTTAGCGGACGTAGTAAACCAAACATTGCAGAGAAGACAACGGTAAACGTACCAGGGGTAAGCTCAGCTTTAATAGAGTCAACACTAGCAAGGAATAGAACAACAACAATCGCCACTGACGCGATCATCTGAATGATTGGGTTAGCAGCCGCTTGAGCAGTGATTAGTTTCATGCTTTGTTGGCGCATTTGATTACTAACTTTATCAAAGCGATGTTTTTCTAGGTCTTGACCACCGTAAGTTAGAACCACTTTATGCCCTTTCAGCATTTGTTCAGCTGAAGAAGCAACATGACCCATACTGGTTTGCATATTCTTGGAGATCTTTCTGAATCGCTTCGATACGATACTGATCGCCCACGCGACAAGAGGCGCTACAGCGAATAACACCAAAGACAACTGCCAACTATTCCAGAACATCAGCGTCAGTAAGCCAATAATACTTGCACCTTCACGAACAATACTGACTAACGCTTTACTGGTGGCAGCAGACACTTGTTCTGAATCGTACGTAATTCGAGATAACAATGCGCCTGTCTGTTCTTTATCAAAGAAAGAAACCGGCATATGCATGAAATGGCTAAAGATTTTTCGACGAATTTCCATCACCACATTGCCAGAGACCCAGCTCAAGCAATAGGTTGACACAAAACCACTGACGCCACGAACGAACATCATGACAAAGATGATAATTGGAAGCGTGCGTAAAAAGTCAGATTCAGCATTACCAAAGCCTTCATCAAGTAACGGCTTTAGTAAGGAAATCATATAGGTATCAGAGACGGCATTTATAATAAGCGCAATAACCGCAACACCTAGGCCTGCCTTATATAGTCGAATATAAGTCCAAAGTCTTTTAAATGTGACCCAGGTAGTTTCATCTGTTTGTGTTGACATAGAATCGCTTAATTTTCTCACAATAATCTATCTATTCTACTCCCTTACGAAGCATCTGCCTATACCACTGCCCGCCTTGTTGTTCTCTAATCGCATGATATTGCCAACCTTCTTTACTAAGAGTGATGGTTATTTGCCCACTCTCTCCAGTATCAAGCCAAACACTCCCCGCCTCTTTATACCGTCCGACAACTGATTCGTTCGGCATTCCCCATTGATTACCTTTGGCCAGAGAAGCTATCGCTAGTTGAGGAGATACGGCTTTAATAAAGGACTTGATCGACGATGAGTCACTACCGTGATGTGGAACCAACATGACATCACTTCGAAGTTGGTCACCTTCACGAGAAAGTAACCACTCACTGACCAATTCAATATCACCAGTGAGCAACATTGAGAACTCTGAATCGGGAGCAGAAAGCCTTACGACACACGAATGTGGGTTGTACGCCCTCTTCGCTCTTTGAGGTGGCCATAAAACCTTAAAATCGACACCTTGCCAGTTCCAACTTTCTCCGAGAATACATGCTTGAAGATTAAGCTGGGCTTGAGTATTAAGATGAGTTTGTTCATTGAAACTCTGACTGACCCTTATCCACTTTGGCGTGTAGTTTTCAAGTAACGCCGGATAGCCACCAGCATGGTCGGAATCAAAATGGCTAACAATAACACCGTCCAATTCATGAATTCCCCTTTGATTTAAAGTAGGGATCAGTAAAGACTCTACAATTGAGCCCCTAGGCCACGCGTTACCAAGGTCATAGACCACAACTTGAGTGTTCTTTTCCAAAACCAAAGACAGCCCATGTCCAACATCCAAAATATCAATTCTTAATTTGTCATGCTTGAACTTGCCAAACTCCCACCACAATACAAAGACTATAACGACAAATATCGATAACGTTCGTTGGAGGTATCGGCTACAAAAACCGAAAAACAAGATGAGTAATACAGATAGCTCAATGGTGTGATTATCAACTTGAATCCAAAACCTTTCCGAAAATGGCAGGCTAAAGACAAGGGGCTCAAGCGACAAATCAACCAGCTCCCACAAATGACCAGCAAAGCCCTTGCCTAACAACTCCCACTCGCTTGCTAACAACACTGATCCACTTGCACCAAATACCGACTCAGAGAAGAAACTGATAAAGATTGCCAAAAACAATAATGGAATCGTTACCAACGATACCCAAGGCAGAAGTAGTAAGTTATAGAAAACCGAGATCAGGCTAACCCCTTCAAAGAACAACATAGAAAAGGGAGCGATAAGTATTGTCAGCATTAGCTGTATTTTGATGAGTTGTAATACTCGGCTCGTAAGCGTGACATCTAAAGAAGATGGGGCATTGTTTGAAGCAATATAGAGAACAGCGCCCAAGGCACCAAAGGACAACCAAAAGCTACTCGACAATGCTGAGAATGGCCAAATCAATAAGACCACGCACAGACTTAAAGCCACATAACGGACCAAGCTGATATTTTGACCACGCCACAAGAAATAGCTTGCGATAACACACATCACAAGCGCCCTTAACGTCGGTAATGTAAAGCCAGCAAACCAACTGTAAAAGTACGCCAACCCTAACCCGAACAGTGTAGGTAGCCAAAGAAGCTGAGGTGATAATAATCTAACTAACTTCCCCAATTGATAACCAATGCCGAAGGCTATACTGATATGCAATCCAGAAATAGCCACCAAGTGAATCAATCCACTGCTTTTAAGCAAATCCCATCGCTGGGGCGAAATAAGGTCTCGATAACCAAAACTCAACGCCATAATGAGGTCGGCATTCGCTAGTTGGCTCAATCTTTCTAAACTGCTTTCAAACCACTGAGAACGTAAGTTGGTGCTTGAGTGAATTCGATATTTAGTCTCTGCTCGGTAACTTGCGTTGGCCACCACTCCAGCACTAAACAGATGCTTTTCGAGATCAAAGCCCGCTTCATTGAGTTTGCCCCATACGGGCTTTATTGACATCGATAAATAGACACGGTCTCCAAGCGTTAACTTGAATGGAGTAAATAATCTCAGTTTTATCAATTGAGGGAAGATTAATTTTTCGCCGCCAATTGATCTAGCTACTATTACGCTTTCAAAACCATGGCTATTTTCACTAAAAAGGCTAACAACTGACGCATTTATGGTAGTATTCTGCCCTGATTGAAATAATCGACTTGTCTGCATTTCAATCGCATTCCCTAGACAGATAACTAGTATCAAGGCTGTTACTGAACCTCTTGCTCTCCGGAAAACGCTATACTTTGTTGATGCTAAAAGTAACAACAGCATCAATGGTGCCCAAACCCAATGTGGCATCACAGGCCAAAAGCTAGCTGACACAACTGTCACAGCGAATGAAATCAAGAACCAAGAGTTAAACAAGAGAGTAGCTTCCTCCTATGCCAAGAAAGTTTATTAAACGATTTATGCCTGACCATGAGCTAATCAAGCGTCAGAAAGCATTGAAAGTTTTTGGCAATGTTTTGTACAACCCCAACTTATGGTGCCTTAATCGTCGCTCTGCGGCTGGTGCGTTTGCTGTTGGGTTATTCATGGCGTTTGTCCCTCTTCCAAGTCAAATGATTATGTCTGCTGGTCTTGCTGTCGCATGTGGTGTTAACCTACCACTGTCTGTCGCACTGGTTTGGATCAGTAATCCTGTGACTATGCCGGTGCTGTTCTACTTTGCTTATAAAGTAGGCGCGTTTGTGATGCATGTGCCGCCTCAAGCCTTTCATTTCGAACTATCTTGGGATTTCATCTTGGCGCAAATGAGCACCATAGGACCTCCGTTCCTGCTGGGTTGTCTGATTTGTGGTGTGGTTTCTGCAATGATTGGCTACTTTGGTATTCGCGGGTTATGGCGTTACTCAGTAGTAAGAAGTTGGAAGAAGCGACAAGCAAGGTATTGAACCTATACTCATTTACTCGTTATTTTAAACGGACAACAGTAAAAATCAGATGAGTCACGGATCTCTACAAGATTGCTATGTAATCAGAGTTGTAAATATTACAGTTTGAATTCAATAAAAAAGGATCCCGCTAGGGATCCTTTTTTATATCTGTCGAAGTGCGGCTTATTCCTTATTAAGAACCAAGGCTATTAATAAGACATGTTATTTTGAACTAAGCACCGCTGCTGGGTTCAACTTAGCCGCTCGTGATGCTGGGTACCACGTAGCCAGTAGGCTCAGAACAATAGCAGTACCAGAAACGACAACAACATCTGTCAGATCGAGCTGCGAAGGCAAGAAGTCGACAAAATAGATATCACCGGACAAAAATTGGTGATCAATAAGCTTCTCAAGCCCTTTGATAATAGTCGTTAGATTAAGCGCGACTAAGACACCTATCGCACTGCCAATTAAGCTACCTAATACGCCCGAAAACACGCCCTGCCAAACAAAAATGCGTTTCACAAGTCCATCCGATGCGCCCATGGTTCTTAAAATGGCAATTTCTGATGCTCTGTCTTTTACTGCCATCATTAGAGTCGAGACAATATTGAAACAAGCCACACCGATAACCAGTACCATTACTAGATACATGATGGTGCGAACCAACTGAATATCGCGGTATAAGAAACCAAACTTCTGTTGCCAGCTGCGAAGATACACATACACGTCAAGCTGATTGCCAACTTCACGCACAATCGAGTTTGCATTCAGAACATCGATCACTTTTAAAGAAACCCCAGTCACTGCCTCCCCTAAGTTAGCGTAAACTTGAGCATCGCCAATAGGGATTAGAGCCAAGCTGTGGTCTATTTGGCCATTTAGAGTCAGCAAGCCTACCACTTTAACGCGAACACGCTTTGGCGCCTGAACCTTCACAGAACCGTTTACCGTTGGAATCATCAAAGTCAGGTAATCACCCACTTTCGCACCCAACACATTCGCTACACCAGAGCCCAGAATGATCTGTTGTTGTCCTGCCTTAAACTCGCTCCAAGCTTGTTTATCGATAAAACTCGATAGGCTTGATACCTGTTGTTCAAGTTGTGGATCAACACCGCGAACTTCAATTGCTTTGAGCTCTTTGCCTTTTTCGGCAAGCGCAGTAATTTTCACATAAGGCGCAGCCGCTACCACATCATCATGTTGGGTCGCTTGCTCGATCACATGCTCCCAACGTGTCACAGGTTCATTGACTCCCTCAAATTCTCCATGCGGGATAACAGAAAGTACTCGGGACTGCAGTTCACGCTCAAAGCCATTCATCGCAGATAAACCAATGATGATCACCGCGACGCCGACAGCAATACCGATCGTCGAAGACAAAGAGATGAACGAGACCATCTTGTCTCGTTGCTTTGCTCGACTAAATCGGCCGCCTATCAACAGAGATAAAGAAGAAAACACTTAGCTCTCCTCTTTTTCTACGTTAACCAATAAACCGTCTTGCATGTGCAGTTGGCGGTCCATCTTACCCGCAAGCTCACCATCATGCGTTACAACCAAGAAAGCAGTATCGTATTCGTGGTTCAATTCGCGCATTAAGTCATAGATAGAGAGTGCGGTGTTGTGGTCGAGGTTACCTGTCGGCTCATCCGCTAACACTAACGCGGGTTTGTTAACTAAAGCTCGTGCAATCGCCACTCGTTGTCTTTCACCACCAGAAAGCTCTGAAGGTCGGTGGTCGACACGATGACTTAGCCCCACTTTATCTAGTAAACGTTGTGCTTCTTCTTTTGCTTTAGCTGGTTTCTCGCCTCCAATAAGCAGAGGCATTGCCACATTTTCCAACGCTGAAAAGTCCGAAAGAAGGTGATGGAATTGATAAACAAAGCCGAGATGTTGGTTGCGAAGCTTCGCCTGCTTATTCGAACTCAAAGATGCTAAGTCTTGCCCGAGAAAGCTCACACTGCCCGCCGAAGCATCATCTAACGCACCAAGGATATGCAGTAAGGTACTTTTACCGGAACCAGAGGTACCAATGATAGCAACCAATTCACCTTTTTCGATTTCAAAGCTGACTCCCTTAAGAACCTCTGTATCCAACGAGCCTTCACGGTACGTTTTACGGATATCATTACATTGAAGAAAATTACTCATAACGAAGGGCCTCAGCAGGTTTCACAGATGATGCACGATAAGAAGGGAACACAGTGGCAATCAGGCTAAGTGCAATAGCCAACACCACAACAACGGCGATTTGAACTGGGTTGATCATGATTGGCAGTTGCCCACCAAACGAGAACAGAGCCACGCCCATCGCTTCTAAAATAGTATTTAGGTTCATGGCTAAGATAATACCTAATACACCACCAGATAACGCGCCAATAACGCCACTGCTGGCACCTTGAACCATGAAAATCCCCATCACTTGACCATCGGTCATGCCTTGGGTTTTAAGAATAGCCACTTCAGACTGTTTCTCCATCACCACCATGATAAGTGCGGAGATAATATTGAATGCAGCAACACCAATGATCAGCCCAAGCATCAAACCCATCATGTTTTTTTCCATGCGAACGGCTTGGAATAGTTCACCGCGTTGATCACGCCAGTCGCTCCATACCCAACCTTCAGGCAGAGGCTGGTTTGATAATTTTGCTACTTCAAACGGGTCATCAAAAAACAGTCGCCAACCTGAAATCGTGTCAGACTTGTAACGCATCAAACGCCCGGCATCTTGGATATCTGTCACCATCAATTGAGCATCGATATCAGATCCCGTATTGAAAATACCCGCTACTGTGAAGTTTCTTTGACTTGGGATTCGTCCTAGAGGCGTATATTGGCTAGCACTGGTCACCATTAGGCGAACTTTGTCACCCATAGATACTTTCAAGTTTCTCGCCAAAGTATGGCCAAGGAACAACTGATACTGACCCGCTTTCAGTGAAGACAATCTACCCGCAATCAAGTGGTTCTGAAGAGGGTCATCTGAATTAGGTTCGATGCCAATCAAAAGGCCTGCAGACAGTTGAGCCGGACTTTGAATTACCGCCTCACTGCGTACAATCGGCTCAACATGACCATTGAGAGAAATCTGCTCTGCAAAGCTTGGCGCTTGTTCAGAAAAAGAGGTCGTCCCTCCTTGCTCATAAACCACAGCTTGAGGAAGAACGCCAAGAATTCGGTCTTTTAACTGCGCTTCGAATCCATTCATTACCGATAAAACAGTAATCAGAGACAGCACACCAATGGTGATACCTGCTGTCGACATATAAGAAACAAAACGGCTAAAGCGATCACCTGAACGGCCTTTCAAATAACGCAGGCCAACAAACACTGAAATAGGATGAAACATACTTTGAACCATCAAAAAGGGATGCGGGTTAATGTAACGGGTATTGCTGTTACTGTGTAGGGGGTAATTGAAAATATAGAGTGAATTAACTCAATTAGTTAGGCTTGAAAAACAGAACCTTGTCAAATCGACAAATTTCAAACAACTATTTAGGACTTTCAATTAACTGACCTTGATTACTGCGGCCACATAGCGATAATCAATAGATCACTTCAAGGAACTAACGCATGACAGAACAAGAGTTTTTCACCGTTCACCACAGCCTTACTGCTAATATAGAGCCAATGGAAAGTAACTTCACTTTACCCTCTCAAATTCAGTTCGAATCCGAGATCCCTGCTCCCTTTGTTGTGGCAAGTGAATTTAGCCAGTTGGACCTGTTAGCCGACAGTGCTCGTGCTGAACTGAAAAATAGCGACTTGAAGAATATCACCAGCTTATTAGACGCGCAAAACTCTAAGTTAAACCTCTTGTTGAGCTTCATGTTATCGCAACAAGATGATGAGAAGTTTCGAACTCACACCTACTCATTCGGTGCGAGTCAGTTTTCCTGTTTTTCAAAAGCAGACATAGAACCGGGTCGTTTGGTAAAAGCCAAGCTTTTTTTAGAACACCCAGCGGCTGCCATTTATTGTTATGCGGAAGTGTTTGCTAGCGAAGCTAAAGATTCAGGTTTCGAAATCAAATTTAAATATGCTCACCTTCGCGATACAGACCAAGATCTGCTCATCAAAGCGGCGCTTCATCAACAGCAAAAGCTCTTGCGTCAACGCTCTTTAGAACGAGATAACAAGTAAATAAACATGACTAAACAATCTATTTTTACATTACCTACACTCAAAGGAGCCGGTGACAAAAAGCACATCGGTAACCTCGTTGGTTCGTCTCTCGCTCTTGCCATTGCCAAACTCGCAGAGCAACACAATAGCCATACTTTATTGGCTGTTCCGGACCCACAAATTGCGCTTAAACTTCAATCTGAAATTGAACAATTTACAGCGGCAGAAGTTGCTCTATTTCCTGATTGGGAAACACTACCATACGACAGCTTCTCGCCACACCAAGAGATCATTTCTGACCGTATCGCGCGCCTTTATGCACTACCGACACTAAAAGATGGCATCACGATCGTTCCGATCAGCACGCTACTGCAGCGTCAGTCGCCGCGTGACTTTTTGTTACAACACACTCTAATGGTAAAAACAGGCGATCTGTACTCGTTAGAGAAACTGCGTCTTCAACTTGAAAAGTCGGGCTATCGCTACGTTGATCAGGTATTTGGCCCTGGTGAATACGCAAGCCGTGGTTCGATTCTTGACCTGTTCCCGATGGGCAGTAAAGATCCTTATCGTATCGACTTTTTCGATGACGAAATCGACACAATTCGTACTTTCGATCCTGAGAACCAACGATCGATCGAAGACATTTCCGAGATCCGACTGCTGCCTGCTCACGAGTTCCCAACCTCAGAAAGTGCCATTGAAGATTTCCGCATTCGCTGGCGTCAACAGTTCGATGCCCGCCGCGAACCAGAATCTGTCTACATGCAAGTTTCTAAAGGCACTTGGCCTGCTGGTATTGAATATTGGCAGCCCCTGTTTTTCGAGCATACCGAAACCTTATTCGACTATGTTGCCGACGAAGCGCAAATCTTAATTCTCGGTGATGTCGAAACTGCAGTTGATGCTTTCCTAACCGACGTGGCTCACCGATACGAACAGCGCGGTGTCGATCCATTACGACCACTGCTGACACCTGAGCAACTTTGGCTGAAAAAAGACGAACTATTCGCGCATTTCAAACAGAAGCCACAGGTCAGTCTGAGCTTAGACACGATTGAAGAGAAAGCCGGACGTGTCAATTTACCTATTGCGCCTCTACCGGATCTCAGTGTTCAACATCAGAACAAAGAGCCACTCGCAAACCTAAGAAAGTTCACTGAAGCCTTCGACGGCAAAGTGGTCTTTTCGGTTGAGTCTGAAGGCCGCCGTGAAGCCCTAAGTGAATTGCTTCGAGGCATCAAAATTCGTCCAAGCGAAGTTGAAAACCTCGACGCGGCAATTAAAGGCAAAGACAAGTTCAGCCTGATCCTCGGTTCTGCTGAGCATGGCTTTATCCACGAAGAGCAAAATATCGCCCTGATCTGTGAAAGCGACCTGTTGGGTGATCGTGTTGTTCAGCGCCGCAAAAAAGACAAAAAAAGCGTTAACAGCGACACCGTCATCCGTCATTTGGCCGAACTTAAACCGGGTCAGCCCGTTGTTCACATTGACCACGGTATTGGTCGCTATATTGGCCTGCAAACATTAGAAGCCGGTGGAATGAAAACCGAATACGTAACGCTTGAGTATCAAAATGATGCCAAGCTCTACGTACCTGTTGCTTCTCTGAACTTAATCGGCCGCTACTCTGGTGGCGCTGAAGATTCTGCACCGCTACATAAACTCGGTGGTGAAGCCTGGCAGAAGGCTCGTAAACGAGCGGCAGAGAAAGTCCGTGACGTTGCAGCCGAACTGCTTGATGTTTACGCCAAGCGCGAGCTAAAACCTGGCTACAAGTTTGTACTCGACCGTGGCCAATACGCGACCTTCAAGTCGGGTTTCCCATTTGAAGAGACCGATGACCAAGCAATGGCGATCAATGCCGTTATGTCTGACATGTGCCAAGCAAAAGCAATGGATCGCTTAGTGTGTGGTGACGTTGGCTTTGGTAAAACCGAAGTCGCGATGCGCGCGGCATTCGTATGTACCGACAACAGCAAACAAGTGGCTGTGTTAGTACCAACGACGCTACTTGCTCAGCAACACTTTGAAAACTTCCGCGACCGTTTCGCGAACCAACCGATACGTGTCGAAGTGCTATCGCGATTTAAGTCGGCTAAAGAACAGAAATTGATCATGCAAGATGTCGCCGACGGTAAAGTCGACATCTTAGTGGGTACTCACAAGTTACTTTCTAGTGACCTCAAGTTTAAAGATCTTGGCTTGTTAGTCGTCGATGAAGAACACCGCTTCGGTGTGCGTCAGAAAGAGAAAGTGAAAGCCATGCGTGCGGATGTCGATATCCTAACGCTAACCGCCACACCTATTCCTCGTACATTAAACATGGCGATGAGCGGCATGCGTGACTTATCAATCATCGCAACACCACCAGCTCGACGCTTGGCGATAAAAACCTTCGTTCGCGAAAATGATGATGCCATCGTCAGAGAAGCGGTGCTGCGTGAAATCATGCGTGGTGGTCAAGTTTACTTCTTACACAATCAAGTAGACACCATTGAAAAGACGGCTGAGTCACTGCAAAAACTGATCCCAGAAGCACGTGTCACTGTTGCTCATGGTCAGATGCGAGAGCGAGAGCTAGAGCGCATCATGAATGACTTCTACCATCAACGCTTTAACTTGTTGGTTTGTACCACGATTATTGAAACCGGTATCGATGTACCTACGGCAAACACCATTTTGATGGACAGAGCCGATAATCTTGGATTAGCACAATTGCACCAACTGCGTGGACGTGTGGGTCGTTCTCACCATCAAGCTTATGCTTACTTGCTAACGCCACATCCAAAAGCAATGACGAAAGATGCAATCAAGCGATTAGATGCGATTGCTTCTTTAGAAGACCTAGGCGCAGGCTTCACCCTCGCAACCCATGACTTAGAGATTCGTGGTGCAGGTGAGCTGTTAGGTGATGAACAGAGCGGTCAGATTCAGTCGGTCGGCTTTACGCTTTACATGGAAATGCTCGAACAAGCCGTTGAAGCATTGAAAGAGGGTCGAGAACCATCACTTGATGACTTATTGCGTGAACAAACAGAAATTGAGATGCGTCTACCTGCACTATTGCCAGACGATTATATCCCGGACATCAATACCCGCTTGTCTACGTACAAACGTATCGCGAGCGTAAGTGATACCGATGAGTTAGCCGAGTTGAAAGTCGAGTTAATTGATCGCTTCGGTCTTCTACCTGATGCAACCAAGAACTTGTTATCGGTTTCAGAGCTTAAATTATCCGCAGCGTCTATCAAGGTGAAGAAAATTGAGGCTCACGAAAAGGGTGGATTCTTAGAATTCTACCCAGACGCTGACATAAACCCAACCTACCTTGTTAAACTGTTGCAATCTCAACCGCAAAAGTTTTCAATGGAAGGACCAACTAAGTTCAAGTTTACGGTACCATTGGTCGACAGACGGAAACGAATTCAATTTGTTAGTGATCTATTGGGCGAATTCAGACAGAACTTACTGCCATCAGCATAAGACCCAATACACTTGCACATATAAATTATCCAACCGACAGATCGGTTGGAAGACGGAGTAAAAATGAAAAGACTGATCCCACTGCTACTATTGTTCGTCTCATTGCCAAGTTTGGCTCAGAGACAATTTGATATAGAAGTGATCATTTTTAAGCGCGCAGTTGATGCAGAGAAAGTGAACGAATCTTGGCCAAACACACAGCCTAAAATTTCACTTGAGCGCGTTGGTTCATTTCAAGACACCCAGTATCGAGCAAAGAAAGGTGTACAAATGCTTCCTTACTCGGAATATAAACTAACGCCTCAGAAAGACAAACTGCGTAAACACGCGGGGTTTGAAGTTCTAATGCATACGGCTTGGCGTCAAGGTGACCAAGGTAAGAGCTCTGCACCTGTTTTCCACATTCAAGCAGGTAAAGATTTTTCTAAAGAATTTAATGTCGATGGTTCTGAAAAAGGTGCGGTTACAACCACCACAGCTACCACGACAGGTGCTGATGGCTTCCAAGAAGAGACTATTGATAAGCCACTATACGAATTAGACGGCAAGCTACAAATCTACGTTCAGCATTACCTATACGCTGAAACGACATTGGATTTAAAAGCACCAAGTGTTCGTGAAGTGACTCTACAAGAACAACAAATCGAACTAGACTCACCAGTAAGCGGCGCAGAAAGCAATGTTCAAGTCGGTAACCTTACGGAGGTTTCACCTACCGTTGAAGTAGAAGAATTCCTCAAAAGCTACCGTATGGACCAAAAACGTCGTATGCGCAGTACAGAAACTCACTACCTAGACCATCCGCTTTTAGGTATGGTGATCCAAGTTCGCCGCGTAGCGCAGTAAGCTAATTGGCTTTGCCTAGAGGGCTATTTGATTCTTAGCGCTTTAGCTTGAGTTCTTGGGCCTAGCTAAATAGCTATCAAATAACGCTCCAACTATACATAAATAACAATTCAAGACGCCCTCCATTGCGAGGGCGTCTTGTTAAGTACTTTACTTTATAAGTACTCTCTTTATTTGGTACTTCTTATGAGCCCTGATTTTCAAATCAACACACAACGTCTCAATCTCAAGATAATTGAAGCTTGTGATGCTCCAGAGTTTGCTCAATTGGTTCAATCATCTCCAAGCTTGTTTCCTTGGGTTGATTGGTGTCATGACACGTTTTCTATCGTAGAAGCCGAAAAATTCATTTTGGCGACTCGTTTAAACTGGGTTAAAGCCGATGCGTTTGGCTTTGGTATTTTCGAACGCAGCAGCGGAAAACTGGTCGGTATGGTGGCCATCAACGAGCTCTACCATACCTTTAATATGGCGAGTTTGGGTTACTGGGTTGGCGATCAATTTCAAAGAAAAGGGTTCGCCAAAGAAGCGATGCAGGCATTATTTGAGTTTTGCTTTGCTCAACTGAAATTAACACGATTAGAGATTGTATGTGATACAGAAAACCTACCAAGTCAAAAACTGATCGAGAAATGCGGTGCTGAGCGAGAAACGATTGCCAAGAATCGATTTGTCTTTAACGGCAAACCAAAAGATGGTGTGGTTTACTCAGTATTACCGCCAACTGCTTAACTGCGGCTTTACTGCTTTACTGCTTTACTGCTTTACTGCTTTACTGCTTTACTGCTTTACTGCTTTACTGCTTTACTGCTTTACTGCTTTACTGCTTTACTGCTTTACTGCTTTACTGCTTTAAAAGATGATAAGCCGTTCAATTTTCAGATATGACGGTACACACAATTAAAAAAGAGCTCCGAAGAGCTCTTTTTTATTATCAACGTAATGCCTTTAACAAGCTTACCTGATTAGTGAAGTTTCAGATTTGGACGAAGCACACGGTTAATACGACCAACCAACATCATTAGCGATGTTTTTATTAGTCCATGCAGTGCCATTTGGTGCATTCGGTACAAAGAGATGTAGACGATACGAGCGATACGGCCTTCAACCATCATAGAGCCTTTAGTAAGGTTACCCATCAGGCTACCGACTGTTGAGAAACGGCTTAATGAAACCAATGAGCCTTTATCTTTGTATACGTAATCTTTCAGGTCACGACCATTCATCTTAGCAATGATGTTAGTGAATGCGCAGCTTGCCATTTGGTGAGCGGCTTGTGCACGAGGTGGAACAAATGAACCATCCGCCTGCGTACATTGCGCCAAATCGCCGATAGCAAAGATGTTGTCATCAAGCGTGGTTTGCAGCGTGTTTTTAACAACCAGTTGATTAATTCGGTTAGTCTCAAGACCGCCAATATCTTTCATGAAATCTGGTGCTTTGATACCTGCGGCCCATACCATGATTTGTGCCGGAATCTTATCGCCGTCTTTGGTAGTTAAGCCTTCAGAATCCGCTTGCGTCACCATGGTGTTGGTTCGCACGTTTACACCAAGCTTAGTTAGCTCAGAGTGTGCTGCACTCGAAATACGAGGAGGTAGAGCTGGAAGGATACGCTCTCCCGCTTCAACAAGGTTTACGTTCAGCTTGCTTGAATCTAAGTCACCAAAGCCGTAAGTACGAAGTTCTTTCACTGCATTATGTAGCTCTGCAGAAAGCTCAACACCCGTTGCACCAGCACCAACAATCGCGATATCTACCGTGCCTTGACCGTTCTTAGCGTGCAGCTTTAAAAACTGGTTATTCATTTCGGTACGGAAACGGTGCGCTTGTTCTGGGCTATCAAGGAAAATACAGTTATCACGAACGCCAGGAGTGTTGAAATCGTTTGACGTTGAACCCAAAGCCATCACTAGAATATCGTATTCAAGTTCGCGGCTTGGCATAAGCAGTTCACCGTGATCATCTGTTAGCTCGCTCAGTGCAATCACTTTGCGCTCACGATCGATGTTGTTCAAGCTGCCCATTTGAAAATCGAAGTAATGGTTTTTTGCATGCGCACGATAGCTCAATGCATCAACACCTTCATCCAATGAACCCGTTGCTACTTCATGAAGTAATGGTTTCCATAGGTGACTCGCTTTACGGTCTACCAGAGTAATCTGGGCACGTTTTTTACGACCTAAAGTGCGGCCTAGCTTGGTTGCTAGTTCTAAACCACCAGCACCGCCGCCTACTACGATAATTTTTGTCACAATGACAATCCTCTACAAAATGAATAAATGGGGTTCGGCTCGATTACTCCAACCGATAAATTCTATGTATCTACTCGCCTGCGCTCAAAGGCTATGGCTTATCTAATAATTGCGAAAACGAATAACAGCAACTCACGAGTAGTTAGAGGGATACGAACAACAAACTCAGGTTTGAAGTCCTGTTTACATGGATAAAAGGTGACTACCTGAGAGGTAGAACAAAAATAATGGGCAAGTTTTATCACTCGCTCTCAATTTTTCTTGATATTTATCAAAATATTTTGCTTCAGAACATTATATATAGCAAAAAGATGACCGCAACAAAAATCCTTATCCTTAATGAGGATTCGGCACGAATTAGTTAACGATTGCGCAAACTCGTCGATAAACCATATACAACAGATTTATCAATATCACCCCAACAGTTTCAGATGTAAAAAAGCAGCACTCATGGGTGCTGCTTTTATAAAATAAAACGAAGTAATTAGGCGTTTTTGAAGGCTTTCATTGCTTGAAGGTGTTGAGAGATTTTTTTGAACTTATGGTTCTCTTTCTCATCCCAGATAATGTCGTAGTAATCTTCGAGCGCCGCTTCGGTTTTAGTATTATCGTGAATTTCATCTTCACGAGATAGCACCACTAAACAGCGCCCTTTATTTTTCATACGATATTGCGCGACGCACTTAGTTGCGATGTCTTCATACTCTTCTGGACGGTCAATTCGACCAACCATATTGTTCTCAGGTTGCAGGTTAGGGTTAAACACCACCTGCTTAATGCCGCACAAAAAACCAATTCGTTCAGACCAAAAACCACCTAAACCGACGCCACAGATAATAGGATGCGGATCATCTGATTGTTCAATCACTTTATGCACTTCTTTGAGAAGATGTTGCATATCGTGTTTGGGGTGCAAAGTACTGTAGTTAATGAAACGAACGTCATCATCAATGAATTGCAACTGCAGTATTTTTTCGTGATTGCCAGGGCTTGTAGAATCGAAGCCGTGCAGGTAAATAATCATTTGTACCTCCTCCGTTGAATGCTGGTACGCTTAGATAAATCTAACATGAAAAATAAGGTTTTAAAGGGAAGAGCCTCGAAATTATATATTTCACTTCCTAAACGTGATCCTAACTACAGAAAGTGCAGCTGAGTGCCTCTGCTTCGCGCAAGTAACTTTCATCGCCCCACAGTTGGTGAGCCAGTAAGTACCATAACATCGCCATCATTCTACTTCTTGGTAACCATGCTTCTACACCGTCTAGCCATGGTTGAACATCATGGATCCCTCTTAGTTGACAGTACTTGTTAACGGCTTCAATCACCGGGACATCCGCAACCGCAATGGTTAACGTAAGATCAAGCCTTGGGTCAGCTAACGAGGCATATTCCCAATCAATGATCTTAATCCCATCACTGTTTCGCACTAGGTTGTATCCACCTAAATCAAAATGACACAAAGATAAGTCGACATGTGGAATACTCGGAGCAATACGCCATTGTTGATAAATTTGAGTGTAAACGTCAGTCTTGTGAATAGCATCTAGCTGGAGCCAATAATGATCGACTCGCGAAGTAAAACTAAATGGTTGGAGGGGTAATCGCTTGGTGTTAACTAAATGTACTGAGAGCAACGTTTTCAATAATTCATCAAGATCTAAACCTTCGTAGAGCGTATCGCCAGCAATCCACTCGACCAATAACCCACTCTCATTAATGACGATAGGGCTTGGCCCTATACCAAGGCGTTCAATAGTTGAGAGCACTTGATACTCTTCATGACGAGAAATGAAAAACGCTTTGGTGATCGGTGTGATTGGACGCCATACATACTCAGTACCCCCTGCTGAAACCAATTTCCAACAACGATTAGTCAAACCGCCAGTCAAAGTCTGTGCTCTAATGGGAGGTTCAGAGAAGTGGCTATCAAGCGAACTCAAACTGGTATCAAGAAGTTTAGCTTCAGACCAAGAAAAAATTGCCATTGCTCATCCCTATAACGTATTAATTTCCATATAAAAAAAGACACTAACCAAAAGCCAGTGTCTTTTTACTAACAGCGTATAACACACTGAATTGGCATGTGACCAAGCTAGGTGCAGCCAAGATTAGACGCTATCAATACTGGCTGCGTTTGGTTGGCGAGTAAGCGAAATTAAAGACCCAATAGGCTCTTAGATTGTTGCTTACGGATTTCAGTCTCGTCAGCCCATTCAATCAGGCCAGACTCAAGATCCATTAGACGCATTGTCATTTTGTAGTATACGTCTTCATCGCTACCCGCTTTCTTAACGATACTTGATAGATTGCCATACAACATGTATTGAGCACCTACCATTTTACCGAACTGGATCGCTGAGCTTTGATTTACAAGCTCATCATTGTTTTGGAAGTTCAGTTGATCTCGAACCGATTCTACGCGGTCCATATCAACAAAACGGAACTTACCAGAGTTCAGCATCTTAGTACTGATAGTGTCAGTGATTGACTCAGTATCGATGTGCTCACTTGTTTTGTTCTTAATACGCTCTACGAACACGATTGGACGCTGCTCACTAGTAATGTAAGACACTGAACCTGAAGCCATCATGCTATCAACCATCTCACCAGCAATCGTTTGAAGATCAGTTGAACCGAAATCGATTGTCGTGGTTTCTACAGCTTGTGCATCACCGTAGCTTACCTTGTTCGAACAACCGCCTAAAATAACCGCTAAACCTAGTAGCGCAATGACACTCTTTTTCATTTTCTTTCCTCAATTTATCACTGAATGGGGCATCACCCTCACTCTTAAATACTTACATAGGCAAATCAATCGATCCGCTTCTTAAATCTGAGTTACTGCTCTCGGAACTGAACTCGGAACTGAGTTGCGCTCGGGTTTACCGACACTTCCGACAACGAAATACTTTCAAAACCACGAACAATTGCTTGCTTCCAAGGACCTTGTTTTAAATTGACCTCAAGACCAGCATCGTCGTACCAGTAGAAACGATAAAGGATATTTTGATCGCCTTTATAGTTACTGTTCAAACGAACAATTCCTCTAGTATGACCATCGATTTGATCAGTACGGATATCTTCAACCAATAAACGGCTACCCAATACCTTGTCACCAAAGAAAACGTTCTGAGTCAGGCTATCAACTCTTACGCCAGCTGTATTATCAGCACACCCAGCCAGAGCCATAACCGCTGCGAAGCTCACTAACCACTTTTTCATTACAGCCTCCCTAGCTGTTTATGCCACATTGTTGCGTTGTTCCCTTGTCGAGAAATCCAAACCAAGGTGGTCTGCCCTTCTCGTATATCGAAATCATACGTTTTAGCGCCTGCTTCTAACGTATATTGACCACTATTTGCTACAAACGTGCTGCTCTTAATCTCGGCAGGTAATGATTGCCAACTGCGCGTGTCTGGTTGCTCAGTAAAGGTGTTCCACACATTAAACAGAATGTTACCTACATCGTTACCTTGAGTGGTTTCTTTACGGATGCGATCTTTTGCCACAACACGCAGCGCTTGGCGAATAACGATACTCGTCATTCGTTCAGACAAATCATTCTGAGCCATCGCGTTCACGTCAGTAATTAAGCTTTCAGACAAAGGCTGCCCATTGATTCTTAAAGCAGAAAAACGTTCGACGTTTTGGTTTGGATAGTATGGCAGCGCCAAAGAGTATATTGCTCCCTGATCACGACTGTCATAAATAGGTAAATCTAGTCGCCAACTATCCATCGCTTGCACTGCGCTTTGCTCTTGAAGCACAATCACTCGCCCTTGTCCGTTACCAAGCTTCGACGATTGCTTATAGCGCTTTTCTAGCGTTGCTAAATCTTGTCGCATTCCTAAACGAGCGGCTGTCGACATTGTTCTATCGATAATTTCTTGGTTTTCTGGCATCACGGCCAGAGCACGTCGATAGTCAACGTAGGCACTGTTTAAATCATTTGATGCTTCATAAAGCAGCCCAGACAAAAACATCAAATAGGCATTTTGTACCGATTGCAGCTTTTTACCCGCATCAGGGTAATTCGCAAGAATGCTGCCTACATTGGCTGATAAACCTTGAGACTTGGCATCACTCGCTGCTCTTTCTAACTCAGCTTCACGTTGTTTCTTTGCTTGTTCTTGTACTTGGTTGGCGCGACGCATTTCTATCACCGCACCTTCTAAATCGTTTTTCTTCAAGTAATTTAAGCCGAGATAAAGATGAAGAAAACCCAATTCATAATCTGGCGGGACATACTCGGTAATATTGTCATTCACAGCCAATGCACCAACGCTGGTCGCACTGTCTGAGATTGAGATCACGGCTTTGCTTTGTTGATCTCTTACTGCCTGGTCGGCCAACTCAAACGAAGACTTACTCTCCGGATACTTTTGATCAAGCAGGTTAATTCTACCCCTTTCAAAATTATCAAGAATGTCTCCTGCTGCGTAATCTGGTAACTCTTGTTGAGCCTCTGAATAATCTCCAGACTTCACTGCTTGGTATATCTCTTTGTTTTGAGCGCTATAATGGCTGAACAGACTTCCTGCCGACATACTCGCGCATCCCGCAGTCAACGCCGATAGCAGGGCAATGGAAGCGAATCTAAACTGTTGCTTCACTTAACGTCTCCGTGCATGTTTAAAATGCCAACTTCTATACGATTAAGGCGAATCAATACTCTCAAAATAAATACGTTGAAAAGTGTCGCCTCGCCTAATTGATGCCGTTATTCAGACAACAGATGAAGTTTAAAGTTGGCATATAACCTACAATTTATCCAACAAGCCAATCATTTAACTGGCTAAGCATTCAGCGACATGTTCACTAAACCAACTGATTACTTAACCAACTAATTGTTCAACTAGCTAATCAATAGCGGTCCAAGCGGGCGACCACCAACCAAGTGCATGTGGATATGGTATACCTCTTGGCCACCGTGAGAGTTACAGTTTACGATAAGACGATAGCCATCTTCTGCGATGCCTTCTTCTTTTGCTAACTTACGAGCCACGGTAAACATGCGCCCCATCATGGCTTCATCTTCCACTTCAACATCATTCGTTGTCGGAATCAGCTTGTTAGGGATAATTAGAATATGACTTGGTGCGCGAGGGTTAATATCGCGAAACGCCGTTACTAAGTCGTCTTGATATAGTAGATCTGCAGGGATTTCTTTATTAATGATCTTACTAAAGATGGTTTCTTCAGCCATGTTTTTCTCCGATAAAACATTGAGTTTTTAATGTTTTGAGTATGCGCTATGCCGCAACAAACCACAATAAATCCTCTTTAAAGCATAATAAAAAACACCGTTCAAATCAAAGAAAACGAGCCTTACCTCTCAAGAATGGCATGTTGGTTATAAGTAAGGGTTATTTTTGACGTGTGCGTCATAAAATGCGTAAGTCGAGCTCAATAGAATGCTGATAATTTTGTTAGTTTTACTTTGACCTGACATTAGGTCTGCATTTTATTTAGGGAGAAAGCCATGAAGGGATCTGTGATCAAGCGTATGTACGCTGGTTTCGCACTGATCATCATCATGTTCGCAGTCACGATAACCATCATGATGAACAGCATGAATCAGATACATAGCAATTTTGAGAGTGTCTCAGAAACCTCACTACCACTTGTTGCGCTTTCAAATCAAACAAGTGTTCAACTACTTTCTGCTGATAAGTCATTCAAGGACTTCCTAACCACACAAAACGCTGAGCGTATGTCTGCAATGCGTACAGAGTTTGCCTCATCACAAAACTCTTTTTCTGAAGTGCTTGGAAGCTTGGAAACCGCGAGTCAAAACAACACTACACTTGTTGAACGTATTGCCCAGTTAAGAGCGATGGAACAGCGTTACTTCGCCGAAGCCGATGAAGCGATGAACAACTACGTGGCAATGTTCGAAGCACAAGAACAAGTACAAAAAGCATCACGTGATTTTCAACGTCTACACTCCGAATTGACTGTAGGTATGAAAGAGTACGTTGCTGACCAAAAAAGCATTTCTGTAAAAGTAATGGCGAAAAGCTACTTCATTAAACTGCAAGACGCTGAGGTGATTACTTCAGATGCGCTAGCTAGTTCTGATGTGGCATTTGTGCAAAAAGCCGTTAACCAAAACAAAAAGGCCGTTACTCACCTTAACTACGCTTATCGCGGGCTATCAACGCAATTACCTGCACTTAAAAATGTCTTCGATGAGTCAGTTCAAAAATTCACAAAAGACGTCGGTCAAAAAGGCGGTGTCTTAGACAAGCACAACAACTACTTACAGGCGAAACAAGCGTTATACGTCAACATTGCCAACTTAGCCGTTGAAGTAGACCAAGCCATGGCCGTACTTGATTCATTCAATGTAACCGCAGAAGAACAACTTAACTCTTCATTGGCAGACGCAAGCAGCATTTACGACAAGGGCTTGTTCAATGCCATCGCAATCGGCGTTGTGGTGACGCTGTTTGCTGCAGCGATTGGATACCATATTGCCAACAGTGTAAGAGAGCCATTAACACGCATTCTGAAAACACTTGAAGGCTTAACTGAAGGTGATATGACGCAACGCATCGATATCCGTTATAACAACGAGTTCAGTCGTGTAAGTGGCCACATAAACACCCTAGCCGACAACCTTCACAATATCTTAGTTAAGTTGAATGATGCTTCAGATGACCTAACTAAAACGGCAAGCGTGAACCAAAAAACCTCATCAGAGACTCAGGCTCAATTGAACAGCCAGCGCGAGCAAACAGCGACAGTCGCGACGGCAATGACAGAAATGTCTCACTCGGTACAAGAGGTAGCGAACAGCGCGCAAAGTTCATTGACTATGGTTCAACAAGTGGAATCGGCTTCTGAGTCTGGTCGCCAGATCATGAACACCAATATCAGCACTATCAATCAACTTGAATCACGTCTTACTGAATCGGTCAGCGCGGTGGGCGAACTTCAACAAATGAGTAGCCAAATTGGATCGATTCTTGATGTCATCCGCGGCATTGCTGAACAAACCAATCTACTTGCATTGAATGCAGCGATTGAAGCAGCACGCGCCGGCGAACAAGGTCGAGGCTTTGCAGTCGTTGCCGATGAAGTTCGAGTGCTGGCGCAAAAGACCACACAATCGACCTCGGAAATCGAGACGATGATCAGCAATCTGCAATCAAGCTCGAAAACAGCAAGCAATGTGATTGAAAGCTGCATGAGTGATATGGACATGTCGGTTGAACAAGCTTCAAGTGCCAACAGTGCGATGGAAGAGATCCAAGCATTGATTCTAGAGATTAGCCACATGAGTACACACATATCTCAAGCAGCCGCTGAGCAAAGTGAAACATCTGGCGATATCGCACGTAACATCGAAGACATCAACCATATCGCTGATGCAAGTTACCAAGCAATGTCGTCGATTGCAGAAGCCAGCCAAAACCTAACAGTACTTGCGAATCAGCAAGGCGATTTAGTTCATCAGTTCAAACTATAGGTAACCAAAGAATCTATAGATATGAACCTAAAATGTTGGGATATCTAACCCAATAGTGATAACTAATTGAACAAGGGCAACTTTTATCAAGGGTTGCCCTTGTTTTTTATGAGCTTTGTCATTATATGATTATTAAGGCTTGCTGTTTTCCGTTTATCTTTCACCTTTATGAGCGAGCCGCTAATAAGGAATTTATATGGCTGTTCATGTTGGCATTATCGATCAAGACCCCATTCGCTTGCTCACCCCACTACTTGATAACCGAACGATCAGTACTCACATCGTGTTTATCGGAGACAAGAATCAAGTCAGTATGTACAAACGTTTAGAAAGCGTTTTACAAAAACGCGACATTACCAGTGAGTTTTTCGAAATTCCTACCCTCGTAAATACATCCGCAATTAAAGAGTCTATCCAAAACCTTGCTGAAGACCTCAAAGCTCGTGGAGAAGAAGTGAAACTCAACGCAAGTTGTGGTCTTCGTCACCGCCTACTTTCTGTCTACGAAGTATTTCGTACTTACCACTGGCCAATCTTTGTTGTTGAACCAAACAGTGACAAGCTGTGCTGGCTTTATCCGAATGGCAAAGAAGACGCACAAGTACAAGACCGTATTACCATCGACGACTACCTAACGGTGTTCGGTGCTCGTGGTGAATTCAGCGATGTACAGCTGTCTCCTCAACTTGATCAGAAGCTTTATGAACTGGGCGAACGCTGGGCAAGTAATGCACTAGAACTCGGCCCTGGCCTCGCTACATTGAACTACCTTGCAACGACTTGCCGTAAAGAACAGAGGCTTGATGTGGGGTTGTCTGAGAAGCAACAAGGTTATCGCGAGCTAAACATGCTGTTAAGTGATTTGGTGGAAGCTAAAATTGCCACTTATGATAATGGTATTTTGACGTTCGCCAATGAAGATGCACGACGCTTCTCTAATGGCGAATGGCTAGAGACTTTGGTTCACAGTACCGTTAAGCAAATCCAAGATGACATGCCAACCATTCAAGATCGCTCTTTAAATGTTCAGGTATACCGCCAATTAGGTGAACGCGAGGTGCGTAACGAGCTTGATGTTGCTTCTGTAGTGAACAATAAGCTGCACATCATCGAGTGTAAGACCAAAGGTATGCGTGATGATGGCGATGATACCTTGTACAAACTGGAATCGCTTAGAGACCTTCTGGGTGGCCTACAAGCACGTGCAATGTTAGTGAGTTTCCGACCTCTTCGTCATAACGACATCACACGAGCAGAAGATCTTGGCCTTGCATTGATTGGCCCTGACGAATTAAAAGATCTTAAAACACACCTAGCGGCATGGTTTACCGCCGCCGGTGGTGATGAAGATTTAGAGTGCTAAAAATAAATAGACTCTTGAGAGCTGAACGCTCTTAAGTAAATCTAAAAAGGCGAATGACTATTGAGTCACTCGCCTTTTTTTCTCCAGCTATTCGTCTGTTTTGCTCTATTTTCATCTTTCAACTATCTATGCCTTTAATTTCTTTGCCTCATAAAAAATGGCCGCATCATTCGATGCGGCCATTTTTAAATCTTGGAAACAGACTTAAAGCACTTTAAGACTAAAAGTATTTTTACAACTTAAAGCATTTTACGAGCAGCTTCTACAACCACTTTGATTGAACGAGCTTCTGTTACTTTTAGTGTTTCGTGATCAGGCGTCTCTTTTTGAGTACGGTTGATGATTACACCAGCAACACAACCCGCTTTAAGACCAGAACTTGCACACATAGTTAGAAGCGTTGCAGATTCCATTTCGAAGTTTAGAACGCCCATGTCTTGCCATTCTTGCATAGAGCCTTGGAAACGCTTAACAACGCGACCAGAGAACGTGTCGTAACGCTCTTGACCTGGGTAGAACGTATCACTTGAAGCCGTTACGCCCATGTGAACTGTTGCACCTGATTCATCAACTGCCGCTTTCATTGCTGTTGCAACTTCGAAGTCAGCAACTGCTGGGAACTCCATTGGCGCAAAGTGCAGGCTAGCACCGTCTAAACGAACAGAACCTGTAGAAACGATCATGTCACCCACGTTTACATGTGGCTGGATAGCACCAGTAGTACCAACACGAAGGAAAGTGCGAACACCAAGTTGAGCAAGCTCTTCAACTGCGATAGAAGTAGATGGACCACCGATACCTGTTGAACATACAACAACTGGCTTGCCGTCTAGCTCTGCGCGGTAAAGCGTGTATTCACGGTGACTAGCAAGAAATACAGGATTCTCCATCTCTTCGGCAATTTTTTGCACACGAGCAGGATCACCAGGAATGATCGCAAGAGTAGCACCGTTAAGATCTGCTTCAGTAACACCTAAATGGAAAACAGCTTGAGACATAGTTCGCTCCTTTTGGCTTATTGGGCTTTGTTAACCCTTATTTAAGCTCATAGTAAATTCGTGGGGTACACACACACTCTAACCAAGCCTATAACAAAATGAAGTGACATAGGTCACACCAATGATCGCAACAAGATTTCAAGTTTCACGAAAAACCGATTGGCATCACAAAAATAAGCAATCCATACGCCTATGTTGCATACTAATGAGACAAAAAGCGCCTTTAACGTATTACCGCTAAAGACGCTTTTTATAGTAGCTGCTTGTTATTTGTAGAGCGAGCTATGTCTGGGAGCTGAACCTAATCTGCTTTAGATTTGAATCGAAGAAGACGCAAAGCATTCAATGTCACCAGTGCCGTCGCACCACTATCGGCTAACACCGCAACCCACAAACCGGTAATACCGAGTAAACTCGTCACCAAGAAAACACCTTTCAAACCGAGTGCAAGTGCTACGTTTTGACGGATATTATTCATGGTCGCTTGCGACAGTTCAATCATCGCAGGGAGTTCCGTTAAGCGATTGTGAGTCAGTGCAGAGTCAGCCGTTTCCAACGCCACATCCGTACCACCACCCATTGCAATACCTACGTTAGCGGTTTTCATCGCTGGTGCATCATTGATACCATCTCCAACCATTGCGACATGCGACTGTTGAGATAACTCTTCAACGTAAGTCACTTTATCGCTTGGAAGTAGACTTGCCTTATATTGCATACCAATCTTGCTGCTGATCGCTGCTGCACTGCGCGGGTTATCACCAGTAAGCATGATAGATTGAATACCCAAGTCGTTAAGTCGTTCGATCGCCAGCTTAGCATCACTACGTAAGGTATCTTGCCACGCTATCAATCCAATCACTGTCGCCACTTGACCTGTTGATTCTGCTTGATGCTTAAGCTCTAGAGCAACCACAACCGTCTTACCCTCGCCCTCTAATGTTTCAATCTGAGAAACAACATCAGCACCAAGATCAAACGTCACCTTAGAAGGCGATAAAACCTGATACTTAATTCCATCGACATCACCTTCGACGCCACTGCCGATCAATGCTTTCTTATTATGCGATTCTGGGATCTCAACATTCAGTTCTTTTACTTTCGCCACTAGCGATTGCGCCAATGGATGCGTAGAGCCAACTTCAATAGCACCAACTACACGTAGCATTGCATCTTGCTGCCAACCTGATAGAGCCTGAATATCCGTAACCTGAGGCTTACCTTCCGTCAAAGTACCCGTCTTGTCGAATGCAATGGTTTGGATTTTTCCAAGCTGTTCTAGCGCAGCGCCACCTTTGATTAAAGCACCACGCTTCGCTGCTGCTGCTAAACCAGAGGTAATCGCTGCTGGCGTTGAGATAACCAAAGCACAAGGACACGCAATCAATAGTAAGGCCAAACCACGATATACCCATGTTTCCCAAGGTTGGGAAAACAACAACGGTGGCGTAATAATCACTAACAATGCAACCAACATCATTAACGGTGTGTACCAACGGCTGAATTTATCGAGGAAGCGTTCTAGAGGTGCTTTACGGGATTCCGCCTCTTCAATAAGATGGAGGATTCGGTCAATCGCATTTTCGCCCTGTTTAGACGTTATCGTAATGCGCACAACTTTATCGACAACCACGGCGCCCGCCATGATGCTGTTACCTTCGATATGTTCAACAGGAACAGACTCACCGGTTAACGCACTTTCATCAAAGCTTGCTGCGTCGGTAATCAGTTTGCCATCAGCAGGTAAACGAGAGCCCGCCGCCACTTCAATCACATCACCAGGAACAAGATCGCTCACCGCCACTTCAACACGTTCACCGTTAATAATCTTGGTCGCATTCTCTGGCACCAATGCCATAAGGGCTTGAACACCACTTCTTGCTCGCGATGAAGCGAAAGCTTCCAAGCGCTCACCAATCAAAAACAACAAGAGAACCATCGCCGCTTCCGCGGTTTCACCAAGGTACAAAGCGCCCAGAGCTGCGACACTCATTAGGATCTCAATCGCAAAAGGTGTTCCGGAACGTGCCAATTGAACGGCTTTTTTAGCCACCGGATATAACCCGAGTAAGCAAGTTACGGTAAACAAACCTTCACTTAGTTGAGGAGAAGTACTTTTCAGAAGTGCAGCGAACAACATTGCAGCTGCAATCGCTATAATCTGTAAATTAGGTTGGATATGGGCTTGCCAAAAAGTCTCAGGTTGTTGTTTTTCTTTCTTAGAACCGACTTCCGTAAGAGGGAAACCCGTTTTGATAGAGACCTTTTCAATGGTATCAGCAAGACTTTCATCGTCGAATTTAACCACCAGTTTTTCGGTAGCGAATAGCACTTTAGCTTCAATAACACCTTTGATGTTACTGACCGCTTTTTCTATTTTTCGAGCACAAGCTGGACAGTCCATTCCCGAGACTAGCCAACTTTTTGAAAATTGGGCGTTAAGAGGTTCAGTTAAGGGCAGCCGGTCTTCTTCTCCACTGTCTGAACCACAACAACCATCTGCTAGGGCAGAAGCCGTCGCAGAACTACAGCATGTTGATGAAGAGCTTGCGGCTGTAATGCTGGTAATTTTCGGACTAGAACAGGTCGCCCCAGTCGCTTGCGATTGAACGTCCACTTTTGTTGAGCGGCACGCTGCATGTTTTGCGCACATAATCTATCTCCTTAATACTCAAAAGCCTTGAGGTTTTAGCTAACCAATGACGGTAACAAAACCTTAAGTTCTTTAGAATTATAAACCTTGGAGCTAACTCCAAGGTCAAGAAGAAGTTATCAGGCAATTCAATTTTTTCGAAAAACCTTATTCGAATACGACAGGATTATCAGCGTTGCTTAAGTTCTACGCACTCTTCTCTATTCGCAGACACATCATCAATCAGAACGGCATCATGAGAACAAAAAGGCTGCGTATTCAAACTCACGATAGATACGTCTTCTTCGCCATGATCAACTTCAGAGCCTTGCATCAACTCAGCGATATGATAACGAAGCACCAAAATCCCCAACAGTCCAAACAAGACATTACCTAAAGCTTGTCCATACAACACACCCAACGCGCCATACCACTGCGAACCCAAGTATACGAACGGCAAAGTGCCCAAAGTCGCTTTACCCAGGTTGAGAGCCGTAGAATACAAAGGTTTCCCGAGGTTATTAAAAGACGTATTTGCGACAAATAACGCACCGTTAAAAGTAAAAGTCAAAGCAACATAAGTACAAAAAGCCGCAACAATTATGGCAGCATCACCTTGGAGGCTAAAGCCTTGAATCACGAGATCTTGTAAGAAATACAGCAAAATACAGACTGCGATGGTGTAAGCCGTGGTAACCAGCAGAGAATTGTTCAAGGTTTCTTTAACTCTATCCATACGCTCAGCGCCAAAGTTCTGACCAATGATTGGCCCCACAGCACCAGATAACGCGAAGATCACAGCGAAACACACCGGCGTCAACCGACCAATAACAGCAAAGCCAGCAACGAAATCCTCGCCATATTGGGCGATACCTGTGGTCACTATCGCATTGCCAATCGGCGTTGCCGTATTGGTGATAATAGCGGGAATGGCAATAGCAAGAATAGGACGAAGGTTAATACGCCATTGCAACAAAGAAGGAGGAGCAACAAGTTGATGGCTACGTATTAAAGGATAAAGCGAGAAAAACAACACCGAAAAGCGAGCAAAAACAGAAGCGATAGCCGCCCCTTCAATGTTCCAACCAAAACCAAAGATAAAGAGTGGATCCAATATCGCATTAACGATACCGCCTGATAACGTTGCCCACATTGAACGCTTTGCATCACCTGCTGCTCTTAAACCTGCACCTGCCGCCATTGCCAGCGCTAGAAATGGGCCACTGGGTAATAGAATTTGTAGATAAGCTTGGGCACGTTCGGCCGCTACCCCTTTCGCACCAATCGCGGCCAGTAATTCAGGAATATAAGTAAACATCACCACGGTAATTGTCGAGCTAATAACAAACGCGGTTAACATGATACTGGTACTGAGGTTTCGAGCTTGCTCCTTATCTTTGGAACCAATTGCTTTTGAAACCAGAGCGCCCATCGCAATGGAGGTGCCTATCGAGACAGAAGTCGAAAAGAACGTCAATGTCCCAGCAAAACCCACCGCAGCTGCTAGTTCAACTTGTCCCAACATACTAATGAACAACATATCAAGTAAATCGACGACAAATAAGGCCATCAAACCTACAGAGCCTGCTCCCGACATCACCAATATATGGCGCATCGTTGAACCTTCTACAAACTTTGCAGTTTGATTTGACATGAAACCTCCAAAAACTGAAATATCACAAGCTAAAGCTCGACAAACTTTAGATCTTTTAAACGATCGACTAAGAGAGCTCCTACAAACTAAAACCTTATAAAGACAAGCTTCATGCAAAACGTTCGACAAAGAAAAAGGCGCCAAAGCGCCTTTTCTAATTATAGGATATTAAGAAGAATAATCGTTCTCAACACGCTACTATACCTGATGTTTGAAGCATTCATCCAAGTTCTTACCAATTGCTCTTAAAACATCGGTTCTGGTGATAATACCTACTAGCTTTTTGTTATCGAGTACAGGGTAAGCTTTTGGCTTCCCGACTTGCATCATATCCGCCAATTCAATAATGGATAGGTCTGGCGATACCGAGAGTACCTCTTGGTACATACAATCACCGACAATGTGTGTGTCTTGGCAGAAATAGCTCACCTTAACTAATTTCTCTAATAAATCTTGTTCAGAAAGGAAGCCAATAACTTGCTCATTCTCATCAATTACTGGACCGCCCATGTGGTGGCTACGCATTACTCTGTCTAACGCTAGACTTAACGGCATATCAGGAGTGAATGTCACAACCTGTGGCGTCATGTAATCTTTCACTTTTATTGAATGCATTGTGCTCTCCCTAAATACTTTTCGTTATGTCTTTTTCTATCTTGTTAAGTTAATTGTTGTCTAAAATCTTGATTTTACTAAATGGATTTCAACAATTTTATTGATAGGTAAAACCTACTAAGACGAAAAAACAAGGTCACAAAAGGCTTGTGAGCATTTTCCCACCGTCAAAAAAATAAAAAATAGAGCTCTTACAAAGCCTTACTTTTCCTTTCTTAGGCTTACTTAGCCGCGCTAGCTTGGGCAAATAAACCCTGTAATCTTCACCATACAAAAAATGAAGAGTCAGATTCAGGTAACTTATGCAACACGACAACAACATGTACGCGTACATTTATTCAGGTAGTGACGGGACAGAGAACACTCTCGTCGCCATTGTTGATAACGAAGAGAAACCTCTGATATCAAGCTGTGTGAACGAAATCAAACGCATGTCGACTCTAGCGATTAATCTGGCTGCCAAGCACAACCTGAAAGTCAAGCTTGTTAAATATCATAGAGAACAAGAGATCGATTTCGGCTTATTCATGAAATAGCTAACTTATCACTCGCAAACATTGTTAACGACACACAAATACCGTATTTTGTGACAGCCTTTCGAGTAGGTAATCGCACTAATAATGCTTGCCTATTGTCTCCAATAAGCGATAGACCTAGATGAACAAACCTCATATCGCTTTTATTGCCTAAATACGGTCAACTATGATTTCGCTACGTTCACCTCAAACCTACCTATCTGGCCATTTATCTGAGCTAAAAAGCTACTTTAGCGAGCTATTGGATTTCCAATCGCGTATCTGGGTTGTGCACATCTTTCAAGACTCAATTACCGATCAATCGTTTGTAATTAATGAAGATGGTTTTAAAGAACCGTTAGAGTGGATGAAGAAGAAAGCATATACAGCGGCAATGTTAGAACGTGTCGAAAAAATGAAAGTCTCACAAATTATCGAGATCCAATTTGAAGATAAAATGCATCGACTGATGCGAGTGAAGTAGCCTTTATATTATTTACTCAATCTATATCATTTTACCATCAGTCGAAACGAACATTAATAAAGTTCAGGGAGAAAAAAGGCCAGCAATCGCTGACCTTCTCTCATTTCATGCTCTTCACTATCGGCTAGCGAGCACAATACGCTTCCCATAAACGCAGAGCCTTTGCATAAGCTTCAGCCTTGTCGTGCGTTTCTGCAAATAAAATCGCCGTCATGCTGTCAACGACACTATTCGCCATCAACTCCATCTCATCTTCCGGCGTGCCTAATACACACTCCTTAGGAAGAGGAAGTGCCGGGTTCATGGTTCCTTCCCAGTAGAATGACTCTACTTTTTCAGGAGAACTCATCCACACGGTTTGGCTCACTTTCGGGTTGTATTCCGACTCACCATTCATACCTTTAAATGAAATCACTGAGTGGGACTTGTTACCAATGACATGCTCAACTTCCGCATGCAATTGTGGGAAACCTGGGTGGAAACTACCACGTAAGCCCAAGCGTCCACCACCAGGGTTTAATGCTCGAACCACAGTATTAATCGGGGTACGTAAACCGTAACGATGCTTCCAGCCAATCATAGTCTGAGCTTCTGGAGCAAAATTCGCCAAAGGTAAATAGGCAATACCGTCTTCTTCAAGGATCTGTTTCGCATCTTGAGGGTCTACAGCGCGGCGAACACCCACAAGGTCTAAATGAGTCTCTGCGTGCGTGCGACCACTTGGCTTATCCATATAGCCATGCATCAACACTTTGTAGCCGTCGTCTGCTAATATTTTTGCTGCAAGCAAGTTCCACGGTTTACCACTCGCCGTATCATTGCGTTTTCCGGCATAACACGGCCAATCAATATCTGCGCCCAAATCCGGCACTCGAGATTGAAACGCTTTTACAAAGCCTGCAATTTCTTCATTAGTTTCATTCTGCACACGAATTAACATCAGTAGCATAGCCATTTGATCGTCTCCGACCTCACCGCTTAAATACTCATCCATGATGCGATAAGCTTGTTCGAACGACAAAGGCTTGCGCCCTCTTTCCCCTCGTCCAACAGTACGAATACACTCTAAAATACTACTCATTGACTATTAATTCTCTTCCGTAGATATCAATAAAATTTAATACGTCTCCGATTCTATGACACCCATAGCTCATTGCAAAGCGATTCAACCACTATCAACAACAGTGCAATTGATCCAAACCGGGGTAGCCATGTCTTACTGGAGTAACAAACCGGCAACTGACCAGCATTTTAAAAGTAAACTTATTGGTGTAAAATTGATAAATACAAAGCTAAACGTGACCTATTGAGTAGTGCCGAATGACTGTAAAAAAAACACTGAGCCAAAAGAAACGTGAATCGATCGTTGCTGCTGCTATCGCTGAATTTACCGAGCACGGCTATAAATCGACAAGCATGGACAAAATATCAAACCGTGCAGAAGTGTCTAAGCGCACTGTTTACAATCACTTTGCCAGTAAAGAGATGTTATTGGACGAAATACTCAACAGCATTTGGGCTAAAACACTCTCGGCGACCCATTTCCCATATCAGACCAATCTACCACTAATCGATCAACTAGAAGCTATCGCCAATCAAGAACTTGAGCTCCTTGAGTCAGAGGGCTTTATCGACTTGTCTCGTGTGTTGTTTTCTGAGTACTTTCACAATGCAGAGCTTGCACATCAAGCCATGGAAAAATACTCGCAAGCGGAAAGTGGCCTAACGCTCTGGATAAAAGCGGCTTTGGCCGACGGTCGTTTGATTGAATTAGATCCATTGTTTGCATCCACTCAGTTCATTGCTCTGCTTAAGTCGTTTGCCTTTTGGCCACAAATCATAGGTCATGCACCATCACCAGACGAGCAGCAAAAGCAAGTAATTGTTAATTCAAGTGTTGAGATGTTCCTCAAACAGTATCAGGCGTGATTTTGGCGATTATCTGGAATTCAACCACAACGAAACCATCACTGGTATCCATTTTTATTTTCCCTATACTTCAACCCACTTTCGTCATTACGACTCAGTAAAACTTCAACTTTAGGTAGCACTATGATTACTTTCACCACCAACTTTGGCGATATCGAGATTGAACTGAACCTTGAAAAAGCGCCAGTAACGTCGAAAAACTTCCTTAAGTATTGCCAGGATGGCTTTTATGAAGGCACTACATTTCACCGTGTTATCGACGGTTTCATGATCCAAGGTGGCGGACACACGCTCGACATGACAGAAAAACCAACACGAGCACCGATTGTCAACGAAGCTAATCGCGGATTGAAAAATGTGATTGGTTCGGTAGCAATGGCTCGTACTGACGCACCGCATTCAGCGACAGCGCAATTCTTTATCAACCTTGATGACAATGACTTCTTAGATCATACCTCAACAACCAATGCTGGTTGGGGCTACGCGGTGTTTGGTAAAGTATCGGCAGGTATGGATATCGTAAACAAAATTGCTGCAGCGCCAACGACCACCCGCTGGGGACACGAAGATGTACCTTGCGAAGATATTGTGATCACCAAGGTCACTATAAACGGTTAAATCACACTCTCAGCTGGCGACTAAAATAATTTTTGTCCAAACGAATTTACGTAACCATGATGTTTGGCGAAGAAACTGAAATGGGCAACCAAGATATAATTGTCAAATTATTATTAGAATACCACTCCAAGTAAATGGTAGTCAGTGGACATTTTACCTAAATAGAAAAACGTTGTTGATGCTAATTGCATCTATATTAGTTACGATGAAAAAAGCAGAAACAAAGCCCTTGCTTCAGCTGCGAGGGTTTTTATTTTCTTCTCGACCATTTGATATAACAGAAAAGCGAGGCAATGATCACTGCCCCTCCGACTAATTTTTGCATCTCCACTGTTTCTTCCAACATACTCACACTCAACAACAACGTCCAAACTGGCTCAAGAATCATAATCAGCGCTGCCACTTCCATATTCACTGAATGTTGACCCACCGTTTGCAATAAGTAACGGATCGATGTTGCGACAACCGCAGAGACAATAAACCAGAAGATGAGCGTTTTGGTTATTTCAAACTCCGGCTGAGCCGTCATCGACGCAAACGCCATTCCACTGATACCCACCACAAAAAGCTGTACGCAAATCGAAGCAATTGGCTTGATGTTAGTGATAACACGCTTATTCATCACAAAATGGAAAGAGAGTAACATTGAAGCCAATAGGAAGTAGATCTGGCTTTGTTCAACGTGCCAACCGTTCGTTAAAGTCAGTAATAACATACCAATAATTGCAATTGGGAATGACATCCAGAAGGCGCGATTAGGCTTAACACGAAATATTATCCAAGAAACAAACGGTGCAATGATCATGGCCAAACTCATGATAAACGCCCCTTCAGATAAACTTTCAGTCACCGACACCGCAAACACCCACACTTGCAATGAAGCAGACAATAACAATCCAACACCACAGAGAGAGAGAATCTGCTTAAAAGAAAGCTTACGGATATGATGGATACAGAACGGTAATAAAATCAAGCTTGCGACAAAGAATCGCACACCAATGAACACAGGCCCAGGCATTTCCAATACCACCAGCTTAGATGCAATCCACCCAACTCCAGCTAGTAAAGTTGCACATAACAGGTAAAGCTCGCCGCGCATCGCTTTTACGTTCATCATTTTTATTCGATCCAATAACAAAAAAGCAACCCGACTCTGCAAGGTTGCTTTTTATAAACATTCAACAGGATCAAGATACTATCTCAATACTCTGCTTCAGACAGCTGTTTTTAACCTGCGTATTCTGGGTAATCGGTTAAGCCTTTTTCAGCACCGCCAAACAAGGTATTTGGATCGTGCAGAGCAAGCGGATGACCATTTTGAATACGAGCGGGTAAATCAGGGTTAGCAACAAATGGACGACCAAAACCAACCATATCGGTTACGCCTTCCGCGACCGCTTTTGCTCCGCGCTCACTGTCGTACTTACCAGCATAGATCAGTACACCGTCATAAGCTGCACGAACGGTGGCCTTAAATGCTTTTGGTGTTTCAGGCGCATCGTCCCAATCGACTTCAGCAATGTGTAAGTACACAATTTTGTATAAATTAAGTAGCGCTGCTGCAGCTGTGTAAGTTTCAACAGGCGTCGCGTCAACCGTACCATTCAATGACGTGAACGGTGCAAGACGAACACCGACACGATCAGCGCCAATCGCTTCAACCATAGCTTCAACCACTTCACCTAAGAAACGTAGACGGTTTTCAATTGAACCACCGTATTCGTCGGTGCGGTTATTTGCTTCAGAATCGATGAATTGGTTGATCAGATAGCCATTCGCTGCGTGAAGTTCAATTCCATCAAAGCCTGCTTCAATCGCATTCAAAGCCGCTTGACGATACTGTTCAACCACTTCTTTGATGTCTTCTTTCGTCATCTCACGAGGTTCAACCACATCAACAAAGCCCGGTTCATCTGTACCGTTATCGATAAAAACTTTTACGTTTTCTGCTTTTAGTGCAGAAGATGAAATGGGTTGCTCACCGCCAATGTTGTCTGGGTGCGTAACACGGCCAACATGCCAAAGCTGCGCGAAGATAACACCGCCTTTTTCATGTACTGCATCGGTTACTTTTTTCCAACCAACGATCTGCTCGTCAGAGTAGATACCCGGTGTCCAAGCGTAGCCTTGGCCCATAGGTGAAATTTGTGTACCTTCTGCCACAATCAAACCTGCAGAGGCGCGTTGAGCATAGTAAGCCGCCATCATTTCGTTTGCTGAATTACCAGGTTGCGTTGCACGAGAACGAGTCATCGGAGGCATAACAATACGGTTTTTTAGTTCGATGTTACCCAGTTGAATGGGTTGAAATAGTGCGTTTGTCATTGTCATTTCCTCGATTAACCTAGTTGAATCAGTTCGATTTGGTAGCCATCTGGGTCAGTGATAAAAGCGATGCGCGTTGAACCGCCTTTCACTGGGCCCGCTTCGCGAGTCACGTTGCCACCCAGCGATTTGATCTTGTCGCATGCCGCGTAAATATCTTCCACACCCAATGCTAAATGGCCAAAAGCGTTACCCATTTCATATTCATTAGTATCCCAGTTGTGCGTCAATTCGATAGTCGTACCGCCTTGCTGATAGCCAACAAAAACCAATGTGTAACGGTATTCGGTATTGTCATGGCGTTCTAGTTCTTTCATCCCCAATACTTTGGTGTAGAACTCAATAGACTTATCTAGATCAGCAACTCGAATCATTGTGTGTAGGAATTTCATATTTCGCCCTTCGTACTTGAACCTAAGCCTCGTAATACGAAGCGAATAAATGTTCGTTTAGGTTTGCCATAAAGGCTACCTATCTCTGTTGTTATTCATACTACTGAGGTCTTTAAAATCAGTGAAATTATTAAATATTCTTATTTTGATAATTATTTGTTATTAAGTGACACAGGCGTGGATCGATGAAATTAAAAGGGGAAGCTAGCGCTCCCCCTTGAATTGATACCTTCTGTCAGATACGCACTTAGAACCTCAAGCGTCTATCTTTAAGCGTTTTCGACATCGCATCAGATGTGCGGATGACTTGCTCTCTAAACCATTTATGTGCGGGATCGTTATTCTGCTTCTTAAGCCAAATTAAGTAATGAGACATCTGCTCATAAACAAACGGAGGCTTAAACAACTGCAGACCAAGCCTCTCTTGAAACTGGAGAGCCATAGAAAGTGGGACAACCGTTATATAATCCGACTGGCTACATAAGAGGATATTACTAAACAGTGATCGTCCGTGAAACGCTATTTTGCGCTTAGATAAATCCAAAGAAGTGTAATGGCTCAAGCTACGAACTTTACGGCGAGTTCGGTCTAGTACCGCATGCTTTTCAGTCATAAACTGAACCTCGCTGATCTCACCTTGAATTCGAGGGTGACCCTCACGACACACAATAGCAAAGTCACCTTGATAAAGGACTTCACTGGCTATACTTGGATGCTCAGGAACCAAAATTTCAATCATAGCATCGAATTCTTGAGTCAGAAGATCTTCATAAATACGATCATCATTGTCTGGTTGGTCAAACACTTCAAGCGACAAATTTTGGTTAGGAAGCGCGGCAAAGCTATTGAGTAAAACCCATTGAAGATGCTCTGGTGAAGAGATAACAAACTTACGTTCAGAGGCTTGCTCATCAAAGCTCGCCATAGATTGAAATACACCGTTCAATTCATTAATTGGCGTTTTGATCTGTTCATACAAGCTTTGTGCATACGATGTAGGAACCACACCTCGTCCTTTACGGACAAAAAGCTCTTGGCCAATCTCTTTTTTTAGGCGTATTAGTGCGGTACTGATGGTCGACTGATTAGTACTGAGTTGATCAGCGGCCTTACTTAAACTGCCTTGCTCCATTACAGCAGAAAACACCGCAAGTAAATTAAAGTTTGGAATGTCGTTGCTCATATATAATTACTCATTAGGCGACCATAAACACCATGCTATCGTAAAAACGATAGAATGAAATAGGAATCCGTCATTAGAGCGGTAAATTGAGACACTAACATCCCACGTAATAAGTATCTCAATAGGTTTAGCAGCAAAAACATTAACTTGCTATTCCTAGCGAGATGATGACGAGCAGCGTGATGCTTTCAAACCCAATAAGGACAGCAGCACTCCTTCTTCCTGAGCTTACTTATTTATAAGTGAGTACCGCAAGAGCCAACTCACTAACTTTTACTTAATCTACCGTTCACCAAGTATCTTAAACTCAAATGGCAACTGATTGGTTTAGATTCTAGTTTCAATACGTTGAAAAAAACATGATATTGTCTCATTAAATGTGACACTGTGTTCTGATTGGATTTGGTATACATTTGATTATTATTAGCTACAATACTTCGAATTCAACGATTGAAAGTCGCGTTTACTCATTATTGAAAGCATGTATTTTTAACACCTCATAGTGATGCCTCATTCGTCACTGATTTTCATTTCTCTCTTATTGTAAATAATCATGAAAAAAATAAATTTCACTCAATTACTTATTGATGCTTTTATTAATCATTTCATTGATCCAAGCCAACTTAAGCAACGATGTTTTCAAGCCGAATTTGAGCGCTAGCAAATAAATCAACTAACCGATTTAAAATTAAAGTAACTTATCGTAATTACGATATTATCAAATCGTAATTCTGGGTAGATACTGTTCAAAACTCTTCCTATTATCCTGCCAACAAATCAATTCTTAGCCAAAACAGAACGCTGACAAATATCTAACTGCAATGCGTCAATGATCATGGAAGACCCCCTCGATAGCTGAGGAACTACACGTAATAAGATAATTGCTCATTAGCCATTCAGTTTCGGTCTGCTGGCTGACAACAAGTGTTGATTTATAGGGAAGCATTCGCTTCTTGATACCGAGAATCCGTTGTCTAGACTAAATAGTCTCACTTTAAAGGCCATCTAATACTCTTGTTTATTATGCGCACCCATATTCAAGATAATAAGCACCTATTTTTCAAGATGTCATCAAAAGTTAGACTTCTAGGCTACAAATTCTCTCTCCTTATTTGTGTAGGTTGAGATATGAATTTTATTAAAATCGTTTTCCAGAAAGTCTGGGCCATTGCTTTGGTCTTGATTAAGTTCTGCCTGTTTATGGCAGTGATGTTAGCTGGTGCATGGGCTCTTGCTCCGTTAGGCACAATCCACTCTAAAGACATCGACATGTCTCAATTCAATAATCATCCCAACGAAATGATGATGAACTTCTTCCAGACAGAATACTTCTCTGGCTACCTATTCTCGGTCACGATAGCGGTCGTCTTAGCTGTCATTTATGGCATGTGGCAAATACATGAATTGGGCGTGCATAAAGCGAAAGAACACAAAAGTGCTCACGTACAAATCGTGTTTGCACTGTCACTTTGTGGTCTATTCATTAGCAAAACATTCTGGGTTATTGCATTAGTTATCGCGTTGGCGAACTGGAAGCATATTGGTCAATCACTGAGTGATGTTATTCGCCGTGGCGTACAGCCTAAACAAGACACTACCAATACAGAAACTGCTGTAGTCCGCGTATCATCCGAAAAACCGTCTCAAACAAAACAGTCTCCAGTAGAACAATCTTCAGAAAAAAAGCCTGCCGATGAAAAGACTCCAACAAAACCATCCCCTACAGAAAAAGAGGTCGCATAATGAAAGAGATGATGATCCCATACATCCTAATCGTATGGTCACTATTTGCGACAGGTGCACTTAAAAAGAGCATCAAAAACTATACATGGGCTGCCATTGGTGGCGTGGTAATTCTAGCAGTGTTAGCGGTAATTTCTCGCTTGTGGGCCCCTGTTGATCTAACAAACTCAACCACTGTGAAAGCACCACACGCGGTAATGTCACCTATCTTTGGTCAGCAGATCGACAAAGTGCTTGTTAAGCACAACCAAATGGTTAAAGAAGGCGATATAATCTACACCCTTGTCGACATAGATTCTGCCGCAGACAAAGCAAAGATCGAATCTTCAATTGTTCAGAAAGAAGAACAGATTAAGCAAATGACTCGCGACTTAGAGCGCGCTGAAACTTCACCTGAAATTTTCAATCTGCGTGACGTAGAAAAGTACGACTCAGACCTTCGAGTGCTGCACGCTCAACTTGTGTCGTTAAAAGCCGATCTACAAAAAGTAAATTGGGCGCAAGAGAAGAAAACGATTAGAGCTGAATTTGACGGTCAGGTATCGATAGTGAATATTGCTGAGGGGTCTGTAATGGGGAACATGCACCTTTACAACACCAGCAAAAAGTTCCTTGAGATGCGTATTTCAGACCAAACTTACGGATATGTTCAAGTAGGCGATTTTGCAGAGTTCTTCGTTGATGCATACCCAGGGCACGTGTTCAGAGCAAAAGTACACAGTTTCAACGCAGGTACGGGAGAGTCGAGTATTTCTCCACTTCAGGGGCCACAAAGCGTCGGTCAACACGTGGTCAGAAACGGTAATGGTTTAGGTCGTACTATCGTACTTGAGATCATCGAACCAGAAGGTTACAACATCCCTATTGGTTCAACTGGCGCGGCTTGGATTTCAGCAGAAAAACCACATCCTTTCTGGGGCTTCATTGATGTTATTGGCGCAGCAACCGTTCGCCTACAATCATACAAGTCTTACTTAGGCGCTTGGTAAACACGCTGGCACTGGATGGTATCATCACCTGCTGAACGCTCGCATGAGCTTCAAAATCAGGTGTGATTTCTTTTCATTCATAGAATACCCAATGCCCCGATTTTCGGGGCATTTTTGTATCTGAGATGAACCCATAGCCCTAATTGATTCAAATCAAAATAAATCGTTTATGTAATCATTCAAAGAACCAATCATCGTAAAAACGATAATTTAAAATATCATTACCTCGTAGATAGCCCCCTCTCTCACCTCTATCATTCAAACCAAGAAATCCAATTCCTGTATCCAAATATAAGGTCACTTCATGACTAATACATTCAAAAAAATGGCACTTCCTGTTGCTATTGCGAGCGCTTTATTGGTGTCTGGTTTTACGTCAGCGACCCCAGTGGTAGAAGCAACGTCAAAAGTAGGTCAAGAACTGCAAACAAGTTCAGCGGCTCAATACCAAAATATTGATCTAAACGCACGCTACAAAAACGATGTTTTGTTCGAACATGAATCAAACCTATTTTGGGGTAAAGGCGATCGTATTAAGGTTCTTTCTAAAACCGGTGAAACATTGGCGTACACAGAAGAGTCTGAACACGTGCACCCAACGCTAACAAAACACAGTCGTAAAATGGACCAAGCGGTTATACAAGTCGATGACAATGTTTACTTAGCTTACGGTTTTGGCCTAGATACTCCAGTCATGATTGAAGGCGATGACGGTATCATCATTGTCGATCCTGGCGAATCTGTTCAAATGGCAGAAGCAGCAAAAGCGCAGTTCCGCCAGATTACCGATAAACCAGTCACTGCAATTATTTACTCTCATAACCACATTGACCACATCTCTGGTGTTCGAGCATGGACAACTGATGAGAAAGTAGCTTCTGGTGAAGTTAAGATCATTGCTCAAGAGGGCCTAACTGAAGCAGTGGCAAACTGGTCTTCAAACCTAGGTACGCTATTTGGCCACCGCACCTCTTACACCGGAGCAAAACACGTTGAAGAAGGTGAACACGGCACTGTAAACGATGGCCTCGGTCCGCGTTTCATGCAAGGCGATATCTCTTTCATTGAACCAAACACACTTATTGAAGCTAATGGTACGCTAGACATCACTATCTCTGGCGTACGTATGCAAATCGTAAACGTACCGTCTGAAACTAAAGATGAAGTCGTGGTTTATCTGCCTGAACAGAAAATTCTGCACGCCGCAGAGGTTTTACAAGGTGAAAACTTCCCAAACCTACACACCATTCGTGGTACTAAGTTCCGCGATCCGAGCATGTGGTTCAAAGGCATCGACGTAATGCGTCAATTCGATACAGAGGTCATGATCAACTCTCATGGTCGCCCTGTTGAAGGTAAAGAAGCAGTAGCAGATGTACTAACCGCTTATCGCGATGCGATTCAATACACGCATGACCAAACCATTCGCCACATGAACAAAGGCTTAACACCTGACGAGCTAGTTGAAGTAGTTAAACTGCCTAAACACCTAGCTGAACACCCTTGGTTGGGTGAGCATTATGGTACTGTTGCACACGCTGTTCGCCAAATTTACGTAGGCTACAACGGTTTCTTCGAAGCCGATCCGTGGCAACTAGAGCCAATGGCTTATGAGCAGCGTGCTAAAGCTTTCGTAGAAATCATGGGCGGCCGTGATAACATCATCGACACAGCAAAAGCAGCGATGAAAGCAGAGAACTACACTTTTGCAGCGGAGATTCTTTCTTACCCTATCACGGTAAACAAAGATGACATGGAAGCGCGCTTACTAAAGGCACAAGCTTACAAAGCATGGTCTGCCGATCAAGTGAACATCAACTGGCGTAACTGGGCGTTGAATGCTGCAGCTGAACTAGAAGGTACTCGTGACTTCTCTAACATGATCAGTTTTGCTTCTGTAGACGTTCTAACTGCCCTACCAAGTAAACAAATCTTCGATATGATGACATCGACGTTAATCGCAGAGAACACGCTAGATGTGAACACTGCGCTAACTTACAACTTCTCTGATACCAACGAGTCATTTACTATCGAAGTGCGTAACGGTATTGCTCAGCTTCATGAAACGGCACTAGAAGGCGCTGATGTTCAAATCAACACTTCTCGTCAAGTATTGAACCAAATCTTGATGGCTGGTCCAAACGCTCAACAAGTGATTGGTACCAACATGCAATCTGGTGCGTTTAAGTTCTCGAATGGCGATATTAAGGGCTTCGGTCTTTTCATGAGTTACTTCGACAAATCGATGTCTCCTGAAGAAATTATGCTTATCGTTCGCTAACTGGCACACGTTAGTTAAGGGCTCGCTAGGATAGCAAACGGATAAATATAGGGACCCTTCGCGGTCCCTTTATCTTTTGCTTATTATATAATTCAAACTCCTCCGCTCACATCAACTTTACTGATGGCGTGATGTGAAATATATACGTTCGACTCAAGGTTTCTAGATGCTAAAACGTTTCGCTCTGCTACTTTCACTCAGTTCATCTTTGGTTTTTGCTTGCGGCCTGCATCAAGATACTGGACTTAGCTTGATCACTGAACCGGGCTCTCTCGAAGTCTTTGGCAACATAATCAATGCAAGACAAGATGACGAATTTGGCAATTTAAATAAGCCTGATCATTTCCGCCTTTTTGCGATACAAGCAGCACTTGGCAAAGCACATACAAACAAAATTGACTTCAATCTATTTGAAGCAATCAAAGGCCACTACAGCGAAATCAGCTTTGCTAAAGGTGTCAAAGTTTCAGGAAGAGATACATTACCAACCGAGGAAGATTTACTTCTGATCACAGAGTTAGACGTGTTCGATGCGCTAGCAACAGGAACCATTTCTTGGGATCAAGCAAGCTTGCAACGTTTAATCGTCATCAACGGCCCCCAAGATAAACGTGAGCAATTGGAAGCTTGGTTTAATGACATTTTTGCTGAGTAAGCAACTCATTCTAACCTTACTTGCTCAATGGCACTCCCCTCAACATTGAGCACAAACGATAACGATCCGATAGCAAGAAAACATTGTGCTAACTAAGCAAAAACACTTCGAAACCACAAACAAATCCCCTCTCAATTATATAAAACCACCATTATTGGAATTAACATCACCGTATTGAAAGCCCACCTTGCAATTTTGTTCAAAATTCAACCCAAAAACAAATAGTTACAAAATACCCTCTGTAATTGGTGAAAAAAAAATCAGTCACAGCAATATCCACAAAAAAAATGTGACTTCCTGCGAATCTCCAAAATAAATTTGTGGTTAAATACGGCACATCATGAATCAAAGATAAGAGAAAGCATGTCTACAAAAGCATTTGGTGACTTCTATTGCTATTTACACTGCCTCACTTTACTTTCAACAAAGGAGCTAGGGCTCACACCTAAAGAGTATCTTGATGATGTTCGAAAAGAGCCTTTTTATTACCGTGGAGACACCTCACAAGAGGCTCAACAAAAGTGGGCAGAGCGCATATTAGACTCCGTATATAAATACCATGGAGCCCAAGGTTCTGGTCCGGCCGGGCATTCGGAGTTATTAGTACGTGACGGGGCTGCATCGAAAGCTCGTTATAAAGTAAAAGAAGGCGTTGATTTTGATGTAAACCCTGGATTGAGTGATTCAATCTCAATGTTAGGTAGTATTGGCAATCAATTGCGAGAACGGCTTTTGCCGTCAGCAGGAGCGAAACTCAACGACGCCCTAAGGCTTATTTCAAGAGCAAAAACAACGCTAAATAGCGCGCCATTCAAAATTCAAGTAAGTTGCTACGACTTTGTAGCGCCACAAGTTGAACAATCCGTGCTTTATGACATAGAAAGTGCACTTGAAAATAGACAAGTACTCTCATTTGATTACAACAATCATCGCTGTGAGGTTGATCCATACGCTTCGTTTGTCTATCAAAAAGTATTTTATCTTGTCGCTCGAGAGCGTTACAAAAGAAGCTCTAACGGTAGCTCCATGTCTGGAGAAATGTGTACCTATACGATGCACAAGATAAACAACATTGAAATACGCTCAAATCAAAGTTTTTCAATGGGTAACAAGTCTGAATTTTGCCTCCACGCTTACCTGTCGACGACAAAGGGTAAATGGGTTAACGGCGGTGAAACGTGCGAAGTATTACTTAAAATGACGAGAGATTCTGAAGGTAACAGCAAGTTTGTAAATGAATTTAAACTGAGTGAATGCCAGGAAATAGAAGAAACATCGAAAAGCCACTACATTGTCAGAGCAAGAGCTCGAGATAGCTTAGATTTTAAACATTGGCTCATTCACAACGCAGATTGTGTGGAAATTTTAGAGCCATTAAAACTACGTCAAAATGTAATACGAGACCTTAAACAAGCGATGAAAGTCTATTCACATTAGATAGCATAGTCATCATATATTAATTTCAACCTGGATCCTCCAAGTGAAAATATAATACACATTCATACCATGATATATTTATCAGGAATTATAAATATATCAAATAAGATTAATTTTTAAAAAATATTTTAACTAAATTACAATTTTGGACAAAAAACGTCAGGTTTTACTGCCACAATCAACACACTAAAATAATAAATTAGGCTTATCCGTGGTTAAAAAATTATTACAGATTTTTGTTGATGAACTTTATCGTCTCAACTATAAATCGACTAGCATTACACATCGTCTTCCATTTTATTGGTATCGACCATTTAAATTAATGAGCCGATTACTTGTTTTACCCATCATATTTCTATTTATGGTTTAATTGTAATGAACAAAAACTTATCAAAATTAGAATGGTCACTATTGGTGACAACAATTACTTTCATTAGTCTTAGTGTCTTCCTTTACTACTTCTTATGTAAGAACTTGTTTAATGGTGGATTCAACGATGTTCTTGAAATAATTGCTGTATTGGTGCTGACTTATGGCTCATTTGTTTTTGCAAACTATAGCGTAACATTATTGGCCGAGAAGTATTGCAGCCGTAGGGTTCAACATGAAGATCATTAAATGGGTAATCTCGGCATCAACTTCGCTAACATTCTGGATTTTCATACTATGTTACTACTTCTCTAACTCAATCAACGCCAACACTGGAGCAAGTATGGCGCCTACTTTTGAAGGTAAGTACTGGACTATGGTCAATGGTGTTCGTTTGGGTAGATACAATCCTGAACACGGTGATGTCATTCGGTTCCTGCACCATCCAAAACACCGTTCTGAAAACATCTCATTCAGAAAAAGAGTGATTGGTATACCAGGTGATACTGTTATGTTAGATATGGGAAAACTTTATATCAATGGTATAAAGGCATCTCATGGAATAACGAATGAAGAAGATGGTTACATATATATAAACGAGAAAGTTGGTCTTCACGATTATAATGTAAGGTATTCGAAAGAAAAATCAAAATTATTAAAAAGTAATCTTACTTGGCACGTTCCAGAAGGTAAAATAATGGTATTAGGTGATAATCGTGATCACTCCTATGATTCAACCTTTGATAGTTTCGGATATGCAGACATTAATAATGTTAACGGTATCTATAACAAAGTGATACTCAACGTAGCAAACGGTAGCCGTAAGTTAAATTGTAATTTAAGAAGCTCATCTGATTACAACATCCTCAACAGAAATTGTTAAACATTGTGATGACAGATGTAAATTAACCGGGCTAACTTCAATAGCTAATTTTTAGATTATAAATAACGATAGTAGCTGTCTATTAATAATAGGTAACGCGGGGTATCCCACGTTACCTTTATTATTTATATGGGCTTACAGAAAGTGCAACGGAATCAACTCCAGTCCTAGCACACCACTGATGCTCATGACCACCAGCAAAGAAACTTTAAACACTGTCTTTGACCATTGGATGTAGTTAAGGCAATCAACCTTACGGAACGTCACTTTGGTCCACATAAAGCAAACCGCTGCCGATACCGCTAGGTATTCATAACCCGCTTCTCCAAGCAAAAATAGCCCCAGAGCAACCGCACCAAACGCCACGACATACGCTTTCATGTGTTGATGCGCTTTATCAACGCCCTCTTTGACCGGTAAAACGGGAATGCCTGCATCGCGGTAGTCTTGAATGCTGAACATCGCAATCGCATACGAGTGTGGCATCTGCCATAAACAGAACATGATGAACAATAGGACGGCTTCTAAGCTCAGGTAGTTAGTCACGCCAAGGTAACCAACCAATGGAGGAACCGCGCCAGAGATGCTTCCCACTAAGGTGCCGTAAACCGAATTACGCTTGTACCACATGGTGTAGAAAAAGACGTAAAACACATAGCCAAGCAACACCACAACCGCAGACATCGGATTAACAAATTGAAACAGCAGCGCCGTGCCTACCAACAACATGACTAACGCATAAATGAATGCGACGTCTGTATTGATGTTGCCCTGAACCAATTCTCGATTTTGTGTGCGCTTCATCTTCTGGTCGATGTCTCGGTCAAAGATGTTGTTCACCACACAACCTGATGCAATCACAAGCCCTACACCCGCTAATGTTGTAAGTAACAACATCGCACTGGCTGGTTCTGTTTTTGCGGCGAGGAAGAACCCCGCCGCAACAGAAATCAGGTTGCCGAAAATGATGCCCGGTTTGGTAATAGACAAATATTTTTTCAGCATACCTTGGCCTACAACTTCATGTTGACGTTCATGTTGTAGATGATCCATACCGAGCCAGCGATAAGAATCAATACAACAATGGCGGTAAACATCAGTGATACCAAGTTCCAACGCCCATCGGAAGATTTCGCCTCCATGTGCAAGAAGTACTTAAAGTGCACAAAGATTTGTACCAGCGCACAACCGAACAAGATCACGTAAGTTTCAGTGCTTGGAAGCGCATGCGACCACACAATGTAGAACGGAATAATGGTCAGAATCAGTGACGCAATAAAGCCTTTCACATAATCCGTTGCACCACTGTCTAGATGCTGTTCCATTACATCACCCCCATTAAGTACACGATGGTAAATACACAAATCCAAACGATATCAAGGAAGTGCCAAAACAAGCTCAAGCACTGGAAGCGCATCGACATATTGTCGTTCAAACCTTTGGTTGAAAGCTGGTGATACGCCACCGCCATCCAAATCAGACCGAACGTTACGTGCAAACCGTGTGTGCCAACCAAGGTAAAGAATGCTGAAAGGAACGCACTCTCTTGAGGACCATAGCCTTCTGCAATCAAGTGATGAAATTCATACACTTCCATACAGATAAAGGCTAAACCCAATACAAAAGTGACTTTTATCCATCGCTTCAATCCGGTCACATCTTTGCGCTTCATCGCAATCATGCCAAAACCGAAGGTGATACTACTGAACAGCAGCATCATGGTTTCGACAAACACGAACGGCAGTTCAAAGATGTCTTTGCCTGTCGGCCCTGCGATTGATCCACTCTCAAGCACGGCATAAGTCGCGAAAAGCGTGGCAAACAGGACACAGTCACTCATCAGGTAAACCCAGAAGCCAAACAACTTATTGCCCGCAGCTTCGTGGTGATGATCATGCGAGTGTGCAAGATCATAAGTGTGTGACGGAGTATTAGCTTGCATACGTCGTCTCCAAGTCATCTTTATTGTCGTTGTTATCACTGTCAGCACTGTTACCACGACCAGAATGGTCGCCTTTCACTGACTGTTTCTTTGCTTCTTCAAGCTGTGCACGTCGAGCCGCTTCAATCGCTTTGATCTCTTCAACTTCCACGTAGTAGTCCACATCGTCGTTGTAGCTGTGTTGAATACACGTCACCACGATGCCCACTAAGCTTGCAGCCGCTAGCCACCAGATGTACCAGATCATTGCGAAGCCAAATGCCAACGCCCATGCAGAAACATAGATACCTGTCGGTGTGTTCTTCGGCATATGAATACGTTCGTATTCTTCTTCCTGAGTTGGGTCAAACTCACCACTTTGCTTTTGATACCAGAACGAATCGATCTCATCGCCCTTAGGCAGTTTTGCAAAGTTGTAGAACGGCGGTGGTGAAGACGTTGCCCATTCGAATGTACGTCCACCCCATGGGTCGCCGGTTAGATCTCGGTTTTGGTCGCGGTCACGAACACTCACGTAAATTTGAACGAACTGACACACCACACCCATCGCAATCACCCCTGTACCTGCAGCCGCAACCGCCAGTAAAGGGAAGAACTCAGGGTTGATGTCTTGGCTCAAACGACGCGTCATGCCCATAAAGCCCAGAGCGTAAAGCGGCAAGAACGCCATTAAGAAACCAATGATCCAGCAGTAGAATGCGCGTTTGCCCCAAAGCTCGTTCAGAGTGAAACCAGTCGCTTTCGGGAACCAGTAACCAATCGCAGCAAAACAACCGAAGACAACACCACCGATGATTACGTTGTGGAAGTGAGCAATCAGGAATACTGAGTTATGCAGAATGAAATCTGCGCCCGGTACTGCCATCAATACGCCCGTCATACCACCAACGGTGAAGGTGATTAGGAAGCCCACTGTCCACATCATTGGCGTGGTAAAGCGAATACGACCTTTGTACATGGTGAATAGCCAGTTGAAGATCTTAACCCCGGTTGGGATAGAGATAATCATGGTCGCGATGCCGAAGAAGGCATTCACATTGGCGCCAGAACCCATAGTGAAGAAGTGATGCAGCCAAACCACAAACGCTAAAATAGTGATTGCCACCGTTGCCCATACCAGTGAGGTATAACCAAACAATTTTTTACGTGAGAAAGTTGCAGTCACTTCAGAGAATACACCAAAGATAGGCAAGATTAGGATGTACACCTCAGGGTGTCCCCATGCCCAAATCAGGTTCACATACATCATCACGTTGCCACCAAGGTCATTGGTGAAGAAGTGCGTGCCGATGTATCTATCCAACGTCAGTAGCGCGATGGTTACCGTTAGGATTGGGAAAGAGATGATGATCAGGATGTTGGCACACAGAGATGCCCACGTGAATACTGGCATCTTCATCATTGGCATAGACGGAGTGCGCATGCGCAAAATGGTCGCAAAGAAGTTCACACCCGTTAACGTGGTACCTACACCGGATATTTGCAGTGCCCATATCCAATAATCGACACCCACACCCGGGCTTGCCTCAATACCGGAAAGCGGTGGATACGCCAACCAACCCGTACGGCCAAATTCACCTAAGCCCAGCGACATGTTGGTTAGGATAATACCCACGACAAACAGCCAGAAGCTCAGGTTATTCAGATAAGGGAATGCAACATCACGAGCACCAATTTGTAGCGGTACAATGATGTTCATCAGGCCGATAACCAAAGGCATCGCGACGAAGAAAATCATGATCACGCCGTGAGCCGTGAAGATCTGGTCGTAGTGATGTGGTGGCAAATAGCCCGTTTCACCGGCTGCAGAAAGCAATTGCTGGCTACGCATCATGACCGCATCGGCAAAGCCACGAACTAACATCACCATCGCCACAGCAATGTACATGAAGCCCAATTTTTTGTGGTCTACAGAAGTAAACCATTCATTCCAAAGGTATTGCCACTTACCGGCTTTGGTTACCGCGTACACCACTAAACTGCCCACTAAAGCGATCATGGTCAACGTGACCAAAATAATGGGTTCGTGGTAGGGAATTGAGTCTAGAGTTAATCTTCCAAACATGACGATTATCCTTGGGTTTCCGGCAAACAGTTCATTGAACCAGGGTGCTGGGTCACAACATCAGTAAATAAAAATGGTGGGATACTGGAGAACAGAGTCACAGGTTCAGCGACACTTGGCGCAGCCAATGAACGGAATTGCTCCCAGTCTTCAATACGGTCCGGGCTAGCTTTCACTTTTTCCACCCAGTTTAGAAACGCCACTTGATCAGGCATGGCTGATGCGGTGAATTTCATTTGAGAGAACCCTTTACCACTGTAGTTCGATGCAAAACCTTTGAAGTCACCTTCATGATTAGCAATCAAGTTCAGCTTGGTCACCATTCCCGGCATCGCATAAATCTGCGAACCAAGACGCGGGATAAAGAACGCGTTCATGATGTTGTCTGAAGTCAGCTTAAACGTCACCGGTACATCTTTCGGGAACGCAACATAGTTAACCGTCGCAATATTTTGCTCCGGATAGATGAACAGCCACTTCCAGTCCAGAGAGACCACTTCGATCACCATTGGTTGCACATCACTTTCCAGAGGCTTAGAGGGCTCTAGTTCGTGTGTTGTTCGCCAAGTGATGGTGGCCAGAATCGCGATGATGATTATTGGAATCGTCCATACCACCACTTCGATCTTGGTTGAGTGCGCCCAGTCAGGTGCATACTCTTCTGTGGTATTACTTTCGCGGTATCTATAGGCAAAGTAGATGGTCATCAGAATCACGGGGATGACGACAATCAGCATCAGTAACAGAGCCGTAATAATCAGCTCCTTTTCCTGAACGCCAACGCTACCTTTTGGGTCGAGCAATGCGGAGTTACATCCTTCGAGCATCAGGACGGTTCCCACCAAACCAATCCTCGACAGATTTGCTCTCGATAAAATGTGTTTATATCTTGAAGCTTCCATTAACTTTCTCGATGGTTATCCAGCCTCAGAACGAACGCCCGAGTACTGGTTGTCATGGTCATTAGAATATTTATGTGTTGAGCATGTGAAACGACGCATCTCAAAGCGAAACGGAATTAGCCACTATCTTGAACAGTCGCCAGTTGAACAGTTGAACTGACAAGTTAAAACGACAGTGCTTCGCAGCCGAAACATTACCGCACGGTTAAAACCACACAAAAAATATGACTTAATTGTTACACTTTGAAATACATTGTTACATTTGGCGCATTATGAGGAGTTGAAATTGAAAGCTCACCAAACAAACTTGGAAACTAACCTTCCAGTTATGAAAGTGAGATATGGGAAATTGATGCAATTCAGACGCACGATATAGGCGTGCCACACGAGTCGAGCCATGTGCGGAAAAGGATTAAGGCGAAACGGAAGAGAGAAAAGTAAACACGCAGTAGAAACAATAATGATTGATTACATTAGAAAGAGCGAATTAAGCAAAGTGTGATGATCGTCAAATTTATGAATTCACATACGATTTCAAAGGTATTTACAAAAGATATCACTCTAGACAACGACCCATCAGCCACTCGAATGACACGTTGATTATTATGATAATCATGTCAATTATACGCAGTAGAAAACGGGCAAAGATGAAGATAAAAAGCCGATTTTTGGGTATTAAGAGATGTTTCAAGCGGGTATTACTCCCCTCAAGGGAGGGGAGTAATCGTCTTTAAGAGAGAGATTATGCTGTTGGTTCGATGACGGTTTAGCGCTGATTTTTAGTCATCAAATGATAAACCACAGGCACAAAGTAGAACGAGATAAGAGTAGTTAATACTGTACCGCCGACAATCGCGACTGCAAATGGAGGCCAGAAACCGCCACCAGCAATAATCAACGGCATAAAGCCACCAACGGTTGTAATCGTGGTCGAGCTGATATGACGAGTACACGACATCACAGCTTCTACCACCGCATCCACATTGCCTGATGAGGCTTGCTTATCGAGTTTCAATTCGGTCAAAATCACGATGGCGGCGTTAATCGCTAAGCCCGCAATCCCGAGCATGGCGATGATCACCGTGAAGCCGAACGGATAACCGAAGATCCATACCGACAACAGCCCTAGCCCACCAGCCAATCCTGCTACCATGAAGATGATACTACTCATTCGGAACGAGTTGAACGACATCACCACCACCAAAACCATCAATACCACCACAACGGCGACATTCGAGATCAGGCTATTGACTGAATTGTCTCGCTCCGCTGATTCGCCACCAAAACCAATGGTGTAACCCGATGGCATCTCGTAGCCTGCTAAGCGTTTTTGGAATTCATTAAGTACGGTTTGAGGTAAGACACCCGCTTCAATATAACCCTCGATAGTATTCACACGTTGCCCATTTCTACGGGTAATCGCACCACGACTGGTCGTCAGTTCAAGCTCAGCCAGAGTCGACACATTGATACCGGTTGAGTAGACATCTGAACTGATCGGCAAACGAATATTACTCAGGTGCGAAAGATCCTCACGCGCGTCATCCGCGACACGAACACGAATCGGCACCGATTCACTGCCCTCAATCACAGAGCCACTTTCACGACCTGTAAGCGTCGTTTGAAGCATGCCAGCAAACTGATTGAGTGAAATACCGTTAAGTTTTGCGGTATCTTCATCGACCTTCAACCACACCTTAGGCGTACCCGGCTGCAATGTTTCCCTTGTGTGAGTCACATGAGGAACACCTGCCAGAATCAAGCGCACATCCTCACCAATCGCTTTCAACGTATCAAGGTTTTCACCATACACACGCAGTTCAACGGGCGCGGTAAATGGAGGCCCTTGGTTGAGCTTTCTCACCAAGATCTGCGCCTGTGGTACTTCTTTATCTAGCACCTTTTGAAGTTCTGGAATTAACGTATTTGCTTGTTCAAAGTTCTCTGTTTTCACCATTGCTTGCGAGAAGTACGGCGCATTATTTTGCCTTGCTTGCAGGTTGTAATAGAAAGATGGGAAGTTAGCGCCCACTAGCCAATCAATGCGCTCCACTTCTGGATAGCGATGAATGATATCGTCGATTTTTTCAGAAGTATTTTTAGTGGCATAAATGCTCGCTTGAGGTGGCATATAAACCTGAATCTCAAACATGTCTCGGTCTGATGGCGGGAAGAATTGCTCAGTCAGCTGAGACATACTCCAGTAACCAGTAAACGGAACCAACAACACCAAAGCAATCGTGATAATTGGATGCGTGACACCAAAACGGACAGAAGACGAGAACCAACGCGTCAAAGCCGGAATTTTCAAGCCTGTCATGTACCAATGGTGCTGACCTTTCTTATCAACATCACTGAGCTGTTTCGGCAGTAGCTTAGTCGCCAAGCCTGCAATCAAGGTGTGCGAGATGATGTAAGAACCGATCAACGAGAAAGAAACGGTAATCGCAATTCCCCCCACAAACTCACCCGATGCGCCCGGCATCAAAATGATCGGCGCAAACGCCAATACCGTGGTTAATGTTGAGCCCAGCAAAGGCACCCACAAGTGCTTCAACGCATTCATGGTCGCTTCAGCGCGCTGTTGCCCTTTCAGGCGATAAGCTTGAATAGTATCAACCATTACCACCGCGTTATCCACCATGATCCCGAGCGCTACAATTAAGCCCGTCACCGACATTTGGTTAATCGGCACACCGGTCATTTTCATGATCGACAGCGTAAGCAGTGACGTTAATGGCAAAGAAATCGCCACTAAGATCGCAGCACGAACACCCAAGGTGACAAACAGCACGATCAAAATCAGACCAAAACCGATCATCAGGCTTTTACCCAAATCGTCCAAGCGAGTCTCGGTATAACCTTGCTGATTAAACAGCACTGTCACCTTAACGTTACTTGGTAACTCTTGCTCAAATTTACCAATCAGAGCATTAGCTCGCGACGTCCAGTTGTCGACTCGCAGATCCGGATGCATTCTTGCCGCGACAATCACACCCGGCTCACCATCAATAATAGCAATCTGGTCTTGTGGGGTTTTCTCACCACGTTTCACAGAAGCAATGTCTTCCATACGGATGATGTGACCATTGCTATCAGTGGCTATTGGCACTTGCTTAATGCGTTCAATAGAATCGAGTTCAGATTTAATTTCTAAGCCAAAGCGAGAATAATCACTCACTAACTCACCGGCGGAGTTCTTGGCGTCCGCCCCTTCTAGCGACTCAGCAATATTGGCACTTGAGCGCCCTAACGCCGCTGCATCTGCGGTACGTAAACTGATTTGAATCTCTTCTTGTGGCATCCCGTATTCATCAACAAATTCGGTGCCCGATAAAGTTCGTAATCGCTTGGCGAGTTCTTTGGCATAGCGACCCAGCGTTAATCGGTCTGGCTCGCCGGCACCAGACCAAGTTAGAGATGCAATGGTCGTGAAAGCATAAGTATGGTCGCTATCGAGATCGGGAGAATGTGAGCCAGCAGGCAAGATGGATTCGATATCAGATAGTTTGTCGCGAGCTTGAGACCAAACCGGCTCAGGCTCGGTGATGGTGTCATTCAATTCTAAGGTGACAATAGACACGCCCGGCCTTGAGGTTGAGCTCACGAGTTTAACTTCACTCAGCTCACGCAGCTTGTTCTCGATAACTTCTGTTACCAAGGTTTCAACACGCTCGGCACTGGCGCCGGGGAAACTGGTAGTAATGTTCGCGTAACGGTTGATGATCACCGGATCTTCTGCACGTGGCAACGTCATGAACGCAGAAATACCACTCACCATCAGCAGTGCGGTCATTAATATAAGCAGCCGAGTGTTGGAAATAGTCTCTATGATTTTCATGCTATTTCCTATTCAGCAGTAACGCTTGCTGGCTTCACGGTTTGTCCGGGAACTAAACGATGTAAGCCACTGGCAATAACTTGCTCACCGTCTTCAATTGCCCCACTCACATACGCTTGTTGATTGTTGGCAAACAATACCTGAACACTTCTACGTTCAACCTTGTTGTCTTCACCAATCACAAAGATGTTCCACACCCCGCGTAATCCATCAATCAAACCAGTTATTGGCACCCAGTAACCTTGGTCATCAATCTGTTCATCAAATTTAAGGTAGGCAAGTTGCCCTTCTAATACCGACGATTGTTCAGGGAACAGATAACGTAAGCCGACACTTCGAGAGCGAGTGTCGACCATCGCACCAGGGTTCAGCAGAGTCACAGAGAAATCATCTCGCCCGACACGAATACTTGGTGCGGAAAGTGAAGTAACCTTTTTCATTTGATGGGCAGGAATACCGATGAAGGCTTCTTTCCCTTCAGAGGCAAGCAAAGTCAGAGTTGGATTACCCACATTCACTACATCTCCCAAAGAGACAAAACGCGTTGCAATAGTGCCCGAATAAGGCGCAAGAATTGTCGATTTCACTAGCTTCAATTGATTGCCTTTTACGGAGGCACCAATACGCAGCAAGTTAGCCTGCAATACGCGTTGCTCACTAGTCAGCGAGTCAATTTCCGCCTCAGCACTGAAGCCTTTAGCTTTCAATGAACGCTGACGTTTAAGGTTCGCTGCCACAAGGCTCAACTGAGCTTTGACTTCTTCAGCTTGAGCTTTCAACTGACTAGATTCAGTTTCCAAAAGTTGGGTATCCAATCGAATCAACGGCTGACCCGTTGTGACTGTGTCACCGACATCCACCAGAATCTCGTTTACTTTGCCCGCCAGTTCGAAACCTAAATTAGCCTGTTGACCCGCCTTAACCACACCGACATATTCGCGTTGTACTGCATAAGAGGAAGACAGCGCCAAGGCCATCGTTTCCACGGTTAAAATGGTTTGGACGCTCGATGCCGTTTCAGTGGTTGAATCAACCGACTCTTGAGCTTGTTCCTTTTCGCCACATCCAACAAGAAAAGCCGATAGAGATAACGCCACCGCACTTCCCTTCATCAATTTATACATACTCACTGTTCCTATGCGGTACTCAATCCTATTCTTTTTTTAGACTAACCAAACCAAACTAGACTGTCTAGTTTGATTATGTTAAAATAAGTTTCATCGTTAATGATTGATAAAACCATCACAAAAAGCATAATGCTTAGCGCAGAATGAAATGCATTGAACTGAGTAACGTCAAGTACCAAGCAAGCAACGAGAAACAGCACGTGACTAAAATCATCAAGAGTGAACAGAAGAGATCGCAGATCTTAACCGCAGCCAGCCAACTTTTCTCTGAACATGGCTTTAAGATCAATATGGATCAGATAGCCAAAGCAGCGAACGTTTCCAAGCAAACGGTCTACTCTCACTTTAAAAACAAAGACGAACTTTTCGAAACCTGCATGCAAACCAAGTGTGCGGAGCGCGAACTGAGCCCTGCAGCATTTGATATGAATGCCACTTTGGAAGAAGAGTTGGTGAAGTTTGGTGTGAAGTTTCAAGATTTGTTACTTGATGAGCAGTCTCGACAAACCTTTCAGAATGCAGTTAGCCAATCCAACACACATCCAGAAATCGCTTCTATTTATTTAGAAACAGGACCACAGAAGACCACTAAGTTACTCGCTGATTATTTGCAGTCGAAAATAGATTCGGGTGACTTAACGCTTTCAACATCAAGTTCACCGATCATTGCTGCACGACAATTGTTGCTGATGTTTCATGGTAAGTCGGCTTATTGGGCATTCTTCGGACACGACAGCGGCGAGTCTGATAATGAAAGACTGAATTACACGCGTGAGTGTGTCGCGCTATTCTTGAACGGCAACCAACCTCGCTAGTTTGAGCCCAACTGAATGTGGGTTAGTTAGCAGGAGCCGCTGACTCTAGCAGTAATTCGTAGAACCGTTTTGCAGCAGGGCCTGTCTTTGCCCCTTTTGGCAAAGTGAGATGAAGCGGGACTTGGTATCCACTTCCATTTTCCACATTCAGCACCGTGAGCTTGTCACTTCCTCGGCTTTCAACAATGTGCTTGGGTAGTCGACAATACCCGACTCCCTGCTCTACCGCGCCAAACGCATGATCGAAATTATCGACCGTAATACGCTGACTCGACTTCAACCAACCCACATCCTTTTTCTCAGTTAGCTTTTCAACCGATCCTAAGTCTCGCACCACAATTTGTGGTAGCGACGATAACTGATTAAGCGATACAGACGACACCTTAACTAACGGGTGCGAGCAAGCAACGACAGGCTCCATCATCGTAAAACCAAAGGCTTCTGCTGAGTAATTAGTAATAGGCAGGTTGATGATAGCCACATCGGCCAGTTCTTGAGTCACCATTTCCGTCGTCTTAGACAATGATGTTTCAATCACTTGTATTGATGTGGTGTTGTTCTCCGCCAAAAATGCAGCCATCGGTTGATAAAGACGTTTAAGACAACACAAGTGATCAACCGCAACCACAATTTCAGACTCAACACCTTTCGCCAGTTGTTCACTGATCAACTCCAACTCTCTGGCTTGTTCCAGCATGCTACTCGCCCGGCGCAGCAGTGACTTTCCGTCTTCCGACAGCACTGCCCGACGACCTTCAACCTGCACTAAAGTCACGCCTAATTGATCCTCCAACTTTCTCAGCGCATAGATCAGCGTGGTGTGGCTCTTGTTCAATTGCAGTGCCGCAGCCTGAATACTGCCTGCGCGGTCAATCTCATAAAGGGTTTGCCATTGGTCGAGGGTGGTTTTCAATCTCATTGGTCTAAAATCCTGACAGTTAATGACTATATTATGAACTTTTCTGTCTGTTTTTTACAGGTAATATCTATTCCAACAGGCAATCAAGCCCCCTACGTTTTGCGAAATGACCATGAGTCTCAGCGCAATACCAAGTAACTGTTTGGAGAAATAACCATGAAATTATTACAAGTCGATTTTGAATTTAGCGGCCCATTTGGTGAAGATATGTCGAACGCGCTCGTTGACCTAGCAAAATCTATTAACAACGAACCGGGTATGATCTGGAAAATCTGGACAGAAAACGAAGCTGAAAAACTGGGCGGTGGTGTCTACCTTTTTGAAGACCAACTCAGCGCAGAGACTTACCTAGCGATGCATAGCGCTCGCCTTAAACAGATGGGTGTCGACGAAGTACGTGGCGTGATTTTTGACGTGAACCAGCCTTTAACTACCATTAACAAAGGCCCAATCAACGGCTAGTTAATTCGCTGAATGAAAACAAAGCGATTGGAATGAATAAAGAATTAGCGACAGGCACGAGATAGAGAGATAACAAATGAACAATAAAACGTTTTTAAGCCTACACGGCATCATTTACGCAGGGTTTGCCTTCGCGTTGTTTTTCCTACCAACGGTCATGTGGCCTATGTACGGCGTGGAAATTAATGATAAGTACGCTTACTTTCTCTCTCAACACACCAGTATCTTTCTTGGTGGTATTTCAGCGATAACATGGTTACTGCGAGATATTGAAGCGGGAATTAGTGCTAAGAAACTCATCCAAGGCTTGGTTGTCACCAATATGCTGGGTGCCATTATCACTTTGTATGCCGCTTTCACGGGTATCTTTGTTGGCTTTGGTTGGAGCGATCCTGCGTTCTTCCTTTCACTATCAGTACTGAGCGTGTTGCAGGTTCGCAAGCAAGCTTAGTGCGTATGATTTATAGGTAGCACAAACAAAAAAACACTCGGTATATGCCGAGTGTTTTTATATTCACCTTTCTATCAAGACCAAAGTTAGATTCGCTAAATAAGAGATAATCTTGATATTTGATTTTGCTATTTACTAACAGACGATGAACGACCAAGCATACGGCTCAGTGTGCCATCTTTGTCCACTAGTTGGTGTTTCAATGCACCCAAAACATGGAGAGCAAACACCACCATAATCAAGTTCACCGCATTAACGTGAACGAAAGAAGCCGCAGACTGCAACCACTCCGTTTTCTCACCAGCAGCAATCAACTCAATGCCGAATAGCTCTAATGCACGTCCACCAGCAACGCTCATCACGGCACCAGAGATTGGCATCGCTAACGTCACTAATAACAAGAAATGATGAACGCCTTTCGCGGCAATCTCTTGGGCTCTTGTTAATACAGCAACACTCTCAATCGCCCCTTCTTTCAAACGCCATACAAAGCGTGAAAGTGCGACAACCAAAACAATCAAACCTAACGATTTGTGCAGCCCCATTAACTCGCCTTTTTCGGGGCCTCGAGGCATGCCTTCGAATTGAAGCCCAATAACAAACACAGCGATAAACAAAATGCCGGTAAGCCAATGGAAAATAACTGTCTGTTTCGATAATGATTTATTCATAATGACCACTCTATGTCTCTGACCTAGGTGTTATTTTGACTCATTATCATTACAGTTCACATGGTCTTTGCGTAAAGTTACGTAAAGACCAAGAAACTGCTATATACCGTTATTTTGAGTGCTCAACGTAAATCAATTCATCGGTGTTGAAGCCACGCTCTTTCGACATCGATTTAAACTTCTCCATAACCTCAGATGAAACTTCCGGAGTTCGAGAAAGCAGCCATAGGTAATCGGTATCTGGGCCAGAAACAAACGCGTATTGGTAGTTCTCTTTATCCAACTCGAACACCACATAAGCGCCATAGAATGGACCAAAGAACGACACTTTCAGATAACCCTGATCGCTGCCTTCGACAAAGTACGCCTTACCTTCCGCCTCGTTCCATTCGCCATCTTCATCCGAATAACCGCGGTTAATCACCTTTACACCACCGTCATCACGTAAGCTGTATTCGGCACTGATGCTATTGAGACCACGCTCAAACGAGTGGTCCAAACGAGCCACCTCGTACCATTTGCCTAAGTATCTATCCAATTCAAACTGTTGAACGGGCTTTACTGTTTCGGGCATGCCCACGCATCCACCCAACAGAATGACACTCAGCAGCAATAATATTTTCTTCATCCTAACCTCGACTTGTTTTAATAGTAATTCGAGTAAGTCATGTGAGAGCCTTAACTTACATCCTTAGTAATACGTTAAATCCATTTTTATAGTTCATATAACAGTAAATTATTCAGAAGCTTATGGGAATTGTTTCGTTGGTGAATGAATCAGTGATGCTTCATTGCCGCGCGATATTGAGTCGGTGTTACCTGCTTATAGGATTTAAACTGGCGATTGAAGTTAGCTTGGTTGTCGTAACCCACCTTCTCTAGAATCAAGCTGATGGGTAGTGATGTATTGAGCAACAAATCACACGCTACGTTCAACCTAATTTTCTTTAACCGTTGGCTAAAACTCTCATTGTAGTGCTTTTGAAATAGCCGCCTAACACTACTCTCACTGATATAGAGATGCTTGGCTAAATCGTTAACTGAGATATCACGAATAAAGTTGTTCACCAAGAAGGCTTCAACCTTGTCCAACTTATCGCTGACTTCATCTTCATCATCCGATTTAAAGACAGGGTTTATCAACTGCACCACTTCTTGATCCTCAAGCAAAAGCGCAAACAGAGAGAACAAGGTCAGCAGTTGTTGATGTGGCGACTGGTCCATCACCTTATTCAACAGTTCCGTCGCTTTTTCTGCGGTAACAGGCGAAAACTGCAGCCCTTTCTTTGAATCCTCTAGCAAAGCACGCAGCGGTTCGAGCTCGCGGCAACACGTGATTAATTGCTCTATCCAGTCTTTGCGAAACCAAACCACGTGGGTTTCGCATATTCGCGAGTCGTCTGCACCCTCTTCTGAATAGATAGCATGAGGTAAATCTGGGCCAACCAAAATCATGTGGTTATGAAACACATCGCTTTGGTGATGCCCAATAAAGCTGTGCCCTGCAAAGTGACGATGTATCGCTATCTCGTACTCTTCATGTCTATGCCAACCGTAGCTTTTACTGTTCTCGACAATTTTCTTATAGCGCCATGATGTGCCAATTCGTTGTGGCACTTTTTCCAAGTAACCCTTCATTACGATGCTCAGTGACTTTTTAATATTGAAAGTATACGCATCAAACCATTTAAATGAGCACATTGACTGAAAAGTATTGAACATTTCGCTAACGATACTCATCCGGTGGTCACCGTTAAATATACTGCAGGTGAACTTAATCAGGAGAGCAACTATGGACACTTTATTATTAAAAATCCGCGCTATGATTCTTGCCACACGTCAGCAGTGGATCGGAGAGATCACCTACAACCACAATATTAAGGGTGATCACACTTGGAAACTCTATGGCTATACCTCTTATGACGAATACAAAAAAGATCTGCGTAAAAGCCTAAGACAAGAGTCGTAATTAAAAAGCTCATTCAAACGACAGCTTGTTGATTAAACGCAGTTTTTATTTGTCATTCATGTAGAGTTTCACACTGGCCACTCGCTTTCTATACTTATTAAACAGTGGAACATGGAATACATAAGAATGAACAACAAGCTCACTTTACCGCGCACTGCATGGATCGCTTTACTCACTAGTTTAGGCGCTGTTTCACCCGTATTTGGACAAGACAACACCGTTGTGCAACAGAAAACAGCTGCCCAAAGCCAAACTGCTGATCAAATCTTTATTAATGCCGATATCTACGGGCATCGTGAATCTGACTCGATCGTTACCCACAACGGCAAGATCATCTTCATTGGTGAGCACTCGCAAGCGAAAGCTTTTCAAGGGCAGAATACCGATGTCATCGACTTAGAAAATGCCTTTGTTCTTCCGGGCTTCATTGATAATCATAACCATGTTTTCGAAGCCGCCTCTGAACTGGGTGGCAATTGTGAACTGGATTCTGAAGCCATACTAGAAGAACAAATCCCCTACTTAGAAGCGTGTAAGATCAATGCTGATACCGGTAGCAGAGGTTGGCTAATGGGTTACGGTTTTTCTCTGGAATCGACTCTCGACAGCGATTCTGAATACACACCACTAGAGATCATTGACAGTGTCTTCCCAAACCGCCCCGTGGTCATCATGGAGCAAACCTCGCATTCGATGTGGGTCAACTCTAAAGCACTGAAAATCGCACGAATCAGCCAACAATCTCCAGACCCACAAGGCGGTGCCTATTTAAAAGATCCTGATAGCGGAAAGCTTAACGGCATCTTATTAGATAACGCTGGCAACCAAATCATGGAGATGGCGTGGAACAGTCAAAGCGAGCTCTTTGAACAGAGCTACCAAGGCTTAATGTACGGTCTTGAAGAAGCGGCCGCGCACGGCATTACCACCATTGGTGACGGGCGAATGTACTGGAAACGCGGTTGGTATGACGTTTGGCTAGAAGCAGAGCAAAACCAAGATTTAACAGCTCGCGTATCTTTGCGCCCTTGGGTTTACCCATCAATGGCGATCCCGTCTCAGCTCGAAGTATTCGAAAAGATGTATTCCGATGATAAAAGCCGTCTGCTACTGGTCGATCAGGTAAAAATGTACAGCGATGGCATCTTCATTAATGGCACAGCAAAAACCCTCGCGCCCTACTTGGATACTTACTTGCCACAGTCACCGAACGGCTTGAACTACATTCTACCAACACAGATGAAAGAGTGGCTCAGCGCACTCGATAAAATCGGCTTTAGCGCGCACATTCATGCGATTGGTGACGGCGCCGTTCGTGAATCCCTTGATGCAATCGAAAGCGTGCGTCAACAAGGCTCACAAAAGCCATACACGTTAACCCACGTTGAATTAATCAATGATGAAGATGTTCCCCGCTTCAAGCAGCTCAATGTCTCGGCAGATTTCCAAGTCGGGTCTGATTACGTAGCAAGGCATCAACACCAATGGGCGGAAGCTTTCCTAGGCGCTCGCCGAGCCAAAGCCATGATGAACCTAGACGCGATACTCAAAACCGACGCCAATATCACCTTAAGTAGTGACTGGAACGTACACGACATCAACCCTTTGGTCGGCATCGCGAACAGCTTAATCATGGGTAAAACCGGCCTAACCGATATCTACACCGCTATCGACGCTTACACCCTCAACGCAGCCAAGAGCCTTGGAATTGAAGACGTAACTGGCTCTATTGAAGTGGGTAAGTCTGCAGACTTCGCCATTCTTGATAAAGATATCACCACCTTGTCAGCAAGAGGTATCGCCAAGACTCAGGTGCTGATGACGGTGTTGCGAGGGGATGTGGTTTACGAAAAATAGAACCAACAAACACGTCGAATTGGTTATCACCACACAAACGAAAACGAGCCAGCTTATTCAGCTGGCTCGTCTGTTATTCACATATGTATTTTAGTTCTGTTACGCGTTGGGCTCTTTTAGTGCTTTCTCATTTGATTCTTGCTTTTCATCCAGAGCAAAGTAGATTTTTGATACAATCACTTCAGCAACCAGAATCGTAAATACCACAGCGAAGAACGCTACCACACCGCCCCAAGGGCCTGTGAAGCTCACCTTGTCACCGAACATAAGGTTTATCGCTTCTAGCATGACGAATTTTGAGCCAACAAGAATAATGTATGTCGACAGCGCTCGATACACCTTAGGTGCCGTTCCAGATTTCTGTTTGAAGTAATCCGCTACCTTGTGTTCTAAGCCAATAGAGAGCTTCAACAATAACTGCAGTAACAACGCCGCTATCAAAGAAATAGTGAAAGATTCAATGTTGACGAAGTCCCAGTACTCATCGAAAAAGTTAAGCACTACTAAGTCCACCAGCACGGCTAACGTGTAACCTACAAATAGACGTTGTGGTGTGTTGAACCCGTAAACTTTATCTGATTTAGTCATTCTGTCTCTCTCTAATTTGTTAAGTAGCCTTGATTTGAAATACATCTTAGCGTTCGAATCGAAGCAAAACTTACCATTTCATGACACCACTCAAAATCATTCACAACATAAATAAATCTCTTTATGGTATCACTGTTGTATAAACGACAATGACACCTCGATGGAGTTTAAGCGTACTTAAGCAGTGATCGACTTAATTGAAATCTTGCGTCCAATAAGACACCTTCGACGAGTCAGACTTACTGGTTTTAGAGCCGATCCCCATCTTTGTGTGCGCGCTGTTCATAATATTTTGACAGTGCCCTTGATGACCTGCCCAACTATTAAGACCTGCATTGTTAACTTTGCCATCCGTGCGTGGGCTTGTATAACCAAAAATAGGGATGACCACCGAGTTCGATGAAAGGACAAACGCATTCTGACCTGAACTGTTCACAACAAAGTGACCTTGAGCGTCTCTTTGATACTGCTCGTCTGAATTTAGCTGGGCATTACTGGCGGTGTTGTTGTCCCAAGCGACAGGGGCTACTGGAGGGTAATCTCCACTCGCGAATGATGAACCAAATGCATCACAATAGCGCTGTGTCGATCTTGCACAGTTTGTCGAAATAACCGATTGATACTTAATGCTGTCTTGGTTTAGATCATCTGGAATATTCACAATTCGGCACCATCTTTCATCGGCAACACCTTGGCCAGGCATGCCCCACACTGAGCCATTCAATATTTGATTTTTATCGAGCAATGCGAAATCTATCAGAGTATCGCTAGTAAGCTGACCTAAATCCAAATTGATATTTCCTGATGAAGCATCTAACTCAAAGATTGATGCCCCGGCTTCCTTGGCTGCTGCATTAATTTTGTCACGTTGTAATAACGCCCAAGAATCACCAAGCCGATCTTCGGACTGCTGTTCATATGCCTTAGCGATAAATTCGTAAGTCGGTAATTCGGCTTCAACACCACTCTCGTCTTTACTCACGACGCTACCAACAGTTTCAAATTCCAAAGAACTGTCGATGACAGCATTGTTAAATACATACGTTCCAAGGTGCTCACTAGAACAAGAGTTGCTATTCATATCGTATCGGTATTCTGTAAGCGTTCCATCCACAAGCAATTTATTACTTTGTCTTTGTGCGCTTAACCCAACCGCTTCATAACAATGCCAGTCGTCAACAAAACTGCTTCCATTATCGATAATGATAGTGGGTGCAGAGATAACCACATCCACCTTTTGGGTATCTGAACCTTTAAACGCGGGAAGTTCGTTTTTAACGGTAATAGATGAGTAGTTTCTGATGGGATCCGAGCTATCGACAAAGCCTTCAATTGCAAAGAGCATATTGCTACCGAGCGCTTTAATGTTGGGCTGCTGCGAGGTAGTGTTTGATGAATTATCGGAGTTCCCAAGGCTGCCTGGCGTATTAGAGTTACTAGGGTTATTAGCGCTATCAGAAGTTGTGCTGTCACCTCCAGGTGAACTTTCTCCTCCGCACCCAGACATAGTAATTACAATAAGTACTGCTGCTGACACATGTTGCTTTCTCATAAGTTATTCCTTAACCATACATGAATCTTTGGAATTAGAATGTTGCCTTATGAATCTGGCTTAAACTTCAGGTCAATGTCAGAGCCCAAAAATATTAACATCGAGTTTACAGTTTGGTAGGTATTGTCAAGTAGAGGTTTGGCTAAACGCTTTGTGTATAATTCATGTAATTTAATGATTAGCGTGACGACCAACAAGCAACGCTAGTGCACCTCTTCTCATTAAAATCAGATTCATCTCGCTCCAATTCAACGACCTTTAAAGATCTTGCGATCCTCATTGTTGTATATTATCCGCACTATAAAATTACAGACTGGATAGTCGCTCTGTAAAATAATTGAGTGATATCCATGGACAAGAAGCAACAAGCAATCCAAGCCGCGATTGAATTATTCGCGACACAAGGCTTTGAAAAAACGTCTATCGCACAGGTGTGTGAAACTGCGAAAGTATCGAAAGGTTTAGTTTTTCATCATTTCAAAAACAAAGATGACCTACTAAGAAAAGTGTTTGTTCGCATGGCAGAGATTATTAGCGAAGTCGGCGAAAACTCCGATTTATCGAGTGAAGGAATATCAGCAAAAGAGAGGTTAATTAACCTTATCGAGCACATCTTTTTGTCTATGGCGGATCCGCAACAAAAGCTGTTTTATCAACTTGACTACCAAGTGAAATGTCAACTGTCGTTAAGACTGATATTAAAAGACCTGTTGGACTAACGCTACCAACTGATGATGGATTCTTTTGAAGTTATTCTATGTGACATTCCAAATGCCAACAGTATTGTCGATAGCCACATGTTGATCGCCGATATCGATGGTATCACACTCAGTTACTTGTTCTCGGATTGTGATTACCCGTTAGAACAAATTAAAGAAGGCTTCATAGCTAAGTACTTACTGTTGCTGAATTTATAAGTACCTCGCTTAAAGCTCAATAGAACGTTGTTGGCTATCTAAAGTAACTCTCTATCTAAAGGTATCTATCAGGCACGTTCAGGCTGTTCTGGTAACCTCTAGCTCCTCTCTCAAGTTAAGTTCATCACCCCCTTTAGATTGACGACCGAGGGGAAGAACCTTCTTTGGCGCTGAAGATATAATTGCGCACGAAACGACCGGCATTCTATTCCTCCCCTTTCCACGATCCACAATGAACCGAAGATGCTAATTAAGAGGAGACTCGGAAAGGATTTTTGGGGTAAGGCTAACTCAGAATTGCCCCGAAGTTTGTCACTCTTCCAAACACGTCACAGATAATTAGCTAGTTTTGATTTACAAAAAATAATGTGTGGCAATGACCCCATTTCCTTCATTGACTCGAGAAAGGCTCTCCTATTAAGTCACTCGATTTAGATGAATGACAAACAACGTTTTGCTCATCTCTTAGAAACCAAGAAATCCATTTTCGCTTCGAGTTTAAAACGAAGCCCTCCTCAAAGCTAATTCCATTGATAATCAACCCGTCGATATTTTCATCATACGCTTTAGTGGTGAAACGCCATTCTTCACTATTTATTCGCTTTCCTTGAAGAAGAGCGTCATTGAGGCGTTGGCTCATAACGACGATGGCTAGACCTTCAGTTTCACTGATACCAAAATCTGGCTCAGAGATACGACCGACAGCAACTGGTACCTTTAAAGTGCACTCCTTTCCATCTTGAAGAGTAAATGAGTAGATTGCATCTCCTATTCGACCGTTAAGCCAAAGGAGTTGTCCTTGAGTCATGTTGTCGACAGACAGAGTTCCAAAACCACCTGTGGGAGATATAGTTTCGGCCCAGCTAGATGTTGAAACAAAGACCGATAAAAACAAATGTAGAATGGCTACTTTTTTCATGCTGAAGCCTCCACGTCGAAGTTAGTATTGGTCGATTGAGCTAACAAATATATTAACCAAAACGGTCCTACTATCGGTATGAAAAAGACCAGTACCCAATAACTAGATTTGTTGATATCGTGCAGTCTACGAACAATTACTGAAAGCATAGGGATGAAACTTACAACGCTATAAATCGTGTCGAACCATGTTGTCATATTCATAGCAATATCTGCCGCAATGCATCCCATCGCTACTAATGTGTGTACTAAAAGAAACATCCAACATTCTTTGCGGGACGAACAACCAGAAAAGTCTAAACTTCGCTTCCAAGCTAAAAAATAGTATTTCATAAATGCCACCTCAATATTTGACTGATGGTGATATTTTGCCTCGGAATAAGTGGTGTGTACGTCTCAAAACAGGTTTTAGGTCGTTCTTAAACCTGTTTTGGTCTATATTGCGTTTTCAATTGTATTTCATAGAGTTATCCTTGATATTCACTGAAAGTGAGAACTCATTTATCCATCTAGGACTTGCTATGCTTGCGATACCCGTCCCGTTCGTTGTTTCCATGTTACTTGGATTACTAGCGATATCACTTTATGCCAAGCTTTCCCAGCAGGGTAAAGTCGCTAGCATGTTTTTAGGATTATGTGCCATGACGACCGCAATGGTTGGTTTACGCTGGACATTTGGATTTAGCATTTTCAGCATCGCGCAACCTATTCTGGCCTCCATAATTCCTGTTGCTGCGTGGTATGCGTTTGCACATGCCAATCGTGATTTAGGCACCTTGCCTATTAAGCATTTTGTTGCGCCATTATTCGTCGTAATTAGCGCTGTATCTCAACCTTGGTTGGCACTTCCATTAGATGTACTACTTACTTTAATTTACGCTTGCTATGGAGTGGCACTAATTCGCTTTTCGTCAAGAGAAACAGCACTGATTAATGTCTCGTTAGGGAATTGGGAAGGAGTAAAGAAAGCGGAGAATATTGCGGGATGGATGCTGATATTTTCAGCGTGTGTAGACACGCTCATGTCGTTAGATTTTACTTTTAATCAAGGTGGATTTTCACTGTACATCATTACTGCGGCACATTTGATTCTTCTACCCGTGTTATCGATAGCTGTAGTTGTCGTGGGTATTAATACGCCTGTTTCAGATGAGTTAAAATCTAAACAAATCAGTCACAATGACGAGACAAGCAGTTCCCAGGTAATGACCAGTGAGAGGGCTCACGAGATCACTTCTCTGTTAGACGCCAAAATCCGACAAGACAGACTTTACTTAGACCCTGAGCTAACCCTTTCAAAACTGACACGAAAGTTAGGCATACCAGCAAAAAAAATTTCAATTGCAGTTAATCAGGTACACGAAAAGAATATTTCTAAGATCATAAATGGGTATCGCATAGAACATGCCAAGCACTCCTTGGATACGTCACAAGATACTATTACGCAAATATTCATGAATTCTGGTTTTCAGACCAAGTCTAACTTTAATCGTGAGTTTTCAAGAGTCGTGGGTATGACTCCAAGTGAATACCGTAAAAGTAAAGCTCAGCACCCTAAGTAAGATTCACTATTAATATTGAAGATCTAATAGCTACTTTGCCATACATTTCCTAATCTTTTGAGGTCGAGTTAGAGCTATTACTCTAACAAAATTTTATCCAAAATCCTTCCAACTACAATCGTGATGACCAATCAAAAACGAGGTCATCATGGTGGTTTTCAACAAAACGAAGCGTAGTGGCGTCAAAAAACCTTTTCGGCTTGAGGAAATTTGGCGGATCAGAACCAGATTAGAAATTGAAAATAATTTGATGCAACTTACGTTGCTCAACTTAGCAATTGATAGCAAGCTTAGAGCGAGTGACTTACTCGCTCTAAGAATTTGCGATGTATCTTCGCAAGATAGGATATTTAATCGCGTTAAGCATATCCAACGAAAAACAGACATTGAAGTTCAATTTGAGATAACGTCAAGAACTCAACAAAGCCTAATGAAATGGATTTTGATTGCTTCACTAAGCAGCCGAGATTTTCTTTTTCCAAGCCAAAGACGTGAGCATGAAGCTATAAGCTATAAGCTATTCGTACTATCGCTCTCTAGTTAGGAAATGGGCGTCAAACCTTGGATTAGATCCGAACCTGTATGGCACTCATTCGATGAGACGAACGAAAGCGACACTGGTCTATGCAAAAACTAAAAATATTCGAGCAGTGCAGCTTTTACTGGGACATACAAAGGTAGACAACACGATCCGCTACCTTGGTGTTGAATTAGAAGATGCATTACTACTTTCAGAAGGCACTGATTGTTAGTCGAAATGAACCCTATTTAATAGGGTTCACATTGTCATCGACAAAGTTATGCCCCAAACCTTGTTTCAGGGTTAACTTTCATTATGGCTAGCTACTCGATATGCTATAAATTATCTAATGTCATTGTCGAAGCGAGAAGTAAGCTATGAATAAAAAACGGTTGTCAGAAAAAGAGCTTTTGGAAGGATTAACAAGTCATACTGGACACTCTGATGAACTCGCGACTACAAGTGAACAAGATTGGGGATCTTATTCGGAAGATGTGGATAAAGCGGATAGCGATTTTCTAGTTCAACGAGGTGATATTTTTGACTCTTGCCTAATTGAATTTGAGGAAGATGAACAAGACCGAGAACTAGTTAAGCAAAGAGAAAACTCTCCAGAAATTGACGTTGATATAGAAGATTCTGTGAGCCATTATTTCTGTGTTACAGAATTAATCGACTAAATTAAAAATGCCCCAAGACGTGTTTAGAACGCATGAAACCACCATGAGATTTATTTGTGAAACAGCCTGTTTCCCAATTTGTGCAACAGGCTGCTGCACAAATTATTCTGAATCAAAAATGCCCCTTTGTGAGGTAGCGAGATTTTGAAACGATAGATTTCGTTCTGAGTTTTCCTTGCATCTCCTAATCTCGGGCTGCTGAGCAGTGATGCTCGGAAACTCCCATAAGCGTTCACTTCGTAACAACTCTCGCTCGATCTCACCTCTGCATATCTATGCTAATGCTCATTTATTGGTTTGGATAATAGTAGCAACTTGATTAATGGACTCTTTAGCTGCATGGCTTATGCCTGAGAGCTGAAAAAAGCCGTGAGTTACGCCTAAGTACCTTCTGCACTGAGCTTCAACTCCTGCACCCAGCAACTTGCGATATAGAAGTTCACCTTCATCAACTAAAGGATCGAATTCCGCAGTAAGGATATGAGTTTCTGGAAGACCCGCAAAATCAGCTCGATATAGAGGACTTGCCTCAGGATGCTCTCGCGATACTTCGTTTAAGTACATATCATACCCTGTTACCAAAGTATCTTGGGTAATGATGTAGTGCTTACCATTATCCTCATAGCTTTGACTAGAAGCGGTCGCATCTAACATAGGATAAATAAGAATTTGCTTTGCTGGTTGCCAATCAGAATTTTCTTTCAATCGTAAAGATGTTACGAGACATAAGTGACCTCCTGCGCTATCTCCGACAAGACTTATATTATTTGGGTCACCACCCCACTCAGTACAGTGGTCACGTATAATCAAAGTTGAGTTATATGCATCATCGTGTGCTGCTGGATAAGTATACTCAGGAGCTAATCGGTACTTCACTGCTATGACAATTGCACCAGAAAGATTAGCCAATTTTCTAAGTTGTTGATCATGGGTATCGAACCCGCCACTAACAAAACAACCACCATGAAAATATATTACCACGGGTAGTTTTTCTTCAGCAGACGGTTTATAGATGCGTAGCGTTGCACCGTCAATCTCTACCTCTCTTACTTGATATACAGACTCGCTTTCCCCAGCAAGAGAGACACTGTCCAAATAGCCTTGTCGCCGCTCAGCAATAGACTGATTCCTGACGGAAGGACATCCTGCCTTGATAAAACCTTCGACAAGCTCTTTAATACCCTTCTCCAAACTAAGATTTACCACTAAAGAGGCTCCTGTTATTTATTATGATTAGATTGATATACTGTATATAATTACAGCACCATAGTGCGACTGTCAATTTTAAAAAGACGACTTATCACGTTAGCTATCTCAGAGGGAGGCAGGTTAATCAAATTATGCTTAATAATTGCGTCACTATGCAAAAAGAACCCTGCAAACATCTTCAGTGAGATGATAGGAATTGTCCATTTTCGTGCAAATCGGCTACTGCTTGAAAGTAGTATTCGTTGTGTTTTGGGATACCAAAAGTTATTCAAGGGTAGCTAAATTAGAAGAGTCACTGACTCAGAAATGTCCAGAAACGTTTTTAAAGCTGATCAAACTCTATTGTCCTCCGACAACAATGGCTAGATATAGAGCGAGCATAGGGTCAGATAGAGTTTAAAAGTAGGTAGTGGTTAGGGGGGAGTTGATGATCTTAATTACACATCCCTGTGTAACGTATTCAGAATGTCAACTGGCTTTAAAGCGCTTCATAAATTGACTAAAGCGTGGAATCAGGTTTTGCACAGTCGGCGCATCGGGAATCTCATTTACAAAAATCATAAAGCGCTGTGCTTTACTTTTATCACCTTGAGCAGTCCCTGCTAGTATTGCTTGAGCTAAAATTACATGCTCAGCGGTAACGTCCTTATTCGAAAATTCGTGAATCAACATAGAAAATCCTAATAAGTATAAATACGGATGTAATAATACAATATATCGATGTTTATATCGATAGCTTATGGCATTCATCAATGTCAGATTTGTGTAAAAGCAAGATAGTGATGTGCACCATCAATACTGGACAGTGATCTTAGTGACTTTCCATACTTATGCTAATTCGTGATTTGCTAAGACTTGGTTCTCCGAAACTCATTTCTGTCCAACTCCAATTCAGTCCCAAAACAAAAAGGGATTGGTATCTCTACCAATCCCTTTTCCAAACTATCTGTAACTACAAGCTTTCAATTGCATTTTGAACCGCAGGGCCAATCTGGCGCTTACGTGAAGTGACGCCTTCCAAAGTTAACATATCTCTTGTTGGTTCAGCGTTGAAAGCCGATTTGATGACTTGATAATCGCTTTCGTCTACCCACAATAGGTTAGCTTCTTTGTTCTTGGTGTCTGTGATTGAGAAGAACAGGTGGTCTAAGCCGTTCTCTTCTTTATAAGACTTCATAGCCGCCAAAAGCTCGTCTTTGCGGTCAATCAGTTGTTGAGCGGTTAGTGTTTCAGCAACGCCGATTCCCACCTGTTTGCCACCGTATTTAAAGTTTTTGTAATCCAGCGTCAGAATGGTTTCAGAAGTAAGATGGCTGAGATCCGATTTAGCAATCAACATCTGTTGTCCGAAATCTTCGACATCAGGAATACCTGCAATTTTTGCCAGTTTCTCTGCGTATTCACGATCGTGTTCAGTGGTGGTTGATGATTGGAATACCACAGTATCAGAAAGAATCGCGCCTAAGCCGACACAAGCAAGGTGTTTAGGCAAGGTCACATCAAGCTTTTCAGCGTTGTCAGCCAGAATAGTGGCAGCCGAACCCCAACCTCGAATATCCATCTCGACAATTTGTGGCGTATTAATCGGTGAGCCACCAATCGCATGGTGATCGACCACAGCAACAATAGATGATTGATCGATGGTTGGCGCTAATTGAGTCACTTGGTTAAAGTCCACCAGCCCTACTCGGTATGAAGAGTAATCTGACTCTACTCGTGGTGATTCTGCATTACAGTAGTTCAAGATAAACGTTGATTCAGGGTTGATTGGCTCAGGCACTGTCGCTGTACCACCATAGATATGAGCCGCGAGCATTGCAGACATTACCGTGTCGCTATCTGGGCTAAGGTGCCCCGTCCATACGAGATCTTCACTGTTTTCATTGGCTGATTGTTGCAAGCTAAAAGCAAAACTTGCTGAACTGAAAGACATGATTACGGCGGTAACGACAGGTGTTAGCTTCACGGGTATTTCCTTATTTGGATTTGTTTCAGAACCCCATAAGCTAGCCATTAAAAATTTCAGAACCGTGTCAGCGATGTTTCAGATTTACTTCAGTAAGTAACGAAATGTAATTCGCCTCTCATTAGGTTTACCCAAAAAAAAGGATCAGTATCTCTACCAATCCTTTGAGTTTCACAAACCAGTTCAGGCTAAGAGGCAATTAATGTTTGTACCTAAAGGTATTGCTATCATCAACAATCTCGATTTTGACAGGCACGGTTCCTTGCTTAACATTGCCGATTCTTGCAAATGCCTTGTGCGAAAGGTCGATAACCCGGCCTTTGACATAAGGGCCTCGATCATTAATTTTCACATCAACAGACTTATTATTGACTGTATTGGTCACTCTCACAATAGTCCCGAAAGGTAAGGTTTTATGAGCCGCAGTATTCGCATTCATATTGTATGTCTCACCACTTGCTGTGAGCCTTCCATGGAATTTATCGCCATACCAAGAAGCTTTACCAGCAAGAGCATGTGACTCGGCATATTCCTTTGTTTTAGAACTGCCGACAGCCGATGTTGAGGTGCATCCGGCTAATATCATAAGAATAAAAGCGGTAAAGATAATATGTAATTTTTTCATGTGATTTAGGTGCGCTAATTTCTGCATGTTCTCTGTTTTCGTTGTTTTTGGTTCAGCTGTATACGTCTGAGTATAGTCGCTAATCAGTCAAGGCTTCCATTCGGTATGACTTACCAATATTTTCATGTACGACGATTTATTCCGTCATATTCGTGAAAGGTTTTATCGTCAAACCGTCAATTTTAACAACGTCTTAAATTGGATGATTTCTCGAATTTGTTTATGATATCGATGATACAGTTCGTCCATGTCCTCATCAGAATCAGCACATTTGATCTTTTAGGTGATTAAAACCAAGCATCATTGAATTGACGAGATCATCGTTGAATGTTTCTACGAAGTTACCTTGGATGGTATCGCCAGCGTCTACGAGGATAATGTTTGATTGCTCTGTGCGGATATTCCCCACTTTAGTGGCTATTTGGCTTAATCTGCCACGAGTGTTGAGTTTATTTGACGCGTAACCCCATGCCATAAATGACCATGGATATCTGAAGAAGTATCGTGAATATCACCATCGCGGTAAAGGCAGGAAAGGTAAGAGAAAGTAGAATTGCATTTACCTTATAGGTGTTGTCAATTTGAAGTTTAACTAAAACCTTATGCACGATTTATGTGACTTGACGATTAACGTTACCGTTAAAAGGAGGCGCTAAATTGCACCTCTTCTTAAAAATCAGAGTCATATAGTGAAACGAAAGCTTACTTTATTTGGAACAAAGAGCTTAACGTTCGTCCTTACTTATAATCTGCTTAACGATATCACCCATATTATCGCTCAAGACATCTGGCACCGAATAATGTGGATTATATGGCGCGCCGGATCGATCAATATAAGCGGCTTTTAAACCAGCACTGAGCGCACCATGCGTATCCCAATCATGAGTTGCAACTAATCGAGCCTGAGCAGGTTTTATTTGTAGTTGTTGCAACGCATATTGGTAAGCTGATTTCGCGGGCTTAAAAGTATTAGCTTGCTCGACAGAAATTGTATTATCGAAATAGTCGAGTAAACCCGAAAAGGACAACTGAGATTTAAGAAGCTCCGATGAAGAGTTGGACAACGCAACCAACTGATAGCCAGCTTGTCTTAATTCAATCATCGCGGGCTTAATGTCATCATGAGCAGGCAAGCAAGCAAATGTGCTCAAAATATCTTGGTAGCCCTCATCAGAGATTGTTTTACCTAAACGACCCACGATCGACTGTAAGGCTGATAATGCAAGGCTTTTGAAATCACTGGAGGTGTCAGTAACTAAGCAAACGGTGGATGAATGCAATAACATCGAGAACCAGGTACTCATATGACTCTCATCTCCAAGATATTGACGAAACTTAGGTTTAAGTATGCGCAAATCAAGCACCGTTTCATTTATATCGAACAGAATGGTTTGTGTAGGCATAGTGTGTTCCTCATCGTTATTTTCAGTGGTTAATGCAAGCCGTTCTTTAGATAACTAAACGCTCGAATAAACAAACAATAGCAGGCGATGTTTTGACCTGAGTATTGAGTTGAGAGATCTCACAGTACAATTTGATAGCCAAGTTAGCAAAAAACCAACCAATTTAGCGATGGCGAGAGCCGCCTCGGTCGTATCATTGGTTTACAAAAGAGAATCAAAACAGCTAAAGAAAAGCCAAAAGAAGCTATACAATACTCGGGTTGCGAGCTCGCAGCATAGAATACTCATTCACAGAAAACCTGAAAGCAGCCACCTATGTCTAAAGACTTCGATTTCACTACAGAATACACCCTCGATAAACCCTTTTTTGCGGAGTGTTATGATCAAACTAGCCTTCCTGCTAAATTTCCGAAAGCCTATTTGAAAAGCATACTTTTTCTTATTTTCGGTGTGGTTTTATTAGAATTTGAGCTATTGCCCAACGGTTATGTTGGTTGGTTCTTTATTGTTTTAAGTGTTATTGAAGCGTTCAGTGTTTATTGCAAGCGAACCTGGTGGTTATGGCGACAAACCATCAGCTCGGGTTCTGGCAGCAGGGTAGTATTTCAGGTTGATTCTAAAGGTGTGAGTTATAAAAACGTTAAAAACACCCGTAGCATTACCTGGAGTCAAATCGACCAACTTCAACAAACGGATTTAGGGTTTATTCTTCACATAGGTAAACAGCGCCAATATGTGAGCAAGTCTTGCTTAAATGATGAAGTGATCACCTTCATGCTAGAGCAACACGAAGCATCCAAAGTGAACTAACGTATATACACATAAAAATTTAAACATACTCAAAATACAAAAAGGATTGGTATTGCTACCAATCCTTTTCGTTACCTATTTATTAGATAACAGCTTTTACTTTCCAAAAGCTCTCAATTGCCTTTTGGACAGCAGGACCAATCTGACGTTTACGTGAGGTAACGCCCTTTGGAATTAACCTGTCATTTTTCTAAGGTTTCCCCAGTAAAATTAAACAGAGCCATGTATAGCAGTATTCGGCTCTGTTTAAGATTATAAAAGCCATTCCCATCAAAACAGTTACGCTTTACTGGCTTGTACCGAATTCGTAAGCGGTTTTGTTTTAGTGTCTGGCACTAAAGACATCAGCCCTGTAATTACAAGTGCGGCAATACCCGACATGGTCACTGGCGAGCCAAATATGCTTTGCACTAACTTAGGAGCTTCTTTCAATAAGTCCGGCACAAGCATGACCCCTAGCCCCAAACCTAGTGAGATAGCAATCGTCATGATTCTTCGGCGATCCAGCTTCTCATTAGCAATAATTTTGATGCCAGCAGCGGCAACCGTACCAAACATCACCAATGTAGCTCCGCCTAATACTGGCTTTGGAATTGTCATTAATACCGAACCTAAGATAGGAAAAAGCCCTAATAGGAAAAGGATAGCCGCGATAAAGTAGCCGATGTATCGGCTCGCTATTCCCGTAAAATGAATCACACCATTGTTCTGGCTGAAAGTCGTATTCGGAAAAGTATTGAAAACAGCGGCGATAAGCGAATTCACGCCATCAGCTAGCACACCTGCCTTTAGTCGATTGATATATTTAGGCCCTTTAACAGGCTGTCCTGAGAACATGCTATTGGCGGTAAGGTCACCTGTCGTTTCAATAACGGTGATTAAGTAGATAAAAGCAATCGGGAGAAATGCTTGCCAATCGAAAGCGAAACCATATTTAAATGGGACAGGGATACTCAATAAAGGTTGAGAAGCAAAGGTTACCATTGAAGCCTTACCCATCAAAATAGCCACGCACCAACCAACAACTAACCCGACTAAAATTGATGACAACCTTACCATAGTGCTGTTACTAAGGTTAAGTGCAACTATGGTTCCGAGAACGATAGCACCTAGCATCAGGTTACTTGCAGACCCAAAATCTTCTGCACCAACACCACCAGCAATATCAGTAACACCGACCTTGATCAGAGAGATACCAATCGTCGTGATAACGATTCCGGTGACAACAGGAGTGATAACCACCTTCAGTTTTTCGATAAAACGCGATAGTAGGATCTCGACAAACGCACCAAAGAAACAAACTCCGAAGATAGTTGCAAGCATTTCATCTGGACCACCTCCATTCGCTTTCACTAGAAAGCCTGCCCCTAGAACTGACCCTAAGAATGCAAAGCTAGTCCCTTGGACACAAATCATTCCAGCACCAACAGGGCCAATTTTTTTCGCTTGTATGAATGTACCTACACCAGACACCATCAGTGCCATGCTGATCAAATAAGGAATGTGTTCACCTAACCCTAAAACGCCGCCAATAATGAGTGTGGGTGTGATAATTCCAACAAAGCTTGCTAAAACATGTTGCAACGCCGCGTAACTGGCTGCTTTGACGGATGGTCGGTCATCCAATCCGTAAATCAATTCACTGTTATGTTCCATGTGATTTCCTTAATGTATTTTTTATTGTATACAATTTACATAAAGACAATAGAGCAACATATATGCCAATGGTTTAACATTATATTTATCAATCGGTTAAGTTTCATCTCTAGCCATTGCTGCACTATAGAGCAACACTGTCGGCTTGTTTTAGTGCAAACGGAGACCACGAAGCACTCCTTTGATATGGTTTATCCATCACCTCTAACTCAATATCGCAGACACAAAAAAAGGATTGGTATCTCTACCAATCCTCTTTAGGGGGTGTTTCGTTTTTCTGCCTTATAACAGGCAGGTAACGCGATTACTCGTAATCAGTCGCGTACGTGTCTTCGTATGTGTGCGAGTAGAATTCGAATAGGTTGCCAAACGGGTCTTCTAGGTAAACCATTTGCGCTTGTTTTAGTTCGTCTTCTGGGTGGTAACGCATGATGTCCATACGAACCTTACCGCCAAACTCTTCAACGCGCTTAATCGCTGAATGAAACTGCTCTTTTGGAAGCTGTAGACAGAAGTGGAAGATGCCTAGGCGAGAGAAGTCTACTTCGTGACGCTCTTGACGATCTTTCATTTCGAACAGCTCAACACCGATACCATCAGATGTTACTAGGTGTGCAATGTTGAAGCCTTTGAAGCCTTCGCCAAATACTGCGATACACATACGTCCGATTGCTGATTCACGCTCTTCCATAACCTTAGTGTTGTTCATTACGATTCTTAGACCCAGAGCCTTAGTGTAAAACTCGACTGCTTTATCCATGTCGCCCACCATGATGCCTACGTGATTCATTTTCATAACTTGCTCCAAATTCGTTTTTAATTCTGTGCTTTCCGAAGAGTAGCTTCGGTGTTTCGTTTCGATGGAGAGAGTATATGGAGATAATAAGATTACCTGAAATTATCATAATTTATATTAATGATAATTTTTTGTTATTTATAGATAACCATGAGATCTCAGAACACTTAAAGAAGCAGTATCTACATAGATGTTCACGCTATACATAGATGCTCACACTATAAATAGATGCTCACGCTAATAGAGATAAGCCTTATGTAGAGAACAACCTAAAAAGCGTAGCTACCCAAATAGAGCGGTGCCCGCTTTGATGGCTTTTGTTGATAAGCTTTGTCGATAACTTCTGTTGATAACTTTTATCGATAGCCTTCTTCTATCAAGGATAGGATTTGCCTATTGAATCTATAGAAATGTCCGATTTCACTAATTTTCGGTGCGAATGCAATATATCTACATCGACGCGAGATAGCGTTAAACACTACAAATTAGAAAGAGAGTCAAATCATGATCAACACAGAAATCAAACCATTCAACGCTACAGCATTCAAAAACGGCGAATTCGTAGAAATCACAGAGCAAGACGTTAAAGGTAAGTGGGCTGTATTCTTCTTCTACCCAGCAGATTTCACGTTTGTATGTCCAACTGAGCTAGTTGACCTACAAGACAAATACGCAGAGCTTCAATCTCGTGGCGTAGAAGTTTTCTCAGTATCAACTGACACACACTTCTCTCACAAAGCATGGCACGATACTTCTGACAAAATCGGCACTATCGAATACTTCATGGTAGGCGACCAAACGGGCAACATCACAAATAACTTCAACGTAATGCGTGAAGGTCAAGGCCTTGCAGACCGTGCAACTTTCCTAATCGACCCTGAAGGCGTTATCCAAGCAATGGAAATCACCGCTGAAGGTATCGGTCGTGACGCTGAAGACCTACTACGCAAGGTTAAAGCAGCACAATACGTAGCCGCTCACCCAGGTGAAGTTTGCCCAGCTAAATGGAAAGAAGGTGAAGAGACTCTAGCGCCATCTCTAGACCTAGTAGGTAAAATTTAATCTAAGCCTAGCTAACAAGAATAGCTAAAAAGAACAAATAAAACGGTTCTACAGGCGCGCTTCGGCCTCCCTCCTAAAGGGCAGTTGCGCGCCACCCTTTCAAACCATCAACACCACAATATTTGCCGACTTGCGCCCCTTTTTTATTTTCCTTTTTCAGCAAGAAGGTATTGGTCAATACCAAGACACAGAATTAAGAGCAGGCACGATTATGTTAGATCAAGCAATGAAGCAGCAGCTAAAAGCATACCTAGAAAACCTAAAAACCAATGTTCAGTTAGTGCTGAGCCTTGATAACAGCGATACCGCAAACAAACTTCAAGACCTAGCGAATGATATCGCCTCTCTCACTGACAAAATTGAAGTAATTCGAAATGATAGCGCAAGCACTCGCAGCCCTATCATGCAGGTGGTGAACCAAGAGAAAGGTACAGCGATTGGCTTCGCAGGTTTACCGATGGGTCACGAGTTCACCTCACTGGTACTGGCACTGCTTCATAGTGGTGGTCACCCTATCAAGCTTGAAGCTGACGTAATCGAGCAAGTAAAAGAATTAGATCAAGAGCTTAATGTCGAGATTTTCATCTCGCTATCATGCCAAAACTGTCCAGAAGTAGTTCAAGCGTTCAACATGATGTCGGCGATTAATCCTCTGATTAAGACAACCATGATCGACGGCGCAGCATTTCAAGACGAAGTGAAGTCTCGCGACATCATGGCAGTACCGAGCGTATTCATTAACGGTGAGCTATTTGGTCAAGGCCGTATGTCACTGGCTGAAATATTGAACAAAGTCGATTCAGGCGCAGCAGAAAAGAAAGCGGCAAACCTAAACCAACAAGCACCGTTTGATGTATTGGTTGTAGGCGGCGGCCCTGCGGGTTCTTCAGCGGCAATTTATGCGGCACGTAAAGGCATTCGCACTGGTGTTGTTGCTGACCGATTCGGTGGTCAAGTGATGGATACCATGGCGATTGAGAACTTTATCTCAGTAAAAGCAACCACCGGTCCTAAGTTAGTCGCAAGCTTAGAAGAGCACGTAAAAGAGTACGGTGTTGAGGTAATGACTGAGCAGCGTGCAGCGAACATCATCGCAGCAGAAGACACAGAAGACGGTTACATCCATATTGAGTTAGAAAGCGGTGCAACACTGCGAGCTCGTACGGTGATCACCAGTACTGGTGCGCGCTGGCGTGAAATGAACGTTCCGGGTGAGCAAGAGTACCGCAATAAAGGTGTCGCTTACTGCCCACACTGTGACGGTCCTTTGTTCAAAGGTAAGAAAACAGCGGTTATTGGTGGCGGTAACTCAGGTATCGAAGCGGCGATTGACTTGGCTGGTCTCGTTGAACACGTAACCGTACTTGAATTTGCAGACACACTACGTGCTGACCAAGTGCTTATAGACAAAGCGAACACGACACCGAACATCGAAATCATCAAAATGGCTCAAACAACACGAGTGGTTGGTGATGGTAATCGAGTAACGGGTCTGGAATACAAAGACCGCAACACCGATGAACTTAAACAGATCGAACTAGCAGGTATCTTTGTTCAAATCGGCCTGATGCCAAACAGTGAATGGTTGAAGGGTTCAAAAGTTGAGCTTTCACCACGCGGTGAAATTGAAATTAACGCTCATGGTGCAACATCAATGAAAGGTGTATTCGCAGCGGGTGATGTAACAACAGTGCCTTACAAACAAATCATCATTGCGATGGGTGAAGGTGCAAAAGCAAGTTTAGGTGCATTTGACCACCTAATCCGTAACTCAGCTCCGGTTAAAGAAGCTGAAACCGCTTAATCTTTTAAGCAAACATTCCTTAAAACGTTCTTGTTAACTTGCTAGTTATTAGTAACTTACTAATTATTGTTAACCACTTAGTCGATTTTTAGACACCACTCCTATGGATTTAGGAGTGGTTTTTTTATTTGTAGAGAGGCTTTATGCTGGTTGATAAAGCATAAAAGCAACCACCATCGCTAAGCTTCCGCCCAAGCAACGGTTCACAAACATCATCTGTTTTGGTGATTGCAGTAACTTTTTAAGCATGGTGCCGCAATACGCCCACACCAACATGCACGGTACGCCCGTGATCACCATACCAGCAATAATCGTCACCACTTGAATCAGGTAGTCTGCGTTCGGAGTGATGAACTGTGAAAACACGGTTAATGACGCTATCCAACCTTTAGGGTTTAACACCTGCACCAATACGCCAGACATAAAGCCCGAGCGATTGTCGACAGTACTTTCTTCGATTTGCATGTTCGCAATCGACCACGCCATGAATAGCAAATAAGCCGCGCCTGCGTATTTCAAAATGTTGTACAGTTCTGGATAAAGGGTGAATAGGCTCACTAAACCGACACTGGAACCCGCCAGTACGATGATGATGCCAACAGCGTTTCCAGATATAAAAGGTAAAGTCGCAGCAAATCCATAACGACTTGAAATCCCAAGTAATGCGATATTGCCTGCCCCAGGTGTAATTGCAATGGATGTTGAAAATAGCAAGAACGCCAGCATTAATTGAGAGCTCATTTCCTCTCACTCCTAATAAGTAAAGTATTTATACGGAGAGAGTTTACAGATTCAACTAGAAATTAAATTGCTATATAGGCTAATATCAATGCAAATTTGAGCAAGACTTTTCAAAAAAAGCCATGAAACAGAAAGAATCCACCAAAGAAGTATTAGATGATACTGATATCGCCATCTTAGAACATATCCAACAAGACGGACGCATGAGCAACAGTAAGCTCGCTGAGAAGGTTAACCTCAGCGAAACCCCATGCTGGCGCCGTTGGAAACGCATGGAAGAGACAGGCTATATCGATGGTTATGCCGCCAAACTCAATCGCAAGAAGTTAGGTTTGCATGTAGCAGGCTTTACCTTAGTTACACTGGGCAACCATGAAGTTGAGAATACCGAGCCGTTCGAAGAGTTTGTTGCTGTAACCGATTGGATTCCTATGTGCCATTGTATTGCCGGCGGTGCCGATTATATGGTGCAAGTATTGGCTAAAGATTTAGAAGAGTACTTTGAGCGTATTAGCTCGATCAGGCGAGTCAAAGGTGTGAGTGCGATTCAATCGAATATCTCGGTTAAAGAGTTGAAAAACAGCTATAAGCTCCCTCTTGGAGAATAATCTTGCTCTCAGTTAATAAGCAGTCGTCTTGCAACAAAAAATGATACTTAAAAGCCCAGCCACCTTAAAATCTTAAAATCTAACGATGCTGGGCTTTGATATTGAGCCTAATTGATCTGTTTGATAGCTACTCACATGGCGCTGCAAGGTGAATTAGGGCAAGGCCACCGAGTGAGGTTTCTCGGTATTTCTTGTTCATGTCTTTGCCCGTTTGATACATGGTCGCAATAACCTTATCTAACGAGATCAAAGATTTACTATTACGCTTCAAAGCCATGCGTGATGCGTTGATAGCTTTCATCGCGCCCATCGCATTTCGCTCGATACACGGCACTTGAACTAAGCCGCCAATCGGGTCACAGGTCATACCCAACGAATGTTCCATCGCGATTTCCGCCGCGATACAGATCTGCTCGTTACTGCCACCGCGTAGTGCCGTTAATCCCGCAGCCGCCATAGAAGACGACACGCCTACTTCACCTTGGCACCCTACTTCCGCGCCGGAAATGGAAGCGTTGGTTTTGTATAGAATACCAATCGCGCCCGATACGGCTAAAAAGTCTTTTAATTGCTTAGTATCGAGCTCTTTAATAAAGCGATGGTAATACATCAACACGGCAGGAATAACACCCGCCGCCCCATTGGTTGGTGATGTTACCACTTGGCCACCAGCCGCATTTTCTTCACTCACCGCAAAGGCGAACAAGTTAATCCAATCCATGATTTCCATTGGATCGTTTTCAACCGCCGCATTCGCTTCAAGCTTCTTCAACAAGTTTGGAGCACGACGAGTGACGTTCAAGCCACCATCAAGAATGCCCTCAGTTTCAAAGCCTCGTTCCATGCAACGACTCATCACTCGCCAGATTTGATCCGCTTTCTCTAAAATAATGTCAGATCCTTCGAACTGCGCTTCATTTCTTAGAATCATGCCACCCAAGCTCATCCCACTATTATCGGCTTGTTGCAGCATTTCATCGGCATTTTTAAATGGAAAAGGGACTTCTACTGCTTGGATTTGAGTGCCATTTTGCAGTTCGTCAGCAGTTGCGATAAAACCACCGCCAATCGAATAATAAGTTTCATCAACGATTACGTTTCCAGTCTGATCGAATGCAGTAATCATCATGCCATTTTCATGTAAAGGCAGGTTGTCTTCGTGGAATAACATGTCGGTTTGGTAGTTGAAGACAATACGCTTCGTGCCCGCAAGATCCATCTCACCATTATCCACTGCATGACGCATAGCTTGGTTGGCACTGGTAATTTTGATGGTGTCTGGCTTATTACCGAGCAACCCCAAGATGGTTGCTCTATCTGTGTGGTGACCTATGCCAGTCAATGACAAAGAACCGTATAAATCCACCTGAACACGCGTCACTTCTGCGATTTTATCAGCGATTAACTGTGTGAAATGGAAACCCGCAATCATTGGGCCGTTGGTGTGAGAGCTCGATGGCCCCACACCAATTTTGTAGATATCAAAGATCGATAACATAGATATACCAGTAAAAAATCGGTCAATTAAGAAAGAGCGGCATAAAGCCAATCAGGGATAACAGTACAAGCAGCAATCGTCACAACAGCGAACACCAACAAGCCGTAATGACTCGCGGTAGGCTTTGCAAACAAATGCTTTTGCTTGGCTATAAATTCATTCTGTTGCTCGGTTACCTCTCCCCAGAAGCGACTGACGACAACGCCTAACACTAAGAAAACCACGGTGCCAATCAAGGCAAACCAAGGCCAAGCTATTCCACTGTATTTAGCGATGAATACGACGGCCACACTGCCAATACTGCCCGCAATCACCCCTTTCTCGTTCGCTTGTTTGAAGAACAAACCAAGAATGAAAGAACCAAGGCGAATACCAACAAAAATGGAGGTCAGGCTAGCAATGGTTTTAAGTACGGATTCATTTGAAACCGCAAGCAGTGCAGGAACAACAACCGACGCCGCTGCAACAAGGCTCATTTTTCTAGCAACCGATTCATAGTGCGCGTCAGAGGCTTTCTTACGGAAAAAGCGCTTGTAGAAATCGAACGTTGCCACAGTCGCCATTGAGTTATAAGTGGAATCCAATGTCGACATTGCCGCTGCAGATAAAGCCGAGATCACCAAACCAACAATGATCGGGTTAGTATGATTAAACACAAAATCGAGAATTACTTCATTGCTGTTTTCAAAACTGCTGTCCTGATAAAAGACACTTAACAGCACCCCCATCACAGCAAAAAACAGATAAACAAAGAATGCGCCGTAACCACAAAGCAACATCGACTTTTGCGCTGTTTTAACACACTTAGTTGCTAATGTTCGCTGAATAATCAATTGATTAGTTCCATACACACTCAAGTGCAGGAAGCTCACAGCCACTACGCCTGCCCACAATGTGGTATCAACGCCTAAGTCAAAATCAAGGTTGATGATATTCAGATGTTCAGGAGACAACACCTCGCCCGCATCAATTTTCATCAACAATAAAACAAAGATCGCAATGCTGCCGATAATCAACACTGCTGACTGCAGCATATCCGTCCATATTACTGTCGAGATACCGCCCGCATAGGTGTACAACGCGGTAAATAAGCTGATGTAGATGATCGCCTCAGAGATACTGACCGGCAGCACTTGCACTAAGATCAGAGCAACCGCATACAAAATAACTCCTGCCGAAATACACTGAACCACAATAAACACGATGGAATTGATCGTGCGAGCAACAACGCCAAAGCGGTGCTCCAAGTATTCATAGATCGAAGTTAAGCCGAGCTTGTAAAACACCGGAACAAAGAAAATCACAGTGAAAAAGATCACAACTGGGTAGTTCAGGTGAACACTCATCGCTTCCATGCCCGAGCTGTAAACCCAACCCGGCATGCCCACGAACGTCATTGCACTGATGTAGGTCGCAAGAATCGACACACCTGCCGTAAACCAACCAAACTGTTTACCACCAGTCGAAAAGTCGCCACCAACGCTATAGCGTCTATTAACTAAGTAGCTGATAAATAGGGTAGTTAGCACATAAAGAGCAATAACCAAAAAACTTGAGTACGTAACCATTTCTAGATTCCGTTTATTATATTGTGCAATCAATTCGCCGCTAATATTACTCAAAAATGGATAACTTCCCTCAAAAACCCATAGTAAGTGTGAGTATTGTCACTAATATAGATGATTAAACGCTCAAAACGCTTTCAAAAGCGCAAAAATACGATCTAATGAGATCAAGATCACTAAAACACACAAAATGGGTACGCACTCATTTTAAAGTTGACTTTGATCACGGATCTAATAACCACAAAAATTCTATCATCTCTCCCGAAATGAAGACTGTGTGATGAAGATTGATAATCACCACACAAAAATCAAAACTACAAACACCCTATAAAAAATAAAGGTTTATCGGTCATGACTACTAAAAAACACATGAGCGAAGTTCCTATGATTCAAAGGGTAGCTGCTTATCTTGCAATTCTAGTTGGCTACTTTTTCTATTGTTATAACTTTGTAATTATTGACTACGTACGCCCATATATCGTTGATGCGTATGATGGTATTAACTTGGCGGATACCGCTCAGTTCTATACATGGCAGTCGGTTGGTGCACTTATTGGTGCTCTAAGCTGTGCATGGGTGGCATCAAACTTTGGTAAGAAATCAACTCTTATTGTCATCACGGCACTGAACGGCGGCGCAACCATCATCAATATGATGTTTACTGACTACGCAATGTGGGCAGCGATGCGTTTCATTATCGGTATATCTTTGGGTGGTTACTTCACAGTAGCGGTAAGCCTGATGATCGGTCTCTTCACACCAAGCGTTCGCGGTAAGTTAACCGCATTCGCTTCTTCTATGTTCTCGGTTGCCCTAATGGCAATGGGTGCATACGCAGCGTTCATTTCTAGCATCGATGCACCTTGGCAGAGCCTAATGTGGGTAGGTGGTATTCCTCCTCTAGTCGCTGCTGCACTGATGATCTTTATCCTGCCTAGCGACAAAAAAGTGGTCGCCTACGGGGAAGAAGATCAAGCCGCGGCTGAAGCATCTAACGCACCAGCAAAGAAAGGTTCTTGGGGTGAAATGCTAAGCGCGCCTTACCGCAAACTCACCATCACTTGTCTATTACTGGCTGGCCTTAACTTCTACGGCTACCAATTCTTCTCAGGCTTCGTGACAACGTACCTGAAAGAAGTTCGCCAATTTGACGGTTCAACTATCGGTATCATCTTCTCTATCTCAGCATTCGGTTCTCTATTCGGTGCTTGGGTATGGGGTGCAATCGCCGACAAATACGGCCGTAAAGTGAACGCGTTTGGTTTCATCCTTGCAGGTGTCATGGCTTCAGTATTCTTCGTGGCACCAAGCGACGTGATGATCGGCAGCCTAAACATGCTGGCTATCCTAGGCCTTATCTACAACTTCGGCCTCTCTGCTTCTGCGGTATGGGGTGGTTACTTCTCTGAGTTGTTCCCTGCTCACCTACGTAGCTTCGGTGCAGCACTATTCCACGGCGGTCGTATCATCGGTATGTGGGCACCAATGGTGTTGGTATTCATCCAAGAGCGCAGCGACCTTGCGACAGCAATGTGGGGTTCACCAATCGTATGGATTCTGGCTGGTCTACTGTGGCTATCTCTACCAGAAACATTGAAAGGCGGCATTTTCGACAAGAGTAAAAAAGCGGAAACAGCAAAAGCTTAATCCCCTTTAGTTAAAACCTCTAAAAGTTGAAACCTCTAAAGGCACGAAATAAACATCAATCCGGCTGAGAAGTCAGCCGGTAACAAAATCCAAATCGAGTCCTGTTCCGAATGTTGGCTCGACAACACAAAAGAGAATTTACTATGTCTAAATATCAAGAAGCTAAACGCATTGTTCGTGACTACTTTGACGCAATGGAAAACGCTACCCACGAAAACGTTGCTGAAGTTTTAAAAGCACACACTTCTGAAGATTACTTGTGGCGTGGTGTTTACCCATTCCGTGAGCAAGAAGGCGCACAAGCAGCGGCTGACGTATTCTGGGCACCAATGATGAAATCAATGACACGCATGCAGCGTCGTCAAGATATCTTCATCGGTGGTAACAACGAAGTTAACCCAGATGAAATTTGGGTAATGAGCATGGGTCACTTCATGGGTCTGTTCGACGCTGAATACCTAGGCATGCGCCCTACTGGCAAGATCATGAACGTTCGCTACGCAGAGTTTAACTGTGTTGTTGATGGCAAAATCACTAAGACAGGCCTGTTCCTAGACCTACTAGGCATGATGGATCAAGCGGGTTGCTACCCACTTCCACCATCAACTGGTAAGCACTTCGTATACCCTGGTCCACGTAACCACGATGGTCTGTTGTTTGAAGATGCAGCTCCAGAAGAAGGCGTTGCGACACTTGCTCTAGTGAACAAGATGGTTGATGACCTTTCTGCACTTAACGACAGCGGCGCAATGGGTTGCCCACCAGAAGTACTCGCGAAGAGCTGGTCAAAAGACATGATTTGGTACGGTCCTTGTGGTATCGGCGCGTCTTACACGATTCCTCGTTACCAACAACAGCACCAACTTCCTTTCCGTAACAACTTGAAAGACAAGAAATTTAACGGCCATGTTTGTCGTTTCGCTGAAGGTAACTTCTCTTGTTTCTTCGGTTGGCCAAACCTATCAAACACACCAACGGGTGGCTTCCTAGGTATGACTGGCGGCGAAGTACGCGCAAACATGCAAGTGGTTGACGTGTACTACCGTGACGGTGACAAGCTATCTGAGAACTGGGTTCTTATCGACCTTCCTTACTGGCTACAACAGCAAGGTCTAGACGTGTTCGAACGCACTTCAACCATCATGAACCCAACACTGTAATCGAAACGCTTTAATCCAAAAGATTGAAACGAAATAGTGGCAACCTAAATAGACATCTGATTTAGGTTTCCACGCTTGCTGGGAGATCCTTCTCGCTCCTAGTAGGTGCTCCAACCAATTCATTATTGCTCCACTAATAACTGAATCTACTAGTGCCTCATGGATGGGGTACACCCTGCCAAACCATTACCAATATAACGGGCTTGAAAGCACGGTGGCTTTCTACGGCCTGAATAAAGAGAATTACAATGAAAAAGTCGATTCTTTCTGCAGTGATCCTGACAGCACTTACCTCGGGTTCTGCTTTTGCTGCACACACTTTCACCAATGACGCGGGCGATAGCCTTACTTTAGACGGTCGTTTCGACGTTCGTTACCAAGATAAAGGCGGCGACCACAACGGTGAGTGGAACAGCGGTAGCTCTCGTTTCGGCCTAAAAGGCCAAATGGGATTTGATAACGGCTGGACTGGCTTTGGCCATGCTGAATGGGGTTACAACTCGGGTGCTAACGGCGACAATATTTACGACCGACTTCTATACGCAGGCGTAGAGCACGACAAATATGGCAAGATTGCTGCCGGTACTAAGCAGTGGTCTACCTTCTACGATGTGGCTTGGTTTACCGATATGGGTCGTGTATTTGGTTCGCGTGGTTCAGGCTACTACAATTTATCTGACTGGGGTATTGCGTCTGGTACAGGCCGAGCTGAGAATTCGATTACTTACCGCAACAGCATTAACGACAGCTGGAAATACGGCTTCACTTACCAAACTACCCGTGAAGATGTTGGCCTTGCTGACGGTTTAACAGCAACACTGAAAAACGGTATGGGCGCATCAACGCTGTACACGGTTATGGATGGCCTAACAATTGGTTTAGCTTACCACCAGAATGAGTTTGATGATGTTGATGCTGGCGTGAAAAACATCAAAGATGGCGACACGCAGCGCATCGGTTTGTTGGGTGTAAATTACACCAATGATGGCCTATTTGTCGGTTTCACCTACAGCCAAGGCTCAAATTGGGAAACCACCAGCAAAGCAGAATTTTACGACCACCGTGGTGCTGAATTCTTCACTTACTACCACTTTGAAAATGGTTTGCGTCCAACCTTTAACGTTAACTACTTAATGGACACAGACGACAACGCTAATGGCTACGATCGTCAGTTGATTATCCCTGGCCTTGAATACCACTTTAAGAAGAACAAGTTCTTAGTATGGACTGAATACCAATTTGATAATGGCAACGACAAATCTGTTGGTAACCATTATGAAAATAGCGATGACCAATTCGCTGCGGGTATCCGTTACTACTTCTAACGCCCAGTTAGTCGAGTCATAAATTCGCTAAACAAAGCTCTGCTATTAATGCAGAGCTTTTTGGGTCGTACCCAGAATAATATCCAACATTCTCTATTACCCCTTATTTTCATCCTATCATGGCATATTGTATTTTTGAGTACGTACCTAATTATGTTACTCTATGCACAATCAATTTGGTTCAAAAGTATGGTCTATGAACTCTCCAAAACACTCTTCGCTGTCCAAAACAACCGTAACATCTAAAGATGTCGCTAGACTTGCTGGCGTTTCTCAATCAACTGTATCTCGCGTATTTGTACCGGGAAGTTCAGTGTCTGAAAAGACCAAGCAGAAAGTGTTCGATGCCGCGAAATCGTTGAATTATCGTCCCAATGCTTTTGCCCGTAGCCTTACGACAAATGAATCAAAATTGATTGGCTTAGTTTTCCCTGATGCCGACTACCCTATTCACATGAAAACGCTGCAGCTTATCTCCACTGAACTACAAAAACAGGGATATTCTGCGGTATTGATCCCTTGGCAAGTTGATGGCAACGATAACCACTCAATTCCCAATATCTTCCAATACCGAGTTGATGGCGTGATTGCTGCTTCTGCGACCTTTAACAAGTCGCTTTATGAAGAGTGTGAAGAATTCGACATTCCTATCGTTCAGTTCGCACGTGTTGTTGAAGGGACTAAGAGTAGCCATGTGGTGAGCGACAACTACGCCGCTGGCCAAGTTGCCGCTCAGCATTTGCATAGCGTAGGGACAAAGTCAGCGGTTTACCTGACAGGTAATGTTCCAACCTACACTAACGGCGAACGTGAAGCAGGGTTCTGCTCAGAATTTGAAGAACTTACCGGTGAACAAGCTCGAGTTATTGAAGCCGACTATGACTACCTTGATGCACTAGAAACCATTAGGACTCTGTTTTCTGAACCCACACATCCTCAAGCTATTTTCTGCGCGACAGATAACCTAGCGATGGCCGTCATGGATGTGGCGCGCTTAGAGTTCAATCTGCGTATTCCTGAAGATCTTCAAGTGATTGGTTTTGATGATATTCCACAAACTCAGTGGTTGAACTATCAACTCACTACCTTTAAGCAAGATTTCAGACGCCTTGCACGTGAGTCTGTGAAAATTGTGGTTAGTCAGATTCAAGAGCAAGACACGAGCTTGGTCAAGTTGATGGTGCCAGTGAAGTTCATTGAAAGAAACACCACGTTGAAAGCGAAATAGTGTTGTTCTTCAGCCTTTTTTGAATGATTAAAATACGCCTTTAAACGACCAAAATACAAAAATCCCGTTCGGCGCCTTATATCAAGAGTATATAAGATGTCTAACGGGATTTTTTCTACTAGTTTTTATTTTGTCTCTAGATGTTTTTTATTAGTTGCCAACTAATTACCCACACCACCTACTTTCTCTGCTGGTGTTTCAGGCGTTATTGGAGGCCATTCTTGGAATGTCGCTAAGTGTTGTTGAATAGCAGCTTGTGCAGGACCAAATGCCCACATTTTTTCGCCCATCCATTTCAAGTACATACCTGACTCTTCTGCCGCTCTTTCATAAGGGTCACGACGTAGATTGAAGAGTAACGGCGCATTCAATTCATCTTTCGGACCACCCCATCCGCGATTTTGTACAATGAAGTGAGCCTTCCAATCGCCTACGCGAACAGCTTGTAGTTTATCTCGTTCATAATAGTAAATTTCGTTACGATTAGATTCGCCTTTTTCCGTCAGCATATCGACTTGATTGTAACCATCTAGGTGTGCTTTAAAGCCATCGTGGCCCTTGAGCATTTTCTCTTTTAAATCTGTTGGACCACCTGCGGCTGCAACCAATGTTGGTAACCAATCCATACCATCGAAGATGCCATTACCGACACTACCCGCAGGGATTTTACCCGGCCAGCTAACCAGTGCAGGAGCTCTAACTCCCCCTTCCCATGTTGTCCCTTTCTCACCGTGGAATGGTGTCATACCACCATCTGGCCACGTCATAATTTCAGGGCCGTTGTCGGACGTGAAAATAATAATCGTGTTATCGGCGATGCCAAGTTCATCTATTTTCGCCAACATTTCACCGACATGATCATCCAGATCTTTCATCACGACTTCTTGAAGCCCCCAACCATTTTGGCCAAGCATTGCCTCATATTCAGGAGAAAGGTGCGTCCACACATGCCCTCTAGATGGACAGTACCAAGTAAAGAACGGTTTATCCGCTTCTACGGCTCGTTCAATGAAGTTAATCGCATGTTTGTTTACTTCATCATCTAGTGTTCTCATACGCTCGATATTCAGCGCACCATCGTCTTCAATGCTTTGGCCACCTTTACCATCAGATTTAGAGTAAATCACGTTTCGAGGAGCAAAGGCATCTAACGATCCATCTTTCGGCCAATCTGGATCTTCGGTGTATTCCATGGCATTCAAGTGATATAACCAACCCCAATATTCATCAAAACCATGCATCGTTGGCAAATACTCATCTCGGTCACCCAAATGATTTTTGCCAAATTGCCCAGTCACGTAGCCCATGGTTTTTAATACCTCGGGAAGTGTTGGTGTATCTGCGCTTAAACCCACAGGGCCACCCGGCAGTCCAACCGTATGCATTCCGGTTCTAACTGGTAATTGCCCGGTTAAGAAAGCTGAACGACCAGCGGTACAAGATGGCTGCGCATAGTAGTCTGTCAGAAGCATTCCCTTCTCAGCAATACTATCAATGTTTGGTGTTTGGCTACTCATCACGCCATTGTGATAAGCACTCAAGTTTGAGATCCCAATATCATCAGTAAAAATAACAAATATATTAGGTTGTTCTTGTGCAGACCATGCCGATAGCGAAAAGCTACTCAGCACACTTAAGGTGAGAAGGTGAAAAATCCCTTTCATAGAATATCCTTATATTGTTTCAGATTGCTCTTTTTGAATCATTTTTATTCCGACTAAACCAAAGCCAAGCTCCAAGATTAGATAGACAAAAAGCAGCCAGTGAGGCATGCCATCTAAGACTAAGCTGACGACTCGGCCTGCAGCCAAACCCAACATGAAGACCACCAAGCTATAAAGCGCTGGCAGTCGATACTTTTTAGTCAATGCGCCACTCACCCAAAACAGAGCAAGTGCCAAATATAAACCCGTTACCGCACGAAAGATGTGGGTAACGTTAACAGGACGAGCATCTATCCCGAAAAGGTAGTCCAGAGAAATAACTGGTGCATAACCATAAGACAAAGCTATGGGCGTTAAACCCAGAACGGCGACCAACAAAAACACACTCTGTTGCTTCATTTATTTCCTCTTTGTAATTTGGCTCTTTTCTAAAAACATAGTCTACAATCAGCAATGTACAAGTTGCATACACGGAAAATGGATAATTAATACATACATTTATGGTATGTACTCTTCAATCTTGGGATAGGGATATCAACATGGCTAAATGGCATTACCTCATCGCATCAGTGTTGGCTGCAAGTTCAACCATAAATGCACAAGAAACAAGCTCGCACTCGGACACAAAAAAATGGCAGCACAGTATAGAAATTTATGCGCTCGCTTTGAATATCCGTGGTGATAGTACAATCGGCAAGATATCTACAGGTGTTGATGTTGACCCAGCGTTTATCATGGATCATCTGGATATGGGTGCGATGCTGCGATTAGAGGGGATTTACGACAATCAATGGGGCTACTATTTAGACTACAGCTACATGAAACTGAGTGGCAAATCTGACTCCATAATAGGTAATACAGGAATTCTTAATGGTAAACTCGATATAAGACAGGGTGTTTTGGAAGCAAAAGGGTTTAAACGCTTTCAATACGATATCGGCATGATTGATTATATGGTCGGTATACGTTGGTGGGACAATGATATTGACTCAAGGCTTTATAAAAACGATGGTACAACAATCAACTCTCGGTCTTTAAAAGAAGATTGGATCGATTACCTTGTCGGCGTTCGCTGGACTAAAGAACTCAACAAAGATTGGACAGTTCACACCAGTTTAGATATCGGCCTTGGTGCTGACACCGATTTTACTAGCTCCATACTAACCGGCGCTCGCTATCAAATTAACGATTGGTCGGATTTAAATCTGGCGTATAAATCCACTTGGGTTGATTACGAAAACAAGGGAACCTTTGAATACGATACCGCATCGCAAGGGTTTTTGATTGGTTGGGCTGCTCACTTTTAAGCCACTGGTTGTTTTACCATTAAGCACAAGCGGAATGACTAGTCAGCCAGAGTATTTAATCTCTATTAAATTGTTCTCTAATTCAATCTAAATGAAGCTCTAGCAAAGGAAATGAAATTCATAAAGGTTCTCATGGTAATTTTGGCTTAACTTACGGTATCGGCGCAGAGTACAAGTCATCAAAACCATTGTTTGGCAACTCCAAGCTGTTGACTCGTTTAGGGTTTGATTGGTATGAGCTCGGAGGTTCAAATGATTGGTATACCAAGGAAACAACTTTAGGTATTCAAACTGGCTTTACCTTTTAAGCCAACATATTCATTACCCTGAATAAAAACCATTTAGGGTAATGAATTAAAAGCCATCATTTTAAAAATAAGATAAAACTCGTGTTGTTATGCGAAGTTTATTTTATTTTTCAACACACTCTTTTTTCATGATCGTTAGACCAGCATCCAGCGTTTCTGCCCAAGCTCGTTCTACGTTCTCATCATAATGAGGATCGTACTTTTTAACCGTATTGAGCAGCGAATTAAACCATTCGTTTAATTCAATTTCTGAAATGTCCAACCCCAAATCTTTGTGCCTTTTACCCAGTTTCTTGACCGAGTTCCGCACACTTGGCAGACCAGAGGAATTATAAATAAGAATGATCGAGGCCTTAAGCATCTTAGTTTGCTGCTCTAACCCTATCTTTTCAAAACGTTCTGAAAACCTTGGGTTATGCTCGCAGAAGTCTGCCAGAAAGCTTTCCAAGAATTCTTGATCAATCCGGCAACGCTCAAAGCTTTCATAAAACAGTTCATTCGGTTTCATCTAGCAATTCCTTTGCAATAATCAGCCAGTCTTTAGAATCATGAGGGAGGTTAAGAGCAGCGATAAATTGGCTCAAAACTATCAACATCAGCTAATTATACGCCACTATGGCATAAAATGAACTATGGCATAAAGTGAGTTGCACAAATCTTGTTTCCATCAGGGTCTCGTAAATAGGCCATATAGAGTCGACGTTCATCTGTTCCTCTGGCACCTGGACCATTTTCAATACTGGTACCACCATTTTCAACACCAAGACGATGCCATTCATCGACTATTTCTGTTGAGCTTGCCAAGAACCCGACGGTCATCCCATTACCATAAGTCGCGGGCTGACCGTCAATCGGCTTAGTTAAACCTAGTACGCCCGTTTTACTAACGTATATACAACGCCCCTTGGGATCGATTGTCCCTTCGCTGTAACCAAGCTCTTGCATAATTGGATCATAGAATGACTTCGCGCGTTCAATATTTTCGGTTCCGAGAAAAACATGACTAAACATAACTCACCTCTTTTGATTGAAAGAACCTCCCAAGCTAGACCTATAATTTGCGTTTGTCCAGGCACGCTATTCAGTCATAGTTGTTGCTTAACTCATTGAATGAAAGCATAGAGTTTGGCTAGCTATTTAACGCAATAAAGACTAATCAACAATGCGTTGTGCACCTTGCCCTTGATCATGCAAAATATCTTCAGGGTTCAACAAGTGGCACTTCTGCATACTCAAGCAGCCACAGCCAATACAACCTGTCAGGTTCTCTTGTAACGAACGGATCTGCGACATTTTGCTGTCTAACTGACCTTGCCACTTCTTCGCAACTCGCTCCCAATCTCGCTTAGTTGCGGTCTGATTCATAGGTAAGGTAGATAACTCTTCCGTAATCTCTTCCAGCGTAAAACCTATCGACTGCGCTACTTGTATCAAAGCAATTCGTCGCAACATAGCTGATTGGTAACGACGTTGGTTGCCATTGGTGCGAATCGAAGCAATCAACCCTTTGGTTTCATAAAAGCGGAGTGCCGAAGGAGCAACACCACTGCGCTCTGATAACTGTCCTATCGTCAAATATACGATGTTCCTCATTATTACCTTGTCCTTGGTGCTCACAAATAGATAAAGTTCACTTTAACTTAATAGTAACCACAGCTTGCCTCCATCACCAGTAAAGAGAGCAGAACTTTGAATACCAACACCAACGAGCTAAGCGATTACTATTTTTATGATAACGATATGATTTTTAATAAACCGACTCGCGGCGAAGTAATTAGGAACTAGGTAATTGGCAATAAAGTAGTGAGGTGCAAATTAACTGAAGCTAATAAAAAATGGCTACCTGAAAGATAACCATAATGCCGTTCAGAATTTAAAAAACTAATCAAACAACTCAATAACCAGTTTGTTATCTTTAATCACTAGATTAGGCTCCGATGACTTAATCAATGACTCTTGCACCTTGTTGCTATCCAATTTATAAACCGGTGACTGAGACAAAGCAAAGCCAATCATGGATACCGCAGGCTTAAGCAACCTCTCAACCTCAGGGGAGAGTTGTTGTCCTTTTTCCTGAAAACGCTCTAGTCGTAACGATTTCAAATACACTTCACCACTTTCTTTGTCATATTCAGGGATAGCACTGAACTCAATATCCAAATCCAATCCCATATTTGGCATATTAAATATCTCAACTTTTGCATTAGTATTAGCTATAACCGAGACTCGTTGATTGTCTGTTCGTCCAATTTTCACTTCTAAATCATCAACAGCCACTTGCGCATACATAACACTTTGAACACCAACTTCTTGTTCTAACATCACTGAATCTTGTAGGTATTTCGTCATGTCTTGTTCAGTAATACTGTAGCTCACACAACCACCTAGCATCAGGGCAGAAAAAGCGATAATGAAGCGGTTGATTAACTTTATTGTCATTGCGGTTAAACTCTTAATATGTCATTGCAAGGCACGGATTTTATCTTGGAATAATACCGTAAAATAGTTGTCACAATGACAGTGTCGGTTAACTCCGCAAAATGATCCACTGAAGAAATAACACCGTACAAATTAATAGGAATAGAATAGTAAGGAAAATGATGACGGCATTAACGATATTTTATGATGGGACATGTCCATTGTGTGCAAAAGAGATGGCGGCACTTGCCAAGCATGACACTGAAAATAAGATTCAAACCATCGATATCTACAGTGAAGCCTTTTCAGACTACCCTCAGATTGATGCGGACGCAGCCAACACCATTTTGCATGCACTGGATGAGAATGGAAAACTTTTGCTAGGTTTAGACGTGACCTACCAAGCGTGGCGCTTAGTAGGAAAAGGTTGGCTATACGCCCCATTGCGCTGGGCCATATTCAAGCCAATGGCCGACTGGTGTTATCTACGATTTGCCAAGAACAGATACAAAGTTTCTTTCTGGCTAACAGGAAAGTCACGCTGCAATGGAAACAGCTGCACTAAATAGTGCTTGGTTAAGACATACCACTCGCGACTTTGTAATACACCACACCAAACAGCGCAGCAAAAACTAAAACGGTAACCGCGACTTTTAACCAAATAAATTTCATGTTTTGTCCTTTAAATTCTGTTTACTATTTCGCGAGATAAGTTACCACAACAAAACATTCGGTTGGGTAATGATTTATAGAACTTTGTAGAGAACCTTGATTCCCAGAGAGAACTTTTATGTCGGCAAAAGAAAGAAATCTACCTACCCATCGTATTTCAAGATTCAGTAAATTCGCGTCTCTCGCAACTCGAGTAGCGGGAAGTGTCATAACTGAAGGCACGAAACAGCTCGCGCAGGGAAACAGACCCAAAGCAAAAGACTTGGTATTAACACCTCAAAATATCGCTCGCCTTACAGATCAGTTGGCACATTTGCGAGGCGCTGCAATGAAGCTAGGTCAGATGCTGTCGATGGATGCCGGTGATATCCTAGAACCGGAGTTAGCCAATATACTCGCTCGCTTGCGCTCAGACGCCGACCCATTACCCGCTAAGCAGCTTAACCAAGTATTAGAAAATTCACTTGGAATAAATTGGAAGGTGGAATTTATTACCTTCAACTTTAAGCCTTTAGCTAGTGCGTCTATCGGCCAGGTCCACCAAGCTTACAGTGATGCAGGAGACAAACTTGCTATCAAAGTCCAATATCCAGGCATTCGAAAAAGTATCGACAGCGATGTAGACAACGTAGGCACACTGCTCAACATTGTTGGGTTGATACCAAAGTCGGTCGACTACAAAAGCTTACTAGAAGAGGCAAAGAAACAGCTCCATGATGAAGCGGACTATGCTCGCGAGGCTGACTACGCGATTCGTTACCATGATGCATTAAAAGAGCACTCTCACTTCGTCGTACCTAAAATTCACCCGCAAGTCTCTTCAGACTCCGTCCTCGCCATGGACTTCATTGAAGGTGTCTCGATAGAGCAAATAGAAGGTTACGACCAAAGCACCCGTGACTTCGTGATGCACAGCCTAATCGAGTTAATGTTCAAAGAGCTGTTTGACTTCAAGATGGTGCAAACCGACCCCAATTTCGCTAATTACTTGTATGTAGAACAAACACGTCAAATTGGCTTGTTGGATTTTGGTGCCACCCGTGAATACAGTGATCGCTTCAGTGATGGTTATCGTTCAGCCTTTACCTCTGTGATTAATCACAATGAACAAGGACTCAACAAGGCGTTAGAGCAAATTGGATTTTTTAGCGAGACCATCCTCCCTGACCAGCGCCAAGCGATTCTCAACCTAGTGACAATGGCATGTGAACCCATGCTTGTCGATGAAGATTACGACTTCAAAGCTAGTGGTTTAGCACAAAGGCTTCGTGAGGCAGGAACCATACTCAGCATGGAGCAAGAGTATTGGCACACACCACCAGCCGATGCCCTATTCCTCCACCGAAAGATTGGAGGCATGTATCTGCTGGCATCTCGCCTTGGGGCCAAGGTGAACATCAGGCGCTTGGTAGAACCCTATTTGCTAAGCGACAGCTGATACTAAAGCCATTCTGGTCTTTAAAGTGATCATTTCAAGTCGTTGAACAGTAGTAACAGTTACGCCAACTAAAATGAGTCAGACTAATGAAGCATTCGCTGCTGTGCTCCACCGCCCTAATCGCGAGCCTAACAAGTTCATTCGCTTTTTCAGCAAGCTGTCCTGAGATACTCAACGGCAAACAAAGGCTGTTAAATTCAAACGAAGAGATTGAGCTGTGTGAAGAGTTTCAAGGTAAAACTTTATTGATCGTGAATACAGCAAGTCAATGCGGTTTCACGCCACAGTTCGAGCAACTTGAGCAACTGCATCAAACATATAAAGATCAAGGATTCACGGTTGTTGGTTTCCCAAGCAATGATTTTCGTCAAGACAGAGGAAGCGAGGAGAAGTCTGCCAAAATCTGTTATCTGGATTACGGCGTCACGTTTCCAATGATGGCGCGTGCTTCACTCTCTGGGCCGAACGCAAATCCAGTCTTTGCCGAAATCCAACAACAAGCTGGTATCAAACCGAAATGGAATTTCTACAAGTTCTTGGTCAGCAAAGAAGGCAAAGTGATAGCAACCTTCCCGAGTTCTACGTCGCCAACCAGTAGTACCCTCAAAAATGCTGTCGAGCAGCAGCTATGAAGTCAGATTACATGGAAACAACTCAAACACGTAACACCATGGCTAAGCTCGGCTATATGGGTTTAGTCCCCTTTTTATTCGGCCTATTGTTATCGCTCACCGACAGTCAGTTTTTTAACTTGAGCGGAGAAACACTCTTCATCACTTACAGCGTGGTTATCTTAAGTTTCTTGTCTGGTATTTTATGGGGAAATGGCATAGAGAATTTCAAAATCCAATCAAGTAACAATGCTCTAATTCTAAGCAATGTTATTGTGTTAGCAGCGTGGCTAGCGGTACTACTCGGTGAGCAAAAGGAATTCATAACCACACTTATTCTCTTGGTCGGTTACATTGCGGTTTGGCGAGCAGAGAGGTCGATGAAGGAACAGAATAAAAGCGAAGGGCCTGATGGGTATTTTGAAATGAGAACTCGACTAACTTCTAGCGTTGTGTTGATGCATGGTATCGTGCTGTTAACTTGAGTGAGTTTTTACCTGTTTAGGCATATTGAGCGCAAAGCAGGCTGGGATGAATAGCAGTACTTCCATATTTCCATTGAGGGCTTCCTAGCTACAATATACCAAGGTTATTGAATCGTTTAACGCAAGATTACCTTTTATAACAGCATTTGAAATCTTTTATAGTGACACTTGAAAACTGTCCCCCCCTCTGTCAAAACCTTTGAATCAGTTTTCGAAAAATTGTTCATATTCTGGAGTTGATAAGTTTTCCGCGGCTCCAATCTCACCAACGATATAAATCGCACTGGCGAAAGTTTCTATCGTTTGATTAGGCTCACGCTCCGGCACTTCACCAACAACCGGGACAGATTTAGGTTCTGATACCGTATTACAAACAACACTTTCACATACGATGCTTTGTTGTTCTAACGAGATAGCCTCGGGGATATCAAAATCTCCAGCCGATAAATCAGAACTAGAAAGCTCTAAGGAAGCATGTGATAAGGTCGAAAACATAGCTGAAAATACAATCCACTTATTCATAATTCATTCCATAGTTAATATTCATCAAACTTATAAATACTATCTAATCACAAACATTATGAACAGTGTTTTATTTTGATAAACTTAGATTTTCATTGTCTACCCCGGAAAAAGCTTAAAGATAAATGCCGTAATTTCAACTTATCTGGGAGTGCTTGCGTAACGTGAACTTATCAAGCAACACAGGCGGAATAATGATGACCGAATATTTTACGAAGGCCACTAATGTCACCACTGCCACAAAGCAGCCTAAAACAAAGTCATGAACATCAACGAGCACCAACCCGAGCAATCGATCACAAGCGACCGCAACTACGGCAATACTGAGCGCAACTATCCATTTACTGTGCTGATAAGGTAACGGTTCCATTGTTTGGCTGACGAAATATAAAAGTAGTAATCGCAATATGTAAGTTCCGCAGAGGACAACAATAACCCCCCATACGCCATAACTGGGCGTCACGGTGACATAACCAATAGCGGCCAAGATCGCACATCCACCTTGAATCCACATTTGCGATTGACTTGATTTCCCACTGAAACAACCAAGATTCAAATAATCACCTGCGTTCTTGATAACACTAATGGCAAGCAATGCGACAACAATCGTACCCGAATATTGATAGCTGCTTGGCAGAATTAAAGCGATAAAGCCTGGAACAGTTAAAATCATCAAAGCACCCAATACGATGGCGAAATTGACGCCAGCTAAGGCTTTGTCTGCACAATCCTTACTACCTCCTGATTGCTGAAGAATGGCGACACGGTTTGGGAACCACCACAGTGCATAGGGTTGCAATAACAATCCAAGGATCAACGCAAATTTACCACTGACTGCATAAATCGCCAGTTCTTCGACTCCAACGAAACTTGCCATTACCCAACGATCTAACCCCATGATCATATACATTGATGCCCCTCCCACCAAAGCGGGTAACCCAAACTTCAGGATCTTGGTTGAGTATTTAAAACAACCAAATGTTCCCATCTCTTGCCATTGATAGCGCACTAAACAGATCATTAGCAGCAAACTCGATACCGCTGACGAAATCAACACACCATCAATACCATATCCGGCCTCAAGCAATGCAAAAGTCATCACGGCTTGAACACCGGCTTTCAATACATTAAGCAGGCAAAATTGTTTCGCCATCGCGTTCATTCGCATTAAGGTCAGAGGAATAGAGATTGCCCCATCAAGCATTGTAGGAATGAGTAGGATAAAAATTTGGTAGGGTTGAAATTCGACGGGTAACATTAAAATCAATAGCGGCATGCTGAGCGCAATTAATAACCCTCCTAGCACGCACACCAAAACACTTAGCGTAAAGCAGTTAGAAACGAGTTCCCGCTTTTCATCGCCATCGGACACGCCCACATAACGATACATTGCCTCAACGATACCAAAGCTAAACAATATCGTTCCAATGTCTGCTAACAAGACAATCGCTTCTAAAGAACCATATTCTGCTAGTGTCATTTTGTGAGTAATGTAAGGAATCATCACAAGTGATATCCCTTTCATCATCACAATACCAATAGCGTAATAGGCTGACTGTTTTAATGAACCCATAGCGGTCACCTATCCTTTACCCTGCTGGCGTTAGGAAACTTTTACAGTCTCTGATTAGGTGTAGTAACGTTCGTTTTTGAGGAGCCAAAACCAAAGATCTAAAACTGTAAGCGGCCGCCTGTCGGTTGTGTTGTAGGCTTCGGTAATAGTCAGCGTAACCTTCAAGTATTCTCGCCTTTGCGATCTTGAAACTAGAAGAAGGTAGGTTCCAACGTTCACTGTCATTTTGGTAATGCTGAAGAATAGATTCTATAGACTGCAAATTCCTCAGCTTGAAGCTTTCCGTTTGAGTAACAGAATTCGCTCTCATCAAGTAACCAACTTGCACTGAATTCAATACGCCAATCTGATGATTCTCACTCACGCGAAGCCATAGCTCCCAATCTTCTCCGTAAGTAATGTCCGCGTTAAAAGTGTCTGTTTGCGAAAAGACATCGGCTTTCACCATCACTGTCGATGTGCCAATCACGTTATTTTCAATAATAAACTCTAGTGGGTTTTCAATATTAAAGAATAACTCGTCATGATCTTGAAACTGCGACCAATAACTGAAGCAGTCGACAATCACTTGGTAGTCTTCAGTGAGATGCTCGTAGTTAGTAAAACTCATCGCCAGATCGGGGTTCCGCTGATGGAATTCAAGTTGTCGTTCAATTTTTTCAGGGAACCAAAAGTCGTCAGCGTCTAAAAAAGCGATGAATTCACCGGACGCTTTTTCGATCCCTAAGTTTCTGGCTTGAGGAGCACCTACGCCCAACGTCGATAACTTTATAATTCGCTCATCGTGTATCGAAGAAAGATAAGTTGACGTCCCGTCATTGCTGTTATCGTCAATAATGATCAGCTCAAGGTCTTGATGAGTCTGCTTGAGTACGCTGCCGATTGCCTTCGGCAGGTAGCCCAAACAATTATAAGTAGGAATAACAATACTAACTTTAGCCATAGTGACGATCTCAGATTTATATCTTACACAGCATGTCTGCATATCCTGTGCCGAGTATTCCTCACTATTAAACTGGCCTTATATCAGCACCCTACGTATCTGTTCGCAAAGTGACGAACAAGCACTGTCGACACAGAAATTCAAATATCCAATTTGACTACCAATTTGAGAAAATCAAAAGCGATCTGACGATAACAGCAAAAAACCGTTAAAAAGCACCTCTTAAGTACCCTCTCATCTTGGTTCGTATTTTGCTTAAACCATTGTAGTGGCCGATACACAAGGAGAAGAAAATGAAAAAAGTAGCATTTATAGCGCCAACCTATCCTGTGCTCAGTGAGACCTTCATTCAAACAGAGGTCGACTCCGTGAAAGCGTGTGGGCATCAGGTATGCGTAATGGCATTCGAAGTAGAAAAAAGTAAAAAAGCTTTCGACTATGACATTGTCAAAATTGGCAAGGATGTTCGGGCGGGCAAGATAACTAGCATCAATTGGGTGGGTTTTGTCAAAGCACTTTCGTTTGTCTCTAAGCAGACTAGCATGCCGAAGAAGTCACTTTTTGCTTATGGGTTTAAGCTGGCTTTACAACTTGCAGAAAAAGACGTCAACCATGTTCATGCTCATTTCTGCCAACACACCACCGCCCACGCTATAGTCGCCGCTAAGCTTCTCAATATAACGTGTTCGTTTGTCGCCCATGGTCATGATGTTTACGAATTCGCTTACGATATTGAACGTAAAATTACATCGAGTGATTTTGTGGTCGCAGTCTGTAAAGACATGCTCACAGACTTTAATCACATGGCCAAAGGAAACATAAAGCTCCTACATTGCGGTGTAAATACCAAGCAATTCCGGTTACACCCAAAGACTGAAACCAAGCAGCTTCGTTTTGTTTTCCTGGGAAGACTAGTTGAACAAAAAGGTATCCACTTTCTCATTGACGCTTTAGCACCGATAGCCGAGCCTCTCGACATTCATCTCGATATCGTTGGCACTGGAGATTTAGAGTCGCAGTTAAAAATGCAAGTAGAGCAACAAGGGTTAACTCGAAATGTCACCTTTCTGGGCTCAAAGCCTCATGAATGGGTAAAAGAAAACCTTCCGCATTACGATTGTTTAGTCGCTCCTTTCTGTTTTTCAGAAACAGGTTGTGTTGATACTGGGCCGTTAGTACTAAAAGAAGCTATGGCTGTCGGAACCCCCGTGATTACAACCAACATTATGGGCTGTAAGGAGATTGTCACACCTGATACTGGCTTTTTAGTGAATGAAAAAAACGTCGACGAGTTAAGAGAAAGCATTGAGCGTTTTGCGCAATTAAGTAGTAATGACAAAATAGAGATGGGCATGATGGCAAGAACAAGAGTAGAGAAACGCTTCAACTCTCTTAAACAAGCTCAGCAGCTGTCTCACTGGATAGAGAATCCAGTTTAAGATTGTCTATAAACACGCAAATAGGTGTGCAATGGATTAGAAGCTAAACAAAAAACCATAGCGTCACATTGATACACACTGTAACGCTTTAGTTCTATACACCATGAGTCTGAATAGAAGTAGCCCAATAACGCTGGGCTATAATGATTCCTTTGACTAAAACAGTTTGTCGTGTGCTCTTAACCCGCTCGCAACGCTAAAATCTCAGTAAGATCGTCCGTCTCTGTATATTGACTCAGGCCTTGTTCTTTCGATGCAATCGCAACGATAGACATTCGGTCTGCAAGTTCATTACCTTCAATACCAACGTGACCGTTAACATGATAGATAGTGATTTGAGAAGCGATCTCTTGGTACATTGCATAGGCTGGCATGATGATATCGAGGTTTTTAATCTCACCACCCGACTTCGTCCAGCCCTTTTTCTCCCAACCTGAAGCCCACTTGGTAATGCAGTCAATTGAGTATTTTGAGTCACAATAAATCGCAACAGACAATCCAGCTTGCAGTTTTTCTTTGGCGAGTATAAATGCTTGCTTCAAACCTTGTAGCTCTGCGGTATTGTTGGTGCCCGTAGCTTGGTACAAGCCATACCACAATTCCGTTAACTCATTATTTAGATAAACCGCTAAACCTGTACCGGCCTCTCCAGGGTTTGGCTCACAAGCACCATCAGTAAAGATCTTGATGTCAAAAGGCATATCAGTGATTTGCTGCTCCGAAAGCGGCGGAGTTTTAGCTTTGCTCGCCTTACTTGTAGCACTTGGTTTTACGGATGTAAAATTATAAGTTGGAGCAGACACAGACGACTTTTTACCACCGAAAGCAGATTCAGCTTCACCTAATGTGGGAAACGATTTGTATCTCGCACCGGCAAAACCATCAACTTGCGATTTACATTCATTCCAAGTGGTAAAAATACCCGGTGTACGACCTTTCCAAACCACATAATATTTCTTAGCCAAACTAACTCCTTACCAGAACCTTAAAACACGATCCCCACACCAAAATGATTCTGCTGTGGGGATGTTATTATGCCTGATTATGTTCGCAACACATAAATCATTACATAGAAGACACACTGTGTTGTGAGAATAGATGCGTTGTCAATCAAGTATAGAGCGCTAATTTTAATCACAACCTGAAAGCATCCATCTAATTAGGAGCCTCTATGTTCCTTAAGATCCTGTTTTAATTTGGAAGTTAAAGTTTGAATCTTAGGTATAACTTGCTGCATTACCGACTGAGTCATAATCATTGACTCTGTTGTCACAGTTGGCATCTTTTTCAGAATACTCTTACCATGTTCTGTTTTGTAGAAATCGATCATAGCCTCGACCTCAGCTTCAGTGAACTGCTCACTGTAGATCGTTACAATTGTTGGCTCTAGCTTTTTCCAACTCATCTCTTCTTTCATCAAGTCATTCATGCTGTGATAGTATTCATCAAAAATATCTCGTTCTGAGTCTGAAACCTCGAGTTCTTTAGACATATCAGCCATCATGCTATCCATTTGAAGGAATACCGCGTCCAACGTGGAATCGACATCCATGATCTGAAGAAGCTCTTTTACTAACGCTTGCTTCGTGTCCTGTGCAGCTGACAATTGTAGCGGAACTAGCAGAAAGAAAATGGCGAGAAGTTTGTGCATTATTAAGTCCTTTGGGCGATTTATATTAGAGAAAAGATTCGTTCGATTTATCACTAAGTGATTGTGTGGCTCAACACAAATTACATATCAACCTTTTGAATTAACTATAAATTTACTTACTTGCAATTCATAATTAAAACAGATTAAACCACACAAAAGCATATGTAATCAAATGCATCTAATCTTAAACCGCACCATTACGAAAATATACGAAGGACATCACTGAAAGCAGCTCGTTTCAAAAGATCACTGTGTTTTAGACATACCATGTCTTTTAAGCAGGAAATTAAAGGAAAAGAAACTCAACTGCGACTAAGTTATAGAACAAAAACACGGCCATACTGACTCCAATCGTTAACAGCACATTTCCTGTTTTCCATATCAGTAACCCAGTCACAAGAGCGCCGATTAAATATGGGTTTTCGAGGCTTGGCCAGAATGATTGCTCAGGAGCGAATACAATCGGCCCCCAAATAGCCGTTAATACAGCGGGGCTTGAATATCGCAGTAGGCGCCTTGCCGTACTATTCAGCCGAAGAGGAATTGAAGGCTCTAGAAACACATACCGACTAAAAAAAACAATCGCTGTCATGAGCAATATCGATAACCAAATCACGCTGATTCTCCTTCATTCGCTTGTTTCTGACCATTGTGTCGTTCAACAAATGATTCACTAATGAAGCCCGCCAACATACCTGAAATCGCAGCAATCATCAGCCCCCCTTCAACCTGATTGACCGCCATTGCCACAGAGGTCACCAATGACACCACAACACACACCACCGTTGGCAGTGTTCGAATCAAAGGAAAAACCAAAGCAATGAAAGTTGCGGCGACCGCGAAATCGAGGCCAATTTCGTTAAGTGATGGAATTTGACTACCTGCGACAATGCCGACAAAGCTGGCAATATTCCAAACGAGGTAAAATCCGCCACCCACGCCCGCGGCATACCAACGATTAAACTCTTGTTGGGATTGCCCACTGCAAATCGCGAACAGTTCATCAGTGAGCCAAAAACCAAGCAGTAAACGCCAACGTGCAGGAAGGTGACTAATTTTGTCACGCATAGAGACACTATAAAGAAAGTGTCTTGACGTAATAAACAGCGTAGTTAACAACATAGTCCCTAAACCAATACCCGCTTTAAACATACCCGCAGCCACTAGCTGAGCTGAGCCCGCAAATAAAATGGCAGACATAGCCTGAGCTTGAAGCTGATTCAGTCCAGCATCTATCGCATACGAGCCTGCTAATATGCCCCACGGTATGACGGCAATACTTAACGGCATCGCTGCCATAACGCCTTTCCATAACTGCGTACGTTTATCCATTGTGTTGTTATCCATATTCTCTTAGTTCTCGTTACATTGGTTTTCCACTGTAAAAGAGCGCTCACTTATTCGATTGTACAAAGTTGCTTTGTCACAAAAGCTAAGGTACCAAGTCAAAGCAATCAAATTAAATCAACGCATCTTAATGTACTGACCTGGAGTGTAACCGTTAGCTTTCTTAAAGTGCCTATGAAAATGACTTTGATCGTGAAAACCACACTCTTGCGCGGTATCCGAGATCGAATGCCCTTGCTTTAACAATTTACGCGAAAGCCTGAGTCGGGATTGAATTTGATATGCATGTGGCGGAAGACCAAATTCTTTTTGAAAGGAGCGCACCAAGTGAAATGGACTTAAAGCCGCAAGCTTCGACAATTCTTCCAATGACACATCTGCTTGTGGAAAATCGTCTAAAAACTCTTTCACTAGAACAAGTTGGCGTTGAGTTTTTCCATCTAACAGAGGCTTAAGGCTCGACTTCCCATGTCGGCTAATCAGTTTAACCAACATCCCGTACATCAAGGTTTCTCTTAGCAGGCGATTATCTGATTCATCAATCGTGTTGAAAACTAATCTGAGTTGATTGGCGAGTTCAGGGTCTTCAACCACCGCTCTAGGAAAGTAAGGAGCCCCATAATTCGGCAGATTGAGTTCCTGCGTGATTTTGGCAAGTTGTTCTGGCAGTGGATACATTGCACGATACGCCCAGCCACCTTCGGTAGCAGAATGACCGCTATGAACTTCATCAGCATTGACCAGAATGATCGCATCTTGAGGCGCGACATGATGCCCTCCGGTTCGATAGAAGCGCTGAGCCCCCTGCTCAATCACACCGAGTGTGTAACCTTCATGGCTATGACGTGAGAAGTTCTGCTTTTCATATTCTGCATTGAGGATTTCAAGGCCACCGAGCTCTTCTGTGATCTTGTATTCGGCTTTCTCTTTAGAACGCTTTTTGTTATCCATAACCATCCCCAAGCCTGTTAATTATCGGGCGACTTATCAGTCTACTCTATAGGCTCTCGCAACTTTTGTACAAAATTGCGCATTTGGTCGTTTAACAAGAAGGTCAAGAAACAACAGAACACAACAACCTACCACTTAGTTGGTACAAAGATCTCATTGCGTCATGGATTGAATTAAAATTGACAATTTTTAACGTCATCCATCCTCATAATCGACACCAAACTCCGTTAGTTCTCTTAAAAAGCCATGAAACCAACACCAACCTTGATTATTTTATTTCTGTTAAACCTGACAGGATGCACGCACAATCAGTCAAAAATACTGAATGTGAACACTTCATCAGTCAATACCTACCCACAGTCGATGTCCAACTTACAACTGTGCGATACTTTATATTACGGGCGCTCAAGTAACCAAACACTCGCCGCAATTGGCAGCGAGTTTAATCGAAGAGGGTTGTCAAAAAATTGGTGCGATACCGAAACCAACAAACTGTATTTCACAAAGACAGTAGATTGGTTTGCGGGGCAAATAGAACACAAAGAAGATTCAGAGGAAGAAGCTTCTGCTGTTGTGCTGCCAGCTAATTAGGACAAATAAAACCAGTTGCATATTAGAAGGCGATTCAACGAAGTTACACACTGTACTTATACCAACTCATCTGCATATTTGAGCCTTATTACAAATTTACCCACATTTATATTGATAAATATTAACAAGTAGTTAACTATCGATATCCATTACTACTATAAGGAAATGAAAATGAAATGGATATTAGTTGCATTCGTCAGTGTTTTCTCTGTGTTCACATACGCAAAAGATTGGAAACAGATTCGTTTTACTGTTGAAGGGGCTTACCCACCATTTAGTTGGACAACACAAGATGGTCAGCTTGAAGGGTTCGAGGTCGATTTAGCCAACGCGTTGTGTATTGAGTTGGGTGTCAAATGTATTATCTCAAAAACAGATTGGGACGGTATTATCCCGTCACTCTTAAGTCGTAAGAATGATGCGATAATCGCAGCAATGACAATCACCGAAGAACGTGAAAAGAAAGTTAACTTCACCATCCCATATGCCAAAGTACCTACTCGCTTTGTGATGAAAAAAGGCAGAGAGATCAACATGGATGATGACAGCCTGAATAACCTGACTATTGGGGTTCAGCGGGCAACGATTGGTGATAAATATCTTTCTGAGATATACCCAGATGTAGACATTAAACGTTATGGATCATTCGATGAAGCCTTTACTGATTTACTGAACGGTCGCCTTGATACTGTGTTTGGTGGCTCAATGGGACTCAACACAGGCTTCCTTGAAACGGAACAAGGCAAGGACTACCATTTTACCGGCCCTAAATTTACAGAAGAGAAGTGGTTTGGTCGAGGTATTGGCGTCGCTGTTAGAAAACAAGATAACGAATTGAAAGATCTTATCGATAGCGGGCTACAAAGGCTGATTGACAATGGTCAGCACCAAAAAATTGCGAGCAAATACTTTTCGTACAGCATTTACGAATAGACTAGAGTAAAAAGTGAACTTCACTACTTACAAGTATTGTTCACTTTTTTAAAGCTACAGATAGCAAAAAGCCGCTCATTAAGAGCGGCTTTTTTTATGGTGATGCTTGCAAGATAAGTCAGCATAACTCGAACGAACCATCAAAGACTTACAATACTATTTGCAATATAAGTTCGCATAACATTGCATCGAAAGTCTGCAAATTTGAACAACGACTAAGATTCAACGTAGTAAATTTACCACGATCCAATTAATCCTCTAGCAGACAGAATCGCTTGGTGATCACAACATAATCGACATGTGTGTAACAAACTTTTGGACATAAATGAGTTTATAAAAACCTTACATTAGCGATTCATGAATAACTACAGGTATGGCAATTTGTTTAACTTAGGGGCCAGTATTGATGGGGTAGCTCATCTCTAAAAGGCAATAATAATTTGCATAGTTGTTACTATGGATCTAAGGTGTACAATAATACCTAACGAGGCAGTATCCATGCGAATTTCTAGGGAAGCAGAGCAGTACATTCTACAATGTCAGTTAACGGCGTTAGAGGAACAAGAATACGAAAATGATGATCATGACAGTATTCAAGAGCCAGTGACCGTTAATAGCTTGAGAGAAGCAAAGCCTTTACTCGATAAGGGCATAACTGTCGTATTAAATGGGAAGCATTTGACCGCTAAAAACGGTCGTGTCTTTGCGGCTCCAGCTCATGTGATTAACCGAAGTGTAAAGCTTGGGTTTGAGGAAGCAGAATTAGTTAGTGGTGCCATGCGTGTGATGGAACATCATATAGCTCATGGTTCTGTTAAGCACATGTATCGCCTACTACAACAGGATGCTCAGAAAAGTTTTGATGACTTCAAGGAAGCCATTAAGCCACATACAAGTGCAGATGATACACAATATTTAATAGCAAAAGACTTGAACGAGATTGAAGCTAGAGCAAAAAACTTCCCGCTAATTACAGCAAAGCAAGCATCAGTACTGTTTGGAGAAGTAAGTGCTGCAAATCCTTCAAGATTGGTTGCTAAACTCAAAAAAGAAATGAAGCTACTCGGCTTTTATTTTGGAAATTCTCGTAATATCCAGATCCCAGCGTTTCAGTTCGACACTGAACGTCTTGGTGTGTACAAGCCAGTCGAAAGGTTGTGTCACATATTTGATGGGTTAAATGATTGGGGAGTGTATAAATGGTTAACAACTCACAATGATGATCTGGAGTGCACACCTGCTCAAGCTATAAGCCGACCCGAGCTTGAAGAAGATTTGCTATACCTAGCAGGTTTGTTTAAGTCTCAAAGCACATTGCGTGACTTAACCTTTGCTTCAGAAGAGCAAGACTATGAGTAAGGCGCCACCACTGCTGAAAATCGAACCTGGTCGTCATTTTTACCGTGCATTAAATAAGGTATATGACGACAATGGTGAGCGTGCTTACACAGCCATAGATCCGAATCCATTTCTACAAGTTAAGTTCACTAGTGATATTAGGGCTATCTACTCTGATGGTACGGTCACCGCTGGTCGCTTTTCGCCATTCCGCTCTAACGACAAAGCAGTCCCTGCTCTGTATATAGCATCAACTAGAGAAACGGCCTATTTTGAAACGGTATTACGACCACTTGCTACAGATTCAGTAGTAACGTTATCATCCAAAGAGTTTCAAAATCTCGCTGTGGCTACAATCTCTTTTAGAAAAGAGCTAACCTTTGCTGATTGTAGAGCTGCATATCTGAAAGGCGGGGCCGAAGCATTTTGGGATATTAGTTTTGATGATTTGTTTAACAAATCTCAGCTGAAATGCTTGGATATAGCAAGAACGCTAGCTAAGCACATTCATAATACCTACCCCAATGTAGATGGCTTAGTTTGGGATAGTGTTCAACAAGGAAATATTGTCCCAGTATACGTGATTTTTGGACCAAAGCGGGAGGGAGACATACATTTAGAAGTGGATGCTTTGGAGGATATCGCTACATGGAAGCCTTATTTACACCAAGCTGTACAGAATGACCACTTAACCATATCTTCAGATCTAGCATCGCTACTTTAAATGTTAGCGTGGCACTTTCGCGTTAAAAGTGCCACGGGTAAAAATTCAACCAGAGAAGCTTTTGGACAAAAACGTTTTAGGTGTACTGCTCTAAACCGTTTCGTTCAGATTAGAAAAAAGTACCTTGAAACCTTAAACACTTGTTAGCCTTCGATTTTCACAAGCGAAACTTTTGCTTCAACTAGATCCATTTCATTTGACGGGACTTGGGTCACTTTAGATGGAAAACGACCAGCATAGTCAGCCTTACGATACGCTACAAGATAAATCTGCTGCACACCTTCGGTATCCAAGTTTAGAAACGTGAAATTACCCGACGCATTTAGGTCTGCAGAATACTTATAAGATCCATGTCTCATGTACGAGTATTCACCTGTAGATTTATCTGCAGCATACGAAACAATCAAATATTTACTAAAATCTGCGCCATCTGTTAATGTTACTTTGCCTTTGATTGTTGTTTTATTTTTTTCTGATTTCACCTGACTAAATTCAATCTTTTGGATCGCTTTTTGAGGAGAAGCTGGCAGCATATATCGATTGTCGATAACGCCACCAAAAAAATCCTTCATGCTACCACCAGTAGAAAACATTAGGCTTACAAAGAACAGTAACAAGAAACTTAGCACTGACATGTAAAAGAGCCTTTTCTTAACCCAAAAATTTTTTATATGACCACTAAGATATATAGATACGGAAAGAAACACCGAAACAAACAGAGCATAGAAAAATACAGCCCATAGAAATTCAGGAAGGTCAAAGCCAAGACCAGCGACATCACTTAGAAATGGACCTGCAACAAGAGTTGCTATTGAGATCCCTAAGATCGTTGCAATATCGGAAATAGTAGAGAGCTTCTGTAAAGGAGGTGATGATATGAAATCTTTGAATACTTGTACGATATACATAGCTAATTATGAAACTGATTAATAAAGAAAATATTGTACCATAAGGTACTAAAACTCGCATCGAGGGCTAACGCCAAGCTAAGCGGACTAAAAATGTGGGTTATACTGTGGAGCGAATTGAAACTTAACCCACTGTTTTAGTTGCGTTTAATCGCCTTGTCAGCTTAGCTTCCCACGGTAATTATGGAATGCTTTTTTGCCAGATGTCAGGTTATCTTCATGCATTTTATAAAAATCACTCTTGTGAGGGGCAAAACCCTCATCATGTACTTTTACGGCTTCTTGGGTATAACCCTTACCAATCTCATCCGGAGCTAGCCAAGAGTTACTACTGACGAAATCTATGGAAGTTATAACTAATTCTTCCCAAGCTTGCTGATATTCAAATTTTTTTCTATTTCTAGCATCAGATTGGCTTTGTTGCGTAATTCAATGGAACTAAATCAAGAACCTACGATCTGATCAGCTACCTCCACCCTCTCTCGTAGCCCTATGCCTAAGCCTCGTTACAAAACAACCAACTGGAAGCAATACAACCAATCACTCATTAACCGTGGCTCTCTGACCTTTTGGATTGATGAAGAAGCAATAAGCGGGTGGGCGCAAAGTAAACAGAATAAGCGCGGGAGGCCGCGTCGGTTCAGTGATTTAGCTATCACGACAGCACTCATGGTGAAACGAGTTTTTTCTATGCCATTGAGAGCGCTTCAAGGATTTATCGACTCGATATTTAGGTTAGCCAATGTACCGTTAAGTTGTCCGCATTACACCTGCATCAGTCGTAGAGCCAAGCAAGTTGAGGTTTCATTTAAGACTAAAACGAGAGGAGCTATACAGCACCTAGCTATTGATGCTACTGGCCTTAAGGTTTATGGCGAAGGTGAATGGAAAGTCAAAAAACATGGGACGGATGGCAAGCGTAGAGTCTGGCGAAAGCTTCATATTGCCGTCGATACCAACACTCATGAGATCATTGCCGCCGAGCTAAGTTTATCGAGGGTTACAGATGGAGAAGTACTCCCTAACTTACTGAAACAAACACGCCGAAGTATCCTTGAGGTGTCTGGTGATGGCGCTTACGACACGAGAGCGTGTCACGCTGCTACTAAGATTAAGGGAGCCATTGCGCTTATTCCCCCAAGAGAAGGGGCAGCCTTCTGGGAACGTGGTCACCCTCGAAATCTCGCCGTGGGTTGCCAGAAATTATACGGCTCAAATAAGTATTGGAAAGAGCGGTATGGATACCACAAACGTTCACTCTCAGAAACAGCGATGTATCGAGTTAAACAGTTGCTAGGAGGGCAACTGAGCTTAAGAAATTACAATGCACAGGTGGGTGAAACTTACGCGATGATAAAAGCGTTGAACAAGCTTACTGGATTAGGTATGCCTGAAACTTGTCGTATTGACTAAGAAATACGCGAAACGGGGTGGCTCTATCTCTAAACTTAATTACGCAACAAAGCCCCACGAAACCATAGCAAAGCCACCGTAACCACTAAACCATAAATGCCAAAGCTTAGCCGTAACTCTTAAACAATTTGTTGAACGAAGCCGCTACGCGGCAGAGTAAAACGAGCGCAAGCCATACTCTTGTAACACCATAACCCTGATGGTCATTCACAGGAGTAACCCCATGAAACCCGCCGACTTAAAACGCTACAACACCCTTTATGAACAACACCTTACCAATCTAAAGCTGCAAGGTAAACGACCCGCGACCATTGATGCCTATTCTCGTGCTGTTCGTCGGATCACCGCTCATTTTGATCGAGTGCCTGATACGTTAACCACCAGTGACCTTAAACAGTTCTTCGCCTCTCTCATCCAAACCCACTCGTGGAGCACCATTAAACTCGATCGTAATGGCTTACAATTTTTCTACCGATACACGCTGGGAAAACAGTGGGAATGGCTCAATATCGTCAAACCGCCACAAGTCAAAACGACTGCCTGACATACTCACACCGCAGCAAGTCAGTTCGCTCATCACTCACACGCGACAAGTGCGCTACCAAGTCTTCTTCTTAACACTTTATAGTATGGGGTTGCGCCTTGGTGAAGGGCTCAATCTTAGGGTTCACGATATCGACAGCCAAACAATGCGCGTCCATATACGGGAAGGAAAAGGCGGGAAAGACCGAATGGTGCCGCTTCCGATGCGAACGCTCAGTGCCCTTCGCGCACATTGGCTCACTCATAAGCACCCTCAATTACTGTTCCCTGGCCTTGGGCAAGGTTGCAATGCGCCCATGGATAGAGGAGGTATTCAAAAAACCATGAAGCTTGTGCTCAAAGAGTGTGGCATCCAAAAACACGCGAGCCCTCATTCACTGAGACACTGCTTTGCAACGCATTTACTTGAGCAAGGACTTGACCTTCGTTCACTACAAACGCTGTTGGGTCACGCAAGCCTGAATACCACCGCCCGTTACACCCGAATGACTCAGATAAAGCAGCATGATGCGGCAATTGCCATCAACCAATTGACCGATGCATTGGATTTAAAGTGGAGCATAAAGTGAGCACTTTTATTGAACTGATCCGCCAACATCACCCTGCACTTAAACGTCACCATAATGCGCAGATGAATGGCGATATGCATCGCGCTATTGGAGCAATGCTGCGCTGTAAAACCGAGCAACAAGGTCGGTCACAATGGTTTTGTCACCATTGCCATCATGATGACCGATTGCCCCTTTCTTGTGGTCATCGGCATTGCCCTCAATGCCAACAACGCACCACCATTGATTGGCTTCAGCGTCAGAAGCAAAAGCAGTTACCTGTTCACTACTTCATGGTGACGTTTACGTTACCGTATCAATTAAGAGTGTTAACGAGACATCAACCGAAAGCGATATATAACGGTATGTTTAAGGTGGCATCGAGGGTTTTAAAGGATTTTGCCAACAGGCAGCAGCAATGTGAAATGGGGTTCACTGCCGTGCTTCATACTCATAGTCGACAACGAAACTTGCACCCACATCTACACATCATTGTGGCAGCAGGCCAATACAATGCGTCAAGGCAAGAGTGGCACAAAGGCAACAAGCATTATCTTTTTAACGCGTTTGCTTTAGCCCAAGTATGGCGGGCAAGAATGCTAGAAACCATCAAGCAACATCCGATGTTATGGCTGCCTAATGGCATACCAAAGCAATGGGTGGTCGATTGCAGACAAGTAGGATACGGCCAGTCTGCTCTGAGCTATTTGTCGCGCTATCTCTATCGCGGTGTACTGCCTGATGAAGATATCATCAAAGTCACCAATGATACGGTCACCTTCCGCTATAAAGAGAGCAAGACAAACGCATGGCGAACGCGCACCTTACCCACCCTCAAGTTCTTGCTGCTCATTTTACAGCACGTGCTGCCCAAAGGGTTACAACGAGTACGAGACTACGGTTTTCTACGTGGTCAGGCACACGCCTTACGGGTTCGCATTCAGTTGCTACTGTTGAATTTACTCTACCTCATGCCGCCGTTAACTGTGCCAATAAGGACTAAAGCAATACGAGTATGCCCCTGCTGCCAGCATGAGATGGCGTGTGTCGGAGTAAGTCGACCCACGTAGCCGAAAGGCATGAATAATAAGGATAATGGCAAAAGTGAAATAAGAGGAGAATTGACGAAAGACAGCAACAAAATAGCTAACTGATTGATAAGATTGCTATCGCAACCTTATCTTGACCTCGCTCGCCTTGAGAAAAGTATCAAGGCGGCGTGCCCTTCAAATCCAATCGTACAATTTACTTAATAAAGAGGCTTCGGGCTTGTTCAACACTCGGGATTTAACGTTGTCTACGCAACGCTTAATCCTTATTTGTTATGTGATTTTAATTTAGGCAATTCGATACGTTGTTAATTTGATAATCGTTTAATGAGCCTAGTTTAAATTTAAAATCGACATACTTGCAAAAATGCTGATCTTCAACTGTATATTCAATTTTCCCAACCGTATGCACAGTATCTCCATCCTCAAAAGATGACTCGATATCCCTGGATAATACTATTGAACCATCCATAACCTTAAAGGCATCAAACCATTTTTCTTTAATGCCAATTTGTGCAAGCATACTCTTAGATGAATTATCCAAAGCTTTAGGTTTAGCGATAAATGAGTTATAAGCTAAATATGACATTAACCCTAATGAAACCAAAGAGATCCCGACTACTTTATTCATAATATACTAACCTTAAAATCACATAACATTTTAATATCGTGCAGGCACGAATTCATACTTTCAGCATATCCCAAACGACTTACTTAACCAACTGAAAAACAACCATATATGCAACAGTATAATTCCGATTTTTCAGGTGCAAACCGTGCAAACACACATTGCTTCCTATTCAAGGCACTTTATCACTGAAGAACTTCCATTTAGGTATCGACTATTCAATAGCTTAGAAACACTTAAACAACGTATTTGTGCGTAGTTGTGTTTGAAGATCAGTATCTAGTAGGTTAGAACTTTAGGCATGAGGAAAAGTAACGCAAATTCCTGAGTTTGAACCTGAGTTCAATCCCTATCTGGCTCATTTCGGGGCACTTTAAGCTAGAAAGTGCCAAGGGTAGAAATTCAACCTAAGAAACTCTTGGACAAAACCTTGCTAGCGGCTCTACTAAATTAGGAGGTAATGAATAACTACAAGTATGTAGAGTCTAAGTCACTTAGCAAAATGTGCTGCTTACCTGGTGCAGATCGGTGCTTGCCAAACTAGCATAAACAATTTACTTAAAAAATAGCTTCCGGCTTGTTCAACACTCGAGATTTAGTGGTGGCTATTCATTTATACAAATTGAATAGCCACCACATCACAGACGCTAGTGAGCCTTCTTTTATATTGCTCTTCATACTCTACAGACGACAGTTGATTATTGGAACCATGCTTTCGATTTACGTTGTAGAACATTTCGATATGCTCGAAAAAGCTTTCAACGGCAGCATTGTAGACAATTGAATCCTAGAACTTGCCCATCAATTTGTACATTCATAGGTTCTTATATTGAATCAACTATTCACTGATGCCACGGATTTTCGCATTGCGGCGGCGTAACACCTCTAAAGTCAGTAAAAGCGCAACCGACATCAAGATAAGTAAGCTTGCCACGGCCAAAATTGTGGGGCTAATCTGTTCTCGGATACCCGACCACATTTGACGAGGAACAGTACGTTGCTCAACTCCGGTGATAAATAACGCCACCACCACCTCATCAAATGACGTTCCAAACGCGAACAATCCGCCAGAGATCATTCCAGGACGGATAAGTGGGAACGTTACACGTCTGAAGGTATAGATAGGATTGGCACCAAGGCTATATGCCGCGCGTACCAAACTGTGGTCGAAACCACTCAACGTCGCCGTCACGGTGATGACCACAAACGGTGTACCCAATGCTGCATGCGCGAGCACAATTCCTATAAAGGTCTGAGACAAATCCAATCGGGTGTAAAAGAAATACATTGCAGCTGCAGAGATTATCACTGGAACAATCATCGGCGAAATCAAAAAGGCCATGATCGCACTGCGAAACGGCACATTATTCGCCGCTAAACCAATGGCGGCTAACGTTCCTAACGTTGTCGCGACTACGGTGGCACTTAGCGCAATCAAGGTACTATTTTTAAGCGCCATCATCCATTGATGATTCTCTATCATCTCAACATACCAGCGCATTGAATACGCCTCGGGGTCAAGGTTCAGCATTCCTTGTGTGAAAGTGAAGTAAGGTGTTGCATTAAAAGAAAGAGGAACGATGATCAAAATGGGTGCAATTAAAAACAGAAACACTAACGTGCAAAATCCAATGTAGCCATAATACGCGACATGCTCACGTTTATTGCAGTAACTCGGTAAAGACATTTCGTTATCCTCCAACCTTAATATTGTTGATGCCGACAATACGGTTAAACACGTAAAACAACAGAGTGACTACTCCGAGTAACAAGCCACCAAGCGCCGCAGCCATCCCCCAGTTAAGCGACGTTTGCATATGGTAGGCAATCATGTTGGAAATCATCTGTCCACTTCTTCCCCCCACTAAGGCGGGTGTGATGTAGAAGCCAATCGAAAGAATAAAAGTCAATAATGCGCCTGCGCCAACACCGGGCACGGTAAGCGGCATGTAGACTCGAATAAAGGCGGTAGCAGGAGTTGCACCTAGAGAGCGTGCTGCTCGAAAGTAGCTTGGGCTTATACCTTTCATAACGCTGTACAAAGGTAAAATCATAAATGGCAGCAGAATGTGCACCATCGCGACAATGGTGCCAAAGGTGTTGTGGATCATCGCTAAGCGTTCATCGCTCAAACCAGACCAAATCAACAGGTCATTCAACACCCCTTGATTCTGTAATAACACTATCCAAGACGTAGTACGTACCAGCAATGAAGTCCAGAATGGTAAAAGTACAACGATGAGTAGCAGATTCGCTTTTTTGTCTGGCAAATTAGCCAAAAGGTAAGAAACTGGGTAAGCCATCACCAAGCAAATGAGAGTAATCACCAGCGACATGCCGAAGGTTTTGATAAACAAATCAACATAGACCTGACGCGTTTCTGGCTGAATGGTTATCGAGCCAAACTCATCATAACGCATATCTAATGCAGCCAGATAATAGCTTAGTGTATAAGAGGAGCTTAACGTCTTAATCGCTGACCAATATTGTGGCTTGGCCCAGCGTTTATCGAGCTTTCTTATCTCTTCTAGAGAAGTAGGGAATACATTATCTTTATTGAGTTTTCGGCCCGTTTTCATCAATAAGCTACGCATTCCCGATACTTCAATATTTAACCTACTCGCTAACTTTGGCAATGATTTGTCTTGATGAGCCCGTTTCAGCTCAGCCATAAATGTCTGCTGAATCTCAAGCGGTGGCAAACCTTGATAATCCCACTGTTTTATATAATCAGCGGTCTCAGGAAACGCTTTCGGCACGCTTTGGTTATCCACGCTACGATAAAGCATTTCGACCAATGGAAAGGCAAAGGTCACACAGATAAATGCAACGAGCGGTATTATTAACAATACTGAACGGGTTTGCTTCTTACGCTCAGCTCGTTGCAACTGTGCTTTCAATGTCACTGGCGGCTTTGTCAATTGGCGCTTTAACGACGTTACCGATTCCAAACTATCTAATTCTCTACTCATGCCACCGCTCCTAGTGGTTGAGTAATCGAATCACAATCGAGAGCATGACAATCTACGCTATGCCAACCGACAGTATAGTCTGACCCGGGAGTAAAGCGGGTTTCGTGGCGACGTGAGTTAGTCACTTTAACGATTAACTCGCCTATTTCAGCTACATCAATAACTAATCTATGGTGATCACCATGGTAGATAAGTTCTTTCAAGGTACCGGTAACGATGTTGTTACATTGATCTCGTTTTGGAGATATTGAAATCTTTTCAGGCCGGATAGACAGCAAAGTCGCTTGATTGCGCTGATTAACCGCAACAGGTGTGGCCAGGACACTTTTGCTTCCAACTTGTACCGTACAACTCTCATTTTCGAGCAGCTCAACCACACCTTTAATTTGATTGTTTTCGCCAATAAACTGCGCGACAAAGGCGTTACTCGGAGACTCATACAATTCTGTCGGCGAGGCCAATTGTTGAACGGCTCCATTGTTAAATACGGCAATCCTATCTGACATCGTTAGTGCTTCATCTTGATCATGGGTGACGTACAAAATGGTAATCCCAAGCTTTTCATGCAGGTGTTTTATTTCCATTTGCATTTGTTCACGAAGCTGCTTATCCAATGCACCTAGAGGTTCGTCCATTAAGACCAGCTTAGGTTCAAATACTAAAGCGCGAGCCAATGCTACACGCTGCTGTTGACCGCCAGATAGCTGCTTAGGATAGCGATTCGCCACATGGTTGAGTTCGACCATATTCAACGCATCAGCCACTTTATTTTTGACCTGCTCTTCCGGCAGTTTTCTTACTTTAAGAGGAAAGGCGAGATTTTCAGCAATCGTCATATGCGGAAATAAGGCGTAGTTTTGAAACACCATGCCAATATCACGTTTGTGTGGTGCTAAATTGTTGACAGGAGTGCCATCAATGTAGATTTCTCCCCCGGTTGCGGTCTCAAATCCTGCCAGCATCATTAAACAAGTGGTTTTCCCCGACCCAGATGGACCAAGCATTGTGACAAACTCTCCCGGCTCAATGGCAAGATTAAAGTCCTTCACTACTAGCGTTTCACCATCATAAGTCTTCTGCACATGTTGGAAGCTGACGTATTCCTTTTGCAATGTCATTGATCGTCCCTTTCTATCGAATCGTAGGTTTAATCCAGATAAGTAAAAGACTTAACATCATAATAAGCCGTTTACTTAACTGGATTAAGGCGGGCGCACTGTGCCCGCCACACATATGTATCTTTACAGGTTGTACTTGCTCAAATCTGGTCGAGTAGCAATCGCCTGTTCAACAAGCGAAATAACCTCTGCACGTTCATTTCCTTTAAGCAGCTGACGTGGGGCTCGTACTTGTTCAGAGCCTCGACCACACACCTGCTCGGCTAATTTAATGCACTGAACTAACGTTGGAATAGTATCTAGACGAAGCAGTGGCAGGAACCAACGGTAAATGTCTAACGCTTCAGCATATCGACCTTGACTCGCTAGTTTGTAAATCGCCACTGATTCAGCAGGAAACGCATTAGTTAAACCAGAAATCCACCCCGTCGCACCTAACATCAGTGACTCTAAGGCAATATCATCAACTCCACTGAATACAGTAAAGCGGTCATCGAAACGGTTGTAGAGCTCCGTAATACGACGTGTATCAGTGGTCGACTCTTTAACCGCGACAATACTCTCACACTCAGCAAGCTGTGCCATGAGATCTAGATTAACGTCAACGCCGTATGAAACTGGGTTGTTGTAAATCATAATTGGCATCTCTGGTGTTGATTGCGCCAATGTTTTGTAGTAATCCACAGTCTCACTGTCAGAGGTGCGATAAACCATAGCAGGCATAACCATACAGCCGTCGATACCGATCTTAAGTGCATCTTGCATATACTGTACAGCCGCCGTAGTGATCGTTTCAGCGGTACCCGCAATAAGAGGGACGCGACCTGCGACTACTTCTTGTGCTGCGGTTAACACCTGGCGCTTCTCTTCTGGATACAACGCGCAATTCTCACCGACCGTACCAAGACAAATAATGCCGTTAACGCCATCTTTAATCTGATTATCGATAACGGTTTGCGTCGCATCCAAGTCAATACTTTGGTCTTTACGAAATTGAGTGCTGACCGCTGGGTAGACACCTTTCCAATCTACTTTCATTATTACCTTCCATTTGTATATTTTATGCAATTAAAGAAAACACGCTGAATGTTTCCATAGTGTTAGGGAAAACCCCCGTTAAATGATGTGTTTCTGCTGAAGAACGAATTTCACTCCAGCGAGGTCAGCCAGTGCGCTGCCTACTGACTTATACAATGTAATTTCTTGCTCTGATATTCGGCCGGATTGGCGACTAGAACATAAGTCCGCTAATTCCGCTTTGATTTCTCGCTCTGAGAAAATACCTTCATCAATTGGAATTAAAAGATCTCCGGCCTCTGCTAATACATTGATTCTACTATCAACATAAACAGACGCACGAGCCACGGTTTCACTGTCACATTCGCGCTTGTCTTGGTCATGATTACCAATAAGGTCGACGTGCGTTCCCTGCTTGAGTTCGTTTCCGTCAAACAGTGGGGCTGCTGAACCTGTCACACATGAAATCATATCTGCTTCAGCTAAATGTGCATCAACCGAATCAATGACATTCACCGTATAACGGGTGCCAATAGGCATTGCCCGATACTCATTGCCCGATTGAATTCTATCAACCGCTTGAACGGCCTTTTGTTTATCTCTGCCCCACACCAATACTTTTTTTAAAGGTCGCACCGCCGCATATGCCCAAGCAATATAAGGTGCTAGATTGCCCGAACCACATATGATTAGGGTTGCTGCATCTTCACGAGCTAAGTAATCCGCAGCAAGAGCCGACGCCGCCGCTGTCCGCCAATAAGTCAGTCCCTTTCCATCTAATAATGCCAGCGGTTCACCATCAGTTCGGTTGAATGCTAATATTTTAGAGGAAAGGCTATCTTTACCTTCAAATGAATTGTTTGGAAAATAAGTAAATGCCTTCACTGTAACTAAGCTATCGTTCCATGCAGGCAGTAGGGCAAACGCATCATATTTCCCTTCTTCAAGTGGCATGACATTACGCTGAGGAATCGTCGTTTGCTCTTGATAGGTTTCACGCATAGAGCGGATCAAACCCGACATCGATAAACTTTCAACAACTTGTTCAGCTTCTAAGTAGACCATTCTTCCTCCCGCTTTTGATGTGGAGTGCGCGCTAACCCACTCCACGTATTCATTGATCTCTACCAATAACGCCTAGTTAAGCAACCACGTATTGAACTCTTCATTCAATTCGTCGGCGTAGTCAGACCACCACTCGTCATTTATTAAAAATGCATTCGTGAAGTTAACAGGCGCAGTTGGCAAGCTGGCCAATACTTCTGAGTCAATCAACTGAGAGGAAGACTTACGCGTAGGACCATAAGCGACATATTTGGCTTGATCGGCTAATGGCTTTGTACCTGAAGAGAATTTAATAAACTCAAGCGCAAGCTTCGTATTTGGGCTGCCTTTAGGGATCGCCCAGCCATTCATATACCCCAATTGATAATCCCAAATAATTTTGAACGGTTGACCTTCTTCTGTGGTTGCGCTGTGAATACGACCATTGAATGCTGAGGCCATTACTACCTCTTTGTCTGCTAGCATTTGTGGCGGTTGTGCACCTGTCGTCCACCAAATCACATCTGATTTAATGGTATCCAACTTAGCAAACGCTCTGGCACGTCCTTCCGAAGTTTCAAGCGTTTCATATACATTTTGTGGTTCTACACCATCTGCTATCAGTGCCCACTCAAGGTTGCCTTGAGGCATTTTTTGTAGTGCCCTGCGGCCGGGGTAGTTAGCGAGATCAAACAAGTCAACCAGCTTGCTTGGTGTCGCCTTACCACTAAAGGCGTCTTCGTTAATAGTAAGGACGGTAGAAACCACTATCGTGTTAACCGCACACTCATGAATGGCTCCACTAATAAAATCTTCATCTGCAGGCGTACCGTCTGACCCCGCAGGTAGAATGGCGGGGTCAACCGTTTCTAATAACCCTTCAGTACAACCCCGCACGATGTCTGGTTTATCGAGAGAAACTAAATCCCAACGCACTTTATTCGCTTCAACTTGCGCTTTAATTTCCGCAAGGCCCCCACTAAAATCCTCAGATATCAGTTTAACGCCTGTTTCTTCAATAAATGGCTTGTGGTAGGCCTCTACCTGGCTTTTAGTAAATGCCCCGCCCCAAGAAACGATGGTGAGTTGTTCTGCAAATGCCGCACCTGTTGTTCCTAACAGCATTCCAGATACCAAAAGTGCAAGTGAGGTGGATGTCTTTCTTGACATGATGTTGTGCTCCTTTTTTGTCTTATCGGGAATATCCCGAGTTTTCAGACGCCTGGATACCGCTGTTAGGCATCGTTATTTATTTAACTTTTAATTAACATAATGCACATGTATATTTTATACAATATTTAATTTTAAAATTTTTTAACAAAAGCGATCTAGCTTAAACGGTGAAATATTAACCAGGGTTTTTTGTTGATTAATAAGTTGGCTTATTAGAACAGAAGTAACCGCAGCCTGAGTAAGCCCTAAATGCTGGTGTCCTAAAGAGAACAAAATTCGACCACTCTTATCGCAATCAATAATCGGCAAAGAGTCAGGAAGTGACGGCCTATTTCCCATCCAAGCCTTACCCGTCTCCGTCAGATCCATATCTTGCGCTAACACATCTTTTGCTAGCCCTTTTAGCATGTTTGCCCGCTTATAGTTGGGAGGAGAATTTAGAGCGGCGTACTCGACAGTCCCCGCTAAACGTAGCCCTTGTTCCATTGGTGTCATGATAAATTTTCTATCTGCCGAACTAACAGGAAATGGCAGTATTCCTTTCAGCTTCGGCATCATAAGGTGATAACCACGTTCGGCCTGAAGTGGGATTGAAACTCCTGTTATCTTTTTTACCAATGGGACTGATTCCGCCCCGCATGCCACCACAGAAAAATCCGTCGAATAAGTGTTTTTTTGCGTAATCACCACACCATGTCCAGACTCAAAATAAGCATCCATCACGTCTTCATTTATCCATGCGCCACCTAAATCGAGAAAGCTACGCTTTAGCTCAAGGCACATTTCATAAGGATTAACACTATGCGAAGTGTCAGGAAAGAAGATCCCTACTTTTATCTTATTAGAAAGATTCGGCACCTGATCACGCAATTTTTCACGCTGCCATATTTGATAACGTATCCCTTGACGCTCTAGTGCTTTTAACGTTGTTTGATAACGCTTAAACAGTGTGTCGCTTTCAAAACTGAGCAGAGAACCATTATGAATAATGAGCTCTGACAACCCAACCTGTTCCAATAGCGATTGCCAACTTTTCATCGCGTGAGAATTGAGTTCTGTCAGCGCTTTCGTCGCATGTTCAGTTGGCGATTTTCTTGCTTTAGACAAGAAACGGAACATCCAAATAAAGGTGGAATGCAGATCTTGATAGCGGATCGATACCGGGCTTTTTGTTGAAAGTAACATTTTTGGTAACTGGGCTAGTAAACTCGGACTCGCCAAAGGAAATACTTGCTCAGTTGCGAAATGTCCCGCATTACCTTTTGAACACTTTTCACCCGCATCAGCCCGTTCAAATACTGTCACCTTTTTCCCTTCGAGCTGAAGCTTTAACGCAATACACAAACCGATCACACCACCTCCAATCACTGCTACCCTCGTGTCGGGTGATGAAATTTTGCACACCATTATTTTGCTCCCTATCACGTTTACCACATAAAATTGTATAAAATATACTTAACATTAAGATAACATTCAAATTCAGCACTACAACTTATTTCACTATCAAGGAGCGAGAAATGAGACAAGGAACTTTTTTTTGTATTGATGCTCATACCTGTGGCAATCCCGTTCGACTGGTTGCGGGTGGTGTGCCCCCACTTGTAGGTAAAACTATGAGCGAGAAACGTCAGTACTTTCTAGAGCACTTCGATTGGATTCGTCAAGCCTTGATGTTTGAGCCTCGTGGTCATGCAATGATGTCTGGTTCTGTTGTTCTGGCTCCATGTAGTGACAATGCAGATGCTTCCATTCTATTTATCGAAACCAGTGGCTGCCTCCCAATGTGTGGTCACGGCACCATAGGTACCGTCACATCCGCCCTAGAGCACAAACTCATCACTCCGAAACAAGAAGGGAAACTGATCTTAGATGTGCCGGCGGGACAAATAGAGGTTCACTATCAGCGAGAAGGTGAAAAAATCACGTCGGTTAAGATATTTAACGTTGCCGCCTTCCTCGCTCATCAAGACATTACAGTAGATATTGAAGGGCTTGGCACCATAACGGTTGATGTTGCTTACGGAGGTAATTACTACGTAATTGTCGATCCACAAACGAACTATCTCGGTTTGGAGCATTACAGCTCAGACGAAATATTAATGCTAAGCCCTAGAGTAAGAGAGGCTGTTTCTGCAGCGGTCGAATGTGTACACCCTGATGACCCAACCGTTTGTGGCGTATCACACGTACTTTGGACAGGTAAGCCAACTCAACCCGGAGCGAGCGCAAAAAATGCGGTTTTCTATGGCGAAAAAGCACTTGACCGATCCCCTTGTGGTACAGGAACAAGCGCGAGAATGGCGCAATGGCACGCCAAAGGAAAGCTCAACATCGGAGAAGATTTTATCCATGAAAGCATCATCGGCAGTTTATTTACAGGTCGCATTGAAGACACAACAGAAATAAACGGTAACGCGGCTATCTTACCTAGTGTCGAAGGTTGGGCTCACGTAACCGGACACAACACTATCTGGGTCGATGACCAAGACCCGTACGCCCACGGATTTGAACTCAAATAACTAGGAATTTCCATGAACCAGACCGATAGCTTTGCTGCAATTAATCCAGCAACCGAACAGACCATAGAAGGTCTATTTCCACAGCACAATGAACAAGATGTTGACCTCGCCGCTATGGCTGCAAACGAAATCACTCAGCAGTTTCGTCGCACGTCACCAATAAATCGAGCACAATTACTAAGAACTATTGCCGAGTGTCTCGAAGCGAAAAGAGTATCCATAGTGGAACGAGCTCACTTGGAATCAGCCCTCCCACTGGCAAGGCTTAACGGGGAGTTAAGCCGGACGACTGGGCAATTAAACTTATTTGCTAATGTTCTAGAGGGCGGATTATGGCAAGACGCTATTTTTGACACCGCAAATCCAGAGCGATCTCCACTACCAAAGCCTGACATTCGCCGCCACAATATCGCTTTAGGCCCAGTCGCCGTTTTTGGCGCCTCAAACTTCCCATTAGCCTTTTCAACTGTTGGTGGCGATACCGCTTCAGCACTCGCTGCCGGGTGTCCTGTCATTGTAAAAGGTCATCCTGCTCACCCCGGCACCAGTGCAATTGTGGCGAAATGCATTGCTACTGCTCTCGAACAACTCGCTATGCCACAAGCAATATTTACTTTATTGCAAGGCACTAGCCACAAGTTAGGTCAATCGGTCGTCACCCACCCACTTGTTAAAGCGGTTGGTTTTACTGGATCAATTCATGGCGGTCGCGCACTTTTCGATCTCGCCAACCAAAGAGTAGAACCTATCCCATTTTACGGTGAGCTTGGGGCGTCTAACCCTGTATTCATCTTATCGCACCGCATGCAGCAACATGCGTTGTCACTTGCTGATGAATTTCTAACATCAATGAATATGGGTTGTGGCCAGTTTTGTACCAAGCCTGCCGTCGTATTCATAACTAAAGGAACAGCGACAGATCAATTCCTTACTCATGTTCGCCAAAGCATCCAATGTTTACCTGAACAAATAATGCTCACCACGGGAATCAGACAAAACTACATTCAACAGTGTTTAGAGCGTTCGTCTCAACCAGGACTTATTCAAACTCGCTCTTCCGTAAGCCATAGTGTTGCACCCATGGTATTTGAAACTACAGCCAAACAATGGCGTGACAATCCTCAATGGCAAGAAGAGATCTTTGGACCACAGTCGATAATTGTCGTATGTGACGATGACCAAGAAATGATAGTTCTCAGCAAAGAACTCGCTGGCAGTTTAACCGCAACGATTCAGGCGCAACCCGAAGACTATTCTATTGCTGCCAAATTAATACCACAGTTAGAAGAGGTGGCAGGAAGATTGGTATTCAATGCTTGGCCAACCGGTGTCGAGGTAAGTTATGCCATGGTTCATGGAGGCCCATACCCAGCTTCAACAATGTCGGCCAGTACATCTGTTGGAGCGGAAGCAATCAAACGCTGGTTGCGACCGGTTGCTTACCAAGCCGTACCTGACGAGCTTCTCCCTGATGCACTAAAGCGCGAGAACCCTCTCAACCTCCGACAGTCGGTTGATGGATGTTAAACTCATTACTTTAAACTATATAGCCAGCCAATTAACGGCTGGCCTTATCCAAAGCGCTAAGTATTTTAATACAGTCATTATGTACTAGACCGATAAAGATCGAAACTAAGAAGCACAGAAAGGCGTATAAAATACAAATTGAAGTTTTTCAGCAATTGAAAAATGAAAGGCAGGTCAGATCATCATATGACATAGCGCCCAATTAAATGGACAAGCTACAGCATGAAGGTCGCAATCCAACAGTAAAATAGTATATTAAATACAATATCGAATGAATATGTCTAGTCGGAGACTTGGATGTCACAAAAAACTGTATTTAAAACTCGCACCCAACTGGTTGAAGAGGCTATTCGAGCCAAAATTCTTAAAGGTGAGCTTAAAACTGGCCAACCGCTAAGGCAAGACGCCCTAGCAAATGAGTTTAATGTAAGCCGTATTCCTGTACGCGAAGCTCTGATGCAACTAGAAGCTCAAGGGTTAGTGGTTTTCGAAGCGCATAAAGGAGCTACGGTGACTGAATTATCACCGGATAAGATCGACGAACTGTTTGAGTTACGTGCCGTTGTTGAATGCCATATTCTTGAGCGAGCCATCCAGAATATGACTGATGACGATTTAGAACGCGCTAACCAAATTCGCCAACGCTTTGATGATTTGGTCAGCCGAGGGGACGAAGTGGAAGAGTGGAGTAACCACAATTATGAACTGCATAAAGCACTCTACTCACCTGCAAATATGCCTGAAACTATGGATGTCATCTACAACCTCAATACTAAATGTGACCGTTATATTCGCATGCAACTACTGTTCACTGAAGGAACAGAAAAAGCCGATAAGGAGCATGTAGCCTTATTAGAGATGTGTAAAAATCGAGATATCGAAGGCGCGAAATACGTTCTCAAGAAACACATTCTAGAAGCTGGCGCTGCTATTCGAGACCTGCTTGTTGAACGCCATCAATAGAGATACGTTCTCCATGTTGAGCTGCACCTCGATCGATAGTTGTTGATTTGAACAACTATCACAGGTGATAAAATTGACTTCTATAGATCTAATTAACAGCTACAAATATTAGCAATACCGCCTCATCCAATGGGGCAAATCTAAGTCATCTCATATGCTAACGATGATGACTGAGCTAGCCGTGTCAACTAGCTCGAAGTTGGACATTTCTGAGTTCCGTTCCACAGCCGACTCCAACTTTTCTGATTACTTCTCGTATTGCTATCATGTGGCCAGCCTATATGTAGCTGACCAAATTACCTTAGCGACTAAAGTCATGCATAGTTCAGTACAGTTTCTTAAAGTTGAAGAATTAACTTTCCTACCGTATTACCACTTTCTAAATCTCGATGAGCTTTTACGCCTTCTTCGAGTGAATAGATCTTGTGAGCTGGCATTTTAATCTTACGCTCTAAAAGCAAGCTCTCGATTGATTTTATCGCCGAGACATTGCCTTGTTTACTGTGGGTTCCTCCATTAAATAATTCAAGCTTAATCGACTTCATAAAGGCATTTTGTAGTGCTGTTTCTATATTGGGGGCTTGATTATTTTCAGCGAAGCCATACCAAATTAAATGTCCATTACTTGCAAGAAGGTCGATATCTCTTGCAATAGAATTACCGCCAGTAGCATTGAAAATAGCGTCTATTCCATCTGGATATTCGCATTTTATAATATTTTGGACACCTTCCTGTTTATAATTTAAAACATGATCTGCTCCCAATGAGTGTACATATTCTTTCTTTTTATCAGAGCCGACTAAAGCAATAACTTCATGGTCTTGAGCTTTAAGAAGTTGAACTAGAACGCTTCCCACGCTTCCTGCTCCAGCATGAACGAGAACTTTTCGCGCAGAGCTGCTCAAACGTTGGGTCAAGAGAATCGCAGTTCTTGCCGACATACTGATACTACTTGCTACTAGAGGTGAAAGTGACACAGGGACAGCTAGTTCCCATTCTAATGAGCTGGTAGTGTCGACAACAACGTACTCAGCGTAGGATTGACTGGCTGAAAATGTTACAAGTTGTCCTTTCTTATAACCACTGACTTTAGCCCCCATCTCTTCAATAATGCCTGACCCTTCCATCCCTAAAGTAAAAGGAGGGGTGGGTATGCCTGGGAAGGCACCTTTACGAAGGTACGTATCTGCTAAGTTAATGCCACTATAAGCGACTTTAATTAGTAGCTGACTTTCGCTTATTTGCGGTTTTTCAACTTGGTTTACGGTTAGCACTTCTGGGCTGCCAAATTTAGTTACTTGTAGAGCTCTCATTTTTTAGTATTCCTAAATAATTTTTAGTATGTTGACGGGGTAGCTAATTGTTTAGAAGCCATTGGGGTTATCGATGACATAAAGCCAACCGCCATCAGAATATTTCATTACTTCTAGAGCCATTCCTGTTTGTACACTAGGGATTTCCCAGTCGGAACGGATAAGTGCAGTGTCGCCATTGATATGAATAGACACGCCATGTGTGACCATTTCCACGTCACCTTGCATATAGCCTTTCAAGGTCTGTACGATAGCGTCTTTGCCTCTAGCGAGATTACCTTCAGCATCTAAGACGAATACGGCATCTTCATGGAATAATGTCGCGAGCCCAGTTGTATCTTTATTTGAAAAATACTTTGCAAATAATTGGTGTAATTCACTAGGTGTTTGCGGTTTTGTGTAATCTGTCGATCCATAAGATAAAAAAGAAAAAGCGCTTAAAGCAATCAACCATACAGCTTTCATAATGTTTCCTTCATTTAGTGTTCTGTAAAGATAGTGTGATAGTATTAGAGTTGGTTACTACATGAAATTAGCTACCTAAAAGTAACTAGGTACCTACAGGTAACTTAGTAAGGTGCGCCAATTTTAGAAAATGCAATATGAACATATAAAAGGAGTGGACTATGAGCCAGCAAGGTAAACACCCCGAGGGCTATTGTAGTGCGGATCGATACTTAATGTTGATCTCTACAAAGTGGACTGCGCATATTGTTTGGTTAGTCGGTCAGCATAAAGAAATACGGTTTGGGCAAATACAGAAGCAGCTAGCCTTGGTGTCTAGCAAAGTCCTCAGTGAGCGTTTAAAGCTGTTAACAGGAGAAGGTTTTGTTTGGAGAAGACAAGAACAGACGGTTCCTGTAACAGTTTATTACGGGTTGACGCCAAAAGGAGAAGAACTTGCAGAAATTGTCGATATTATCGTAAACAAATCTGACGACTGGGATAGTTGATCGCACTATACAATGCAGGACAATGATTAGAACAAGTAAGTCAAATGAGGCTTAGATGAAATGTGTGTTCCTCGGTCTAAACAAACTTTGGGGCAGATACGCGTTAGAGTTTAAGGCCTAACGCGCTCGATATAGATAAGTATCTTGAAACCTTAAACGCTTGTTAAGCGCACTTAAACTGAATTTTGGTGCAAAAAGAGCGCTTTTTCGCCTTTGAGGTAATAGCTAGTAACTAGCATTCACGGTCTACTAGGTAGATGTGCCTTTGGGCCTTTCCACTCAAAGGCATTGAGTAATCGGTCAAATATCGAGTGTAAGTGATTCATTGAATCGGGCGATACGTCCACTTCACCATAGTGGCCATCCGCCATGGTAGAGCCATACCTAGTACCATTGAGACAGTTCAATAACAGAATACCACCATCAGCCTTAGCTAATTGATTGTCTATAGGTTTTAAGTCTAATTGTCGAGGCGGCTTACCTCTATGTCCAGCACCAAGACCTCTGGCTCTGTCCTCCATGTGTTGTGCTGTATTGCGTACTCCACGTAGGTCAGGGAAGTTATCACCTATTTCATTGTGAAGCTCAGCGACAACCTCTGGTGTGCCTTCTTTGCTCTTGAGCACTTTCATGAATTTATCAAATGAATCAAGGGCATATAGAAATGCTCTGGCATAGATGAACGACTGATTGTGTGTAAACTCTCTTGGTAGTTCACCTGCTTGCCACTTTTCACGTTTAAACTGGATTTCAGTCTTGATGTAGATTTCATCATGGACTTCACGGGCGTATGGGTCAGGGTAGCCCTTTTCGATTTCAGTTTGAATTACACGCCTACGTTCAGAGTCGCGTTGCCACTGGTCACGGCTAGGTGGGGAACGGTGGTAACTAATCGATTCTAAGAACATATTGAGCGTTAAGTTAGCTTCATAGAATTGACCTTCTATGTGCCTAAGGAGCGATTCAACTTCAAATGCCCAATCTTGATCTTCGTGAACTATCCAAGTACCAGGTTTGGTTACTTCGTATATCAACATCAATGCCTCCTTTGAACTGTTACTAAACATATAGACACTTCATTTCATAATAGGGAAATTAGATAAATTAAGTCAAAGAGGAATTTATATAAATGTTGCGAGTATCAGCTCTAGCACAGAAAGGGGCATTTTTGATTTTGACTGATTTGTGCAACAGGCTGTTGCACAATTAGAAGATTGGAGTTATTTCAGAATTTGAAATAACTGAGGTTTTCATCGAAATATTAGTAATTGATACTAGAAAAGGATGTATCCGAGTGTTAAGCCCACAATCATTATGATGATACTGGTTAATGTCATATTGTTGTCGACCCATTCATCAAGCTTACTCATTCGAAGTTCCTCTTTCTTTGCTAATCATGTCAAAACCATGTTCAACACCATAAATTACTTCACGTAAGTGTGCCTTATTTGGTGAGTTCAAATTAGCAATGACTCGACCAATTTCATTGCCCAAGTCACAAAACTCAATATCACCACCTGGAAGGCTATCAAGTGCTAACTTGAGGTTTGAAAGAAAAATATCAGGGTTCAGAAAATCTGAACTAGGTTCATCGAAAACCTCATTTCGGTTAGCCATGAAATCATCTGTAACCCGTTCTCCCCCGTCGGCGAAGGATATCCAATCAGGTTTTGTTTCGCTCTTTGCAAGCAAATCACAGTGGGTATTATAAGGAGTCATCCCTTCTAGCAGCTCTTTTTCGGTCAACTTTTTCTTGCTCATCGCATACAACCTGACAGGATATTTAGATTAGTTGCAGTATAGCAAAATCAGCTAGACTGCCGTTAGAACGAATGCGCTGAAACAAACTTGGGGCAGAACCTTGTTAGCGATTTAACTAAATAGGTGTGCCACGGGTTAAATGGCCAATAGACTCGCCTCAGGCTTTTCTGTGCTATAAATTCTTCAACTCTCATTCCAGTGAAACTCTGCATCAACAGTCATTGGGAGACCATTTTTCATCGCGTCCCACAATACAGGAGCAAAGGTTTTAAGCGTTTCTATATTTGAGCCTTTATACTGATCACAGCTTGAATCTTTATCAAGTTCTAGCCATTGCTTTACCGTATATGCATCAGCACCTTCATAGAGCCAGTCTCCTACATCTTTTTTGACTGACTCCTCTGTACCTGTTTTGATAAAGACATGCCGGCCTTCACCAGTTGCATGATAGTCAATCACTACAACCTTAAATAAGTTATGCTCTGCTTGCATGTTCTCTAAAAACTCCTTTTAAAAGAATGACTTTAGCCATCAATATCAAGCCTATGTGTGAAGCAATTTAAAGTTCAGTATAACAAGATAAAGCTCTCACCAACTTTAAAAATAAAAAACCATCAAGCCTAAACATGATGGTTTTGATTATTAACTGCTTGTTCAGCAGGAAGGTTGCTTTCTTCCTGGCCTATTCTTAGCTGCCTATTCGGCAGGACACATTGTTTGTGATTCGAACTCCATTGTGCCACCTTTCTTAGCTGCCTATTCGGCAGGACACTGTAGAATATAGTCTCTAACCATCTGATTCTGCATGCTTAAAGTCACAATTCATCAAAATACCCTTTTTCTTCTTGCATCTGTAACTCATTGTTTTTTTGGTCTCTAAAAAAGAGCTATAGAAAAAGGATCAAACACGTAGCTCCGGTACTGTGCCTTTTCTTTCTTGATTGGTGGCTAAACCATAGCTGTTAAAGTTTGCTGCAACGCACTCACCAACAAACTCCTTTTGTACAAACAAAATATAACTTTCCCCTGATGAACCGCTGGAGATTGGGATTCGATGAAAACTATCGATGATTCGCTCTTCATTAGTGGCTGGTAACGATGGTTCAACACCAGATAGTTCGGCTCTCGCCATGCTACGTTTGATTCGACGTTTCTTGGAGCCCAGAAAACTTTTCCCAATCGTTTGATTACGGGTAAACCTCACCTCAACCGCAATGTCAGGCACCTCACAAACACTGGAGATCTCAAACAAACCTTCATTTACCATCAAAGAAAAATAGGGCTGAAAAGAGAGTCCAACCATCATCTCCTTATCTTCGGCAACAAAGGCAATAGTTTGGCCAACTGTAGATTCATTCCAATCAGGGAAACTCACACCAATCCTATTCATCGCTTGTCGGTTATTCACCATAAACAGGTGCATTTGGGATATACACCGACCTGCCAATAGCTCATAGTCAGCTTGTGCAGGCGTGTAACGTATTAAGAAATAGTAACGCTTAGTCATAGCTCTCCCTTACTTAGCCTTGGTTTTAGACTTTGAACTTGAGCAATTGAAGAGGCCGCCTTTGATCAAGACAGACATGATGAAGTGCACATCATTTGGGATGACTTGAGAAGCTGTCATACTTTCAATCCAGTTCTCTGTATTTCTGAGCAGTTGATAGAAATCATTTCCACGTGCTGTGTGTCGCCTTGCTATAACGTATTCTCGATCTGCCCCATATTCGTTCACTCTTAAGGGTTTATCTGCGTTTTCATGCCACCAATCGTCAATCGATTGCAACGCGGCTCCAACTTTTTGACCATGAAACGCAACGGTTTCCTTTCCGTTCAATAGTTCGACGGTAGCTAACTGCTTAGTCGGAACACCATCTTCTCGGCTATCTAAAAACTCTTGGCTTGGGTAAACCTCATCTCCCCAACCAACTCCAATTTTAGCTTTGACATCCATGTAGAAATATTCGGTCGGATCGGAAAGGGCTCGCATCAAATAGGCTGTGAGCTTTTCTAGGCATTCTGCTGAAGCCTCATCCCAATGACCATACCAAAAAAGCCTTGTTGCGTTTTCTATAATCAAGGTTTGCGAATCACTGGTGGTCACTTCTATCGACAATTGTCGACACTCTCTATTTCTCCAAAGCCAACTGCCAAGTAGTATATTCTTCGCGTATCGATGAGCGAGCTCCTGATAGCCATTGAGCTCTTTATAAGTATTAGCCAGTAACGAAAGTTTACTGCGCACTTCATCGTCACTACAGATATCTGGGGTTAGAGAATTTGCCCGAATTCGAAGGGAGAATGCACAGTAGATATCATCTACACCCGGCTTTACGTAACACTCTTCGATGAACTGAGGATTGGAGTAAGCTAAGTCTTGTGGAGCAACATTCTTTTTTACAAACTTGCCCCCTTTATAGGCTTCTGCATAACCACCTTTTGGTGCGCGCAACCTAGTTCTATCAATTTCAAGGGGACACATCTCACCACTTTTAGATAGAGAGTAGAAATATGCTTTGCCAGCAGAGAGTGATCGAACATAGTTCAGCTGAGTGCAAAGTTCCATAAACGATTAATCCCTATAGTTTTTTATAAGAATAGTTTCGCTACTGCATTCTATCGACCAAAAGGCGTGCTTTAAAAAGTGATCTCTTCCACTAAAACGTACTTCTATCGGGTTTACTCGCTGAGCAAGCCCTATCGCATTCTCTGCATAAGCGTGACAACTGGTGATTGAGTTGCTCCGTTTAGTTGGTTGTTCTAACAAATGGTAGCCAATAGAAACTGGCAAATTATCAGCGTCTTTAGTAGTAAAACGCTCTAGCTCATCAAAATCACTCGGCTGGTTTTCACTTGGATATAACCATCGCCCGTATGCTGGTAACCCTTTTATGACATGGAAAAGCTCACTCCTGCTGGTAAATATCCTTAGCCACTCAATCTGCGTCGATAGCTGTGGTTGGTATAATGCCCCTCCGGAAAAAACTACGGGAAGAGCTGTTTTAAGCGCGGACTTAAAATCTGAAATTCGGCTGTCACTATGGACTCTAATAACTAAGTCTATTTCTAGGTCTGCCAATCGTTCACTACGAATAGTTGGTCGCTTCGCGTTAGAAACCGTTCGCGCTTTGGCGACTGAGTTGGGTTCGGTAAGCTTCGCTGTCGGTTGAATATTTTCGCTTCGAACATAAAAAGAGAAACTCGAAAACTCAAACGGGGAATCACAATTAACTAGCTTATTAAACTCTCTTTGGTAATGGTGCATGAACCCCCAAATAGCCGCCAAAGAAGGAGCACCACACAGATATGGGCTACTCATTGCGACCGCATCTTGCACTCTCATTGATGACAAATAGATATACTGCTCACCCGTTACCTTATCTTCATTGCCATTTGGTTTACTGAGTTGTTCAAGTATCCATACGATTTGGGCTTTGACGACCTGCATTAGCTTAGGATGATAGGCAAACTTTGCGGCATACCTATTATTCTGAAACGTGAGATGCAAGCGACGGTTAAACTCACTAGCTAAAGAGCCTAGATCCGATTCTGGTAGCGCCAAAAAGGCTTGAGCTAAAGTGTCATCATGTTCCAATTGCTGTTGATTAGAGTCAGCATCAACGATATCTCTTAACTCAATTAATTGCAGTATCCACAGGGCTATCTGCTTTCGCAATATCTTACTTCTAACCTTACGAGCGCTCTCCCTTTGCTTCTGCGTTTTTGATGGCTCTGAACCAATTAGATGATTTAACACCTGACAAATTTTAGCATTAGTTACCTGATAGTCATCAAAGTAGTGGCCACTCTTTTGGCGACTTTCAGTTAACGTCCCACCCTGCGCTGGTTTGACGTCTAGCGGGTAGTTAAGGACTTTCATATGCCCACCCAAACTGCCACACAAGTTCCCGATACTTGCCGAGTTTGGCAGCGATGAAGACACAAAGCTGAGCTTACTTTCTCGACTTCTCGATCTCACTTCTAACTCTCTTTGGATGGCATGACTGACCACTGGGGTCACCGAAACATAATCATCCCCCCATGGAAACCGCAGTTGCTTGCTGTAAGTGCTGACACTGTCAGGAAAACTATTTTCAGGAAGTTGTTCTTCAATTGTATGTTTTAAGCGAGCAAGTGACTTAATGCCTAAACCAAATTCTTTTAGCAGCTCAACCCAAACAGAGGTTTCTTGCTGAACAAGTGAAAGAAGACTCACGGACTGTGATTGCCAGCGGAAAGGATTCAATAACCACAATGTGTGACGATACACCGCAGAGTTATGCGCCCACCCCAAGCGTTGCTCTAATACTGCGCTTGAAATAAATGCCTCGGTTGTCACAAGAGGCTGTGCAACTATCCGCTGATCTTTAACTCGGCAGTCTGGAAACTTGAGATTATGAGTATGGAACCATTTGATCTCGTCAAGGGATACGTCTAGGTTCTCAGCCGCTTTTAAATGCCTTTTAGCGCGGGTAATATCCAACCAATCCGAGCATCTATCCGCTTGATGGCTTGAACTGAGATTGAGCAAAATCGTTAACGCTTCTTTTTCACACCCTTCAACACAGACATCTTCCGTATAGGGCATGAACATCTTCTTTAAAGCAGACTGCTTTACCGCTTCGTCTTCAATTGTTAATAAGTCACTTAATTTCGTCATAATTACCACTCAGGTAGATACACGCTTAAACCATCACTTTCAGAGCTCATTCGCGTCAACTTTGTTTCGATGACACTTCTTAAAGTAAACGCCGATTCATGACTCGCTATCTTTGTATGCATTCGCGGCCTGATAGCGGCTTTGATCTCACCAAACTCATACAGCCGATACACTTCATCCGTTGTACAAGAAAACAATGTAGAAGCTTCTAGAGGGCTGAGCAGTACATCACTGATATTTCCTTTCACACTTGAAGGTACTGTTGCCATCAGCTGTGTAAAGTAAGCTAACACCTGAGTAAGTACGATATTGTGACTCAACTGTCGACTGGGTAAGTGGCGACAATCTTTAAGCAGAGCGCCAAATGCTTCATTGAAAAACATTTTCTTCCAATCTTTTACTCGAACAAGTTCTGCCTTCTCTTTCAAAGCATCGAGGTCTTGCCACAATGACGTTGGCCAAGTGCCACAATATTCAATGAATGACTCAAAACTGATGTTATCGATATCGCCATAACGATTTACATACCAAAGTAAAAAACCATAGCGCTCAGATAACGTCATTTCTCCCTTTAGTAATCCCAAGGGTTTTGAATCATTCCCTGACAACCATTGAGCAACTAATGCCTCAACCTCTGACGCATCTTCTACTAGCGAGTTTCGGAGTTCAAAACCACATTTACATTGGCTAATACTCTCGGTACTTTGATATTCAAGTCTCGACTTACACTCAGGGCAGTGATGAATCAGTTTACAGCCATGATGTTCACAAGCTTGGTGAGAGATAAATTGCCACTGCTGGCGAATGTAGGGTGCTTCGTTAATACACAGAGGGCAAATAGGCGTGAAGCGTTTGCGAAGAAAAGAATAAGGGTAGTCAGAACCAAATCTATGTACGGCCTTGTATTGCGGAGAGAATTGAGCTTTTGAATGTGATAACGCGAGGCGCAGTACACCAAAGTTATTGAGCTTTAATTGGTTCTCAAGGTGGATAAGAACCCGCACTCGCATTTGGCTTGTGGTTTGAGCGTGGTAGATATTGACTCGATTTAGCTCTAAGGGGAAAGCACCAGCCATCGCCTCATGCTGATCCATGGTGTCGAACCAGATATCTTCGGCGAAATGAGAAAATCGCTCGTAACCTTGCTCTTGCGATAAACGCAACAAGAAGCTTTCGAGCGACTCGTCAGGGTAAAATTGAATGTCCTTTTTCACATGCCACCACTAAAACTTAGAATTTCTAAGTTTTAGTATTACCGTTAATCCGAGTAATTCAAATTCTGTAGAGTCAAATTGTGACTAGAAATCAATTCCAGGCTTACCGCCTTGGCATTTAGGGCACTTTCTTTGAAATACATCTGTCCCATTGGCTCCATAAACAACACCGCACCCAGCTTCAAGACATTCGAGTTTGTAAGATACTTGGCAATGATCATTACCATCTATCCCTCTAGTACCGTGATTCTTTTGGTTATTGCGATTGATATAACCAATCTGAGTTGTAGTAGTACTGCCACTTTTAAACATAAACAGCCTTAGGTCAGCGACTTATAAGACGAGAAACCAATTAAGCGTGCGCTAGTTCCTTGATTTCTAAGTCCTAGCCTAATACAAATTTTCTTGTATATTTCAGGAGGGAAGCCTCCCTTGAAGTCCCACTCATCAGAAGCATTTTTCATACGTGCTACCCCTGAAATACTGGGGTATTTTTTACCTAAATTATTGTCCACTATGTACTTCGATAACTGCTTACTAGTTCTAAAATTTAATGGACGCATCTCTGCAATCAATTCTTCCATTTCTCTTGCTTCATCGTCTTTTGGCCTAGATTTGGTCAGTATTGGCCCTGCATTAAGTTCTAGTGGCTTGCGGGGATTCTTATCTTTATTTACAACTGCATCTCGATTTTCAGCAACGGCCTGTTTGATATGGACTGTAGCTAACTTGCTTACTTTCGGGTTATACAATCTGCCGTCTTTGTACAACTTAAATAAAAATCCGATTTGCGCCTCAAACTTATCTGAGGTTTGAGAGTGCGTGAAGACATAACAACCATTAGGTTTAAGCTCAACTTGATCGTAGAGTAAACCTCTCACACTTACGGTAATTTTTTTGTCGCTCAGCTCTTCTAATAAACCATTCAATTCGCTCATTAATTCAATCTCAATTACTTTGAATTACCACTAGACCATCCTGTTTAACCCTTTCGATAAGATTAAAAATATTACCTACACCCCACTGGTTAGAAATGGCAATTAACTCACCAGAGGGTAGCTCAATAAGGTCTTGCTCTGATGAATGGAATCGCTTCATAAGGTTTTCAGGAATTTCATCAATTCGTTTAGCAATGCGACGGCGGATAGAATTATCAAATACCGCTAGCAAAGCCTCTAGAGACACGGGTTGTTTTTGCTCAATCCAATCAGTCATCAGTACTAAGGCTAAGTTTCTTTTATTATATAACTGACCTCTGTACTCAAACTTCGAATAGTCTTTAGTCCCTACTTGTGCCTTACGTTGTTCAGAACGCTTTTCTCTGAACCTAACCTGATACTCTTCGACTTCTGGTACGGGAATAATTTGCTCGGCGTTAATTAGAACATCGTCTTTGTAACGATACGGCGCTAAGCGAACACAGCTAATGTCGATGCCTTTGTCACGTAGCCATAGTACCGAGGTAGTCAGCTCTTTACCGAAATCAGCGGATGTTAGAACAATTCGAACATCGTTACCAAAGTCGTCAAGGCTGCCTTCATCTAAATCGACAAAATCAAGAATTTCTTGTCTTGCAACGATATCGAGACCTTCTTTCTCGATATATTGCTCGAAGTAGTCACACGCTTTTTCAAACGTCATGGTAGAGATCATGGCTGCGTAACGAAGGGCTTGAAGTTCCATATGAGCGCCTACATCATCACGCTTTAGTTCAATGACCACCAAGTTTGCGTTTCTGTCGATGGCTAACAGATCAATACGGCGGCGACTGTCTTCCCAGTCGGAGAACTCTTCAGAAATCACCAAGCAATCGGGCGCAATGGCATCAATGCAACCTTTGAGAGCTTCTTGTAAATCTTGACGCTCTTGCAAGCCTTCAGCTGCAAATGTTGTTGCTCTTAAAGCGGTGAGATTTTTATTAGCAATGTTATATAAGCTCATAAGTAAATCCTATTAAGCACTCTCTGTAAGTTTTTCGCCCTGAACTTTTGGTAGTTCTAAGTTACTCAACTCGAAAGTGTTTCCTACAGACTGGTGATTTGAGTAAAACAATCTTCTTTTATTTTCACCGCGACCATCCGCAGACCATTGCTTTTGTTTTTCAAATTTCAGTGTAAGGAGAATCCCAATCGTACCTTGATCTAGCTCCAGCTCGTTATGAGATCTTGTGTCACTCCAAAGAGCCACCATCGAACTTGGAGAGTGCTTGCCACCATCAGTTGACCTTTGCGTCATACCATATGGAGAAATAGATAAAACACTACAGCCTGGCTCATCAACTAAACCTGCTGAATATCTTCCAGGCCAACGTCCTTTCATTTGGGGACCATCAAGTAAAAGAGCAACGACAAGATCAGGACCTAAAGATCGTAAAACTGGGGCAATAGGATCTTGCCTAGCCAAATCTTCACAAATCAACGGGCATATATGAATGTAATCATCTCGGTAAGAAATTAGTTTTCTTTCCCCAGTTGAGCAGTTCTCCCACCACTTTACTTTGTCGGTACTAAGTACATGCCCTAAACCGTAGGTGTTTAACTGTGTCTCATCAAGAGCCCACCGGTGGTGTTTCTTCTGGTTTTCACCAACATACCTGTCAACAAATCGGTTCTCATAAAGTAGGTCCAAGCTATTCTCACCATAAGTTCCTCTACAATCACCTTCACCAAAAATACCAAATATGATAACTGGTGGTGTAGTGCCCTTTGCTGAAAAGTGTGCTCTCAAATCTTCCAATAGATTACTTTTATCATTGGAATTCACGGCGCATTCAGGAATGACAACAAGATCGGGGGACTGCTCCTCACAAGACTCTATTGCATATATAACCATCTGACATGTTATTGCGTGGTGATTCACGTATGCGAAGAAGCCAAACTCTTCATCCATTTGTAAAGTTGGTTTATCGTCCTGCTGGAAAAACTCATCTTTAACCTCTAATGGCCAAGGAAGAATTAACACATTGTATTGATTAGACTCACTCGATTGTGTTGAATTTCCCACTAGTGCTGCAACTTCAACCCCTGGTTTAATGTATGCTAAATCATGGCTTAAGCTATTTAGCGAAATTCCGGCTTGGGGGGTATGGCTTTTAAACTGGATTACACCGTTACTTTTATCACATTGAGATAAGCTAGAAATAATTGAGCGCTCTTTTCTCGCAATCAATGCCTCTGCGTATTTACTGATCAAAGCATTAGGGGCTTGATATATTTCATTTTGTATTCGATACGAACACTCATCACTTGCGACATACAGTTCAAAAAGTAACTTTAAATATTCAGGGTTCTTTAGTAATTCTCCAATCTGAACATTTGCTTTACTTCGACTAAATAAAGCATGCAAAAGCCCATAGAACCTCGGACTGACTTCAATTTCATTATGAGTTTGAGCACTAAGTAATGCCCTAGACCAGTTTCTTGCATGGTTGCTTGTTTTTAGCTGCGTTAAGTAATCGACTTCATTCTCAATGGATACTATTTTCTGATACATATCATGCGTATCTAATATCCGAGCTATGAGATGAAACGTATTCATCGGCCATAACAAATACTGTAACAATTGATTGTCGGTATCTTCCAAATCTAACGTAAAAAAGCTCCCTTCCGAACGTTGTTTTACCCTAGCAAAATCTGTTGCTCGACCTGGATGGTCATCACCTAAAAACATATTTCTTAATAACGTTGCGAGCTGCATATCTACACCGCCTGCTCAACGATAGCGTTAGTGAGGTGAAGTTGAGTGGCTTGAGACTCTTTCAACCGAGCTTTTAAATCATCACAGATACCCAAAAGTACGTCCACTTTTTCGATGATGCGAGAAAACTGCAGCTTAGGAGGGCATGGAACCAGAACATTACTCAAGATTTCTAAGTTAATATTTTTCTGTGCCGTAGAAGGAGCAAAACGCTCTAAGTTTTCTTTAGCTGTCTTTATGAAGTAGTCAAAATAAACCGTCGGGATTTCCTTATCATAGGGCGTATAACCTACAACACTATCAGGGAAACAAGCATCAAACCCAAGCGTAGCCGTATCTGCAATATTCGCGGCAATAGTGATACACAAAGTCCCTTTAGGCCAAAGCTGGCTCTGAGCTAAACCAAATTCATTATATTTTGCCGTATATGTTTGTATCGTTCCGTTAGCACGAGCTACATCACCTGTTTGGACTAGCGGAATGCTCCCACCTTCGTATAGTTTTGGGTCATTTCGAGGCCTATGCTTGGACTTGCCTCGTGCAAGCTCTCCAAGATCCGGAAGGCGACACCACTCCCATCCATTCGGCAGTTCAAACGGCTTTTCGTCATCAGCAATCGGCGGCAGTGCTTTCTGCTTTTTGATTTTCTTGTCTTTGATTAACTGCGCTTTTTCTTCCGCAATACGCTCAAGCAGTTTTGCAGCAGGTTCATCATTTGGGTCTTGTGGTACAAGCTTACCCATTACCGCCAGTTGCAGGATGGTTTGTTTTAGCTGGTCGATGCTCGCTTCGGTGGTGAACAAGGTATCGAAGTGCTCGCTGATTCGTGCCCAGTTTTGCATTAGCTCGTCGGCATCAGCAGAATTGGTTAGCGTGTCTAACAGCGTTGTCACCAATACCTGATGTACCGTAATACTGGCTTCAGTTTGTTGATCCAGTTGGTCGCAGAGTGTCATGAGTTCATCGACTTTGGCGACGATTCGGTGCTGCTCGGAAAGAGGGGCTATTGGCACCAACAGTTCCTCCCATTTACCTCTATTGATAATTGGTGTTGCTGACCCCGTAGCTTTATCTAAAAGACCTTCATAAAAAGAATTTGTTGATACTGCCGCATAAAGGTAATCAGATTCCATTATCAAAGGTCTTAAAGCATTGATTTGTTGGTTAAAGCCAATAGTCTGAGTTGCTAGCGCAGCCTTACCAATCGAGCCTCCAATACAAACCATCAAAATATCACCTTGAACAGCTTCAGTACTGTGTAGCAGACCTTCGGAACTCAAAAATTTTTCAGCTTCTAATAGTTGACCGTTCTGCGTAATCTGTCCCGGTCCAACAAAAGGCAACTTTCCTTCAAAAAACTCAGTCTGTTTAGTACTTGGAGTTTTACCTGTTGCACCAATACCCGCATTACCTAACCTTGACCAAGCCCACCCTTGAGGCAAAACAAAAGGTTCATCTTCATTGGCAATCTTCGATAGCGACTTCGATTTCTTAATCTTCTTCTCTTTCACCAACAGCGCTTTTTCTTCCGCAATTCGCTCAAGCAGTACCGATGCAGGTTCATCCATTGGGTCTTGGGGCACTAACTTACCGCGCACTGCCAATTCCAAGATCAGCTCACGCAGTTTCTTTACACCATAAAGCTCGCGCTTTTTGCTGCTACCACGGCCAGAGGCGGATTTGGTTTTCACTGTTGAAGACCAAACATCGATGTTATCTGTGATCAACTGATTCATAGAGGTCTGTTCTACACTCATTATTCAGCACCGCCCACAGACGAATTCAGGGCTTCACCTAGAATGCCTTTAAGTTGATTACGAAGCTGTGAGATCTCTTGCTGCTGCTGTTGGTAGCTCTCTAATAACTCGTTTGGATCGTGACTTACCACTTCACCTTGATACGGGTTTTTAATATCTAGGTTGAAGTTACGCTCAATGATATCGGTGATTGGCACTTTCCAAGCGTGGTTGTTCTCTACGCGGCTTGCAAAACCATCGTCTTCATTGCCCCACCAATCGATCTCTTGTTGGAACTCTTCAAACTTCATTGGCTTGGTTTTGCTGTAGTTCTTCACGCCCTCAGGGTATGGGTGCTCGTAGAACCATACATCTTTGGTTGGCTTGCCTTTGGTGAAGAACAGAATATTGGTTTTGATACCCGTGTATGGGTTAAATACCCCATTAGGTAAACGCACGATGGTGTGCAGGTTACACTCTTCGGTTAGCATCTTTTTGATTTTGGTTTTAACACCTTCACCAAACAATGTGCCGTCTGGCAGTACTACCCCTGCGCGGCCGCCATTTTGCGTTTCTGAGCCTTCGTCTAACACTTCTATGATCAGCTGTAAGAACAGATCGGCAGTTTCACGCGTCTGCATTTCTGCAGGGAAGTTCTTCTCAATGCCGTCTTCTTCGGTACCACCAAACGGCGGGTTGGTCGCAATTACGTTGATGTTGCTATCCCAACTTGAAAGCGGCTTGTTAAGCGTATTACCGTGTTTAATTTGTACTGGTACTTCAATACCGTGCAGCATCATGTTGGTGATACACAATAGATGCGGAAGCTGCTTCTTCTCTACACCGTGAATTTGCTTTTGCAGTGTTTGGTGATCCGCTGCTGTTTTCACGTAGTTGTCTTTTACGTGGTCAAACGAACACGCTAGAAAGCCGCCGGTACCCGTTGCTGGGTCCATAATCGCTTCGCCAAGCTTTGGATCTAATCGGTTGACGATGAAGCGTGTAACGGCACGAGGCGTATAGAACTCACCCGCGTTACCTGCGCTTTGTAGATCTTTTAAGATTTGCTCGTAGATATCACCAAATAGGTGGCGCTCTGAAGAGTCGGTAAAATCAATTTCATTCAGCTTGTTGATCACTTGGCGCAGTAACGTACCGTTTTTCATGTAGTTAAACGCATCGCTAAATGCTTCTTTAACAACAAAGCCACGGGGGTTTAGATCAACAGGTGCAGTTAAGTTTTTCAGTTTGTAGAATAGGTCGTCGTTTACGAACTCAAGCAGCGCTTCACCGGTAATGCCTTCGGCATCTTGCGCCCAATTACGCCATAGATATTGTTCTGGGATTGGTGATTTGTAGTCGTCCAGTTCTAGCTCTAACTCTTCTTCTTGAGCGTCAAATACTTTAAGAAAAAGTAACCAAGACATTTGACCAAGGCGCTGTGCATCACCGTCGACACCCGCATCTTTACGCATGATGTCTTGAATGGATTTGATAACTGAACTGATAGACATGTTTTTCTACTATTAAACAACTGAAATTTGTGGCGAATTATAGCAGAACTAGGTCAAAAAAATGAAGTTAGTTCTATGAAACCATAGATATAAGATTCATTAATCTATAGCCTGAACTTATAAAATCATAATCATAAATACAGTTGGCTAAATAATGAAAATAGAATGCCCTCGTTGCCAGAAGGACAATGAGATTGAATTTGCAGAAAACATATCATGTTCAGAGTGTGAGAAGAGTTTTAAAGGGTTTAAGTTCAGCAAACGAAAGCTCGTTTCTGCTAGCTCCGCTTTACTGGTTGGAGCCCTAGGGGGTTACGCTGTTGAAAGTGGGTTAGACAAAGAAAGGTATCCTCTCGAAGTGGAATACGCGATTGTCGATACTTGCGTGAATTCTAGCAAAAACATGGTGTCGGTAAGTTGGTATGAAAGTAAACGGGAAACTTGTTTATGCGCATTAGAAAAAACAGAAAATGATGTGGCATATTCAGACTACAAATCAGGTCAAGCTATATTTCTTCGCACATTCAAGCAACACGCCAACAAATGCTCATAAAAGGAGAGGCAGCATTATGCTACCCCTCCTTTAATTATTAGCGCTTAGGTGTGTTTCCGCGACCACCGCCCGATGGTTTGCCCGTCGTACTTGGGTAATTTGGATTCGGCTTAGCGCCACCTTTAGGTGTACTTGAAGCTGGTTTATTCATGATGAACTCCTATTTCCCTTGTTTTTGGTTGTGAGCAGCTGCGCGTTGAGCTCGGCCAGCAAAGTCGCCTTTAGGAACTTGCCCACCGTTTTGTTTTGCGGCATTACCTTGAATGCGAGCAGCGGCTTCTGGTGTCATTGGTGCTTTTGATTTAGTCATGATTTTATCCTTAAAAATATCGTTATTAATGTGTCTTCGCTAAGACCAGGTAATATTAACTAAGGGGTTGGGGAACTATGGGGACAACTACAAAACAAAAGCAAAAACAGATTCAAAATACTTTAGACGCATTAGGTTGGAGCCATCATCGGTTTGCTGATGTACTCTACGAAGAGCTCAATGATAACGACGATTTTAAAGAAACAGACAAAGAGAATATCCGTAAGCTTGGTCAAAACATCAAAAAGCAGCTAAAGCGTGATTCGACGCCCGAAGAGCGCCTCAATAAGTATTTACAGGTACTGTTTGAACACCCTGACTACCAAGCCCTCAACTTAGGCAATATTTTACCTAGATATATTGCTCACAACTGCATAAGCGGAATGTTAGCCGATCAGCTTGCACTACTCTCATCTGAACTGGATCTCTCCGATGAAGACAAAAAAGGCCGCTAAATTAGCGGCCTTAAAGGTTTTCGTATCTACACGGTGTGAATATTGTTAAGCAGATTGGTAGATAGCAGCTTCCAGTTCATTAACCGCTTCTAAATATTGCGGTTTGCCACCAAAGCCTTTCTTAATGATTTCTAACGGTCTACCCATTTCATCGAAAGGTTTCACTTTAAGAACGTGGATGTTTTCGATCTCTTGCACACCTTCATCGGCATACTTATCAAGGAGGTTGTTCAGTACCTGCTGCGCTGTATCACCATATTTAGTGAAGTAGTTACGCTTCTTCACGTTATCGGCACGTTCTTTACGAGTTAAAGCGGGTTGGTCGTAAACGACATGGCAAATCATATCGAATGGGTCCATGTCTTTACCCACTTCGTCTTCTAATGCTTCCCATAGAATACCGGCTTCGGCTAGCTCATCGATAATAGCTTGCTTGCGGTCAGATTCGTTCCAACGCTTGGTGAACTCATCTAAAGAGGAGAACTGCTTCACCATGGTTTTACGGGTGTAGTCTTTAAATGACTCGGTAACAAGCTTACCGTCTGAATCATAATATTGGACACGTTCAGCGAGCGCTTTTACTGGAACTCCATTCACATGGAATTTGCGAACTCGATTCTCATCGTCCCAGTCGTCTGCACCGCCTTTATTTTCAGGAGAGTTTCCAAAATCTTCGCCATAGGTAGCCTCTGGCTCTTGAATTGAATCAGGATCAATGTCTTCGTCACCGAACGGGTTATCAGCATCGACATCATCAACGCCGTCGATGATGTCATCTAAATCTTCTTCATCTTCGAACTGCTCTGGCGTAGTGACCTTCACGCGTTCTGGTGTTCCGTCAAAATCTGGACGAGCAAAATTCTCCGTCGCTTTTTTGAAATCTAAAATAGTAAACCAAAGCTTACCGTAGCGCTCATCAATACGAGTACCACGACCAATAATCTGCTTAAACTTAGTTATTGACTGAATACTTTGGTCAAGCACCACTAGCTTACAGGTTTTTGCATCAACTCCCGTCGTCATTAGCTCTGAAGTCGTGGCAATAACAGGGTACTTTTTCTTAGGATTGATGAAATTATCTAGCTGATCTTTGCCAATGTCATCATCACCCGTGATCTTCATTACGTATTTATCGTTCTTCTTAACTTGCTCAGGGTTCAAGTTTACCAATGCACGGCGCATGCGATCTGCATGGTCGATGTCGTTACAGAACACGATGGTTTTGGCCATTGGGTCGGTACGTTTCAGATAGTTGGTAATGGTTTGCGCGACAAGCTCGGTACGCTCATCAATAACCATAGTGCGATCAAAATCTTTTTGGTTGTAGATTCGATCTTCAATAGCTTCGCCATTTTTGTCAGTTTGCCCTTTGGTTGGTCGCCAACCTTGAACATCTACATCAATGTCGACACGAACGACCTTATAAGGGGCTAAGAAGCCATCCTCAATACCTTCTTTAAGAGAGTAAGTATAAATTGGGTCGCCAAAGTACTCGATGTTAGAAACTTCATCGGTCTCTTTTGGTGTTGCCGTTAAACCAACTTGAGTCGCACTGTTAAAGTATTCAAGAATTTCACGCCAAGCGCTGTCTTCTGAAGCACTACCACGGTGGCACTCGTCAATGATGATTAAGTCAAAGAAGTTAGGGTCGACTTGCTTGTAGGCTTTTTGTTCTTCTTCTGGCCCCGTAAGCGCTTGATAAAGCGCTAGATGAACCTCAAAGGCAGGGTCGACTTTGCGACCTGTAATTTTTGTCATTGCTGTGCCAAACGGCTGAAAATCATTCGTTTTGGTTTGATCGACAAGAATGTTTCTATCCGCTAGGAACAGAATTCGTTTCTTGGCTTTGGCTTTCCAAAGTCGCCAGATAATTTGAAATGCGGTGTAGGTTTTACCAGTACCCGTCGCCATGACCAGTAAGGCTCTATCTTGGCCAGCAGCAACGGCCTCTACTGTTTTGTTGATAGCTTGAAGCTGGTAGTAACGCGGTGATTTACCGCTGCCATCATCATGGTAATCTTGGGTGATAATTGGCAGATGTTCTTCTTTATACCCTTTCCAAGCACAATACTTTTCCCACAACTGCTGAGGGGTTGGGAAATCCTCTAAACGAATTTCCGTTTCAAGTTGAGTTGGGTTGGTTAAGTCTCGGAAAATAAAACCATCACCATTCGAGGCAAAAACGAATGGCACCTCTAGCAGACCTGCGTACACCATGCCTTGTTGCATGCCTTTGCCAACTTCATGCTTATTGGCTTTTGCCTCAATCACTGCAAGCGGCATACTAGGCTTATGATAAAGTACGATGTCAGCTGATTTTACTTTCTGACGAGCAGCAGCTTGGCCTCGAACAATCACTTTACCATCGCGCAGTTTCACTTCTTGGCGAATCTGAGTCATATCATCCCACCCTGCCTCTTTAATCGCAGGAAGTATGAATTTGGTAATGATGTCGGTTTCAGATAACTTAGCTTTATTAATGCTGCTGACCATTTGGATTACTCGTAGAGAGACTCAATAGCTAATCAGTATATCGTAAAGCCAATATAAATCCGAGTGCGCATTATTCACGGTGTGATTAAGTGAATGTTGCGATAACTCTTTGTTTAAAGTCACCTAAACGTAACTCATCATAACCCTCGAAATCAGAGTAAAAAGCGTTTTGAACCCCATCGATTTTTGACCAATTTAGTTGAGTTGAGGACTCCTCAGATACCATAATCTTATCGTTCGACAAATCTATAGGAGTAAAACTCTGCGCCTTATCTGATTCATCAGTCTGTTCATTCGATTTAACAAATAGACACGACTCTGGAATGTCCTGCTCAATTCTTTCAGCAAACCCAATCAAACTTTCTTCGGCAAAAGTATACAACCACGCTTCTTGGTTGGGGGAATCATTGATTCTCAAAATTCGCCCGAGCACTTGCCTGAAGTAAAGTTCCGTTTTTACCGAGCTCATATGACAACAAACCTGCAGCCTTGGAATATCCGTTCCTTCACTTATCATCCCAACACTGACTATCCATTGAACCGTTGACTGACGAAAAGACTCAATTTCGTGTAACGGATTATGATGGTGATAAGTCACTATGCATGCTGATTGATTAAACTGCTCAACAAGTCGCTTTTGAATGTCTTTGGCGTGCTTAATAGAAGATGCGACTACCAAGCCTCCAGCACTTGGGGACTCTTGCCTTATCTGCGCTAGCTTTTGGCAACCACTATTCAATATGTAATTCATAGCGTCTTCGTTATGGATGACGCTTTGATAAGAGACATCGGATTGTTTAAGGCAATCAAGAATAGAGGCGAAGTGTTGATTGTCACTGCCAGCTTTAACGCTCAGGTGTTCATTATCTATTAAAACGATCTTCGGGCGGCGGCATACTTCGTCTTCAACAGCCTGTTGCAAGCCGTATTGGTAATCGCAAACAACCTTGCCATCAGGATCAGAATACTCAGCCATGACAATCGGTAGTCGATCAGAACGCCAAGGAGTCCCCGACAGCGCCAGAGTATAATAAGCAAAGCCTTGGATCTTCGAGACAATTTCTAGCCCCCATGAGTTTGACCGCCCCTCATCATCAAACGAACAATGGTGGATCTCATCAAATACGACTAAAACTCGATATTTGCTGACGGTGTACCAAAAGTTTTCATCCAAAAAACGGATTGATTGGTAGGTGTAAGAGCCCCCAAGAGAACCCAAACCTCCATTAAAGGAACATTCGAGCTTACATGAAAAGGTCTTTTGCATCCCTTCAGCAACAGTCAGAGAGGGCGAGAAGCACAGCACTAAGTCAATCATGCCTATTTCAAATAACCGACTCGCAACCTCGGCGGCCATAACGGTTTTACCCGCTCCAGGGGTTGCTTGACAGAAGAAGTGTGAATGCTTGTTTAAAGTGAATTTCTCGATAGCTTGATCTGCACACTCGGCTTGCCATGCTCTTAACATTGAGGAGCCTTGCTTTGGGCGACTTGCATCCAGTTGGTTAGTGCATTAATTCTGCCTAATAGCTTGGCTGAGCGTTCTCTTGCCGCATTAAATAGCGGCTGCATATCTTGCTTGTTGTTTGGAAAACGCGTTAACAACGATTGGTATTCCTCAATCTCGCCCAAAGTAATCGCCAACTCGCCTTCATGCTGTTTCTTCTCTTGCTCTAATGCATTTATAGAGCACTCTGGAGTTTGAACATCCGCAGAATCGACCTTAGCTTTCCTATTTCGACCCAGTCTAGGCTCAATTGTGAGCGCTTTGAATTCGTTAGTTTGATGGTAGCGCTTGTCTCTGCGAGACCCAATAACAGAAAGCCAACCTTTCTCCTCAAGTGATAGAAGTTGCTTATAAACATACTTTCGAGCCTCGACCTTGCTCGGGAAGGTTGAAGCACTGTTTAGCAAAGCATCCCTAGCTTCTGTGACGGAGAAGTTATCCATCCCTTTTTCAATCAATAGGTTAAACATGTGAGGGTTAATTCTGGTTACTTTCTTCATGTGACTCTTACAGGCAATAAAAACTTAGGATTGCTAAGTATACAAAAATCAGTAAAACTTAGACAATCTAAGTTATCTAAAGGTTGAAAAGAAATGTGTAAGTGCAAAAAGACAACCCCATCCCTGCGAGGCTCAAAGCTGCGCGTAAAAAAGCCAAGATCACCCAAAAAGATTTAGGGGTGAAAATTGGTATGGAGCAGAGTTCTGCTAGCGGTCGTATGAATCATTACGAGAAAGGCAGACATGTACCTGATATTGGTACGCTTGAGCGCATGGCTGAAGAGTTAGATGTGCCGCTAAACTACTTTTTCTGTAGGAGCGAATTGAGCGCTGAGTTAGCGTGCGCCATTGATAAGATGAGTGATGAAGAAAAGGCGGTGTTGCTGGAAAATCTGAGCAAATAACAATGTGCGTCGTATTACTGAGCTTTTAAAGGTGTCTTACTCAACAACATATGAACTGGTAATAAATCAGTAAATGACCGACCTATTAATCGGTCTTCTTTAAATTGAGCACCTTTGTTGTACGAAGTTTCTGTTTTCAGTTCTACTAGCTTGAGTTCTGTTAACTTACACTCGAAAGGATTCTGTTTCGCATATGGGTATTTAGTATCGAAACAAGCCGATAATAATGGCTTATCAATCGTATCCTTCGAAGATTGCAATGCGTTGAGTAACGCATCTGCAAGAAAGTGCTTCAGCACACGGCATTCTCCACGGCAGACTGAGAATAAAGGTAATAGAATTTCATCCCCAGTTAAGTTAGGGCGTTTTTCAAACCCCATTCTGCCTGCAAGTCCAGCAACAAAGCTTGCAAAATGCCGTTTCCCTTCTGCATCAGGAATATAACTTTTGTTATCGGCTTCGCTTAGCTTAGAAAGGTGAAAATAACTTAAGTGTCGCTTCCAGCCTAAACGAGAATTCCATTGGTCTTCTTCAGCGAGCATAGTCGCATAAGGCATACCTACCAATACAAATGAAACTTGCGCTTCCTCACTTATCATCTTAAAAGTATTCGCTATTGTTTGTCGTTCATTAGCATCTTTGAATTCCATCAGTTCCTGAACTTCATTAACAATCACAAGCTTCACTTTTTTTTCAATTAAACTTTTGATAACTCCTTGTTCTAACGCTCCTTCTTTGTAAGGTCTCCTGCGGCGGCTAGAGGCTCGACTATCTAAGTCAATTAATAATCTTTCTAACGTATTTTGCTCACGAACTTTACTTGGGATGCGAGTTTTTAATACTGGCATTTCAGCCCAGCGGCTCCCCTTAGTTGCAAACCTTGCAACATAATTATCAATCATCGCCGTCTTGCCAACACCTGTATCTCCCGTTAGCAATAATGACTCTTGTTCCCCTCCAAGAGAGCTGTTCAATACCATTCGATCAAAGACGTTATAAATTTCCGTCAACTGAGGGTATTCTAAGAAACACTCTCTAAAAGATGTATATTGCTCTATTTGAAGATCACTAAGTATGTTCACTAATACCCCTCTATATCGCTGAGGTCATCACTAGCTGTACCAATATCTATTACTTCTTTTGGTACTTCACTGATAGGTTTAGGTGACGTAGTGACAATGGTACTAGGTCCTTCACTACCAACACCTCTTTGCTTTGCTATTTTTGAAGCATGAGTTGTTTTAGGAAGTGCCGATTTTTTGGACTTAGAACGACTCATACGTTCTATTGCTTCATCCATAGCCCTGTCCAAATATAATGACGCATCAGCTAATGATTCGTCTTGCTCTCCCAAACGGACTTTCAACCTTCTTAAACTGTTAATTCGTTGATGTTCATATAAAGATCGGCCTTTTGTATAGCCCATATGATCGACTGCTGGGACTTTGATGTATTTCTTCTCTTCCTCAAGGTAAACGTAAATCGAGCTGATATCGTTTGGGTCTGTCTTGGTTTTCACATAAGCGCTTTTTCTTGCACGACTAGAATATTGCTTACCGTACTCTTCCAACTCATCAGATTGGTATTTGAGAGAATGCAATTCAATAGCACCTCTTCTTATAGTCCGATGGTTTACAACTCCAAGCTCAATCTTTAATTGCTCTGCTTCAGGGCCTTCACAAAAGATTATCGTTCCTTGCGACTCTGTCCATTTCTGGTAAGGAACTCTCTTGTACCTCGTGTCCGCTTTTTTATGATAAACGTCAATAAGCCACTTATGTAACAGCTCGAGAAAATCAGACACATTAATGACAGCGTCTCGCTTCGGGTTGTAGTCTTTTAGCTGAGTAGGGTTGGTAAAGGTTTTTCCTGGGAAGCGACTAAATAGTTTCTTGTAGAAGGTATCAAAAGACTTTTCAACACCCGCTTTTCGCCACGGTTTACCGCGTTGATTATATTGAATATCTGTTACTAATGGCTTTAATGCTGACTCTAGGCTATCACTCCAAAACTCCGCACCGTTATCCACTATCAAATTTGTAATTTTTCCGTAGCAAGGCCATTCAGATTTAATGCTTGGGTACTTTTCTTTAACCCAATCCTTCTTAAGAACTGAATTAAGAAAAGCTGCTCGTACTGTCTCGTAACTAGGGTCTCTATAATTGACAGAAAGACCAACGATGCAAGTGGAGTATCTATCATAAAGTATTGTTAAGTGTGGTCTACCAAGAGGAAGCTCCAAATCATCATCAAGTAAAATCACAGGAGCTGTAGTGTGATCTATTTCTACATATTCCATTGGCCGCGTTGCCGGAATGATTGACCCAACAGTCTTAAACTTATTATCAGCATATCGTTTTCCATAACGAGCTAAAGCAACTTCATAGGGAGGTAGTGCATTTACACGATTGTAAAATGTTCGTTGGGAAATTGGCGCTATTTTAACTTGGTCTAGTTGTCGGTTTTCTTCAATAACTCGATATTTGTAGTACTCATAGGCGGTGTTGACCGATACTCGCTCTTTGGTCAGAAACTTGGTTTGAATCGCTTCTGTAACTAGATCAGATGAATCGTTCTTTAGTTTTCTGTTTCCTTTTTTGCTATGCCCAGGAATAAGAGACGCTACATCTTTACCTGACTCGTAATAGAGCTTTTTCCAATCAGCTATCGTTCTGGATGACGGGACCGAAGTTTTCTTCAATAGGGCATACTCTTCCAAGAGCTTGTCTAGGTTTTTGGGCGTCCAACCTCCTTTTACGCGCCTTTCCAAATAACGAATTAGATCCAAACGAAACAATGCCGTCTCTTTGTTTGGCAAGTCACCAAATGCCAATTCAAGATTTTCGTCTTCTGCTAAAAATTCTGTCGAAAGCGTTTTATCATCAGCTACATCATTGTCGAAGCTATTAAATTCATCACTAAAACCAAAGAGATCATCACTCATTGGCTAGCACCAAACAGAATTTTCTAAATCAAATTTTTTCTGATTAAAATCTGTTTGTATTTCACCTGAAGATAGCCAGCACAAAGCGGCTGTTAATGTTTCATCTGGAGAGATTTTAAGTTGGTGTGAAAGATGATGAAGGGTCACGCTTCTATTAGCTTGAACAAACTGAAGCACATGTTTTTGAATATCAGTGATTGTACGAATCCCTGAATAGCCGTGGAGTAATTTAAGGTTACTCAGTAGAAAACCAGTTCGAATCTGCTTCTCGGTCACTAAGATGAGTTTTTTTCCATACTCAGCTTGAGCGACAAGCTGCTTTTCTTTAAACCTTGCTCGAAAATCTGGTTTATGGATCTGACTTGAATGCTTTACTTCAATCAGAGAAGGCGTATCTATGCTATCGAAAAGCTGGAAGTCTGGTGTGTAGCGGCAGTAGCGCCCATTGAAGTAGTACTCAAACCCATGTGGCTGAGATTCATATCTAACTATTTGAGGATTGTATTCAGCATGAAAACAAAAATCATACTCAAGCATGGACATTGTTCGAACAACTGAGTCATTTTTCAAACTCATGAATTTACAAATGTTGTGAACAGCTGATGATTTTTTGGTTTGGTCGTACATAGCAAAAGCACTTTTGTTGTAAACCTACAACAAAAAATAGACCATGAAGACTTAGGGTGCAAATAAGAAAAGAAGCCTGCAATTTATGCGAACATATATTGCAGGCTTCATATGGGTGGAAGCCCCAGCCACATCCCGGCACACACGTCGCCTGCTGCGGCTGCTCCCTTCCAGGCCTGACCGAGTTCACAAGTTAGTGTTGCGGGAGGACCAGAGCCTCCATAGATTCTTTTTCTAAGAGGCTTGCCTCAAAGAGTGATTGGATTATTAAGCATCGCAGCAACCATTGCAAGCTCTTCGACCCTATTTTTGAACAATTGCGGTCTAAGTGCTTATCCTTTATTCAAACCACTAGAAAATCGTAGGTAAATTCACCATTTACCTACGTTCGAAGGATTTGAGCATCTTTAAGGCTAGATATCGATGTCTTCGTTATCTTCGGTACGAATGATGTAATCAGTCATCCATGCTGTGCCTAGCAAGCACAACCAAACCACAAATACCGGATTTGGAACTTCAATGCTTGGCGTGATCACCAGAGCAGCAAAGCCTACCGTAGGCAGTGTCCAACATAATAGCTTGTTCCAACGGAAGGTCTTCAAGCGTGTCAGCGTTTCCATCGACGCCATGATGCCCGTTACACACAAAGCAACCAAAGCGGCATATGGCAAGTCGGCTATCCATAATGGCAATATCAAACCCAATGACCACCAGCTGTGTCGGCTGGCTGGCTTAAGGTGATTTGCCGCCCACCAAATAACGATGATTGACAATGTTTGTAGTGTGGTAACCCATGGAACACCATCAAGCTTACCTGCCGATTGCGTAACCATGATTCCCACCTGTAAAGTGGTAACGATCAGTCCGGAAATAATGACAACGGATAAACTGCTGCGTTTTGAAAAGACAACCATCAGCAATGGGAACAAAACCCATGCACTGACCGATAGCGTGATAGGCTGTAAAGGAAGCGTTAAACCATAAGTGGTCATAGAAACAAGCAAAGCTAATCCTGCAATGCCGCCCTGCGGTAATATCCACAATGCAGGAATGACCATTGCAAGCACTGGAATGTCACCTTCACTTAAACTGATTGCTCTCGCACAAACAACCGCTAATAATGTGGTGATCAAGAACTGAAATGTTGAAAATACCATAGCCCTCTCCTTCTACCGATCCGTGGTATTAATGAACTAGGAACTTTTAGTATGGACCAATTTTTAGCCCAAATCTTTGCTGTGATTCACCAAATTCCATATGGAAAAGTAACAACTTATGGAGATATAGCACGTTTTGCAGGTTTTCCGGGCTATGCACGCCATGTAGGTAAAGCGTTAGGTAACTTACCAGAAGGAAGTAAACTACCTTGGTATAGGGTGATTAACAGTAAAGGTGAGATCTCTTTGAAAGGGGATTCATTGGATCGCCAAAAGAAGCATCTGGTCGAAGAAGGGATTGAAGTGAGTGATGCAGGAAAGATCAAACTCAGAATATACAAATGGCAGCCCTAGGGCTGCCATCCATTTCTAATTAACGAACACCAACCAAGCGCAGGTCTGCTTGTTGCGTGTTTTCTACATCAGTAATCACAGACTTAACTGTATCTGTCGTGAAGCGTAACTTACCGTCTACATGAATCGTTGCACGCATGTTGTAACGGTGGTTAGCTTGAATTTTGTTGTTGTCGTAGCTCAATTCGAATGCGAAAGGGACTTGTTTACCATCAGCAGTGAACTCTTGAGTCGCAATCACGATTGATGATGCGTCAGCAAGTGAGATATCTTCTAGCGTTACGGTAATCACGGCATTCTCTGGTAATGCAATTCTTTCGCGATAGCTTACTGTGCCTGAAATCACTTGAGTATTCTCTGCAACGGCTTCTTGAGAAGCGCTCGTTTCTGATGTTGCTTGGCAACCAACAAGTAGGCCAAACGATAATAAAGACGTAATAAAAATTAGAGCCTTTTTCATATTCAATTTCTCTCAACATGTTTGTCGGAATCGACAAATCTACGGCCTAATTATAAGAGAGCTTTCATATTCTGTCTCGAAACCCTATGATTTATTGACAGATATTTGACTAAGCTAAATCATTAGCACACTAATCTGACACCCATTTTACGAAGAGGAATACTGACGATGAGTCAACCTTTACAAGAATTACTCAGTTTACTTCAGCTTGAAAAGCTGGAAGAAGGTTTATTCCGAGGGCAAAGTGAAAACCTAGGTCTTCCGCAGGTTTATGGCGGTCAAGTATTGGGACAAGCGCTTTCTGCTGCTCGCTATACTGTTCAAGATGACCGAAGTGTTCACTCGTTCCATAGTTACTTTCTGTACCCAGGTGATCCCGAAAAGCCCATTATTTATGATGTTGAAAACTTAAGAGATGGACGCAGCTTTAGCACACGCCGTGTTAAAGCGATTCAAAATGGCCGCCCTATTTTCTATCTCACGGCTTCTTATCATGGCGATGCTCCAGGCTTCGAGCACCAAAATCCTATGCCTGATATTCCAGGTCCGGAGAACTTTGCATCAGAAACTGAACTGGCAAGTCACATTGCTGAATTCTTACCTGAGAAACTGCGTAAGACTTTCTGTGGAGAAAAACCGATTGAGATGCGCCCTGTCACGGTTGTTAACCCGCTAAACCCTAAAAAGGCCGAAGCGAAGCAATATCTGTGGGTAAGAGCAAATGGCGCGTTGCCAGATAATCAGCTTATTCACCAATATTTGTTGGCCTACGCATCCGATTGGGGCTTCTTAGTGACAGCGCTTCATCCTCATGAAGTGTCCATTATGACGCCAAACTTTCAGGTCGCTACGATTGACCACTCTATTTGGTTCCATCGCCCGTTTAAGATGGATGAATGGCTACTTTATGCGATTGAAAGCCCGACCGCGGCTAATACTCGCGGCCTAGTACGTGGTGAAATTTACAACCAAAAAGGTGAATTAGTCGCGACTGCAGTACAAGAAGGTGTGATGCGCTTTACTAAATAGCGATCAAGCGCTGTTTTAAAAGCCCCAAATAAGTACGAGCAAACAAAAAGAGGCTAGGTTTATAATACCTAGCCTCTTTCTTTAATGACGCTTAAGAAAACTCGTCACATAAAAATCAATAAAACTCTATTCAACCTCAAGCATCGGCTCGAGTTCACTTTGTACGCGCGTTTTAATGCCATCTCCCGCGTCTCGCAGTAAATTAAATGGTGATAGCACCACTCCTTTCACCGCTCCTTCTGCTGCGCCCTGAGCTAATTCTCTACTCTTATCTGCCAACAAATTCGCTTGTACCAAAATATCCGGTACTTCCGCTCTTAGCATTTCAGATTCAGTAATAATCACTGGAATGGTTTGCTCTCGATAAGATTTACTCTCAGCAAGCATTGGTGGCATCACATCGACACGATATCGCTTTAATTCCGTCAATGTTGGAGGAATCACATCGGTTCTAACTTGTTCGACTTCTGTTCGAACACTCTTAACTTCATCTAGAATGGCGGGGATTTTTCTATCGACCGATGAAACTGTGTTATTGACTTGAGCGATGGTTTTTCTAACATCTTCAACCGTCTCTAATACTTGAGGAGCAAGTTCATCAACATGCTCAGCAAATGCCAACCACTCTTCAACTTTGAGTTCCTTGGTCAGTACCGATAAGTCTTCGATCACCTGCGGGTAAGTATCAACGATTTCACCGACTTTATTGGTAAATGAGTAGATGGTGTAACCCAAATAAAAAATGGCGACCGCCAATACCAGCTGGATAGCAGTAGATACTTTTGCAAACATGAATAGTCCTTTTCTTTATCGCAGAGGCGACATCTAAACTGAGACGATGGTGAGTGTTTTATCAGACACTGCTTAAAGCGGCAATGCTGTCGTGTACTTCAATGGTTCCATCGCAAAAGTCGATGTCACGTTAGAGATACCATCAATGCTATTCACTAAGCGTTTGTAGAAATCATCAAAGCACTTCATGTCTTTCACTTGAACCTTCATCATATAATCATACTCGCCCGCCATACGGTAGAACTCCATCACCTCTGGAAATTCAGACACGGTGTTTACAAAACGACCGTACCACTCATGAGAGTGATCGCTGGTTTTAATCAACACGAACGCGGTAAAGGAAAGGTCGAGTTTTTCAGGATTCAACAACGCGACTTTTTTCTCAATAATGCCGTTCTCTTCAAGTCGCTTAAGCCTTTTCCAACAAGGCGTGGTCGTCAAGTTGACCGCTTCAGATATGTCATTCAACGACAGCGTGCTGTCCTCTTGTAACAGCCTTAATATCTTTTTATCTACGGCATCTATCACAATTTCACCAAACCACTTTTAAAGAGAATAATTTTCTACAATTTAAGCAAAACAAAGGAAATATGGCAAAGTTTTTCTCCTTAGATATCGCTAGATTATAACCATACCAATTACAAATAATTCCTACTTAGTATCAAGAGAATGCCTATGTGTACTGACCATCAATGGATTAACAACGCGATTCGTAAAATTGAAGCAGATTACCAACGCTCAGCGGATACGCACCTGATCAAGCTCGATTTACCTAGCGTAGAAGGCATTGATATTTATCTTAAAGATGAAAGTACACACCCTACTGGCTCTTTGAAGCATCGTTTAGCGCGTTCTCTGTTCTTATACGCTATCTGTAACGGTTGGGTTGGCCCAGAAACAACGATCATTGAATCTTCATCGGGCAGTACGGCGGTGTCTGAAGCGTACTTTGCTCGCCTACTTGGTCTTCCGTTTATTGCGGTAATGCCAAAATGCACAGCGAAGAAGAAGATTGAGCAGATTGAATTCTACGGCGGCCAAGCGCACCTTGTTGATCGCTCAGATGAGATTTACGATGAGTCTCGCCGTTTAGCAGAAGAGTTGAATGGTCACTACATGGACCAATTTACTTACGCTGAGCGCGCAACCGACTGGCGTGGTAACAACAACATCGCGAACTCGATTTTCAATCAAATGCAGATGGAAGATCACCCAGTTCCAGCATGGGTAGTAATGAGCCCAGGTACTGGCGGTACTTCAGCGACTATTGGCCGTTTCATTCGCTACCAACAGCATGAAACTAAGCTTTGTGTTGTCGACCCAGAGAACTCAGTATTCCTCGAATACTTCCAAACAGGCAATGCGAACGTGAAAGGCAATACATTCAGCAAGATTGAAGGTATTGGTCGCCCACGTGCAGAACCAAGCTTCATTCCTGGTGTGGTTGACGAAATGCGTAAAATCCCAGACGCAGCAAGCATCGCAACGACACATTGGTTGTCTGATATTCTTGGCCGCAAAGTTGGCGCATCAACCGGTACTAACATGTACGGTGTGCTTCAGCTAGCCAGTGAGATGAAAGCGCGTGGAGAGAAAGGTTCTATCGTGACTTTGCTATGTGACAGCGGTGAACGTTACCTAGACACTTACTTCAATGACGAGTGGGTAAATCTGAATATCGGTGACCTACAACCTTACGCGGCGAAGCTAGAAGCTTTCTCGCAAACGGGTGAGCTGGCTTAAGATCGAAACTAGCATTCATAGCTAAGACTAGGGCGTGCTGACCTTTCGTGGTTAAATTTTGTTCGGATGGGGACGCCTAGTCAAAAGCGTTTTAATCGCGGCGAGGGGGAAGTCGCCTAGTCATTCTAAGCAAATCTCCCTCAACAAAGAGTAAAACGCTTTTTGCGGGGACGCCCAGCTCGAACCCTCCGGGCAGCGTTTGCTGGTCATTTCTACTGCGTTATCGGCTTCTCATGTAGGCTAGCTACACATCAAAGCCTCTGCCTTGTATAAATACCCTGCAACTCGCTGCAAAAATCAGCTCGAAAGATCAACACGCCCTAAATACAAAACAAAAAAGAGCCCATGATGGGCTCTTTTTGCTATAGATAGTTTGCAGTCAGTGTCGCTTATTCCTATGTCTTTACTGCTAATGCGACAAATTATTCTGGCTTCTGCTTTGCTTCAAACGCCGCTAGTTGCTCAGGTGTCGCTTTTGGCTGATGGTTTTGTTTCCACTCATCGTAAGTCATGCCATAAACGCGCTCACGAGCGTCATCGATATCCAAATCTAGGCCTTGTTGCTCAGCTTCGGCTTTGTACCATTTACTGAAACAGTTGCGGCAGAAGCCCGCCAAGATCATTAGGTCGATGTTTTGCACATCTTTATTGCTATCTAAATGTGCTAACAGGCGACGAAAGGTTGCTGCGTCTAGTTTATCTTGTTCTTCTTGAGAAAGATCTTTGTATTTAAATTCAGCCACTTTACTTTCCTTTAGTATTTGTTTTCTTGTATTCATTCGTTGAGCTGTAGTTGTTATACAAAAAAAGCCTGCCATTCGCTAGGAGCAAACGCAGGCTTTTCTATATTGTTACACTATTCCATGTTCATTGGCCGTGCGTGTTCATTAACCGTGACTGCTTCTTCCCACGTTGTCATGGCTCAGCTCTTTATTTAGAACCGCTTCCACATGACCAGGTGAACGTGTTGTGCCTGAAATCAATCGGTACATCGCAGGGATGACGAACAGAGTAACCAACGTCGCGAAGCCCATACCGAAGAAGATAACTGTACCCACTGCCACTCGGCTTTCATAGCCTGCGCCTGTTGAGGTAATCAATGGAACTGCACCGGCTAGCGTCGTAAACGCCGTCATTAAGATTGGACGCAAACGTCGTGCTGAAGCATCAATGATCGCCTTTTCAAACTCAATGCCACGGTCACGAAGTTGGTTAGCAAACTCTACGATCAGAATACCGTTTTTAGTTACCATACCGATCAACATGATCATACCTATTTGGCTGTACACGTTAAGACCTTGGTTCATCAGTACGAGGCCTAAGAAGCCACCGAAGATACCCATAGGAACCGTGAACATCACCACTAACGGGTTGATGAAGCTTTCAAACTGCGCAGCCAATACCAAGTACGCGACTAGCATCGCTAACGCAAACACCACTAAAATACTCGATTGGTTCTCTTTGAAGTCTTTTGACTCTCCAGAGTAGCTCACAGAAATATCACCCGGTAGTTGCTCAATCGCTTGTTCATCAAGGAAGTCGAGTGCGTCACCCAACGTATAACCTTCCATTAAGTTCGCTTTAATGGTCACCGATTTCTGCTTGTTGTAGTGCGACAAACGAATCGATGAAGCGACTTCTTCAATATGCGTCAGCGTATCTAGTGTCACTAACTCACCAGATTGAGTACGCATATAGATTTGACTTAAGTCGTTAGCGTTATTGAAGCTATTTTCATCACCACGAAGGTAAACATCGTATTCTTCGCCACGGTCCACAAACGTGGTTTCGCTGCGCCCACCAAGCATGATTTCTAGCGTGTCTGAGATATCTGATACGCTGACACCCAACTCGGCTGCTCGTTGCTTATCTACGGTTACCAACAACTCTGGTGTTTTCTCCGAGTAATCGATGTCCGCACCTTCCATCATTGGTGAATCTTCAGCCGCTTGCTTTAACAGTTCGCCCCATTTCTGAAGCTCAGAGTAATCAGAGCCACCCAGTACAAACTGCACAGGCTCACTTGAACCACCTTTGAAGCCCGGCATGAACGGGAATACACGCACATCAGGAATACCATTCAACGATTTACGGACTTCGCTCAACGCTTCCTGAGCCGTCTCTTCACGTTCATCCCAATCTTCTAAGATCATGATAACGAAGCCCGTTTGGTCGCCCGCATTACCACCAAACGCTGGTGATTGAATGCTGAATGACTTCAAGAAGCCCTGACCAAGCAACGGCATTAGACGCTCTTCAACGATGTCCATATTGGCAGACATACGATTATAGCTGGTTGCATCAGCGCCACGAACAAACGCAAAGATAACACCACGGTCTTCTTGTGGAGTCAGTTGCGACGGCACTTGTTGCATCAAACCATAACTACCGCCCATACACGCGATAATGATGATTGGAGCAGCCCAACGCCAGTTTAAAGCACGGCGCAATACTGAGCGGTATCCAGATTCAAGTTTGCCAAATACGCGCTCGACAAACAGGTTAAAGCGGTTTGGTTTAACGTTCGCTTGTAGGATTTTACTGCCTAACACTGGCGTTAACGTTAATGCGACTAGCGACGAGAAGATCACCGACATAGCGAGCAATACAGAGAACTCGGTAAACAAGAGACCAACCATGCCGTCCATGAACGAGATTGGTAGGAATACCATTACCAATACAAGCGTTGTTGCGATTACCGCAAAGCCTACTTCACGAGTACCTTTATACGCAGCAAGCAGTGGCGATTCACCACGTTCAATATGGTGGAAAATGTTCTCAACCACCACGATCGCATCATCGACCACCAAACCAATCGACAGGATAAGTGCCATCAGGGTAATCAGGTTGATAGAGAAACCGAAGTAGTACGCGGCAATAAACGACGAGATCAGAGATACCGGCACGGTTACCGCGGGAATAAGTGTTGCACGTGCTTGACCAATAAAGATGTAAAGCACAAGGATAACTAAGCCACCCGTAATAAAGAGTGTGCTGTAAACCTCTGATATCGAACGGTCGATGAAGACTGTTGAGTCATAATCGACAGCCAAACGAGTACCATCTGGCAAGAACTTTTGAATTGCTTCGACTTCTTTATGGACTAAGTCAGCAACCTCAAGTGGGTTCGCATCTGACTGAGGCACGATACCCATACTTACGTTAACAACGCCGTCACTTTTAAAGGTCGAGTTCTCGTTTTCTGCGCCAATGTACACATCCGCTACGTCTTTCAAATAGATAGGTGTATTATCAGAGGCACGTTTAACGACTAGGTATTCGAAATCTTCCGCTTCAGTGTAAGAACGAGCGGTACGCACCGACATTACAATCGCATCGTTACGTACTTCACCACCTGGGCTTTCAATGTTCTCACTGTTAAGAGCAGAAGTGATGTCCGAGGTAGTAACGCCACGACCCGCCATCTGCGCAGGTTTCAGCTTCACGTACATTACTTTGTACAAGCCACCCGAGATATCCACCGAACTCACACCAGAGATCAAACTAAAGCGGTCAATCAACACACGTTCTGTGTAGTCAGTTAACTGCGTTCGGTCCATCTCGGTTGAACTTAGGTTGATATAAACCGATGCTTCGCCACTACCGTTGTTCTTATAAACAATCGGGTCGTCGGCTTCATCAGGCAATGATCGCTGAGCACGAGCGACCGCATCACGCACATCACTCACACCCGTATTGAGGTCGTAACCAAGCTCAAAAGTAATCGTGATACGCGACATGCCGTTACGCGTTGTAGATTCGATCTCATCGATACCACTAATACCGGATAACTGATCTTCAAGATTGGAAGTTATTTGGCTTTCAATGATGGTGGCAGACGCACCCTCATAACGTGTACTGATCGACACCACTGGACTTTCAATATCTGGCATCTCACGAACGGCAAGCTTGTTAAATGAGACAATACCAAACACAACCAGAAGCAGGCTCAATACGATAGCCGCTACTGGTCTCTTTACAGAAACATCAGATAACAACATTAGTTAGCGCCTTCTTGTGTTGCTGCATTTTCATCAAGATTAGCTGTATCGGCCTCAAGTTTAGCGGGGCGATTAACGGCTAGCTCTTGAACCAAAACACCGTCGCGCATGTTCACGATACCTTGCACCACGATCTTCTGACCAATCTCGATACCTTTCTCAATCACGACTTCGTTATCGATACGTGCACCTAGGAACACTTCTGTTCGAGTTGCCTTGTTATCTTCATCAATTACGTAAACAAAACGTTTAGTGCCCGAATACTCCAATGCTTGAACTGGAATAATCGGCGCTTCTACTGGTGGAAAATCCATATCAGCCGCCACTAACATGCCTGGCTTCAGATAATCATTGTTGTTATCGAAATGGATTCGAACTCGTAAGTTCAAGGTTTCAGCGTTGATACGAGAATCAATACCGACCACAGTACCTGTAAATTGAGTATCGCCCCACGCACTGGTGCGAGCCGTTACTTTCATGCCTTTAGATAGCTTAGAAAGATAACGCTCAGGAATTTGAAGGTCTAACTGCATCACAGACAAGTCATCTAATGTCACCAGTTCAGTGCCTGCAGTGACCATTTTTCCGCGGCTAAAGTCGATGAAACCAACGGTGCCAGAGAAAGGTGCGCTAATGTGAAGATCTTTTAGGTTTGCATTTGCGGCAGCCAGTCGAGCATTAGCAATTTCTACATTGGTTTTCTGAGCGTCGATTTCGGTTTGTGTGATCGCGTTACGTTTCACTAGGCGTTCAAATTCCGCTAGCTTACGTTTTTCATCTTTTAGATATGCTTGCGCTTCTGAAACCGCAGCTTTAGCTTTGTCGTCATCTAACTGAACCAACATTTGCCCTTTGGTGACATCTTGATTAGCTTTGAAATTAATAGAATCAACTCTGCCAGCCACTTCAGAAGTAATAATCACAGATTGTTCGGCTTCTAACTTACCGACCAACGAGAGAGATTGGCTAACTTGGTGAATATCAACCTGTTCAGTAACAACAGTAACAGTACTTGGGCCCATGCGTTTTGCGAGTGCGGCTGGAGACGCCATAAGAATAGACAAGCTAAGCAGGGTTAAAACAGATTTATGCTTCATAATAATGGTCTGCAAGTAAGATTTAAGATCTATAAATGAAATTAACGATATTCTATCAACTGATGAATGCTGTAACGTCAAGAAGTGTAAATCTAGGTCAAATTCCATTTACGTTTCGTCGCAAATTACACAAACCAAACACAATACAGAAAGCCAGTTACCTCAAGGTGTTACCTATCACTACGCAAACCTTAATAGAGATGTTCACTTCACGAGCAATATGCGTACTTTTCGCCATCTTTGCCCAAAAAGGCAGCATTTAACACAAAACCATAAGAAAAACTCTTTACAGGTTTAACGTGTTTGCTATGATGCGCTCCGCACTTGAGAGATGCGTTGGGAAAAACATCTCTTTAGCCTATCCATTACGAGTTAGGAAAAAACACCCTGGAGGGGTTCCCGAGTGGCCAAAGGGAGCAGACTGTAAATCTGCCGGCACTGCCTTCGATGGTTCGAATCCGTCTCCCTCCACCATATTCTTCTTACCTCTTTTAAGAGTTAAGAGAACAACCTAGTTGATGGGCTTATGGGAAAACATCAATTTAGGCTTACTTTGTGAAGAGTAAGACATACCCTGGAGGGGTTCCCGAGTGGCCAAAGGGAGCAGACTGTAAATCTGCCGGCACTGCCTTCGATGGTTCGAATCCGTCTCCCTCCACCATATTCTTCTTACCTCTTTCGAGAGTTAAGAGAACAACCTAATTGATGGGCTTATGGGAAAACATCAATTTAGGCTTACTTTGTGAAGAGTAAGACACACCCTGGAGGGGTTCCCGAGTGGCCAAAGGGAGCAGACTGTAAATCTGCCGGCACTGCCTTCGATGGTTCGAATCCGTCTCCCTCCACCATATTCTTCTTACCTCTTTCGAGAGTTAAGAGAACAACCTAGTTGATGGGCTTATGGGAAAACATCAATTTAGGCTTACTTTGTGAAAAGTAAGACACACCCTGGAGGGGTTCCCGAGTGGCCAAAGGGAGCAGACTGTAAATCTGCCGGCACTGCCTTCGATGGTTCGAATCCGTCTCCCTCCACCATATTCTTCTTACCTCTTTCGAGAGTTAAGAGAGCAACCTAGTTGATGGGCTTATGGGAAAACATCAATTTAGGCTTACTTTGTGAAGAGTAAGACACACCCTGGAGGGGTTCCCGAGTGGCCAAAGGGAGCAGACTGTAAATCTGCCGGCACTGCCTTCGATGGTTCGAATCCGTCTCCCTCCACCATATTCTTCTTACCTCTTTCTAGAGTTAAGAGAACAACCTGATTGATGGGCTTATGGGAAAACATCAATTTAGGCTTACTTTGTGAAGAGTAAGACACACCCTGGAGGGGTTCCCGAGTGGCCAAAGGGAGCAGACTGTAAATCTGCCGGCACTGCCTTCGATGGTTCGAATCCGTCTCCCTCCACCATACTCTCCTTAATTGGAAAATCGAAAAGCCAACTCATTGAGTTGGCTTTTTTCGTTTCCGAGCTTTATATCTTTCTAAACGCATCTTTCTAAACATTGCCCTCAACTTCCTAAACACTAACCCACTACTACAAAAAACTTGATCAGTCTGACTCATTCGGACATCAGTGCTCCCATACTTAAGCATGACGCTCACAAACCAGATAAGCAGCGCAACCTAAGTAGTTTGTAGAAACTTGCTCTTTGCATTTACTCTCAATGTCCTGTTTCTGATGCACCGTGATCTCAGGCGCCAATACGGATTTAAAGAACTTTGTCATTACTCATTACATCCAGATGAAATCAGTTAGTTAGTTAGTTAGTTAGTTAGTTAGTCTCAGGTTAATCCAATATTTGAATAAGATACATCTCTTATATTTGTCTTGATGACACTCTTCCTCTACTCATGTTATTTCTCTGTTCCGCATGTTTCGTCATATTGGTATTGCTCCGTGAATCTAAAACTCTCCCCCCTCAAAAAAAGCTTAAAGCCAATTTCCCAGACGCAACTTACAGATACATATTATTAGGCGCAAAAAAGCCCCTACAGATTTCTCCGTAGGGGCTTTCAATAATCAAAGTAATATCTAGTTAACTCATTTTTAGTTAACTATCGAGATTAACCTTGAATACCAACAATTAGCCAAGGCGCATTGTCAGTAGTTAGATCGCGTTCTAAATGCCAGATATCAGTGATATCTTCTTCGATGCCATCCGCTGTATCACGGTAACGACCGCTAAACTGTAGGCTTAATTGAGCCTTGCTACCGTCATGGTCAGCACGAACGATTTCAGCATCAACGTACATTACGTCTGTGTGCTGATCACCCTCTAGCTTGTTACGCTCAGCTTTCAGATCTTCAAATAAGCTTGGAGATACGTACTCTTCAATCGTGTTAAGCTCGTTGTGGTTCCATGCACCTTGCAGTGTACGGTAGTGCTCACGAGAGCCATTGATGAAGGCCGCTTGATCAAAACCCGGTGGGTAATTATGCGGAACATCGCTTTGAGCACCAAAGCCAAAGCCGCCAGCAGCACCTTGTGGTTGAGATTGAGGTTGTGCTTGCTCGAAGTTATGAACATTTGGCTGTTGCTTAGGTTGCTCATACTTGTTCTGACCCATACCACCGAATGCTGGCTGTTGGCCACGTCCATTCTGCTGATTCATTGAGCCCTGCTTGGCCCCCAACATTCCACGCAGGAATTTAAACGCTAGGAAAGCGATTAGACCCATAATCAGAATATCCATAAACTGGATACCTTCAAATGCGCCGCCAAAGAATGCAGCTAAAAGACCACCGGCAAGTAAACCACCTAGTAGACCGCCCATAAGGCCTTTCTTGCTAGAGTTAGCTGCTGTGTTCTTACCCGTCTGATCTTGTCGGATCGAGTTAGTGTTTTGTTGTTTTGGTGCTGGAGCCGTTTTGAAGCTTTTGCCAAATGACTTACCACCACCAAACTTTTTCGCTTCCGCGATTGGCGTCACCGCGACTGTTACCAACAGGATCGCGACTAGTGAGAAAAATCGTTTCATTATTATCCTTTATAGGGTTCTTTATCTTTCGACACCTTAATCATACTCGTTAACAAAGAACAATGAAATATTCACGGCGTTTACACATGTATCATAATATTGCTGCTATTAATTGGTTACTTAATTAGCGAAGGGATTGACGGCAATCGGGGGCAGCATTAAAATATTGAACGATGTTCATTTATAGAAAGTACTCATGGCAAGAAGAAACGATCATACTCGCGAACAATTAGTGCAATTAACTTTAAAGACAGTGACCGACTTCTTAGCTGAGCACTCCTACCACGAGTTAAGTCTACGTAAAATTGCCAATATGATTGGCTACGTTCCTAGTACCCTAGTTAATGTATTTGGTAACTACAACCTATTGCTCTTGCATGTTGTTGCGCAAACCCTAGACGAACTCGCTGCCGAATCCGCATCTGTCGTAGAACAATCGAGCAATCCTCAACAAGCATTGTTTAACCTTGCTTACTGTTATCACGACTACGCACAAAAGCACCCTCACCGCTGGCAGCTTATCTTCGAACACAACATGAATGGCGAAAACCTTCCTGAGTGGCAATCGAACCGAATCGATCGAATGACTGGCATGTTAGAACAATTACTTATAGCGATCGCACCAGAGCACACAGAAAGCGAAGTGGTTAAAGCGAGCCGTGTATTATGGTCAGGTGTGCATGGAATTACGCTACTTAGCGTTGATGACAAGTTTTTCGCGTCAGAGCCTATTGATGGTAAAGAGTTGATTAATAACCTAATCTCAAATTACTTGACCAACTGGTAATCATCCAAGGAAAGACAATGAACAACAGCAGCCACTCTTCGCTGTTAACGCAAAAAAGGTTCCTACCCTATTTTATCACCCAGTTTCTAGGAGCCTTTAATGACAACATATTCAAAAATGTGCTGTTGTTGTTTGTTGCCTTTGCGAGCATAGACACTCTTCCTATTTCCAGTAATTTATTCATTAACTTAGCTGCTGGCCTTTTTATTCTGCCCTTCTTCTTATTTTCTGCTTTAGCTGGCGTACTGGCTGATAAATACGAAAAATCTTGGTTTATCCGTAAAGTTAAGCTCCTTGAAGTACTAATAATGTCATTGGGTGCGGTCGGATTTATCTACGAAAGCTACGGTATACTGCTTTTGCTTCTGTTTCTAATGGGAACGCAAAGTGCTTTCTTTGGCCCGGTGAAATATGCCCTGCTTCCTCAACAGTTAGAGACAAAAGAAATAGTAACCGGCAATGCGTTAGTCGAAACAGGCACATTCTTAGCGATCCTGATTGGCACTCTAGGCGCGGGGGTTATCGCGTCAGAAGAGAGCTCAAAGCTTATTGCCGCTGTGTGTATTGTTTTGTTTGCTGTTCTTGGGTACGTATCAAGCTGCTTTATTCCTGAAGCGCCAAGCAATGCTCCAGATCTAAAAGTGAAATGGCAGCCAGTGAAACTAACTCGCACCACACTGGCTATTGCTAAAAAAGATCGCCCTACTTTCCAAGCATTAATGTCTATTAGTTGGTTTTGGTTCCTTGGTGCAGCTTACCTAACTCAGTTCCCCAATTTCACCAAGCTGCATTTAAATGGCACAGAAAGCTCCGTTGCGTTTTTACTGGCGCTGTTTTCGGTAGGTATTGCGATAGGGTCTTTGGCTTGCGATAAACTATCTAATCATCGAATTGAAATCGGTATCGTGCCAATAGGCAGCCTTGGTATCTCAATATTTGGCTTGTTGATGGCAATATCGATTCCCGAATCACTGCCTGATTTTAGCTCTTTCCACCAATTCGTGACGTATTCTGAGCTGTGGCCACTATTTTTTCACCTCTTATTATTAGGCATATCAGGTGGTATCTTCATCGTTCCGCTTTATTCCTTAATGCAGTTGCGTGCCAAACCAAACGAGCGTGCACAGGTGATCGCAGGGCTCAACATCTACAACTCACTATTCATGGTGGGAAGCGCCGTTCTCGGTATCATCTGCCTAACTGTTCTTGAACTTTCGATTCCGCAACTGTTTGTATTACTCGCACTGTTTAACACGTTAGTTGTGTTTTACCTTTTCTATCAAGTACCTATCTATGCGTTCCGTTTTTTCACATGGGTAGTCACTCACACCATGTACCGTGTAAAGCATAAGAACCTACATCACCTACCAGAGAAAGGTGGAGCACTCATCGTATGTAACCATGTGAGCTATATGGATGCATTATTATTGAGTGCCGTTTGTCCTCGCCTTATCCGTTTTGTAATGGAAGAAGACTATGCAAAGCTTCCACCATTGCGACGCTTCTTGAGACGAGCTGGAGTTATTCCTATCTCATCAACAAATCGTAGTTCGATGCGTAATGCCTTCAAAGATGTTGAAGATGTACTGCGTGAAGGGCATATCGTCTGTATTTTCCCAGAAGGAAAGCTTACTTCAGACGGAGAAGTCGCCGAATTCATGCGTGGTATGGAACTCATCATCAGACGCTCTCCAGTCCCTGTCATTCCAATGGCACTTAAAGGATTGTGGGGCAGCTACTTCAGCCGTTTCAAAGGAAGAGCGTGCAAAGGCTTACCAACCCGTTTTTGGACGAAGCTAGAGATAGAAGCTGGCGAACCTATTCTACCGAAAGATGCAAATTGCGAGACACTCCGCCAGGCTGTTGCAGATCTTCGAGGCTCAAACCGCTAAGTTAAGTAAACTAAGCAGCGATTAGTTGAATGATTAAATAGTTAATATCGTTAAATAACGAGTTCTCTAGACAACATTTATGAAGCCGCATTCAACCGAGTAACATCCAGCCGCATCTATATCGATGGAAGAGTATATCCATGAACAAGCGTTAAGTTTTACTTAACGTTTGTTCAATTCATTTAGACTTACTTACCATTGAGTTAAGCGTATAGTCTTCCAATACGCTGCCATAACCATAAATGACAACCTAAATATAATGAATTTAAAAAAGTCTGTTCCATTTTATATTGCTGCTCTATTTTGCTTAACCCCTTGGGTAAGCTCACCGACTGCACTTGTTATTGGCTTCCTATTGGCGAGTCTAGGCTTGGTACCTGAGCACTTAGAAGTCGGCAAGTTAACGAAGAAGCTATTGGCCTACTCGATTGTTGGTTTAGGTTTTGGCATCCAGTTTGAAAAGGCACTGGCGGTAACAGGTGATGGCATTGGCTTGATTGTCACAACGATCATTGGCACGTTGGTCATTGGGTGGTTCTTAGCAAAACGTATGGGATTGGATCGCACCACGGGCTACCTTATCTCTTCTGGTACCGCTATTTGTGGTGGTAGCGCTATCGCAGCGGTCGCTCCTGCAATCAAAGCAGACGATGAGCAAATTGGCTTGGCATTAGCCACTGTGTTCGTATTGAACTCAGTCGCTCTGTTCTTATTCCCTATGATTGGCCATGCTCTTGAGCTAAGCCAGCAAACTTTCGGTACATGGGCGGCAATCGCAATTCATGATACTTCTTCGGTTGTCGGTGCAGCATCGGCGTATGGCGAAGAGGCACTCACGACAGCAACAACACTCAAGCTAGCTCGTGCACTTTGGATCATCCCAATCGCGCTGATCAGTGCAATGATTTTTAAGAACGATCAAAAGAAAATTACAGTCCCTTATTTCATTTTCTTCTATTGTGCCGCTATCGCCGTTAGCGACTTATTGCCGCAATTTGAGATGGTCTACCAGGGAATTTTTGATATATCTAAACGTGCACTCGTAGTGTGCCTGTTCTTGATCGGTTGTGGTATCTCAGTTGAGAAGCTCAAAGCAGCAGGACCAAAACCGTTAATGTTTGGTATTACGATGTGGGTAATGATTTCTACTGGGTCATTAGCGTGGTTAACACTCGTCTAATGCGAAGGGAAACGCTATCTATTGGTTAGCTTGCAACAAGCTAACGAGAAAAATAAAAAGGCAAAGCTCCAATGGGCTTTGCCTTTATCGTTTATTTCCTAAGTATCTATGGTTGCTTAAACATCTTTTGTTAATTAGGCACCTGTTGTTAATTAAGCATCCATTGTTGCTTAAGGATCTAATGTTACTTAAGTATCTGTGCTCGAAGCAGTCACTAATCAAACAGGGGCTTATCACTCTTTTTGCTCTCTTTTTTCATCAAAACAAGCACTACAACCAATACAAATGCGGTAAGCTCAGCTAATGATCGAGTCAATCCCGACGATGTTACTGCTTGGCCTATCTGCAGTAAGACCGCAACAATGAGGGCGATTTTCATAATAAGACCTTATTCTATAATCCGTTCTTTATAGGGCTTATTATGATGGATGGTTATAAAGATAATAAATTCTGTTTTGAACTATCTAATTGCTAAATTAACTAAACTAGTCCGATTGACCCTCTAACCACTTAATAAAAGTTCTGACCTTAGGCCGTTTTTCAGTGCCTAACGGACAAATTAAATCATATCCTTTGTCTGTATCCATACTCGGATAAGGCGTGATCAGTTCACCCGTCTCTATATATTGCTTAACAAAGTGATAGCGTCCCATCGCAACACCAATATTGTACAGTGCACTCTTTACACCCATATCTCGATGACTCACGCAATAAAACTGATCATACAGATCAACATCCAAACCGTTGTGCTTAATCCATCGTTGCCAAACATCGGACCCCAATGCATGTATAAAATTAATCCTATGTAACGACTCTACTCCATCATCAAAGATATTGTGTTCAGCAGCATAACTCGGTGTACATACCGGTATGTACTTTTCACCAAACAAGCGTTGTCGGTGCATATCTTTGAGGTCTTCAGCACCATAATAAATAGCAACATCTAAGTGGTTTTGATGAAAATCCTGCTCCTCTTGCGAGAAAATGTTGAGATTAAACTTAGGGTATCTCTGTTTAAAATCAGCCAGTCTTGGCAATAACCAACTGTTAGCAAATGCAGGGCTCGTACCAATATTGATCTGTCCGTACAAGTCTGTGTTAGTAATGTCTTCAATCTCACCAAAAATAGAACTTAACGACTTCGACAAGGTTCGTTTAAAACGCTGACCTTCTTCAGTTAACGCAAGCTTACGAGTTCCTCGCACAAACAAATTAAAACCGAGTTCTCCTTCTAATACTTTAATCCGATGGCTTACTGCACCTTGCGTGAGATGTAATTTTTTCGCCGCCAGTGTGAAGCTCATGTTCTCGGCAGCGACATTAAAAGTATGAAGGTTTCTCAGTAAAGATTGATGGTTAGCCATACGAACTCATGCATTAAAAATTTTAATTCATACTACTACCCGTTTCGTTTGTTTGCATCAAGAAATAAGTTTCTAATACCCACAGTTGCTTAAAATCCTGCTTCGATCAACATTTGGTTCTACGCTTTGACGATCAGGAACATTAAAAAAATTAATTACAAACTTAGGGGTACATATGAATATACTCGGGTATATGCAAAAAGTAGGTAAGGCATTAATGGTTCCAGTCGCCACACTGCCAGCTGCAGCAATCCTTATGGGGATCGGCTATTGGTTGGATCCTGTGGGATGGGGTTCAGAAAGTATTTTAGCCGCATTCTTGATCAAATCTGGCGGTGCTATCATCGACAACATGGCGGTTTTATTCGCGGTAGGTGTCGCATTTGGCTTAAGTCGAGATAAAAATGGCTCTGCCGCATTATCTGGTTTTGTGATGTTCCTTGTCGTCACCACACTTCTTGCTCCGGGCTCTGTTGCTCAATTAATGAATGTTGAACTCAGTGAAGTGCCTGCGGCATTTGGCAAAATCAGCAACCAATTCGTGGGCATCGTTGTTGGTATCATTTCTGCTGAAATCTATAATCGTTATTCAACCGTAGAACTTCCTCAAGCATTAGCCTTCTTCAGCGGTAAACGTTTGGTTCCTATCCTGACTTCAATCGCAGGTATGGCTCTCTCTTTTGCTCTGTTATACATCTGGCCAGCTGTGTACGACTCTTTAATCGTTTTGGGTATTAAACTCGAAGGTATGGGGGCTGTGGGAGCTGGTCTATTTGGCTTCTTTAACCGTCTGTTCCTATCAGTTGGTATGCACCACGCTCTTTATCCTGTGTTCTGGTTCGACGTTGTAGGCATTAATGATATTCCAACCTTCTTAGGCGGCGCACAATCTATCGCTAACGGTACGGGCATTCCGGGTAAAACAGGCATGTACCAAGCGGGCTTCTTCCCTATCATGATGTTTGGCTTACCCGCTGCGGCATTAGCGATGTACCACTGCTCCGATGCGGAAAACAAGAACCAAGTATTTGCAATCATGCTTGCAGCGGCCATGGCTTCATTCTTCACCGGTATCACAGAGCCGCTAGAGTTCAGTTTCATGTTCCTAGCACCAGTATTGTTCCTATTGCACGCAGTATTGACAGGTCTATCGCTTTACATTGCAGCAAGTATGGAATGGATGGCAGGGTTCGGCTTCTCTGCTGGTTTCGTTGACCTAGTACTATCAAGCCAAAACCCACTAGCAACTAACTGGTACATGCTCTTAGTTCAAGGTGTTGTATTCTTCGCGCTTTACTACTGCATTTTCCGCTTCGCTATCATTAAATTCAACCTGCGAACCCCGGGACGTGGTGAAGAGATGGAAGCAGAAAAAGAGCTAGAAACTCCAGAAGCACTGGCTAACCTAACCAATGGCTACATTGAAGCCGTCGGCGGTGCAGACAACATTCTAGAAGTAGATAACTGTATTACTCGCCTACGCTTAACTGTAAAAGACTCAGGGGCAGCTGATAGTGACAAACTGAAGAAACTAGGTGCGGCAGGTGTGGTACCTGTTGGTAAAGGTGGCCTACAAGTTATCATTGGCCTAGGTAAGGTCGATAAGGTCGCTGAACAAATGAAGAAGGCTCTTGCTTAAGTTAAGCAACCAGATGGAAAGATAAAAAACCTTAATGACCAGATGAAATACTAAGAATTTGTGACGGCTTCACCACCGTCACAACCCCCTGAAGCGCAATTACGACTAGTCACCGTGTATTGCGCTTCATTTTATTGTTCTCAGTTCTATTTAGAACGTATCTGCTGTAACCACTGTGCCAACCCTGTGCGCGAAACCTTAATACCTTGCTGTTCTTGCTCTGGCATATGGTAGTACTCGACAGGAAATTTGAACCGTTCAAGACGGCCATTTAATTGCTCGGCAAACCATTCTTTGGGTGGTAAATCCGTACAATCTACAATAGCGACAGGTCGAAATCCGAATTCATCGTCTTCAATTGGAACGATAAACGCCTGATTGATTGCAGATAATTGATTAAGTGCTCGCTCAATTTCTTCACAGTGAATATTCTCACCTCCAGAAATAAATTGATTATCTGCACGGCCAATAATCGACACTTGTTCGCCAACCCACTCACCAAGATCTTTACTGTCGAACCAACCTTGGTCATCCACCAGTGGCGTTAAGTCACCTTGATAGTAATAACCAGAAGCAAGTGTATTACCGCCAATATAGATACGGTGATCTTCAATCTTCAATTGGCGTTGGTCGAGAACAAAGCCTGCCGTTTTGGTGCCATCGATGGGTTTCGCGGTCACTGTCGAAGCCGCTTCTGTCATGCCATATCCAAGCCAAGTTTCGATACCCATTTGTTGAGCTTCAAGCCCTAGCCCTTCTGGGATATGGCTCCCACCTAACAACACATGAGTTAAAGTAAGTGCTTGTTTACTCTTCAGTAATCGATGTAGCTGAGTAGCCACTAATGAGGCATGACTGCAACCTTCGATGTCTGACTCAAGCTTACCTGACCCTATTTTGATGCAGCCACCAGCCGCCAACCAACGATGGACAATCGCTAATCCCGATACGTGGTACATCGGCAAGCTAAGTAGCCATGTATCAGCTTGTTCAAAGTGGAAAACGTCGAGTAACCCCTGAGCTGAACATAAGTGTTGCTGCAACGTGTGCGCCACCGCCTTCGGGTTTCCGGTAGAGCCAGAAGTGAATACGATGCTCGCTAAAGATTGAGGACTAAAGTGTACGTTTTCCGGTGTTTTTGGTTTGTCATCATCATCGACCTTAACTTCGTTCAAGCAAGGCAACGTTACCAATATAGTCTTGAGTTCAACAGCATCAAAATGATCTAGCCCACAGCTATCTAATAACCACAGGTATCGCCTATCTGATTGGCCATAAAGGGATTCAAGCTTCTGCGTTAAACGAGCTTTCGGCTGAGGCATGGTAAACGCACAAACCACACCTAAATTTAAGGCCGCAAGATACACTGGAATCACTTCAGCTTGGTTCTTACCGGCAATCGTCAGTACATCACCTTTAGATAGGCCTTGTTGAGACAACTGTTGTTGGTACTCACTCACTAACGTTGATACTTGCAGCCAAGTGCAATTTCGGTCAGGAGTCACTAACGCTGTTTGATGTGGGTTCTGTTGCGCCCACTGTACCCAGAACGGGTGATGAATAGATTGTGGGCGCATCATAGAATAACCGAAAAATAAATGAAGAACCGACCGAGCTAATTAAATCGCCATTCAACTAGCTCGTAAAACGTACCGCACAATAGCTTTGTCTAAGAAGACCAAATCAATTGCTGCTGCTCAAGAGTTGAAACTGGAAGCTCACAACCTGGCCAAGAGACTTCTAGTTGCTGCTGATACAAGCCAATCGTATCAAGTCCCGGTACTTCGTTTGGTAGATACTGCTGGGCCAAACGAGCAATCTGCGTCAGACCTAGACTAGACTCTATACTTGAACTCAATATAGGTTTAATCCCAAGTTGCTGTGCTCGCTCAATGATTGCTACACAACGCTCTACAGAACCAATAAGAGTTGGCTTGATCACTACAGCTTTAACACCAGTTAGGTCACTTAGATCAAACTCTGGGCTTCTTACCGCTTCTTGTAGTGTTTCATCCCACGCAATTGCCACACCATGGTCGATAGCAAATGCCAAGCTGTCTTCAGGTTTCAGGCAAGGCTCTTCAATAAAGCTAATGCGTTGACGCAACGACGGCGAAATGTACTTAATAAATTGCTTCGCTTTTTCTGGCTTCCACGCACGGTTAGCATCTAGCCTCAAACTTAAGTCAGGAATTGATTCAAGGAATAAGCTCACCAGCATGCCATCACGAATGGCTTCATAAAGGCCCACTTTTACCTTGGCAACCTTCTCGCCTTTCATCCCATTGAGAACAGGAATCAGCTCATCCGGATCTCCTGTGCACAAAGGCGCAGCTTGATAATTACCTTCAGCGTTGAGATCACCGCGTAACTCCATCATCGCCATTGAAAGGCCAAACGCGACAGAAGGATATAGCTCTTCAAACGACGTTTGAGGATTATTGTGGCTCCAAAGCTCTAATTCGTGTTGAAGCTGGATGCCAGCTTGTTCGACATCTTCTTGGCTAAAGCCCGGTAACGGAGCAACTTCGCCAAAACCCGATTTACCATCGCACTCAAGTTGGATGATATAACCCATTCTTTCGCTCAACTTATTATCACGAAGTATCACACCGCTATCCATAGGCAATTGATAACGATAGAGTTTAGCTTGGCGCTGAGAATTCACTGAGTTCATTAGATTTCCTAAAAAACGAGAGCATTAAACAAAACGAGCCGCTATTAGCGACTCATTCTGAAGAGGAAAAGACTATGGATTACGCGGGAATTTGTCGAAATCAGGTCGACGTTTCTCGTTGAATGCGTTTCGGCCTTCTTGACCTTCCTCTGTCATGTAAAACATCATTGTTGCGTTACCAGCTAGCTCTTGAAGCCCAGCTTGGCCATCACAGTCCGCATTGAGTGCCGCTTTTAGACAACGCAGCGCCATTGGGCTGTGTTGAAGTACTTCACGACACCAACGAACGGTTTCTTTTTCTAGATCAGCAACAGGTACAACTGTGTTTACTAGGCCCATGTCCAATGCTTCTTGAGCATCGTAGAAACGACACAAAAACCAAATTTCACGCGCTTTCTTCTGGCCAACGATACGAGCCATGTAAGAAGCACCCCAACCGCCGTCGAAAGAGCCTACTTTAGGACCCGTCTGACCAAACTGTGCGTTTTCAGCTGCAATGGTAAGGTCTGCCATCATGTGAAGAACGTGACCGCCACCTACTGCCCAGCCGGATACCGCTGCGATAACCGGTTTTGGACAAGTACGAATTTGGCGTTGAAAATCCAATACGTTCAAGTGGTGAGTACCTGAATCATCTTGATAGCCGCCGTAATCACCACGGATACTTTGGTCACCACCAGAACAGAACGCTTTCTCACCAAGACCTGTCAAAATGATTACGCCAACCTTCTCGTCATAGCGAGCATCAGCCAGTGCATTGATCATCTCTTTTACGGTTTGTGGACGGAACGCATTGTGGACTTGAGGACGCGCAATCGTGATTTTCGCAATACCATCGTCAGATTTGTGGTACTGAATATCTTCAAATTGACTGCTTTCATCGCGCCAGTTAACGGCTGCGTAAAGTTCTTCTTCTGTGATGCCTACTGTTTTAGCCATGGTGATTCCCATTGTTCTATTAGAGACCACGACTATCGAATAGTCGTGACGGTGTTGCTTTGCTTTTGATAGTGCTTTATACGAGATAATTGCTCAGTCAAATTAGCGACGACTGGCGATGCATTCAATAATCAGGTTCGAAAACAGCTCTGGTTGTTCAAAATGAACATTATGACCCGCGTAATCAACCTGACTATATTCAAAGCCACTATTATCAGCTAGCTCCATGAATTTACGATCTTTTTCACCACACACATAATGCAATTGATGCTCATGAGATTTTAATGTGGCACGTAAATCTGGTTGCTTAGCTAATGAAGTCGATAACAACATATTTGCTACGGATACTCCAAGGTTACCACTACGCTTTATGACCAAAGTTTGTCTTTGCTCATGATTTAGTGAAGAAAAGACGCTTTGTTGATACCAATCGTCTAAAACATCTTCAATCGACTGCTGTGCAAAGCGAACCGCCCATTGCGTATCATGTACTAACCTTTGCGCTCTTTCTTCATCACACTCCAAACCAAAATTGCCACCTTCGATGATAACTTTTTCTAGGTTAAGTGTTTCAAAGCAAGGGCTTGTCACCCCATACATAGCGAGCCTACCTCCCATCGAGTAACCAATAACCACGATAGGATAGTCTGCAGGAAGATCGTTAAGAGCAAGCTGAGAAGTAATGCATTGAACGATTTTCTTGCAGCAATGGTCAAAGCCTACCGGGTCGATAAAGCGACTTTGTCCGTGCCCGGGCAAATCTATGCAAAGACGAGGAAAGTCCTCTAGGAATGGATGACATGCGCTCCAATCATCCCCGCTTCCGAGTAAACCATGTAAAAAAACAAGCAAAGGTTTATCAGAAGATACTTTTGAAGCTGGGTAATAATTGGAGTAAAGCATGTAAAGTCCTTAGGCTAGTGCCTCGGTGAGCATTGAACTGAATTGTTTCAGTAAAGTAGACGCTTGTTCGGGAGGCGTCTTAACTTCCACGATCAAGGTACCTTGACCTTGTTCGAAATGTTGTTCGATGATTGTTTGATACCCATTCAAGGTTTCAGGCGCAGCATAACCGAGCTGGAATTGCGCAGCGGCATGTTCAAAACCGAAACCATGAGGCATTTGATATAGAGATTGTTTTTGTTGCTCAGGAACGGGCAACAAGTCAAAGATCGCGCCACCGTTATTATTGGTCACAACAATAACCATCGGCGTTACATTGTGAGTAAGCAGAGCCAGTGAGTTGAGGTCATACAACAAAGAAGTATCACCAATCAACATCAATAAGGGATTCTGGTTGGCTTTCACTACACCCGCAGCTGTAGCCACCAAGCCATCAATGCCCGATGCACCACGATTACTGTAAACTTGATTCGCAGATATTGATGACAGCATATCCACCAGCCTTACCATCAAGCTGTTTCCCACAAACAACTCTCTGTCTTTAAGTCTAGTCGACAAATCAACGGCAACGCTCAGCTCGGTCAGTTGGTCGTTGTTAGATATCTGTGCCAGCGCCAATTGTTGAACGGTATTCGCGATTTCTACCAAAGGTGCCGCCCAACCTGCATGTTGACCTAACAAGGTAGGTAAATGCTGCTCGGACACCCACGATTCTATATCTGCACCAATGTGAGTTTGAGGCAGATGATCTTGATTGATACGGTGTGTATCTGGTGACACAACAATGTATTGAGATGCATCGAACAATACAGCTTGCCACTTAAGCCATTGGTTGAGCCGCTTGGATACAATGCGCTCACCGAACTGAAGGATGAAATCACATTGGTTAAGTTGTTCTTTCGCTACGTCAATCTGCATCCACAGATCATAATGCTTCCAATCACTTGTGATACCTGATTGAGGGTCGCAGAATACCGGCCATCCCAAAGTAGAAGCGAACTGCTGTACTTTCTTCGCCGCTTTTTTGTCAATAGAGCCAATAATCACGACACCTTTGCGTGTCACATAATCGCCAGGCGCGACTGGGTGAACATTAAAATGATTTGGCAGACAAGTATTAGAATAAGGGCTTGTTGAAGTGTTCCACCCCACTACACTCTTTGTGTAGTCAGCATATATCTCAGCACTGTTGGCTGAATAAAGTGGCTCTGGAAACGGGCAGTTGATGTGAATGGCTCCGCCGACACTGCGTTGTTTAGCGAGTGCTTTATCAACGGATGTCAGAAGCCAATTCAAAGAAATTCGTGTCGTTGGGCTTGGGAGATTTAAGGCCGTTTCAACATGGGAAGAAAAAATCCCCTGTTGTTGAATAGCTTGGTTGGCACCACAATCGACTAAATCAATTGGCCGATCAGAAGTCAGCAAAATAAGCTTCTCTCGTGTCAGCCCAGATTCAGCCGTCGCTGGCAGCAAGTTTGCAACAGCAGTACCAGAAGTAACAATCACTGCAACTGGCTTATCGCTGGCTTTTGCTAAGCCCAGCGCAAGAAAACCAAGACCACGTTCATCAAAATGCGTGTGTAAGGTTAACTTAGGATTAGCTTCAGCTTCGAGAGTTAACGGTGTTGAGCGAGAGCCCGGCGCAACACAAACATGTTCAACACCGTTGCGTGCTAGCTCTTCAAGTAGCGTGTTACACCAAACTCTATTTAATACGGCTTGGTCGTGATTCATGACGCCACACCTAAGGGTGGGTGGTCTGAAATCAAACTCAGGAGAGTCGACATCTTCTTGTTCAACTCTTGCCACTCATGTTCGGCAACCGATCCTGGCACGATCCCCGCGCCCGCAAACAGTTGTACTTGATCGTTTACAACCAAAGCACTTCGAATCGCGACACAAAATTCTGCTCGTCGATGGCTGATGTAACCAACTGAACCCGCATACCAACCCCTCGCAAATGGTTCATGTTCAAGAATGAAGTCCATCGCCTCTTTACGCGGTAAACCAGCAACCGCCGCAGTCGGCTGCAATGCAGCAAGCAACTGCACACCGTTGATACCATTATTAAGTTGAGCGTGAATATTACGCTTCAAATGCTGCACCTTACGCAGACGCACAAGACGGGCATCTTTTTCAACATGCACCGTTTGGGAATGAGGCGTCAAACGCTCAATGATATCGTCGACTACATATTGGTTTTCATTGAGGTTTTTGCTGTCTTGAGAAAGCCAATTGGCTAGCTCCATATCCTCGGTTGCGTTCTCCCCACGACCAATAGTTCCAGCAAGTGCTTCGGTATCAAGCTCCGTACCATGTCGGCTATATAAACGCTCTGGCGTCGAACCGATAAAGCTGTGTTTCGAATCCAATACCAACATAAAGTGAAAGCTGTGATGATTCTGCAGATAACTGGCTTTAAGTAATTGCGCAGCACAAATCGGCGCATCAAGCTGCAACGTGGTTTTACGAGCCAAAACGACTTTCTTGTACTCTTCATCGCTGATGCCCTTCAGGACTTTATCGACCAAGCTGTCCCACTGTTCTCTTTCTGGAACATGTTGAATCTGTTCGATATGCGCAGATAAAGGAGCCAATATCGCCGCTTCAACCGAAAGCTTGTTCAAAGCATTAATAGCAGCGACACGATCAGGAGACAAATTAACGGCTAACGACCATGTATCGTCAAAACGGATCAATTCAACCTGAGGAAGGAAGAAAAACGATTCCATACAACGACGGTTCTTTGCGGTATGTCCATCAAACGAACGTCCGCCCCAAATTCGTTGGTCTTCGCCAAGAATAGCGTATGCCGGAGCGGGATCGGAAAAAGTATGCAGTTGACCGAGTGCGACGACCTCTTCACGAGTGTCACGCGACTGCCAGTAGAACTTAGGAAAGAGCGGTTGAGCATGAAGCCATTCAATGAATGCAAACGATGGTTTTTGCGTTAGAACTTCAACACAACGAACTTCGCTTGCTTGGGCATTTTGTACTCGCTCAATCAAAGCGGAGATAGTTTGCTGGAAATGTGACAAATCGACCTCGTTCACATCTAAATTATTATTATATTAGTTTGATACTTTATGGGCAGCACCCACTTAGATCAAGAATGTATAAAATCTTTTGAACATTCCTGTGATTCTAAGCGATTCAGCGTATTTATTCATCTTAGCGAACAACCACAAAAGCGATTAATTAAAATTTAGATAATAGCGACAAAAAAAAGACCAAACGTGACACTGAAATGCGACATTCATCAGATTTTTATTCTATCAAACCCCATTTTGCGGTACTTTAATAAAGTATTTAAATTAATTTCAGGAAATCGGCAATGCAAAATATCGGGATGTCGTCAAAACTCAACAGCGTATGCTACGAAATCAGGGGGCCTGTACTCAAACATGCTAAGCGCATGGAAGAAGAAGGGCATAAAATACTGAAGCTTAATATTGGTAACCCCGCCCCATTTGGTTTTGACGCCCCTGATGAAATCCTTGTTGACGTTATCCGCAACCTGCCGACATCTCAGGGTTACTGCGACTCAAAAGGCATCTATTCAGCCCGCAAAGCGGTTGTTCAGCATTATCAAAAAAAAGGTCTGCGTAACCTCGATGTAGAGGACGTTTACATTGGTAACGGCGCGTCAGAGCTTATCGTTATGTCTATGCAGGCGCTACTTGATAATGGTGATGAAATCTTAGTTCCCGCTCCGGACTACCCACTATGGACAGCATCTGTTGCGCTTTCTGGTGGTACACCGGTTCATTACCTATGTGATGAAGATGCCGATTGGTATCCAGACCTAGATGATATGCGTGCGAAGATCTCACCAAAAACTCGCGGTATCGTTCTTATCAACCCGAACAACCCAACGGGCGCGGTATACAGTCGTGATTTCTTATTACAAGTTGTTGAGATTGCTCGTGAACACGGTTTGATTATTTTTGCCGACGAAATCTACGACAAAGTACTTTACGACGGTGCTGTACACACATCAGTGGCTACACTTGCTGAAGATGTATTAATGGTCACTTTCAACGGCCTATCTAAAGCTTATCGCGTATGTGGTTTCCGTGGTGGTTGGATGTTCTTAACCGGTCCAAAACACATCGCGAAAGGCTACGTTGAAGGGCTTGAGATGCTCGCCTCTATGCGTTTGTGTGCCAACGTACCAATGCAGCATGCAATACAAACCGCATTAGGTGGCTATCAAAGCATCAACGAACTGATTCTTCCGGGTGGTCGATTGCTTGAACAGCGTGATCGTGCATGGGAACTGATCAACAAAATCCCTGGCGTTTCTTGTGTGAAACCAAAAGGCGCGATGTACCTGTTCCCTAAGATCGACACCAACATGTACAACATCAAAGACGATCAGAAATTCGTGCTCGATTTCCTTAAGCAAGAGAAGGTGCTATTAGTTCAAGGTACTGGCTTCAACTGGCCGAAACCGGATCACTTCCGCATCGTGACTCTACCGCACATCGAAGATCTAGAAACCGCGATTGGTCGTCTAGAGCGCTTCTTGCAGACTTACAGCCAAGATGACATCACTAGTGATTAATGAACCCAAAGAAAAATGACTACAATTTACTGTTTTAAAAGACTTTAATTTGTATTCATTCGCTTCTATGCTTAAGAGGCTCCTGTTTAGGAGCCTTTTTTGTAACCGCTGTCTCGCACTATTTGTGAGAAAACTATTGCGAGTGGAGCACAGTTTAGAAAGGACGATTATGAAACAAAGCCATTTCTTTGCCCATCTAGCACGCATGAAGCTTATCCAGCGTTGGCCTCTCATGCGTTCAATCTCAAGCGAAAACATTTCAGAGCATAGCCTACAGGTTGCGTTCGTCGCGCACGCCTTAGCATTGATCAAAAACAAAAAGTTTGATGGTCAACTCAACGCAGAGCACATTACACTGCTTGGCATGTACCACGATACCAGTGAAGTGCTCACTGGTGATTTGCCCACGCCGGTTAAGTACTACAACCCGGACATCGCCCAAGAGTACAAAAAGATAGAAGCAGCAGCAGAGCAAAGACTGCTTTCGATGTTGCCAGAAGAATTCCAAGATGACTTCGCCCCTTTCTTAATCTCTGGAACGGCAAGCAAAGAAGAACAAAGCATCGTCAAGCAAGCAGACACCATCTGTGCTTATCTAAAATGCCTTGAAGAACTCAGCGCGGGCAACCACGAATACGAGCAAGCTAAACGTAGATTGGAAGAGACTCTCGAACAACGTAAAAGCCCAGAAATGGATTACTTTCTCACCACCTTTGCACCGAGTTTTGAATTATCACTGGACGAAATCAGCTAGCTAGGTATAACTTGAGTGTAATTAGCTAAACAAATCAAATTGATAGGTGCTATTTTGACTTCTCTACTCGAACCACCATTTGAACTCGAACAAGAATGGCAACATCGAAACGACGATGAACATAAAATAAGACGTGATGACCATCGTAGTCCGTATCAACGCGATCGTGCGCGGGTGCTTCACTCTGCGGCTTTCCGTCGCCTACAAGCCAAAACTCAGGTACACGGTACCACCGTCAACGACTTCCACCGCACTCGCCTTACTCACTCTCTTGAGGCCGCTCAGCTTGGGACAGGTATCGTCGCTCAACTGAGGAAAAAGCAGCCAGAGTTTCGAGTTCTATTACCCTCGGACAGTTTGATTGACTCACTGTGTTTGGCGCACGATATTGGCCACCCACCTTATGGGCATGGCGGTGAAGTCGCACTCAACTACATGATGCGCGACCACGGTGGTTTTGAGGGTAATGCCCAAACGTTTCGCATTGTCACTCAGTTAGAACCTTATACCGAACATCACGGTATGAACCTATCTCGACGCACTTTGCTGGGGTTGATCAAATACCCTTCACTGCTTAGCGAAGTTCAAGCCAAGACTCAATCTCAACCTGTTAAACACCAACGACAGCTCCGAGCGCGAGATTGGATGCCAGCAAAAGGTATTTATGACCACGATGAAGAGTTATTCAACTGGGTACTTGAGCCACTTTCGAGTAACGACCGACAGCTTATAAAGCAAAAAAGAAAGTCGCACACCGAGCCACTTGAGCACAACAAGACTAAATATAAGTCGCTCGACTGTTCCATCATGGAGTTAGCTGACGACATCGCATATGGCGTACACGATTTGGAAGATGCGATTGTGCTAGGTTCAGTGACTAAAGCTCAATGGGTCGATTCTGCATACCCTCAGCTCAGAGAAATGGCTGACCCTTGGATTTGTAAGCACTTAGATTCAATTACAGAGATGCTATTCTCGGGCGAACAGTATCGTAGAAAAGATGCGATTGGTGGGATAGTCAACGCACTGTTGACCAGTATTTCGATTAAACGCGTTGATGAAAGCTTTGAGAACGTACTTTTGGCTTACAATGCAGTGCTTGAACCAAGCATGGACGGCACGCTCGATAAGCTGAAACACTTTGTCAGCGAGTTCGTTATTCAAGTGCCTCAGGTTCAGGTCATCGAATACAAGGGCCAGCAGATCATCATGGATATGTTTGAAGCATTCAGTGCTGACCCTGAACGTTTGTTACCACTGCCAATCAAGAAGCAATGGCTACAACATCAAGACGATTCAAGAAAGATGCGCGTGATTGCCGATTACATTTCGTCAATGACTGATGATCTTGCGCAGAAAATGCATCAGCAATTATTTTCAGCTCATACAGAGTTTTAAGTGCTCAATCACTTAAATATCGGGGAACGGCTTAATCTAAATAGTTTTTCTCGAAGACACCTGGTGGCATTTGATTGATTTGAAACTGAATCATTTGGTCAAATGCCGTTAACAAAGGGCTAAAGTCTCGGTCATTTTCTAACAAGCGCAACAGATGATAACCCGCTTCTACTGTGGATAGACTGTTTTCACTGGGTGCTTTGCGAATTCGATAGTTACCCTTGAGGTCTTTCGGCAAGTGAACCGTTTTTAACGCATGCAAGTTACTCGATACCTGCCACATTTTGAACGCCTTCTTCCACGTCCCATCCAATAAAATTACACGTAGCTTTTTATTTGAATAAGTTACCGACTTAACAGGAACAGAATGTTCACTCGGGTATAAAATCACGTGCTGATAATGTTCATCGGCCAGCAATATGTTCAGTTGCTCGTTGTTAGAAAAGTCTTCACCGACAAACGTCACACTGTTATTTAGAGATAACGAGAGGATACGCGCAGTTCCCATCGGACGATGCTCTTCTGATGGGTGTTGAAGAATGATAAGCTCAACATTTGATTCGAGTGGTGTAACCCACTGACAAATACAAGCTTTCAAAGCCTTGCTGCATTGGGGGCAATAACGAGACATGGATTTAATGTGTACCCTGTATTAATTTTCACTTCACTTTTATGCGTCTTATTCCAATTTGAGCCAATACAAGCTTGGGTCGTTTGGGATAGCAATGCGATTGCCGAGGGGCAATGGTGGCGAATCCTAACAGGAAACTTTTCACATACCAACTACTCGCACCTTCTGATGAACCTAGCAGGCTTATGGATCATCAGCTATCTGTTTCAACCGAGTAAAAAACCGCTTGCTCTTGCTATGCTTGTGATTAGTTTAGTGACTGGGGTCGCTTTGTTGTTTTCGAGTATTCAGATCTATGTTGGCCTATCTGGCACTTTGCATGGGTTATTTGGCTTATTCGCTCTCAATGAAGCGCTGAGCGGCAGGAGGTCCAGCTGGCTCCTAGTGTTGGGATTAATAACTAAGATCGCTTGGGAGCAGCTTATTGGCCCTTCGAGCACGACTGGCGAACTGATTAATGCTCGAGTAGCCATTGAAGCCCACCTAGCAGGTGCTATCGCTGGAGGCTTCATGGCTATGGCGTTATGGCTACCGAATAAAAAGTAACCCTCAATAACCCGCCAAATTAAAGTTGAATTCGCTCACGATTCTTTTCAACCGTTGCCTCGCCAATACCTTTCACATTGACCAAGTCACTGGGTTTTGTAAATGCACCATGCTTATCCCGATAATCGACAATCTCTTGGGCTTTTTTGTCACCCACACCAACAAGTAATGCTGATAATTCCTCAGCCGTAGCTTTATTGATGTTTACGGTGATTTCAATGCCGTCGTACAACTCTGCCTTAGTCGGACTATCAGCAAACACTCCAGCACTCAGAGTAATTAGAAATGAAAGAAGTAATGTTGAATATATTGTTCGCATAAACCGTTCCTTTGTTCAAAAAAGGTAACTTATGCATTTACCGCGGCAGATAACACAATCACCAGATAAAAATAAAGCGGGTCACCTAAGTGACCCGCTTTGTTATACATCTTGTTTTCATCAGATTGTTTGTTAGCTCACAAATCTGATTTATCGGATAAACCTAACTTGCAAAGCAAAAGCCTTGTTTTGACTGACAGTAGTAAGAGACCAAAGTCATCTTGCTAGCCAGTTTAAGCTAACCTTAATGACCTTGACCTACTACGTAGTATTCAACATCTGCGTTTTCACGAAGTACGTTTAGTACGTTGGTCAGGTCTTGTTGGTTGCCAACTCGTTCCAGTTGAGCACCAATTTGAGTGCTGTAAGCTGGGTCGATTTCAGCCGTTACTTTAGAAAGTTCTACAACAACGATGTTACCGTCTTGGTCTTTAGATTGGCCAAACACCGCTTGACCGCCTTCAGGCTTCGCTAGAGCGAATACAGAAGCTGCCAATGGAGAGTTACGGTCAATTGTTTCAAGTTCAGTGAACTCAAGGTTGTTATCCGCTAATACTGCTTCATTGCCTTGCTTAAGTTCGTTCACTAGAGAAACACCTAACTCAACCGCTTGCTGCTCGGCTTGTACAGCAGACAGCGCAGCCACAACTTGATCCTTCACTTGTTCTAGAGGAAGAACTGTTTCGTCACGAGTCTCTTCTACACGAACAACAATCACGTGTTCAGGAGCCACTTCGATAACTTCAGAGTTTAGGCCGTCTTCTTTCACTTCTGGGCTCAAGATAGCTTGCATAACAGCAGGCGTCATCAATACTTCTGGTGCATCTACTTGAGAGATGAAATCAGTCGTTGTGATCTTAGCGTTAATTGCTTCTGCAGAGTCATCTAGAGAGTCAGGGAATTCAAACGCTACTTTCTCTAATTCAGTTTGCTGTTCGTAGAACTGGTCTACTGCGTGCTGGTCTAGAAGCTCTGTCTTAATCTCTGCCGCTACTTCAGAGTAAAGCTGAGCTTGAGATGCTTTCAGTTCGTCTAGCTTGATGATGTGGTAGCCAAAATCAGATTTAACTAAACCCGTTGTATCACCAATATTCTGAAGAGCAAAAGCGGCTTCTTCGAATGCTGGGTCCATAACATCACGTTCGATCCAACCTAGGTCACCACCAACTTCAGCACTGCCGAAGTCATCAGATTTTTCTTCCGCTAACGTTGCGAAATCAGCGCCTGCGTTGAGTTCGTCCAGGATGGACTGCGCTTTCGCTTCATCGTCGCCTTGAACTAGGATGTGACTAACTTTACGCTGCTCTGAAGTTGAGTACTTATCTAGATGCTCTTCATAGTATTTCTGAGCTTCTTCATCACTCACTTTAAGCTGCGACTTAAGTGCTTCGGCTGAAAGTTCGATGTAAGACACCTTAGCTTGCTCTGGACGAGTGTAAGCTAATGGGTTTTCAGAGTAGTACTGTTCAATCTGCTCGTCGGTAAGCTCAATGTCTTTCGCTAAATCAGCAACAGAAAGCGTCACAGTACGAATATCACGAGTTTGAGCAATCAGTTTGCTTTGAGTATCGATTTCGCCTTGAAGAACAAATTCACTGCCTTGAAGTGCAGTAACAAGTTGATTACGCATTAGGTCACGACGCATGTATTCAGCGAAGCTTTCTGCACTGAAACCTGCACGACGTAGTGCTGATTGGTAAACTTCTTGATCGAATTGGCCAGCCGTTTGGAACTGAGGCATTTCTAGAATCATGGTACGGATTTGAGAATCGCTGATTCGTAGACCTAAAGACTCAGCTTGCTGCTCAAGTAGAACATCGTTGATCATGCGATCAAGGACTGATTTACGGAAAGACTCTACGTATGCAGGGTCTGCAAGCATTTGAGCGAAGTAATCGCCAAGTTGAGATTGCATGCGATTACGTTCGTTTTGGTAAGCTTGTTCAAACTCGCCACGAGCAATTTCTGTGTTGCCAACTTTAGCTGCTGCGTTGTTACCGCCACCGGTGATGTAGCTGCCTACACCTGCGAATACGAATGACAGGATAATCAACCCAAGGATAATTTTTACCGCGATGCTATTCACGCCTTCGCGTAATCGATCCATCATAATTTAAGTGCTCTCCGGATATGAAGCATTGGCTTCAAAATAAAAATCTATTCACGCGATATTATCAGAAAAAGAAATGCGCATCAGTAGGATGCGCATAATTTAAATAAGTTCAATGTGCTTTGCACACATACTGCCTAAGAATGAAACATCATTGTTCAAACAGTAAACGCATGTTAATGCTTTCCCCTCTTCACATTCGAGGTTCCAGCAAACAAAAATTAGTTACATGCGTCTTTAAGTGCTTTACCCGCCTTGAAGCCAGGTACTTTAGCTTCTGCGATTTGGATCTCTTCACCAGTTTTTGGGTTACGACCTGTACGAGCAGCACGAGTACGAACACTGAAAGTACCAAAGCCAACAAGTGCAACTTGGTCACCTGATTGTAGCGTTGTGCCAACTGCTTCGATGAAAGCGTCTAGAGCGCGACCAGCTGAAGCTTTAGAGATGTCTGCGTTTTCTGCGATTGATTCTACTAGTTGTGTTTTATTCACTGTTTTTCCCCTATGTGTCATCTGTGACTAAATCTCGATGACTGTACGTTCCATTTTGGTTTTTATTTCGCCGCAAGCCTTATTGCAAAAGGGATTGCCGCTTTAGCGAATAACTTAGCGTCCAAAAAAAACGCTGACAAGCCTTTTCGAGCCTATCAGCGTAATTCTTTACTTATTTTTGCTACGCATCACTATTTTTTCACGTCAAACTCGACCCCTGACGGATCTCGTTCTAGCGCAACCTTAAGAACTTCATCAATCCATTGGACTGGAATCACCTTCAAGTCAGCAATAACGTTGTCTGGAATCTCTTCCAAATCACGCTCATTGTCTTTAGGAATCAAGACTGTTTTGATGCCACCACGGTGAGCTGCAAGCAGTTTTTCTTTCAAACCGCCGATAGGTAAAACTTCACCTCGTAGGGTAATTTCACCAGTCATACCCACCTCAGCTTTTACAGGATTACCCGTTAAGCTAGAAACAAGTGCAGTACACATTGCAATACCCGCGCTTGGGCCATCTTTTGGTGTCGCACCTTCAGGCACGTGAACGTGAATATCGCGCTTCTCGTAAAAATCAGTGTTGATACCTAGATTTTCAGCACGAGAGCGAACCACGGTCATTGCCGCCTGAATCGACTCTTTCATCACATCACCCAATGAGCCGGTTTGCGTTAGCTTACCTTTACCTGGCATTGATTCAGTTTCGATTGTCAGTAGGTCACCACCCACTTGAGTCCACGCTAGACCAGTTACCTGACCAATACGATTGCTCTCATCCGCTTTACCAAAGTCATGACGTTGAACGCCTAAGTACTCTTTCAGGTTATCAATGTTAACCGTTACAGACTTAAGGTCGCTGTCTAGCAAAATGTTTTTAACTGCTTTACGACAGATCTTAGAGATTTCACGCTCTAGGCTACGTACACCTGCTTCACGCGTGTAATAACGAATAATGCCGATGATTGCAGAGTCTTCAATCTCAATTTCATGAGGCTTAAGACCGTTGCGTTGAACTTGCTTGTCCAATAGGTGGCTCTTAGCAATATTCAGCTTTTCATCTTCTGTATAACCAGACAAACGAATCACTTCCATACGGTCCAGAAGAGGGCCAGGAATGTCCATCGAGTTCGACGTCGCAACAAACATAACATCTGACAGATCGTAATCTACTTCTAGATAATGATCGTTAAATGCGTTGTTTTGCTCAGGGTCTAGTACTTCTAGAAGCGCTGAAGATGGGTCGCCACGCATATCAGAAGACATCTTGTCGATTTCATCTAATAGGAACAGTGGGTTTTTAACGCCAACTTTAGACATCTTCTGGATAAGTTTACCCGGAAGAGAACCGATGTACGTACGACGGTGACCACGAATCTCAGCTTCATCACGAACGCCGCCTAGCGCCATACGAGTGTACTTACGACCCGTTGCCGCAGCAATAGAACGACCTAGAGAGGTTTTACCAACGCCAGGAGGACCAACAAGACAAAGGATTGGACCTTTCAGTTTGTTGATACGGTTTTGTACAGCCAAGTATTCAAGAATACGTTCTTTAACCCGCTCTAAGCCGTAGTGATCTTCATTTAAGATCTCTTCCGCTTTCGCTAAATTCTTTTTAACTTTTGAACGCTTAGCCCAAGGAACGCCTACCATCCAATCGATGTAGCTACGTACTACTGTTGCTTCAGCAGACATTGGCGACATCATTTTCAGTTTTTGCAGTTCTTGCTCTGTTTTCTCACGAGCTTCTTGAGGCATCTTAGAATCTTCGATTTTCTTCTTCAGAGTCTCGAATTCATCCGGTGCGTCGTCCATCTCGCCAAGTTCTTTCTGAATCGCTTTCATTTGCTCATTCAGATAGTACTCGCGCTGAGATTTCTCCATTTGTTTCTTAACGCGGCCACGAATGCGTTTTTCAACTTGTAGGATGTCAATTTCTGACTCCATTTGGCCCATCAAGAATTCCAGACGTTCAGTGACATCTAAAATTTCTAGAACGTGCTGCTTGTCTACCAATTTAAGTGGCATGTGCGCAGCAATCGTATCAGCAAGGCGAGCAGCCTCATCAATACCGTTCAGAGACGTTAGAACCTCTGGTGGAATCTTTTTGTTTAGCTTAATAAAGCCTTCGAATTGATTGATCGCACTACGAACAACCACTTCTTGTTCTTTTTCGTCAAGTTCTGAAGTAACAACGTATTCGGCATCCGCTAAGAAAAATTCACTTTCTTTGAATTGGTGAATTTTTGCACGCTGCTGACCTTCGACAAGTACTTTAACCGTACCATCAGGGAGCTTTAGTAACTGAAGAATGGTAGCGACTGTACCTACGTTAAATAGGTCGTCGATTGAAGGCTCATCAGTGTCCGCTTCTTTCTGCGCTACAAGTAGTACTTGTTTGTTAGCTTCCATTGCCGACTCAAGGCAAGTAATCGATTTTTCACGACCAACAAACAATGGAATAACCATGTGTGGGTAAACCACTACATCACGTAGAGGTAGCACGGGGATTTCGATACGCTCGGAACGTTCCAAGTTCATATATTTCTCTCTTCCGCTTTAACTTATAAAGCAGTATATGGGGCTTAAACGACTGGATTCAATGGAAGAATAAAAAAAAGGAGGTAATTGCTTACCTCCTTTTTCAATTTGAGCGTGTGGTCCAAAAAAGACCTACTCTGCAGCAGCTGCTTGATTATCTGAGTTACTGTAAATCAACAGTGGTTCTGACTCACCATTAATTACCGACTCATCAATCACAACTTTGCTTACATCAGTTGAAGATGGCAGTTCGTACATAGTTTCCAGTAGAACACCCTCCAAAATAGAGCGTAGACCACGAGCACCTGTTTTACGGTTCATTGCTTTCTTAGCAATGGCACGTAGTGCGTCTTCGCGGAATTCTAACTCTGTATCCTCAAGTTCAAATAATGCAGCGTACTGTTTTGTCAGTGCATTCTTTGGTTCACAAAGGATTTGGATTAGCGCTTCTTCATCAAGCTCTGTCAGTGTTGTTGTAACAGGTAGACGACCAATGAATTCTGGAATTAGACCATACTTCACTAGATCTTCAGGTTCTACTTGAGTGAACAGTTCACCGATAGTTTTGGTTTCGTCTTTAGAACGCACTTCTGCGCCAAAGCCGATACCGGAACCTGTTTCTACACGTTGCTCAATCACCTTATCTAGGCCTGCAAACGCACCACCACAGATAAATAGGATCTTAGATGTATCCACTTGCAAGAACTCTTGCTGTGGATGCTTACGACCACCTTGAGGTGGAACTGAAGCAACGGTGCCTTCAACAAGTTTTAGCAGAGCCTGCTGTACACCTTCACCAGACACGTCACGCGTGATGGATGGGTTTTCAGCTTTACGAGAAATCTTGTCGATTTCATCGATATAAACAATGCCACGTTCCGCTTTCGCTACGTCATAATCACATTTTTGAAGCAACTTCTGGATGATGTTTTCAACATCTTCGCCCACGTAACCTGCTTCGGTTAGTGTCGTTGCATCTGCCATTGTGAAAGGAACGTCTAGGAAACGAGCCAATGTTTCAGCAAGGAGTGTTTTACCACTACCAGTAGGGCCGATAAGAAGAATGTTACTCTTACCTAGCTCTACGCCTTCAGCTGTCGTATCACCATTACGCAAACGCTTGTAGTGGTTATATACCGCAACTGCTAGCACTTTTTTCGCGTATTCTTGACCGATTACATAGTCGTCAAGATGCTCACGAATCTCACGCGGCGTTGGCAGCGATTCCGATTCTTTCTTAGGAAGAACATCTTTAATTTCTTCACGAATAATGTCGTTACAAAGATCGACACATTCATCACAAATGTAAACAGAAGGACCTGCGATTAACTTGCGAACTTCGTGCTGGCTTTTGCCACAGAAAGAGCAGTAAAGCAGTTTACCGCTACCACCCTCTTTGCTTTTGTCTGTCATTCGCTAACCTCTTAGCCTTTACTCTCTATGTTTGAGTGTATAACAATTTGAATCACTTTGCGTTAAACAATTGCCTTGCAATTATTGACCGCGGTGATTAAGAACTGAATCCACCAAACCGTATTCTACTGCTTGATCAGCAGACATGAAATTATCACGATCTGTATCACGCTCAACAACTTCTAGAGGCTGGCCTGTATGCTCTGCCAATAGTTTGTTTAGCTTTTGTTTGATCGTTAGGATCTCTTGCGCGTGAATTTGAATATCAGACGCTTGGCCTTGGAAGCCGCCAAGTGGCTGGTGAATCATTACACGTGAGTTTGGAAGCACGTGACGCTTACCTGGAGTACCACCCGCTAGTAAGAACGCACCCATAGAGCAAGCTTGACCCATACATACTGTGCTCACGTTTGGCTTGATGAACTGCATTGTGTCGTAGATCGACATGCCCGCTGTTACGCTACCGCCAGGTGAGTTGATGTAAAGATAGATATCTTTGTCTGGGTTTTCTGATTCCAAGAAAAGCAGTTGAGCCACGACAAGATTTGCCATGTGGTCTTCCACTTGACCGGTTAAGAAAATGATACGTTCTTTTAATAGACGAGAATAAATATCGTAAGAACGTTCACCACGGGAAGTCTGTTCAACCACCATAGGAACTAGTGCGTCCATAATCGATGGCATTGTATTTTTTTCTTGGTAGCTCATATTCTTATGTCCCTAAAATAAATGGCCCGAATGATTAAATCATACGGACCATTGTTAGCAGAATTGTTGACCGTACGTCAACCTTCTACGTCAGATATTACTATATTAAGCAGGTTGCTGATTCATTAGCTCGTTGAAGCTAACTTCTTTATCAGAAACTTGAGCTTTAGCGATGATTGCATCAATAGCTTGCTCTTCTAAAGCAACATTGCGCATGTTGTTCATCATTTGCTCGTTTTGCTCGTAGTAAGCAATAACTTCTGTTGGATCTTCGTATGCTGTAGCCATCTCTTCGATGATAGCTTTAACTTTCTCATCATCAGCTTTTAGCTCTTCAGTCTTGATTACTTCACCAAGAAGAAGACCTACAACTACGCGACGTTTAGCTTGCTCTTCGAACAACTCACGAGGAAGTTGGTCAGCAGCTTCAGTGTTACCACCGAAACGTTGAGCAGCTTGTTGACGTAGAACACCGATCTCTTGATCGATTAGAGCAGAAGGTACGTCGATGTTGTTTTCGTTAACTAGACCGTCGATAGCTTGCTCTTTGATGCGGTTCTTAACAGCTTGCTTAAGCTCGCGCTCCATGTTCTTACGAACTTCAGCTTTAAGGCCTTCAATGCCGTCAGCAGCACCAAACTTAGAAACGAATTCTTCGTTAAGCTCTGGAAGTTCACGAGCTTCAACTTTGTTCAGCTTGATAGAAAACTTAGCTTCTTTACCTTTTAGGTTTTCAGCGTGGTAATCTTCTGGGAAGTTTACGTCGATTTCGAATTCCATACCTGCTGTTTTACCAACGATACCGTCTTCAAAACCAGGAATCATGCGACCAGCACCCATTTCTAGTGGGAAGTTCTCAGCTTTACCGCCTTCGAACTCTTCACCGTCGATAGAACCAACGAAATCGATAGTTGCACGAGAACCAGCGTCAGCAGCAGCTTCAACTTCAGTCCAAGTTGCTTGTTGCTTACGTAGAGTTTCGATCATCTCTTCAACGTCAGCTTCTTTAACTTCTACTGCTGGTTTCTCAACAGTGATGTTTTCTAGACCTTTCAGCTCAACTTCTGGGTAAACTTCAAAAGTTGCATTGAATACTAGGTCAGCGCCTTCGTTGTTTTCAACTGGTGCGAAAGTAGGTGCGCCAGCTGGGTTGATTTTCTCTTTAACGATCGCTTCGATGAAGTGACGTTGCATTACTTCGCCCATCACGTCTTGACGTACTGCTTTGCCGTACATTTTAGCAACCATCTTCATTGGCACTTTGCCTTTACGGAAACCATCGAAACGACGATTTTTCGCGATGTTGCGTAGTTCAGCTGTAACTGCATCTTCGATGTTAGCAGCAGGAACAGTAATATTAAGACGGCGCTCTAGGCCTTCTAGCGTTTCAACAGTAACTTGCATTATATAAACCTCAAAACTGGCTCAGTAATCTGAGCATATGAGCCGTAACTTAGCTTTAATTCAAAAGCCGACGTTGTTGGCTGCATCCTTGTGTAGTGCTCTATCCGAACACCTAATTTAAAATCGAGCATTGATGTTTGAATTGATTATTCAACTAAACACCAGACTAATCAGCGATATCTTCGTTCTTCACACGCCGACTAAAACGCAACAAAGCTTGTTTTCAGAAACAAGAAAGGTATCTCCGATTAGCCTCAGGACAGAAATTTTAGACGCGACATTCTAGCGATCTGTTTAATCTCTGTCGAGCCGTTCGCCTCTGCTTGATGATGAATGCTCTAAATTCGTCCAACTAAATGATAAAAAAACGATCAAAACATCACTTAGCACAACAGAAATGGGGACAATAGCGACTTTTTCAAGGGAATCGAGGCCTTTTTTTGCTAAAAACCTTAAAAAGAGATCTTGCTCTTGTTTTACCCCTCAGAGTCGATAACTTTTTCAACAATCTCCGTTACAAAGCCTTAACCTACCACCATCTGTTATCTCTCTATTTTAAGAAAAAACTACCGCTAGTTGCTGTCATAAACGAGAAAACACAGGTGTATTTGTTTACCTAGAATTTAGCGGAGAGCGTTCATGTTTCGAGCTTTAAGAATCCCTTTACTACTGCTCATCACCTATGTCTTGCTGATGGTTCTCGGTGGTCACTGGGTATGGAGCACAAGCCATCAAAGTTTGTTAAATGATCACCAGTCTAAGTTAGATCGATTTTCCGTTCATATTTCTAGCCAATTGGATAAGTTTGCCCATATCCCAGAACTGCTCTCAAAAGATAAAGAACTAGTCGATGCCCTACACTCACCAAGTAATTCCGCGCAAATCGAGCTGACTAATCGCTATCTAGAGCACGTAAACACAGTAATTCAAGCGTCCGACACTTACCTACTCGACAGTATCGGTACCACCATAGCTGCTAGTAACTGGAACCTGAAACACTCTTTCGTTGGACGTAACTTTGCTTTTCGTCCCTACTATCAACAAGCAATTCTCGGCAATGAAAACCAGTACTTTGCTTTAGGTTCTACCTCGGGAAAGCGAGGCTATTATTATTCTTACCCTGTCTCCTACGCGGCCGAAATCATTGGCGTGATTGTCGTAAAAATGGATTTATCACTGATTGAAGCAAGTTGGAAAGGAAAGCAGAGTTTTTTTGTTGCCGACGATAAAGACCAGATTGTTTTTATGTCGAGCAAGCCTGAATGGTTGTTCAAAAGCCTTCAACCTTTAGATAAAGCGCAAAAAACTCGCATTCAAGAAAGCAGACAATACCTTGATACCAAGATCGAGAGCCTTCACTTTTCAGGAGACTTAGAAAGCGCCACCAGCAGCATTCAATCACCACACCAGCTCGTAAAAGAACGTTTTTTTACTTCATCACGCTTCCTCGATGACCCGAAACTAACTGTCAGAGTATTTTCTCCAACACACTTAGTTTGGTGGGATCTCATCGCTTACCTTGTGGTGCTGAGTTTAGTGTTTGCCATTATCTATCTCACGATGCAACTCAACCATCACCGCCAACAAAGGCGTACGCAAATCGATAGGCTACAATCTGAAGCCAAACAAAAACTCGAGTTTCAAGTCCTCGAAAGAACCTCTGAACTCCATATCGAGATCAAACAGCGTATCGAAACAGAACGGGTGCTCAGGCAAACACAAGATGAGCTTATCCAAGCCGCTAAACTAGCGGTATTGGGTCAAATGTCAGCGAGCATCAGTCACGAACTGAATAACCCACTCGCTGCGATTCGCAGTTATGCCGATAACGGCCGACTGTTTCTTGCAAAAGAAAAGACCGAGCGTGTTGATGACAACCTATCTCGAATTTCATCACTCACCGATCGTATGGCGAAAATTAGCCACCAGCTTCGCTCCTTCGCAAAAAAGTCCACGGCGGAAGAGCTACACACATTGCAGATATTGCCTGTTCTTCATTCCTCTAAAGAGCTGATGAAACCGCAATTGAAAACTGAGCGAGTCAAAGTAAATGAGCTCCCTGAAACCTTCAATGCTTGCGTGCTCGCCAATGCGATTCAACTGGAACAGGTAATCATTAACCTACTGACCAATGCAGTTCAAGCTATGGAAAATCAAGAAGATAAACAATTGGCTATCCTGTTAGAGATTAGGGAATCAAATAATGAACAATCAAAAACTCTGTTGATTCACGTTGATGATAATGGCCCCGGCTTTATATCACCTTCGACGGGAGGTTTTTTTGAACCCTTCCATACCACCAAAAAAAATGGTCTTGGACTCGGGCTATCGATTTCTCAACAAATAATCGGTGGAATTAACGGAAAACTGTTGACCGATAGCAGCCCACAAGGTGGCGCTCGTTTTAGTATTGAACTCCCAATTGTGCCTGATGAGCACCGTGCACGAACAGAACGCGCGCAAGCAGATTAAGGCTAACTCATTAAATTAGCTAACTTCACAAGCAAACAAGCAAACAAGCAAACAAGCAAACAAGCAAACAAACTCAACGATAATTAGAACAAAAGAGTAAAGGAATAAACTATGTGTCACGTCTATTTCATTGATGATGAATCCGATCTAAGAATGGCCATTGAGCAAAGCTTTGAACTTGCCGAGATTGACGCCGAATTCTTTCCCGATGCAGAATCTGCGCTGATCGCCATCCAGAAAAATGGTCTTCCCCACGTGATCATTACCGATATCTGTTTGCCGGGTATTTCTGGGCATGACCTACTCAGCACGGTCATGCATAAAGACAAAGAAATCCCGGTCATCATGATCACTGGTCATGGTGATATCTCAATGGCCGTTCAAGCTATCCATAACGGTGCCTATGATTTCATTGAAAAGCCCTTTGCGAATGAACGCTTAATTGAGACGACCAAACGCGCCATCGAAAAACGCCAGTTAACTCTCGAAAACCAAGAACTGAAGCGCTCGTTGAAGGCGAGTAAGGCACTAGGACCGAGAATCATTGGTGACACACAATCTATGACAGAGCTACGTTCTATCATCACTCATGTTGCCGATACCAACGCCGATATTTTATTGTTTGGCGAAACGGGGACGGGCAAAGAGCTAGTTGCTCGTTCTCTGCATGAACAAAGCAGTCGCCGAGAGCAAAACTTTGTTGCGGTCAACTGTGGCGCCGTTCCTGAAAACCTGATTGAAAGTGAGCTCTATGGTCATGAAAAAGGTGCTTTTACGGGAGCCGAAAACAAACGTGTAGGTAAGTTCGAGTTCGCGCAAGGCGGCACCCTATTCTTAGATGAAATAGAATCCATGCCAATGCAGGCGCAAATACGACTATTGCGCGTATTACAAGAGCGAGTCATTGAAAGAGTCGGCTCGAACGGATTAGTACCGCTCGATATTCGCGTGATTGCCGCAACTAAAGTCGACCTAAAAAAAGCTTCTGAGGAAGGATCTTTCCGACAAGATCTCTATTATCGGCTCAATGTAGTTACTTTAGACTTGCCGCCATTGAGAAGTCGCCAAGAAGATATACCTGCACTCTTTCACCATTTCTTGCTCGTCGCGGCGGCTCGTTATGGCAAAACAGCCCCTGCACTTCCACAAACAGAACTGCACGCACTTTTAGCTCATGATTGGCCCGGAAATGTACGAGAATTACGTAATACTGCCGAGCGTTTTGTACTTTTAGGCAAGCTTTCTCATTTATCAGACAACACCGTTGAATCAAACCAGCATTTATCGCTAGCTGAGTTGGTCTCTGACTTTGAGAAAAGCACTCTAAAGCAAGCACTTATTGAGTGTAACGGCAGTATAAAAGAGACCATGGAAAGGCTGCAACTTCCGCGCAAAACCCTCTATGACAAGATGCAAAAACATCAACTTGCGAAAGAGTCATACCGACAGAGCGAAAACTAAATTAGATATGCGAGCAAGATCACCTATACTTAAACCGCTAACAGGATGTTATGCAATAAAGTTGATAGGAAAATGGTTATGGGTGAGAAAACAAAAGTTCCATCAATTACCGACACAATGGAGATCGACGGTGTTTATTATATCGATCAACATGTCGACTTAAACACGCCGGAACTAGAAGCAAAAAGAGCCCTCTATCAACAGAGCGACTCTTACTTGAACTTCGGTAGGAATATTGATGAGGAGGTTTAATACCTCCTCACCTTTTTAAAATGACATAACATCCTACTTAGTGATGATTTCTGGCCCCATCAACGTGTTTGGTAACCATGTTGATACCCAAGGTACGTAAGTTACGATAATCAGGAATAAGAACATCACGCCTACCCAAGGCAATGCCGCTTTCACCACGTTCATCATCGACATCTTGGCGACACCTGCTGTCACAAACAGATTAAGCCCCACAGGCGGCGTTATCATCCCTATCTCCATGTTCACCACCATCATGATACCTAGGTGAATAGGGTCGATGCCAAGTGCAATTGCAATTGGGAATACCAAAGGTGCTACGATGATCAGCAAGCCTGATGGCTCCATGAACTGCCCACCAATCAAGAGTAGAACGTTCACCACAATCAAGAAGGTGATCGGACCTAAGCCTGCAGAAAGCATAGACTCAGTGATCATCTGAGGAATGCGTTCTTCTGTCAGTACATGCTTAAGAATCAGAGCATTGGCAATGATAAACAGCAACATGATGGTCAACTTGCCGGCATCATAGAGCGTGTCTTTGGTGTCTTTATGAAAAAACGTTTGGAACACTTTCACCAAAGCAGGTTTTGTATTCTTCTTGTCCGCAAACGGCCCCATATCTTTGTAGATAAAATTGGCAATGAAAAACGCGTAAACCGCTGCAACAGCCGCCGCTTCCGTCGGTGTAAAGATACCGCCGTAGATACCACCCAAAATGATGACAATCAGTAGCAGACCCCAACTTGCGTCTTTTGCTGCTGCGAACATCTCACCCCAGCCCACAAAAGGCTGTGCAGGAATCTTCTTAATACGTGCTGCAATGTAGATAGCAATCATCAACATCACACCTGCCAACAGGCCAGGAATCACGCCACCGAGGAACATACGACCTACAGATACATCCGTCGCCGCAGCGTAAACTACCATCACGATTGACGGTGGAATCAAGATACCCAAAGTACCCGCATTACAGATAACCCCTGCCGCGAACTCTTTTGTGTAGCCGTTTTTGATCATACCAGCGATAACAATACTACCGATTGCCACTACCGTTGCTGGAGACGATCCAGATAACGCTGCGAACATCATACATGCCACAACCGACGCCATCGCTAAACCGCCGCGGAACCAGCCGACCATTGCGATAGCAAAACGGATAATACGTTTCGCCACACCACCAGTAGACATAAAACTAGAGGCCAAGATAAAGAAAGGGATCGCTAAGAGTGTGTAGTGGCCTGCAAATGCATTAAACAGCGTTTGTGCAACCGAAGCTAGTGACGCATCAGAGTGCATCAACAAGAATATGACGCTCGATAAACCAAGGGAAATCGCAATTGGTACACCGACCAACATGAAAGCAATTACCATTAAAAATAGAAATAACATTGCCATGATTAGTCTTCCTTACCGTTAGATTTTGTACCCGACTCATTCGCCTTGTTTTGCTTAGTCGAATCCAATACCGCTGTCGCGTCTTCATCAGAACCCGCCAACACATCAGCTTTCAATGCATCCAGCTCTTCTTCGGCTTCATGGCCTGCAATCATGCGGTCAAGCTTGCCCGTCGCCACTTGATAAGCGATTTGGATGAATCGGAACGTCAGCATTGCCATACCAATAGGTAGTGCCATGTAAGGAATAAAACGTGGCAGTTTCTCGTATCGCTCACCTTCATTCATCCAGTCAGAAAGAAACTGAAGCATCTCGGGCATTGGAATATCATCGGTCTCATACCATGCACGATCGGTCGCGAACGGGTACCAATAATTCCAAGAACCGATAAGAAGTAGGATTGAAAAGGCCAGGCAGCTTGTAACGGCAATTAACGCATACATTTTACGTAGCTTTTCTGGGGCAAGGTTAATGATGACATCAACGCCAATGTGGAAGTGTTTTTTAACGCCATAAGATGCGCCCACTAACACCATCCAAGCGAACATGAACACTGTCAGTTCTAGTGCCCACAAGATATTGCCATTGAATGCGTATCTGAATACCACGTTGGCAAAAGTAAGTAGCGTCATTGCGCCAAGGAAAAATGCGATTAATGACTCTTCAATCACATCCGTAACTCTTCCGACTTTGGAAAAAAGAGAGGTTTCCAGTGCTGATTCGCTAGAATTTGGTTGTTCCATTTGAGGCTTTTCCATAATTGACTCCGCTTATAATTGTTTTAATAAGGAGTGGCGAAATGCACGCCACTCCCTTAGCGGTGTTATTGGTTTGAAGCTAACGCTGCATCGATAAGATCTGAACCGATGTCTTTTTCAAACTTCTTCCATACTGGTTGAAGTGCAGCTACCCATGCTTCACGCTGTTCAGGCGTAAGTGTACGAACCTCACCACCGGCTTCGATGATGTTATTCTTGTTCGCTAGGTTAACTTTTGAAGATTCTGCATTACGTGTTTCAGATACTTCTTGAACGATAGTACCAAGCTGTGTACGTACATCTTCAGGTAGGTCTTTCCAGAAGTCGTTTGACGTTACAACTAGGTAATCCAAGATACCGTGATTGGTTTCAGTTACGCCGTCTTGTACTTCAAAGAACTTCTTACCGTAGATGTTTGACCATGTGTTCTCTTGGCCATCGATAACCTTAGTTTGCAGGCCGCCGTATACTTCTTTAAAAGACATCTTCTGTGGATTAGCGCCTAGTTGTTCAAACTGAGCCACCAATACGTCTGATGCTTGAACACGGAATTTCAAACCTTTCGCGTCTTCAGGGCTAATAAGAGGTTTGTTCGCCGACATCTGTTTCATACCATTGTGCCAAAACGCTAGACCCTGTAGGCCACGACGCTTCATTGCATTTTTCAGCTTTTCACCAGATTCTGAGTTTTGGAAACGATCAACGGCTTCTACGTCTTCAAATAAAAAAGGAAGGTCAAAAATGCGGTATTTCTTAGTGAACTTCTCAAATTTAGACAGCGATGGCGCCGCCATTTGAACATCACCATTTAACAGGGCTTCCAGTACCTTATTATCATCGTAAAGTGTTGAGTTAGGGAAAACTTGCATACAAGCTTTGCCATTCATTTCCGTGTTTACTCGCTCTTCCAGTAAAGAAGCGGCGATGCCTTTCGGGTGCTTATCGGTATTGGTTACATGACTGAATTTAATCACGATTTCACCAGGGTCACAGTTTGCAGCAGCATTAAAACTGGTGAGCGCCAGAGCAGATACAGACAGTAGGGTAAGAGGCTTAAACATTATTATTCTCCTTAGTAAACAAAGCAGCCCTTCAATGGGAACTGCGTGCTTTCACTAAGGCAATTAGCGCGCCACGTTGATACAAAACATTAACAACCCTTTAACTACAAGGCTTCATCATAGTTGCCAACATCAGTCGCCAGTTGTTTGCAAAATTTAATGGGTGGGAAATGACACATAGAATATTTGTAAATGGGTGGGAGTTGACCAACGTATCACTAATGGATACAGCCGAATGAGGTCTGACCAAGAGCCACATTGCCGATGATGCCTTGAAGTAATTTCAACCTATCCTGTAGAGTGCTGCACAACTTAGCCAGATTTACCACTCCACTACTTAACAAGAGTTGATACCAATGAGTCAGATCTACCATCACCCAGTACAAATTTACTATGAAGATACCGATCACTCAGGTGTGGTTTATCACCCGAACTTTCTTAAATACTTCGAGCGTGCGCGCGAACATGTCTTGGGTAGCGATAAACTGGCAGAATTGTGGAATGAGCAAGGATTAGGTTTTGCGGTCTATAAAGCCAACATGACTTTTCAAGATGGAGTTGAGTTCGCTGAGATCTGCGACATCCGAACCTCTTTTGAACTCGATGGAAAATACAAAACGCTATGGCGACAAGAAGTGTGGCGCAAAGATGCAACTAAGCCTGCGGTGATTGGTGATATCGAAATGGTTTGCCTAGATAAAGACAAGCAACTGCAGCCCGTACCTGCCGAAGTATTAAAAGCGATGCTTGGCGAAACGAGCTAACTTCGTCTCACCAAACTAACTTAAAAGAGATGAGACAACGAAAAGGTTCTCATCTCTATCTGCATGGGTAGCAAATTTCCACCAAGGGTCACGGCAAAACGGTACTGGTCATCTAATCGCCCTAGGCAACATTGCCAACTTGTAGAAACATCGCTTTGTTCAGCAGAATCCAAATCCAACCTGATTCCATTATGTAGCCTAATTTCGCGATACAATCTAATTTCATCTTGCAAGTTTGGTTGAAAATCCGAAGCGTGAATTGGAAATGTTTGCTCCGTCAGATTGAAGAATTCGAACGAAAAGCTTCGCAACGATGTGGCTAACCCATGACCCGTAGCTTTGATGTACGACTCTTTCAACGCCCACAGATCGAAAAAACGCTCTCTCTGTTCTTCTTTGCTGAGCTCAAGTAAATCCGCCAATTCTTTATCTGAAAAGTAGTGCTTCATGATCGAGTCGATATTGGTCGAACTTCTTGCGTGTTCAATATCAACACCCAATTGAACTTGCTTCCCTTCTATCTGGCAAACTGCAATCAACAAATGTTCTTTGCTATGACTAATATTGAAATTTAACCCCGTCTTGAGTTGCTGTTCGGCGACTAAACTTGGCTTTCCTTTCTCGCCATATTCAAACCGCCACTCTTCTGGCCTCAAATCAGAATAGCAAGACAACACCTTTCTTAGATAGTTACGAACGTACAAAGCTTGAACCTGAGATGAGGGCATTCGATAGCGATCAACTTTGGCTATCTCATCCATCGTGAGCCTCTGTTTTAAGTACGACACGCTATCGATATCATCATGTAAATCACTCAGGGAGCAAAGCCACAAATCCACAATCGGTATTCCCATATCTCTAGCACTCATTTATTAAAATCACTCTCATCAAGCTATCAAAAAAACATCAAAACGAACAAATTTAACTCACCTATGATTTGCTATAAACATAGAGAAATCGGGAAGGAAACATCCTTCATATGAGAGCTTGGAACTTGATTTTAAAATAATAACAAATTAAAACATAGATCACACTCAGCCTTGTTAAACAGTCATCTATTAAACCTTACTTACAAAAACCTGACATAGATCTCACTAGGCCAAAAAATAGAGTATAAACACTAAAAAACAATTCATACCCATTAAATATCAATAAGTTAAATACAATAAAAATACAAAAATCAAAAACACATTCGATTCATCTGGTCTGAACAGATCATAGTGGCCGCTGGGAGCATTGTATCAACTACTCACCTCGGGTAGCCTGCTCAACCATTAAACAAATTCACACGTTTTTTTTGCGGATACCTGCTTTGCACAAAAGCAGTACTTTGGACAGGATTTTAATGGACATGACCCTCACATTCGAATGCTCTCTTCGCACATGAAACACCTCCCCTACTCTCGTAAGTCAACGCACTTCGAAAAACTAATTTCTATCTGGTTGCCGCCACTCAGCAACCTGAATTTTCAGCTGCGCTTCCCTAAGTCTGTTTCAGATTTTCTTTCTATAGCTTTAAAAGCGCAGCCTCAAAACACGACATCACTTTCTGTGATTTCTAGTGGAGACTCATAATGAGCCAACCCGAGACAAATACACCGGAACCAGTCGACGATTCTCGACTGAATAAACGCCTTAAAGATATGCCTGTCGCTATCGTTGGTATGGCGAGCATGTTTGCAAACTCTCGCTACCTGAATAAATTTTGGGATCTTATCAGCGAAAAGATCGATGCGATTACTGAAGTACCAGATACGCACTGGCGTCCAGAAGATTACTACGATTCAGATCGTACTACGCCAGACAAGTCTTACTGTAAGCGCGGTGGTTTCATCCCAGAAGTAGACTTCAACCCAATGGAGTTCGGCCTTCCGCCAAATATCCTAGAACTGACCGACACTTCGCAGCTACTTTCTTTGATCGTTGCAAAAGAAGTACTTGAAGATGCCAAGCTACCTGAAGGCTACGATCGTGATAAGATCGGTATTACGCTGGGTGTTGGTGGTGGTCAGAAGATCGCTCAAAGCCTGAATGCTCGTCTTCAATACCCTGTTTTGAAAAAAGTCTTCAAGAGCAGTGGCATCAACGACGAAGACAGCGAAATGCTGATCAAAAAGTTCCAAGACCAATATATCCACTGGGAAGAGAACTCATTCCCTGGCTCATTGGGTAACGTAATTTCTGGTCGTATTGCTAACCGCTTTGACCTTGGTGGCATCAACTGTGTGGTAGATGCTGCGTGTGCAGGTTCTCTAGCCGCAATGCGTATGGCTCTAAGTGAGCTGGTTGAAGGCCGCAGTGAAATGATGATCACAGGTGGTGTGTGTACTGATAACTCGCCAACCATGTACATGAGCTTCTCTAAAACACCTGCGTTTACCACCAATGAAACCATTCAACCTTTCGACATCGACTCAAAAGGCATGATGATTGGTGAAGGTATTGGCATGGTTGCTCTTAAGCGCCTTGAAGATGCAGAGCGCGATGGCGACAGAATCTATTCCGTAATCAAAGGTGTCGGTTCTTCTTCAGACGGCAAGTTCAAAAGTATTTACGCGCCTCGCCCTGAAGGACAAGCAAAAGCTCTGAAACGTGCTTACGATGATGCTGGTTTCGCACCACACACACTTGGTCTTTTAGAAGCGCACGGCACAGGTACAGCAGCAGGCGATGTGGCTGAATTTGGTGGCTTAAACTCGGTATTCAGTGAGAACAATGAAGAGAAGCAACACATTGCGTTAGGCTCTGTGAAATCTCAAATTGGTCACACTAAATCAACCGCGGGTACTGCAGGTTTAATCAAAGCTGCATTAGCACTGCACCACAAAGTACTGCCGCCAACGATCAACGTATCGGCTCCGAATCCTAAGTTGGATATCGAGAACTCACCGTTCTACCTAAACACACAAACGCGTCCTTGGATGCAACGTGTTGATGGCACACCACGCCGTGCAGGCATCAGCTCGTTTGGATTTGGTGGCACGAACTTCCATGTGGTGTTGGAAGAGTACACGCCAGAACACGCTCGCGGTGACAAATACCGTCAACGCCAAGTACCGCAAACTCTGCTATTCAGCGCGGAATCTCGTCAAGCACTGATCAATGAGCTCAAGCAGGTTTCAACTCAAGCTGCAGATGCCGCGTTCAAGCTAGAAGCGCTTGCTGAGCAGTACGCTCTACGCGAAGTAGACGCTAAGCACGCTCGCCTTGGTTTAGTTGTCACTGACCAAGCAGACCTTCAAGCGCAACTGACTCAAGCGATTTCTATGCTTGAGAGCCAAACCAAAGCACATTGGCAAATGCCAAACGGCACTAGCTACCGTGAGTCGGCACTGATTGCTGAAAACGGTGCTGGTAAAGTGGCAGCGTTATTTTCAGGTCAAGGTTCGCAATACCTGAACATGGGTCGCGAGCTTGCTTGTCACTACCCTGAGATGCGCCAACAGCTTGCTCAAGCGGATCAAGTATTTGGTCAGCACAAAAAAACGGCTCTATCGCAAATTCTGTTCCCAATTCCAACCTTCACACCAGAAGCAACCAAAGCTCAAGAAGCGGTGTTAACCAACACGGCCAATGCGCAAAGTGCGATTGGTACTGTGTCCATGGGTCAGTTCGACATCATGACTCAAGCTGGCTTCAAAGCCGACATGGTGGCAGGTCATAGCTTTGGTGAGCTAAGCGCATTATGTGCATCGGGTGTTATCTCGCAAGACGATTACTACCAGCTAGCTTTCGCTCGTGGCGATGCAATGGCTGCGACAACTGAACAAGGCGACAGCGGTACTATGTTTGCGGTCATCTTAGACGCAGACAAGCTTCCAGCCGTTGAAAGCTGCATCAGCCAATTTGAAGGCGTGAGTATTGCCAACTACAACGCTCCGACTCAACTGGTTATTGCAGGTCCAACTGCGACGGTTCAACAAGCAGCACAAGCGCTAACTGAACAAGGCTTCAAAGCGATTGCTCTGCCAGTGTCTGGTGCTTTCCACACACCGCTTGTTGCTCACGCTCAGAAACCATTTGCTGCTGCAATTGATAAAGCTTCATTCAGCGCTCCAACGCTGCCGCTTTACTCAAACGCAACAGGCAAACTGCACAGCAAAGACGCTAAAGCGATTAAGAAAGCATTCAAACAGCACATGTTGCAATCGGTTCGTTTCAGCGAGCAAATTGAAGCGATGTATGAAGCAGGCGCGCGCGTATTCGTTGAGTTCGGTCCGAAAAACATTCTTCAAAAGCTGGTTGAGAAAACATTGGCTGATAAGAACGAAGAGCTTTACGCAATCAGCATCAACCCAAACCCTAAAGGCGACAGTGACCAACAGCTTCGCTTAGCTGCGGTTCAACTGTGCGTAGCAGGTGTTTCATTAGACAACATTGACCCTTACCAAGCTGACATTGCTGAACCTGCAAAGGCATCACCAATGAACATCAAGCTGAATGCAACCAACTACATCAGCCCTGCTACTCGTAAGAAAATGGATCAATCATTGGCTTTGGGCAACGTCACCGAAAAGACTGAGATTGTTGAAGTGAAAGTTGAAGTCGAGAAAATCGTGGAAAAAGAAGTGATTAAAACAGAAATCGTTGAAGTACCTGTGGCTGCTCCTCAAGCTTCAAATGTACAACAGTCAGCAGCTCCAGCACCAAGTGCACAAGTAGTAACAGCAGCTCAGAAGCCTCAAGTGGCGCAACCTGCACCAGCGACTATTCAGCCAGCAGCTCAAGTAACAGTTGATGAATCTTCACTGCAATCGTTCTTCAATGCTCAACAACAAGCAGCAGAAGTACATCAGCAATTCTTGGCGATTCCTCAGCAATACGGTGACACGTTCAACACCCTAATGTCTGAGCAAGCGAAAATGGCAACAGCAGGCGTAGCAATTCCTGAGAACCTACAGCGTTCTATGGAGATGTTCCACCAGCACCAAGCTGAAACGCTAAAAGCGCACGCTCATTACCTAGAGATGCAAGCGCACAGCAACAGTTCTGCACTTAATATGCTGACGCAAGGTTCAGTGCAAACGGCACAACCAACCTTCGTTGCGCCAGTAAATGCTCAGCCAGCGATTCAAGCTCCAGCTACTCCAACTACTTCAGCAGCTATCGTTCAACAGCCTGTAGTTCAAGTACAAGCGACTCCTGTACAAGCTCAGTCTGTTCAAGCAGCACCAGTTCAAAATACAACAGCTCAGCAAGCTCCGGTCCAGAAAGCCGTTCCTGCACCGCAAGTAGCCGCTCAAGCGGCAGCTCCTGTGGCTGCACCAGTAGCAGTACAATCAGCAGATGCTGAAAAAGTGATGCTAGAAGTGGTCGCCGAGAAAACGGGTTACCCAACGGAGATGCTTGATCTAGAAATGGACATGGAAGCAGACCTTGGTATCGACTCAATCAAGCGCGTAGAGATCCTTGGTACCGTTCAAGACGAAATGCCAAACCTACCTGAGCTGAACCCTGAAGATTTAGCTGAGTGTCGTACTCTTGGCGAAATCGTTACTTACATGAACAGCAAGATGCCAACATCAGCGCCTGTTGCAGCACAGTCAAGCGCAGCCGCTCCTGTTCAAGCCGCTAACGGTCTTGATGCAAAAATCGTTCAACAAACCATGCTAGAAGTGGTTGCTGAGAAGACAGGTTACCCAACGGAAATGCTTGATCTAGAAATGGATATGGAAGCAGACCTTGGTATCGATTCAATCAAGCGTGTTGAGATTCTTGGTACGGTTCAAGATGAACTGCCTACTCTTCCAGAGCTAAACCCTGAAGACTTAGCTGAGTGTCGTACTCTTGGCGAAATCGTTGCTTACATGAACAGCAAGCTTCCGGCTTCTGCTCCAGTCTCTTCACAAGCACCAGTAGTTGCTCCGGCAACAGCTAGCAATGGTCTAGATGCGGCTGTCGTTCAAAAAACCATGTTAGAAGTAGTGGCAGAGAAGACGGGCTACCCGACTGAAATGCTAGACCTAGCAATGGATATGGAAGCTGACCTTGGTATCGACTCAATCAAGCGTGTTGAGATTCTTGGTACGGTTCAAGACGAGTTACCGACTCTTCCAGAACTGAACCCTGAAGATCTCGCTGAGTGTCGCACTCTAGGCGAAATCGTAGCCTACATGAACAGTAAGCTTCCAGCTTCTGCTCCAGTAGCGGCTCAAGCATCTGCACCAGCGCAAGCAGTATCAAACGGTTTAAACGCACAACAAGTTCAAAGCACAATGCTGAGCGTAGTGGCTGATAAAACAGGCTACCCAACAGAAATGCTCGACCTAGCAATGGACATGGAAGCAGACCTTGGCATCGACTCAATCAAACGTGTTGAGATCCTTGGAACAGTTCAAGACCAGCTACCAACATTGCCAGAGCTGAACCCTGAAGATTTGGCTGAGTGTCGTACTCTGGGTGAAATCGTTGACTACATGAACAGCAAGTTAGCTCCTAGTTCGGAAGCAGCGACAGTAATTCCTGCTGCAGAAAGCGCGAGCAACGACCTAAACCCTGCTCACGTTCAATCAACAATGATGGAAGTGGTTGCCGACAAAACAGGCTACCCAGCAGAAATGCTCGACCTAGCGATGGACATGGAAGCAGACCTTGGTATCGACTCAATCAAACGCGTTGAGATCTTGGGTACAGTTCAAGACCAGCTACCAACGCTGCCAGAGCTAAACCCTGAAGACCTAGCTGAGTGTCGTACGCTTGGTGAAATCGTTACTTACATGCAAAGCAAGCTATCCGCTGCTGCACCCGTAGCGACTCCAAAAGCTGAATCAGTAACGCCTATCGCAGAAACAGCGACAGCGGAACTTCCTCCACACAATGAGGTGGCGCTAAAAAAGCTACCAGCGGCAGATAAACTCGTCGATTGTTTCTCAAAAGACGCTTGTGTCGTGATCACAGATGATGGTCACAACGCTGGTGTTCTAGCAGAAAAGTTGACCGCTAACGGCATTCAAGTTGCTGTAGTGCGCAGTGCTCTTTCTGCCGCGTCACCTTTAAACAGTGAAATCGCAAGCTACACACTCAACAGCGTTGATGATGCTGGTGTGACTGCGGTTATTAAAGACATCGAAGCAGACCTTAAAACGTCGAACAAAGTGATTGCTGGCTTCATTCACCTACAAACTATCGTTGATGCAAAACAAAGCAACGAGCAAGCGGTTAACTTGAATGTAGACTCAAGAGCTTCACTGACGACAGCGTTCTTATTCGCCAAGCACCTAAATGGCCAACTGAATGCGATTTCTGGTCGCAGCGTGTTCTTCACACTAAGCCGTATCGATGGTGGCTTTGGTTACCTGGATGCTAAGCAACTAGCGAATGCAGAACTTAACCAAGCCGCATTGTCTGGTCTCACTAAGACACTAAGCCATGAATGGTCAAACGTGTTCTGCCGTGCATTGGATGCTGACGCTTCTATTGATGCTCGTCACCTAGCTGAAGCTATCACAGGTGAACTGTTCGATATCGATACCAACACGGTTGAAATCGGCCTTAGCCATGCGGAAAACGGTGAATCTGGTCGTGCAACATTGATTGCGGCAACACCAGGTGCAGCACAAACCAAAAACGCAGGCGCTCAGCTCACCAAGAGCGACAAAGTTCTGGTGACGGGTGGCGCTAAAGGCGTGACGTTTGAATGTGCACTGACGCTTGCTAAGCAATGTAAGTCTCACTTCATTCTTGCAGGTCGTAGTAAGCATATTACTTCAGCTGAGCTACCTCAGTGGGCACAGGGCAAGCAAGAGAAAGAGCTAAAACCAGCGGCTATCGCTCACCTACAAGCAACAGGTGACAAACCAACGCCTAAGAAAGTTGATACCTTGCTAAAACCTGTATTGAGCAGCCTTGAAATCAACGCAGCACTTGCCGCTTTCAACGAGATTGGCGCGAGCGCTGAATACCTAAGCCTAGATGTATCGAACCATGAGTCAGTAGCGAAAACGCTGGCGAATTTCGAAGGCATCACAGGTCTTATCCACGGCGCTGGTGTACTGGCTGACAAACACATTCAAGACAAAACACTTGATGAACTGAACATGGTTTACGGCACGAAAGTGGGCGGACTAGAAGCGGTTCTTGGTGGTCTTGATAGCAGCAAGCTAAAACTGATTGCGATGTTCTCTTCGGCGGCGGGTTTCTACGGAAACACAGGTCAAAGTGATTACTCGATGTCTAACGAGATCCTAAACAAAGCGGCTCTACAACTATCTGTTCGTAACCCTCAAGCGAAAGTGATGAGCTTCAACTGGGGACCGTGGGACGGTGGCATGGTCAACGCAGCACTGAAACGTATGTTCACAGAGCGCGGTGTTTACGTGATTCCTCTTCAGGCGGGTGCAGAGCTATTTAGTTCTCAACTACTGAACGAAACTGGCATTCAACTGCTGGTTGGTACGAGCATGCAAGGTTCTGACAACAAGGAAGCTGCTGTAAAAAAGCTTAATGCGGAGTCTGTGCATCTTGCAAAGAGTCCGCTGAATACAAGCATCACTGTGACACGTCATCTTGATCCAAAGGTATTGCCTTTCATTCAAGATCACTGCATTGCCGGTAACCCTGTGTTACCGACAGTGTGTGCCATCCAATGGATGCGTGAAGTGGCAGAGCAACTGTTAGGGGTGAACGTTAGCGTTCACAACTACAAACTGCTTAAGGGTGTGATTTTTGATACCGATGAAGTGCAAGAGCTGAAACTGGTTCTTGCTTCTGACGCTAAATCAAAAGATCAGCTAAAAGCGGTGATCAGTTGCCAAGGGCGACCACAGTATCAAGCTCAGTTGCAAGTGGCCTCTGTGCAAGTCTCTGAAGATGTTCAACAAGCGTCAGTAAAACGCTTTGAGGCCAACACTTCAGCACCTGTAACAACGGCACAAGCTCTATACAGTGACGGCACTCTGTTTCATGGACCAAGATTGCAAGGTATTACCTCAGTCGAACGCTTTGACGACTTAGGCTTATTGGCTCAATGCCAGTTGCCTCACATTGAAAACAGCGACTGCGGATCATTTATTCCTAAGCAAGGCTTTGGCGATAGCCAACCATTTGCTGAAGATTATCTGTTACAAGCAATGCTGGTATGGGCTCGATTGAAATACGGCGCGGCAAGCCTACCGTCTGCAATCGGTGAGTTTGTTTGCTACGCACCGATGCACAATGGTGACCAAGGTTGGCTAGAGCTCAGTGTAATAAAAAGCACGGCTCGTTCTCTGCAAGCTGATATCTCGCTTTACCACCAAGATGGTCGTTTAAGTGCGGTAATGAAAGGTGCAAAAGTCACCATCAGCAAGAGCTTAAACGACGCATTTTTGCCGAAATCTGGCTCAGCCGTATCAAAGAAAGAAGCGACTAAGAACCCAGAAAAGGAGCAATTGTCATAGTGACTGTTCCTTCTAATAAAGCGATGCCATTACGCATCGCTCTTTTAGCTCAGCCAGCAAATGCGGCTGAGCTTTCTGCCGACTTATTCCCCTCGTTCCCAGACATAATAACTGTTGTGGTTGATGGCAATTTTAATCAAGCACTTACTCAAGCGATTGAGGCAGTCAATCAAGGCAGTATGGTTAAGCTTTGTTTGGATTCTCACTCACCATCATTGTTGATGTTGAGTGCGCTGATCGCTGCTCAGAATAAGATTCACCCACACGCGAATTTAGCGGGCTTTGTCGAAGCTCTCGATCTAGATAATGGAGATAGCGTTCAGCTTGCTCTAGAGATGTCACGCCGCCCCGCTTCAGACTTAAGCCATCAACAACAATATTCTGCACTTTCTGCTTCGCAGCAGTTTGATGAGTTGTTGAATATGGTTAATGCGATATCGAGCCGTTCATTGCCGAGCTATTCATTACCGAGCAATTACTGGTTCACTGAGCCGAACAAAGCACGTGTTGCTGCGTTAACTTTCAGCGAAGAAAACCAGAAATCCACCAGCCTGATATTGACTCAAGCGACCGGTTTGCAAGAACCAAAACCATTGCTATCTAGCGAGCGTTTGATGTTTGTGGTTTCAGGCAACGAACAAGCTGAATTGGTTTCTAAGTTAACCTCGTTAAGAGAAGAGCTTAAATGCATTAGCGATTCTGCGGACAGCGAACTTGCTATCGCCAACTTGATGCATTCAAACCTAAGCCACTTCCAAAGCGTTCAGCACAATGCTGGCGTTGGTGCGAACATCGTGATTCAAGCGGCTTCAATTGAGGCTGTAATACAAGAGATCACTGCGCTAGAAAATGCGTTGCCAAAAGTAATGGCTGACAATAGCCAATACAAAACGCCAGCGGGCAGTTGTTTCTCACCGAAGCCTCAAAGCAAAGGTGGCGTTACATTTGTTTACCCTGGTGTTGGCACGGTTTATCCCGGTATGTTGCGCGAATTTCACCACCATTTCCCACAGTTATTTGCTCGCTTAGAACGCGAAGGTAACTTGAAAGAGATGCTACAGGCTGAAAAAACCTACGCTGACGACGCGCAAGAAATGTCGCTCAGTGAACTGGCAATTGCCGGTGTCGGCAGTAGTTATCTGTTAAAACAACTGCTATGTGATGAATTCAAAGTACAGCCAGATTTCGCTTTGGGTTACTCCAAGGGTGAAGCCTCCATGTGGGCGAGCTTAAATGTTTGGAAAAACCCACATGCGCTGATTGAGATGACTCAAACTAGCCCTATTTTCACGACGGCTATTTCTGGTGAACTCACCGCAGTGCGTCAAGATTGGCAGCTGAACGACGACGAAAGCATCCAATGGAACAGCTTTGTGGTTCGCAGTGATGCGCAAGCGATTGAGGCTCTGTTACCAGAGTTTCCGCGTGCTTATCTCGCTATCATCCAAGGTGATACTTGCGTGCTAGCAGGTTGTGAAAGCTCATGTCGTGCATTGCTCAAGAAACTGGGTAAACGTGGCATTGCCGCTAACCGTGTTACTGCAATGCACACCACGCCAGCGTTGAGCCAGCATAGCCAAGTGCAAGAGTTTTACACGCAACCACTGTTCGACGAGTTGCCAAAGCATATCCGCTTTATCAGCGCAGCAGGTCTACCGACTGGCGCACCAATCAATATCGACAGCGACAGCATCGCCCTTTCGATTGCCGACACTTTCTGTTCAACGCTGGATTTCACCGCGTTGATCCAGAGTGCACGTCAACAAGGTGCTCGCCTGTTTGTAGAAGTCGGTGCCGATCGTCAAACTAGCACATTGATCGACAAGATCAATCGTAGCGACAACGTAGCCGACCAATGCTGCACAATCGCTTCCAATGCCAAAGGTGGTGACGATATTGTCACGCTCATCAAGTGCATTGGTCAGCTCATTACTCATCAAATTCCATTGTCTGTCGAGCCAATTATTCAAGGGCTAGAACAACAGGTCACCGCCGCTAAGCAATTAAGTGGTGTATCTCAAGGCAGCGCAGTGAATCATCAAGGAGAGCTAGTATGAGTTCTCAATCGAAGCCATCTCAAGATCAAGCTCAGGCTCAAGCTAAGAATAAGCAGCAAGTGAAGTGCAATAAGATCGCGATTGTTGGTATTGCTAACCAATACCCAGAAGCGGATACGCCAAAAGACTTTTGGCAAAACTTGTTAGATAAAAAAGATTCTCGCACCACATTAAGCGCTGAAAAGTTAGGTGCTAAACCTGAAAGCTATCAGGGCGTTCAAGGTGAATCAGACCGCTTTTACTGTGACAAAGGCGGCTACATCGAAAACTTCAATTTCGATAGCAATGGCTACCGCTTAACAGCAGAATCGTTCAACGGTGTTGACCAGAGTTTCCTATGGGCTTTGGATACCAGTCGTAAGGCGTTAGTCGACGCTGGCATTGATTTAAATGCCGATGTTTTAGAGCGCACAGGCGTGATCATGGGTGCCCTTTCGTTCCCAACAACACGTTCAAACGACTTGTTTCTGCCGATGTATCACTCGGTGGTCGAGAAAGCACTACAAGCTAAATTGGCTAATGACCAGTTTTCACTGCTACCAACCAATGAAACCGCGCAAGACCTCAACCCGATCAACGGTGCGGCAGCACACAACGCCTCTAAGTTAGTGGCTGATGCGCTAGGTTTAGGCAACGTACAACTTAGCCTAGATGCGGCATGTGCAAGCTCAGTGTATTCATTGAAGTTAGCGTGTGATTACTTGAACACAGGCAAAGCCGACATGATGTTGGCAGGCGCGGTATCAGGTGCTGACCCATTCTTCATCAACATGGGTTTCTCCATCTTCCACGCTTACCCAGACCACGGTGTTTCGGTTCCGTTTGATAGCAACAGTAAAGGCTTGTTTGCTGGCGAAGGTGCGGGTGTTTTAGTCCTAAAACGCTTAGCTGATGCAGAGCGTGATGGCGACAACATCTACGCAGTCGTCAGCGGTATTGGTTTATCGAACGATGGCCGAGGCCAGTTCGTATTAAGCCCAAATAGCAAAGGACAAGTACAAGCCTTTGAACGCGCTTACGAGGTATCAAACCTAACACCAGACAGCATCGAAGTGATTGAGTGTCACGCAACCGGCACACCATTAGGTGACAAGGTTGAGTTAACCTCAATGGAGCGTTTCTTTGCTGACAAATTGAATGGTTCTAACCCGCCATTGATTGGCTCTGCGAAGTCTAACCTCGGTCACTTGCTGACTGCGGCAGGGATGCCAGGGATCATGAAGATGATCTTTGCGATGAAAGAAGGTGTACTTCCGCCAAGTATTAATTTGGACAAGCCACTGTCTTCGCCAGAAGGTTTATTTGGTTCACAGACGCTGCCAACGCAGGTTCAACCTTGGCCAAGTAAAGCGGGCAACTCAGAGCGCTGCGCGGGTGTTTCTGTATTTGGTTTCGGTGGTTGTAATGCTCACTTACTGCTTGAAGCGTATTCAGACACCAGTCATGTAAACCAGACTCTAGAGTCAGCGTCTCCAAGCCTACAGCCGTCTAATTTAAGCATTACTGGTCTCGCGTCTCACTTCGGTTCTCTGCAAAGTATCAAGACGCTAAGCACTGCGATTGAGACCAACAACGATGCTTTCATTGCTTTGCCTAAGAAACGCTGGAAAGGCTTAGACCAACATCTAGAACTACTGAATCAGTTTGGTTTACATGGTATTCCAAACGGAGCGTACATCGATCAATTCGATCTCGATTTCCTACGCTTCAAAGTGCCGCCGAATGAAGATGACCGTTTGATCTCTCAGCAGTTGCTACTGATGAAAGTTGCAGACGAAGCCATCAAAGACGCCAAGCTCGTGGCAGGCCAAAAGGTTGCAGTACTGGTAGCGATGGAAACAGAGCTTGAAATGCACCAATTCCGTGGACGCGTAAACCTGCATAGCCAATTGGCTGACAGCTTTACCAACATGGGGATTGAGCTAACACAAGATGAATACCAATCGCTAGAAACCATCGCGATGGACAGTGTGATGGACGCAGCCAAGCTGAACCAATACACCAGTTTCATTGGTAACATCATGGCTTCGCGTATCTCTTCACTGTGGGACTTTAACGGCCCTGCCTTTACGATTTCAGCCGCTGAACAGTCGGTTGCTCGTTGTATCGATGTCGCGCAAAACCTAATGTCGCAAGAATCAATGGACGCAGTCGTGATTGCAGCCGTTGACCTTAGTGGCAGTGCAGAACATGTGATTCTGAAGAACAGCGTCAGCCCAGTGTCACTTGCTCCAAAATTCGGACAACCGCAAGACGGTAGTTGGAATGTGGGCGAAGGCGCAGGTGCAATTGTTCTTGTTGAAGAAAGCCGAGTAGCGCGCAACCAAGACACTGCTTACGGCAGCATCAACGCATTGGCCTTTGGTTCAAGCGAGAATAACAACGCCGTGGCTGATGAGTTATTGACTCAAGTCGGTATGAGCTCGAACGATGTTTCTCTGCTTGAGCTTAACCATGCACCTGAATCTTCATTACATCAGTCTTCGTCATATCAGTCTTCGTCTCTAAGTTTAGCGAGCACAAGGACGACTCAAGCGAGTCTACGTGTTGGGCACTGCTCCGCAGCTTCTGGCATGGCAAGCCTGCTACACGGTCTGCTCAACCTGAACCTTGAGTCTCTGAATCCAAATGTCAGCTCTAAGAACGCGATTGTTGCCAACATCAGCGAAGGACAATGTTCACAGCTGCTAATAAGCCAGTCGAGTGTTGAATCTCAATCACTATCGGTTCGTTTAAGCAGTGAACTGGCGAGTGATGCTAAACGTCAATTGGTTAAGCAAGTGACTCTCGGTGGTCGCGATATCTATCAACATATTGCCCAGACTCCAGTGACTAACTTGGCTGCAATTAAGCAGAAAGCTTCTGGTAAACAAGCAGCAACTGTGGCGTCGGTTCCAACGACAGCAAGCATTCAAGCAGCTCTTGTGCAAAAAGAGTTAGAGAAGAAAGCATTAGCGCAGAACGCGGTAGAGCCAGCAATCGAAACTCCTACATCAGTATCCCCTACTCTGGCGCCAACTCGCCACAGTCAGCTAACAGGTAACCACAGCAATATGACTCATGTCCTATCCGCTAAAAATGGCGTATCAAACATCAACGCTAATACGGATGCAGCATCACAGCCGTCTGTAACACCACACAACCAAGCTTTTGCTCAAAACCAGCAAGCAGCGCAGCAAGTGCACAAAGCATTCTTGCACACTCGTGCCCAAGGCATGCAGATGGCTGATGCACTATTAAAAGCACAGCTAAACGCCGTTACGTCTGGTTTAGAGAACAATGCCATTTCTCAACAAACGAATGGTCAACAAACATCAGTTCAGCCTGTTCAAGCTCAACCAGCTCAGGTTCAGTCAACACCAGTAAAACCTATCCGTAAGCCATGTATCTGGGATTATGATGATCTGGTTGAATACGCTGAAGGCGACATCGCCAACGTATTTGGCCCTGATTACGCGATCATCGATAGCTACTCGCGCCGCGTTCGCTTGCCAACTACCGACTACCTATTGGTATCTCGTGTAACCAAGCTCAACGCGACCGTCAACGAGTACAAGCCAAGCACAATGACTACCGAATACGACATTCCTGTTGATGCGCCGTATCTTGTTGATGGCCAGATCCCTTGGGCTGTTGCGGTAGAATCTGGTCAGTGTGACCTAATGCTGATCAGCTACTTAGGCATTGATTTTGAAAACAAAGGCGAGCGTGTTTATCGCCTGCTTGATTGTACGCTGACCTTCCTTGGCGACTTGCCTCGTGGTGGCGATACGCTGCGTTACGATATCTCAATCAACAACTTTGCTCGCAATGGCGATACGTTGCTGTTCTTCTTCTCGTACGAGTGTTTCGTTGGCGACAAGATGATCCTGAAAATGGACAACGGTTGTGCGGGCTTCTTCACTGATGAAGAGCTAGCAGACGGCAAGGGTGTGATTCACACTGAAGATGAAATCAAGGCGCGTAAGCTGGCAACTAAGCAACGCTTCGACCCTATGCTGCACTGCCCTAAAACTCAGTTTGACCACCAAGAGCTGCGCCACCTACTGACTGCAAACATCGCAGAGTGTTTTGGCCCAACTCACCAATCCAATAGCCACCAGCCTTCTTTGTGCTTCAGCTCAGAGAAGTTCATGATGATCGAAAAGGTTAGCCGTGTTGAACCACAAGGTGGCACATGGGGACTTGGTCTGATTGAAGGTCACAAACAGCTAGAGCCTGAGCACTGGTACTTCCCTTGTCACTTCAAAGATGACTCAGTAATGGCTGGATCTTTGATGGCAGAAGGTTGTGGTCAACTACTGCAATTCTTCATGATGCACCTTGGCATGCACACGCTTGTTCAAAATGGCCGTTTCCAACCGCTTGAAAATGCCCCTCAACAAGTACGTTGCCGTGGTCAAGTTCTACCACAATCGGCAGAACTGACTTACCGCATGGAAGTGACTGAGATTGGTCTAAGCCCTCGCCCATACGCGAAAGCTAACATCGATATTTTGCTCAACGGCAAAGTGATTGTTGATTTCCAAAACTTGGGTGTGATGATCAAAGAAGACGACGAATGTACTCGTTACCTGCCTTCTTTAGAAACAGCTGTCGCGACCCCTGTTATCGAAAACTTGGGCCATACGCCAGCAGTGAACCAACAAGCTTCAGCAAATGCGCCATTGATGGCTCAAATTGAAGACCTAGAAACGGCGCCAAACAAAGGCGTGGTTCCTCTTCAACACGTTGAAGCTCCGGTAACTCCTGATTACCCAAATCGCACACCCGATACAGTTCCGTTCACGCCTTACCATATGTTCGAATTCGCGACTGGCGATATCGAAAAATGTTTCGGTCCTGATTTCTCTATCTACCGTGGCATGATTCCACCACGTACTCCGTGTGGCGACCTACAGCTAACCACTCGTGTCGTTGAGATCGACGGTAAGCGTGGCGACTTCAAGAAGCCTTCATCGTGTATTGCAGAATACGAAGTGCCAGAAAACGCATGGTACTTTGATGAAAACAGCCACCAGACCTTGATGCCTTACTCGGTATTAATGGAAATTTCACTGCAGCCAAACGGCTTCATCTCTGGTTACATGGGCACAACACTGGGCTTCCCAGGTGAAGAACTGTTTTTCCGCAACCTAGATGGCAGCGGCAAAATGCTGCGTAACGTCGACTTGCGCGGCAAAACGATTACCAACGATTCTCGCCTGCTTTCAACCGTAATGATGGGCACTAACATCGTACAGAGCTTCAGCTTCGAACTGAGCACCGATGGCGTGCCGTTCTACCAAGGTACAGCGGTATTTGGTTACTTCAAAGGTGCAGCACTGAAAGACCAACTTGGTTTGGACAACGGTAAGGTGACCCACCCTTGGCACGTTGATAACAACCGTACACCGGATGTAAACATCAATCTGTTAGACAAAACGACGCGTTACTTCAATGCACCCGTTTCGGCTACTGGCCAAGTGCAAGAGCACTACAAATTGGCTGGCGGTCGCTTGAACTTTATCGATACGGTGCAGATCACCAGCGATGGTGGTAAAGACGGTCTGGGTTACCTATACGCTGAGCGTACGATTGACCCAAGCGATTGGTTCTTCCAGTTCCACTTCCACCAAGATCCGGTAATGCCAGGTTCTCTAGGTGTCGAAGCGATCATCGAACTGATGCAAACCTACGCTCTAAATAAAGATCTTGGTGCTGGCTTCCGCAATCCTAAGTTTGGTCAAATCCAATCTGAAGTGAAGTGGAAATACCGTGGTCAGATTAACCCTCTGAACAAACAGATGTCACTGGATGTACACATCACTGCAATCAAAGACGAAGACGGCAAACGCATCATCGTTGGCGACGCAAACCTGAGCAAAGATGGTTTGCGTATTTACGAAGTGAAAGACATCGCGATTTGTATCGAAGAAGCATAAGCCTGACAGAGAACTAGGAAAGAATTTAGTATGACAACTCAAACTACAATCAATAACGAAAAGCTATCTCCGTGGCCTTGGCAGATCGAAGAGAGCACAACTCGCTTTGATAACGCAGCAATGTCGACAATATTGAAAGACTTAAGCCTTGCTTGTTACGTCGTGAACCACCCAGAAAAAGGTTTAGGCGTAAGCCAAAAATCTGAGATTGCATCGGGCGATTCAGCAAGCTCAGCGAACAGCCAACCTGTTAGCGCCTTTGCTCCTGCTCTTGGTACACAAAGCCTAGGCGACGAAGATTTTCGCCGTTGTCATGGCGTGAAATACGCTTACTATGCAGGTGCAATGGCAAACGGTATTTCATCTGAAGAGTTGGTGATTGCGCTTGGTCAAGCTGGCATTCTTTGTTCATTTGGCGCCGCGGGCTTAATCCCGTCTCGCGTTGAGCAAGCGATCAACCGTATCCAAGCAGCACTGCCAAACGGCCCTTATGCGTTTAACCTGATTCATAGCCCAAGCGAACCCGCACTAGAGCGCGGCAGTGTAGAGCTGTTTTTGAAGCACAAAGTGAAAACGGTTGAGGCTTCTGCCTTCTTAGGTCTAACACCGCAAATCGTTCACTACCGTGCAGCTGGCCTTAGCCGTGATGCACAAGGTGAGATTCAGATTGGAAACAAGGTTATTGCTAAGGTAAGTCGTACTGAAGTCGCGAGTAAGTTCATGCAACCAGCTCCAGCTAAAATGCTGCAAGCTCTAGTTGATGAAGGTCGAATCACAGCAGAACAGATGGAACTGGCGCAGCTGGTTCCTATGGCTGATGACATTACCGCAGAAGCAGATTCTGGTGGTCACACCGATAACCGTCCACTGGTTACTCTACTGCCAACGATTCTTGCACTGAAAGAGCAAATCCAAGCACAGTACCAATTCAAAACTCCGCTACGTGTCGGTTGTGGTGGTGGCGTAGGTACGCCTGACGCTGCTCTAGCGACGTTTAACATGGGTGCTGCTTACATTGTTACCGGTTCAATCAACCAAGCGTGTGTTGAGGCTGGCGCGAGCGAACACACACGTAAGCTGCTTTCGACAACCGAAATGGCTGACGTGACTATGGCTCCGGCAGCAGACATGTTCGAAATGGGCGTGAAACTGCAAGTGGTTAAGCGTGGTACCTTGTTCCCAATGCGTGCAAACAAACTGTACGAACTTTACACTCGCTACGATTCAATTGAAGCGATTCCAGTAGAAGAGCTCCTGAAACTTGAGAAGCAAGTATTCCGTTCAACACTAGATGATATTTGGGCGGGGACTGTGGCGCACTTTAACGAGCGCGATCCTAAACAGATAGAACGCGCTGAAGGCAACCCAAAGCGTAAAATGGCGTTGATCTTCCGTTGGTACTTGGGTCTTTCTAGCCGTTGGTCAAACACCGGCGAACAAGGTCGTGAGATGGATTACCAAGTATGGGCTGGCCCTGCACTTGGCGCATTCAACGCATGGGCGAAAGACAGCTACCTAGATGATTACCAGCAGCGTAATGCAGTCGACCTAGCAAAACACCTAATGCACGGCGCAGCCTACTTGGCTCGTGTTAACCTGCTGACTTCGCAAGGTATCAAGCTTGATCCGGAACTAGCACGCTGGAAGCCGACGCAAAGAATGGCCTAGGCATTTCAATACAGCGTTAATTAAGCTCAACGAATAAAAAAAGCGACCTTAACGGGTCGCTTTTCTTTTGGTTATTCTTCTTAAACTAGCTAAGAGATTAAGATTTCTGCATACGCTTTTTCAGTCGAGCTAAGTCAATTTCACTAGAGCGAACAGTCAACTTAATACACTCGTAATCGTACTCTTCTTTAACCACACTCATGTTTGAGCGAATCTCACCGATGATGCCTTGGCCAGAATAAGGAATCGTGATCTCTTCTTCGATCATGCCCTCTTCTGCAACACCAACGATGTACTTGTGCAGTTTAGTGATATCTAGCGGATCACGAGTCGACGTTAGCATCGCATCTGGGAATTCTTCGATCAGCTCTAATTGCTGCTCTTCAGTCAATCTATCGCACTTATTCAGCACTAACAGTTTTTCGCTGCCTTCAACGCCCACTTGTGCTAATACATCGTGTACCACATCAAGCTGTGCACGGAATGAAACGTCAGAAGCATCAACCACATAAAGCAGCAATGAAGCATCATGCGCTTCTGCTAGCGTTGAGTGGAATGAAGCAACCAGATCGTGTGGCAATTTCTTGATGAAACCAACGGTGTCTGAAACCAAGATACGCGGTTGAGTAATTGGTTGAAGTGCACGAACCGTAGTATCTAGTGTTGCGAACAGTTTATCTTCACCCACCACTTCGGTTGCGGTCATTGCACGCATCATCGAAGATTTACCGGCATTGGTGTAGCCAACTAAAGCAACAGTGAAAAGCTCCGCACGCCTTGTGCGTCGGGTCTTCATTTCATCTTGTACGCTTACTAGCTCACGCTTAAGCGCAGCAATTTGGTCACGTACGTTACGACGGTCTAGCTCAAGTGAAGTTTCACCGGCGCCCTGACCCATTTGACGCTCTTTATCACCCTCAGCCGTTTCACGCAGTCGCGGCACTAAGTAGTTTAGACGAGCGATATCAACTTGCAGACGAGCAGTACGAGTACGAGCGTGACGGCTGAAAATTTCGATGATGATACCAGTACGGTCAAATACTTCCACACCCAAACTCGCCTCAACAGTACGCATTTGAGATGGACTTAAATCACAGTCGAATACCACAACATCAGCGGCACCGTATTGGAAGTTGCCCGTTGGAAGATCATCAAAATCTAACTCATCGATTTCAGAATCAAACAAACCCGACTCATCAAGAAAGTCTTCATCTTCAGCTTCTTCAATAGAGCCTTGGTAACCAGTTAGATGTGCAATTTCGGCAAGCTTACCTGCACCCAACACATTCTGTCTTTGAGATGAACTGTGGTGTTGCGATTGTGTACCGACGACTTTAAACCCTAGGGTTGTCACTAAGCGAGCAAGTTCGGCAAGAGACTCTTTTGCTTCGTCACCTTTAAAATCCGGTGTCGTAATAGAAATAAGTAAAGCGTTATTCGCCGCTGGTTTTGCTGTTAGTTTCATGTATTCTTCTGTTTATGCACCAAGGTGCAACCTAGTTTTTGGTCTAAAGTAGTGTGATCCTACGCGTTTCTACGTCAGCTTTATAGAGCTAAGGGATACTAAATCAAGATATTATTGCAGTAGAAGCATATATATCGTTTATCCCTCTGTTTTTATAAGGGATAAAAAGCAAGTATAGACAACGAAAAAGGCAGCATCACATTACTTATTAGTAGTTGGTGATACTGCCTTTGATTTAGACATGAACTTTGATTGTTAAACTAACTCAGCAACTAGAAGTCGATTCTCGCTTCGGTTTGAGCATCGAAGAATACCGCCTTTGATAAGTCAAAATGCAGCGGTGCCATTTGACCAACCGATACTTCAAACTCTGGCGACAAACGACACGCGACTTCTTGATCGTTCACTTTAACCATTGCGATGGTATCTGGCCCTGTCGGTTCCAGCACCTCCAGTTGTAAGTCTAGCTTTGTGGAGGCAGAAACATCATCACTTTCTTGCTCGGTAATGTGCTCAGGACGTAGCCCTATCACCAATTCCTTGCCATCTTGGTCGCGCATACTCTGTGGCAATCGAATGTGGTGTTCTTGTTCGGCAGTGCCCACAACCTTAATAATTGGATTCTGTTCCTCATCCAAATCCACCATGGTCTTAATGAAGTTCATTGATGGTGACCCCATAAAGCCCGCTACGAACATGTTGTTTGGCTTGGTGTAGATCTCTTGTGGAGTACCGAGTTGCTGCAGTTCACCGTCTTTCATTACTGCGATGCGATCTGCAAGAGTCATAGCTTCGATCTGATCATGGGTTACATAAACAATCGTGGTATTCAGCTTCTGGTGCAAACGTTTGATCTGGTGGCGCATTTCAACACGCAGCTTGGCATCCAAGTTAGAAAGCGGCTCATCAAACAGATACAGCTTAGGACGACGAGCCAAGGCGCGCCCCATCGCGACACGTTGACGCTGACCACCAGAAAGTTGCGACGGTTTACGATCCAGCAACTGTTCGATTTGCAGCATTTCAGCCACTCGGTTTACTTCTGCATCGATCTCGTCCTGTGGCATCTTACGGATCTTCAAACCGAAAGCGATATTGCCGCGTACCGTCATGTTTGGGTAAAGCGCGTACGACTGGAATACCATCGCAATATCGCGATCTTTAGGTTCTACCTGCGCCACGTCTACACCATCAATTACAATCTCACCCGAGCTAATATTCTCGAGCCCAGCGATGGTGTTCATTAGAGTGGATTTCCCACACCCCGAAGGGCCGACAAGTATCAAAAATTCCCCCGAATCGATACTGATGTCGATGCCCTTTAACGTTTCGTTGTCCGCGTTGCGATAGGTTTTACGGATCTGTTTTAAATCTAATGTTGCCATGGGTAATTATCCTTTTACTGATCCTGCCGTTAGGCCACGAACAAAATATTTTCCTGCGAAGACGTACACCAACAGCGTTGGCAGTGCGGCGATGATCGCGGCAGCCATGTCGACGTTATATTCTTTAACGCCTGTGCTGGTGTTGACTAGGTTGTTTAATGCCACGGTGATCGGCTGAGTTTCTGAGCCCGAATACACCACCCCGAACAAGAAATCATTCCAGATTGCGGTGAACTGCCAGATCACCGTCACCATGATGATTGGCGTTGAGATCGGTAATAAGATCTTGAAGAAAATGGTAAAGAAGCCTGCACCATCCAGTTTTGCCGCTTTGATCAATTCATCAGGAATCGAGATATAGAAGTTACGGAAAAACAGGGTCGTAAACGCCATGCCGTAGATAACGTGCACGATCACCAGACCAATGGTCGTGTTAGCCAAGCCCATCTTGCCAAGCATGGTTGCCATCGGCAGTAGCACCACTTGGAACGGAATGAAGCAACCAAACAACAGCAAGCTGAAGAACAGGTTCGAGCCTCGGAATTGCCATTTCGTCACTACATAACCATTGAATGCACCCAACAATGTTGAAATCGCAACCGCAGGAATCACCATTTGGAACGAGTTCCAGAAATAGCCTTTGATACCTTCACATTTCACGCCCGTACAGGCGGTATCCCACGCTTTATACCAAGCATCGAAAACCCACTCTTTCGGCAAGCTCATTAAGTTACCCGCCTTGATGTCAGGCAGAGTTTTGAATGACGTCAGCGCCATTACAAACAGTGGCATTAAATACACCAAGCAGAAGAAAAGCAGTGCTGAATAGATAAAGATTCGAGCAAAATTGATGTTATTCATCATGACTTTTTCTCCCTAAGTTCAGAGTAAAGATAAGGCACGAGAATCGCTAAGATACCAGCAAGCATCATCATGGCACTGGCAGCACCAAGGCCAATTTGTCCGCGAGTAAAGGAGTGGGCGTACATAAATAGCGCTGGAAGATCCGATGAATAACCCGGGCCACCCGCCGTCATTGCCGTCACAAGGTCAAAGCTCTTAATTGCAATGTGTGAGGTGATGATCACCGCACTGAAAACCACAGGGCGCAAGCAAGGTAAAATGATTTTGAGATAGATAGTGGGTAAGCTTGCCCCATCGATTTGAGCCGCTTTGATGATTGAAGAATCGATGCCACGCAGACCTGCTAAGAACATCGCCATCACGAATCCAGAAGACTGCCAAAGTGCTGCGATAACCAAGGTGTAAACGGACATTTCAGAATTGACGAGCCAATCGAATTTGAAGTCAGTAAAGCCCCAGTCTTGCATCAGCTTTTCAATGCCAAGACCCGGGTTAAGAATCCATTTCCACGCCGTACCCGTCACAATGAATGACAACGCCATTGGGTAGAGATAGATAGTGCGAATCGCGCCTTCTTGGCGGATATTTTGGTCAAGCAACACAGCCAAACCAACACCTAACAAGATAGCAATCGCCATGAATAGAAAACCAAACACACCGAGGTTGGTGATTGAGGTGATCCAGCGATCGTTATCCATCAGCTTTTCATATTGGGTTAAACCAACGAAGTTAAAGCTCGGCAGAAATCGAGAGTTGGTGAACGACAAAGCTGCCGTCCAAAATATATAACCGTAGATACACACCACGGTCACTAACGCAGTTGGCGCCAGCACAATTTTAGGTAACCAATGTTGCAACCTGTCAGCAAAACTCGGTTTCGGTGCCGGCTGGCTCCTTGTGGGTTTTGGAGTCGACTCAGTCAAAACATGCTCCATAACTTATCCTTGTTGCACAATCGAGCCAATGGCTTACCTTTCGGCACCACATCAGCATCACGCATATTAGAATTGGGAGTGAAGAGCAGATAGGCTCCCTACGAGCCTACCCACCCTGGGGGTTCGATAAAGCAACACAACCCGACACTCACGTGCGTTGTGTGTCACTTATCAAGTTTGATTAGATAGCCGCTTTCACTGCTTTTGCTAACTTAGCTGCCGCTTGTTTCGGATCGGCATCTTTCTCATTGAAGAAATTGGTCACTACGTCATAGATAGCGCCTTGAGCGTAGCTTGTTGTCGCTAGGCCGTGAGCCATACTCGGAACAAGATCGCCCGATTCAGCACTTGCTTTGAAGGTTGCCATTGAGTCCAACGCACATTGGTCAAACTTAGACATATCCATATCTAGACGTACAGGGATAGAACCTTTGTTAAGGTTAAAGACTTCTTGGAAATCTTTGGTAAGAATAGTTTTTGCCAGGTCTTGCTGCGCTTTTTGGTTCTCTTTGTCACTTAACTCAAAGAACGCAAAGCTATCGATATTGAAGGTAAATTGACCGTCAGTACCTGGAGCTGGTGCACAGATGTAATCTTTACCCGGCACTTTACCTGCCGCAGTAAATTCACCTTTCGCCCAATCACCCATGATTTGCATCGCGGCTTCGCCATTGATAACCATTGACGTTGCTACGTTCCAATCACGACCGGGAGAGTTGCTGTCGATGTAGTCACGCATCTTTTTGAACTTGGTGAAGACTTCCACCATCTTGTCGCCAGATAACACATCCATATCAAGATCAACGAACGCTTTGTTGTAATCTTCACTGCCTAATACATCAAGTGCTACTGCTTCGAATACCGTCGCGTCTTGCCAAGGCTGGCCACCATGAGCCAGTGGAATAAAGCCAGCCGCTTTAATCTTGTCTGCAGCAACAAAGAACTCATCTAACGTAGTTGGAACCGTAACGCCTGACTTTTCTAAAACAACAGGGTTAGCCCAAAGCCAGTTAACACGGTGAACGTTAACAGGAACCGCGACATATTCACCATCCCACTTCATCACTTTAGTCACTACTTCTGGTAGTAGTTCATCCCACTGTTCTTGTTTCGCTGTTGCATCGAGAGACGTTAGAAAACCTAAACCACCCCACTCCTGAATATCATGACCTTTGATCTGCGCTGCAGATGGTGGGTTGCCTGATACTGCTCGCGTTTTTAAAACGGTCATCGCACTTTCACCGCCGCCACCAGCCACTGCAAAATCTTTCCAAGTATGGCCTTGTTCTTCAATCATCTCTTTCAGTACCGCAGCGGATTTCGCTTCGCCACCGGCAGTCCACCAGTGAAGCACTTCCACTTCACCAGCTTGAGAAAATGTTGAGGCAGCAAGAAGAGATAGAGTAAGTAGGGTTTTATTGATTTTCATTATAATCTTCCATGTTTAGCGGACTCGACGTCCGGTTCAATAAAGAGTCTACTTATTTTGATTTTTAGGATTGAAACAAAAGGTAAGACTTATGTAACACAATTGTTACATTATACTTCTAAGCCTCTTGGTATATAGACTTTGGCTTCTAAACCACCTTGAGGGCAGTTGCGAATAATGAGATCTCCGCCGTGTCCATGCAGAATATTTCGGCAGATCCCGAGGCCAAGTCCGTGTCCTTGGTCATCGGTTGCGAGCCTAAAGTAGGGTTCGAAAACCAACTCTAACTTGTCTTCAGGGATACCCTTACCGTGATCTTGAATCGTCACAACCACCCATACAGAATCACTACCGATATCTACCTCAGCTGATTTCCCATATTTCACCGCATTATCTATGAGGTTGGTCAGCACACGTTTTATGGCTAATGGTTTGGCGACTAACGGTTCAACCACGGACGGCTCAAACTCAACTAAGGTTTGATGTTGGTTGTGCAGTTCAATTACAGAGAGCATCATCTCGTTGAGATCGATAATGGCATTGTTTTCATGAAGGTCTGTGTCTCTCACAGCCTGAAGAGCACCTTTAACCATCATCTCAAGCTCATCAAGATCTTTATTGAATTTGTCTTTCTTTACTTCACTTTCCAACAATTCTGCCCGTAACCTGAGTCGGGTGATAGGTGTCTTTAAGTCATGAGAAATAGCAGAGAAAAGATGTTCACGGTCGGCAACATAGCGACGAATCCGTTGCTGCATGCGATTAAAAGCTCGGGTCGCGGTGACCAGTTCTGTTGCCCCTTCTTCGTTAAGCGGAGGCTGCTGAATATCCATACTCATTTCATTAGCCGCTCTTGCTAACTTTTTGAGAGGACGCACTTGGCGACGAATCATAAAATAGGTAAGTACAAGCAGAATGAGCGTTGAAGATACTAAGAAAATCACCTGTTCCCGACCGAGAATTGTATCGTCGAGCTTTACATAAGGCGCAGGCAACAACGCCGCAATATAGACCCATTCATGGCTCTTTAATTCTATTTGGACAACCAGAATAGGAGGATTGAGAGGTTCTAACGTTAGAGTATGATGTGCCCACGATCGCGGGAGGTCGCTTAAATAGATATCATTTTTAAGCAAACGAAGATGCTCAGGTCGCGAAAAGTCGACCCTTACCGATTCGACTTTATTGAGCTTGCTACTTAAAACACTTTCTATCGCTTCTATCGATGCGGTTTTTAAGCGGGTGTCAGGGATAGGCTCAACAATCAAAGCCTCTTTATTGAAAGAAACGAAGAAGCGCGTACCGCCCATATTGCGGATCTGATCTAATACGATATGACGATACTTGACGGGCAAAGATTGGAAGAAAGTCACCGTTGAGGCAAACATGTTTGCCATGCTCGACGAGGCAGAACGAATCCCCTCCAGTTCTTTGTGTTTGGATTCGCTATACCAAATAGATGTAGCGATACCTTGAGCAATCACAACGGCTAACAAGGTCAGCAACAATGTTCTTGCGACCAAGGAGTTTGGTTTTAATCTACTCAACCACTTCATGCGAGATACTTTATCCGGAATACTTCATTGGAAATGACTCTATTAGCATTAGTTCATTAACAGTAAGTCATGCTTAGTGTTCATACTGAACAGACACAGCGAGAATATAGCCGTTACCGCGCATGGTTTTGATGTAGTGAGGATATTTTCCGCTATCGCCCAATCGACTTCTCAGGCGACTAAGCTGTACATCAATGCCACGTTCAAAAGGCAGCGCTTCACGACCTCTAGTAGCAAAAGATATGGTGTCACGATCTAGAACTTCGTTTGGACGAGTTAAAAACAACATTAACAATGAAAAGTCGCTGCCCGACAAGTCCATCTCTTCTGAGTTTTCATTGTGAGAGATTCGATGCGCGAGCGTATCGAGAGTCCAGTCACCAAAAATGATCTGCTTTGGTAGTGCATCGCTTGGCTTGTCATCCACCACTTGAACACGTCGTAATAACGCTTTAATACGAGCCATTAACTGACGAGGGCTAAACGGTTTGGCGATGTAGTCATCGGCACCAATTTCTAAACCGATAATCTGGTCGGTTTCATCCGATACCGCCGTTAGCATGATGATTGGCACATTGGATCGTTTGCGGACTCGTTGGCACAAGGTAAAACCATCATCACCGGGTAGCATCACATCAAGCAGAATCAGATCTGGATAACCTTGCTTTTGCAAATGAGCTTCTAGTTCAACACCATCTCCCACAGAAGAAACATCGAAACCAGATTTTGTGAGGTACTCTTCCAGCAGTTCGCGGATTTCTTGATCATCATCCACCACGAGAATTCGAGTATTTGTTGGCATCGCCCAAACCTATTAAATTTACAACTTATTCACATAGTGTATAGGCTGGCCGATTGTTTGATTATTGACATGTTTGTAAAGTTAGAAGAACAAACAGATAAAGATCACAACTTAGTGACCTCTATCTGAATCTTAACGGCTTAATCCGCTATTGGTTGATTATGACGAGCAGCTGATCTCCATGGCTTTGCCCCACTCAGGAGGTAGAGCCGCTAGATGTTCATAGTCCGGATGTTCCGCATAAGGGTTTGCAAGCACCACCATCAAAGCGTCAATGTCGCTACTATCACCGCGCTCAGCTTTATCGATAGCTAGTTGAGCTAGATAGTTTCTGAGAATGTATTTCGGGTTTACCTGTCGCATGTTTTCGCAGCGCTTTACCACTGAACTCTCTTCTAATTCGCAGCGCTGTAAATAGTTATCTACCCATAGCTTCGCGGCCTCGCGATCGATAACCAAATCAATCACGTCTTGAGGCTTCAATGTATCTAGGTTCGACAGTGTCCTAAAGAACCTTGGGTAATCGACTTTGTTTTGCGACATCAGCTCGAACATAGATTCAAACAAACGACTATCGCCCTCTTGTTTCGAAAGCAGCCCTAACTTACGACGCATCATCTGACTGAAATAACCGTTCATTTGTGGTTCGTACTGCTCTAACGCCGCCTCTAAGTCGGCCTTATCCACCAACGGAGAAAGTGAGTGAGCCAGTGCCGATAGGTTCCACAATCCAATTCGAGGTTGCTGATTGAAAGCATAACGACCTTGATAATCGGAATGGTTGCAGATCAAGCGAGGATCATATTCATCAAGAAATGCAAACGGGCCGTAATCGAAGGTTTGCCCGATGATCGACATGTTATCGGTGTTCATCACCCCATGAGCAAAACCATTCGCTTGCCACAAGGCCACCATTTCTGCGGTGCGGTCAACAATCAGGTTAAACATAGCAGCGTAAGGTTTCTCAGCATCCAAACACTCAGGGAAGTGCCATTCAATCACTTTATCGGCCAACAACTTATGCTCAGCCAATTGATTGGTATAAAAAAGGTGTTCAAAGTGACCGAAACGGATGTGTGATTCAGCAGCACGCACCAACAATGCGCCCCACTCTTGCTTCTCGCGGTAAACTGGCGTGTCACTGGTCATCATGGCTAATGCACGTGTGGTTGGGATATTAAGCCCTGCCATTGCTTCACTACACAGGTACTCACGTACAGTTGAACGAATAACAGCGCGCCCGTCACCCATACGAGAATAAGGCGTTTTACCTGCACCTTTAAGGTGTAAGTCGAACGTTTCACCACATTTAGCAACAACTTGAGCTAATAACAACCCTCTTCCATCACCTAAATCAGGGTTATAAGAGCCAAACTGATGGCCAGCGTATTTCATTGCTACTGGTGAGAATTGATCAGGTTCAACATTGCCCGATAACGTCTCAAGCAATTCCTCAGAAGCATCTTCAAATGACGGAAAGCCGAGTTCATTCGCAAGGTTATGGTTCCATGAGAGCCATTGAACATTACTGAGCGGTGTAGGTTGAATTGGGGTATAGAACAGTCGAGGTAATGCAGTAAATCGATTGTTAAATGAAATAGAATCCCAGACAGACATGAGAGGCACACTGTAGATAAAAGATAACTTAAGATTATCACAGTTTAGTAACAACTTCAGATTGGCTTACGTGTCTAGTTTGTTGAGCGAAAAGGACTTGACTGCTTTGCGAAGAGAAAAATTAGGTGGCTAGACTGATGAGAAGAGCCACATTTACGAGAATAAGAGTTCTGACTTTGAAGACTTTTTGAAAAGTGTATTCATAATAAAAACTGAAAATATAGAGCCGAAAAGCAGGCTACATTAGAGCGAGAATACCCAGAAGAGAAAGAGTAGAGAAAATCCAAGTACGACTGATTACGCCAAAGTTACTGTGTTGAATCATTTCTTGATGCTGCATATGTATCTCCTTGAGAACGTGATGGTGTAACACCAATATATCGACTTTATGCCGATATCAGCAAGCACATTAATATTAACCTTTTATTACAGCATCAAGAATATTCCGTAATCATTCACCTCTATTATAAAACAGAAAGTTATGCTCGGCTTGTCGTCGAAAGCAGTGCACCAGCACCAATAAAGACACCACCAGTCACACGATTAAAAACCTTGGCTCTACCTTTAGCGAACAACCAATTAGATGATTTAGCTCCTAGATAGGCGTAAACCAATAACCAAGATAACTCCATCACAGCGAAGGTCAAAGCGAACACAGCAAACTGAGGAAGAAGTGCTATTGAAGGATCAATAAACTGTGGGAAAAGTGCGGTAAAAAACAAAATCGCTTTAGGGTTACTCGCACCAACAATAAAACCACTGACATAATGCTTTGCAGCGCTCTCTTTAACAGATTGAGAATCTGCTTTTTGATTCGATAATTTGTCATAATCTTGCTGGCTAGAACGTAATGATTTCCAACCAAGGTAGATAAGATAGGCAGCACCAGTCCATTTGATAATGTTAAAAACCAGTTCCGACGAAGCGATAATCACACCCAAACCGGTAAACGATAACGTAAGAATTCCGGTAATCGCGGTCAAGCTACCCAAGGCAGTAAATATTGATAACTTAAAACCAGACTGCACACCCTTGGTCATGCACAATAAAGAACTTGGCCCAGGTGAAGCTGTCAGTATCAGCACTGCTAGTAAATAATAAATCCATGTATCAAAACTCATCGCGAATTCTCCTTAACTCACTAGAACGTCTAAATATTAAGCATCAATATGTAATAATTATTCATATTAAGCAACTAAATACTGAGCGTAACATCTTCGCTCTAAGCGCAAACAGCCTCAATGTGGACAATAAAAAACGCCATACATTGCTGTATGGCGTTTGAATTAATACCGAGAGGGTTTATTCAGTTGTTAACTGATATCCCTATCTAACTAAAACGGTTTAGTCTTTGTAGATTGAAAACTCATCTGCACAAGCCACTAACTGCTCGCGAGTGATCATGAATACGCCATGGCCACCATTTGAGAACTCAATCCAAGTGAATGGAATCTCAGGGTATTGGTCCATCATGTGAACCATTGAGTTACCCACTTCACAGATCAAGATACCATCATCAGTTAGGTAATCTGGTGCGTTAGACAGAATACGGCGAACCAGTTTAAGGCCATCAGTACCCGCTGCTAGGCCAAGTTCCGGCTCATGAGTAAACTCTTCCGGTAGGCTGTTCATATCTTCTTCGTCCACGTAAGGTGGGTTCGATACGATCAGGTTGTATTTCTCTTTAGGCAAATCACGGAAAAGATCTGAACGGATTGGGAATACTTGTTGCTCCATGCCGTGATCTTGAACGTTCTGCTCTGCAACTTGTAGTGCATCCGTCGAGATATCAATCGCGTCAACTTCAGCATCTGGGAAAGCGTGAGCACATGCGATAGCAATACAACCACTACCCGTACACATATCCATGATACGAACTGGTTCTTCAGTTAACCATGGTTGGAACTGAGCTTCGATCAATTCACCAATTGGAGAGCGAGGCACAAGAACACGCTCATCAACAAAAAACTCAAGGCCACAGAACCAAGCTTTATTGGTTAGGTAAGCCGTTGGTGTACGATCATTGATACGCTTGATCACACGTTCAACGATGCGTAAACGCTCGCTGCTCGTTAGACGAGAGTTCATAACGTGCGAGGGAACATCAATCGGTAGATAAAGAGTAGGTAAAATAAGTTGTACCGCCTCATCCCACGCGTTATCAGTGCCGTGACCATAAAATAGGCCCGCTGCGTTAAAGCGGCTAACAGTCCAACGAATCACATCTTGAAGCGTGTGTAGTTCTGATACCGCTTCTTCTACAAAAATCTTATCCAAAATTGTCTCCGAAAAGCGCTACAATACTGCTAATTACGTTTCTAATTAGAATTCATAACCTGATGAGCAAAAAAGACACCGACTTTGATGACGATTTCGCCCTGTTCAACGATGCAGTAAAGGGCGTTAAAAAGTTGCAACAGGATACCATAGTCCAGCAGCCAAAAAGAAATGCCAAACAAAAAGAAATTACTCGAACGGCAAGACAAGCCAGCGATAGCGAGTTTTATTTCTCTGACGAGTTCATTCCGCACCTTAGTGAGGAAGGGCCAACACGCTATGCGCGTGATGATGTCTCTAAATACGAAGTCAAGCGACTGCGTCGCGGTGTTTACGTGCCTGACGTGTACCTAGATATGCATGGTATGACACAACAAGAAGCAAAGCGCGAACTAGGAGCTATGATTGCTCACTGTATTAAAGAGAGCGTAGCTTGTGCTTGCGTGCAACATGGTATCGGTAAGCACATTCTTAAACAAAAAGTGCCTTTGTGGTTAGCACAACACCCAGATGTAATGGCTTTTCACCAAGCACCTTTAGAATTTGGTGGTAATGGCGCACTACTGGTTTTGCTTTCAATTCCTGAGAAGTAACTCTCATTTACTCGACGGGTTTACTTGTTACCGATTAACTCCTTCCCCCAAAGCCAAAACAACAAAGGGCACCTCAATATGATTGAGGTGCCCTTTCTATTTATCTTTGCTTATTGTTGTCTTTAGGATTTCACCAAGCTTTGTCAGCCTATGGATTAATGTTCCAAAGCAACTCGCCCTTTTGTGTCTCAAGGTCAAATTCAATACAAGCTAAACCAGAAGTCGGAAACATGGGCGGTGCCATGCCTGTCGCGAACTCTGCGGTTAAGTAGCCAACTAGAGGTAAATGAGAAACAAATAAAATGGTCTCTAGTTTTTCTACTTCAGCCATAGCTAAAGCCAAATCAAACACATCGTCGGACATACCATAAGGGGTAATATCATCACAGGTTTCTACTTTTTTTCCAGAAAACGCCTGAGAGATCTCTAACCATGTTTCTTGTGCCCTTAGATATGGGCTCACAAGCACTTTATCGAACTGGCTGAACCCTTGCTCATTTGCAGCTTGTGCCACCGCAAGAGACGCCATTTTGCCGCGCTTCGTTAACGCTCGTTCTGCATCCGAGTTAGCAAAATGTTCTGCTTCACCGTGGCGCATTATGAATATTTTCATGTTCAGTCCTGTCTACGTAACATTTCGAAAGTCGATATATCCCATATCAGCGATACGCTACTTAGCGTTTGGCTCTCAATCCAGAGAATCCGCAGTCTATATAAATAATTATATCAAGTCACTTGCTAAAGAGTCCGACTTTCTTAACAATCTTATTAAAAGAAAATAAATCACTGATAAAAATCGATAAAAGTGATTTAGAAGTCGCCAAAAAGCTCTTGATATCCCAAAATATGAACGCAAGGTTTGCACCTCAAATCATCACGTACATAATTTAAAAACCACCTTCTCTGGAGATGCTTCTGTGCATTTAAGCCCTAATGATGAACATCAATACCGTTACCTAACGCTAAATAACGGATTGCGAGTAATGTTAGTTCAAGATCAAAACGCTCAAAAAGCTGCAGCCGCACTCGCCGTTAATGTTGGGCACTTTGATGACCCTGCAGACCGAGAGGGGTTAGCTCACTACTTAGAGCATATGCTATTTTTGGGAACTGAAAAGTATCCAAAGGTCGGAGAGTTCCAAAGTTTTATCAGCCAACATGGCGGTAGTAACAACGCTTGGACCGGAACAGAACATACCTGCTTCTTTTTTGATGTCGAATTGAATGCATTTGAAACAGCACTCGATCGATTCAGCCAATTTTTTACAGCACCACTTTTTAACGAAGAAGCACTAGATAAAGAACGCCAAGCGGTGGATTCTGAGTACAAGATGAAACTCAATGATGACTCACGACGCTTGTACCAAGTTACCAAAGAATTAGTGAACCACAATCACCCATTCTCGAAGTTTTCTGTCGGTAATATCGATACGTTAGGTGACAGAAACGGTGAAACAATTCGACAAGAGATCTTAGCTTTCCACCAGCAACAGTACTCTGCAGATTTAATGACACTGACATTGTCTGGCAACCAATCATTAGATGAGATGCAAAGTTGGGTGGAGAATCGTTTTAACTCAATCACCAATCACAATCTACAAGGTAAAAAGGTTGAAGTGCCTATTATTGGCGAGTTAAGCACGGGCGTACAGGTCCACGTTGAGCCAATAAAAGAAGTTCGCAAACTGATTTTAACCTTCCCGATGCCAAGCATGGATGAGCACTATGGTATTAAGCCATTGTCATTCTTTGCACACCTTTTAGGTTATGAAGGGGAAGGTAGCTTGATGATGCAGTTAAAAGAGAAAGGTTGGATAACCTCACTCTCAGCTGGTGGCGGCGCAAGCGGCAGTAACTATCGTGATTTCACTGTGAGTTGTTCATTGACCATCGAAGGTTTGACCAAAACAGACCATATTATCCAAGCGGTGTTTCAATACATCAAACTGATCGAACAACAAGGCATTGAAGAGTGGCGCTATTTAGAAAAGCGCGCGGTTTTAGAATCTGCATTCCGCTTTCAAGAACCAGCACGGCCACTCGATGTTGTCAGTCACCTCGTGATCAACATGCAGCACTACCAAGAGCAAGACGTGGTGTATGGCGATTATAAAATGTCGCATTTTGACGAAGAGTTACAACGTTCTTTGCTTTCTTACCTATCTGTCGAAAACATGCGTGCGACCATCGTTGCTCAAGGTTTGGAATACGATAGAGAAGCAAAGTGGTACTTTACGCCCTACTCGGTCACGCCTTTCAGCACAGAGCAAACTCAGTGTTTTATGTGCATAAATCCCGGTTGGCAGTTTGAGCTACCCAGCAAAAACCCATTTATTTGCTATGACCTCGATCCGGCTGAGATCGAAGGCAACGCTGAACACCCACAACTATTGGAAGAGCTTGACGGCTTTAAACTATGGCACCTACAAGACCATCAGTTTCGAGTGCCTAAAGGTGTCGTATATATTGCTATCGACAGCCCTCATTCGGTAGCTAGCCCGAGAAACATCGTAAAAACTCGCCTATGCGTAGAAATGTTTTTGGACTCACTTGAAAAAGATACCTATCAGGCTGAAATTGCTGGTATGGGTTACAACATGTATACCCATCAAGGCGGCGTGACTCTGACTCTTTCTGGGTTCAGCGAGAAGCAGCCACAGTTGCTCAATATGATCCTTGAACATTTCCAAGCTCGTAACTTTAGTCCAACACGCTTCGAAACGATCAAGCATCAATTGCTCAGAAACTGGAACAACGCATCGCAAGATCGTCCTATTTCTCAGCTATTTAATGCGATGACTGGAATACTTCAGCCAAACAACCCACCCTATTCCGTTTTGATAGAAGCCTTGGAAACGATAGAGGTCGATGAGCTTTCTTCCTTTGTTCAAGCTATCTTGGCAGAACTGCACGTAGAAATGTTTGTGTATGGCGATTGGCGACAAGCTGATGCTTATAAGATGGCTGAAACACTTAAAGATGCACTGCGTGTTCAAGATCAGGCTTACGAAGAGTCATTGCGTCCATTAATAATGCTTGGTGAAAACGGCAGTTTCCAACGTGAAGTTGTGTGTAATCAAGATGATTCGGCAATTGTGGTTTACTACCAATGTCCGGATATCTCACCTAAAAACATTGCACTGTATTCGTTGGCAAACCACTTGATGTCAGCTACGTTCTTCCATGAGATTCGCACCAAGCAGCAACTAGGCTATATGGTCGGCACTGGCAACATGCCGCTGAACCGGCACCCAGGTATTGTACTTTACGTGCAGTCGCCTAATGCAGCTCCAGCAGACTTGTTAGCTTCTATAGATGAATTCCTCAATGCCTTTTATATGGTGTTGTTGGAACTTAATGACTATCAATGGCACAGCAGCAAACGCGGGCTTTGGAATCAGATTTCAACGCCAGATACGACTTTACGAGGTAGAGCTCAGCGCTTATGGGTTGCGATTGGCAATAAAGATTTGGAATTCAACCAAAGGGATCGCGTACTAGAAGAGCTCAAAGAGCTGACTCGCTCGGACATGATGCGTTTTGTGGTCAGTCAACTTAAACCTCGTACGGCAAATCGTCTGATTATGCACGCGCAAGGTAATGCACACCATGAAGAAGAAAAGCTGTCCGCAGGTGTGGAAATAGGCTCTATTGATGAGTTTCAGTTACGTCCGAAAGATACTGAACTTGGCTAGTAATTCTAGATAAAAAACCGAAGGTTGATGCGGATGCATCAACCTTTTTTATTGGGGCAATATAAAAGCAGATCTCCTATTACGCTCCTTCGTCGCTTTAGGAGATGACGATAGTTTTGATTGAGATGTGTTTGCCCCCTCATTTATCAACGCAATAACTTACTTTTTGTCTCTCGCTCGTTATTCCCGAGAAAGAGGAACAATTGAATCGAGAATCTCATTCCTTTCGCTCACCCATAAAACAGAAAAGCCCGCATCAACTTGATGCGGGCTCAATAATTAGCGTACTAGAGAGTTACTTATAAAAAGACTCATCCAAACCAGCACGTGTCAGTAGGCCATCACATGGTGCGAAACGATCACCGTACTTCTTAGCGAAATCGTTCATCATCTCAACCAGTGACTTAATGCCCACTTGGTCCATATAACGGAAAGGCCCACCTAAGAATGGCGGGAAACCAATGCCGAAAATAGCACCGATATCACCGTCTCTTGGACTACGTATAATACCATCATCCAGGCAGCGAACCGCTTCGTTTAGCATAGGAAGCACACAGCGCATTGCGATATCGTTATCGCTCAACTTAGGATCTGGTTGTAGCTTAAGCAGCTTGTAAACTGACTTATCGACTTCTTTCTTCTTACCTTTGTAAGTGTAGAAACCTTTGCCACTCTTACGACCTTTACGGTTGTCATTTAAAAGAATATCGAACACATCAGGGCCTTGGAAACGATCGCCGAGTTCATTCACTAAAATCGGAATAATCTTCGCTCCGATATCAACACCTACCTCATCTAACAAGGTAATTGGGCCAACCGGGAAACCGAAATCCAGTAACACGCTGTCAAGTTTTTCAATCGGCTCATTCGCCAGTAACAAGTGCGCAGCTTCATTCATGTACGGAGCAAGAATACGGTTCACATAAAAACCAGCCGTGTCTTTAACAACAATCGGGGTCTTGCCTTGCTTCTTCGCTAATGCCACAACTGTCGAAATCGTCTCTTCTGACGTTGTTTCATGAGGAATAACTTCAACCAATGGCATTTTATCTGCTGGGCTGAAGTAGTGAAGGCCCACAACGTTTTCTGGTCGCTGTGCCTTCTCTGCAATCTTGTGGATTGGCAATGAAGAAGTGTTGGTCGCAAAAATAGTCTCAGGTTTCGCATTCGCCTCAATGTCGGCAATCATCGATTGCTTGAGATCAAGGTCTTCAAATACGGCTTCAATCACGACATCGGTGTGATTAAAGCTCGTAAAATCGATGCCACCAGAAAGCTGCAGCATTTTGCTTTCAAGTTCAGCTTTACTCAAAATGCGACGTTTACGCTGCTTGTCGAACAACTTAAAGTTGTAGTTAAGTGCGTTCAGAACGCCTTCGTTGGAAACGTCTTTAATGCGAACCGGCACTTTAGCTTTAGCAACACTAACATGGCTAATACCAGCCCCCATTAGGCCACCACCCAACACCCCAACACGCTTAACGGCTTTAGGCTCTGCGTCTGCACCGTGCTCTTTTTTCATTTCAGTGGTTGCGAAGAAAATCGAACGCAGGGCTTTGGATTCCGAAGTCATCACCAGCTCAGAGAAACGCTTTGCTTCATACTGAAGGCCTTTGTCGAAGCCGTTCTCGAGGCCATAACGAATTACATCAAGAATCGCATCTGCTGCTGGGTAATTGCCGCGTGTTTTCTGATTAGTTTTCTTAGAAGCTTGTTCGAAAATCACTTTACGACCAAGGCCATTACGTGAAATTAGCTTTTCTTTAGTTGAAGCCTGATTTTGAGACGCTAGGCGTTTGCCTTTTTTGCTACCAGCATTCTTTTCAACAAAGCTTTTAGCCACTTCGAGCAAGATAGTTTCCGGAACACAAGCATCGACTACACCTAAAGATTTTGCTTTCTTAGCACGCAACTGCTTACCCGTAAGGATTAAGTCCAGAGATGGCAATAAACCAATAAGGCGAGGAAGACGTTGTGTGCCGCCCGAGCCGGGCAACAAACCTAGTTGGACTTCTGGCAAACCAAGACGAGTCTTGTCTGAATCGGTACATACGCGATAGTCACAGGAAAGAGCTAGCTCTAAACCACCGCCTAAACAAGGGCCATGTATCGCTGCAACCACTGGGTACGGCAGTTCAGACAGAGTTTGGAACATCTCCTGCCCTTGGCGAGCGAGAGACTGTGCTTCATCAGCCGTTTTACACGCATCAAGCATTCTTACATCAGCACCAGCGATAAAGTTATCTGGCTTCAATGAATGTACGATCAAGCCTTTAACTCGACTTTGCTTTTCTTTTAGCTGCTCAAAAATAGCTTTCATTTCTTCAGCAAAAGCGGCTTGCAGTGTGTTCATTTTCTCGTTTGGCACATCGATCGCAAGCCATGCAATATCTTGATCATCGATACTCAGAGAAAACGCTGCTTTCTTATTGGTTGGTTCACTATTTTTCGATTCAATGGTAGTCGCTGAGTCTGGTTGAGTGACTACTTCTTTTTCTTTTTTTGCATCAAGAGTCGTAGACATTATTCTACCTCCAAGATCATTGCTGCACCTAAACCACCAGCCGCACAAGCTGTATTCAGTGCCAAGCCGCCACCGCGACGTTTCAATTCACGTAATGTTTGAGTCATCATACGTGCGCCAGTTGCTGCAAACGGGTGACCATAAGCAATTGAGCTACCCAGGACGTTGAACTTCTCCATATCAATCTCACCGATCGCTTTGTCACGATCTAAATTCTTCTGAGCAAATTCATCGCTTGCAAACATTTTGACGTTAGCTAGAACTTGGGCTGCAAATGCTTCGTGCATCTCGATCAACGTCAAATCTGAAAGCTCGAGGCCTGTGTTCTTCAACACTTGAGAAGTCGCGTAAGTTGGACCCATCAACATATCTGTTTCAACACCAATCGCTGAAAACGCATAACCACGGATATAACCAAGCACTTCTAAGCCTAGTTCTTTTGCTTTGCCTTCTCGCATCAACATCACTGCTGCACCACCATCAGTAAGCGGTGTAGCATTGGCTGCAGTAACACTACCGTACTTTCTATCAAATGCTGGGCGTAATTTAGCGTAACCCTCAACGGTTGAGTCGTGGCGAATATTGTTATCTTCAGCTAGGTATTTTTTATAAGGTGCTGGGAATGCAGTCATCACTTCATCTTTGATTTTCCCCTCTTTCCAGGCTTTAGAAGCCAAAGAATGAGATCGATGAGCGAGTGCATCTTGCTCTTGACGAGTAATGCTATGGGTTTTAGCCATCTGCTCTGCTGTTTGACCCATTGAAAGGCCTGTTGAGTACTCAGCGACAGCTGGTGGGACTGGCATTAGATCTTTCACTGAAAGCGTTTTAAGAATCTTCAGCTTTTGACCCATAGTTTTCGTTTTGCTTAACGCCAATAAATTTGCCGCCAACTTCTTAGAAACACCGATAGGCAATACAGAAGAGGAATCCGCACCACCGGCAATACCGACATCAATCGTGCCCGCCATAATGCTCTCAGTCACGTTAACCGCCGCTTGAAAGCTAGTTGCACAAGCTCGTGTCACACTGTACGCATCGGTATTAATATCCATGCCGGTGCCAAGCACAATTTCACGTGCAATATTTGGCGCTTCTGGCATCTGTACCACTTGACCAAACACAACTTGTTCAATTAGCGCAGGATCGACATCTGTTCTCGCAAGCATTTCACTCACGACCATTTTTCCTAAGTCGACCGCAGGCACTTGACTAAATTCAGTGCTCTGACGAGCGAATGGGGTTCGTAATCCAGCGACAACGGCAACACGTTCTCCAGAACGGGTTTTGACTTCCTGTTTGCCCATGGTTTCTCCTTAAAGTTAAGAGGTCTGACCTGAAGCATTGTAAAGAAGTTGTTAATTAAATCAAACAAGCGTTTAAATAAACGTGATACGAGTATCTCACTGTTTGAAAATTTAACTGTACCTTCAGGCGAACCTTTTGGGGTGAAAGGTTGTCCTAAGAGACTAAACTATTGTTAAAGGGCACTGTTACTACAGTGTTTGGGGATTGTTTTCTTGAGGCAAAAAAAAAACCACACAAAGATGTGTGGTCGGAATGTATATAAAGCAATTAACTTAACGCCAATTGAAATAATCAGTTTCCTGATTAGGAGAAAGTAAAGTCAGCCTTCAAAAGGAAGTGTCGTCTTGCTCAACATGCTAGCCACGAATGACTAACTAGACGACAAGGTGTACTATAGCTTGTTCGAAGCCTTAGATTTTGAAGTAGATCAATTTTCATTGTGATTTTACGATTTCCAGTAAATCGGTAGCTCTAAAAACGAAACACAATATAAAAACAAAGCACAACGTATAGAAGACAGCTATACACAGAGCAATTATGGAGGCTCGTGTGTCGATAATAAAAATGTTTGGAAAGAAAACTGCCAAGCGTCCGGTCAACTCTGATATGGACAAACAAAGAAAATACGAAGCACTCGTGCGTGCCTATCATCGTGACCTGTTTCGCTACGCCTATTGGTTATGCAAAGACAAAACCGTTGCCGAAGACTTAGTGCAAGAGACTTGCCTTCGTGCATGGAAGTCACTCGATAGCCTTCAAGATGAAAAAGCCGCTAAATCTTGGCTAATTACCATCTTAAGACGCGAAAACGCGAGACGCTTTGAACGCAAACAGTTTGATCTGGTTGATATCGACGATCATGGTAATGATGCTAGTGTCAGTGACGACCCGCATCACCAACACCAATGGTTGCAAGCTCAGATCATGAAACTTGAAGTTGATTACCGTGAACCACTCTTTCTACAAGTCATTGGTGGATTTAGTGGTGAAGAGATTGCCGATATTCTCAATCTCAACAAAAACACAGTAATGACACGTTTATTCAGAGCTCGAAATCAGTTGAAAGAGATGCTGGATACAGAAGAGGCAGAGAGGGGGCAACATAATGGATGATTTAGAATTTCGTCGTCGTGTTTTGTCGGAACCTAAACAACGAACACCAGATATTATCAATGCAGTAGCAAACAGCGAAGCCAATAGTCATTTCTTAGACGATGTACTATCGCTTGATAAGCAGATCCATTCAGCAATGAATGTGGATGTGCCAGATGATCTTGCCGATCGCATTCTATTCAATCAGACCTCAAGCGAAGAGAGTAAAGTCGTAAGACCTACTTTTGCTCGTCGAGCAATGGCGATGGCCGCTTCAGTGGCGTTTGTTGCGGGCTTATTGGTTGGACAGGTTAATTGGGGAAACGCACTGGTTGCTCCAGCTCAAGCAAGTTTGGTCGATACTGCGATGAAACATGTTGTTGATGAAAAAAGCTTTGTGAGTTCAATCGACGAACAAGTGACATCACAACAAATCAACGCAAAAATGAATCCATTTGCTTACCAGTTTGATGAGGCATTCCCTTATCATGTCTACTACCTGAACCACTGTGGTTTCGGGAAGTCCAATGCAATGCACATGGTTTTCCAAGGTGAAAAAGGCAAAGTAACGCTATTTTTAACAGGAATTCCAACAGACAAATCTGTCGACTTTGACGAAGAAGGCATGTCTGGTTCGGTAACACCGATCGATAACAGCAGCCTGATCCTCGTAGGTGAAGATGGTGAGAACGTTTCTAAAATCGCCGAAAAGCTGACAAAAATCATCAAACCTATGGGCTAACACTCCTCTTAAGCCCCGTTACCAAAAGGCCCAGCAATTATACTCTTGATATTGCTGGGCTTTATTTATAAACAAACCACAAAACTATTCACCACACCAATACCTCTAGAGTTAAAACTCTAAAAAACAGTATTTCTCACCATTTTCGTGCCAGATAGGCGTCATTTCCATAATTTTCCACTCAAAATTCTCAATGGTCGGATTTGTATATCGTATACTTGCGAATAGGATCAGCCACCATTGAGCAATTGCTCAAATTAATCGCCCTGTAGAGGCGGATATATAAAGGAATAAATGAATGACTACCAACAACACGCGTCTGTTTAAAAAGTCTCTTTTAGCAGTAACAATTACACTGGCGTCTTCGCAAGCGATGGCAGCAGGTTTCCAACTTAACGCACAATCAGCAACTGGCATCGGCCGTGCATTCGCTGGTGATGCAGTAATCGCAGATAACGCGTCAGTAATGGCACGTAACCCTGCAGCAATGGCACTGTTTGACAAAACTGAGCTATCTCTTGGTTTTGAAAGCATCACTTCAATGATTGAAGTTAAAGATACAACTTACACTTCAGCACCTGGTGGTGTTTCCGACGTAGATGATGTAGGTGACACCTCTATCGCACCCAATATCCACCTTATCGTGCCTGTAAACGATAAATTTGCTTGGGGTGTGAATGCATACTCAAACTTCGGTACTAAAACTGAATTCTCAGATAACTATGAAGCATCTGAATTTGGTGGTTTGACTGATGTAATGAGTATCAACTTTGGTCTTGCTGGTTCATATCGCCTAAACGAGCAGTGGAGCTTTGGTGCTGGTTTAGACCTTATTTACGGTCAGGGTACAATGAAGCGAGAGGCATTCAGTGGTTCACAGGTTGCCACACCTCTAATTGACGTAGATGAAGCTGATGGTTGGGCTGTTGGATTTAACCTAGGCACTGTCTATGAACTTGATGAAAATAACCGTTTTGGTCTAGCTTACCGTTACAGTCCAGAGTTGACGGCTAAAGATGATAAAGGTCAAGAGATTACACTACCATTACCAGATATGGTTGAATTCTCAGGTTTTCACAAACTTGAAGACACTAAATTTGCTGTGCATTACTCAGTACAATGGATCGGCTGGGGTGACTTCGACCAAATCGAATTTAAGAACCTTTCACAAGGTGCAATTCCAGGCTCATATGACAAGAATTATCAATGGCAAGACGGTTGGCACTACGCTATCGGCGGTACTTACTACCTAAATGACACTTGGACACTACGTACGGGTTATATGTATGACACGAGCGCACAAGACTCAGTAACATCTATCTCAGTACCAGATTCTGACCGTCAATGGTTCTCAGCTGGTTTCACTTACCACATCAATACAGCATCTAATGTAGACTTTGGCTTTACATACCTACTAGGTGATGATGTTGATGTTAAAGAAACTGGTATTGGCGGACAACTAAACGGCACTACACACGCTGATGCAATCCTACTGGGCCTGCAGTACAGCCGTAGCTTCTAATATAATCGAAGTTAATAATCTCAAAGGGTCGCATTACGCGACCCTTTTTTGTTGTCTAAACTACTGACTAACTTCGATTTAAGCTTACACTTGTAGGCTGCAAAGGCAAAATATGCCTACAAGTGTACGCTCAAATTTCGCAACACGGCCGAAACATTTAGATTATTTCTCTAATAATTAAACACATTTACTCATTTAATCCCTAAAACACTGTTTTATTCGAATTTCATTTTTAAAGTAATGACTCTAAAAGTAGAATCACGCCACTAAATACTTATGATTCAGCGAACATAATAATGAAAATGAATAAGACCCTTCTATCTACTGCAGTGGCAGTTGGACTACTTTCGACTTCTACCGTTACTCACGCGGCAGGCTTTCAACTAGCAGAATACTCAGCAACAGGCCTAGGCCGTGCATACGCTGGTGAGGCTGCAATGGCAGACGGTGCAGATGCTCAATGGCGTAACCCTGCAATGCTGACTTACCTAGAAGGTACACAAGTTTCTGTTGGTGGTATTTACGTTAACCCTAACATTGATGTTAAAGGTGAAGTAAACCACGCTCACCCAGCATTAGGTACAAGCCAAGCATCTTCAAACGATTTCGCAGATGACGCTATTATCCCGAATCTTTACATTTCTCACCGTTACAACGAAAAGTTTGCTATCGGTTTTGCATTTGGCACGAATTACGGAATGGAAACGAATTTAGGTGACGACTTCAACGCATCTCATTTCGGTAACGAAGCAAGCGTAATCACTAAAGAAGCTAACTTAAACTTCGCTTATCAAGTTGTTGAGCAAGTAAGCATTGGTGGCGGTATCCGTTACGTTATGGGTGAAGGCAGCTTCGGTGCAACAGCACCAGCGAAAAATGCAATTGGTCTAGATTCAAACCAAATGCCGATCTCAGCTCCAGAAGGCACTACACTGAAATATATGGAAGGTGAAGACACCGCTTGGGGTTGGCAAGTAGGTACAGCGTGGCAGATCAACGAAGACCACCGTATCGGTTTTGCCTACAAGTCTGAGGTTGAGCTGAAGTTAGAAGGTCACGCAGAAGGCATCGGCTTTGGCATGACACCTGGTCAACGTGACAATGGACATATGATGTTAGCACTTCCTGCAACAGCAGAGCTTGCAAGTTTCCATCAACTCACTAAAGCACTTGCAATCCATGCTAGTTTTAACTGGACTGACTGGAGTTCTTTCGAAAAATTGCAAGCTGAGCTAGATACATATGGTAGCCATACAGTTAAGGTTGAGAATTGGGAAGATAACTATCGCTTTGCTGTAGGCGCAACTTACCAAATTGCCCCTAAACTGGCACTACGTACAGGTGTGGCTTACGATACTTCTGCAGTTAGCGATAAAAACCGTACTATCACTATTCCAGAAACTGACCGCACATGGTTAAGTGTTGGTGCTGGTTACCAATGGTCTGAACAGCTTTCATTGGATGCTGGCTTTACTTACATCATTGCTAAAGATGCTCCCATCACAGAATCTCGCGGTTACGCATCTGACGATGCAGCCGAAGCTGTTGGCGGCCAATTTATTGGTACAACAACGGGTAATGTTTGGCTAGTTGGTGTACAAGCTAACTACCGCTTCTAATCTGTTTTACTTAATCTAAAGTAACAAGCATTAAAAAGGCTCGATGTTGTATTAACATCGAGCCTTTCTTTTGTCGATTTTCTAAAACGTATTTCTAGTAATCTTCTAGATAACCATCAATGAAGTCTTCTTCTTCGAGATCAAACTCTTCAGGTTCAATTTCGGCTTTAAAGTCACGACGTTGAATGTAGACCTCACGAGTCAAAGCATATGGATCTGGCGAGTCGTCCAATAGTGATTCTTGTGACACTAACTGAGCGCGAGTCTCCATACCTTCAAATGCCCACTTACCTAAGCTAGCCCAAAAGTTCAAAAACGATAGAGGGACATACAAACCATCGACGGTTTCAGTTACTTCACGCGTCGTTAGTGGACCATAACCCGGCACCATAAAATACGGACCATTACCTACCCCGTAATGACCAATCGCATCAGAAAATGATTTGTCGTCGTACTTGGTGATCCCTGCTTCGCTGGCAATATCGATTAAGCCTAACAAACCAATCGTTGAGTTAATCCAAAAACGATTAAAATGGTCGAGTGCTTTTTCACCATTGCCCATAATGAGGTTGTTCACCATACTTGATGGCTCGTCTAAGTTGGCTAGAAAATTGGAAATGCCAGAACGTATTGGCACAGGAGTATAGTCAACATAAGCGAGAGAAACAGGGCGAACCAAATAAGGATCTAGATATTCGTAGTTGATATCCCACATCGCTCTGTTGAAGCCTTCAAAAGGATCGTTCGGGTGGGACTCTTCGACGTATTCAGAGGTTTCGAAGTTATCATCGTTAACGCTTTCGTCCGGCGCGCTAGAGCAACCCACCGTTAAGCTTGCGATAAATAATAAACTCGAGAGTCTTAAAACACTGATAGACATATCACCTTTTCCATAAGGAATAATAAAAAAGGCCAGCAATCGCTGGCCTCAATTGTTTGCGTAAGTCTATACCGTTTATCGCAAAATCGGAATAGCTAACACCTATGCAAACTGATGATTAATATTGCTTATTGATGTTGATAGTCACTGGAGCACCCAGTTCAACCACTTCACTTTCACCGTACCAATCACCATCGCGAGTTGAAACGTTGCCATCTGTATCAAGCCTAGCTCGAACCATCAGAGTTTCAAGGCTAGACAGCTTCAGACCTTCCATCATGCTATTGCCGTCATCGAGCACAACAGTACGAGGGAAAGTACCCAATGGGTAACGAGCCGCAGCGATAGGCATTGGTGAGCCATCAGCTCTGTGTACTGAAACAACCAACACAGACTTAGGGTCAGCGTTCACATCAGCGGCCAATTCAAGCGTTACTGCAACACTTTTACCTTGGTCAACACCCATGGTGTCGCCCATTTTCTTCTGAGCACTTTCAATACTGCGTGACAACATTTCGTAACGGCTATCTTGTGGACCAATCATCTGCTGCATGATGCTCCAGTACTTAACAGCACCAGGATAATCTTGACGTTCAAACGAATCGAACGCTAGCAAAGAGAATACTCGAAGGTCTACATAATCGTTTTGAATCAAACGGCTCAAAATCAGACGAGCTTGGTTTTGATCGGCTTCATCTGGTGAAAGCATCAATGCCTGTGCGAAACCTAGTTGAACATCTTCATTCTTAGGTTCAAGTTTGTAAGCTCTTTCCATAGAATCTTTTGCCGTTTCAGCATCACGGTTTGCGAGCGCAATACGACCAAGCAACAACCAACCCGTTGAATCTTTTGGTTGATAGTGAAGTCGAGTACGAAGTGCTAAAGTCAAATCTTCAAGCTCATCATCCGTTAACGCACCACCTTCCGATGACATCAACTTTTTAGACAACTCGGGAAGATTCGAGCTCACTTCTTGCCAGTGTTGAACCTTATCTAATGCACCGAACTGAAAGTACATGCCATAAGTCACAACCAGAACCAGAATCACAGAGGGTACTACCACACCAACCGTAGAGATTTGTGTTTTTGCCGTATCTTTCTGTGTTGGAACATCATCAAGTAGAGACTGCTTTAGATCTGCGATCAACTCTTGCTGGTTGTCAACAAGGCCTTCTTCTGCTTCTACTTCTAGTTCAACTAAGCGATCTTTATAGAACGCTTTATTCAACTCATCGCGAAGCATTTCATCATTGTTGGCCTTCTTATTAATGAACGGCAGAACAATAAGCAAAATCGCCGCTAATGAAAGGACAACTGTAGAAATCCAAAATAGAGTCATTACTTCTTATCTCCGTCGTTCTCTTCGTCGAGTAACGCTTTTAAGCGAGCTTCTTTGTCTGCATCCCAGTCTTTATCTGACTCTACTGCTTTCGACTTTGACTTTCTGCTTCGTAAAATGATCAAACCGAATCCAAACACAACAACCGAAAATGGGCCGACCCAAAGAATCGATGTTGCTAGCGTCAATGGCGGGTTGTAAGTCACAAAATTACCATAGCGCGCAATCATGTAATCAATGATGTCTTGCTTCGATTTGCCGTCTTTCGTCATCTCATACACTTTTTGACGCAAATCGACCGCAAGCTCTGCGTTCGAATCACCAATCGTGTTGTTTTGACATTTCGGACAACGAAGCGTGTTACTCAACTCTTTGAACTGTTGTTCTTGGTCAACCGTATCAAATTCATGAAATTCGATAGGAGCTGCTGTTACCGACGCAGATATAGCAAAAGTGGCGAACAACGCTACAAGTGTCTGTTTAATCATTTCGCCTCCTCCAATAACTCTTGGTACATCGGTTGGAGTGTCGCTGCCCAGTTTGTTGGATTAACATCACCAACGTGGCGGTAACGAACAACACCGTTAGCGTCAATTAGGAAGGTCTCAGGAGCGCCATAAACACCAAGATCGAGGCCTAGCATGCCATTGCCATCAAATAAACTGATCAGGTAAGGGTTACCTAACTCTTTTAACCAACCTACCGCTTTGTTGCGATCATCCTTGTAGTTAAGACCAATGATCTTAACGCCTTGGTCAGACAGCTTGTTCAGATAAGAGTGCTCTGCATAACAAGTAGGGCACCAAGTGGCCCACACATTAAGAAGCAGTGGCTCACCTTTGAAAATCGCTTGATCATGAAACTTACCAGGTTGTTCCAAATCTTCTAAACCAAACTCAGGAACAGGCTTACCGATCAATACTGATTCAAGCTTAGTCGGGTCATCGCCTGACTGGTTGCGCATTAATTGCGTTGCAAAGATTCCAGCGAGAACCATAAACGCGATCAAGGGAATGAATAAAATCTTCTTGCTCATTCGAATTAAGCCTCCTGCTCTTGAGCCGACTTTTTCGTTGGCTTGCGGAAACGGTAACGACGGTCACTGATAGCGATCACACCACCAATCGCCATGATCAGCGAACCTGCCCAAATCCAACGTACAAATGGTTTGTAGTAAATACGAACAGCCCACGACTTGTTATCGTCTAAACGCTCACCCATTGCGATATAAAGGTCACGTGTTACGCCACGGTCAATCGCTGCTTCTGTCATCATAGACTTAGCTGTGGTGTAGAAACGTTTTTCAGCGTGAAGCGTGTTGATGTACTTGCCTTCTTTGGTAATTTCAAAATCAGCAATATAGCCATCGTAGTTAGGACCATCTTTGTCACGAACGCCTGTGAATAGGAAGTCGTATTCTTCAAGTTGGTAGCTTTCACCTGGCGCCAGACGTACATCTCGTTCGATGCTGTAGTTTTGCACCATCGCGATACCAATCACTGTCACGGCTAAACCAATGTGACCACACATCATTGCCCAGTGGCTACGAGGTAGCTTAGTTAGACCTTTCAGGAATGTGTGACGGTGAGTCGCACGTTCATACAGCTCAAAACCGTGCATGAAGATAATCCAGAATGCCATTACCCAACCAGCAAAGGCAGTACCACTGAAGCGGTCAGCCAGTAAAGCAACTATTAGTGCGCTCAAGCCAAGTGAAAATACACCAGAAACCAGCATAGGTTTAACGAGCTTTGACAGGTTGTCTCGTTTCCAGCGGATCAGTGGGCCGATGCCTAAAAGGAAAGAGAACGGAATCATTAACCAGAAGAACAACATGTCAAAGAACGGAGCACCGATAGATACTGAGCCTAAGCCTAGCTGTTTGTGAACTAATGGTAGTAGCGTACCGACTAACACAACGACAAGCGCTGCAATCAATAAGATGTTGTTGCCAAGTAGCGCGTTTTCACGAGAAACCAGATCGAAGTTACCGCGAACGCGAACGGATGCGCCTTTAACAGCAAACAACAGCAGTGAACCGCCGATAACAAAGACTAGGAAACCTAAAATAAACATACCACGAGCAGGATCTGACGCGAATGCGTGAACAGAAACCAAAATGCCCGAACGAACTAAGAATGTACCTAGTAAGCTTAGTGAGAATGCAGAGATAGCCAGTAACACTGTCCAAGCTTTAAATGTGCCACGCTTTTCTGTTACCGCTAGCGAATGCATCAATGCAGTACCAGCCAACCAAGGCATAAATGAAGCGTTTTCTACTGGATCCCAGAACCACCAGCCACCCCAGCCAAGTTCGTAGTAAGCCCACCATGAACCTAGTGCGATACCTACCGTTAGGAACAACCATGCGGCAATTGTCCAAGGGCGCGACCAACGAGCCCATGCCGTATCTAAACGACCGCTCATTAGAGAAGCAATTGCAAAAGAGAACGCTACAGAGAAACCTACATAACCCATATAAAGCATTGGCGGGTGAATAATCAAACCCGGATCTTGCAATAACGGGTTCAAATCACGACCGTCGACAGGAAAGAAAGGCAATGTACGTAGGAACGGGTTAGACGTTACGATAATGAACAGCAAGAAGCCGACCGTTATCAAGCCCATGATAGCCAGTACGCGAGCCACAGACTCTTGAGGCATACCACGGCTAAACGTCGCTACTGCTACCGTCCAACCTGCTTGAATAAGAACCCAAAGCAGTAACGAACCTTCGTGAGCGCCCCAAACGGCAGTAATACGATAGTACCAAGGCAGTTGGCTATTCGAGTTACTTGCTACGTATTGGATTGTAAAATCATTGGTGTAAAACGCGTAACACAGGATAAAGAACGAAATCGCTAAGAATCCGAACATGCCCCACGACAACGGTCGTGCGCTATTCATTAATAATGTGTTATTTCGAGCGGCTCCATACAATGGGAGCACGCTGAGCAGCAATGCAAGTCCCAAGGACAGGATCATCGCAAAATGGCCGATCTCGGCTATCATTGAGCATTTCCTTCTTTTTGTTCAGTCGTGTATTGCAAAGGCTCATGGGTTTTCTTCATTGCTTCTGCAACTTCAGAAGGCATGTACTCTTCATCATGCTTTGCCAATACCTCGAACGCTTCAATTGTCGTCGCGTCTTTAAGGACACCTTGAGCAACAATACCTTGGCCTTCACGGAAAAGGTCAGGAAGGATGCCATCGTATAATATTGTTACTTTAGGGCCGACATCAGCCAAATCGAAGCTTACACGCAATGATTCATTGTCACGGCTTACAGAGCCAACTACGACCATTCCACCAATGCGTAGACGTTGACCCACTTCTGGTTTTTTACCATCTTTTCCGTTAACCAGCTCAGTTGGTGTATAGAACAGATCCATGTTCTGGTTAAGTGCGTAAACCATCAATCCAACAGTCGCACTGATACCAAAAAAGATCGCTAAGATAATGCCTAGCCTCTTTTTACGTCTTGGGTTCATAGAGTGTTCTCCATATTTTTTGCTGCATCGATACGAGCTTGACGATCAATCTTAGCTTGTACTTCATTAAGTAATTGCTTACCACGACGAACGCTTACCACCAGTAAGACGATCATCGCGAGGAAAGTGATTCCAAATGCACTCCATACATATGAGGCGTAGCCACCCATGGCAAAGAAATCACTCAAAGATTCAAAATACATAATTACCTACCCTACTACGCTTTTTCAGCCGCAAGTTTGCGAACCCATGGACGGTGACTTTCTTTGCTTAGGATTTCGTTTCTGAAACGAACCATCGTCACAGCACCAAAGAAAAAAGCGAAGCCGAAGATGTTGAGAAGAAGCGGCCATAGCATGTCACTAGAAATAGAAGGTTTGTCGAACTTGGTGATCGTCGCACCTTGGTGAAGCGTGTTCCACCACTCTACTGAAAAATGAATAATAGGTAGGTTGATGACACCCACGATAGCCAAAATGCCTGCCGCTTTTGCCGCCGTTTTTTGGTCATCAAAAGCATGGTGTAGAGCAATCACACCCAAGTATAGGAATAGAAGAATCAGCTCAGAGGTCAAACGAGCATCCCAAACCCACCAAGCGCCCCACATTGGTTTACCCCAAACCGCACCCGTTAACAATGCAATGAAGGTAAATACAGCACCAATCGGCGCCATCGCCAATGCGGCCATGTCAGATAGCCTTACCTGCCATACCAAGCCGATGAAGGCAGCTATCGCCATAGACATGTACACGCCCATTGACCAAATTGCAGACGGAACATGGATGTAGATAATTCGGAAACTATCGCCTTGTTGGTAATCTGAAGGCGCAAATGCTAGCCCCCATACAGTACCAGCGGATAGACACAATAGCGCTAGGATCGAAAACCACGGCAGAAGTTTACCAGCAAGCTGATATGAGGTTTCTGCTTTGGCGTAGGGATGGAGCCATTTCCACATGTTGTAATCTCACTCTTACTTCATATTGCTTACAGCTATTAAAGCTATAATTATAATAATTTATTATCTTGCTTTCAGTTTTGCTGACTCTATGAGTCCAATAGTAACTTTTGGTTCACATTAGCTATACGATAACGGCATCGTTATCAGTTCACACTCACTCTAAGTGCGGCACTGATCGCAAAAGGAGTCAAAGTCATCGCACCCATCAACATCGCCCCAAGCACCGCTAATTGACCGTTATACGCAACGCCCAGTGCTGCCGCATCAATCGCTGATGTTGCAAATATAAGAATTGGGATATACAACGGCAAAATAAGCAGACTTAAAAGCACACCGCCTTTTTGTAGTCCTACCGTTAAAGCCACACCAATCGCACCGATAAAGCTCAATGCTGGTGTACCAACCAATAACGTTAACACAACCGATAACCAAGTATCGAAATCTAAAGACAGCAATACAGCCAACAAGGGGCTGATCAAAATTAATGGTAACCCGGTCAATAACCAGTGTGCTATGACCTTGGACAAGACTACCAACTGCAACGGGATGGGCATCAGCATCATCTGCTCAAGGGCACCATCTTGAAAATCGTCGCGAAATAGGCGTTCTAAAGAGAGCAACGCAGAAAGCAGCGCAGCCACCCAAACAATACCTGCGGCAATACGCGCAAGTAAGTTTGGCTCAGGGCCAATACTTAAAGGAAAAAGGGTAATAACAATAATGAAGAACCACAGAGGGTTAAAAATATCCGCTTGACGTCGAAACGCAATCAGCAGTTCACGTCGAATAATAGTGGTCATTGAAGAGATCATATTAATCACCCAACTTTATTTTTCTTAGTTTCGGGCTATCAGCAAACATATCTTGGTGGGTAGTTAACAACACAATACCACCGTTATCTGCATGCTGAGAAAATAGAGATTCCAGAACTTTTACGCCCTGCTTATCGATCGCAGTCAGCGGTTCGTCTAAAATCCACAACATTTGCTTACTCAACCAAAGGCGTGCCAGTGCCACACGGCGCTGTTGACCCGCAGAAAGTTGACCTGCGGGCACATCCTCTCGACCAGCAAGGCCGACTTGAGCTAACGCGTGGTAAAGCTCTTCCTTCGTCGTTCCACCGCTGTGAATCGATTGATAAAAGCTTAGATTTTCATAAGCGCTTAACTCGCGTTTAACGCCAGTTTGATGCCCAAGAAAGAGTAAATTTTGATGATACGTGTCTCGACTCGATTCAATGGATTCACCATCCCAAGAAATAGTGCCTTCATCTCGGTCGCCTAAGCCAGTAATAATCCTAAGGAGTGTCGTTTTCCCGGTACCGTTTCGACCTTCAACTTGAACCAGTTCACCTGGTTTCAATTGAAAAGACAACGATTCAAACAGAACCCTGTCGTCACGAATAGCAGTTAAATTTGAGACTTCTAGCATAGGTAAATTTAGTCGAGTAATGAGAGCGCTATAGTAGCACACCAACATGGTGACAAAACAGGACTAGGCGTTTTCGTGAGAACAAACTCCGTAAGAAACTGTTACCATCGCATCACAATTTACACATTTTTATCAACAAACGAGATATTGTCGTATATACAAGCACTTATAAACATCGTTCTATATAAGAAAAGCAGATACAAAAAAAGAAGCCGAAGCTTCTTTTAAGAGGAATGCGTGACAAATATCGGGCATTCGAGCCACTATAAACACTCAATTTAACGACGTCGAGGTGGGTCTCTTCGTTCACGAGAAGCGGCCGGTTGTCCATCTAGCGATGAAGGATTACTTCTTAACGAAGGAATTTTCTCTTTACCTGCGAGCTTATTCTGCAAAGACATCATGAGCTCAGCTTCCGCTTTCGGCAGTTCACACTCTTCAATTAGTTCGTTAATTCCAGCGCCCAGTTGAACCATTTTCGTTGCACGAGTGTACAAGCGTCCATCGGTATCAGCATGTTCCAGCTCAACAATACGTTCATTCAAGTGCTTAATCAGATCTTGCTGCTCAGTCACTTTTTGACCAAGCCCAACCACGACAGAGCGAACCTCAAGTAATTGCTTACTCGATTTTTGAAGCTCTTTATCCAAATTTCGAATTTGCAGACGTGATTGATCGAGCTGTTTTTGAATCGCACGTTTTACTTTGCTAATCAAAATTACGATGAATAACGTAAAAACCCCAACTCCCGCTATCAGAGCAACAGGGCTTATAGGAAGCGCTTCAAACATTACAGATGAGCCATCTCATCCCATTCGTCTTCGCTTAGTAGTTTGTTTAGATCTACTAAGATAAGCAGCTTGCCATCACGGTTACTAACACCTTGGATGAACTTAGCGCTTTCATCAGTACCAACACTTGGTGTCGTATCGATCTCAGAAGAACGTAAGTAAACCACTTCAGCAACGCTATCAACGAGAATACCGATAACTTGGCGTTCAGACTCAATAACGATGATACGAGTGTTATCTGTGATTTCACCTTGCATCAAACCAAAGCGAGAACGAGTGTCGATAACAGTAACAACATTACCACGCAGGTTGATAATACCTAGAACGTAGTCTGGAGCACCCGGTACTGGAGCAATTTCGCTGTAACGCAGTACTTCACGTACTTGCATTACATTGATGCCGTAAGTTTCTTCTTCTAGCTGAAATGTCACCCATTGAAGTACTTCATCATTCGTTTGATCTTTTCTTACTTCAACTTCACTCATATGAGACATAGATAATCCTCTTGCCGTCGTTACCGACCACTATTATTAACTTGATATGTTTTATTAGCTTAATGCTTTTACATCTAGCCCTGCGTTTAGCATGGCGATTAATGCTTCAACATGGATCAAAGCACACATTTTTTCTTTTACCATACCGGCGAGCCATGGACGTTTCCCTGCCATTTCTCGCCAACGTACTTTATCTGTATTAAGTAACTCTGTGCCCTTTAGCTCGGTGCCCGCGAGGCCCCACAAGCTTTCTCCAAGCATGACTATATATTGATAGTTTTCTTTGTATTCGTCACCCGATAGTTTCTCGGACATCACCCATTTTGCGGTATCGACCACATCTAGTTGGCTATCGCGGTTAGTTTGTAAACCTAAATACCAAGCTGGCTTACCAATGATATGACTTAACTCTTCAAGGCGGTGAATGCCACCTAACTCATCAAGTGGTACCGCAAAGGTCACGCCGTTTACATCAAAATACAAGACTTGGAAATCTTCAGTTCGAACTGTGCTTTCCCAAGAAGTAAACTGGTCAGCTCCTCCAACTTGAGTTTCAGGTTCAATAACTGTCTCAATATCAGGTTCTTGAACTTCGACTTCAGGAGCTTCAACCTCTATCTCGGAATATTCTATTTTCGCTTCTGTTTGTTCAGTTTCTAGCAATTCATCTTCAGCTTGCTGCAATTCGATTTGAGGTTCTGCAACAATGGATAACTCTGGTTCTGGCAAGTTCCAGTCTTGAATTTCAGGTTCAGTAAATACTTGAACAGATTCTACAGCGGCATCGAACATTGGCATGTCGGCTTGCTGAGCGATTTTCTGTGTATTCTGATCCATCAACTCATCAAGATTGAGGTCATCGACAATGTTAGTCGCCTCTAGACGGCTCAGTAGTTTCTGAACATCCTCAAGATTAGGAACCTCAAATTCAGCTGCACGTATTTCGGCATAGCTTGAGTAATGAGTCGCTAATTGACGCTCTGGCTCTGGCTCTGGCTCTGGCTCTGGCTCTGGCTCTGGCTCTGGCTCTGGCTCTGGCTCTGGCTCTTCAGATTGTGACTCATCATCACACTCGTCAACAAAAAGCTCGTCAGATTCAAAGTTTTCATCGCCTAGTAGCGCAGTAAAGTAATCATCCAATGCTTGTTCACTCGATAAGCTTGGACGCTCTACTGTTAGTTCTTTATTCGCGCTCATTTATCGCCAGCCTTTCGAGATAAATAAGCAGCTGTTTATAAGCAAATACACCACGGCTACCCGATGCAAAATGAGATGCAGGCAAGCGTTTTAAGCTCGCATCTCGAAACTTAGTATCAATAGGAACAGCAGATGTCCAAACTTGATTTGGATAATCGTCTTTAAGCTGAGTTAATGTTTGCAATGATGCTTTGGTTCGCTTGTCGTACATCGTTGGGACTATTGTCACCTTAAACGGTGTTTTACGTGACTTCTGCATGATAGCTAAAGTTCGAATCATACGCTCCAAGCCCTTCATTGCTAAGAACTCAGTCTGTACCGGGATTAAGATACGATCGCTGCCAGCCAATGCGTTAACCATCATCACACCTAGAATTGGCGGACAATCGATTAGCACATAATCATAGTCATCTTTTAGCGCAGCTAAAGCACGCTTCAAGATAAGCCCCATACCACTGCGATTACCCATAACACGATCGAGTGTCGCCAATGACATATGTGCAGGAATAATATCGATACCTTCGACTTCCGTTTGCAAAATCAAAGGTCTTACTGTCTGCGCCGTAAACTCTCGCAATTGAAATAGATCAAACAAGCTCGACTCCACGTTATCTGAGTCGTAACCCAGATACGTGGTTAGTGATGCATGCGGGTCAGTATCAACCAACAATACTCGGTGCCCTTTTAAAGCAAGTAAGCCTGCTAAGGTCACTGTTGTGGTTGTTTTGCCAACACCACCTTTTTGGTTTGCAACACTCCAAACAATCATTTCGATTTACCTAAGCTAACCCAACTTCAACCAAGATCCTTTCCGCAATGCGGTCTAGAGGGAGGTCTTCAGTAGAAATGCCAGCTTTTGCTACAGCTTGAGGCATACCATATACAACACAGCTATCTTCGTCTTGTGCCCAAATTGTCGAGCCCGCAGTTTTCAACATACGCGAACCTTCTCGACCATCTGCGCCCATACCGGTCAGGATCATAGACAAGACTTTGTCGCCGTAGATCTTCGCAGCAGAACCGAAAGTAACATCCACACATGGTTTGTAGTTCATACGGTCGCCGCCATCAATAATTCTTAAGCGTGCAGACCCAGCGCGGCCATCAATCATCATCTGCTTGCCGCCAGGAGCAAGATAAGCCACTCCAGGTTTCAACACATCTCCGTCTTGCGCTTCGCGAACTTCAATCTTACACAAGGTATTCAATCGGCTGGCAAATGCAGCGGTAAAAGTTGCTGGCATATGCTGAACTAACACAATTGGGTGTGGATAGTGTGCTGGAATACGCGTCAAAATTTTCTGTAGTGCAACAGGGCCACCAGTAGACGTACCAATTGCCGTCAATTGATACTTTTTACCAGAAGCTCTGAATTTCGCTGTCGATACAGCCACTGGTTTCACTGTCGAAGCTGCGGCTGAAATCGGTTGGCGCAATGGTGTCGAAGTTGTTGCTGGTGTAGTTGTAGCTCGTGGCGCAATAGGAGCACGGCGCATAAACGCACGTTTTGCTGCAATCTGAATCACACGTTGTTGAAGTAATGCAACAGCATCATCACGGTTACGTGCGATGTCTTCAAACTTCTTAGGTAGGAAGTCTAGAGCACCTGCGTCTAACGCATCTAACGTTGCTCTCGCTCCATCATGCGTCAACGAAGAGAACATCAAAATAGGCGTTGGAGACGCTGCCATGATTTCACGAACTGCAGTTATGCCGTCCATGACAGGCATTTCGATGTCCATCGTGATTACGTCAGGTCTTAGCTGTTTCGCTTTCTCAACCGCTTCTTTACCGTTTACTGCTACATCAATGACTTCTAGGCGAGCCTCTGAGTTGATGATCTCGCTAACGCGACGACGAAAGAAACTCGAATCATCAACGACTAATACTTTAATCGCCATATTTATCCTTAAATTAAATTCTTGACGCAGCTGCGTACTGCTTTAGCAAGTCCGGCACATCTAGAATCAATGCAATGTGTCCGTCACTTGTAATTGTCGCGCCTGCCATTCCTGGCGTGCCTTGCAGTAGTTTATCAAGTGGCTTGATCACTACTTCTTCTTGACCGATAAGCGTATCGACAACGAAACCAACACGTTGGCTACCAAGTTGTACAATAACAACATGGCCATGTCCTTTACGCAGTTCAACAATACCTGCTTTAGGTGCGAGCCAATTTTGCAAGTAGAACAACGGAATAGACTTATCACGAACGATGATAGTCAGTTGACCATCAACCACGTTTGTACGGCTTAAATCTAGGTGGAAGATCTCATTTACAGAAGCCAGCGGCAATGCAAATGGGTGACCCGCAACACCGACCATCAAAGTTGGTAGAATCGCAAGCGTCAGTGGAACCTTGATCGTGATCTTAGTGCCTTGTCCCATCTCTGAGTCGATATCAATGGAGCCGTTCAGTGTGTTGATCGCTGTTTTCACAACGTCCATACCTACACCACGACCGGAGATATCAGAGATCTGCTCTTTGCTTGAGAAGCCTGGAGCAAAGATGAGGTTGAAACACTCTTTGTTTGATAAACGAGATGCAGCATCTTCATCCATCAGACCACGTTTAACCGCGATAGCGCGAAGCTTATCTGGGTCCATGCCGCCACCGTCATCAACGATAGCCAGTTCAATGTGATCACCTTCTTGAGAGGCAGACAGTATCACTTTACCCGTTTGTGATTTACCTGCAGCAACACGATCTTCCGGCATCTCAATACCGTGGTCGACAGAGTTTCTCACTAAGTGAATCAGGGGATCAGCAAGTGCTTCCACTAAGTTCTTATCAAGATCCGTTTCTTCGCCACGCATTTCAAGAACAATGTCTTTCTTCAAGCTACGAGCAAGGTCACGGACAACTCGTGGGAAGCGACCAAATACTTTCTTGATCGGCTGCATACGAGTTTTCATTACCGCACCTTGTAGGTCTGCGGTAACAACGTCTAAGTTAGAGACAGCTTTCGCCATTTCTTCATCGTTACTATTTAAGCCAAGGCTAACAAGTCGGTTACGAACCAACACCAGCTCACCCACCATGTTCATGATGGTATCAAGTGTTGATGTGTCTACACGTACTGTAGCATCAGCTTGTTGTTTCTTCGCTGGCGCTTTAACTTCAGTTTTCGCAGGTGCTGCTTTCACAGCAACGGGTGCAGATGGCTGATGCTTAGGAGCCGCTTGTGGTGCTGGTGCGATAGGCTCGGGCTTGACTGCTGCTGGCTTCGTTGCTGCGTCCAGTTCTTCAAGAGTCGGACCATTACCTGAACCATGTAACTGATCAAGTAACTTCTCGAACTCTTCATCAGTCATCAGATCATCGCCCTCAGACATCGCCGATACTGGTTCTGGAGAAGGTGCTGGCGGTGGCGGCGGTGTTGAACCTGCTGCTGTCGGGCTCTTACCCGCACCATGCAATTCATCTAATAACTTTTCAAATTCGTCATCAGTGATATCACCACTATCAGAAACTGGCTGAGGTGCGACTGGTGCTGGCGGCGGTGTTGGTGCTGAAGTTGCTGTCGGCGAACCACCTTTCCCATGAAGTTCATCAAGCAAGCGCTCAAACTCATCTTCAGAGATATCATCGACCGAAGATGCGCTGATGCTTGAGCTTTCAACAACAGGCTCTGGAGCCGCTGCTATAGGTTCAGGGATAACTGGAGCTGGAGCTTCTACTGGTGTAACTTCATCGGCGGACTGTGGTTTACAGAGACGATGAAGCTCATCCAATAACGCTTGATCAGCTGGCACTAAAGGCTCCTGATCTTGCACGGCTTGAAACTGTACATTTACTGTATCTAAAGCCTGTAGCATTGTATCCATCAAACCTGAGGTTACACTGCGTTGGCCGTTTCTTAGAATGTCGAACACATTCTCAGCACCATGACAAGTATCCACCAGCTCAGTCAATGCTAGGAAACCAGCACCACCTTTTACTGTATGGAAACCACGGAAAATAGCATTTAATAGGTCTTTGTCGTCAGGGTTATTCTCAAGCTCTACCAGTTGTTCTGATAAAAGTTCAAGGATCTCTCCTGCTTCGACTAAAAAGTCCTGAAGAATATCTTCGTCTAAATCGTAGCTCATACGTTACCTTTAAAATCCAAGACTGGATAACAAATCGTCGACTTCATCTTGAGATGCAACAGCGTCTTCGCGCTCTTCTGGGTTCATAATTGGACCCTCGGGAGCAATGGACGCTTTCTTCTCTGACTCTGGAGTTGGCTCTATCTGATTCGCACCAAATACTGTGAGAATCTCGACCAAACGTCCCTCAACCTCATTCACCAAGGTAATAACTTTGCTAATTATCTGCCCAGTTAAATCTTGGAAATCCTGAGCCATCAAGATTTCAGTCAATTGTCCACGTAGTTCAGTACTATCGCCTTCTACCTGGACAAGCAATCCATCAATGCGGTGACATAAAGCTTTAAATTGTGCCAGCTCAATGCGGCCATGCATCAGTTCATTCCATTGAGGCCTTACTTGAAGTAAACACTCGTGTAGGTTGTCTGCTATTGGCATACAGCGATCGACAGCGTCCATCGTCTTATTTGCCGCAACTTCCGTTTTATCAATGACATACTGAAGGCGATCCCTAGCGTCAGGGATTTCATCATTTGCGATGACGCTAATGCGTTCATCGAAATTAAATTGAGTCAAAGAATCATGGAGGTCGCGAGTCAGACTGCCTATTTCTTGAAGCATTGGATTGTCTTGAAGATTAAAATTATCTTCATAAATGCTTCTAACAAGAGAATCAGCACCTTGCTGCTCATTGTTCTCAAGCAGCTCTACTAATTTTTTTGCTTGTTCTAATGAAATCATCCTGAGTTCGGCCTTACTCCGCATACTTTGTGCGCTTAGGCTATCGAGATAAACAGAGGACTTTTCAGTCAGTGTTTACCTAAAAGTGCCTAAAACTTATTGATGCTTATAAGCGATCAAAAATCTTATCTAGTTTCTCTTTCAGCGTTGCAGCAGTGAAAGGCTTCACAATGTAACCATTAACACCCGCTTGCGCTGCTTCAATGATCTGCTCGCGTTTCGCTTCTGCGGTGATCATAAGCACTGGAAGGTGCTTAAGTTCTGCGTCTGCGCGAATGTGCTTAAGCAGGTCAATACCTTGCATGCCAGGCATGTTCCAGTCAGTTACCACGAAATCAAATTCGCCTTTTTTCAGCATAGGTAACGCGGTCAAGCCATCATCTGCTTCTTGAGTGTTGTTGAAACCTAGGTCACGAAGTAGGTTTTTAACAATTCGGCGCATCGTTGAAAAATCATCAACAATGAGAATTTTCATGTTTTTGTTCAAATTAGCCTCCACTGAATAAAACCAGTGTTGTTAGTCGTTCTGTGTCCAAGCACTTAACTTAGTGCGTAAACGCTGCATAGATTGGCTTAGTATTTGGCTGACGCGAGATTCGCTGACACCTAACACTTCCCCAATCTCTTTTAAATTGAGTTCTTCGTCGTAATAAAGTGAAAGCACTAGGCCTTCTCTTTCCGGAAGTTGTTTTATCGAATCGATCAAAGCTTGGCGGAAGGATTCATCAGCAACCCCTTGAAAAGGCGTATTGTCTTGAGAATCTTCATTCGGAGATATTACATCATCTGAGACGCCTAAATCTTCGATCCCAACCAGTCTTGAGCAATTTATGTCAGTTAAAGCACTATGATATTGGTCTAAACTGAGTCCCATGTGCTTTGCCACTTCGGCATCACTTGGATCACGGTTTAGCGTTCCCTCTAACTCGGCTATTGCACTACTGATTTCACGATTGTTTTTATGAACCGATCTTGGCACCCAATCTCCACGTCGAATGTCATCTAACATCGCCCCGCGAATTCGGATACCTGCGTACGTTTCAAAGCTTGCGCCTTTAGTACCATCATAGTTTTGTTGCGCCTCAATCAAGCCAATCATGCCAGCTTGAATCAAGTCATCAACCAATACATTAGGCGGTAATCGCCCCAACAAGTGATGAGCGATACGTTTAACCAACACAGAGTACTTCTCAAAAAAAGCCTGTTGGCTATTGTGATTAGCATGCTGGTCGTAAGTAAGCGCTTTATTCACCAAATGGTTCCTCTACAAATTCAGTACGATTCAGCAGTCTTTCAACAAAAAATTCCAAATGCCCACTTGGGGTTTTTGGTATTGGCCAGGTCAATGCTTTATTTGCCAGTGAGCTGATTGCTAACGCAGCAGGAGAGCGAGGATACGCATCCACTACGATTTTCTGTCTCTTGACTGATTGACGTACTTTATCATCTAAAGGAATACATGCTACGAGTTCGAGGCTCACATTCAAGAAGCGCTCTGTGACCAAAGTCAACTTTGCAAATAATTCTCGACCTTCGCGGTAGCTTCTGACCATATTTGCAACAACTTTGAATCGTTGAACTTGGTGCTCTCTACTCAACAACTTGATTAAGGCATATGCATCAGTAATCGAGGTCGGTTCATCACAAACGACTACAACCACGTCTTGTGCCGCTCTTGAGAAGCTAATGACCATATCCGAAATGCCAGCAGCTGTATCAACCAACAAGATATCCATCTCGTCTTCAAGCGAACCAAAAGCTCGAATCAACCCCGCATGTTGAGCGTGTGAAAGTTCAGTCATGCTCTGTGTACCAGATGTCGCTGGAATGATTTTAATTCCATGCGGTCCTTCAACAATCGCATCTTTAAGTTCACACTCACCGGCCAGCACATGCCCTAGGTTTCGTTTAGAACGAATTCCTAGCATGATGTCTACGTTGGCAAGCCCTAAGTCGGCATCTAAAACCATGACTTTTTTGCCTTGGCGAGCCATACAAATAGCCATACCTAGCGTCACATTAGATTTACCTACACCACCTTTACCACCCGTTACCGCAATAACTTTTGTTAATGAAGGCTTGGTTAAGCGACGGAGGCCGCTAGCTTGATCATGTATCATATTTTCATTCATATTTATCCGCCGCCTAGAGCCCTTCTGAATCGCTATTCCAGTAATGAGGTTCATTCTCTGTAGATTTTTCTAATAACTCATTCGCCTTAGCAATCATGTACTTTGGCTGAGCTATAACGATATCTTCAGGAACTCGTTGACCATTTGCTATGTAAGCAACTGGTAATGCATTTTGTATTACTACACTGATGAATTCACCTAGACTTAGGGATTCATCCAGCTTAGTCATGATGCACCCCGACAACGGGATTCTTCTAAAGTGTTCAATGGTTTCTTGTAGCACTTTGCGCTGCGCAGTTGCGGGTAACACAAGGTAACTATTGATAACGGAACCACTCTCTTGCATCAATGTGTCTAACTGCTCAGATAGGCGAACATCTCGTTGTCCCATGCCTGCAGTATCGACCAGAATTAGGCGACGATTACGTAACTGATATATTACATCGGCCAACTCACTAGAATCTTTAGCAACTCTTACAGGACAACCCATAATTCGACCATAAATCGATAACTGCTCATGTGCACCTATACGATATGTGTCGGTTGTCACTAGTGCGACGTTGTCTGCGCCATACTCCATGGCGGCACGTGCAGCTAGTTTTGCAACAGTCGTTGTTTTCCCCACGCCAGTCGGGCCTAGCAAGGCCACAATACCACCGCGTTTTAAAATATCTTTTTGTGTTACCGAGATTTGATCAGCAACCAACGCTAACAAGGCTTTCCAAGCTCGTGCTGGTTTGGTGTCTTCAGGAATGTAGCAAGCCATCTGATCAGCAAGTTCAGCCGAAACACCCATACGTTCAAGGCGCTTGATAAGCATGGCTCTAAGTGGTTCACGGCGCTCAACTTCTTGCCACATTAGCCCAGATACTTGGTGCTCTAACAAACGACGAATTGAGGTCATCTCTTCGCGCATTGTTTCCATTTCAGTATCTGAACCTTTCGATTGGACCGGATCACGACCACGATCGTAACGAGTAGGATCTAAACGAGGTGCAGGGCGCTCTACTCTTCGGTCTTCGGCAATCAATTTAGACAAACCCGTTTCACGAGCAAATGCAGAATCTATATTGCTGTTACGAGGCTGTGACTGTTGGTTGCTTTGAGAACCTTGATGACCGCCCGATTGACGATTGAGTAATGCAGACAACGAATCTTCGTTTTCTGCACGGTGTTGCGGTTCTTCGTCTGCGCCATGGCTGTATTGCTTCAGCATGTTCGCGAAACGCTTAGTCATTGAACGTCCGCCTTCAGAATTCGACTGTAGGCTAACCTTGTCATCATCTAATTGACGACGACTCGCAGGTACAGCGGGCGCTGCCATCTGCGTATATTGACTTTGCGCAGGCTGCTGAGGTTTGTTTAATCTTTGGCTCGCTGTCGACGGGCTGGATTCGCCATCAATAGCAGCAACAATTTCCACGCCACCTGCGACCTTTTTGTTAGACATGATCACCGCTTCTGAGCCAAGTTCTTCTTTAACTTGGAGCAAAGCTGTTCGCATATCTTTTGCAAAAAATCGTTTAATTTTCAATTCGATCGTCCGTTCTAATTAGGCGGCTTAATTACCAACAGCTTGTACTATGCGTATCTGCTTTTCGTCTGGTATCTCTTGGTAAGACAAAACTCTCAAGCTTGGGATCGTGTTTTTCACGAACTTAGCCAAAGTTGAACGCAATACACCAGAGGTCAGCAACACCGCTGGCTCCCCTTTCAGTTCTTGCTCTTGTGTGGCATTACTAAGAGAAGTCTGTAAACGTTCGGCTAAACCAGGTTCAATACCAGCAGATTCTCCGCCGGATGCCTGCATAGTTTGATGCAAGATTTGTTCCAGCTCGGGAATTAAGGTTATAACTGGCAACTCTGGTTCTATACCATTGATTTCTTGAACAATTAGTCGTTTCAATGATATACGAACAGCCGCTGTCAAGATGTCAGGTTCTTGACTCTTACTTGAATACTCCGACAAAGTTTGGACGATGGTGCGAATGTCACGTATTGGAATAGCTTCATTCAATAGGTTCTGTAGCACTTTCACCACCACACCAAGCGGTAATTGATCCGGCACAAAACCTTCCACCAATTTAGGCGTTGTGCGGCTAAGCATTTCAAGTAGGTTCTGAACTTCTTCGTGACCAATCAGCTGCGACGCATTATTCGTTAACTGTTGACTGAGATGGGTAGCCAACACGGTTGATGAATCAACCACCGTGTAACCTAAGGCTTGCGCATGTTCACGCTGCTCTTCACGAATCCAAACCGCTTCAAGGCCAAAAGCAGGATCAATCGTCGGCTCGCCATCGATCATGCCGTAAACTTGACCCGGGTTAATCGCGAGTTCCATGTCAGGCTTAATCTCGGCTTCACCAACGGCAACTCCCATCAAGGTGATTCGGTAGCTGTTTGGTGTCAGTTCTAAGTTATCGCGAATATGAACGGCCGGGATCAAGAAACCAAAATCTTGAGACAGTTTTTTACGTACCCCTTTGACACGTTCAAGCAGTTCGCCGCCTTGATCTCTGTCTACTAGAGGAATCAAACGGTAGCCTACTTCTAAGCCAATAATATCGACAGGTTGAACGTCATCCCAAGAGAGCTCTTTCTTGGACCCCGTTTCTCCGCTTGCTTCAACGGTCGTAGGAAGATTCGGTTGTTCAGCCTTCTTTTTGTTCTTTTTATCGATGTAATAGGCAGCTGCACCTGCAATGACAGCAAGACTCAAGAATGAGAAATGCGGCATACCAGGAACGATACCCATGATGCCAAGGATACCAGCTGTGATCATCAAGGCTTTTGGATTGTCGAACATTTGGAAGACAAGCTGTTGCCCCATGTCTTCATCGGTGTTTTGGCGCGTCACCATCATCGCGGCTGCGATCGACAATAGTAGAGACGGAATTTGTGCAACCAAACCATCACCGATAGTCAGCAGCGTGTAGATCTCGATCGCTTCGCCAAAACCTAAATCAAACTGAGCCATACCAATGCTCAAGCCGCCAATGATGTTGATGAATAAGATCAAAATACCAGCGATCGCATCGCCTTTAACAAACTTAGACGCACCATCCATCGAGCCATAGAAATCGGCTTCTTTGGTGACTTCAAAACGACGGGTCCGAGCCTGATCTTGGTCGATCAAACCCGCATTTAAATCGGCATCGATTGCCATCTGCTTACCCGGTAAGGCGTCCAAGGTGAAACGCGCACTTACTTCCGAGATACGGCCTGCACCTTTGGTGACAACCATGAAGTTGATAATCATCAAAATCAAGAACACCACTAAACCAACCGCATAGTTACCACCGATAACCACGTTACCGAAGGCTTCAATAACGTTACCGGCAGCATCACCGCCTTCATGACCATGGAGTAATACCACACGTGTCGAAGCAACGTTCAAGGCTAAGCGGAGTAGAGTCGCAATCAGAAGTACAGTCGGAAATGCAGCGAAGTCTAAAGGCCTGCGGGTATAAACCGAAACCAATAGCACCACCATAGACAGAGCGATGTTAAAGGTGAAAAACATATCCAACAAAAAGGCTGGAATGGGCAACACCACCATAGCAAGCGTTGCAAGTACCATAACAGGTGCACCAATCGCAGGCATGGCACGGTTAGGAATTTTAGGTAGCTTGTCCGCAAAAGGCAGGGAAAATTTCATAAATCTAGGCTGTTTCGCTATGTTGTAGCTATCTCACTAAGCGGACTGAGGCCTAGGTCTAAGCTATGTTGCTAAAGTTTATTATGATCAGGTTTATAATGATCGGACTTAGTATGTTCGGATTGATATAGCAAACACTGTACCAACATCTCACGTCAAATTATCGCCATCACATCAAAAAAGAGAGGTGTAGCTAAGTAACCATTATCACGGTTCATCAAGCTGAGCTCAAGCAATTGATCTAATGACGTAAATCAGGTGGGATCGGCATATTGGAATCTTGCAGCTTTGGCCTCTCGCCACCTTTTTTCCGGTACTGTTTAAGTTGAAATACATATGCAAGCACTTGTGCAACCGCAGTAAACAGACCGTCAGGAATTTGTTGTTCTAGCTCGGTGGTGTGATACAGCGCCCTAGCTAACGGCGGTGCTGGAATAATATAGATGTCATTTTCTCGAGCGATTTCACGGATCTTCATCGCCATGTGATCGACCCCTTTGGCGACCACAATTGGCGCTTTGTCTTGATTCTGCTTATAACGCAGAGCCACTGAAAAGTGTTCCGGGTTGGTCACAATCACATCTGCCTGAGGAACATCAGCCATCATACGTCGCTGAGCCGCTTCCCTCTGCAACATACGAATACGCCCTTTCACTTCAGGCTTACCTTCTGTGTCTTTAAACTCATCTTTCACTTCTTGCTTGGTCATCTTAAGTTGATCGGCATGTTGCCAAATCTGGAATGGGATATCTATCGCCACCACAATCAACAGAGAACAACTGATAAGCAGAATAAAATTAAGCAAGATATCCAAGGCGTGGAAGATATTCTGCGGATACACATCCATACTCAATTGCATTAAGTCATGTTGGGAAGCTTGGATAAGGTAGATAGCCATGCCTGATACCAGAGCGACCTTCAAAATAGATTTCAGCAGCTCAACCCAACTTTGTAGGCCAAACATACGCTTAATACCGCTTAAAGGGTTGAGCTTAGACGCCTTAGGCATTGCTGCTTGCATCGAAAAGTTAACACCACCGACACCCGCAGCACCAATAACAGCAGCAACGAACAAAGTTATTAAGATCAGGAACAGCGGAAACAATAGGTTTACTAATGCACCACCCGCTATTTCGAAGAGTTTATTGGTATCAAATATCTCGTCGCGGCTCAGAGAAAACAGGCGTTGCATCGCCTCGAACAATGCCTTCGCCATCGATTCGCCAAACCACATTAAGGAAATTGCACCGACTATCAGTACCGACGCTGACGCTAGCTCTTTTGACCTTGCAACCTGCCCTTTTTCTTTGGCCTGTTGCAAGCGTTTGGGCGTGGCGTCTTCTGTGCGTTCTTGACCGTCTGACTCTGCCATATCAGTCTCCTAACAATCTAGTCGGATTAGACGACATATCTGTTGCTCGCCTTGCATCCAGAATAACTCATAATGACTATACAAGCCGCCAAGGATGTACCAACAAAGTAACAAACCTACAAGTAGCGCAAATGCAAAACCCAAAGAAAATATGTTTAACTGAGGTGCTGCACGCGTCATTACACCAAAAGAGAGGTTAATTGTTAGCAACGCAATAATCCCCGATAAGGACATCGCCAATGCTGTTTTGAACATGATGCCAAGCCACAACGCCAGTTCTCTAAAATCAACAGCCGTCAAAGAACCACTGCCAATCGGCAAGGTCTTGAAGCTGAACACCACTAACTGCAGCATTTTTAAATGGCCATCGGTCACCAAGAAAAACATGGTCGCCAACAACATGAAAAGCTGACCAAGTACTGGCGTGTTTTGACCGTTTGCAGGGTCCACCATAGAGGCGAAACCCAAACTTGATTGCATACCCAAAATCTGACCGAGCACTACGAAAGTTTGAATCATGAATTGAGTGACAAACCCCATGGCAACACCAATCACGATTTGCTCAAAAACCGTCAAGAACCCTTGGAAAGACAGTAGTTCAATTTCTTTAGGGACAGCAGGAATCGCAGGCATAACAGCGAAGGTAATCGCCAAACCTAAATACAGGCGTATACGCGGCGACACAAAACGTGCCCCTGTCACCGTCATCACCATCAGCATGGCTGAGATACGAGTGTATGGCCAAAAATAATTGGCTAACCACTCTAGTACAAGGCTCGTTGGGTATTCCATGTTGGTCTAATACAGAACTTGCGGCAAGCGTTCTATGAGTTCAAAAAAGAACTCCATCATCATTTGAGTCATCCAGTGAGCAAACATCATCAACGCTAATAGCGTCACGATTAAACGCGGAAGGAAACTCAATGTTTGTTCGTTGATAGACGTCGCGGCTTGAAAAACAGCAACGACTAAACCGATCAGAAGGCTCGGAATAATAATGGCGCATACCATGATCAGTACCATCCAAAGCGCGTCTCGGAACAATTCTACGAATATTTCAGGATTCATTATTCCCCCAGCTACAAGGCAAAACTGCCGGCGAGTGTGGAGAGTATCAAGTTCCAGCCATCAACAAGGACAAACAACATCAACTTAAACGGCAACGATACAATCATCGGTGACAACATCATCATACCCATAGCCATCAATACCGAAGCCACCACCAAGTCGATAATCAAAAACGGTAGGAACAACATGAAGCCGATTTGGAACGCCGTTTTTAATTCCGATGTGATAAATGCTGGAATCAGAACCGCCATCGAAACATCTTCAGGATTGGTTACTTCCGCGCCGGAAATCTCAACAAAGGTTTCAAGATCTTTGATTCGAGTCTGTTTGAGCATGAAGGACTTAATCGGTTCTTGAGCAATATCAAATGCCTGTCGTGCCGATACCTGTTCATTAAGATAAGGCTGAACTGCTTGTTCGTTAACTTGATTAATCACTGGCGACATGATGAAGAAGGTCAAGAATATCGCGATACCAATAATGACTTGGTTAGACGGTGTTTGTTGTAGACCCATTGCCTGACGCAAAATAGACATCACCACCACAATACGAGTGAACGACGTCATCAAAATCACCATCGCAGGCAAGAAGCCAAGCATGGTCATTAAGGCTAGAATTTGCAAATTGACCGAGTAGTCTTCGCCGCCATTAGCATTGGTAGTCATGGTAAAGGCTGGAATACCGCCACCGTTGCCAGTTAAACTACCAGTCGTCATTGTTTGTAATGTGGCTTGGTCTTGCTCCATCGTACTGATGGTGACCGATTCTGAACCAGCCGTATTCGCAGGAATCACGGCGCCATCTTCAGCTTGCGCAAATACCGATACACTGAAAACGAGAGAGCAGAAGAGAATGATCTGAACCAGCAGCACTTTTACCGATCCGAAAGCTCCGGCTGGATAAAAGTAAGATGAGTTCAAAAGTCCGTTATTTGTTTGCATCTTTTTTAATTAGCTGGGAAAGCTGACTTGAAAATGTACTTTTTTCCAGCATCTCCTGAGTAAGAGGTTTATCGAGCTTAGAGATCAGCTGAATCGACTGAGTGGTAATGCCAACCAAAAACTGTTCATCTCCCGCTTGTACGATCGCAATCCGTTCTTTAGTCCCAACAGGGATTTGCCTAACAATGGCCAAACCTTGTTGGTTCGACATCGCAGGCACTTGCATTCGTTTCAATAACCAAGCAATAAATAAGATGAAGGCAATAACGAAAATTAGCGACCCAAAAGTGGTCGCTAAATCAAGAGAAGGAGGTGCGGCAAAAGCAATTGAAGGCGTAGACAACAGCCCTATTCCCAATATTCCACGAGACAAACGTTTTATTCCGCAAAACAAAACTGTCATTCCGTGAGAAAAGCCCGCCAGTATTTGAGACAAAAAGCTCATTAACGCAGCTTCTTAATTCGTTCTGTTTGGCTAATGACGTCAGTCAAGCGAATACCAAATTTGTCGTTTACTACAACCACTTCACCGTGAGCAATCAGAGTACCGTTGACCATCACATCTAGTGATTCACCAGCAATTCGGTCGAGCTCAACAACCGAGCCTTGGTTTAGTTGCAGTAGATTACGAATGCTGATCTGAGAGCGGCCAACTTCCATAGAAATCGTCACTGGGATATCCATGATGGTATCCAGTTTACGACGCTCATCTTCAGAAATAGGAGACGATGAATCGGTCAGCTCATCGAGTGGTGCCGCAAGCACGTCATCGACATCAATTGACGGTGCAGAAGGGTCTTCACCAAGTGCAGCAGCCCATTCGTCCGCTAACTTTTGATCTTCACTAGGTTCCATTACCAATTCCTATACTTTTATCTATTTTACTATTCGTTATCATCGCTATTTTCTAGTTCAGACATTAAGTCTTTACCTAGGAATGCGAGATCAGTTTTGACCACATGCGGTCTTTGAATTTTTTCAGAAATCTGTACGGCAAGCTTCTCGCCCGAACGACCCATCTTCACACGGTAAGTCGGCAATTCTTCGACAAACATCGTCGCGTGCTCAGGCATGTTCATGGGAATAACGTCACCTGGTCGCAATTCCATCAGATCACGCAATGAAATATCTTGCTCTAGCAAGTTCACGCGAAAGTTAACTGGCACATCCATGATTTCATCACGAAGGGCAGAACTCCAACGAACATCAGTTTCCATTTTGTCGGATTGAACACCCGCATCCAGCAGTTCACGAATCGGCTCAACCATGGAGTAAGGCATCACGACGTGGAAGTCACCACCACCACCATCAACTTCAATGTGGAATGAACTCACAACAATCACTTCTGTTGGGCTCACAATGTTCGCCATACTCGGGTTCACTTCAGAATCTAAGTACTCAAACTCAACCCCCATCACCGGAGACCATGCTTCTTTGTAATCTTCAAACACAATTTTCAGTAATAGCTGAATAATGCGTCTTTCAGTCGGCGTGAATTCACGACCTTCAATCTTGGCGTGAAATCGCCCATCGCCACCAAAAAAGTTTTCTACAAGAATAAATACAAGGCGTGCTTCCATAGTGATCAGCGCCGTACCTTTTAACGGACGGAAACGAACCATGTTCAAACTGGTGGGTACATACAATGTGTTCTGGTACTCACCAAACTTCATCATTTGTACGCCGTTGATCGACACTTCAGCCGTTTTACGCAACATATTAAACAAGCTAATCCGCATATGACGCGCAAATCGCTCGTTAATAAGTTCAAGGGTCGGCATTCGACCACGAACGATTCGATCTTGAGATGAGAAATCGAAATTGATCGCATTGTCATTTTCGGTTTCTAAGACATCTTCAACGTCTTCAACATCATCAACGCCATGCAATAGCGCATCAATTTCGTCTTGGCTTAATAAATCGGTCACAAATTACCTATTGAATTACGAAGTCAGTGAATAACACTTTTTCAATCACAGGCTGGCCAACAGCTTGAGCCAGACTTGCTTTAATATCTTCCGTAGCCTTATTACGCAGTTCCACGCGGCCTGTTGGTGAGCGTAATTGGTCTACCGTTGCCGAAGCGAATGTCGCTAGTAGTGTACTTTCTACCAAGGGGGAGTGGTAACGAGCCAAGTCTTCATTCTTGCTGCCCCGCACCATCAGCTGTGCTTTTATCTGCACTAGGCGATCTTTTTTATCACCTGTCACATTGAATAAGAAAGGCTGAGGAATATTAACATACATAACGGGTTCTGCAGCGACCACTGCACTGGCTGGCTGAGACTGAGACTCAGAGGCACTATCATCGGAGCCTAAGAAAAAGAACAGAGCACCACCTATTCCAAGCAGTAAAACGACTACCGCTATAATGATAATGAGGAGCTTACTCTTCCCTTTGGGTGCATCTTGTTCTTCGGCCATATTTTGCTCTAACTTCCTGTTCTTTCGATTAACTGACGTTTTTTATTAACTAAGTCTTCTTAGCCTGATATTAGGCATAATAACTAATTCCATCACGCTTTGATGCGACATTCAATTCAAGATTGCTGTTGCTATCAAGGTTTTCATCACCTTGGGCATCATTTGTGCGGTTAGAGCCGGATTGTTGCTCACCACTGTTGTAATTATCCTGACCCTGACCCGAACTCTGCTGCTGAACGGACGATTCAGCAAGCTGCATGCCTTGCTGAGCAAGCATCTCTCTCAAGCGAGGTAAGGTTTGTTCAATCACATCTCTCGCCTGTTGATTGCTTACCGTAAAATGCACGTTAGCTACATCATTATTCATCGTCATTCGGATTTTCATCTGACCCAACTCTGGTGGGTCGAGACGGATATCTAAGTTCTTAAGATTCTTAGACATCATCATTTGTACTTTTTCCGCAACCTGCTCGTTTGCTAACTCTTTGGTGAGCTGCAACGGGGCCTGTTGAGCGGCTTGAATTTCAGCTCTTGTTGGTGCTGAACCAACCGTTGCTGCCCCTTGCGTACCCGCCGCAGAAGCAATTTGCTGAGCAAAGATCGAATCTTTAGAATCTTCTTTAGCCCCAGCTTTACCCAAGCCAGACAATGCAGTGGCACCTGCGCCTGCTTTAAGAAGCGCATCAGTAACACCCGCTTTTGTAGTGGCTGGCGTTGCATTCATCGCTAGGCTTTGTGCCGTTAAGCTAGGGTCTAAGGCTGCTTGTTGTGTTGAAGCTGCATTCCCTTGCTGAGAGGCCAATTGCTGAGCAGCAGCCTGTTGAGCTGCATGCGCATTGTTGGCATTTAGCATTGCCGCTTTATCCGCAAAGGCATTCATTGCAGATTGAGAAGTCGCCTGCGCTGATACTTGTTGTGAAGCATTCGCTACTGCCGCTGTTGCTGTTGATGCTGCCGCAGCTAAAGCTTTAGTTTCAGCCGAATCCGTCTTGTCCCAATCAATAGCGGCGGGTTCACCGGGAGTGCTGTTCACGTTCGGAGCTTGGCTTAGTAAAGCCGTTGCTTGCTGTTGAACATTGGTTAGTTGTTGATTCAATACTTCTAAGTTAGAGGTTGCTTGAGCCAGCGCAGCTTGCTCATCGACCGTCAACTTAGCGCCGTTTTGTTGCTTTCTCTCCAAACCATCGACAACAGACTGTTCTGATTCGATTTGTCCATTCAATTGATTTAGCGCTTTGGTATGGGCATCAACCTGCTTTGCCAGTTCCATATCCGCTGCTGAGAATTCTTGGCTCTGACCTGCATTAACCGCACTGACCACATTCTTTTGGCTAAGCTCTCGGCTCATACTTACTTCAATTTGTTCTGGGGTAACTCCTTTATCCATCAGCTGGCGAATTTCATCATCGGTCAGTTGAGAAACACCTTTACCACCAGTAAGTACTGCGATCTCAGAATCGACTTCTAAGCCGTTATTTGAGTTTACTGTGTTGGATTGTTTTTTCGATGATTCTGTCACTTCGGCAATAGAACTGCCCGCAACGAAAGCACTCGATACATTGCCTTGATCTTGGTCTGCATTCACTTGTAGATTAGTTTGTTGATTGACTTGCTGAGGCAAGCCTTTGCCGTTTGCAGGCTGATTCAATGTTTTGTTTGCCTTATCCAATTGACCAAGCAATTTGTTGCCTTCATTCATCGCATCACTGGCTTGCGAAGCACCTTGAGCCTGCAACTCTGCAGTTTTATCTTTGGCTTTATTGCCAGTTGAAGCAACCTCAAGTTGATTTCCTTTGGATGGAACCTGCTCTGTAGAACGAGTATCACCTGTCGGTTTCAACGAGTTCTTGTCTTTTGATTGTGGCTCTAATTCAGATGTTTGTTCAGCGCCTACTTTCTTTGTCGCCATTTCTTCAACTGACGACTTATCAGAGCCAGTTGTTACTGAAGCTTGTTTTGCTTGGGCTTCGCTAGAAGCATCTGCGCTCTTAGGTTCAGCTGAATCACCTTGAGCTTCCCCCACCGAGTCACTGTTAGCCTTGTCCTCAGGTACCCCTCCTTCAGCAAAGGTTTGTTTTTCTGTAGATTTTGAGGCGCTTTCCGCGTCTTTCACTGCCGCTTTACTGTCACTTTCTTCAAAGCCAAGCGCTTCTTTAAACGACTCCAAAAAACCTTTTGAGTCGCCGGTTTCATCTACCTTTGAAGAGGCAGAGCCGGAGTCCATCAACGATGATGTTTTGTTGGTAGCTGAATTTGAGGAAAGACTAACGTTCATATATACGAGCTCTATCTACTAGCTTTGCTGTCATAAATTAGACAACAAAAAGAAAGTCGGGTGCTTTTCATGCCTTTGCTGGGCATAACGCGCAATTTTATATAAAACCGAGCAAGAAACATGCCTATTAGTTCTGTTCTTACAATCTGAACGGTAACACCTGCGTCATTCAGGGCTTAGGATCACATCTTCTTTCGGCCATACATCAGCGTCGAGAACTCATCCATTTGCTTTTGTTCTCTTTGATCTTGCAGCTTTACCTTCTCTTTCTGTTTTTTCTCCATCAACCACTCGTAGGATTTACGCTTTTTACGTAGCTCCAACCAGTAGTTTTGGCAGTTGTCGACTTGGTTTTTAAAATGGTGCTCCGCTTCTCTTTGCTTGGAAAGCGTTTCGTCAAGCTGAGTCAAGAAGCGATTCAAGTGACCATACTGGCTCGCAGTTAAACCAGCTTTACCACGATCGACAAGTTGCTGACAGTAATCAAGCCTGTACTTTTCGATCTGTGCAACCTGATCGTAGTAACCTTGAAGCTCCGAGTTCGCTTTGTTGAGCGCTAATACGGCTTGGTTCTCTTGATCTTTGGCTTGATCGAGTAGAAATTCTAATGCGTTATCCATGAATAACCCTTTTCACCCGCTAACCACCTAATACATGTTTCAACATATTGACACACATGTCGTATGGTACGGTTTCTTTCATCTTCTGCTGCAAGTATTCATCCAACCTTGGCTTCAAGGTAAAGGCACTATCAATAGCTGGATCGGTACCCGGCTTGTAGGCGCCAATCGATACCAAATCTTGGTTTTTACGACAAATAGACAACACTTGTCTGACTGCTTTCGACATCAAAACATGTTCTTCAGTAGTGATTTGAGGCATAACACGACTGACCGATTTCTCTACATCAATCGCAGGATAATGGCCCGCATCGGCCATCTCTCGGGACAACACAATGTGACCATCCAAAATCGCTCGCGATGCATCAGCAATCGGATCTTGCAAATCATCGCCTTCGGTTAACACGGTAAAGAAAGCAGTGATAGAGCCTTGCTCATCATTACCATTACCCGCCCTTTCCACCAGCGCAGGAAGCTTGGCAAATACAGATGGCGGATAACCTTTGGTTGCTGGCGGTTCACCCACAGACAAAGCAATTTCACGTTGTGCTTGAGCAAAACGAGTCAATGAGTCCATAAGTAACAGTACATCTAAGCCTTGGTCACGGAAATATTCCGCTACAGCCAGTGCAGTTTGGCAACCTTTCAATCGCATCAGTGGCGATGAATCCGCAGGAGCAGCGACCACCACAGATCGTTTGCGTCCATCTTCGCCAAGAATCTCTTCAATAAATTCTTTAACTTCTCGTCCACGCTCACCGATTAGACCTACCACCACCACTTGCGCGGTTGTGCCTCGAGTCATCATCCCGAGCGTGACCGACTTACCGACACCGGAACCAGCAAACAGACCAATACGCTGACCTTTTCCTACCGTAAGCAAACCGTTTATGGCCTTCAAGCCGACATCGAGCGGTTCAGAGATAGGTTTTCGAGCTAAAGGGTTGATTGGCTCAGCGTTAAATGAAGCGCGTTGTTCGGTATAAATTGGACCTAACCCATCAAGTGGGTTACCCACCCCGTCGATCACTCGGCCAAGTAATTCCATTCCGACAGGAATGCCACTTTCAGTGGTTACGGGGGTCACACGAGCGCCAGGTAATATCCCAGTGATTTGTTCACTCGGCATCAAAAATAAGTTATCTCCAGAAAAGCCAACCACTTCAGCTTCCATCTGACCAGACATCGTTTCGACTAGGCACAAACTACCGATTGGGGCTTTACAGCCAGTCGCTTCCAGCGTTAGACCCACAACACGTACCAGTTTTCCAGATGCAATCGGTCGCGACTTCAGGCCTTCAACTTTGTATTGGCTAAGACGGTTCGCTAACTCTAGCATTACTCATGCCCTTGATGACGATTTACACCGCAGAAGCTTTGAATCACGTTCTTCACACGTTCTTCCATGCGGTAGTTAACACTCGACTCACCTGCTTCGATTTGAACATCACCACGGTTAAGTGCAGGCTCCGCTACTAACGTCCAATTACGGCAATCCAATTCTGTCTCACCATAAGCAGAGCGAATAATCGCGACGTCTTCAGGGTTAAGCTTCAAGGTGATCGCATGACCCGAGATTGGTAGTGATTCTACTGATTCTTTCACGGTATCTAATATGATTTGTGGGTTGGTTTGTACTTCAACATGAACCACTTCTTTAACCATAATAAGCACCATGTCCACCAGTTGCTTCTCTACTTGAGCGTTCATTAACTCTAATGGTTGAGCAAATTGGTTCGCGAGTCCCATAAAGATGGCTACTTGCTGCTGAATGTATTCCTGACCGGCAGTGACACCTTCGAGTTTACCGGCTTCGTTGCCTTCTTCGTGTCCTGCGGCAAATCCTTCTTCTTTACCCTTTTCGTAACCTTGCTTAAAACCAGCCTCTTGTCCTTGATGAAGCCCTTCTTGATAAGCACCTTGCTTGATCAATTCAATTTGCTCTTCAGTCAGAACCAGTTCTTCATCTTCAATGGCTTCTTCGACCGTCGGCATCCAACCAGGGTCATAGTTAAAGGCGGTTTCTTTGGCTTGTTTATTCACATCAGAGGTGTAGTCAGGCAATCCCCATTTTTGAGGTTGGGCTACCGTATTATCTTCTTCGGGGCGAAGGAAGCCGCGTTTTCTATCACCTGACATATCAGTACCTATCTATGTGTGAGTCAAACTACTTCATAAATTCAAGCAGTTAAACTGAGTTAATCTGTAGTGTGAGATTGGATAAAGAAAAGCCCCAACAGTGTGGGGCTTTGAGATTACTGTATTAAAGGAACTCGTCGGCGCCACCAGACAACATAATTTCGCCACTGTCTGCCATTTTCCTCGCAATACCCAATATCTCTTTCTGAGCCGCTTCCACCTCAGAGACTTTCACCGGCGGCATCGCCTCAATATCGTCTCTCATCATATCAGCAGCACGTTTCGACATGTTCTTGAAGATCTTCTCACGCAGACCATCATCGGCACCTTTAAGTGCTTTTTGTAGAATGTCTTGTGGAACATCACGCAGCAATCGCTGAACACCTTGGTCATCGACTTCAATAAGGTTTTCAAAGACAAACATAAGATCTTGAATCTGTGTTGCCATGTCTTCGTCTTGATCGCGGATTTGATCCATCAAGACACCTTCTACGTTGTTGTCCATGTAGTTCATGATCTCTGCCGCCGCTTTCAGGCCACCAATTTTGGCTGCTTGAGCACCTGCTTGACCCGCAAACTGTTTCTCCATGATTTCGTTCAGTTCAGCAAGTGCCGAAGGTTGGACTTCTTCAAGGTTCGCAATACGCATCATCAAATCCAAGCGCACACGTTCAGGGAACTGCGACAAAATCTCGGCTGACTGGTCAGCTTCCAAGTAGGACAATACGATCGTTTGAATCTGTGGGTGCTCGTTAATGATGATACTTGCCACCTGACGAGGATCCATCCACTTAAGAGAATCCAAGCCTTTAGAACCAGTACCCAGAAGAATCTGGTCAACAAGGTTATTTGCCTTATCTTCACCCAGAGCGGCAACCAACGCATTACGCATGAAGTCTTCGCTACCCATACCAATATTGGTGTACTTTTGAATATCATCCAAGAAAGCACGGTGCACAGCACCTACTTTTTCTTGCGACAAATCGGCAGCACGAGCCATCGCACTACCCACACGTTGAACCTGTTTCGGCTCTAAGTGACGAATAATGCCTGCTGCATCTTCTTCGTTTAAACTCAACAACAAGATCGCAGCGCGTTCATCACCCGAGATTGAGGCGATATCCACACTCGCGACATCAAGCACTTCACCGCCTTCTGCTTGTTGTGGAACAATTTCGTTAGCCATCTGCCATCCAATTCTTAACTACTTGAGCTGCTAGCTCTGGTTCATTCGCTACAAGTGCACGTACTGCTTTCAGCACGTCCTCGTCTTTGTGAAGGTTAGGTAAGTCAATGCTTGAACCAAATTCAAACAGCTCTCCACCTTCGATATCACCACCAATTAAGCTGGTTTCGCCATCGGCGCCAATTGGCATACCGTCAGGGCCGTACATTTGATCATCGTTATCAGCCGCAGGGTTAAGCAGTTTCTTCATAGCAGGGCGAACAAGTACTAGAACAACCACAATAATAACTAACGCACTCGCAAACCAACGGACCCAATCATTAAAGTTTGGATGCTCCCAAATAGGTACGTCAGCCACCACATCAGTGACTTGAGGCGCAAACTGCATGCTCAGTACGTTTAACAAATCGCCACGGGTTTCATCAAAACCAACAGTACCAATCAGCACCTGACGAATCGCATTGATTTCACTTGCTGGGATGGGTGTGTGAACCACTTCACCTGTATCTGGATTCAGTGATTGACGGTCTTTAATCGCAACCGAAACTGTCTGACGATTAACCGTGCCACTCTGTTTACGTTCATGGCTGATGGTTGTATCTAACTCAAAATTTCGGGTCGCTTCTTTGTGAACTGAACCTTGGCCCGTCATTGAACCGTCTTTCATCTGGGCAACATCTTGAGGGATAGAAGCATCTGCTGGTGGCTGATTACTCAAAGCACCAGGAATACCAGCGACAGTATTACCGTTGTTGTAGTCTTCTAATGTATATTCACTTCGAGTTGCTGGTGTATTCGGGTCAAAACGTTTTCTGGTTTGTTCCACAGCGCTAAAGTCGAGCTGAATATCAACCTGAGCGGTATAGTTACCAAACCCAAGAATAGGTATCAGGATAGAGTCAATTTTTTCGCGCAGCGCTTGCTCTTGGTTACGCTCTAACTCATGTTCCTTACGACGTGCTGCAGACATTGGGTCTTGAGAACCTGAGCTCAACAATCGACCGTGCTGATCAGTCACCGTGATACGTGAGGTTTTCATTCCAGGAACAGCACTCGCCACCATATCCACAACAGAATCCACTTCTTGCTGCTTAAGGTTATTTCCAGTTTTAAGTGTAAGGAATACTGACGCAGAGGCTTCTTGATTGTGACGCACAAAAACACTTTGCTTTGGTAGTGCTAATAAAACCTGAGCTTTACGCACCTGTTTCATCTGTTCAATGGCTTTCGCTAGCTGTCTCTCACGGCTTAACTTAAGGCGTTCTTGTTCTAAACGTTGTGATACACCAAAACCCATGTCTTGCATGAGGATGTCATCACCTGCGTTTCGCTCTTGGTTCAACCCAGCTCGTACCATATTAAGCTTCAGTGAGTTGTACTCACTCGCTGGTACTGAGATAGTATTACCTTCAAGAGAATACTCGATCTTTTGCAGATCTAAGTAATCCAGAACGGGGATCAATTCTTCAGTTTCGTAAGCGCCTAAAGGACGCATTTCTGGCTCTTTTACCCAGAAAAACAGCATTACAATGAGCGCTACACAAATCGAGATAGAAAGAACCAAGACCACTTGACGAAGTAAATCGAGGTCACCCACAGCCATATCGAACTTTGATGAACTGCGTTCACCTAGATCAGGATTCTGCCCTTCTCCATCAAGATCAGAACTCGCCATGAGGGCGTGGTCGTTGCTATCGCTTACGGTTAAATCTGTTGTTTGACTATTATCTGCCACTATTTAACTACCCAACTTATACCGGCATATTCATCAGCTCTTTGTACGATTCGACCAACTTATTTCTAATTTGGATCGTCGCCTCAAAAGCCACACTAGATTTATTACGAGCAATCATCACGTCAGATAGAGACACGCTTTGGTCTCCACTATCAAAACGAGCTTGAAGATCACCTGAGGTCTTTTGTAATGAGTTCACATTATTGATGGCTTGCGTCAACATGTTGCCAAAATCTGCACCAACCGCTTGCCCTGTTGCTGCAGGACGCGCGCTAGCAGCTTCAACCATCATTGCCTGCATTTCGCCTTGTAAACCATCTATTCTCATCTACTACCTCAGGAGTCAAAATTATGACTATCTATTTCGCTGTATTATTGACTGAGCAATTAGCGTGCCACACATTATTTTGACTAGACATCGTACTACAACAGTCAGAAAGCTGGCACTACTAATCTATGCTCAGTTTGGGATATCTATTCCAGCATCGCGCATTTTTGCTAACTTATAACGCAATGTGCGTGGACTAATGCCCAACTTTTCAGCCATGTCTTTACGGCGGCCATTACATGCAATCAATGTTTCAAGAATAATCGCATACTCTTGATCTCTAAGCTCATTACCTAACCCTTCGCTGCTGGCAGCCAGTTTATTGATTGGACTCGCTTCAGCTATCGGCTTAATTTCTGGCGCTGCAACATCATTACCTTCCACAATTTGCTGCAGTCCACTTGCATCTTGCCAATCAACACCTTCAAGCAAGATATGCTCACCAGAAATATTGTCTTGCTCACTCAAGATTAAGGCTCGCTGGATGACATTATCTAGCTCACGAACATTACCCGGCCACGGATAATTGACGAGTTTGTTGATGGCTAGATCCGAAACCGCAGGTACAGGCATACCAAGTTTGGTGCAATGACGCTCAACCAAGTGCTTAGCTAATGGCTCAATATCACCTTTACGCTCACAAAGTGGCGGCCAAGAAATTGGGAACACGTTCAGTCGGTAGTATAAATCTTCACGGAAATTCCCTTCAGAAACATACTGTTTCAGATCTCGGTTACTGGTAGCCAGAACACGCACATCTAACTTGACGCTTTTACGGCTGCCTAAACGTTCTACTTCGCGCTCTTGCAATACACGTAAAAGCTTGGCTTGTAGGCTAAGATCCATTTCACTGATCTCATCCAATAGAATCGTCCCGCCTTGTGCTTGCTCAAATTTACCTGGACAGGCCTGAATAGCGCCAGTAAATGCACCTTTTTCATAACCGAACAGTGTCGCTTCCAACATGTTATCTGGAATCGCGGCACAGTTAATCGCAACAAATGGGCCATCTTTACGACTAGAAGCGTTGTGAATGTAGCGAGACATAACTTCTTTACCCGATCCGCTTGGCCCTAAGATCATGACATTGGCATCGGTTTTTGCGACTTTATCAGCCAACATCATTAATTTGATACTTTTTTCATCGGCCACAATAGCGTCGCCATTATCATCCGACTTAACGGGCGCGTAACGGCTCACCATGTTCAACAATACTTCAGGGGCAAAGGGCTTTGCCATGTAATCAATAGCACCTTCTTTCATTGCCGCCACAGCATCTTCGATGTTGGCATAGGCTGTCATTAACAGTACGGGTAAATTTGGCCAATGCTGCTTGATGTTTCTTAGCAGTGCCAAACCACCCATGCCTGCCATTTGAACGTCAGACACGACAATATCAACGGAGTTAGATTTCAATTTGACCAGAGCATCTTCCGCACAATCCGCTTCCAGCCATTCATAGCCAGCAAGCGCGAGTGTATCAACAAGGGCTTCACGTAGACCTTCATCATCTTCGACGATTAACACTTTGCTTTGAGCCATAGGATTCTCCAGTGTAAATTCAATTAAAACGTATTAGCCTTCGGTTGAAGCGCTTCTTTCGAGCGGTAAGCACATAGTAAAGCATGCGCCATCACCTTCTTCTGATATCAATTCCAATCGGCCTTCATGTGCACGACATACCATTTGTACAACCGCTAAGCCTAAACCTGTACCTTGTGAACGAGTGGTAAAGAATGGTTCCATAATTTTACCTTGAAGCTCTTTCGGTACACCGGGGCCACTGTCTTGTACTGATATCTTAAGTTCACCGTTTACGGGCCTAAAAAAAACATCGATCTGCGATTCTTTACCCGCAATTTGAACCGCGTTCAGAACCAGGTTACTTAGCGCTGAAGCAATAGCGTTGGCATTACCAAACATTTTAGTCTCTTCGCCTTCTACTTCTTGGCAGTAATCAATCTGGTTGGTTTTGAGTGCCGCCTCCACCATCGGGTGAAACTCTGTGATCAATTCAGCCACAGTAAATGGCTTAACCACTTTATTATCACCGCCTTTAGCAAACAACAACATGTCATTCACTTGTTTTTCTAAGTCGTGCAATCTATCCATAAGCTTAGATTGAAAACGTGTCTTTGTTGCTGGTGGTAAGTTTGGTGCGGCAAGGTTTGATGCGTATAACATTGCACTCGAAAGTGGTGTCCGAACCTGATGAGCAAGTGAAGCGACCATTCTTCCTAATGATGACAAGCGCTGAAGGTCACTAACGCGAGATTGTAATAGACGAGTCTCGGTCAGGTCGGTAATCAATATCAGTTGACCTGTCGTAGAAGCCGAAATTGCCAGTCGAACTTTTCGACCATTCTTCAATGAGATCTCGTGACCGTCATCGTCCTTTGGCTCGAAAGCACTTTGAATCACCGAAAACCACTTCTCACCAACCAGTTCAACACCAAGGATACGGTGCGCTTCTGGGTTGGCCTCTCTCACTTCACCATGCGTATCTAACAAGATAACACCAGCAGGCATCACATCGAGCACTTGTTTATAGCGCTCTACTTGTTGCTCTACAGAATCGAGGTGTGATTGATTTTCTGGTTCGTTAGATAGTTGCATGTCAAAAATTTGCCTCAAATACTAAAACAGCCTGACACGCACAACACGAGTCAGGCTATTTGCTATATTTATCACATAGTTAAGCAAGCAACAACTCGACTATGCCCTTTCTATTCGCACAATCAAAACTGTTCTTTTAGTAAAAAGAGTCTTAGTTTTGTGTTGCTGAACATTAATCTGTGCTCTAGCGCTGTAGATTATACTTACGCATTTTTTCAACCAAAGTCGTTCTACGCATTCCAAGCATATCAGCCGCACGAGCAACGATACCGCCCTGCGCCTCCAACGCTTGATTAATCATGTTCACTTCCATATCAGCGAGCAGCTCTTTCAAGTTAACCCCTTCTGGCGGTAACTCTTGAGGTGCATTTGCATTGTCGGCAAGTTCATCTTGCTGATCAAAGCTGAAGTCTTCTGAGAACAAGTCGGCTAATGCATCACGCTCCTGCTCTTCTTCAGACACAAAGCTATTAAACTCTGGTTGGAATTCAGGAATATCGCTGTATCGATATTTGGTTGGCAGGTGATTCACATCAACCAAGCTATTTGGATAAAGAATTAGCATTCGTTCAACTAAGTTCGCTAGCTCACGAACGTTACCTGGCCAATAGTGTTCCATTAAAGAATTGATGGCGCGAGGCGTAAAACAGATAGGCATACTACCTTCTGCTTCCATTCTGGTCATCAGCTCTTGAAGTAACAGAGGGATATCTTCTTTGCGATCTTGAAGAGCCGGCATTTCAATTGGGAATACGTTCAAACGATAATAAAGATCTTCACGGAAAGAGTCGGCATCGATCATATCCTCAAGATTACGGTGCGTTGCCGCAATCACTCGAACATCCGCTTGAATGGTATTGTTACCGCCTACACGCTCAAAGCATCGCTCTTGTAACACGCGTAGTAGCTTAACTTGCATCGCCATTGGCATATCGCCAATTTCATCAAGAAATAGTGTGCCACCTTCAGCCAGTTCGAAACGGCCTTTACGTGCGGTAATTGCACCAGTAAACGCCCCTTTCTCGTGACCAAACAGTTCACTTTCGAGCAACTCTGCTGGAATCGCGCCACAATTCACTGGCACAAATGGCCCAGTACGACGCTTAGAATGATAGTGAATATTACGTGCTACGACTTCTTTACCCGTACCCGATTCACCAAGAATCAGCACGTTAGCTTCCGTAGCAGAGACTTGCTCAATTAAGTGACGAACTTCTTGAATGCTAGCGCTTTGCCCAACTAGGCTGCGAAACAGTGTGTTCTTCCGCGCTGAAGACACAACTTGAACGCCTTTACGGCCTAAGAAGTCTTTGCAGTGTCTTAATGCATCACTCAATTGAGGATAATTAAGAGGAAGTTCAAGTTCACCGACAAAGTTAGTAAGCTCGTCTACTGGGTGATTGTTTTTGCCAATCACAAGCAGTGGGATGTGATTCGCATGAACAAGCTTTTCATTCAGTAATGCGTTGAAGCCTTTACCTTTAATTGAGCCGATAATGCAGCCTGCCCACTGAAGTGACCAGTCTACTTTGCGTGCTTGTTCAGAGCTGATAACTTCGCAGCTCTCTCCTACAAACTCTAATATTGTGCTTAAATTGTGACGATCTTGAGCGTTATCGTCGACGACAAGCAGTTTTGCCAAACCTTGCATAAGTAGGAATTATTGCCTTTATTTTGGTGCGATGCGGAAAAACGGTGAGCGACGTAATCGATAAAACAGAGAAACACATCAATGATTATGTTTACGTGGACAAATTTAGGAAATCAGCAACGAAAAAAGCCATTAGGCTATCTAATGGCTTCTATTTTATTTGATTAAAAAAATAAGGCAACCAACCAATTGAAGGATATGAAATTGGTTAGAACTGCAGTTTTTCTTTAAATACCTACGTCAGCAGAGGTCAAGTTGTGATATTCGTTCGGAATTTGGTCCCAAGCGCTCTTAATTTCGCGGATAATATCGATAACATCATCAATAGGCTGTGGGTCATTTTTGTGATTTGCCGCAGAAATTTGCGTGATCATGAACTCATAAAGTTGATCTAGATTTTTTGCAATGTCGCCACCGTCGTCCATAGATAGGCAACTGCGTAGGCTAATGATGATATCTAGAGCCTTACCAAGTCGCTCCCCTTTCACCGGGATGTTGCCCGCTTGCATTGCCGCTTTGCCTTGAATCAAGCGCTCGATAGCGCCCGCCATTAACATTTGCACAATTTTATGCGGTGAAGCAGCCGTTAGCTGACTATCCACTGATACCTTTTTATATGCCTGTAAAGAACCGCGCATAGTAAACCTCTTCTATAAAAACTTTTTGTATTGCTGAACTGATTTAGCACCGTGACGATATTTGTGCAGGGTCTTGCCTACTCTACTCGTCTCAGACTGCATCAATTCGACTAATTTTCTGGTTCTGGTAATGGCTTCAAACCATTCAGAGCTTTGCTTAACGTCGGGGTGTGAGTCGATGAATTGAAGCACGTTTTGCAATAACTGTTCTCTGTTATCGACAAGCTGCGTTATTTCTTCAGCGTTAATTTCGCTAAACTCGAGTTTAGAGATAATTAGTTGATCCAGTTCACAAAGCTCTTGAAGCTGATTGTTCATCTACTAACCTAATGCATTCATCATACTACCCAGCTGAGATTGCATCTTACTGGTTGCATCTTGCATTGCAGTGAACTTAGAGTGCGTGCGACTCTCTAAGCTGTCCATGCGGCGATCCAATGCACCTTGATCATCAGCCAAGCGATAATTTTGCTCAACTAGGCTCTTCTCACGAGTGCGGATAGAGCCGGTGATACCTGTGATACCTTGAATCGCATCTTCCACTTTTTTGGCGAATCCGTTGTTACCACCAAAGAACTCACCTAGCTTGTCAAAGTTATTGTTCAGTTGACGGTCAAGCATGTCGTAGTTTATCTCTAACGAGCCTTGTCTTGTCGTAGTGATACCAAATTCGGTCAAAGATTTTAAGTTATCAGGCGCGCCTTCAATACTTGACGAAAACACACCTTTCAATCGCGAATCAGCGTTACGTACCGTGCTGTCGCCCGAAAGCGGCCCTTTTTGGCCGGTTGTTGGATCAACACCCGCCAAGTTTTTAGAGACTTGATAAAACTGATTATAAGAATTTACGAAAGCTTCTATGTCTTGGCGAACGCTATTACGGTCGTACTCAACACCAATTTCTGCCGGTGGCTTATCTTTCGGTGTTTTTCCCTTCACTGTAATGTCGATACCTTCTACGGCATCTTCAATCACATTGTTGTTACTAGACAGTTGAGCAACGCCATCCAAGACGACCATTGAATCTTGTCCCGCTTGGACCTCAGTCATGCCACTGTATGTATCAAAAGACTCTTGAGCTTGAGCAAGGTCAGCTTGCACTTTATCGACTTGCTCTAAAAGCTCACGCTCTTCAGGTTCTAATTTCGCACGTTCAATTGTTTTGGCTTGCTCAGCGGTCAATTCGCCTTTTTGAACTTTTTCAGCGAGATCGGCTTTTTCTTGTGAAATTTTCTCTTCGATACGCGCTTGCTCAGCTTCTAGCTTTTGCTGGGCTTCTTTTGGTGTCACGTATGAGTCAGTCAGAGTACCCGAGGCAGCATTTGACCACCCTGGCACATCAGGTGCTTTCTCAATCGCTTTTTCATCAAGCTCGAGTTCTGGTGTGTAATAAGAATCTAAAAGGGTACCAGAAGCGGTTTCAGTCCAGCCTGGAATATTGTCTTCAGGCATCACCGATTTAGCAGCTTGAGCTGCATCTAAAGCAGCCTGACCGTCAACTGCGGCTTGCTCACCGTAACTGAGACTTTGAGAGTCTCGGTCAACATCTGAGGTAGAATCGGATTGAGTTGCGGGAATTATGTTTCCGTCTTCATCGAGGTTTTCACTCGCATTTGGGTCATCGTTAGCGATCGCTTCATCGATGATTTCAACCGCTTTTCCTGCAGGGGTTAGAGCAAGAACATCTTGTGCAGCAAGGCGCGCTTTCTCTAGTGCTTTCACGCGCTCTTCTAGAGTTTTATATTCGAGTTTTTTGAGAGGGTTAGCAGCATCAGACTCTACATTAATGCTGATCTGCTGATCTGAACCAGACTGGTTTGAGGCGACAATAAGTCGTGGGCCTTCGACATCATTGATAATAGATGCGCGAACGCCTGGATTGCTATCTGCGCCATTTATGCTGCGAACGACATCGATAAGTTTCGATCTGTCGCCAACTTGCACATCAAAGCTATCATCACCGAGCGAAACCTGCAGCTTACCTGGGCCAAATTTCATGTCTTCTGATAACACATCAGAAGCTACTTTATGGCTCTGGGCAAGCTGCAACACATCGATGGCGTATTTGCCAGCGATCGCTTCAGTAGTCGCTGTTGCAGAAACAAGAGCTTCATCGGTACTTTCGACTGTTCGCACAGCAAAAGCTTTTTCCTGACGAAAATTTGTCATCAGGTTTTTCATCGAATCAAGGGATTCTCTAAGTCTTCCATAGGCACTAATGCTGGTATCGATTCGCGTTCGTTCATTATCGATTCTTTGCTGTTTAGGTACACGCTCAGAATCAACAATTTTGCTGACCATGGAATTGATATCCATGCCAGACGAAATCCCCATTGGGCCAAAACTCATTAAACCACCTCAATAATACGACTTAAACCTTCACCTCAAATATTCTACTATTCGAGTTTTGGGCTGCTAGGCGTCTTAGAATTTCAAGCATTTCTTCATCAGGTATCTGGCGAATAATATCACCGGTTGTGGTCTCATAAATCGTAACCACATCTCTCCCAGATTCTTCATCGACCTTAAAAGCCACACCTTTATTGAGAGAGGAGATAAACTCGTTTACCTTCTCCACCATTTTGACTCGCTCTTCATCATTTAACTCTTGTCGATGTTGAGCTAATTGAATCGCAGCTTCGGTAGCCTCCTCTTTCGATTTATCTACCTTGCCATAAGATGTTGCTTCTTTTAGTCGTGAAATGCTCGACGCACTACTACCTTCATCGCTTGCAAATTTAATGCCATTAGGTGAGCCATAAGGCTGGATGTTCGATGCGTTGGATGGAATTTCCATAACACTCTCCCTCCCTCCTTTATGAGCCAAACAGTAAAACTCTACTTGGGTAGAGTTTACCGCTACTTACCTAAGTAAGTTTAGCCCAATAAGCTTAGAGCTGCTGATGGTGATTGCTTCGCTTGAGCTAGGATGGAAGTACTCGCCTGTTGTAGGATTTGAGACTTCGTCATAGCCGTTGTTTCTTTCGCGTAATCGGTATCTTTGATACGGCTCTTCGATGCATTAACATTTTCGTTGATGTTATCTAAGTTGCTGATCGCGTGATCAAAACGGTTTTGGAAAGCACCAAGAGAAGCTCGGTTACTGTCCACTGATTTCAGAGCGCCATCAATGATCGATACTGCTTCATTTGCACCAGCAACCGATGTTACATCGATGTCGTTAACAGTAACGTCTTTACCAGCACCGATACCTAGCTCACCAGCAAGGCTGCCACCGAACTCTACATCGCCTTCAACTTTTTGGCTTGAAGCGAAAAGTTGCAGTTTGCCGCCTTCACCAACAGACGCTTTGACATCTTGGCTTTGACCGTTGATGTAAGTTGCTAGCTCTTCGATATCGTTGCCTTCTTTCGCAGAAATAGACAACTCTTGTGCTTCGCCAAACTTATCATTGTATTTGATCGTTAAGTCAGCACCAGCACCTACACGCCAAGAAGCATCTTTACCTTCTGTAACACCGTAGCTCTTACCACCCATGTCTTGAGTGTCGGTACGCATGTTGTTCATCGTTAGCATTACTGCTTCACCAGAATCTGCACCGATTTGGAAAGATTGGCTGCCGTAAGTACCGTTAAGAAGCTTGTTACCACCAAAAGAGGTCGTTTCAGCAATACGGTTAAGTTCTGTGTTTAGAGCCGAGACTTCTTCTTGGATCGCAACACGTTCAGATTTGCTGTTTGAACCATTTGAAGATTGAAGAGAAAGGTCACGCATACGTTGCAGAATGTTAGTTGACTCATTCATTGCACCTTCAGCAGTCTGTGCAATTGAGATACCGTCATTCGCGTTTTTCACAGCCATATCTAGACCACGACTTTGCGACGTTAAGCGGTTAGAGATTTGTAGGCCTGCAGCATCATCTTTTGCGCTATTGATTTTATAGCCAGAAGACAAACGCTCCATTGATTTTTGAGTACCTTCAGCCGCGCTATTTAGGTAGCGCTGAGCCGTCATTGCAGACACATTTGTGCTTACATTAATCGCCATAGTTGATCTCCTTTAGGCATTTTTTAATGCACCTATGTGACTCTCACCTCACACAAATACATATCAATTTGTTTATATACCAGTGTCTCTCTCACCTTACATTGGTACATATCATTTCTCTCAATCCCTTTAACGGCCCCTTAATTAGAAGCTTTAATAAAAAATGCATTTTTTTTCGCATTATTTTCAACAACAAAGAAAAGTGTGATCGGGATTCAATGAATAGTGCATTATCCGCTAAAGTTTCGTATCTTCGCTCATTTATAAGTGTCGATTTGCACATAAAAACCAAAGCAGATCCCTGATATCTCGTTCTACTCGATTCTGGGATGACGGCAGATGTCCCATTAATTTATGAACCACTCGTCATTGGTCACTGTGGTAAGTGAGATATTGAACAACGCTTCAATTAAAAAACAGATTCCTGATACCTCGTTCTACTCGGTTCTGGAATGACGACAAATACCTTTGTTCAAACTGAAACATTATGCACTCGGCCAACAGTGCTCATCTCGCAATGCTGTGAAATCATCATCACTCTATCCCCGTCATTCCCTACAGTGAGGAACGAACGTGATAGGGAATCTCGCTTTTACTCCTGTTCACCGACAGCGCACTTTTCCCAAATAACAGGCAATAAAAAACCCAGCCGAAGCTGGGTCTGTTTAGCGCTCATCTCTCACCACGAGCTAATTTGTGGAAACCAAACGTTAACGCATTGAGTCATAGGTCAACGTGGCCTTTCAATCGATTAACCGAGTAGGCTAAGTGCCGAGTTCGGCGCTTGCTTCGCTTGAGCAAGAATCGAGCTTGAAGCTTGAGAAAGGATCTGAGACTTAGTCATCTGAGTCGTTTCTTTCGCGAAATCGGTATCTTTAATACGGCTCTTAGATGCGTTAACGTTCTCGTTAATGTTGTCTAAGTTGCTGATAGCGTGGTCGAAACGGTTTTGGAAAGCACCCAGTTCAGCACGGTGGCTATCTACGTACTTAAGTGCCGCATCAATTACTGCTACAGACTCTTGTGCGCCGCCCACTGACGTTACGTCGATAGTATCAACCGTTACGTCTTTGCCAGGTTGCATGCCAAGCTCACCCGCTAGGCTACCTGAGAACGCCACTTCGCCTTCAACTTTGTTGTTACCAGTAAACATTTGTAGCTTACCGTCTTCAGTTACAGACGCTTTCACAGAATCTTGTTGACCGTTGATGTACGTTGCTAGCTCTTCGATATCGTCACCCGCTTTTGCGTTGATGTCGATTTCTTGCGCTTGGCCGAAGTTGTCGGTGAACGATAGTTTCAGGTCGTTAGAACCCGCTTGAACGTTCCAGTCTTTGTCTTTCGCGTTCTCAGTTTGGTAGCTCTTACCACCCATCTGAGCGTTATCAGAACGCATGTCTTTCAGTTGAAGCATTACCGCTTCACCGTTATCCGCACCGATTTGGAATGATTTAGTACCGTGAGTACCGTTAAGCAGTTTGTTACCACCAAAAGACGTGGTTTCTGCGATACGGTTTAATTCGTCGTTTAGTGCTGTTACTTCTTCTTGAATCGCTACACGCTCAGATTTTGAGTTTGAGCCATTTGAAGATTGTAGAGACAAATCACGCATACGTTGCAGGATGTTCGTCGTCTCATTCATTGCACCTTCAGCAGTTTGTGCAATAGAGATACCGTCGTTCGCGTTACGAACAGCAACATCAAGGCCGCGGCTCTGAACGTTCAAACGGTTAGAGATTTGTAGGCCCGCAGCGTCATCTTTTGCGCTGTTGATTTTAGAGCCTGAAGCTAGGCGCTCCATTGATGTTTGTTGTGCGCTGTTAGCATTGTTTAGGTAACGTTGCGCTGTCATCGCTGAAACGTTGGTATTTACATTCACTGCCATGGTGATTTCTCCAATTGATTTTCCGGTATAGCGGTTTCCGACGTCTCGGAAAACCAAGTAGTTCTCTCAAAGTTACTTTTAATAACGGCTCGAAATACAGAAGCTTTAGAAAAACTTTTAGAAAACCACAAAAAAAATATTAAACCATTATTTATCAGTAACTTAATATTTATTATTTTCTAAAGCAGCGGAAGACTTCAACAGAGAAAAGATCTAAAAACGTTCAAAAAACACACTAATTACTATTTGAACTACTCAACGTAGAGAAATGAACAATCACCAAAGATCTCAGACCAACGTCGATCTTGTGTCGCAAAGAGGGTTATTTGAGGTAAAACGAGTTGGTTAAATCGAAGAAGTACTGATCAGAAAACTAAGTCTAGAAAATAGTGGGAAGACAGAAAGGAAAAAGCCCCTTTTCCTTTGAGAGAACCGGGGCTAGTTGGCGCGTCAGAGCCTGTGTGGAGATCATCGAGAAATGAACACATTTCCGACTTGCCGTTGCATTCTTACTGTAAAAATGGATAGCAGGTGAGAGATGAGAGAGCTAAACATTCAATAGTAAGTATGCTTGCCAGTTTCCCTTGCTGCATGGCTCACGTCTGAACACGAGCAGCAAGTTCAACCAATAACTATTGCAATAGTGTCATTGCAGAGTTAGGCAACTGTTTTGCTTGAGCAAGTATAGAAGTACCTGCTTGTTGCAGAATTTGTGATTTCGTCATTTGCGTCGTCTCTTTCGCAAAGTCCGTATCTTTGATTCGACTGTTAGAAGCGTCTACATTCTCTTGAACATTCGCCAAGTTGTTAATACTGTGGCTTAGACGGTTCTGTTTCGCACCCAAATCAGCACGTTGTGAATCTACATACTTCATTGCTGAATCAATCACGCTGATTGCGTTCTGTGAACCAGCAACAGTCATTAAGCTAATGTCTTGAACTGATGTAGGGCGGCCTTCACTCTTAATGCCTAGTTCAGATGCTAGACCACCAGAGATCGACATTGCACCTTCAAGATCAGGTTCAGCAACGAATAGCTGTAGACGACCTTCGTCAGTAACCGATGCGTTCAGCAAATCAGATTGACCATTAATGTAAGTGGCGAGTTCTTCGATATCGTCACCCGCTTTGGTGTTAATATCTAGAACGATGTCTTCACCATCTTTGGTTCTGAATTCGAACTTAAGATCGCTTGCTGTCGGTGGCACCTGCCAATCTTTGTCTTTCGCGTTTTCTGAATCGAACGTAGTACCACCCATACGGAAATCATCAGCACGAACACTGGTTAATCCCATAATCATCGCTTCACCGGAGCTAGAACCTATCTGGAATGATGCTTCACCAAATGATCCATTCAACAAACGACGTCCGCCAAACGACGTTGTCTCCGCAATACGGTTAAGCTCATCTTGAAGTGCCATTGACTCTTCGTTTAGCGCGGTACGTTCTGCCGGCGAGTTAGTGCCGTTTGATGATTGAATCGCCAAATCACGCATACGTTGTAATATGTTCGTTGATTCGTTCATCGCACCTTCAGCGGTCTGAGCAATCGAAATACCATCATTGGCATTACGCATTGCCACATCAAGGCCACGAGACTGCGCTGTTAAGCGGTTAGAGATTTGCAAACCCGCTGCATCGTCTTTTGCGCTATTAATTTTATGACCTGATGACAAGCGCTCCATAGAAGTCGCTAAGTCATTAGACGCTTTATTCAGGTAACGCTGTGCTGTCATAGCAGATACGTTAGTGCTTACATTGATAGCCATTTTGCTCTCCTTATGAGTTCGCAAACTTTCTGCGAAGCGGCCAGCTTTACTCTCATATGGATAAGCACTGACCGTGTATTACTCGTTAAACCTTATTCAAGGATTAAGAACTGTATAAATCATTTATGACAAATACAGATACAAATTGTATGCCAAGTTTAATCTTCTATTGATTATTTTTATAAAACATTAAAATCAATAAGTTAAAGATAAATCTGGCTCGATATTATACTACTAGAGCGAAATAGTGAGTTGAACTCCTTCGCTCATTGCCGCTTTTTGCCGCTTATATCGAACACATTGTATTCTGTATAAAAAAACGGCAAACGTTGAAGTGATTCGCACTTATGGCATAGCACATAAGGCAAAGAATCGACTTCAATGATGAACCTTGATTCATCACTAAATACCGATTGGTCGTTAAATATAGTTAAACAAGGTTAGGTCTTTTGTTTTACCAAACGCTTGTTGTGAAGCTTGGAGTGCTCGAGAGTTCTCATTAAATTCAATAATGGCTTTCGAATAATCCAAGTCTTCAAAGTTGCTTTTCGCTTTCGCTAAAGACAACTTAAAATCTTCATGTTGCTGCTCTTGAATATCCAATGTGCTCAAGCGTGCACCGACATCGGTTCTAGCCTTCGTTAGATGAATAAACGCAGCATGAAATTCTTCAGTCACTTGATGTAATTTCGCAGTGGCTGAAGCATCTGATACCGGGTTTTCAGCCTGTTCAGACGCCTCTTTGAACGTATCAAAGATAGAGAATGTCTCTCTTGGCTCTAACGTGATCGAATCGCCTTTGGTGATCTGACCTTTTATTTGAATATTCAACCCTTCGTAGACAATGCCAGTAGAGGGATCAAAGTCTTCAGCGGCAACCACTGCACCATCCTTTTCAAGTTGGTAAGCATAATTTCCTGTCTGCATATCAACAAAAGTGACTTTATACGTTGACCCATCGTCAGCTGAGTTCGTCGCACGTTCCAAAAGCAATTCAGACGCGGGTTCAAGCTCGTACTGAGGTTCGTAATCACCAAACGGGTTATCTATTTCCATAAATAACTTGCTGCCTGGATCATTCATCGCCATCTCGAAACTACTCGCTACACGCATTTTTCGCTGATAGTCATCGCCCTGATAACTGACGTTGCCTTGGTTATCTCTAAAGAAGGGTTGATTCTTCGGTTTAGTACCCGCAAACGTGTAGTTACCCGACTCATCTTGAGAGTTAGCTAAATGCAGAAAGTTATTCGATAACTCTTGGAGCTCGCGCTTTTTCGCTAAACGGTCCTCTGGAGAAAGCGCACCGTTAATCATTTCCATCACGGTTCGTTTTGCTTCATCAGCAAAGCCTTCGGTGTTGGAGATCAATACCTCATGATGCTCCAATCGATTACGAACTAAGACGATTGCATCACTATATTGCTTAAGCTGCTCTGATTGCTGACCAATATTTTGTAAATAGTGGGTCGCCAAAGGATCATCACTTGGCGACTGTAACTTCTTACCAGAAGCAAGTTGTGCTTGGTTGTGATGTATTTTGTTTTCTTGACGGCGCAAGTCGTTCTGAACAGATTGGTAGTTGTGGAAGCTAGAAATACGATTCAACATTTATACTTCCTACCTCAGAGCCAAAATAGTATTGAACGTATCATTAGCTGCTTGCATGATGCGTGAAGAAGCCATGTACGCTTGCTGAAATTTCATCATATTTGCCGCTTCTTCATCGAGGTTAACCCCCGACACTGAAGCAATACGTTCCTGAGCGGATTCCTTTTCTAAGGTGGCAATATCGCTTAAGCGATTTGCCGTCGACGCTTTCAGGCCCGTGTTGGTATTCAAGTTGTGATAAAGGTCTAAAATCGTAGACTCACCATCATTCAAGATCTTACCGGTTTGGAGATCTTGCAGCTTACGCAAGTTACCGTTGTCACCCTCTGATGGGACAAGGTTTGCCGTAAATTTATCGTTTGCCACCGCGCCAGAGGTCAACTCGAAAGTCGTGCCATTAATCGTAACCGGCCCTTCAGGTGGGTACGGCTGCGGTTGCATTAAAATATTGCCTTTCGGATCAGTCACGGCAAACTGCTCACCTTTTGGTGAAACAATCACTTCAAACTCACGCAATTGACCGGCCGCTAGGATCTTGAACCCCGCCGAGCCTTTCGCGAACGTGGTCGATGCCTCATAACTTTGTGCGGCAATATCTCTAGGGTCTTTGGTTTCCATCTGAATCTGAGCAGCAAAGTTACGAGTTGGGCGCAGTAACAGTTTCTCACCCAATTCCGGCGGGTTTCGAACTTCGACTCGCATACCATCTAGATAAAAAGCATTACCTGTTGAATTGGTGCTGACTTTGACCGTTTCGCCGTCAGGCTTGGTCACGACATAGTCACTGCCGTCATACTTAAGGCCATACTCGCCGCCTTTTAAGGCAGAGGTGTCATCAATATATACCGCTACGTCTGCCTTTGATTGGCTACCAGCCGTCACGCGTGATTTAGCCACCCGCTCAGAGTTCACATCGGTGAAGATATCTTGGCCAACGTTGCCATTGAGATCCAAACCTTGTGATTGAAGTGAGTTTACTTTCTCAGAGAAAGCCGTCGCCAAACGTCCTAATTCATCCATGATGTCAGGGATATGTTCGTCTCGCATATCGAGCATGGCACCGATTTTTCCATCGATATCATTGCTGGTAATCGGCTTCAAAGACTTACCTTCAACTATCGCTAGTCGGCGCTGATGCGTATCAGGTAGGCCATCAACCAACTTCAGTTGACTTGCTTCACTACCAGAAACCAAGGTATGACCATTACCAATATGGACGTTAAATCCTTCCGCATTCGAGCGCGGCGTTACCGTCACTTTGGTGTAACCAGATAGCTCATTGATCAGCTTTTCGTGTTGGTCTCGTAAATCATTATGAGGCCCTGGCGTTCGCATCATCAGACGCTGAACATCACGAATCTCAACCGCAATTTGGTTTACTCGTTCAATGCCGACTTCTAATTTTTTGTTCGTTGAATCAGACTGTTGACGTACCGTTTCATGAAATTCATTCAAGGTTTTAGTGACAAGCCCTGCTTTCTCTAAAACGACTTTACGCGCACCCACATCATTCGGGGTATCGGCGAGAGTTTTAACAGAATCAAACCATTCATTGAGGTTTTCTGGGATCTTCTTTGAAGCAACCGATGACAACATGCTCGACAACATATCGAGGTTGGCTTCGGTATCGCCTTTGTTAGCGGCATTGGTTGTCGATAAGTTAAGTTCTTTAACGGCAAACTGATCCCAAGAGCGGCGAACATTTTCCACATGAACACCCATACCGTAGGATTGCCCACCATACTGGCGCGGGTCATTCACACCTTGAATCACAGACTGACGGCTATAGCCCTCTGTGTTGGCGTTAGAAATGTTATGACCTGTGGTGTTTAGCTGTCTCTGAGCCGTAAGAACACTTTGTGCCCCTACATTCAGAAGATCCGACGCCATAATGCCCCCAAAAAACTTAATAAAATCAGGATGAACTGATTAACTACAACAGCATATTACCAAGATAATAAGCAACATATGTGCCAATAGGGACAATAAAAGATTAAAAGACCATAATTTATTGAAGTGTAAGGAAATAACTAAAAACAATAGGGCCAGATATGAAGGAGCGGATAAGAGAAGAGCCTGCCATGGCAAGCTCTCATTGTTAATTGATGGGGCTAATTCATCTCATCGATTTTAGCTTTAACGCGCAACACCTTGTCTGCATAGTTAGGGTCAGTTGCGTAACCAGCTTGATGGATGCCTTTGATAAAGCTCTCTGAATTGCCTTGATGCTGTAATGCCGTTTCGTATCTTGGATTTTCGTTCAAGAACTTCACGTAATCATTAAAGCTGTCTTCAAAGTTTGAGTAAGAACGGAAAGATGCCAATTCTTTAACGGCAGTTTTGCCATGGAACTCTAAAGTTTGCGTAGCAACCTTATCGCCCTTCCAACTTCTATCTGCTTTGATGTTGAATAAGTTATTGCTGTTCCCCAAAGAATTCTTAACCATTTTAGAACCCCAACCTGTTTCAAGTGCCGCTTGTGCCAATAGCAGAGATGAATCCACACCAAGTGCACTCGCCGCTTTTTCAGCGTAAGGCTTCATTGAGGTAACAAACGACTCTGGAGAATCGAAGGATACTGATTGTTTAACAGCGGAAGCAGGTTGAACTTCAGATACTCTGTCTTCTGAACGGCCTGAATACTGAGGTCTTTGCAGTGAAGTATCAAAACCTTCACTACGAACCTTATCTTCTGTCGCATCGCTTGCTTGACCGGCGCTTAACTGAGCAACGATCATGTCCGCAAGGCCTAATGAACCTGAAGCACTCAACTCACTCGCCATTTGGTCATCTTGCATCTGACGATAAAACTGCTCGTTCTGGCTGTTCAGCATATCCGACTTAAAGCTAGAGTTCGCATCACGCATCGACTTAAACAGCATCGAAGTGAAAATCGATTCAAACTGTTTTGCCGCAGCAGTTAGTGCCTCTTTTTCGCTGCCTTCTTCACCATTTACTGCTTGTTGACGAAGACGATCTAAGCTACCGATATCGTGAATAAAGCCGATGTCATTGTTATTCTTAATCATGCTTTATTCCTTAGATAATGATCAATTGACCTTCAATTGCACCGGCTTGTTTCAGTGCTTGAAGGATTGCCATTAAATCAGAAGGCGCTGCGCCCACTTCATTGACTGCACGAACCAAATCATCCAGCGTTAGACCCGGTTCAAACTTGAACATCTTGCCATCGGCTTCTGTGACTTCGATATCAGAATCAGGAACCACTACGGTTTGACCACCAGAAAATGCATTCGGTTGGCTCACGTTGAGGTTTTCTTTGATTGCTACCGTCATACCACCGTGTGTTACCGCTGCCGCTTTTAAGCGAACATGTTTACCAACCACAATCGTACCAGTACGAGAGTTAACAATGATTTTTGCTGAACCCTCTGCAGGATCGAACTCGATGTTTTCGATTGCCGATAAGAAAGCCACACGCTGGCTGATTTCACGTGGTGCGCGAACCTTTACTGAAGTCGCATCAACCGCTGAAGCCATTTGTGGGCCTAGAAAATTATTAACTGCATCAGCTAAGCGCTGCGCCGTTGTGAAATCTGATTGGATTAGGTTGAACGTGATGTAGTCACCACGACCGAATGGCGTTGGGATTTCTTGTTCGACCGTCGCGCCGCTAGATATGATGCCGACATTAGGATTGTTACCGACAATCTTAGAACCATCATTACCTTGAGCACTAAAGCCACTCACCACCAAGTTACCTTGTGCTACCGCGTACACTTGACCGTCTAGACCTTTCAGGAAAGTCTGCAGTAAGGTACCACCACGAAGGCTTTTTGCTGAACCGATAGAAGACACCGTTACGTCAACTTCCTGACCTTGCTTAGAGAAGGCTGGCAATTCAGCGGTAACAATTACTGCCGCTACGTTTTTGGTTTTTGGCTTAGTGCCGGGCGGCAATTGGATGCCAAAATTTTGCAGCATTGCGTTAAACGTTTGATCAGTAAAGGGAGTTGTCTCACCTGTACCCGGCAAGCCCGTGACCAAACCATAACCGACAAGTTGGTTACTACGAACACCCGCCACTTTTGCCACATCTTTAATACGTGCAGCATGGGCACTGGTGGCAAGAAATAGCATGCCAAGTAGTACGAGTGTTAGTTTTTTCATTGAGTAACCTGTCTGTATTGCTTTCAATTTATAGTAGCTATGTAATTATAATAATTTAATTTACAAAAACTTAGCTAAATATGGCCGAGTGGTAAAGGCTGTCAGTAAGCCGACATCCTCTCAAGCTCTACAGTGATACATTAAAGAATCGTGCCAAGAATCCAGGCTCTTGCATATCTTTTTGCACTCCAGTCCCTGAGTATTGAATTCGTGCGTTAGAAACACGGTTTGAAGCGATGGTATTTTCGAAATCTATATCGTCAGGGCGGATAGTACCACTTAGGCGGATATACTCATCACCTGTATTCAGTGTCATCCACTTTTCACCACGAACCACTAGATTTCCATTGGCTAATACTTCGATGACTTCAACGGTAATGTAGCCGCTAATGCTGTTACTTTGGTTGGCTGATGCATCACCAGCAAAGGTGTTGGTATTGCTCAGATCATAAGAGAAGTTGTACTTGTCAATAGTCAACTCTTGGCCGCCAACAGCCAAAGGCTCCATCGATGCATCGTTAGACTTAGACATGTCAGCATTAGCTTTTTTGGTCGCTCGAGTATTTTCATCTAACGCAACGGTAATAATATCACCAATGCCGCGAGGCTTTGAATCATCGTACATACTGCCAATATGGTTGATATTGAACAGTGAACCTGTTGCCGCTGCGTAATGCTCTGGTTTTTCTTTTGGATTGATCGGCGCCCATGCAGGATCGCCTGCAATTGGGTCTGTTCTACCACGAAGTGTATCGATAATGCCTGAGCTTTCATCAGCCGACTTATCGCCTTCTACCGCATCAACCACTGTGGTTGCGTTTTCTTGTGCCGGAGTCTCGATCGGATCCAACACAGTACACCCGGTCATAGAAGCTAACAAAACTAAACAAAAAATACGTTTCATGGCGATATACTCTCAGCAGGCAATGGTAAATAGATCAATGACTAGAAGCAGATCTATTAATTATGAATAAGTACGTAAACGGCAAATAAACCAATTACAGCTGTTGGTTAACAAAGCTCATCATCTTGTCTACCGACGAGATAACTTTCGAGTTCATTTCGTAAACACGTTGAGCTTCAATCATATTAACCAGCTCTTCGGTTACGTTTACGTTCGATGTTTCTAACATCGACTGACGGATGTTACCCAAACCATCAAAGCCCGGAACGCCCTCTTGCGGATCGCCACTTGCTCCCGTTGGTAAATAAAGGTTTTGACCTACAGGCTCTAAACCACCTGGGTTTACGAAGTCAGTAATGGTGATTTGGCCAACCACGACGTTGTTTTGCTCACCACGTAGGCGAACTGATACTTCACCATCGTTACCAACCGTCACCGAGATCGCATCTTCTGGAATCACGATTTCTGGCTGTAGAGCATAACCTTGACCTGAGGTTACGATTGCGCCTTCACCGTTCAGCGTGAACTGACCATTTCGGCTATAGCCTGTCTCACCGTCTGGCATTTCAACTTGGAAGAAGCCGTCACCTTCGATCATCATATCTAGGCTGTTCGATGTCGTTTGTGCGTTACCGTGGGTGTGAACTTTTTGAGTTGCCACGACTTTAGAACCGGCACCCAACATCAAACCACTTGGCAGCTCGGTATTCTGCGACGATTGGCCACCCGGCTGATTGATGTTCTGATAGAACAAATCTTCAAATACCGCACGACTCTTTTTAAAGCCAATGGTTGAGGCGTTGGCAAGGTTGTTTGAAATGGTTGAGATATTGGTTTGTTGGGCGTCTAAGCCTGTTTTACTTACCCATAATGCTGGATGCATAGCAAATTCCTTTAAATTCTATTAGCTCATACGAAGCAGTGAATCAGACGACTTGTCCATTTCCTCTGCTGTGCTCATCATCTTGACCTGCATTTCGAATTGACGTTGTAAGTCAATTAGGCTGGTCATCTCACCGACAGCATTTACGTTACTGCCTTCAATGGCACCTTTTAGCAACGTTACCGCTGCATCTGCTTCGTATGCCTGATCTGGGTTTTTCGAACGGAATAGACCATTCGTATCTTTAAATAAGCTTTGATTATCTGGACGCACAAGTTTGATTCGGTCGACAATCGCTAATTCTTCAGCTGGAGCGCCTTGAGGAATCACCGAAATAGTACCGTCTGTGCCGATTTCTACTTTACTAATAGGAATAGGTAACGTGATGGGTGCGTCATTCTCGCCTAACACCAAATGGCCGCTTGCGTTAGTTAGCAAACCGTTTTGGTCAACCTTTAGGTTACCGTTACGTGTTAAACCTTCACGGCCAGTGTTGTCCATTACCGAAATCCAGCCATCACCTTGTATCGTGACATCGAGATCGCGACCAGTAGTGACCACACTACCTTGTGCGAAATTATGACCCGGACGTTCTGTCATGCTGAAAACACGAGTAGGCATGCCTTCACCATACGCTTGCATTGAACGTGCTTGTGCTAAATCGGCACGGAAACCCGTTGTACTAACGTTGGCAAGGTTGTTTGCACGTAGCTGCAAAGCCTGCATATTTTGCTTTGCGCCACTCATGGCAAGAAACAGTGCGCGATCCATAATTTTGCTCCAAAAAATCATCTTCTAAAGCTTATAAAGCAAACACTGTGCCAATATTTTTAACTGTTATTTATCAATAATTTAAATAGGAAACAAACAAAGAGGGGTGATCATTAAAGGATCATTGAGGAGGAGTTATTGCCAGTGGCATTACCGTGCGGCAATAGGGGCGGCAAATAAGAAGACAAACAGCCATATTTAAATTCACCAACAATACCCAATTCAATAACATTGAATTGGGTATTCACAGATGATTCAAACGCTCGAAACGATTAACGAATCTGAAGAATATTCTGTTGCAGTTGGTTGTGTACTTCTAGAGAACGTGAGTTCGCTTGGAAGTTACGTTGAGCAGAAATCAAATCAACCAATTCTTGAGTCATATCGATGTTCGACTGCTCTAGCGAACCGTTGTTGATGCTACCAAATGAACCTTTGTTCGATTCACCCCAGATTTTAGAACCTGAGTCATTAGTAGAATCCCACTGAGTGCCGCCTTTCTTATCTAGACCTTGCTCATTGGGTACGCGAACCAAGCCTACACGGCCAAGCATCACGTTTTCACCATTTGAGTAAGTACCCAGAACACTGCCGTACTCATCGAAATCGATTTTTGTTAAGAAACCTGTTGTTGCACCATCTTCATCAAACTTAGTCAATTCAAACGGAGCAGCAAACTGAGTTGAAGAATCCAGACCAAACTTAAGCACTTGAGTTGGATCAGCACCGTTCAAGTCAATTGGGTTCGCGCCAGCACCAAGTGGTTCCGAGTTAATCGGCTGACCATTGTTCAGGCTTGCTAACGTACCGTCGTTGTTGAACTTCATTGTGTGACCAACATGACCTTGTGCATTCGTCGCATCACCACCAGTAATGTTGACCGGCTTTTCACCGTTCTCATCTGACATGGTGTAGTACGTCTGCCAAGTGTTTGGTTGAGTCTGATCTTTGAGGTAGTAAGTCGTTAACTTGTAAGACTGACCCATAGAATCGTATACCGTCGAAGACGTTGCTCGATTATAAGTGTCAGAATCTTGGTAGTTAAATGCAGCCGGGTCTTTAAGATCACCATTTGCAGGAAGGTTAACTCCTACTTCAATGTTTTCTGTCTGTTTTGGCTTACCAAACTCAGCAGGAATGTCGAGAGGCTTTGGCGCGTAAGAAAGAACTTCACCCGAGTTTGGGTCAACATCGTAACCTAAAAGAAATTCATCATTCGAGGTTACCATGAAGTTGTCTTTATTTAAGTGAAAAGCTCCGTTACGCGTTAGTTCGTTGATCTCTGGCACCATGCGGTCTTTCGATACTGCAAAAAAACCTGTACCACTGACACGTAAGTCCATTGGGTTATTTGTATAAATACTTGAACCTTCGTGAAACTGTTGCGCAACTTTATTTGCTTGAGCACCACCACCAGGGGTAGTCTTTCCGTTAGTAAACAACGAGCTTGAATACACATCGCCGAACTCTGCTCGAGACTCTTTAAAGCCAAACGTGTTTGCATTCGCAATATTGTTACTGGTTGTATTCAGATCTAATTGTGCAGCGGATAGGCCGCTCAAAGCTACATATGACATTCCAATATTCTCCTAATCTCTCTAGCTAGCATAATCACTCTTTTAAAGAGTTACGCTTTACCAACTTCTAGTACTTCAGCAAGTCGTACTGGCGATGTAAAACCAGCCAGATTGAGTAGTACGTTGCCATCACCCTTACCAAGAAGCACACTGTTCACGTTCGCATAACTGGAAACTTGGAACTCTGTGTTCTCGCCATCCAGTAAACCCGACGCTTTAACGTTGTATTTACCAGCCGGCAATGGGTTACCGTCTTCGTCTTTTCCGTCCCATTCAACACGCGTGTCACCTGATGGTTTAGAACCGATATCAAATGTACGAACCAACTGACCAACTTCGTTCTCAACACGGACCATTACATTGTCCATGGCTTGAGGGAGCTTAACCATTGCCGCCATACCGCCATCACCGGGTTTCACACCTGCCGCACCAGGAACCAATACATCACGACCTACTAAAGAAGAGGCCTGAAGCGCTTGGTTAGAAGTCATTGATGAATTCAAGCTTTCAAACTGTGTATTCATTTTACCAATGCCATCTACGGTCGCAAATGAAGCCATTTGCGCAATCATCTGGTCATTACTAACCGGCTTAAAAGGGTCTTGTTGTGCAAGTTGCTTAGTCAACAGAGATAAGAAATCTTCTTGTTTAAGATCCTGCTTACCTGTTGTTTCGTCGGGCTTCTTAGCGCCATCTTGAAGACTCTTCAGCTGGTCAACATAGGACAAGCCGCTTTGACCAACATTGTTGTTGATTCCAGCCATATGCTACCTCCTTATCCTTATTGACCCATCTGCAGCGTACGCAGCAGCATTTGTTTACTCGAGTCAGCAACCTGTACGTTCGTTTGGTACGCACGTGATGCCGAAATCATGTTTGCCATTTCTTCCATAACGTTCACGTTAGGCTTGTAGATATAGCCTTCGTTGTTCGCTAGTGGGTGATCTGGGTTGTACTCCGCACTAAGCGGCTTATCGCTTTCCACAATACCTAATACTTTCACCGGCACAGTGTGACCACTATTGCGTGCTTTATTTAACTCAGCGCCAAACACTGCGTGACGAGCTTTGTAAGTTTCTTCAGCAGAACTACTTACACTGTCTGCGTTCGCAAGGTTGCTCGAGGTCGTATTTAGACGAACAGATTCAGCACTCATCGCAGAACCGGTCACATTGAATACATTAAATAAGCTCATCTAATTATTCCCCTTTAATCGCTTTAGTTAAATTCTTGAACTTACTTCCTAAGAAGTCGAGAGAGGCTTGATGCCTAATTTGGTTTTGCATGAAAAGGTTTCTTTCCAAATCCAAATCAACCGTATTGCCATCTCCTGTATCAGGTTGGGTAGGAATTCGATACTTCGTTTCCCCGTTCACCGTTGTTGAGGCAGAAATGTGCCGACCATCTGTACGGCTAAGACCAATGCTTGCCCCAGAACTTGCCGCTTGCAGTGATTTCTTAAAATCTAGTCCCTTTGCTTTATACCCAGGCGTGTTCGCTTGCGCGATATTGGTGGAAAGCACCTCAGCGTTACGCTCACGTACACCAACTGTGTGCTGGTGAATGCCTAAAGCATTATCAAAAGAAATAGCCATGTAAACCTCAACTCAAGAACTGACTGTTATGAGATAACCAAAGCAATATATATACCAACTTTTAAAACAAAGTGGCCGACCATTACTTTTACAGGTTACTCGTAGGTAAACTTGCAATATACAAGCCAAAAATAGAGTGGGTTGGAATGTCACTCTGACTTAAAGATATAGGTTAAGCCGGAAAAAGAAAACCCAGCACTTGGCTGGGTTTTGAAGTTAGACAGTAACGTTACACCTAATACTGGTGCCACTCATTACTTTAATTTGTAGATGATGCCTGGATTACAGCGAACCATTTCAAAACGATCCGTTAAGCCTGTTAACGATTCAGATGCACCCAACAACAAGTAACCACCAGGATTGAGGCTGTTTGCCATCTGGTTAAGTACCTTTGACTTCATGTCTGGCGAAAAATAAATCAATACATTACGACAGAAAATGATGTCGAACTTACCTAATAACGCATAACTGTCCATCAAGTTTTGTGGACGGAAGTTCACCATGCGCTTAACGTTGTCTTTGACTTTCATACGACCATCGCCCGCATCTTCAAAGAAAGTACGACGGCGCTCAGGAGAAAGTCCACGTCCCAATGCAAGGTTGTCGTATGCGCCTGTGCGGCACATATCCAACATACTTGCAGAGATGTCGGTTGCGGTAATCGATACATTTGGCAACATACCCGGCTTGCGAGCTTGAGTCTCAAGAATCGTCATTGCCATTGAGTATGCTTCTTGGCCTGAAGAGCTTGCTGCAGACCAAATCTTAATAGGTCGTTTATTTGCCGCTATTTCCGGTAGTAGCTTATCCGCAAGTACAGCAAACGGGTAAGTATCTCGGAACCAAAGTGTCTCGTTCGTCGTCATGGCATCGACAGCTGCCACTCTCAACTCACGGTTTCGACCAGTTACTACATCTCTCAACAAATCAGATAACGAAGCTAACTTAAACTTCGTTACTAATGGGCTTAAACGACTGCGCACTAAATATTGCTTGCTGTCACCTAATACAATGCCACATTGAGATTCTAAAAAACGGCTGAAATCGCGATACTCTTGATCACTTATTGTTATAGCAGTCATTAATGTCTCTTTTAGTTAGTTAACGCAGCTTTAACCGCTGCCCCAAGCTCATCAGGGTTGAATTTTGCAATGAAGGAGTTCGCCCCAACACGCTCAACCATGGCCTGGTTAAATACACCACTCAAGGATGAGTGTAAAATTACGTATAAATCTTTAAGTTCGGCGTGACGACGAATCTCAGCAGTCAGCGTGTATCCATCCATCTCTGGCATTTCGATATCCGAGATCACTAATGAAATTTGATCGTAAATACTACCCTCTGATGACATTTGCACCAGCTTTTCATAGGCTTCTTTACCATCTTTCACCGCGATAACCTCAAATCCGATCGATTCAATGGCGCGTTGAACTTGCTTACGAGCAACAGTTGAATCATCAGCAATCAAGATACGGCGAACCAATTCTTTCTCTTGTTCTACTTCTGCGATTTCTTCAGCAATTCTGCTGTCCATTGTTTCATCAACAGGCGAAATTTCAGCAAGAATTTTTTCAACATCAAGAATTTCAACTAATTCATTATCGATATTAGTTACCGCTGTCAGGTAGTTCGCTCGACCAGCGCCATCCGGCGGCGGAAGAATTGACTCCCAGTGCATGTTAATAATGCGCTCTACTGAACTGACCAAGAAACCTTGAATAGTTCGGTTAAACTCAGAAATAACCACAAAACACTTTTCAACATCCGTTGTAGGACGGCCACCAATCGCTAAGCTCAAATCGATAACAGAGATCGTTTGCCCACGAATGTGTGCTACACCTTTAACCAGTGGGTTCAAGTTTGGCATCTTTGTCAGCTTAGGGCATTGAAGCACTTCTTTTACTTTAAAGACATTAATGCCGTAGCGCTGACGCCCCATTAGGCGAAAGGTTAGTAATTCTAATCGGTTTTGACCGACGAGTTGCGTACGCTGATTCACCGAATCAAGAATACCCGTCATGAGCTCATCTCCATATCAAACTTTTTTGTATAAAAAGTGTTAGTCTACTGCAGGCTACGAACCACCAGAGAAACGGAATGACATATTATAAAATAAATTTGCCACCTCTTTCCATAGCAATGTGTAGAGCTACTTTTAAAACTGTCGCTAAGTTTATCGGCATTTTATCAATATTGTTTAGTTTTTTTGTGCAAGCTGCGACTCCAGAGCAAATTGAAATGATCCAGTCTGCGGCCGAGCAACACATCCATGATACGGTTGAGCAGCCACAAGGCGGCGAACTCTTTGTTAATTCAGCAAATGTTGACTCAAGAATTAAAGCAACAGACTGTCCAGTACCGCTTGAAACTAGCGCATCAACCACCACCAATACCCGCAGTAGCATTACGGTTTTAGTGCAATGCATTCCTGACGAGTGGCGAGTTTATGTGCCCGTACGCTTATCAATGTCAGTCCCACTCGTCACCACCACGCGCTCAATTGCAAGAGGCGAGATTGTCGGTCAATACGATGTGACTACCGACATGATTTCTCTTAACAAATTTCGCCGCCAAGGTTTCACCAACCCACAACAGGTTATCGGTGCCAAAGTAAAAAAGAACCTAAGACCGGGTGATGTCGTTGAAAGAGGCGATATTTGTGTCGTTTGCCGAAATGAGAAGGTTATCATACAGGCAGTTAAAGGTGGCATGACCATTACCACTAAAGGTACTGCACTTACGGATGGCTCAATGGGCGATCAAGTAAGAGTGAAAAATGATAAATCACAACGTATAATTGAAGGTATTGTTACCAGCATGTCTGAAGTCACGGTTTACTTTTAACTCTCTACTTCTAAATTGACGGTATCGTTAGCCATTTTGCTCTCCACTCTTAACGCCAAATATAACGGCTACAGTGTTTTGTCCCTTTTCGACTATTGAGCTAAAAATTGCTAAAGTATTCGAACCCATGGTCGATAATGACTGTACAGGTTCCCATTTTTGAAGAAAAAGGCTTAACTATGGCAGGCATTGATAATATTCGTTCAGGGCAAACCCTAACGACCCCCAACCGATCAGCAGTACGCTCTGATTCTAGCTCTGAGGCATCACGCTCTGATGTATCAACTAAATCACCAGCAAGCAAAGATGCGGTTTCGCTTAGCCAACAAGGCAAAGCCATTGGTCAACTCCACCAAGATATGGCGGCACAACCGAGTTTTGACTCTGTAAAAGTTGCGGCGATCAAAGAAGCGATTGCGAACGGTTCATACACTGTCGATCCAGAAAAACTGGCAGACAATATGATCAAGTTCGAAGATGAATTAAAAGGTCTTTAAGCCAACTATCACTTTTGATTAAAGTGATTGCCTTAAAGCACACGAGGTTATGAATAGGTTTACGTTATGGCGGCACTAGCAGATTTAGTTAATTTTCAACTTCAAAATGCCAAAGCCTTATCTGAATTATTAAGTTCAGAGAAAACCGCGATCACGAGCCGACAATCAAACGATATTGAGAGAATCGCCAAAGAAAAAGTGGTCCTAGTTGAGCAACTAAGGTCAACCGATCAACGAATCGCAGCCCATACCAATATCTCAGAACTGACCGAGAACTCTGAACTAGCTCAGTTAGTCGCAACCATCAAGTCCATAGTGCACGATTGCCATCAAGCGAACCTGGTTAATGGCGAAGCCTTGAATCGAGCACACCTTAGCTTCAAAAAACTCAGTAATATGATGCAACAAAGCCACGGTAAAATTGGCATGACCTACAATGCCGGTGGTCAAACGCATACGATTTCTACGCTGGGAACCAACGTAAAAGCCTAGTTAAGCCTCCCTCTTCAGTAATACCCCTTATTAACCTTCTGCCTGTATCTGTATCCCAGACTATTCCTGTCGTTATTCTTTATCAAAACGTCTAATCAGCCTTTGAGCGCCCTGACAAAATCGATAAATAAAAAAGCGGCAAGTATCTTCATACTTGCCGCTTTTTTATTTACGTCAGTTATCAATTGCCGCTACGTCATCTGGAAAACGAGTGGCAACTCATATAACTAGGTAATCTTTTAACTAGATAAACAGAACTCGATGATCATTAACCTACAGCCTAAGAGATCATACAACTAGAATAGCGTTTGTTGTCTCTTTTCTGGCACAGCCTGCACTTCACCGTAATTACGTAGTTGGTCCATCTTACGAATATCTAATTGAAGTTCCGTTACATAACTATCACCCACAGGGTAACTACGTACTACTTCTGCGCCACGAATAACACCATCAACCGCACCTGAAGTTCGTTCAGTACCAAGGCGCTGATCTTCAAGTTCAGCTCGGCCGCTTACTCGCATACCGTAAACCTGTTCAGCAAGCTCACGATAAGCGTCAATCTTAGAGGCTCTCATCGCACGGATGCGCCTTTCTTCGTCGTTACGACCTTTTTGCTCACTGATACTCGCGTAACCAACCGCAACCAAGAAATCATCAGGCCTCATACTTTGCAGTGGCTGACAACCAACAAGCAATAAAGCGGCAACAACAAATATTAACTTCTTCATCTCGAACTCCTAAGGGCGAAGAATAACAGTGTAAGGCTGGCTGATCGTTGGGTCAGAACGAATAATAACGCCATCTTGAGTTCGAATACTGTTCAGAGTATCAAGGTCACGACCAATACGGTCTGCCGGCAAGAAGCCTTGTGCAGAAGCAACCACAATACGAGTTTGCATTCCAACTACACGAGCGTTAACTAGAACACCACCCTCTTGGCGAAGCATAGTCCCCGTCAGCACGTATTGGACGTCTTGCTCTTGAGCTAAATCTTTCCAATCACGGCTTAACGCAAAGTCACCTTGGTGAGTCACTTGGATAGAACCCGTCGTTTTAAAATCGACAACCTTGAAGCCACGACGCTGAAACTGATGAATGAAACCTTCCGATACCGAATTTCCTAGCCAGTTGGTTGTATCCATGTGTTGTAGATCAACAAACGAGGTAATCGCAATCGGTGTTCTTGCTGAGATACTCGTATTCGACACGATTAAATCTTCGGTCATACTTTCCACGAAAAAATCCATGGTGTGACGAGGGCTGTCCATCAACATAAACTGACTGCCTGAATATTCAGACTTGCCGTTATAGATCGGCGAATAAGCGCATGATGTCAGTAACACGACACTCATAACTACGAGCCATTTTTTCATTATCTAATCTCCAGATAGTTTTAGTGCTGCCTGTTCCAATATGTTCTCACCATTATTCTTTTCAATGGATTACAATGTTGGAACAGTCTTTGCTTTTCGTTAATAGTTCAGATTAAGAAAAACGCACTTAAGTCAGCTTCAAGCTTATAGTTATTTGTTAAGCAATATTTATACCCAACTGGTAACGAATAGATGAAAAAAATAATTTCTTACTTATTTTCAATAAGTTCACTGATAACCATAAGCTTCAGTGCTCATGCCTCTTGGTATGAGGTTACCGGTACAGCAGCCATCGTATCGTCGGAAGAATCCGCAAGAGTCCACGCTCTGGAAGACGCGGTATATAAAGCGGTTCAGTTCTCTGGTGCTGATATCGGTAGTATCTCCAACCTCACGCCTTATCTGGATGCGAGTAAAAAAGAGTTCCAGTTTACTAATCACGAAGTACGCTACATATTGGTTGATAAAGTAAAGACTCGCGGTGGCAACCTAATGATCACCGCAAGGATCGACATCTATCCTTCGGCAAATGCTTGCCATGAAAGTCAGTACAAGAAGACATTTTTGGTCGGCAACATTGATGTGACCTCCCCTCAACAAGCCGTAATGGGAAGAATTTATAACATCGGTGATGATTTCGGCCATGTCGTTGATCGACAGTTGGCAAAAGAGTCTCGTAGCTTTGTCTCGGTTGGTACAACAAATTATGACATCGATAAGCGTCGACCTGACATAATCAAGATGATCGCTCAAGACACAGGCGCGCAGTACATCATTGGTGGCGACATTACCGACTTAACGGCAACCGTTGAATCTAAGTTGTTGAAAGATGACGTTATCAACCGACAGTTTGCACTAGAGATGCAAGTGTTCGACGGTAAAACAGGTCACCAAGTTTACAATCGTAGCTATCGTGAAGTAGCAAAATGGCCATTTGCTAAGACCAGTGAAGTCGATACACGCAGCGCACGCTTCTGGGCATCCACTTATGGCAGCATGATGCTTCGCGTCAGCCGTAATATCATGCTGGACTTGGAATCAGAAGTATCGTGTAAGATTACCCTTCCGGAAGTTGCGGCGGTCTACGGCAATACAGTAACCATTGATCTTGGTCGAATGCATGGCGTGCAACAAGGTGACAAACTGCAATTGTGGCACACGGGTTCGTTTATCGACCAAAGAGGCTTACCACGTAACAAAGTATCTCAAAGTGATATCACTCTGACGGTTTCTCGTGTTTATGAAAATGAAGCCGAACTCACGATTGATCAGCCTAGCCTTGCAGGAAGCATTCAAATTGGTGATGTGATGCAGAAAATCATGTAGTTAGTGTCACTCCCAGCTCATAGTTTCTAATAAGGCCTTAGCAAAAGTACTAAGGCTTTATTTTTTTCATGATGATTAGTTTCGGTTTTTACGTATTTGTCGTAATCTTATTAATAACATAATCATCATTTAGCAAACTATGAGCCTGAATAATCTAATTGGTGCTACCGGTTACCGCTTCATATCGAAAGGTAAAACCGCTTTTAAAATTCACATCCATACACCCGATGATACGGTACTGCATCGTTCTGTCGGCTTTGTTCGCATGGGTGAAGACAAAGCACTAAAGAAAACCATCAAGTTACGAGACGAACTGGGCAGACAGCTTTGGGGCAAGTTTTGGCCCAAAGTCCTCAAAGAGCCCTATCTGATGACGCGCCTACCTCATAGTTTAGAGCCAAAAATTGTATTCAAGCCTAATCCTACCCAGACTGATCCTGAACACCGCGACGAATGCTACATCGCTAAGTGGCGTGTATTCTCAGATAACGGCGACTACAAATACAAAACCAAAGTGTGCTCAATCAGAAAGCATGGACGACTTGCCGCTTATAGCCAAACCAAACGCGCCCTGCTTGATGCCCATAAAGATGTGATTGATCTGTTGATATTTATGGGACGACTGAACAGCATCGACTTGAAGTAGTCTTCACTCGATTGAATTGAAATCCCATATTTTCAGAAACAAAAACAGCCGCATTTGCGGCTGTTTTTGTTTGTAGGTTAGTCACCTTAGCGCTTGAAGATACTCTCACACACTGAATAGACTACCTAGCTTCGGCATATCTCTGCCAGTGTCGCCAATCGACGCTGCGATTCTTTCACGTACGGATTAGTTTGATCCCATGCGTAACCAGCTAAAATCGAGCATACCATTTGCTTAATCTTCAGGTTTGGATCTTGATAGAAAATCACATCCTGCAAAGTACCTGAGTACCACCCCTCAACATACGTTCTAAAAGTGTTTACGCCCACCATCAACGGAGCCGCATAATCGCGCTCCCAATCGACGTTCTCACCATTAAGCTGCTTTTCCACACACTCAACGACAAACTGGGCCGACTTCATCGCAATCGTAACGCCTGATGAAAATACAGGGTCAAGAAACTCACCGGCATTACCCAGCAGCGCATACTTATCCGTTGCAAGGTGCTTTACGTTGGCAGAATAGCCACCTATTTCACCTGCAGGGTTTGGGTATTCGGCATTTGCTAAAATTTCAGCTAATCCAGGCTCTTCGGTTGCTAATTGCTTAAGAGCGGCAATCTTATCTTCCGGGTATGACTCGAAGAACTTAGGCTCACCGACGACACCAAATGATGAGACGCCGTTGCTAAACGGAATTAACCAGTACCAAACATCAGGATTAGATGGATGCACTGATATGAGAATTTTATTGCGGTCATATTCTAGTTCAGTATCAACGTCTAAAACATGATCGTTAATGTGCGTGAAAATAGCTTTGCGTGGAGGAAGCGATGACGGCTCTTCCAAGTTAAGCATTTTAGGCAGTACTCGGCCAAAGCCACTGCCATCCAAAACGTACTGAGCTTCGAGCTGATAACGCTCTCCATCAAGAACTTGGACATCTAAAGTCGTGCTGCCTTCGGTGAAATCAATGCCCATCAACTCATGTTGATAATCAATGGTAATACCTTGTGCTTCAGCAGCATCGGCTAACACCTTATCAAAGGCGCCTCGTTGAACTTGAAACGTGGTTCCCGGTCCAGAAGAGAACTTATCTTCAAAATTGAACGCCGTATAAACGTCATTTTTACGGAAAGCCGCGCCATCTTTACATTGGAAGTTAGCGTCAGCTACTGCTTTGCTCATACCGGCTTGTTCAATCACTTCCATACAAGCAGGTAACAGGCTTTCGCCAATAGAAAAGCGAGGAAAAAGACTCTTTTCAATCACTCGAACATCGATGCCTTTCTTGTGAAGCAAAGACGCGGCAACAGACCCTGATGGTCCAGCTCCGATGATCACCACTTGAGTTGATATTTTCTTCATTTATTTAAGCCATATTTGTTATTTTTATTGCGCGCTAGCTTTCAATTCAAGCAGTGTGTGACCGAGGCCGATATCGTCGGTACGAGTCACCACTTCAAAGCCAGCTTCCTCAACGATTTCTAAGAAATCTTCACTGCGGTAAAAACGGCTGTTACCGTTGGCCAAACAAGTAAAGTAAAGAGAAGTCGCATTTAAACTATAAGACGCCGCATCGTATTTCTGTGCATCCCAAAACAGTTCCAGGATATAGACAGTCGCCTCTTCTGACATATGAGAGCGAACTCGTTTTAATATGCTTAGAATTTCCATTGGCGAGAAGCAGTCAAGGAACTGGCTCATCCACCACACATCCGCACCCGTCGGCAACACTTGTTGTTTGTCGAGCATGTTGGCTGGGAATGGCGTTACTCGGTCTTGATGGCCATGTAGTGTCGCGTTTGCCATTGCCATTTCTAGTTGCTGTGGCAAATCTACAATCGTTATATCAACATCTGAGTCGTGGTTGCAGCACTGCATCGCCCATTTACCCGTATTACCGCCGATATCCACCAGCGACTTAGGTTTCTTGCTGAAGACCTTCTCAAGCAAAACAGGGAACGAACGGTCTGAATAGAAATGATCAAACTTAAACCAGCTCTCTTTTGCTTTTTCTGGCAATTGAGACAAACCTTGGTAAATGGTTTCCCAGTCACCTAGCTCTTTTAAGCCCGCAGGTGTGCCTTCTTCAATCGCTTCCGTTAAATGCATCATCGCGGCGTAACAAACATCAGCCGTGAAGTCCATGTTCGCGTTGGTCATCCCATCGTGCAGAAGGTAGAAACCAAGGTTAGCCATTTTATAGTTAGGTTTGTCCCAAATAACAATATGAGCACTTAACGCCATATCGAGCAGAACTTTTACGCCGTACTCAGATACGCCCGTTATTTCCGAAAGAGTCTCCGCAGGTAAACCACTAATACCCGCGTCATCTAACGATTTCAAGATACCTAAATCACGAAGTGTACGGGCAGTATGAAAAACAATGGGAGCGAAAGACAACTTCTGCGCTTCTGTTTTTGCTTCTAAAGCGTTGAATGGATCTAATTTATATTCCGACACGAAAAACCTAACTTTAAATAATAGAGGATTACTCAGCTGCCATTTGTGCAAGCTTACGTTTAATATCAACGTTTAAGTTATTAACCCAACGGTTGTAATTACGGTGTATTTCACCATCGTCATACTTCAAATTCTCTGATTCAACGTAAAGAATAGAGTAAAATTTGTCACTATAAGGAATTTCAACCACAGCATGGTGTGAGCGAACATACAGCTCTGCACGGATCAAGCCAGGCTTTATCTCTGAAACCAACCAACCTCGGTTCTCAGCTGATTCATAAATAGCTGATTTCACCTGTTTACTTTGAAGATTCAGTGCAACTGGAGTATCCTCAACATTCATTACTGGCTGTACACGTCCGCAGCCTGCAAGAACGAATATGAACAATATTGAAACGGCTATTTTTAATAATTTCATTTAAATCCCTTACCTGTGTTTATTTATAAGCGCGCATAGTATTTAGTTAGACCCAAAGCAAATCAATACTCTATGTCAAATCAATCCAAATTAATGTCGTTTAATATTGAGAAATGGTCTGCAAATGCGGCCGGTCTTAATTCTGATGCCGAATGGCAAACATGGAGCGCTAATTTAGCTTGGCCAGACAATGGTACAGCTGAATTTAAAGCCATCCCGCCAATGATGCGCCGCCGAATGAGCGTACAAAGCAAGCTTGCTGTCCAAACCGCATTGGTTCTGTTAAAAGACACCTCGATTGATTACCTAGTGTTTGCCAGTCGGCATGGTGAACTGCACCGAACCGCCATCTTAATTCAATCTATATTAGAAGGTGATGATGCCTCGCCAATGGCATTCTCGCAATCAGTACACAACACGGCTGCTGGTCTCACAACGATTGCCGCGAAAGCACCAATTCCACTGACCTCAATAGCGGCCGGACAAGACACCTTCCATAATGCATTGATTGAGGCGTACCTTTACCTCTACCAACATCCATCGCACCGTGTTTTAGTCATTGATTTCGACCAACCTCTGCCAGAGCTCTACCAGGAATATGAGACGCAAAACTACGCAGATTACGCGTTAGGTTTAATTCTCACTGCGGGCGATGACTACTCTATTTATAGAGCAGTAGAAACAAGTCAATCAGTATCCGAGTTGCCACAAGGCCTTCAAGCGCTACAACATATCCTTTTGGATACCCAACGTTGGACGATTGCAGGCAAGCACCAAGCTTGGTCGTGGGTCAACAACGTAAAAACTGGAACTCAAGAATGAGTAAGGTCGATCAATATTGGCGAGTATTCGCGACAGGGCTTTGCTTCTCCATCTTTGGTCTAGGAGGCTTAGTTCTCAGCTTCTTGATCTTGCCGTCGATCGCACTCACCACATCTAACACCATTAAAAAAGAGCTTAAAGCTCAACGACTGATTCGCTTTTCATTCAATGCTTTTTGCCAAATAATGAAGTTCACTGGCGCTATTGACTATCGAATTGATGGCGCCGAACTGCTCCGTGAAGATCGCAACTGCATCATCATCGCCAATCACCCAAGTTTGATTGACTACGTGCTGATCGCCTCTCAACGGCCGCAATGCGATTGCCTCGTTAAGGCTGCAATATGGGAAAACCCTTTTATGAAAAGGATCGTCAAAGCGGCGGGATACATACCTAACCAAGCACCTGACGACCTTTTAGAGCGCTGTGAAGAACGTTTTTCACGTGGCAACGTGTTGCTTGTTTTTCCTGAAGGAACTCGCACAACGCCAGGAATTGAACCATCATTACAACGTGGTGCAGCACAAATAGCCACTCGAACGCAAACCGATTTACGCGTGATTCACATTACGGTTTCTCCGACATTCTTAACGAAAGAGAAAAAATGGTATCAAGTTCCTGCTACGAAACCCTTTTTTCATGTCACGGTGAAAGGTAAAATAGAAGTCGCACCATTTATTGAGAATTCGAACAACTTAACTTCGGCAGCAAGACGCCTTAACCATCATCTTGCACAAAGTATTTTCCCTTCCGAAGAAAGTATTTAGCTCTTCAATAAAACGACGGCGATATCAGCATTTCGAAAATACAACGCATAATGTAGAATCGCCCCCTTGAAGCAGTATTTCAGATAAAGCACTAAGTAGGCCAAAGTGGAAACATTACACAACGAATTAAAACAACTGATCATCGACGCACTGAACCTTGAAGATATGAGCATTGATGAAATTGAAACAGAGGCTCCACTATTTGGCGATGGACTTGGACTGGATTCTATCGACGCCCTTGAGCTTGGTCTTGCTATCAAGAAAAAATATAACATTGTTATCGATGCCGACGATTCAAACACTCGCCAGCACTTTGCTTCGGTTGAAAACCTAGCTAATTACATCTCATCTCAAACGAACAACTAGACAGATCTTTATGACACAAGCTAACCAACAAGAAGTATACAACCAGGTTAAAGATGCGCTGATTGAGCTGTTTGAGCTTGATGCTGAAGATATCACTCCTGAAGCTCACCTTTATCTCGATCTTGACCTAGACAGCATTGATGCCGTTGATCTAGTCGTACATCTACAAAACGTAACGGGTAAAAAGATCAAACCTGAAGAGTTCAAAGCAGTACGCACCGTTAATGACGTTGTAGAGTCTGTGGTTGAACTATTGAAGGACGCATAATGCGTCCTCTGCTGACTTTATTGTCGGCAATCATACTTTTCACTTATCCAATAGCGGTTTACTTTGGGCTCAACAAGTTTGGTCTACAAACCGTTGGCATTGTTCTGGCCGTTATCTTTACTGTACGCATTTTCACTGGTGGTCAGGCTAAAATCAAAGAGCTAAAACACTTAGCTTGGATCAGTGGAAGTGCCGGAATTGTTCTGTTGGTATTAGGGTTAACGTTCAAGCAACATGGTTGGTTAACCTACTATCCCGTTATCGTTAACGTTTGTATGTTGGCTGTATTTGCTACAAGCCTATGGCAACCTCAAACAATTATCGAACGCCTTGCTCGCATCCAAGAACCTGAACTTCCGCAAAGTGGCGTTGATTACACACGAAAAGTCACCAAAGTTTGGTGCCTGTTCTTCGTTATTAATGGCTCAATCGCACTTTACACTTGCTTCCAACCGCTTGAAATATGGACCTTATACAATGGCCTACTCAGCTATTTGTTTGCCGGGTTACTCTTTGCGGGTGAGTGGGTAGTTAGACAGCGCATTCGCCAGAGTTAAATTGTTATGACCCAAACTGTAACCTATGTTTCGTTGTCTGATCTTCTCAGTCAAAATAGATCGCCTGACTCTATTGTTTGCTTTGACGACAATTGCGAGATTACATGGCAAACATTTAACGACGACTTATCTCAACTCGTACACCTTTTATCTCCATTCCCTGTTCAACGAGTCGCGATTTGTACCCAAGACAGCTACCTATTTTCGTTGGCCTTTTTGGCATGTGCAGTCAACAAAAAACACATCATCTTGCCCGGCAACTATCAACCTTGTGCGCTTGCCGAGTTAAGTGAACATTTTGACTGCCTGTTAGTTGATGATTCGATTGGCGAAGTAGAGGTTAGTGACGTTCGCAATGTCCAAACGCTGTTAAGCTCAAACACCGAGTCACAAAAGCCTCTAACCGATAATCTTCCCGCCATTGAGTTAGCAGCAATCCAATTGACCCTATTTACTTCAGGTTCAAGCGGCACGCCGAAGGCAATCAATAAAACACTGGAACACCTAGATATAGAAACTGCTCAGCTAGATAAAAACTGGGGCGAACTACTCAAGGGAAACCGAATCCAAAGCACCGTTTCGCATCAACATATCTATGGCTTATTGTTTCGAATCTTATGGCCACTATGCTCTGGTGTTCCATTTGCTCGAAACAACCTCGAGTACCCAGAACAGATATTGTCTCACGCCAATAAAAACTGCGTTCTGATCAGCAGCCCTGCTCTACTGAAGCGATTAAAGCATGAGACCAACAAGGTACAGCTTGCAGGAATCTTCTCTTCGGGTGGTCCATTGCCTACCGAGTCGGCTCACCAGTCACAAGATCTACTTGGTCATTTACCGATTGAAGTCTTTGGTAGCACAGAAACAGGTGGTATCGCATTTCGTCAGCAAGAGAGCGCTCAAATCCCTTGGCAGCTTTTTGACTGTATTGAGGCAAGTCTCAACAGTGAGAATTGCATTAAGTTATTGTCGCCCTACATCGATAACAATAACTGGTACCAAACCGCTGATGAATGTGAAATGGTCTCGGAGAATCAATTCATATTGAAGGGCCGAACCGACCGAGTGATCAAGATAGAAGAAAAACGAGTATCACTGGTTGAAGTGGAGAAACGACTGGAGCAACTGCCTTGGATAAGCGAATGCGTGGTGATTCCATTTGAGGAGCCTGAACGATTAATCTTAGCCTCTGTTTTGGTATTATCAGACGAAGGCCAAGCAACTCTCTCAACCATGAGTAAAGGTAAATTCTGGTTGATGCTGCGTTCAGAACTTAGAAAATGGTTAGAGCCAATCGCTATCCCAAGAAAGTACCGTATTGTTGATGAGATTCCTCTCAACAGCCAAGGTAAGCGACTAACCTCTCATATCGAACAGCTAATAAAATCATAGAAACCGCTGATCGTATTTTACACTGAGATCATCTTTTTATATTTTTGTCACAACACCCATTTTCAGCCCAAGGATTCTAAGCACGCGCTATGGATAAGAGAAAACCAAACATCATTGCTGTTGACACTGTAGAGAAAGAATCGACTTTGACACTTCATGTTACTGGAGACATCACCGATTTTAAGGGGCACTTCAAGAGCTTCCCTATTCTTCCGGGTGTTACACAGATTGATTGGGCACTTCACTACGCCGTTCAAGAGCTGAATGTCCCTGGTTACTTTAAAGGCATGGAAGTCATCAAGTTCCAAGAGCCTATCCTGCCTGATGCAACAATCCAGCTGTCACTCAAGTGGGATGCTGACAAAGACAAATTGAGCTTTAGCTACACCTCGAACAATGGCGAACAGACCCACTCTTCAGGCAAAATGAAGCTGGGAGAGAAAAGTGAATAGCGCTCCCATCGAGGCTGTTTCTCAACAAACTCTAAAAGAAAGCAGCTACAAGGCTTGCTTCCTTATCCCGTGCTTTAACCATGGCGCAACCATGCCTGCTGTGGTGTCGTCACTTCTTAATTTCAAACTTCCGATCATTATTGTTGATGATGGCAGTGAACTCGCGACCAAACAGTTTTTGACTCCCCTTGCTGATAATCCAAACGTAACTCTGGTGACACTTGAGCAGAACCAAGGCAAAGGTGGCGCAGTAAAAGCGGGTATCAAGCGAGCGCAAGATCTCGGTTTTAGCCACGCTATTCAAATTGATGCTGATGGGCAACACGACCTTGAAGCGCTACCCGCATTAATCCAGGCTTCGCAAGACAAACCTCAGCGCTTGATATCAGGTCAACCTGTTTATGACGAGAGCGTTCCTAAGGCAAGGCTATACGGACGCTACGCGACACATATCTGGGTATGGATAGAAACCCTTTCGTTATCAATTAAAGACAGCATGTGCGGCTTTCGAGCGTACCCTATCAACCAAACACGGGCAGTGCTCAGCAAATACGACGTTGGGTCTCGAATGGACTTCGATATTGAGATTCTGGTTCGCCTTTACTGGGAAGGTTGCGACATCGACTTTATTGAGACACGAGTTATTTATCCTGAAAATGGTGTTTCTCATTTCGACGCTCTGTGGGATAACGTAAAAATCAGCTGGATGCACACAAGACTGTTCTTCGGCATGCTGCCAAGAGCGCCAAAACTGATTACTCGTCATTTCAAGTCGGACTCAGCGAACAATTTATCGGCTGAAAATAGCCAAGGTTCCTCGGCAGATTCAAGACAGGTAAATTCCGAACAAATGGGTTCAGAACAACCCCATTGGTCGCGAACTCAAGAGCGCGGCACTGTGCTGGGAATCAAACTGTTATTGGCCGTTTATACCTTGTTAGGCAGAGGCGTATTCAATCTGATTTTACGCGGTGTGATGGGTTACTACCATCTAACGGGAAAACGTGCACGAAACGCCTCAGAACAGTATCTATTTCAACTGAAAACCTACGCTGAACAACAGAATATTGAGTTACCCACTGAATTAACCAGCTATAACCATCTGCTTTCTTTTGGTCATACGATGCTAGACAAGTTAGCGGCATGGAAAGGCGATTTCTCGGTAGATAACCTCACCATACATGGTCAAGAGCAATTCGAGAGCATGGTAGCCAACCAACAAGGTGTCGTGATTCTGGGTTCTCACCTTGGTAATATCGAACTGTGCCGAGCTTTGGGTCGCAGACACTCGAACATCAAAATCAATGCGCTGGTTTTCACCGAACACGCTGAGCGTTTTAATTCGGTAATGAAAGCAGTCAATCCGCAGTCTGATTTAAACCTAATCCAAGTGACCTCAATGGGGCCAGATACCGCTATCTTGTTGCAGCAGAAACTAGAACAAGGCGAATGGATTGTGATTGTTGGCGATAGAACCTCCACCAGCAAAGAGAGCCGTTCAGTATGGGCAGAGTTCTTGGGTAAGGAAGCTCCCTTCCCTCAAGGACCATTTATGTTAGCCTCTGTTCTCAAAGCGCCGGTATTTTTATTATTTGGGCTGCGTGACGACTCACAACCTAAGCCGCACTTTAATGTTTATTTCGAGCATTTCAGCGACAAGATCGAGCTGCCAAGAAAGACACGCGAACAATCTTTACAGCAAGTCGTGCAAAAATACGCAGATCGACTTCAGCACTACACACTGAAAGCACCGCTTCAGTGGTATAACTTTTTTAATTTTTGGACATTGAGCAACCAGCACCATGACGAAAAAGAATCCAAATAGCATCACTTTTGGTGCCGAACGCCTCACAATTGAGGATGTTGTAGCTATCTCACAAGGCGCAAAAGCTTCGATGAACTCAAGTGAAGCCTTCACATCTAAGATCGACCGTGGTGTCGCTTTCTTAGAACGTCTGTTGAAAGAAGAAGGCGTGATTTATGGCGTGACAACCGGTTACGGAGATTCATGTACCGTTGCGATTCCGCCAAACCTAGTCGACGAACTCCCACTGCATCTAACGCGCTTTCATGGCTGTGGTTTAGGCGAAATATTGTCTCACGAACAATCTCGTGCAGTATTAGCAACGCGCCTGTGTTCATTGTCACAAGGTGTATCTGGTGTGACTCACGATCTGCTCAACCAGATCGTTACTCTGATTAACCAAGATATCTCACCACGTATTCCTCAAGAAGGATCGGTTGGGGCCAGTGGTGATTTAACGCCGTTGTCTTACTTAGCGGCAGCACTGATTGGTGAGCGCGATGTTATCTATAAAGGCGAAGTTCGCCCGACCAGTGACGTCTACAAAGAATTAGGCATTAACCCTATCAAGCTTAAGCCAAAAGAAGGCTTAGCTTTGATGAATGGCACGTCAGTAATGACAGCTTTGGCTTGTATCGCCTACAAACGCGCGGAATACCTAGCACAACTATCGACTAAGATAACGGCGATGGTATCTGTGGGTATGCAAGGAAATGACTTCCACTTCGATGAAGCCTTGTTCGCAGTGAAACCTCACCCTGGTCAACAACAAATTGCAGCGTGGTTACGCGACGACCTTCAAGCAGAACGCCCACCTCGCAACAGTGACCGTCTGCAAGATCGTTACTCATTGCGTTGTGCTCCACACGTTATCGGTGTCGTTCAAGACTCCCTACCTTGGCTTCGCCAAATGATCGAGAACGAGCTAAACAGCGCCAACGACAACCCAATTATCGATGGTGATAATGAGCGCGTACTGCATGGTGGACACTTTTACGGTGGTCATATCGCAATGGCAATGGATACGCTAAAAACAGCAGTAGCCAACCTTGCTGACCTACTTGATCGCCAAATGGCGCAGTTGATGGATTACAAGTTCAACAACGGCTTACCATTTAACCTAACCGGTGCAGAAGGCGAACGTAAGCCGATTAACCACGGCTTCAAAGCAGTACAGATTGGCGTTTCAGCTTGGACAGCAGAGGCATTGAAACACACCATGCCAGCAAGCGTGTTCTCTCGTTCAACCGAGTGCCATAACCAAGACAAAGTCAGCATGGGCACCATAGCGGCTCGTGATTGCCTACGTGTTCTAGAACTGACTGAACAAGTAGCGGCAGCATCACTTCTCGCGGGTACACAAGCGCTTGAACTTCGTAAGCGCCACAATGAGCTTGATGAGCACCACATGAGTGAAAATCTGAAGCACATTCGCGACGAAGTACTCAAAGAGTTTGAGTTTATTGTCGAGGATCGTCCGCTTGAAGGCAATCTACGCCACTTTATTTCTCGTATTCAAAGTCAGTATTGGTCACTTTACTCATAGAGTGGTTAACTTCATAAAGTAGCTAACCTCATAAAGTAGCTACCCCTTTACGCAATATTGTTGAGAGCGATTTATGTCTGAAATCCTTCATCCATTACAATCTGAGGTTACTTTAGTAACCTCATTCCAAGATGCCGATCCAATGGGCGTGATCTATCACGGTAATTACTTCCGATTTTTTGAAGAAGTAAGGCGCATCATGATGGATAAGATTGAGTACAACTATCATGAGATGAAGGATTCAGGCTACATGTGGCCGATCATCGACACGCGTGTAAAGTACATCAAAGCGATACCGTTTAATCATCAGATCAAGGTATCCGCTAAGTTAACTGAATGGGAAAACCGCTTGCGTGTTGACTACGAAATTCACGATGCCAACACAGGTGCTCGTATGACACGCGCTCATACCATGCAAGTTGCGGTAACCATTGAAGAGCAAGAGATGTGTTTTGCTTCGCCGAAAATATTTACCGATAAAGTTAAGCATTGGCACCAATTCGGTTGCTTACCTCTAGCTGCTGAACATAAATCTCAAGCCTCTAACAACCAACAGGTGAAACATGAGTCTGTTTAAACGCAGTCGCAAACACATTAGCATCGCGCTGCTAGGGCTTGCTTCTGTGATGGTAAGTGGCCTTACTACCGCTAATGAGAACACAACTAGCGTAACTTCTATTTCAGAACTGAAAACGGTGTTGAGCGCAAATAGTATTGTCCGTGGCGAGTTTACTCAAACACGCAATATGGAAATGTTTGCCCAACCTCTGACGTCACAAGGAACGTTTTTATTAGATAAGTCGAGTGGTTTACTTTGGACGCAAGCAACCCCGTTTCCTGTGAGCCTAGTGCTCACAGATAACAAACTGAGTCAAAGGTTTGCTGATCAACCTGCTAAGATAATTACTGACAAAGAAAACCCAATGGCATTTTATTTCAGCCATATCTTCTTGTCAGTATTCCACGGCGATACGCAAAAACTTCAAGAACAATTCTCTCTGTCATTTGAACCAGCGAACGAGCCAAGCTCAGATGAAAGTGCAAATAAAAGCACAGAGAGTGCGTCATGGACACTCACTCTAATACCAAAAAGTTCTCCAATGAATGCGGTGTTTGAAGCCATCACGCTGCAAGGACACAATGATATTGAGCGCATTGAGCTAAAGGAAATTCGTGGAGATAGCACAGTGATCGAATTTAGCCAGTTAAGCCATCTACCGGAAGTATTATCAGATGCTGAAGCGCAACAATTCCAATTCTAGCCTAGCCCTTGCTTGGCTTGTTGTCGTAATGCTATTTAGCGGATTGTTGATCAAACAATTCGCTTTTTCTTCGTCAGTACCCATTGAAAGCAACATCATGAAATTGCTGCCAGAAAACCAGCAAGACCCCATGGTAGAGCAAGCCTTTCAGCAAATATCTAGCTCGATGAGTGAGCAAGTGGTGTTTATCATAAGTGCCTCCGACGTCGAACAGGCTATGACAGCGACTGACGCTTTTGAAAAAAAACTTAACCAAAGAGCTTTCTCAAATCAGCCAACTCTGTTTAAGCAAGTTCAAGGCAAAATCAACGCCAGCACTCAAAGCCAGTGGAGCGATTTCTATTTTCGTCACCGAGCTCAACTTCTAACCCAACAACAAAAAGAGACGCTGACCTACTCGCCGGATTCGCGAGCTCAATATGTCATTCAATCTCTGTACAATCCGTTCTCAGGCGTCACTGCAGCAGAGCTATCTCTCGACCCATTTCTGCTATTTCGCGACTACATCAGTGCAGTTGGCGTTCAATCAAGCAACTTTGTTCTGAAAGAAGGCTACCTCACAGTCCAGTCTAATGAGCAAACTCATATTTTGGTGACTGCGACTCTGGCAGGTTCGCCTTATAGTTTAGCGATTCAAGAGCAGCTTCCAGATCTTGATTCAATTGAGCGCCAGATCGAAAAGCAGTTTGGTGTCAAAGTGCAGCATACCGGTGTGGTGTTCTACGCCAATTACGGTACCGAAAGTGCGAAATCAGAAATCAGCACCATTGGTTTGGGCTCATTGGTAGGTGTAATTTTATTGGTGTGGCTAACATTTCGTAGCGCCCTCCCACTTGCCTTATCCTTACTTTCAATCAGTAGCGGCTTATTGGTCGCGCTGGCAAGTACCGTCGCTATCTTCGGCAAGGTTCACCTGTTTAGTTTGGTGTTCGGTGCCAGCTTGATTGGCGTATCCATCGACTACTCCTTTCACTACCTGACTGATCGCTTGGCAGCAGGAAGCAAGTGGCAAAGCGACAAAGGCTTGAAACATATTATTGTTGCGATCACCTTGGGTCTGATCACCAGCTTGATTGGTTACCTAGGTCTGTTGGTGGCACCTTTCCCGGGTTTACAGCAACTTGCTCTTTTTTCGTCGATTGGACTGTTCGCCGCTTACGCCAGTGTGGTGTGTTGGTATCCGGTTTTAGCGGCAAAACCAAGCCAAGAACGCCCTCTTCCCTTGTCGAAGCTTTGGCATACTTGGTTAAGCCTGTGGAGCAACCAAAAATTTAGAATTGGCTTACCATTAATAGTGACTGTCGTTAGCTTGATGTCACTCAGCCAAATTCGCTACGACGACGATATTCGTCAACTTCAAGCGATGCCTAATCAACTCAAACAGCAAGAACAAGCCATTACTGAGATATCAGGATTAGGCAGTGGTCAAAGTATGCTTTTGGTGACTGCCAAGAGCGACCAAAAGCTACTCAAAAAACTGTCGGAAATCACCGCGAGCTTAGACTCTTTAATCGATAGCCAAGGTATCTCAGGATATCGCAGCATCAATCAGCAGTTGTTAAGTAAACAAGACCAGCATGATAACTATCAATTGGTTGAACAACTCTATCGCCAGCAAAGCCATATCTTACAGAACACGCTTGGTTGGCCTAGCTTTCCAGAATTACCTAAGTTCGAAGCAATCACAGTATCTGGATTTTTAGAATCACCGGTGTCAGAACCTGTTCGACCACTTTGGTTAAAACCTATCGATGGACAAGCGGCGTCAGTCATTTTGATCAAAGACGTTACAAACTCAGCACTGTTCTCTCAATGGCTCGATTCAAGCTTTGCTCAGCAACAAGGTGTTAAATACCTTAATAAAGCCGATGAAATCTCGTCGCTTTTTGCTGAATATAGAGTCAAGATCACCGAACTACTATTGATAGCATTGGCAGCAATTGGAATGGTTTTAGGTTGGCGCTACGGTGTGAAGCAAAGCCTATTAATGCTGTTGCCTTCATTGATTGCCGGAGTCGCAGGGCTAGCGGTCACGGGCATTTTAGGCTCGACACTGAATCTGTTTAACCTGCTTGGACTCATTCTAATTTTAGGGATTGGTATCGACTATACCCTGTTCTTTGCTGAGCAGAAAAAATCACTAAGCACCTTATTAGCGATTACCCTATCGGGTCTCACAACGTTGCTTTCATTTGGCTTATTGTCGCTAAGTCAGACTCATGCCATTCATAGCTTCGGTGTTACTGTTCTGACAGGGATCTTTGTCGCGTGGCTACTTTCGCCGCTCGCGATCAACAGTAGTAAAAACGTAGAACGACCAACCTCTCGAGAGGCTTTTCGATGAGCAAGATATATAAGATAACCTTCGCCACACTAGTGGGTATTCTACTCACTGCCTGTTCAATGGTTTCTCAGCAGCCGGCTGGCGCAAGTGTGTCTGTCGACAATGATACCGAATTAACCTTACCCTTGCCTTCTGAGCTTGAATTTTCATTTACGGCAAGTCAGTTGATTAGCGCAACCTGGCAAGACGAAACTCAACAACTTCCTGTCCAAGTTGAAGTGACACCAGATAAAGTGGTGCTAGCTGGTTTTTCATCTTGGGGCACTCGAATTTTGTCACTGCAGTACCAAGACCAAGTGATTGATACGCAAATTTTGTCTGGGCTTGGTGCAACTTTGCCACAACCGGAGCAGGTGCTATTCAATTTAATGCTGACTCTATGGCCAGTTGAAGCGTGGACTCAGCCTATGCAAAATATAGGTTGGCACATAGTCGATTCTAACAGTACAAGAACCGTGTTTGATAGCAGCCAACGAGCCATTATTCGTATCGAGTATCAAGCAAAAACTAATGAACCGAAGCTCTCTGGAAACATTGTTTTCAAGCATTTGGTCCAAGGCTACACCATCACCATACAAACGTTGAACTCAACGATTACTGATAACCCAAGTAAGAGCTGAACACTATGCCTATTTACATCCAAGATTGTGGTTTCCACTCGGCGCTAGGCTCGAGCGTTGCTGACATTCACGGCTGCCTCAAAGATATACGTAAATCCAATATGGTTGAAGTCAGTGATATGCTGAATGATGGCAAGTCGACTGTCATCGGTAAGGTGACTGGTGAACTGCCTGAAATCCCTCAGCACCTTGCCGAATACGCTACTCGCAACAATCAGTTAGCTTTATCAGCTCTTGAGCAAATCAAAGATTCTATCGAGCAAGCAAAGTCACAATTTGACGCAGATAGAATTGCTGTGATTATCGGCACAAGCACCTCGGGGATTTCTGATGGTGAAGCCGCTTTCAAACATAAATTGGTAAACGGTGAGTTTCCTGAGCACTATCACTACTCAAAACAAGAGCTAGGGAATACCTCTGAGTTTGTTAGTCAATATTGCTCATTAACAGGGCCAAGCTACGCAATCTCGACCGCTTGCTCGTCCAGTGGCCGTGTATTTCTGACCGCTCAACGCTTGTTGGATTCAGGCATGGCTGATGCTGTGTTGGTTGGAGGTGTAGACACCTTGTGTAAGCTGACGCTCAATGGCTTTCATGGTCTGGAAGCACTTTCGACCACACATTGTCAGCCATTTAGTGCCTCTCGAAATGGCATCAACATCGGTGAAGCAGCGGCATTTATGTTGCTCAGTAAAACAAAAGTGAATGTCGCTGATACAAACCAGAATATACCTAGCATTGCTTTATTAGGCTGTGGTGATAGCTCTGATGCACACCACATTTCAGCGCCCCACCCTGAAGGAAATGGCGCAGAACAAGCTATGAGAAAAGCTTTATATTCTGCACAGTTACAAGCGGATGACATTGGTTACATCAATGCTCATGGCACCGCAACACCGCTCAATGACTCGATGGAAAGCAAAGCCATTCATCGTATTTTTGCAAACAAGGTTCCCGTTAGCTCAACCAAGCCGCTCACCGGGCATACTCTTGGCGCTGCAAGTGCGATAGAGGCTGCAATAGCATGGCATATTTTAAAATATGACTTACCGCTTCCCTTACAAAAATGTCAGGATAAAGCTGAGGATATTGAGATTGATTTGGTAAACTGTGCCCAGAAACTTAAAGTAAAGAACATCTTAAGTAACTCATTTGCTTTTGGTGGCAACAACATTAGCCTGATTTTTGGTGTAGTAAATGACTGATATCCCCTCTGTAGACCAACTTCTCCCACATGATGACCCGATGATATTAATCGATCGTGCCATCAGCGTAGAGGCGTTATCGATTCACTGCCAAGTGGATATTGGAGCACATAACCTGTTCTTTAACGCAGACACTCAAACCGTACCCGCTTATGTTGGTATCGAGTTTATGGCGCAGTCGGTTGCCGCGTGGTCTGGATACCACGCATTAAAAAACAGCACTACTCCCCCGATCGGCTTCTTGCTGGGTTCTCGCCGTTACAAGTCACTGTGTGATGAGTTCACTCAAGGTCAGACCCTTGATATCTACGCCGAGCAACTGATGGAAGACAGTGGCATGGCTGTGTTTACCGCCCGAGTCGAAGACCAAGGCGAATTGGTGGCTCAATGCCAACTTAATGTCTATGTGCCAACTGAACAAAAATTACAAGAAATGAAAACTAGGAGCCCATCATGACCCGTCAGGTTTTAGTCACTGGTGCCAGCAAAGGCATTGGTAAAGCGATCGCTATTCAACTCGCAAAAGACGGATTTGAAATCGCCGTTCATTACATGGGTGACAAGCAAGGTGCCGAAGACACATTAAAGTCGATCACTGAGCTCGGTGGTGCTGGACGTCTAATCCAATTTGATATCAGCAATCGCAGCGAATGTCGCGAAACTCTTGAGTCAGATATTGCCGAGCATGGCGCTTACTATGGTGTAGTAAACAACGCGGGTATTACTCGTGACACCGCATTTCCAGCCATGACGGAAGAAGAGTGGGACGGCGTTATCCATACCAACCTCGACAGCTTCTACAACGTTCTTCACCCGTGCGTGATGCCTATGGTTCAAAAACGCAAAGGCGGTAGAATTGTTACTCTGGCTTCTGTATCCGGCATCATGGGTAACCGCGGTCAAACCAACTATGCAGCAGCAAAAGCGGGCGTGATTGGCGCAACTAAGTCTCTGGCTTTAGAGCTAGCGAAACGTAAAATCACAGTAAACTGTGTCGCTCCGGGTTTGATCGATACAGGTATGGTGGATGAGCATGTGAAAGATCATGCGCTTCCTCAAGTACCACTGCGCCGAATGGGTGAGCCGGAAGAAGTGGCAGGCCTAGTCAGCTACCTAATGTCTGATATTGCAGGCTACGTCACTCGCCAAGTGATTTCAGTCAATGGAGGCTTAGTATGACCCGCCGCGTTGTTGTAACTGGCATGTCTGGTGTTACCGCGTTTGGTAATGATTGGCAGCACATCGAACCAAAACTAAAAGCCTGTGAAAATGCCACTCAATATATGCCAAGCTTTGAGCAGTATGATGGCCTCAACACTAAGCTAGCTGCGCCCATTGATGACTTCCAACTGCCTAAACACTATAAACGTAAGCAAGTACGTGGCATGGGCCGTGTATCGCGTCTAGCCACCGTTGCGACAGAAAATGCACTAGAGCAAGCAGGGTTGATTGGACATGATGTTCTAACTAACGGAGAAACGGGCATTGCCTACGGGTCTTCAACCGGCAGTACTGATGCTGTAGGCGCGTTTGGCGTAATGCTCAACGAGAAGTCGACACGAGCGATCACCGCAACAACTTACGTGCAAATGATGCCACACACCGCAGCGGTCAACGTAGGATTGTTCTTTGGCCTGCGCGGCCGCGTGATTCCCACCAGCAGTGCCTGTACTTCAGGAAGCCAAGCGATTGGTTACGCCTATGAAGCGATCAAACACGGCTACCAAACCGTAATGGTTGCCGGTGGTGGTGAAGAGCTATGCCCTACTGAGTCTGCTGTTTTCGATACCCTTTTTGCTACCAGTTTAAAAAACGACACGCCAGAAAAATCCCCTAGTCCTTACGACAGCGAGCGCGATGGCTTAGTTATTGGTGAAGGTGCCGGCACGCTTGTTCTTGAAGAGTATGAACATGCCGTGGCTCGTGGTGCAAAGATCTACGCGGAGATCATCGGCTTTGCCAGCAACTGCGATGCTGCTCATGTGACCCAACCTCAGATGGAAACCATGCAAATCTGTATGGAAAAAGCTCTGAAAGATGCGCAACTTCCGGCAGAAAAAATCGGTTATGTTTCTGCGCACGGTACCGCCACTGAAAAAGGCGATATTGCAGAAAGTAACGCTACGGCGAACATTTTTGGCGAAGTGCCAATCAGTTCATTGAAAAGCTACTTTGGTCATACACTTGGTGCATGTGGTGCGATTGAAGCTTGGTTAAGCCTCGAAATGATGCATTCAGGTTGGTTCAGCCCAACATTGAACCTTGAGAACATCGACGAACGCTGCGGCAAGCTTGATTACATCACAGGATCTGGCCGTGAATTAAATGTTGAATACCTAATGAGCAATAACTTTGCCTTTGGCGGTATCAACACTTCAATCATCTTCAAAAAAATCTAGGATAGATAATGAAAAACTGGTTAGTTGTTGCTGTTGTCGTTTTGCTCGCAGGTTGTAGTGCCCCGAAGTATTCAGGAAATGCACTTCCTGAAGCAAATAACGTCGAAAATATCACTATCGTAGAAGATGTAAAAACACGCAGCATTTTCCTCGATTCCATGCTCGACTGGTGCCTGAACAATCAGGTGAAATGTAAAGTCGTTGCAGACGGTTCAGAACATAACCCAGAGGATATTACGCTTGATTACGTATCTCGCTGGAGTTGGGATTTCAGAACCTTTGTGGCAGACGCCAAGATCTCAGCTTATCAAGATCAACAGCGCGTAGGCAACGTAGAATTTAAGGCGCCCAATAGCGGCAATTTATCAAAGTTTGGCGACGATATCGAACGCATCAAAGCGATGATGGATATCTTGTTCGATAAAAAAACAGCGACTCAAGCGACCCAACTGATTACTGACGACAAGCTATAACGATTCAACTCTAATCGACACTGTTCTAATCGGCAAAGCTCTAAGCGACGAAGCTCAAGACAAATAAAAAGGGTCAGTAACCAAGTTACTGACCCTTTTTTAAATCTAGCAATCGCTCAATTAAGCGTTAGCTTCACGCTCAGCGATGAACTCAAGAGCCATCTTGATACGAGCGATTACGCGCTCTTTACCAACAAGCTCCATCACAGCATCAACAGAAGGAGACTGGCCACCGCCTGTTACTGCTACACGAAGTGGCATACCGATTTTACCCATGCCGATCTCTAGCTCTTCACATACCGCTGCAATTACACCATCTTTGATGTTTACAGTAGTGAAATCTTCAAGTGCTTCAACCTTAGCAAGAGCAAGTTCTAGTGGGCCTTTAGCAACACCACGTAGGTGCTTCTTAGCTGCGCCAGCTTCAAACTCAGAGAAATCTTCGTAGAAGTAACGAGACTGCTCAGCAAGTTCGATAAGCGTGTTACAACGCTCGCCAACTAGCTTGATCACTTCAGTGATCGCTGGGCCGTTTGTTGTATCGATCTTCTGTGCGTCTAGGTGCCATTGCAGGTATTTTGCAACGTACTCAGGCTCAGAAGTCTTGATGTAGTGGTTGTTCAACCAAAGTAGCTTTTCAGTGTTGAATGCAGATGCAGACTTGCTGATTGCTTTAAGGCTGAAGAACTCAATCATCTCTTCTTGAGAGAAGATCTCTTGGTCACCGTGAGACCAACCTAAACGAACTAGGTAGTTGTTCAGTGCATTTGGTAGGTAACCTTCATCGCGGTATTGCATTACAGAAACAGCACCGTGACGCTTAGAAAGTTTCGCACCGTCATCACCAAGAATCATTGCACAGTGAGCGAAAGTTGGAACTGGCGCGCCTAGTGCTTCGTAGATGTTGATTTGACGAGGTGTGTTGTTGATGTGATCTTCACCACGAACAACGTGTGTAATACCCATATCCCAGTCATCCACTACAACTACGAAGTTGTAAGTTGGAGCGCCGTCTGTACGACGAATGATTAGGTCATCAAGTTGGCTGTTAGAAATTTCAATGCGACCACGAATTTGGTCATCAAATACTACGCTGCCTTCTTTAGGATTACGGAAACGGATAACGCACGCATCACCTTCTTTTGCTGCTTTGTTTGCTGCAACAATTTTAGGGTGGTTCGCATCGTAACGAGCCATTTCCTTGTTTTCTTCTTGCTCTGTACGAATTTCGTCAAGCAGCTCTTTAGACGCGTAACATTTGAATGCTTTGTCTTCAGCAAGTAGCTTATCAACCATTTCGTTGTAACGGTCAAAACGCTTAGATTGGTAGTAAGGACCTTCATCCCATTCCATACCCATCCATTGCATGCCTTCTAGAATTGCATCAACCGCTTCTTGAGAGTTACGCTCAAGGTCCGTGTCTTCGATACGTAGAACGAATTCACCACCTTGGTTCTTAGCGAATAGCCAAGAGTAAAGTGCAGTACGTGCACCACCAACGTGAAGATAGCCAGTTGGGCTAGGAGCAAAACGAGTTTTAACCGTCATTTAAATACCTTGATTATGTAGGTGATTCTTTTAGTGGGGTCTAATACAAAGTCTGTAATAGCCAAATATCACTAAATTTTGGGCGCTATTTTATCACCACCGCTTAAATCTACAATCAGTAGTGAATGATTAATGCGCGGATCTTGTGCGAAAGCCACTGTAGAAAGGCCAAATTCAGCTTCGATGTAGCAAATCTATAGTCTGAGCCAATAAATTATAGCCACGCTTTTCTTTAACTCCCGCTTATTTCACCAGCGTACCCCACCCATTAATATGCCACTAATATCAAATTCTTGAATTTATGTTTGACCTTACCCTTACGGGAAGGTTTATGTTAGGCGTAGATGAGAATTGGAGTATCGATATGAACCATTACACAACTGCGCTCAACGGCCTAAATTGCATGGGTTGTGCGAAGAAAGTTCGCACACTGTTTGGCGAAGTCGACAATACGACGATCAATGATATATCGCCGACATACATCGATATTTCGACTCCTTTTAGTTACGTTCAACTCAACGAAAAGTTAGCGACGCTTGGTTATAGCATGGGCAATAAACTACACCTTTCGTTATCCGGTCTTAGCTGCGGTAAGTGCGTGAGCAAGCTGACTCAAGCACTTGAACACACCGAGCAAATCTCAGACCTAGAAATCAGCAAACATGAATTGTCCTTGGTTACTCTGCTTTCAGAACCCGATCTTATTGAGCTGATCGAAAGCGTGGGTTATCACGCGGCTCCCTACACTGAAGTTAATGAGCCTTTATCTAATTCAGATTCAGAAGACGATAAAAAAACAGCGCCAGTGGAGCCGACACAAGATAAACCTGCTGCTAGCCAATATACCTATCACCTGGTTCTTGAGGGAATGACGTGTGCGAGTTGTGTTTCTTCGGTAGAGAAAGCGCTGAAAAAGAATGAGTTCGTCGACCAAGCTCAGATCAACCTCGCAGAGCATACAGCCTTGGTCTTCACGTCTAAAAAACGTGACGTCATCGAGAACGCTCTTATAGAATCGGTGAAAAACGCAGGTTATGGTGCCGAGTTCGTTGATGACGCGGCAACTCAACAAAAAAAACAGCAAGAACAACAACTTTGTACTCAACAAGCCTTTCTTAGAAACTCAGTAAGTGCGCTGCTTATCGGTGCTCCGCTAATGGCTTGGGGCGTGTTCGGTGGCAGCATGACCATTGCCACGTTTAACGACCAACTGACTTGGGGCTTGGTTGGTGTCGTTTGTTTGATACTGCTTGCAACCTCAGGTCGCAGCTTCTTCACCAATGCTTGGCAATCTCTGATGCATAAACGTGCGACCATGGATACCTTGGTCGCTCTGGGTACAGGCGCAGCATGGTTCTATTCAATGTTGGTTGTTCTGATCCCATCGTGGTTCCCTGAAGCTTCTCGTCATGTCTATTTTGAAGCCAGCGCCATGATTGTTGGCCTTATTTCTTTGGGTCACTACATTGAAGCCAAAGCCAAAGCACGTACCACTAAGTCTTTACAGGCGCTGATAAACTTACAGCCTCAAAAAGCCGTGGTTATCGTCGATGGTAAAGAGCAAACTATCGCCGTAGAGGTCATCCAAGTCGGTATGCAAGTACGAGTGAAACCGGGAGAAAAAGTCCCTGTCGATGGTGTCGTGGTATCTGGCGAATCTTATATCGATGAGTCGATGCTGACTGGCGAGCCGCTTCCCAACGTTAAATCGATTAATGATGGCGTTTCGGCGGGCACCATTAATGGTGATGGCAGCCTGATCATTGAAGCGACCGGGATTGGCTCAAGCACCATGTTGGCTCGAATCATTCAGATGGTTCGCCAAGCACAAAGCAGCAAGCCTGCGATTGCAAAGCTTGCTGACTCTATTTCTGCTGTTTTCGTACCTGTTGTGGTCGCGATCGCAACAACTGCTGCCTTAGTTTGGTTTTTGGTCGGCCCGCAACCCAGTGCAAGCTACATGCTTGTGGTATCGACTACCGTGCTGATCATCGCTTGTCCATGTGCCTTAGGCCTAGCAACGCCGCTCTCAATTACTGTAGGCGTTGGCAAAGCCGCTGAGTTTGGCATTCTGATCAAAGATGCCGATGTGTTGCAATCTGCAAGCAAAATTGATGCTGTCGTGTTTGATAAAACAGGCACCCTAACCCAAGGTAAGCCAACCGTTCAGCAAGCCTTTTATGGCGATTTATCAAAGCAAAAACTGCTAGCGTACGCCTATTCGGTAGAGGTAGGGTCAGAGCATCCATTAGCCAAAGCCGTTTGCCAATATGCAGAGAGCTTACAAGTTTCAGCACTACCCCATAGTGATTTCGAAAATCAACGAGGGCTTGGCGTACAAGCAATAATTAACGGCAAAAACGTTCAAGTCGGCTCTCTAAAGTACCTCACCCAACTCGGCATTGACACTAAAATTGGCGCGGACTTTATCGAGCTTTGTCGTACACAAGCATGGACACCCATCTTCGTTGTAATCGATCAAAAACTGGAAGGTATATTTGGCATTTCAGACGCATTAAAAATAGATAGCAAACAAGCCATTGCTCAACTAAAATCCGCCGGAATTCACACCGTGCTATTAACAGGCGACAACGATTCTGTTGCTCAAGCGATAGGTAAAAGTGTCGGTATCGACGAGGTTATCTCGGAGGTGCTTCCAGAGCAGAAAGCTCAGCATATTGTTCAGCTTCAACAACAGTATAAGAGCGTAGCCATGGTCGGAGACGGGATTAACGACGCGCCCGCACTTGCTCAGGCGGATATAGGTATAGCAATGGGCAGCGGCAGCGATGTCGCGATTGAAAGTGCTCAAATGACGCTACTCAACTCGTCGCCCTTATCTGTCAGTAACGCGATAGAGCTGTCCCAAGCGACCGTGAGAAACATGAAGCAAAACCTCTTTGGTGCCTTCATCTATAACTCACTTGGTATTCCTATCGCGGCCGGTGTGCTCTACCCATTTTTCGGATTTCTACTAAGCCCAGTCGTTGCAGGCGCAGCGATGGCGATGTCGTCAATTACAGTAGTGAGCAATGCCAACAGGCTGAGATTGTTCAAGCCCACTCATTCTAATATCAATAAAAACCATATTCATGAGGTCAACCATGATTCGTAAAGTTATGACTCTTACAGCACTCGCTGCAATTTCAGGACAAGCTTTAGCTACTGATGTTCTAAACCACAAATCACCATACTGCGGTTGCTGCACAGAATGGACAGAACATATGCAAGATGCCGGGTTCGATGTTACAGAGAAGCTCCACGATGACATGAATCCAATCAAACAAAAGCTAGGTGTAACGCCAGAGCTTTCCTCTTGCCACACGGCAGAGATCGACGGTTACGTATTTGAAGGGCACATTCCAGCAGAAGACGTGAAGGCCTTTTTAGAAAACCCACCACGTAATGCGATTGGCTTGGCTGTTCCTGGTATGCCTATGGGCTCTCCGGGAATGGAGCATGGCGATAAGAAAGACGAGTATTCTGTGTATGCGTTTAACGAGAAAGGTCAGGTGTTTGAATACCGTCATTACAATGGTAATTAGAGCGTAAATAAACCGACACACAGCAATATTTAAGAAGTTATAAAAATAGAGCCTAGCATTAAGCAAACCCAAGACTGTGGTTTACTTGCTAGGCTCTTTGCTTTTGGACAGTAAAGCAAATCTTATCGCAGCACTAACCGGGCTGTTAGTGCCGCTGTATTTTCGTCGCTAGTTTGCGAATACGCTATTTAACAAAAAGCTAATTAACGAAGAAGCTCACTTGGCCAATAATCTAATCGACTAAACAGCCAAGTGAATCAGCTAGAAGCCGTAAGAAGCACCGAATACGAAGGCGTTGTTCTGCTTAGAGTCGCCGTTTGCGAAATCTACACCGTTAGCTTGGCTACGGAACTCAAAGTAAGGTTGAACGCCTTGACGAGTCCATGTTGCACGTAACTCGTGGTCCATCGCTTCAGCATCAATCATGTATACGTTGTTGTAGCTAAGCGCTAGGTCAGCATTCACTGTGTAAGCAATGCGGTTATCCATGCGGTAGTCTGTGTCAGCATCAGCAGAAGTATCGTCAATGTGCGCACGAGTACGGTTACTAATAGAGATACCGTTATCGAAGTTGTAACCAATCTTAACTAGTGGACGGAACTGAATGCTCTCACCCGCAGAGAATAGGTGTTGGTAACCAGCAGCAACCCATAGGTTGTCAGTAATGTTGAAAGATTGCTCACCACCGACAGTGATGCCAGGAGTAGTATTACCTGCACCGCCATTTTCAGATTCAAGTTTACCCAGTTGGATGCCATCAAACTCAGAGTAAACCGTGAAGCCGCCTAGAGAGTTGTCAAACGTGTGACCAGCTTCTAGCGTAGAGGTCATGTCAGAACCGTGAATACGGCCATCGTCATGAATTTGGATGTTACCTGTTACGTAAGAAGAACCAGCAAAAGCACTAGAAGCGAAAGCAAGAGAAAGAGCACTTAGAGCGATAATTTTTTTCATAGTAAACTGCCTTAGTTTGATTTTTCAGCGGCATATCTTCGGTACATCATTCACCTTCACCGCTTGAGTAGTTGGTCGCCTCCCTGGCATGAAATCTATGTTGCTCGAATTAATTTGCGTTTCAAAATAAAAGAGTAGGCAGAGTGATCTCTCTCACTATCAAAAAACAACAACTTATTTAACAGATTAAAATCAGTTACTTAAAAACATAAAAATTGATAAAAAACTCAAGATGGAAAAATGTACAGATCGGGATCACATTATTTTACGGTGCGAAATTAGATTCAGTAAGTTGAATCACATTTGATTTAGAGTTTTTTATGAAGGACTTATTTTTTGAAGAGAATAATGAGAAGTGCGTCACTTTTGTGATGAACCTCATCTTATGTGCACTGTTGACGTTATAAACCAAGACGGTTTCTATATGTTTCCGTTTTGGATGAGAGCCTAATTCGCAACAAACAAAAAGAGCTCCCACTTTTTATCTTGAGTAAGATAATAACGAGGGAGCTCTTCTATTAATGTTGCTTATCGATTATTTAACTGAGGTTACTCGACTTACTTTCTCGCCACTTTCAGAGATAGAGCGGATGTAAGTTTCGCCAGAAACCGATGGACGTTGTTGCTCATCGTACGTTAACCAGTTTTCGCCATCAGCAGAGTACTGAAGCTCTACGCCTGGGAATTGAACGTTCATCGCTAGCTTGCCATCCACAACCTGAGCGCCCGGTACTGGTAGTCGATAATCAATGCCTGCTTTCTCAAGCTTAGCTAGTTCACGTTGACCAACAATATTCGCAAAGCGATTAAAGTCGCTGTTTAGAGCCTGCTTATTCACTAAGTTGGTTTCTTGAGAGTACTCAACGCCCACTTTGTAGTCATTTTCCCAATCAGCTCGGTGCCATGCGCGCTCTGCTGCTGCAAGTACGCGAGGGAATACCATGTATTCATACTGCTCGTCGGTACGTACTGTTTCAGACCAAAGCTGTGCAGACAAACCATAGAAAGGTTTCGCTTCAATTTCGCCTTTACCAGAGAAGCCATTGCCGTCACGGTCTAATGATGTTTCTGCGTTTTGTGGCATGTTTTCTGGTGCGAAGCCAAACATCTTACGTGTATCAGTTGCACGCGTTGCCCAGTAGTAACCGCGCTCTGCAGCATCAACTTCGTATGGCATATCCATGTATACGTAGTCCGGGTTAGAGACAATCACGTCATACCCTTTCGCTGACCAGTCGTATACTGATGAAGTTCCGCCCCAGTAAAGAACGTCCCAGAAGTTTACGCGAGTGCTTTCGGTTGCAAATGCTTTCTCGCCTTCGCTGTATTTAAGGCCATCTTGCCATGCTTGGAAGTGAGGGATGCCTTTGTCAGCAACAATCTTAGATACCTGCTCTGCAAAGTGACTTGGCAAATGACCGAAGTCGCTTACCGTTCCATCAGTGATCAAAGACTGACACTGTGGAGACTGTTGGAATGGCTTATCTTGCTTAGACAAATCGATGTTGCCTTTCCAAGCCACTTTATCTTCTGCATTAATATCTTGTAAGCCAGCGCCTAACTTGATGTTTTTCGCTTCATCGCCGCCGAAGTGCCAAGTCGTTAGTGGAACGCCCGCTTCTTGGTGCATTGCTGCCACTTCAGAGATCACTTTATCAACAAAGTGAGTTGAAGATTCCATACATGGATTAATGAAGCTTTGCTTATCGTAGAACTGAACAGTCGTCACATTCGATGTATCTTGTGGATCCATCAAGCGGTATTCATTTGCTTCCGCTTCTTTACCATCCGCCATTAGGCGAGTGTAACGCGCTTCCATCGATACCACAGCAGAACGAGCGTGTGCTGGCATATCAATTTCCGGAATGACTTCGATGCTGCGCGCTTTGGCGTAGCTTAAAATCTCGACGTAATCCGCTTTACTAAAGAAACCAGAGCCAAAGTTGTCTGTTGTTGGACCTGAACCTAGCTGAGGCAGTAAACAGCTTTGCTCTTCCAAATCAAAACAACGATTAGACCCTACATCCGTTAGCTCTGGTAAACCTGGGATCTCTAAACGCCAGCCTTCATCATCTGTTAGGTGAAGGTGCAGTTTGTTCATCTTGTATGCTGCCATTTGATCTAGCGTTGCTAAGATGGCATCTTTTGAGTGGAAGTTTCGAGCAACATCCACCATCACACCACGGTAATCGAAACGTGGCGCATCTTTGATCGACAGTTGTGGTAATGATTCAGCGTTCTGACTGTCTATTAGGCCAAAAATAGACTGAACTGCGTAGAAAGCACCTGTTTTATCAAACGCTTTAATCGCAATCCCCTCTTCCGAGATGCTTAGTTCATAAGCGCCAGATTTTGCTAAATCACCCGTAAACTGAGTAGGAACAACGGTAACACTTACTGGAAGGTCACCACTCACATCTACGTTTACCACATCTGCACGTTCTTCAATTGCAGCGAACTGATCAGCATCGAATACGTCTTTTGGTAGGGCAATACCACCAGCAATGCTGACTGAACCTTCACCCGCTTCCACCGACATTGGCGTTGGTAATAGCGTTGTTGATACGTCTTGCGTTGCTAGATCCGCATTCTTTTCGAAACGCGTCACCGCTGTAGCCATTACGTTATTGTCATCAGGTGTACGTTTAAGGTTGTTACCCTCTAGGCCCGTTACGAATGACGCGACATCTTCCGTATTCAATGAAGCAATCATCTTAGGTTCTGCGTTTGGCGCGGTTACGAATGCACCTGGCATAAAGTCGGTTTCAAACAGTTGCCAGTATTCACTCGTCAGTGGAAGAATCACTTCATCACCAGCCGCAAAACCATCGAACTTATCTGTAGGCTCTAGTTTGTGTAGGTCACCCGTTACACGAGTGATTTTAAACTCTTCGTTATCAACATCTAAAATAAGGCGAATACTGTGGAAGTAGATAGTCCAATCTTTCGAATCAATCGCTTCACCGTCATTGGTCAAGGTCATGTTCACTTTATTACATGACGCCCACTCAGCACCTAAGTCCTGACAAGCCATACCCTCATTCGCACCGTGATTGGTTAGGATTTCATATCGCACATCAAGGTTATCAGCCAGTGCATTAACAACCCGTTGCTCAGGTGCTTGCGTTACTGCACAACCCGTCAAGCCAGCCAATACTGCTACAGATAGTAAGTTTCTCTTCAACATCGTATTCACCCATTAATTTAAAAATTGAGTCAGAAGCAAAGTGGAGCGCTTCGAAAGTTAGATAAACTATATGGGCTTATTTTTTGCCGTGAATTAAATCAGGCCAATTCAGTGATCAGCTTCAAATCTAAAAAATATTGATAAATTTAATTTTAATAAAATCATCAAGTTACGATTAACGACACTTCCGTCACTTTTATTTTGACGTAATAACTGAGAATTAAATCACAATCTTTTCAAAGGATTTCATAAAATCATGTCGTTGATAGAGAGAAAGGTTTAACAGTTTGTTGGTGTTGTTATACTTTTCGTACAAACAACGTGACATCGTTCTCAAAAAAAACCGTTAAAAAACTCCGTCAAAACCCTTTTTAACGAGTTTATTTCTTTCTAAAGGAGCTCTCTTTGCGCACATTCTTGTACTTTACGTTACTCACTCTCGCCTTTTCCGCAAAGCAAGCGGTCGCCGAACCTCTTTATTGGCAAGCAAAAAAGGATGATTTGACGCTCACTATCCTAGGATCGATACATGTAGGTAACGAGAGCATGTACCCGCTTCCCACACAGATCACTGACACGTTGAAAAAGAGTGACGGGCTAATTGTCGAAACGGATGTCAGAAAGTCAGAGGGCGTTGTATATCCCACGCCTAAAGTGACTACGAGTGATGTATTAAACGAAGAGCAAGAACAAATGCTGGTCGACATAACAAAGTCATTAGACATGCCAACTCAGCAACTACTTAATGCCCCACCTTGGGCGACAGCGATATCGATACAAATGCAACAGTTGAAGAATCTTGGCTACGCATCGGCCGGCGGTGTTGATGCTACTTTGGCTTACAAGGCGACGATTCAAGATGTGCCTGTTATCAGCTTAGAGCCTCTACAATTTCAAATAGATCTAATTTCAGGACAAAAAGATTCTGGTAAAGAATGGTTAACGACTAGCCTCGAACAATTCGATCATATTGATGACGACACTCACTGCTTAATCGAGAGTTGGAAAGCGGGAGATATAGCGAAACTAGAGCAGTTTGCGAAACTGTCGGAAATGCCACATGACCTAGAAAAAGCATTCCTAACCGATCGAAATATCGACTGGGCAAACAAGCTCTTCGCTAATGATTGGAAACTGGATTCAAAGGGACACTACTTGCTCGTCGTTGGTACTTTACACCTCATCGGAGAAGGCAACCTTTTACAGTTATTAGAAGAGAAAGGTTTCATTGTCACTCAACAATCACAAAGCCAACAAGCCGAGTGTCAATTTGAGGTAGATGCAAAAAACTAGCGAGGTTCAAACCCCATTTTCAATGCTCTGAAACGACGAAAGCCTGCTCAATGAGCAGGCTTTCTAAATGTGGTCGGTGAAGAGGGATTCGAACCCCCGACCCTCTGGTCCCAAACCAGATGCGCTACCAAGCTGCGCTATTCACCGAGATATCTAACGGGCTGTTTGCCTGTCGATGAAGCGTATAATACGGATTCTGAATTTATGCGCAAGAGCTTTTTTCACTCTTTTTTACAATATCGAATCGTTCGAACAAAAGACGTACAACTCCAATGCCAATGTGACGAAAAACACACAGTTGCCAACAAGTATTTAACTTATGAAACAGGATTGATCCAGATCAGTAAATTGATAACACCAGTTAATACACTAAGCCGTGTCATATAACTTTGAGGTATACACATGGACTTTTGGCTAGAACTCCTATTTGGTAATGCAGTGGGACTATCTTCAATGATAGTAATATTCGGGGCTCTAGGTCTCATGATGTTCTATGGAGGCTTCTTCATCTACAAAGTTATGACCGAAAAATCTCCTCACTAGAATCGCTCAGCCTGGATCATTTACTTTTAAGTATCATTTTCTTGATAAATAAATGTTAAAACGCTTTGCACCGGAGTAGATATCTCTTGCCTGCTCCGGTTTTTTCATTTTCAAACCCTGTCTCAACTTAGGTATACTTACCCTATCCTTCTCCAACTTGAGATGAACACTATGTCTCATGATGACGACTTAGAGTTATTCCAACAAATGATGGGCGATGTTAAGCGTATCGACCATGACACCGCTGAACATCAAAAGGTACATAGAGTTACCGAATCTCACCTTGCCAAGCGTGAAGCCGCGATGTGGCTGTCTGAGGATGAAAAAGATTACCTTTCACTCGACTATTCTCCAATGGTCAAACCAGACGACGTCATTGCTTATAAGAAAGATGGCGTACAAGAAGGCGTATACAAAAAGCTGCGCTTAGGAAAATATCCTATTCAAGCCAAACTCGACCTTCATAGAAAAACACTGAAAGACGCTCGTAACGAAGTGCTCTCATTTTTACGCCAGTGTTTAAGAATGGATGTTCGCACCGTCATCATTGTTCACGGTAAAGGTGAGCGCTCAAATCCACCAGCTATGATGAAAAGCTACGTGGCGAATTGGCTCATGCAAATTAACGATGTTCAATGTGTTCATTCTGCTCAGCAATTTCATGGTGGTACTGGCGCAGTGTACGTAATGCTCAGAAAGAGCAATGACAAAAAGCTAGAGAACAGAGAGCGCCATCAAAAACGCACCAGTTAACTCGTTGAAACAGATAAGTACCTGATAGCGATTTTGCATCAAGATCGATATTTAGTGCCTAGACTCACACCAAGTGCTAAAATTGTCTTTAGTTAACGAACGCCAACTCAAAGCAACTATCCAAAGGTTGCTTTTTGTTTATCTATATTTCCGTTGTGAAACGCTAAGAGAATATCATGTCACAAGAATCCCAAGCTAAACGCCTTAATAAATACATCAGTGAAACTGGCTTTTGCTCACGCCGCGAAGCCGACAAACTCATTGATGCAGGCCGAGTTACTATTAACGGTAAGATCCCTGAAATGGGTACTAAAGTCTTGCCCGGTGATGATGTTGAGATCGACAATAAACCTGTTCGCTCAAAAGAGAAGCCGATCTACATTGCTCTTAATAAACCAACAGGCATCACCTGCACCACTGAACGTGATATTCCTGGCAACATCGTCGACTTTATCGGCCACCACAAACGTATTTTCCCTATTGGTCGTCTAGATAAACCTTCTGATGGTCTTATCTTCTTAACTAACGATGGCGATATCGTAAACAAAATCCTACGTGCAGGTAACAACCACGAGAAAGAATACGTGGTCCGTGTAGACAAACCAATTACGACTGAGTTTTTGAAGCAAATGGGCGCTGGCGTTCATATTCTCGATACTGTTACCTTGCCATGTAAGGTAGAGAAAGAGACTAAGTTCTCGTTCCGAATCACACTAACGCAAGGCCTTAACCGCCAAATTCGCCGTATGTGTGAAGCTCTGGGTTATGAAGTATTTAAGCTGCGCCGTGTTCGTATTATGAACATCTCACTAGACGGTATTCCTAACGGAAAATGGCGCTACCTGAGCGACGAAGAGATCACTGAAATTTTAGCGATGTGTGAAGGCTCTGTAAGTACTGAAGACGCGTCAAAAATGAACGCTAAGGGCCAACGCATTCGTAAAGCGACAGACGCAAAACTTTTCGACAGCCGTGAAGAAAACCAAACTTCCACAGCGCGCCGCAATCAAAACGAAAATCGTACTCGCACCTATCGTGGTAACAATGCGGACGAATTCCGTCATGCACCTAACTCGAAACGAGGCCGTAATTCATCGAATGGTGAAAGCAGTGGCGGTGGCAATACCGAGAACTGGAAATCAAACTCTCGTTCAGAGCGTTCTAATTCAGATAAAAGCCGTTCGGATCGCAATCGCACAGATCGCGACAATAACGAACGTAGAAGCGGTAAGCCGACAAACCGCAGCCAAGATTCAAACAGACCGAACAAACCAGCTGCTAAACGTGTTGGTGGTACTTTAGGCCTGAAAAAGTAGTCACAACCCTTTCCGGTGGACTGTCGATAAAGAAACGCCCGCTAGATTAGTCTAGCGGGCTTTTTTATTTGTGAGTATGTACGTTTATCGTTATGGAAAGTACAAGCTACAGGCATAGTTCCGCAAACTGGCCACGCGTAAGTAGTACTAAGTCTTTCGGATCTAACTCTATCTCTAATCCTCTCTTCCCTGCACTCACACATATCGTTTCAAAATCGGTAGCGCTGGAATGCACAAAGGTAGGCAATGCTTTTTTCTGACCAAGAGGACTGATTCCTCCCACCACATAACCTGTCGTTTTCTGAGCAATATCAGGATCAGCCATCTCTGCTTTTTTACCTTTCGCCACTTTTGCTGCCAACTTTAGATTTAGCTTCTGGTCGACGGGAATAACGGCAACCGCCAAATTTTTCGCCACTCCATTCAAACAGAACAAGAGCGTTTTGAATACACGTTTGGGATCTTGACCAAGCGCTTCAACGGCTTCTAATCCATAGTTCGTGTTATTCGCATCATGATGATACTGATGCACGGTATGAACAATTTTCTTTTTCTTGGCAAAGTTGATTGCAGGGGTCATAACAAAATCCAAACGATAGATAAACACAAAGCGACGCCGAGGCGTCGCTTTAGTTAAATTTATCATGGTGCTAGAGTCAATCTAATTTAGCACCTATTGACTCATCAACTGGGGTCAATTACTTATAAACCATTTGACCAGAAGGTGCGTACTTGTTCACGTCAACCGGGCTGTTCGCTTCTAGGTACTCTTTTAGTACTTCAGCATCAACAAAACCTGTGTTCACAAAGCCAGGGTGATCAGATAATTTAGGGTAACCATCACCGCCAGCAGCGTTAAAGCTTGGCACTGTGAAGCGGTAAGTTTCGTCTAAACGAAGCTGCTTACCACCGATAAACACATTCGATACTTCACCGTTTTCTACTGTCATTGAGATACCAGCAAACTGAGCGTAAGCACCAGAATCGATTGGTTTAGTTGCCACGACATTTAGGTAATCTAGAACTTCTTTACCCGTCATGTCCGTGTAAGTCAGGATATTTGCAAAAGGTTGTACCTTCAGCACATCTTTGTAAGTGACATTACCTGCTTCAATTGAGTCACGTACGCCACCAGAGTTCATCACAGCAAAGTCTGCTTTTGCACGCTCCATGTGAGAAGTCGCAATCAAACGACCTAGGTTAGTTTGTTGGAAACGCACCACGTTACGATCACCTTCAAGCTTGCCATTTGTCTCTGCAATTTGAACTTCTAGCTGTGCTTGACCTTGCTCTTGGAAAGGACGTAGGAATTCAAGCAACTCTGGATCTTGTGCGATTTCATCTTGAATAAGAACACGTTGCTTCTTACCGTCAATCTTAACTTTCTTCTTAAGGTTAACTGGAACCAGATCGTAGCTCACCATCTCTAGTTCGCCGTTACGGAACTCGTAATCAGCACGGCCTACGTACTTGCCCCACTCATGAGCTTGAACGATGTAAGTACCGTTTTGAACGTCTGGCTTACACTCATCACCCGGCTTGAAGTTTTTCTTCGCAACGTTAGGGCCTTCCATACATACAGGCTCTTGAGAGTGACCACCAACGATCATGTCTAGGTCACCTTCGTTTAGGTAACGAGCAAGTGCTACATCACCCGGAGCGTTAACCCCTCGCTGGCCGTTTTCGTAGTGACCCATGTGAGTCACAGCGAAGATTAAATCTGGCTTTTCTGTTTCTTTAAGTTCCGCGATCAGCTTCTTCGCTTCTTCTTTAGGGTCACGGAAGTCAATGCTCGCGATAAACTCAGGGTTACCGATTTTTGCCGTGTCTTCAGTGGTCAAGCCGATAACCGCAATCTTAATACCTTGCTTTTCAAACATCTCGTAAGCTTGGAACTTGCGTTCGCCTGTTGCTTTATCGTAGATATTTGCAGATAGCATTGGGAAATTAGCCCAGTCGATCTGCTTTTGTAGTACGTCTAATGAGTTATCAAACTCGTGATTACCCAATGCCATTGCATCGTAACCAATTTTATTCATACCTTTGAAATCAGGTTCCGCATCCTGCAAATCTGACTCTGGTACACCAGTGTTGATGTCACCGCCAGATAGAAGCAACACGCTACCGCCTTCAGCTTCAACTTCTGCGCGAAGTTGATCAACTAGCGTTTTACGTGCAGACATGCCGTATTCGCCGTATTTGTTCTGCCAGAAACGACCATGGTTGTCGTTTGTGTGAAGAATCGTTAGCTTGTAAGTTTCGTCTTGGTTCCAATCATGGGTTGATTGAGACGCACACCCAGCTAATGTCGCTAGGATTGCAGCACTGAGTGCTGTCTTTAGAATAAGGCGTTGCTTCATTGTCATACCTTTGAACTTTTTAGGGGAATCCACTGCTTTTTTATGACCTATTGCGACCCTTTCCTAGAGTTCGAACAATAAGACTTCAACATGACTTATATTAAATTAACATTCTGGATGTAACACGACGATTTCATATTTATGTCGAATTGGTCACGCATAGATCAATAGTTAAGTGTAACAAATTTATGAGATTACACTCAAACTTCCCCTGCATCACAGGCAATCGTTTACTTACAAAGTGTGATGCATGTCAGCAATTTACAACTTACAGGACAGACCTCACACTCATGCACTCATTTTTGGAGATATTACACGCTTCATTAACAACTCTTTAAACTAGAACATGACCTCAACGCAGATTCTAGATAAAAAAACGCCCACTTCGAAAAGTGGGCGTTTTTTGTTTCGACTGGTGTTAAATAACTGCCTCAGCTATTTAGCATATCAACGAACGACTTAATTTTAATCAACTACTTGATATCAATATGATCGAAGCCTTTGATAAGGTCATCAAGTGCTTTCATCTGCTTCAAGAACGGCTCTAGTTTATCTAGAGGTAGCGCTGAAGGACCATCACAACGAGCTTGATCTGGGTTAGGATGCGCCTCAAGAAACAGACCAGCAACTCCTGTAGCCAGACCTGCTTTAGCAAGCTCTACAGTTTGCTCACGACGACCACCAGATGCAGCACCTGATGGGTCACGCATTTGAAGCGCGTGAGTCACATCGAATATGATTGGGCTGCCGTTCGACGATTTTTTCATCACGCCAAAACCTAGCATATCAACGACTAGGTTGTCATAGCCCATGCAAGAACCACGTTCACAAAGAATGATATTATCGTTACCGCATTCGGCAAACTTGTCGACAATGTTGCCCACTTGATCTGGGCTCATGAACTGAGGCTTCTTCACATTGATAACCGCGCCAGTCTTAGCCATTGCTTCAACAAGGTCAGTTTGACGAGCAAGGAACGCAGGAAGCTGGATTACATCAACCACATCTGCAACTGGCTGAGCTTGTGCTTCAGTGTGAATATCAGTGATGATCATCACGCCAAAGGTATCTTTCAGCTCTTGGAAGATTTTGAGACCTTCTTCCATACCAGGACCACGGTATGAGTGAACAGAGCTGCGGTTCGCTTTATCAAAAGACGCCTTAAATACATAAGGGATGCCCAGCTTCTCTGTTACTTTCACGTAGTGCTCACAGATCTGCATAGCAAGATCGCGAGATTCAAGAACGTTCATGCCCGCAAATAGCGTAAATGGCTTATCGTTAGCAATTGGCATATCGCCAATGTGAACTATTTTCTGTTCCATCATATTCTCTCTAAATAATAATTAATTAGTGAACGACGACGGTTTTTTCCGTCATGACATTCACTTGAGATTTAAGTAACTCAGATGCAGGGTCATCTGGGCATTGATCAATAAAGTACTGATAATCGGTGGCGGCAATCTGGTGACAATCCAGTTGCTGATAGATGAAACCACGGTCACGGATTTCATATGGATCATCTGGCACAAACGTCAAAGCAAGATCGGTACACTTCAATGCAAGCGTATAACGTTCTTCTCTCAGCAATGCACTTTTCAATAAAGCCAACCACTTACCAATAATGGTTGGGTGGTCTGCGACTTTCAAATGCTCACTTTTAAGCTTAGCCAATGGGCCATCATGGCCAATTAACCATGCTCGTAACGTTTGCTGACCAACATACTCGCCATTGTAAGGATTAATATAGACCGGAGTTTGGCCATACCAACTGACTTTAAGCAGAAACTGAGTCGGAAAAGAGACACCCTCTACAGGGAAGCCTAGCTTGCGACCAAGAAAAAGGAAGATTGCCCCAAGACTGACTGGAATCCCTTTCTTTCTCTCAAGTACTTTATCGATAAACGCGTTTTCCGATGAGAAGTAAGCGTCTTTATCGCCAACGAAGCCCCACTCGTAAAAGAATAATCGAATAAAAGATTCAAACTTCTGTTGCTCGTCGGTTTCATTAACTAATGCAAACTCAGCGTCTTTTAATAATCTTGCGAGCTCTTGCTCTGCCCAACTATCTTGAGTTTCAGGGTCAATGGCCTTATTTAAGATCAATGCACCTTCAGCAAGTTCTAGCTGGTCAAAGTCTTCATCAAAAAATTCGTACATACGTCATTAACCGAAAAATGTTGGAGTCTTTGTCATTGCGATTTTGCCTGCCATTGCTAGCCAGCCTAGAGCTCCAAAGAATGAGAAAACTCTCAATAGCTTGTTCTTACCTAACTTAAGCGCAAAGAAACCTAATGCGATGTAAGCCATTACACAGGTTAGTTTTTCAGTTAACCATGGTGCCGCTGGTGTAAATGGAATAAAGCCAGTAATAAAAATCAAACCAATACCCGATAGCAACAGTAGCGAGTCATTGATATGAGGGAAACGCTGCAAGAAAGGATGCTTAAGCTTCGGTGAGTTAGCCATCATCAGAGCGAAACGGATCGAAAGAAGTAGCGCGCTTATAGCAATCGTTAGTAGGTGAAAATGTTTTAAACCTTCGTACATGGTATTCCTTTATATTTTTATATGTGCTTCATTAACAAGAGCTACACAATACCCGTTAATGCTCTGTATTTCTGCGTTAAATGCATTATCGAGTTAAGCGTATTTTCGAGTTAAAGGTATCAATTTAGCGAGTTAATCATCTATTGCTCACAAATGATTAACAGCAGCCTATGAGCAACCACTATCTATGAACAGTAACGACCCAAGGTCACTCGGTCATTACCACCGTAATCTTTTTCTGTAACAACATCCAAGTAGCCCAGTTGTTGCATTATCTCACGTACCGCCAAGCCTTGGTCGTAACCGTGTTCAAACGCCAACCAGCCTTCATTTTCCAAAAAGCCACGTGCATTTTCAGAAATGTATCGAATATCCGCGAGCCCTTTCTCTTCAGCAACTAACGCAGAGATCGGTTCAAAACGTACATCACCTTGAGATAAATGAGGATCGTTCTTCTCAATGTATGGCGGGTTCGAGACAATCAAAGAAAACTTAACCACTTCTTCTTCAGAGCTAACTGAATTCAAAGGCTCAAACCAACTGCCATGCAAAAAAGTAGCGTTGGTAATGTTGAGACGTTGTGCATTCTCTGTCGCAAGCAGCTGCGCTTCAGGGCGAAGATCAATGCCAGTCACTGGTCGATTTGGCATTTCAGACGCCAATGCTAATGCAATAGCACCTGTACCCGTTCCTAAATCTAGAATCGCACCTTGCTTGCCATACGTTTTATCTAAAGCCACCTCAACCAAACGCTCAGTATCTGGGCGCGGGATTAATGTAGAAGGAGAAACTTTTAATGGCAATGACCAAAACTCACGTTCACCGACAATATAAGCCACAGGCTCACCGATTAAGCGTCGTTTAATAAGAGCATTGAATTCAGATTCTTGCTCTGAGGTGAGGTGCTTCTCAGGCCAAGTAAGGAGGTAAGATCTTGGTTTATCTAAGGCGTGACAAAGCAGTACCGCGGCATCAATAGAGGGTGATGTGCTATCACCCTCTTGAAGCCTTACGATTGCCGCTTTTAAAGCATTTTCAACCGTATATACTGACTGCATACAGGTTAATTGTGCTCTGCAAGTGCAGCAAGCTGATCGGCTTGATGCTCTTGAAGTACAGGATCAAGCAAGCTTTGCATATCACCTTCAAGTACTTCGTTAAGACGGTAGATAGTCAGGTTGATACGGTGATCCGAAACACGACCTTGTGGGTAGTTGTACGTACGAATACGGTCACTACGGTCACCAGAACCTAGTAGGTTACGACGTGTGTCAGAAACAGCTGCCGCACGGCGCTCTTCTTCTGCTTGAACAATACGAGCAGCAAGAACAGCCATCGCTTTCGCTTTGTTTTTATGCTGAGAACGCTCGTCTTGACACTCTACTACTGTACCTGTTGGTAAGTGAGTAATACGGATTGCTGAATCCGTGGTGTTAACGTGCTGACCACCCGCGCCCGATGCACGGAAAGTATCTATCTTAAGATCGCCAGCTTTGATTTCTGGAAGATCGGCCTCTGGGATCTCCGGCATAACAGCAACTGTACACGCCGATGTATGAACGCGACCTTGAGATTCAGTTTCAGGAACACGTTGTACACGGTGACCACCTGACTCAAACTTCATTGTACCGTAAACAGCGTCGCCACTAACCTTAGCGATCATCTCTTTGTAACCGCCTTGTTCAGAAGCGTTGCTGCTCATGATTTCAACGCGCCAACCTTTTTTCTCTGCAAACTTAGAGTACATACGGAACAAGTTGCCCGCGAAGATACCCGCTTCATCACCACCCGCGCCGGCACGGATTTCAAGGAAACAGTTGCGCTCATCGTTTGGATCTTTTGGAATCAGAAGAATTTGTAACTCATCGGTCAAACGTTCAATCGCCGCTTTTGCGTCTTTGATTTCGTCTTGAGCCATCTCGCGCATTTCAGCGTCATCTTCGTTTGCCATCTCTTCAGCAGCTTCTAGATCTTCTTGAGCTTGCTGGTATGACTGGAAGCAAGCCGTCACTTCTTCTAGTTGAGAGTACTCTTTAGAAAGTGCACGGAATTTGTCTTGATTCCCGATTACATCTGGATCACCAAGTAGATGTTGAACTTCTTCATAGCGTTCAACAAGTGTTTCAAGCTTTACTAGAATCGAGGCTTTCATAATGTCTTATTCTGTTGGAGGTCTAATATTATTGAGGGTTTTCTAAGCCCAAACTCTGTCTAATGACCATTAATTTTGCAGGTTCTCCTTGCTCAGCAGCACTTTGAAGTGCACGCGTTGGAGCATGGATCAATTTGTTTGTGAGCTTATTACTTAGCTCAAGTAAAACTTTCTCAGGGTCACCGCCAGCGGCAAGTGATTGTAAACTCTTACTTAATAATTCTTCTCGGATTTCGTTGGCCGATTTACGGTAGTCACGAATACTGTCTACCGCTTGCAATGAACGCATCCAACTCATGAACGCGGCGCTTTCTTCACTGACTATTGCTTCAGCTTGAATTGCTTCAACTTTACGTTGCTCAATATTGCCATCAACAATCGACTGCAGATCATCAACTGAATATAGGTAGGCGTCATTCAATTCACCGACCTGAGATTCAACATCACGAGGAACTGCGATATCAACCAACAACATAGGCTGATGCTTTCTTCTTTTGAGTGCAGTTTCAACCATACCCTTACCAATAATAGGCAGTGGACTTGCAGTTGAGCTAATCACGATATCCGCTCTGTATAGATGATCTGGAATCTCATTCAAGCTGATTACTTCAGCCCCAAACTCTTCTGCTAACCCTAAGGCACGCTCACGAGTTCGGTTAGCCACAATCATCTTAGTACAACCATTAGCAGAAAGGTGCTTAGCCACCAACTCAATGGTTTCACCAGCCCCCACCAATAACACAGTTGAATCAGCAATCGATTCAAAAATGTGCTTGGCTAACGTACAAGCTGCGTAAGCAACAGAAACCGCACTGCCGCCAATTTCAGTTTCAGTTCGGACACGTTTCGCGACAGAGAATGATTTCTGGAACAGTTTCTCCATTGAAGCATCAACAGATCTGTTCTCTCGCGAATCCATATAAGCCTGTTTAACCTGGCCTAAAATTTGTGGCTCGCCTAATACCAGAGAATCCAAACCACAGGCGACGCGCATTAAATGCTTAATCGCTGCTTGCTCTTCATGAATGTAGATACTTGGTTTTAATTCTTCAGGGCTAACTTGATGAAATACAGACAACCAATCGATCAACTTGTTTTTTGCCACGCCTTTGACGTCACAATACACTTCGGTTCGATTACAGGTTGAAAGTATGACACTTCCATTCACGTGTGCATTTGCGTTAAGTTGCTTGAGTGCCTCAGATAATTTATCTGGACCAAAAGCGACTTTTTCTCGCAATTCAACCGACGCTGTATTGTGATTGATACCTACGGCAAGCAAAGACATGTATCAGAAGTTCTCGATCAGGGAATGGAAACAAGGGGCGAATTTTACTTGATGCATGGCGCTATTTAAAGAGCAAGCGGGATTTGTTTTCCTGACTTCGTGAATTCAATGCTATAGTTGAGACGTTTTTTAGATAAATTTGAACAAGTTGTGAGCAAATATGAGCAAGCTTCGTAAAATCACGTCTCTTATTTTTATGACCATAATTATGGTGGGTTGCTCGTCTATCCCAGAACAACCAACCAGTGTCGAGTGGCAAAGCCACCAAAATCGCCTTTTACAGATAGAAAACTATCAAGCCTCAGGCAAGCTCGCTTACATTTCTCCAGAGCAGCGCCAAAGCCTGAATTTCATCTGGAAGCATTCACCAACTCAAAGTCAATTAAGACTCACGACATTTCTCGGTCAAACCGCATTGAATCTCACCATTGACTCAGCTGGCGCAAAAGTGGTCACCTATGATGACCAAGTCTTTACTCATGCGAGCGCTTCAGTTTTAGTTGAGCAGCTGACTGGCTTACAAATCCCTATAGATCATCTACCACAGTGGTTCCTTGGTATTCCTGACCAAGCCGACTCGTATCAACTAAACAGCACTAACACACTTGAATCTCTATCCAAACGAGTAAGCAATCAATTATGGACTCTCAGTTTTGACAACTATCGCAATACAGAGCTTCCAAATGAGCAAGTGCCCGAAGACACAGATGCCATTGCAGAGTTAATTCCTCTGCCAACTCGATTGTCATTCAAGCAAGACGATAGCAAAATCAACATTGTAGTTTCGAAGTGGACTCTGAAAAAATGATTACTACGCCAACGATCTGGCCTTCCCCAGCTAAACTAAATTTATTTCTCTATATCACTGGTCAACGTGACAATGGCTACCACGAACTTCAAACCCTATTCCAATTTGTCGATTTTGGCGATGAACTGACGGTTACTGCAAATGAAGAAACGAGTGCAATCACAATAACACCTGATATTCCGGGTGTTGCGCTTGAGGACAACCTAATTTGGAAAGCCGCAACGGCACTTCAACAATATACCTCAACGTTTTTTGGTGCTGATATCGAACTAAAGAAAGTGCTTCCGATGGGAGGAGGCATTGGTGGTGGCTCTTCTAATGCTGCAACCGTGTTAGTCGCGCTTAACCATTTATGGCAACTCAACCTGTCTGATGATCAACTCGCAGAGATCGGTTTGAAGCTTGGTGCTGACGTCCCTGTATTCGTTAGAGGCCACGCCGCCTTTGCTGAAGGGGTTGGAGAACAATTGTCACCAGCTAATCCGGATGAAAAATGGTATCTAGTCGTCAAACCTCAAGTGAGCATAGCAACTGCAGACATATTCAAACATTCAGAATTAACTCGAAATACGCCAAAGCGAGCGCTAGCAACGCTTCTAGAGCAAGAATACGTAAACGATTGCGAAAAAATTGTGCGAATGCTGTACCCAGAGGTTGATAAGCAACTTTCATGGCTGCTACAATACGCGCCGTCGAGATTGACTGGTACAGGTTCGTGCGTTTTTGCTGAATTTAGCAGCAAAAAAGAGGCCGAATCGGTACGAGAACAACTGCCTGACACAGTTTCCGCGTTTATCGCGAAAGGTCGAAACATTTCACCTTTAAAAGAAACTTTGGCTGAATACCAATCAGCCCACCCACAATCTATTTAAAACTGGACGCAACCCGAGGTTTCCACCGTGCCTGATATGAAGCTATTTGCTGGTAACGCAACACCTGAACTAGCCCAACGTATTGCTGATCGTCTATACATCTCTCTTGGCGATGCTACCGTAGACCGTTTTTCTGATGGCGAAGTCGCTGTTCAAATCAATGAAAACGTTCGTGGTAGCGATGTATTCCTGATTCAATCAACTTGTGCACCAACCAATGACAACCTTATGGAGTTGGTGGTAATGATTGACGCAATGCGCCGTGCTTCTGCTGGCCGTATTACTGCTGTAATCCCTTACTTCGGTTATGCCCGTCAAGATCGTCGTGTACGTTCTGCTCGTGTGCCTATTACTGCAAAAGTTGTTGCAGACTTCCTTTCTAACGTTGGTGTTGACCGCGTTCTTACTATCGACCTACACGCAGAGCAAATCCAAGGCTTCTTCGATGTACCTGTTGATAACATCTTCGGCACTCCAGTTCTTCTAGAAGACATGGCGAACCGTGGCCTAGAAAACCCAGTTGTGGTTTCTCCAGACCTTGGTGGTGTTGTACGTGCTCGTGCTACAGCTAAAGCGCTAGGTGATGTTGATATCGCTATCGTTGATAAGCGTCGTCCACGTGCTAACGTTTCAGAAGTAATGAACCTTATCGGTGACGTTGAAGGCCGTGACTGTGTGATCGTTGATGACATGATCGATACTGGTGGCACACTGTGTAAAGCAGCTGAAGCGCTAAAAGAGCGCGGTGCAAAGCGTGTATTCGCTTACGCAACTCACGCTGTTTTCTCTGGTACTGCTGCGAACAACATCAAGAACTCTGTTCTAGACCAAGTTATCGTAACCGATTCGATCTCTCTATCTCCAGAGATGGCTGCGACTGGTAAAGTGACAACACTTAGCCTTTCTCGCATGCTAGCTGAAGCGATTCGTCGTATCAGCAACGAAGAATCAATCTCAGCGATGTTCAACTAATCAAAGCTCTATAGTTTTTACAAAAGCTTTGTTTTAGTCACTCGTTAGAGAAAGACATTAAGCACTTCATTAAATGAAGTGCTTTTTTTATATCTGGTGTCTGTTATTTATCACAACTGGGAATAATCATGTTGCTATCAGCTAGCTCGCACCTTTTTCATAAATTGTGATATCATACGGCGCTTTTTGAAATCCCAAGAGAGATCCATACCTTGAGCCAACAAATAAAACTTCTCGTTGGACTGGCTAATCCAGGTCCAGAATACGCCAAAACTCGCCACAACGCGGGTGCTTGGGTAGTTGAAGAATTAGCACGTGTACATAACGTGACACTAAAGAACGAACCAAAGTTCTTTGGCCTAACGGGTCGTATAATGGTTCACGGTGAAGATCTTCGTTTGCTGATCCCAACGACTTTCATGAATTTGTCAGGCAAAGCTGTTGCAGCCCTAGCAAAATTCTACCAAATTAAACCAGAAGAGATCATGGTCGCTCACGACGAGTTAGACCTACCTCCTGGTATTGGAAAGTTTAAAAAAGGCGGTGGTCATGGCGGACATAATGGTCTGAAAGACATCATCAGCAAACAGGGGAACAATAAAGAATTCTATCGTCTTAGATTAGGCATTGGCCATCCAGGACACAAAGATAAAGTTGCAGGTTATGTATTAGGTAAAGCTCCAGCGAAAGAGCAAGAGTGTATCGAGGCTGTCGTTGACGAATCGGTTCGCAGCCTAGACATCTTATTAAAAGATGGCCTACCAAAAGCACAAAATCGCTTACATACGTTCAAAGCAGAATAAGGTTTATATCATGGGTTTTAAATGTGGCATCGTTGGTCTACCAAACGTTGGTAAGTCAACTCTGTTTAACGCACTGACTAAAGCAGGCATCGAAGCAGCAAACTTTCCATTTTGTACAATCGAACCAAACACAGGTATCGTTCCGGTTCCAGATCTACGCTTAGATGCATTAGCAAAAATTGTTAATCCACAGAAGATCCTTCCAACGACAATGGAGTTCGTAGATATCGCAGGCCTAGTTGCTGGCGCTTCTAAAGGTGAAGGTCTTGGTAACAAATTCCTAGCTAACATCCGTGAAACTGACGCTATCGGTCACGTTGTACGCTGCTTTGAGAATGAAAACATTGTTCACGTTGCTGGCAAAGTATCTCCAATTGAAGATATAGAAGTGATCAACCTTGAACTTGCACTGGCTGACTTAGACAGCTGTGAACGTGCAATTCAACGTAACGCGAAGAAAGCAAAAGGCGGCGACAAAGACGCTAAATTCGAAATCACTGTACTAGAAAAGCTACTTCCTGTCCTAACTGAAGGTGGCATGGCGCGTACTGTTGAACTAGGCAAAGAAGAAGCGGCAGCAATCGGCTACCTTAACTTCCTGACACTTAAGCCAACAATGTACATCGCAAACGTTGCGGAAGATGGTTTTGAAAATAACCCATACCTAGACGCTGTTCGTGAATACGCTGAAAACGAAAATAATGTAGTTGTTGCTGTTTGTGCGGCAATCGAATCAGAGCTTTCTGAGCTTGACGATGAAGATCGCGAAGAGTTTCTAGCGGATATGGGTATCGAAGAACCAGGTCTTAACCGAGTGATCCGCTCTGGTTACGAACTACTGACTCTTCAAACTTACTTTACAGCTGGCGTTAAAGAAGTTCGCGCTTGGACTATCCCTGTTGGTGCAACTGCGCCACAAGCCGCAGGTAAGATCCACACAGACTTCGAGAAAGGTTTCATCCGTGCTGAAGTAGTTGGGTTTGATCACTTCATCGAATTTAACGGTGAGAGCGGCGCTAAAGATGCAGGTAAATGGCGTCTTGAAGGTAAAGAATACATCGTTAAAGATGGTGACGTGGTTCACTTCCGCTTCAACGTATAATTCAGATTAAACATCTAGAAAAAGGCCAGTGAATTCACTGGCCTTTTTGTTTTTCCCCTTTAGAAATAGTCCTGCACCAGAAACTTAACTTCCTATATATATCGCCTTTTAGACCTGTTTTTTGTCGACAAATACGCCTCTTTGTCTAAAAAGAAACCGAACAGATGTTTATTCGCGATTTATTCAAAAAAAAAGTTGACGGGTTTCGCTCAACTACGCATAATGCGCCCCGTTCACAACGAAGCGGCAACGTATCGAAATGAACGACAATATGGAAATGGCTACTTAGCTCAGTTGGTTAGAGCACATCACTCATAATGATGGGGTCGCAGGTTCAAATCCCGCAGTAGCCACCATTTCCTAAGCACTCTATTTTTATTAAATGTCTGTTTATTAACGACAAGAGTTTTTAGGAAAGTAAAGCGGTCGTGGCGGAATTGGTAGACGCACCAGATTTAGGTTCTGGCGCCGAGAGGTGTGAGAGTTCAAGTCTCTCCGACCGCACCATATTGAGATGTCTTAATTGATATCATTGTTGGGCTATCGCCAAGCGGTAAGGCACTGGCTTTTGATGCCAGCATTCCCTGGTTCGAATCCAGGTAGCCCAGCCACAATTTAAAGTGTAATTATCTTTAAAAAGATAATGGCATTGAAAGCGAGATTATATTATATTACTTCGCTCTCAGATGGCTACTTAGCTCAGTTGGTTAGAGCACATCACTCATAATGATGGGGTCGCAGGTTCAAATCCCGCAGTAGCCACCATTCTTTCTTTATGAAAGAAGACTAAACAACGTTATATTGAATCACCAATGTCGATATAACTATACTCTTCGCTAGAGTAAAAGCTTTGCTGCGGTCGTGGCGGAATTGGTAGACGCACCAGATTTAGGTTCTGGCGCCGAGAGGTGTGAGAGTTCAAGTCTCTCCGACCGCACCATTATTTAGATATCTTAATTGATATCCTGTTGGGCTATCGCCAAGCGGTAAGGCACTGGCTTTTGATGCCAGCATTCCCTGGTTCGAATCCAGGTAGCCCAGCCACTATTTAAACTCTTTGTTTTTACTTCAGTAAGCATTTACTGAAGTAAGTAACCAAGAGCACAACGTTACATCGAATCACCAATGTCGATATAACTATACTCTTCGCTAGAGTAAAAGCTTTGCTGCGGTCGTGGCGGAATTGGTAGACGCACCAGATTTAGGTTCTGGCGCCGAGAGGTGTGAGAGTTCAAGTCTCTCCGACCGCACCATTATTTAGATATCTTAATTGATATCCTGTTGGGCTATCGCCAAGCGGTAAGGCACTGGCTTTTGATGCCAGCATTCCCTGGTTCGAATCCAGGTAGCCCAGCCACTATTTAAACTCTTTGTTTTTACTTCAGTAAGCATTTACTGAATTAAGTAACCAAGAGCACAACGTTACATCGAATCACCAATGTCGATATAACTATAAAGATTTGCTGCGGTCGTGGCGGAATTGGTAGACGCACCAGATTTAGGTTCTGGCGCCGAGAGGTGTGAGAGTTCAAGTCTCTCCGACCGCACCATTATTTAGATATCTTAAATGATATCATTGTTGGGCTATCGCCAAGCGGTAAGGCACTGGCTTTTGATGCCAGCATTCCCTGGTTCGAATCCAGGTAGCCCAGCCATTACAACGTTACTTAGACAAACCATAAGTCTTCTTAACTATACTCTTCGCTAGAGTAAAAGCTTTGCTGCGGTCGTGGCGGAATTGGTAGACGCACCAGATTTAGGTTCTGGCGCCGAGAGGTGTGAGAGTTCAAGTCTCTCCGACCGCACCATTATTTAGATATCTTAATTGATATCCTGTTGGGCTATCGCCAAGCGGTAAGGCACTGGCTTTTGATGCCAGCATTCCCTGGTTCGAATCCAGGTAGCCCAGCCACTATTTAAACTCTTTGTTTTTACTTCAGTAAGCATTTACTGAAGTAAGTAACCAAGAGCACAACGTTACATCGAATCACCAATGTCGATATAACTATACTCTTCGCTAGAGTAAAAGCTTTGCTGCGGTCGTGGCGGAATTGGTAGACGCACCAGATTTAGGTTCTGGCGCCGAGAGGTGTGAGAGTTCAAGTCTCTCCGACCGCACCATTATTTAGATATCTTAATTGATATCCTGTTGGGCTATCGCCAAGCGGTAAGGCACTGGCTTTTGATGCCAGCATTCCCTGGTTCGAATCCAGGTAGCCCAGCCATTACAACGTTACTTAGACAAACCATAAGTCTTCTTAACTATACTCTTCGCTAGAGTAAAAGCTTTGCTGCGGTCGTGGCGGAATTGGTAGACGCACCAGATTTAGGTTCTGGCGCCGAGAGGTGTGAGAGTTCAAGTCTCTCCGACCGCACCATTATTTAATAATGAATCTATTAGATTTATTATGGCTACTTAGCTCAGTTGGTTAGAGCACATCACTCATAATGATGGGGTCGCAGGTTCAAATCCCGCAGTAGCCACCACTTATACAACGTCTTATTGAAGCACCAATATTCGATATGACTATAAAGATTTGCTGCGGTCGTGGCGGAATTGGTAGACGCACCAGATTTAGGTTCTGGCGCCGAGAGGTGTGAGAGTTCAAGTCTCTCCGACCGCACCATTATTTAATAATGAATCTATTAGATTTATTATGGCTACTTAGCTCAGTTGGTTAGAGCACATCACTCATAATGATGGGGTCGCAGGTTCAAATCCCGCAGTAGCCACCACTTATACAACGTCTTATTGAAGCACCAATATTCGATATGACTATAAAGATTTGCTGCGGTCGTGGCGGAATTGGTAGACGCACCAGATTTAGGTTCTGGCGCCGAGAGGTGTGAGAGTTCAAGTCTCTCCGACCGCACCATCATTAAATAGAACCCAGCTTTTTAGCTGGGTTTTGTTTTATCTGGAATATGCAAATCTGCTAGCCAAGTCACCAAGTATTCTCTTCTATAACCTCACTTTTAATACAATTTTATAAGACAATGTCAGCTCCATTTTCTAATTGAGTATGACTAGCCTATGAAAACCCTCCCTTTAACGATCGGTTGCTACACGGATACGCCAAGTAAAAGCCAAGGTGTTTATCAAACTCAGTTAGATCTAGAAACTGGAAAACTATTATCTCTAGAGCTGTTCAGAAAATGCACTAACCCCTCTTTTGTTACTGCAACAAAGACAGGGATCTATACTGCATCTGAAGTTAATCAGCAAAAACAGCCCCAGCTCATTCATATACCTAATGTTGATTCGCAGATAACGTCCAATGCAAGTCCCATCTCAGGAAATCACCCCTGTCACATCGCGATAGATCCACACAATAAGTTTGCTATCACGTCGCAATACTCATCAGGCACATTCGATATCTTTAGCTTGAGTATCAATGGCAGCATCGATAAGCGACTCAAAACAATCAAGATGGTTGGTTCCGGGCCAAACAAAGAGCGACAAACCAGCCCACACGCCCATCAATGTCTGTTCCTACAAAACTCACCACAGTTTGTGACCGTCGATCTCGGCACCGATCGCATCAACTTCTATTGCTTTGATGAAGAACAAGAAGAGTTCCTTGATGAGCCAATGCAGTCTATTAAGGTGCCCGCCGGCAATGGACCTCGTCATTTAATCTTTAACAAAGCTGAAGACAGAGCCTATGTGGTCTGTGAACTCTCTGAAACGTTACTGATTTTGGAAAAGGTTTTAGGCATTTGGAATGTAGTGGAAGAGATTGATGCATTGCCTAATATGGAGAAGGGAGAAGCCGCAGCTGCGATTAAGCTATCCCCTGATGAGCAATTCCTTTATGTGTCATGTCGACACCAATCAAGAATCAGCAACTTCAAAATCGACTCTGAGACTCAAAAACTGAATTTCATTGAAAGCTACGACACTGAAGGTAAATTCCCAAGAGACTTCCATATAACTGACGATGGGAAATGGCTTATCGCCGCCAACCAACACTCCAACAACATCACCTCATTCAAGCGAGATAATGAGGACGGTTCTTTGGTTTATACAGGCTACTCGTTAGAGCTAGATGCGCCTGTTTGTGTGACGCAACAGCGATAGTAATCACCAGATACAAAAAAGGAGAGCATCAGCTCTCCTCTTCTTTTGTAACCAATTAAACTAGCGACTTAAAGACCCAAGGCGTATTTCAATACTTGAGTTTTAATCGGCCCAGAGTTCTCTGCTAGTTTTAGTGCGGCATTACGTACAAACTTAAGCGGACCAATGTCGTTGCTGAATGTCTTGTAGAAAAAATCCATGCCACTCTGCATCATAAGGTTGTCGCCTCTTCTTATCACTTCGTAGCGTCTTGCTACAGACTGATTCAATTCCCCCTTTTCTTTGGTGACATCCAACAATACTGATACATCTTTGAAGCCCAAGTTAACACCCTGCCCAGCCAAAGGGTTGATCGTATGCGCAGAGTCTCCGACTAAAATACAGTTATTCTTCGAGTATGATTGAGCATGACGCCGAGTAAGGGGGAACGAACCAGAGTTGAGGACTTTGATGTCTCCCAATTCCGTAGGGAAATTAACAAGTACTTCATTACGTAACTTTTCAGGGGTCATCGATGATAATTGCTTAATGCGAGATGGGGAGTCATACCAAACCAACGATCCCTGCCCGACTTCTTGACCGTCAGAGATTAAAGAACACAAAGGCAGAAATGAACGAGGGCCACTTGGTAGAAATTGTTGCCAAGTAATATCTTGCTGAGGTTGTTCTGTTTCGACATTGATAAGCATACAGTGTTGTCGATAATCCCAAGCCGTAATGCCAATTCCAGCATGTTGACGAACGACTGAGTTAGCACCATCAGCACCAACCACCCACTTCGCTGATAACTCAGTTCCTGATTGAAGCTTAACGATATTGGTTTCGCCATACTCAATCTCATCCAACTTTTCTGGACATAACAGTTCGAGATTGTCATGGGCATCAAATTGAGACCATAAGCCTAACTGAATCAGTCTGTTCTCGACAATATAGCCTAGACGGGGCAGATCCAGTGATGCAGCATCAAAACGAGTACGACACTCTGGATGTTCCCAAGTTTCCAATCGCTTGTAAGAACAAACGCGCATCGCTGCAATACTTTGCCATGCACCAAGAGCTTCAAGTAAATCGACCGATGCTTGAGAAATCGCCGACACACGAATGTCCATCGCTTGCGACTCATCAAAAGCTTGTGGGGCAAAACCTTCAATCACAGCAACACTCAGCCCTTGTTTCGCAAAGCCGATCGCTGTTGCCGCACCAACCATGCCACCACCAACTACCACAATATCGTAACTGTTCATATTTTGTACTTATCAGTTTGATTCTTTGACTATTTTTGATTGTACTTTTTCATAACTAACTTGTAACCAAAAACCTTATTTGAAAAAAGGGTTATCCCTTATGGTATATGGCGTTAACGATAATAAAAACCACTACAAAAGAGATTTGTTCAGACTACTAGTCAGTCGGTTTTGAAACCAGTACAATACGCCGCTTGCCGCTATAGACCGTCATAAGATTGAATACCGATTTATGACGAACCAGACTAGCGGATGAATAATGGGCGATTTGCTCCCTTAAATTAAACTAACGATCGAGCGAACATATAATGAGTAAGAAACTGCTAATTAAAACTTGGGGCTGTCAGATGAATGAATACGATTCATCAAAAATGGCCGACCTGCTTAACGCTGCAAATGGCTATGAGCTAACTGAAGTACCTGAGGAAGCAGACGTACTACTACTGAATACTTGTTCTATCCGCGAAAAAGCGCAAGAAAAAGTATTCCACCAGCTTGGTCGTTGGAAAACGCTTAAAGATAAAAAAGAAGGTGTAGTGATCGGTGTGGGTGGCTGTGTAGCCACTCAAGAAGGTGACCATATCCGTCAACGCGCTCCCTACGTAGACGTTATCTTTGGCCCACAAACATTACACCGCCTGCCAGAAATGATTAAGTCATCACTGTCTAACGAAAAGCCTGTAATGGACATCTCGTTCCCTGAGATCGAAAAATTTGATAACCTGCCAGAGCCAAAAGCAGACGGTGCAACTGCATTTGTTTCAATTATGGAAGGCTGTTCGAAGTACTGTACTTACTGTGTTGTGCCGTACACACGTGGTGAAGAAGTTAGCCGCCCAATGGATGATGTACTATTCGAAGTTGCTCAACTTGCAGAGCAAGGCGTACGTGAAGTTAACCTACTTGGTCAGAACGTAAACGCGTATCGAGGCCCAACACACGAAGGCGATATCTGTTCATTCGCAGAGCTTCTTCGTCTTGTTGCTTCAATTGATGGTATCGACCGTATTCGCTTCACGACAAGCCACCCACTTGAGTTTGGTGACGACATTATCGAAGTTTACAAAGATACACCTGAACTTGTGAGCTTCTTACACTTACCAGTACAAAGTGGTAGTGATCGTATTCTTACAATGATGAAGCGTCCACATACGGCTATCGAGTACAAGTCTATTATCCGTAAACTGCGTAAAGCTCGTCCTGATATTCAAATTAGTTCAGACTTTATTGTTGGTTTCCCAGGAGAGTCTAAACAAGACTTCCAAGATACGATGAAACTGATTAAAGAAGTTGATTTCGATATGAGCTTCAGCTTTATTTTCTCTCCGCGCCCAGGCACACCAGCAGCAGATTACCCATGTGATGTACCAACACAAGAGAAAAAAGATCGCCTGTGGGAACTGCAACAGACAGTAAACACACAAGCTATGCGCTTTTCCCGCCTAATGCTAGGCACAGAGCAGCGCATCCTTGTTGAAGGTCCATCAAGAAAGAACCTAATGGAACTGCGTGGCCGTACTGAAAACAGTCGTGTTGTGAACTTCGAAGGTTCTGCTGACCTAATCGGCCAGTTCGTAGATGTGAAGATCACCGAGGTGTACACCAACTCACTACGTGGTGAGTTAGTTCGCACAGAAAAAGATATGGGCTTACGCGTTGTAATGACTCCAGCAGAAATGATGGAAAAAACAAAACGCGAAGATGAGCTAGGTGTAGCCACGTTTACGCCATAGGTAATACAACTGTTTGAGCACAAAGCTCAAACACAAAGCTTGAAATTACCTAACTAAGTGACCATCTTAGAAATAGGGAATCACCATCAGAAGCCCGGTCTAAATCGGGCTTCTTGCTCTTTTTTTTTATTTAAGAGAGAATGGTACAAAATGAGAGGCTAATTTGAGCAATAAAATCGTTACCTTAGAGATAAATCTAGAACCAGCAGATAACAAGCGCTTGGCAAGTTTATGCGGACCATTCGACGACAACATAAAGCACCTTGAGCGTCGTCTTGGCGTTGAGATTAACTACCGTAGCAACTTCTTCACTATCGTCGGTAAACCTCACACTACAGCCGCAGCTTTAGACATCATCAAGCACCTCTATGTTGAAACGGCTCCTGTTAAAGGCAACATAATTGATATCGAACCAGAGCAAGTGCATCTAGCGATCGCGGAGTCTGGTATTTTGGAGCAACACGTCGAGTCTGAGATTGACTACGGCAAAGAAGTGACCATTAAGACTAAAAAAGGCGTCATTAAACCTCGTACGCCGAACCAAGCACAATACCTAATGAATATGGTCACTCATGACATCACTTTTGGTATTGGACCTGCTGGTACGGGTAAAACGTACTTAGCTGTTGCGGCTGCGGTTGATGCACTTGAACGTCAAGAAGTTCGCCGAATCCTACTAACTCGCCCAGCCGTCGAAGCAGGTGAGAAGCTTGGTTTCCTTCCTGGAGATCTAAGCCAGAAAGTCGATCCATATTTGCGTCCACTTTACGATGCGCTGTTTGAGATGCTCGGCTTTGAACGAGTTGAGAAATTGATTGAACGTAACGTAATTGAAGTTGCACCACTGGCTTACATGCGTGGTCGTACATTGAATGATGCGTTCATCATTCTTGATGAGAGCCAAAACACTACGGTAGAACAGATGAAAATGTTCTTAACGCGTATCGGCTTTAACTCACGCGCTGTCATCACAGGTGATATCACTCAAATCGATTTACCTCGAGGGGCAAAATCAGGCCTACGCCATGCAACTGAAGTGCTTAGTGAAGTTGATGACATTAGCTTTAACTTCTTCATGTCTGAAGACGTCGTTCGTCATCCTGTCGTTGCTCGTATCGTTAATGCCTACGAGAAGTGGGAAGCCAAAGACCAAAAAGAGCGTAAAGAGTTTGAGGCCCGTAAACGTGAAGAACGAGAAGCCAAACTTCTTGAGGCTCAGCAAGCTGTTACGACACAATTAGCAACACAAAATAGTTCTGTCATTGCAGAGCAAGGTGATAAATAGATGTCTATTGAACTAGACCTGCAATTAGCGGTCGAAAATGAGCAAGGTCTTCCAACCGAACAAGATATTCAGCTTTGGTTAAATAAGACTATTCCTCAGTTTCAAGAGAACGCCGAGTTGACGGTTCGTATCGTAGATACACAAGAAAGCCACCAGCTTAATCATGAATACCGTGGAAAAGATAAGCCAACTAACGTGCTGTCTTTTCCATTCGAGGCTCCTCCAGGGATAGAGTTAGATCTACTTGGCGACCTCATTATCTGTCGCCAAGTCGTCGAAAAAGAAGCAGAAGAGCAAAATAAGCCTCTGTTAGCACACTGGGCTCATATGGTTGTACATGGCAGTCTGCATCTGCTAGGTTATGATCATATCGAAGATGATGAAGCTGAAGAGATGGAGTCACTCGAGACAGAAATCATGCAAACTATGGGGTTTGAAGACCCGTATATTCTAGAAAAGTAAATTGATTCTAGTAAAGTAGGTTGCAGAGAAACAATAACTCATCGAACCTGTGGTTTTCGCAGGAATCTGAGTTGTAACGTGTGCTATCACACTTCTGATAGCGTTATTTTTTGAGAAATCATGAACGAAGGTAACCCCCCCACTTCTGAGGGAAGTAAAAAATCTGAAGGTCCGAGTAGAAAGTCCTTCTTTGAACGCCTAGGCCAACTATTTCAAGGTGAAGTAAAAGATCGCCAAGAGCTCGTAGATGTAATCCGCGACTCAGAAATTAATGACCTAATTGACCACGACACGCGCGACATGCTCGAAGGTGTTATGGAAATTTCAGAGATGCGAGTACGCGATATCATGCTACCTCGCTCTCAAATGGTTACAGTTGAACGCACCGATGATTTAGATACATTGATTGCGCTTATTACTGATGCTCAACACTCTCGCTACCCGGTGATCAGTGAAGATAAAGACCATGTAGAAGGCATTCTATTAGCGAAGGACCTACTTAAGTATTTGGGTTCAGAAAGCGCCCCATTTGACATCGAACAAGTGATCCGCCCTGTTGTAGTTGTACCTGAAAGCAAACGCGTTGATCGCCTGCTCAAGGAATTCCAAGAAGAGCGTTACCACATGTCTATCGTTGTGGATGAATTTGGCGGTGTATCTGGCCTAGTAACCATTGAAGATATCCTCGAAGAAATCGTTGGTGAAATTGAAGACGAGTTCGACGATGAAGAAGAGTTAGACATTCGTAAGCTGAGCAAGCATACCTTCTCTGTTAAAGCTTTAACCACTATTGAAGATTTCAACGATACATTTGGAACCACCTTTAGTGATGATGAAGTGGATACAGTTGGCGGTATGGTGATGACAGCACTCGGTCATCTACCGGTTCGTGGAGAAATTGTAGAAATTGGAAGCTACCATTTCAAAATAACGTCCGCAGATAATCGTCGTGTGATTCAGCTACAGGTAACTATACCTGATGAGCAACCTCTTCCGACTATCGAAGAATAACAACTTCTCTCTAAAGAGATGACAGAAATTAGATGACTAAGACCTTTATTCATCGCCTATTACGGCCGCTTGCGGCCGTTTTTGTTGGCGCTATAACCACCCTTTCATTCGCTCCATATTCCATATGGCCTCTTGCTATTATCAGCCCTGCTTTGTTGCTGCTATTGATCCACAACCGCTCTCCTAAAAGTGCGCTTTGGATTGGCTACGCATGGGGTTTAGGTCAGTTCACAACAGGTATTAGCTGGGTATACGTCAGCATTGATGGTTTTGGCGGCATGCCACTTGCGGCCAACCTGTTTTTGATGGCATTGCTTGTAGGCTATCTAGCCGTATATTCAGGCCTCTTTACCTGGAGTCTAAACAAATTCTTCCCTGCTAATAACCTAAGTCGCTTTTTCCTCGCGGCCCCAGCATTGTGGTTAATCTCTGACTGGTTACGCGGTTGGGTAATGACAGGATTCCCTTGGCTTTGGTTAGGCTACAGCCAAATCGACTCTCCACTAAGTTCATTCGCACCGATTGGTGGTGTCGAGCTTGTGACGCTAGCGATTATTGTGTCAGCTTCTGCACTCGCTTATACGATCATAAATAAAGCGTGGAGTGTCGGCATCATACCTGCAGTTGTCTTAAGTGCAGGTTTCGGTATTCGAAATATCGATTGGGTGACACTAAACCCAGAGAAAACAACCTCGGTAGTATTGATTCAAGGCAACGTAGATCAAGACAGCAAATGGCTGCCAAGTCATCGCTGGCCTACGATGATGAAATACACCGACCTAAGTAGAGAAAACTGGGACGCTGATATCATTATCTGGCCTGAAGCTGCAATTCCTGCGTTTGAAGTAGAGATTCCATCTTTCCTACGTAATTTAGATAGCGCAGCGAAAATGAACAACAGTGCAATTATCACAGGTGTGTTAAATCAATCTGAAGATAAGAAGTACTACAACAGTGTTCTTTCTCTGGGAGTCAATCCATACGGTGAGTACAGCTATGATCCAGACGAACGCTATCATAAACATCATCTTCTACCATTTGGTGAATTTGTGCCGTTTGAGGATATCCTACGCCCGTTAGCACCGTTCTTTAACTTGCCAATGTCATCATTCAGTCGTGGCGATTTCGTTCAGCCAAACATCGTGGCAAATGGTCGTCATCTAGCACCAGCGCTTTGTTATGAGATCATCTTCAATGATCAAGTGAGACAAAACGTAACGGATGAAACTGACTTTATTCTAACGCTCTCTAACGATGCGTGGTTCGGCCGTTCGATTGGACCATTACAACATATGGAAATCGCACAAATGCGTGCTCTGGAGTTGGGGAAGCCGCTGATTCGCTCAACCAACAATGGCGTAACGGCAGTAACGGATCACAAAGGCAAGATCATCAAACAAATACCGCAGTTTGAAACCGCAGTATTGAAAGCTGAGCTAATCTCAACGGATGGTCAAACCCCTTATCACGTGGTCGGTACTTGGCCGCTGTATATCTGGGCGTTACTGAGTTTAGTAGCTGGCTGGTTTATGAGAAGAAAAGACTAGATTCGAGATTCGACGAAAGGTTGTTAAGGGTTGGCTGATTCAGTCAACCCTTTCTTATTGTTACAGCTTAAAATTGAAGACGCTATGGTTCAGTTTTTTACGGCTTAAGTGCCTTGCGGCTAAACCCTTTCGAGCCGCATTTAATACAAGGAATAATCGTTGTAGGGTGATTATATTCGGTTTGATGCCCACATTCATCACATACCAATGTGCCTAACCCTATCACTTCATCTGCTTGATATAATCCTTGATGCTCTAGATCTTGGAACAGCTCAACCCACTCCACCTTAGTACGATCAGTTATGTCCAGTAACCCTTGCCAAATAGAGTCTGTAATCATCAAATAGAATGGGCCATTTTTGCTCTCTTCATAGCTTTCTGAGAACTCTTTCAAGTCCGACTTCACATAAGCTGAGATCAGCGACAGCTCATCTTTGGTCATGTCGTTGGCCGCTTTTGCTAACTTACCTGATGTTTCAATTTTGTTGTTGAGTTCTTCAGGACTATGCTTCAGCGTTTCAATCACCTCTTCGACAACTTCTTCATAAAGTGCTTTTTTCTTCGGCATAAAAAACCTCCTCAAGATTACATACTTTTATCTTAGTTAACGTGTGCAAAGTTAAGCGACGAATCCTTAACAAACAAATGCAATTCGTCCCTTTAAGCATAGCTGTCGTGAGTAATTAGGTGGAATTTACGTAATCAACCATGCAGCAACTGCAAGTATGACGGGTATAACTATTGTTGTACTCAGCTGCTTTAGGTATTCTATGACGATCTGTAAGATTCTGTTCTAACCGAACTCACAAATTCCAAGATAACCGGATACCATCGATGCAAGAACAATATAACCCGCAAGAGATTGAACAAAAGGTTCAACAACACTGGGATAACAGCGAAACTTTCGTTGTAAGTGAAGACCCAAACAAAGAAAAATTCTACTGTCTTTCTATGTTCCCATACCCAAGTGGTCGACTGCACATGGGCCACGTGCGTAACTACACCATCGGTGATGTGGTATCTCGTTTCCAACGTCTACAAGGTAAAAACGTAATGCAACCAATCGGTTGGGATGCATTCGGCCTGCCTGCAGAAAATGCAGCTGTAAAAAACAACACGGCGCCGGCACCATGGACTTACGAAAACATTGAGTACATGAAAAACCAACTAAAGCTTTTAGGCTTTGGTTACGACTGGAACCGTGAATTCGCAACGTGTACACCTGAGTACTACCGTTGGGAGCAAGAGTTCTTCACCAAGCTTTACGAAAAAGGCCTAGTTTACAAGAAGACCTCTTCTGTGAACTGGTGTCCAAACGACCAAACTGTACTTGCAAACGAGCAAGTGGAAGACGGTTGCTGCTGGCGTTGTGACACTCCAGTAGAACAAAAGAAGATTCCACAGTGGTTCATTAAAATCACTGAATACGCTCAAGAGCTACTAGACGATCTAGATAACCTTGAAGGTTGGCCTGAAATGGTTAAAACCATGCAGCGTAACTGGATCGGTCGCTCTGAAGGTGTTGAGCTATCTTTCGCTGTTAACGGCGAAGAAGCACCGCTAGAAGTTTACACAACACGTCCAGACACGCTAATGGGTGTTTCTTACGTTGGTATCGCTGCTGGTCACCCACTTGCAGAGAAAGCATCGAAGAACAACCCTGAACTTGCAGCATTCGTTGATGAATGTCGCAACACGAAAGTGGCTGAAGCCGAATTAGCAACAATGGAAAAGAAAGGTATGGATACTGGCCTAACAGCTATCCACCCTCTTAACGGTCGTGTTGTGCCAGTTTACGTAGCAAACTTCGTTCTTATGGATTACGGCACAGGTGCGGTAATGGCGGTTCCAGCTCACGATCAACGTGATTACGAATTCGCAACTAAGTACGGTATCGATATCATTCCGGTAATCAAACCTGAAGATGGTTCTGAACTGGATGTATCTGAAGCGGCTTACACAGAGAAAGGTGTACTGTTCGATTCTGGCGAATTCGATGGTCTTGCGTTCCAAGAAGCATTCGATGCAATAGCTGCGAAACTTGAAGCTGAAGGCAAAGGTAAGAAAACAGTAAACTTCCGTCTACGTGACTGGGGTGTTTCTCGTCAGCGTTACTGGGGCGCTCCAATCCCAATGGTAACGACAGAAGACGGTGAAGTTCACCCAGTACCAGCAGACCAACTGCCCGTTATTCTTCCTGAAGACGTGGTAATGGATGGCGTTACTAGCCCAATCAAAGCAGACAAGTCTTGGGCTGAAACAACATTCAATGGCGAACCTGCGCTGCGTGAAACTGATACGTTTGATACTTTCATGGAATCTTCATGGTACTACGCACGTTACTGTTCACCACAAGCTGACGACATTCTAGATCCAGAAAAAGCAAACTACTGGCTACCGGTTGACCAATACGTTGGTGGTATCGAGCATGCTTGTATGCACCTGCTTTACTCTCGTTTCTTCCACAAGCTTCTACGTGATGCTGGTTACGTGACATCTGATGAACCGTTCAAGCAACTTCTATGTCAAGGCATGGTTCTGGCTGACGCGTTCTATCACGAAAACGAAAAAGGCACCAAAGAGTGGATTGCTCCGACTGACGTAACGGTTGAACGTGACGGTAAAGGTCGCATCGAAAAAGCAGTCGACGCTCAAGGCCGCGAAGTTGAACACTCAGGCATGATCAAAATGTCTAAGTCTAAAAACAACGGTATAGACCCACAAGAGATGGTAGACAAGTACGGCGCTGATACTGTACGTCTATTCATGATGTTTGCATCACCTGCAGATATGACTCTTGAGTGGCAAGAGTCTGGCGTTGAAGGTGCAAACCGTTTCCTTAAACGTGTTTGGAAACTGGTTCATGCTCACTCTTCTAAAGGTGCTGCTGAATCTGTTGATGCTTCTGCGCTATCTGGCGACCAGAAAGCACTTCGTCGTGATATCCACAAGACTATCGCGAAAGTAACGGACGATATCGGCCGTCGCCAAACGTTCAACACAGCCATCGCTGCAATCATGGAACTGATGAATAAGCTAGCGAAAGCACCTCAAGAATCTGTACAAGATCGTGCAATCCTTGATGAAGCACTAAAAGCTGTCGTTCGCATGCTTTACCCAATGACGCCACACATCTCTTACGAAATGTGGATTGCACTGGGTGAATCAAACGTAGATTCAGCAACATGGCCAACTTTCGATGAGAAAGCGCTAGTTGAAGACGAGAAGACTATCGTTGTAATGATCAACGGTAAGCTGCGTGCGAAACTGACTGTTGCTGCTGACGCAACCGAAGAGCAAGTTCGTGAACTTGGTCTAAACGATGAGAACGCTAAAAAGTTCCTAGATGACCTAACGATCCGTAAGGTTATCTTCGTACCAGGTAAGCTTCTAAACATCGTAGCTAACTAATATTGGCTAACTAATAGTTGTAGACTAAAACGAGCGAGTTTTAGTCTACAACTATAGCTGCTGAAGCGAACTTATTTTGTTTTTAGTAGTCTCTAGACAGGGTAGCTAATTACCCTGTCTACTTATTTAAGCGCTTTACTTTCAGTGACTAACCCCACGCCAAAAAGCTAAAGCCTTTAAATAAGTATTCTACCTTCATGAGAACCATCAAATAATGCGCCTGATTTCACTATCTTCATTGAAAGTTACTATTGTTATTCTAACCGTTAGCCTATTGAGTGCCTGTGGTTTCCACCTACGCGGTGATTACTCAGTGCCAGAAGAACTTAACAAGATCTCTGTGACCAGTTACGACCAATACAGCACGTTTACACGTATGATGAAAGGTCAGCTGCGTATGAACGATGTAGAAATTATCCCACCAGCTGGAAACACACCGAATTTGCATATTATTAGCGAAAGCGTGAGTGAGCGAACTCTATCTCTTTATCAAAATACTCGTGCGGCAGAGAAAGAGCTGACGTTCAGAGCTAGGTATCGCGTAACGATACCAGAGCTTGGTGATAAAACATTCTCGACTAGCGTAACCCGTAGCTATCTAGATAACCCGTTAACTGCACTTGCGAAGTCGGTTGAACGAGACATGATCGAAGATGAAATGCGTAAGTTGGCAACAAGCCAAATCCTTCGTCAGATGGCTCGATTAAAAGCCAACATAGCGGCAGATAACATGGACCTAGAAGCGTTAGAGCACGTTCAAGTAAAAGAACTTGAGAAGCAATACAACATCAAAAACATCGAAATTGAAGACGCAGAAACAGTACCGACTTCCGAAGAGCAGTCAACACTAAGCGAATCGGCTGAACAATAGGTTTATTTGATGCGTATTTTTGCCGATCGTTTACCTGAGCAACTTGCAAAGCAGCTAAGTAACGTTTATCTGATTTTTGGCAACGAGCCTTTGTTGCTGCAAGAAAGTCGAGAATCGATTCAAAAGGCAGCTAAAGAGCAAGGCTTCGATGAACGCCATCGCTTTGCGATTGATAATAGCCTCGACTGGAATCAAGTCTACGACTGCACTCAAGCGCTGAGCCTATTCTCTAGCCGTCAGATCATCGAACTTGAGCTACCAGAATCAGGAGTCAATGCGGCGATAGCCAAAGAGTTACTGGCAATCTCAGAGCATATCCACAGCGATATTCTGTTGGTCTTGATTGGTACGAAGCTAACCAAGGCTCAAGAAAGTGCTAAATGGTTTAAAGCACTGTCTAATCAGGGTCACTGGATCAGTTGCCTAACGCCAGATGTCAGCCGCTTACCTCAGTTTGTCCAAGCGCGCTGCCGTCAGATAGGCTTATCTCCAGACCCTGAAGCGATTCAAATGCTGGCACAATGGCATGAGGGTAATCTATTTGCTCTAACACAAAGCTTAGAAAAATTGGCGCTTCAATATCCAGACGGAAAGCTTACGTTAGTACGCTTAGAAGAGTCTCTAAGCCGCCACAATCACTTTACTCCCTTCCATTGGAGTGATGCATTACTGGCAGGTAAAGGCAATCGAGCACAACGAATTCTGAGACAATTGGAAGCGGAAGGTGTCGAGCCAGTTATCTTGCTGCGTAGCATACAGCGTGAACTTGCTCTGCTATTGCAAATGCAGCAACAAATGAAACAGATGCCGATCAGCCAAGTCTTTGAAAAGCACCGTATCTGGCAATCTAAAAAGCCTCTTTATAACGCCGCGCTAACAAGAGTTTCAATTTCTCAATTACACTCTTTGTTTGCGCTGCTCACACAAGCAGAATTGATGACAAAAACTCAATATGAACAGTCGCCTTGGCCACTAATTCATCAGTTAAGTGTAGAGTTTTGTCTCCCTACAGCTTCAATACCATTTCACGCATAAAAGCGTGTTATATTCTAGGGTCAATAGATCCTAAACAAAGCTAATTTCAGATTAAAGGAACACCCTGTGTTACGTGAAGAACTAAAAGATTTTCTTGCAGACAAAGCCGACGACATGAAAGCAGAATCGATTGTTACCATCGATGTAGAAGGCAAATCAAGTGTCACTGATTACATGATCGTTTGCACTGGTACTTCTAAGCGCCATGTTGCCTCTATTGCACAACATGTTGCTGATGAAGTCCGTAAAGCAGGTATGCAGCCACTAGGTATGGATGGTCAGCAAGAAGGTGAATGGGTTGTTCTAGATATGGGCACCAGCATGCTTCACGTTATGCAAGAAGAACATCGTGAACTTTACCAACTAGAAAAACTTTGGGGCTAAGCTTTGAAGATCCAGTTAATCGCAGTTGGTACAAAAATGCCAAAGTGGGTTGAAGAAGGGTTTAAAGAATATAAACGCCGCTTCCCTCATGATATGCCATTAGAACTCATTGAGATCACTGCGGGGAAACGCGGTAAAAATGCTGATATTGCACGAATTCTTCAAAAAGAAGGCGAAGCAATGTTGGCAGCGGTTCCAAAAGGAAATCGCATTGTCACGCTCGATATCCCAGGTAAAAAATGGGATACACCACAACTGGCTGAGCAATTGGAAAGTTGGAAACTGGATGGACGTGACGTTTCTATCCTGATTGGCGGGCCTGAAGGATTAGCTCCTGCATGTAAAGCGGCAGCAGATCAAAGCTGGTCTCTGTCTGCGCTTACTCTCCCTCACCCATTAGTACGCGTTATCATGGCTGAAAGCTTGTATCGAGCTTGGAGCATCACTGCTAACCATCCTTATCATCGAGAATAAGCGTTAATGTTACGTAAACGTAGCCAAATCCGTGATTACAAAGCAGAAGCACGACTATTTACTAGCCGTGCTTTTGTTGCGTTTATGGGGATCATAGTGATGATGTCGATGTTGGTCGTTAACCTGTATAACATTCAGGTCAACCAATATCAGGACTATAAAACTCGCTCTAACGACAACCGCATCAAGGTCGTGCCAATTGCACCTAACCGTGGTCTAATTTACGACCGAAACGGTGTACTCCTAGCTGAAAACCGTCCTGTTTTCAACCTAGAGATCATACCTGAAAAAATTAAAGATATGGATGATACGATCATCCGTTTGCAAACATTAATCGAGATTCCACCAGAACGAATCGAACGATTTAACCGTGAGCGTCGCAACTCACGACGTTTCAAATCAGTACCCATTCTAAATCAGCTTACCGAAGAACAGGTTGCGATCTTCTCTGTAAACCAACATAAATTCCCGGGAGTTGAAGTGACAGGAACGTTGAAGCGTTTCTATCCTTATGGTGATGTGCTGACTCACGTCATAGGCTATGTATCACGTATCAATGATCGCGATATGCAACGCTTAGTTCGAGAAGAGAAAGACGCTAATTACCAAGCTACACGCGATATCGGTAAGCTTGGTATAGAGCGCTATTATGAAGATATGTTACACGGCACGGCTGGTTATCAAGAAGTCGAAGTAAACAGTCGCGGGCGAGTGATCCGCACGCTCAAGTTTGTTCCTTCCGTTCCAGGCAAAGATATCGTGCTGAACTTAGATATCAAGCTGCAGTTATACGTACACAAACTACTCGATGGTCGACGTGGTTCGGCGGTCGTTCTCGATCCCAAAGACAATGGCGTACTAGCGATGGTCTCTAGCCCAAGCTATGATCCCAATGCATTTGTGCATGGTATTTCCTCTAAAGGTTATAACGCGCTATTGCAAAACAAAGATCGACCTTTGGTTAACCGTGCCACGTTGGGGATTTATCCGCCAGCGTCTACGATCAAACCGTTCATCGCGGTAGCTGCTTTACAAGAAGGCGTGATCACGCCAAATACAACACGTAATGACCCTGGTTATTGGAAAATACCAAACTCTAAGACAAAACCTTTCCGTGACTGGCTTCGCTGGGGTCACGGAGTCGTCGATATAGAGAAAGCAATTGAAGAGTCGGTAGATACCTTCTTTTACCAAATAGCCTTTGATCTAGGCATCGATCGCCTATCTAAATGGATGATGATGTTTGGCTTCGGTGATTACACTGGCATCGATATTCACGAAGAAAGTAAAGCCAATATGCCAACGCGTGAATGGAAAATGGCAAGACACCGTGTGCCTTGGTATCAAGGTGATACGATCCCTGTTGGTATTGGCCAAGGCTACTGGACAGCGACACCGATGCAAATCGCGAAGGCAACCTCAGTATTAGTTAATGAAGGGGAAGTAATCGCCCCTCACTTGTTGCGCTCAACAATTGATAATGGTCAGCCATTCGATGAACAAACAGTATCGGAAATCGAAACCTATCCACCGGTCACTGGGGTTAAACAAAAATATTGGGATATCGCACAAGAAGGCATGAGGTTGGTAAACCACGGACGCAAAGGAACGGCAAGGCGTTCGTTCCAGAATATGTCTTACCAAACCGCTGGTAAATCAGGTACCGCACAAGTCTTTGGCCTAAAAGAAGATGAAGAGTACAACGCTGACGAAATCGCAGAGCATTTACGCGATCACGCACTCTTTACTGGTTATGCGCCTTTTGAAGATCCGGAAGCGGTTGTGACTATCGTATTAGAAAACGCAGGTGGTGGTTCATCAAATGGCGGCCCTGTCGTCAGAAAAATATTGGACCACATAATCCTCGCTAAAGAAGATGAAAGTAAGGCAACGAAATAATGAAACTTGATCCTTCTACCGGACGAAATAGAGCCTTGTTTGAAAGGCTGCATATCGACCTACCACTATTACTCGGCATTCTTGTCTTAATGGGTTTTGCCTTATTGATCATGTATAGCGCCAGTGGACAAAGCCTCGCGATGATGGACCGCCAAGCGATGCGTATGGTGCTGTCTTTAGGTGTGATGATCTTCTTAGCGCAACTTTCACCCCGAACCTATGAAACCTTGGCACCGCTACTGTTTGCAGGCGGTGTCATCTTGTTGTTAGGCGTGTTGTTCTTTGGTGAAGCCTCTAAAGGTGCGCAGCGCTGGTTGAACTTTGGCTTTATCAGATTCCAGCCCTCAGAACTGCTAAAGCTTGCAGTACCTTTAATGCTGGCTCGATTTATCGGTAAGCGCTCACTTCCACCGACTTTCCAAACTTTGGCTATCTCGTTGGTAATGGTGTTTGTACCCACGATTCTTATCGCTAAGCAGCCCGACTTAGGCACTTCAATACTCATTGCAGCATCTGGTATCTTTGTGATATTCCTTGCTGGTATCAGCTGGAAAATTATAGCGAGTGCTGCGATTGCCCTGGGCGCATTTATTCCGATTTTGTGGTTCTTCTTGATGCGCGAATATCAAAAAGTACGTGTAAGAACCCTTTTTGATCCTGAATCAGATCCATTAGGTGCGGGTTACCACATTATCCAGAGTAAGATTGCGATAGGTTCTGGTGGGATATCAGGAAAAGGTTGGTTGCAAGGTACTCAGTCCCAACTGGAATTCATTCCAGAAAGACACACCGACTTCATCTTTGCTGTCATTGCAGAAGAATGGGGCATGATCGGAATTTTGTTCTTACTTGCTATCTACCTATTCATTATTGGACGTGGCTTAGTACTTGCTAGCCAGGCTCAAACAGCATTCGGTAGAATGATGGGCGGCAGCATTGTACTGAGCTTCTTTGTCTATATATTTGTAAACATAGGCATGGTAAGTGGCATTCTTCCAGTGGTTGGGGTTCCTCTTCCTTTGGTTAGCTATGGTGGTACTTCAATGGTTACCCTAATGGCTGGTTTTGGTATTTTAATGTCAATCCATACACACAGAAAAGCATTTTCAAAGGCGACTTAATCGATGTCTATCAATACAACGTTAATCAAAAAAGCCCCCTTTGTTGATAGGCTGTCAATCAAAAAGATAGTCTCGATAGTAGGCTTAGCGATGGTAATCAACGGTTGTTCTTCTCAGAAACCAACAGGCCGCTATGACATTGATTCGGATATTGCGCCAGATACGCCAATATCAGTCGAGCACTTAGAAGATGCTCACCCTCAGTATGAACCTTACAGTTTAGGCGGTAATAATAACTACACTCTGCGTGGTGAAGATTACAAAATCGTCAGGAAAACAGAAGGGTTTACCGAGAAAGGAAAAGCCTCTTGGTACGGTAAGAAATTTCATGGTCATTTAACATCAAATGGTGAGATCTATGACATGTATTCGATGTCTGCTGCTCACAAAACCTTGCCAATTCCAAGCTATGTAAAAGTGACGAATACCGACAATAATAAAACGACGATTGTTCGTATCAATGACCGAGGTCCATTCCATGAAGGCCGAATTATTGACCTTAGTTATGCGGCGGCTTACAAGCTCGATGTTTTGAGAACGGGCACAGCTAATGTTGAGATTGAAGTCATCACTGTGGCTATGCCAACTGACGCAAATAAAAAGGCGGCTTTACCGCAATTTATTATTCAAGTGGCCACATCACCTCATAAAGATAGAACTGAGAAGTTAGCCAAAGATTTAGGCGAAAAGCTAGCAGTAGCAACGTTTTTGCAGCCAAATGATGACAACTACCGATTGATGCTTGGGCCATTTCATGACTATGCTCTGACTCAAGAGAAATTGGAACAAGTTAAGCTAATGGGTTACCCGTCAGCTTATATAAAGAAACACACGCTAACCCGCTAATTAATCTAACAGTTACTTCTGGTAATCAGCGCTCTGGTGTGACAGAGTGATTCTGTTAATATATGAATAGTTCACCAAATAATTGCATTCAAAATGATTAAATCTAATAAACTTGTTAAATCGATTTTTGCTACTTCTGTTGCTCTTTCTGCAACGATAGCTACATCGTCATTCGCCGCTCCTATTGTTGTTCCTGATGCACCTCAAATCGCCGCTAAGGGTTTTGTTCTGATGGATTACCATTCAGGCAAAGTACTAGCAGAGAAAGAGATGAACACTCAGCTTTCTCCAGCAAGTTTAACCAAGATGATGACGAGCTACGTGATCGGCCAAGAGCTGGATCGTGGCAACATCAATCTAACCGATGACGTTGTTATCAGTGAAAATGCTTGGGCTAAAAACTTCCCTGATTCTTCTAAGATGTTCGTGGAAGTGGGTACAACCGTGAAGGTTGAAGAGCTGAACCGTGGCATCATCATTCAATCAGGTAATGATGCTTGTGTTGCAATGGCTGAGCACATTGCAGGTTCTGAAGATGCATTTGTTGACCTAATGAACGCATGGGCAAGCTCTATCGGCATGAAAGACACGCACTTTGCTAATGTGCACGGTCTAGATAACCCGAATCTGTACTCTACCCCTTACGATATGGCTCTACTTGGTCAGGCACTCATTCGTGACGTTCCTGATGAGTACCGTATCTACTCAGAGAAAAAATTTACATACAACGGCATCACCCAATACAACCGTAATGGTCTGTTATGGGATAAAAGTATGAACGTTGATGGCATCAAAACGGGCCACACAAGTAACGCAGGTTACAGCCTAGTAAGCTCAGCGACAGAAGGCAAAATGCGCCTAGTTGCTGTTGTTATGGGCACTAAAAATGCTAACGCTCGTAAAACAGAAAGCAAAAAGCTACTAAGCTACGGCTTCCGTTTCTTCGAAACAGTGGCACCGCACACAGCTGGAGAAACCTTCGTAGAAGAAAAGATCTGGATGGGTAGCCAAGATACTGTGGCACTGGGTGTAGACGAAGATACATTCGTTACTCTACCTCGAGGCCAAGCTAAGAACCTGAAAGCAAGTTTCGTTCTTGAAAAAGAACTTGAAGCACCAATCAGCAAAGGCGATGTAGTTGGTAAACTATTCTACCAAGTCGACGGTGAAGACGTAGCTGAATACCCACTACTAGCACTTGAAGATGTCGACCAAGGCAGCCTATTCAGCCGTCTATGGGACTACCTAGTTCTTCTGTTCAAGGGTTTATTCTAAACAAGCTAAAGGTTTGTTCTAAGTAAAACCGAACTTGTTGTATAGCTAACCTAATGAGTAAGTTCATGATTTACTCATTAGTGAACTAAAAGCCGCTCTGTGCGGCTTTTGTTGATCTTGAGTTCGGTGATATTTACACGTAATATTCCGCCTTATTATTCGTGTCTGTTGACCGAAAACGTTTTTTATCGACATTTCGCCTATTTGCGAGATTCTAGCCTTTTGGAGCTAATCATGAACATCAATTCTGATGCAAAACTAAAAGATCTCTTAGAGTTCCCTTGTTCATTCACTTATAAAGTTATGGGCCACGCGAAGCCAGAACTGACTGAGCTAGTGCTAGAAGTGATTCAGCGTCATGCTCCTGGTGACTACAGCCCAACGCTAAAACCGAGTGCAAAAGGTAACTACCACTCTGTTTCTATCAACATTACAGCGACATCAATTGAGCAAGTAGAAACGCTATATAAAGAACTGGGCGAGATCGAAATCGTTCGTATGGTTCTGTAATCTTCGATTACACATGAAAACAGCGGCTTATTGCCGCTGTTTTTGTTTAAAGCGACCTATCAGCACCCAAAACATTCAACTTAATTTTCAATAAATACAAAGAAAGTTGAAAAACCTTGCAGTCCGTCTGTAGTTAGAATCATGTTTCGCGTTTATAATGCGTTCACTTTATTAATCCTTGAGGGAGTGCTGCTTTGCAAAATAAGCTAATCGTAAAAAAATTAGGCCGTCAGGATTACGAACCTGTGTGGAAAGCCATGCATAAGTTCACAGACGAACGCACGGAAGAAGACGTAGACCAAATTTGGTTGGTTGAACACAACCCTGTCTTCACTCAAGGACAAGCAGGTAAAGCTGAGCATGTATTAAATGCTGGTGATATCCCTGTGATACAAAGCGATCGCGGTGGCCAAGTGACTTATCATGGTCCAGGTCAGTTAGTCGCTTACTTTCTGATTAACATCCGCCGCAAGAAATTTGGAGTTCGCGATTTGGTGACTCATATCGAGAACCTCGTAATCAATACTCTGAAAGCTTACAATATAGATTCATCTGCCCGACCTGACGCTCCTGGTGTTTATGTCGATGGCAAGAAAATCTGTTCACTTGGATTGCGTATTCGACGTGGCTGTTCGTTCCATGGGCTAGCACTCAACGTCGATATGGACCTGTCTCCATTTCTTCGTATTAACCCGTGTGGTTACCAAGGGATGGAAATGGCGCAGGTAAGCCAACTCGGCGGGCCAAGTGAACTAGAAAACGTTGAGCAACAGTTAATACAAGAGCTCGTAGAGCTACTCGGCTATGACCAAGTAGACATTCAGGCCACCAGTAACATTACAGCAGAAGCATAAAATCATGAGCAAACCAATCCAAATGGAAAAAGGCGTTAAATATCGTGACGCTGACAAAATGGCATTAATTCCCGTAAAGAATATGCCTGCTGAACAGAAAGAAGTTTTACGTAAGCCAGAATGGATGAAGATTAAACTTCCTTCAGACAGCCATCGTATCCAAGAAATCAAATCAGCAATGCGTAAAAACAACCTGCACTCAGTTTGTGAAGAAGCGTCTTGCCCTAACCTAGCCGAGTGTTTTAACCACGGTACGGCAACGTTTATGATTCTTGGCGCTATCTGTACTCGTCGCTGCCCTTTCTGTGATGTTGCCCATGGTCGTCCTGTTGCTCCTGAAACAGAAGAGCCGAAGAAACTGGCTAAGACGATTAAAGATATGAAACTGAAGTATGTAGTAATCACCTCGGTTGACCGTGATGACCTGCGTGATGGTGGTGCTCAGCACTTTGCTGACTGTAACCGTGAAATTCGCGAACAGAATCCAAACATTCGCATTGAAACACTGGTTCCAGATTTCCGTGGTCGTATGGACGTTGCACTTGATCTAATGAAAGACAACCCGCCAGATGTTTTTAACCACAATCTAGAGACAGCGCCGCGCTTATACCGTAAAGCTCGTCCAGGCGCGAACTACAAGTGGTCTCTCGATCTGTTGAGAAAATTCAAAGAGCAGCACCCAGACATTCCAACGAAGTCAGGTGTGATGATGGGGCTTGGTGAGACGAAAGAAGAGATCGTTCAAGTGCTGAAAGACCTTCGTGAACATGGTGTAACGATGCTAACACTTGGCCAATATCTTGCGCCAAGCCGTCACCACTTACCCGTTGAACGTTACGTGCCACCTTCAGAGTTTGATGAGCTGAAAGAAATTGCTCTAGAACTAGGCTTCACTCACGCAGCTTGTGGCCCGTTTGTACGTTCTTCTTACCATGCAGACTTACAAGCACAAGGTATGGAAATTAAGTAGTCACGATTACTTAACTAAAAATACAAAGGCGCTGACTATTATGTTCAGCGCCTTTTTTCTATCTTGCAAATTCAGCTATACCTTCATATCGAAACAACAAAGCCACTCCCTATGAGTGGCTTTGTGCTTAACATTTCAAGTTCTGAGTGTTTAGGTTCAGATGAGCTCTGCGTTAACCAAATGAAGCCCAGATAACCGTCGCCACTAAGATTGGGCACACGAACTTCACATACATTGGCCAAACCTTACCAAACCAACCCAATTGGAAGTCAGGGCAACCTTGCTCAAGCTCTTTCACTTTTGAAGCTCGGCTCCATACCCAACCACCAAATAGGCAAAACATCAGTGCAGCAACCGGTTGAAGGTACTGAGTCGCTATCATCGCAACCATTCCAAACATCGCGGCAAAGTTGTAAACAATCACCACACTGAACAGTGCAATAACACCACCAATCACCCAACTCGTTGGTGTTCGTCTGGTATTGAAACGCTCACTCACTAGCGCTACAGGCCCTTCCAGCATCGAAATCGATGAAGTCAGCGCGGCAATCGTTAGCAACAAAAAGAAGACAATCGCGAAGATCTGACCAAGTACGCCTAAACTGTCAAACATCAAAGGCAGAACCGTGAATACTAGCGTATCAGAGCTTAATAATGAGCCATCTTCAGCGTAGATTTGAACACCTTTTTGCATCGCAACAAACATTGCTGGCATCACAACTAAACCCGCAATAAAAGCAACAGCTGTATCAACTAAAGTAACGTTCATTGCCATTTTTGGTAAATTCTCTTTCTTGCTTAAGTAAGAGCCATAAACCAACATTGAACAACCACCAATGGTGAGCGAGAAGAACCCCTGTCCCATTGCCGCCAGAATCAGTTTTCTATCCCACACTTTCTCGAAGTCTGGAACTAGGTAATGTTTTAGACCTTCCATCGCGCCAGATTGCGTCATGATGTAAATAAACAATAAACCAAACAAAACAAACAGCGCAGGCATCAAACGAGTCGACCATTTCTCGATACCTTGCTTAACACCGCCCTGAACAATCAAAATAGTCAGCACATAGAATGCGACAGTGCCAAATACATTTCGCTCAACACTGAAGCCTTTAAACCAATCCGCAGCAGCCTCCAGACCAATCAGATCAGCGACAGCACCAATTAGGAAGCAGATCAACCAGCCACCAACAATACTATAAAATGCCAACACGGCGCTTGGCACACTCAATCCGACCCAACCGACAAACTCACCGACTTTCTTACCCAAAGGGCTAGTGGTCAACGAGCGCATACTATCGACAGGATTTGCTTGACCATGACGGCCAATCGCCATCTCAACCACCAGCATAGGGAAGGCAACTACGAAGATCATGATCAAATAGACAAGAAGAAAGGCACCACCACCGTTACTGGCAACTTGAGTTGGGAACCCCCAAATATTACCCAAACCAACAGCTGCCCCCGCCGCTGCCAAAATAAAACCTAAACGAGAGCTGAAATGCTCTCTTGAAGAGGATGATTGTTGATCCATATTGCCCGCACAAAAATCAGTGAACTAGTTGAGGAGTACAGTAATAAAAAGCAATGATAGGCACAACTAATAAATGAACAATTCTCTAATTTTTACAATCAATACGCTATTTATAACCACATAGTTAACAAATAACTGGTCTTATCGTTTACTGGATAACGACAAAACGAGATGCGGGCTAAGAAAAATAGAGTATCTCGAGTTAGTTGCTCGTGCGGCTGAACCCATAGCTCCATAAACACCTACATCCATAAAGACACACATACAAAAAGAGCACCAACCGGTGCTCTTATTCTTCATCGTTAAATTCAGATTAAATAGTGAATACTTGATAGTCTTTTAGGTTAGGGATGATTTCATGCAATTCTTTCTCTTGTTCTGCCATCTCATCAAGAGAATCACAGAACTCAGTGCCTTCCTCTTCCATTTGTTGAGCATGCTCTTTCATCCGCTCTTCAACTTTAAGCTTTAATTCAGCCATACTATCAGCCAATTCGGTAAGGTTTAAACCACCGTCTTGCTTCATCTTTTCAGACATCGCATTAAAGGCACTTGAGATAAACTCTTGGTTAAAGATCTCCTTAGCCTTTTCGAAATCTTCAGACCAGCCATTGGCCATAGAATCGAAACTGTCAGCCGGCAGGACTAACTCGCCATCTTTATAGTAACGAGACTCTAATTCAGCAAAGTACGTTTTCATTGATTCTTTTACATTATCAAACGACTCTGGAGAATCTAGGCTGGCAGCGATGTCATCAATAACATCATTCGCCAAGGCTAAGCTGTCATTCGCCATTTGTTTTGCACGAGGCAAATACTCATTCATGCTGTCGCGGTATTTTTCAATCGCCGCTTGTTGAACGGCATCAAGTGCCACCTTTTCACCATGAATATAAAGATCGTTGTTGCCATCGAGAATCGCTGTATCACCGTTTACTTGATGGATTTCGACTTTTTGATCATCAATTCGTAATTCATTCTTCAAATCAACTCGACACTGGGCAGCAAAAGTTGGCAGGCTCACAAAAGAGATTACCGCTGTTAACGATGCGATTAATACATTGTTTTTCGTAAATACATTGCTTTTCATAACATCCTCTCATTAATCTGACTAATGACTATACCCTTGGTTTATGCTTCTTTGTCAGAGAAACGTTTATATTTATTGGTCTAATATTCAGTCAATCGATACCACTTCATAGAAAAATCGCTTATCAGCAACCATGAACTCAACCTCATCACCGATTTCTTTACCCATTAGAGCCTGACCAAAAGGTGCGTTCACCGTTACGATAGCAACCTCATTATCATTCCACGCGACAGAAAGTCCTCCGACTCTTGGCCCAATGAAAAAGTGTTTACATTCATCATTTTCGTCAATAACCACAACATAGCTGCTTACTGCAATCTTTTCACTGTCTCGTAAGACGAGATTTCGGTAGCACTGGATATCATCTTCACACTCCTGCACTCGCATCGCTTGACCATGGGCAAGATATGAAGCTTCTAGTGCCAATGTATCGTACTTATGCTCAGGTACTGTCTCTTCATCTGTCGCAGCGTCAATGGCGCGTTGAGTCGCAGATTGTGCGATACGTAATCGGGATTCAAGTTGCTCTATGATTATTTGTAGAAGCTCAGACTTATTCATACTTTTGAAGTGCTTTTCTATAGGAGCTACAGAATAGAATTAGGTACAATCAGGTGCAAGACATTTGATTCATAAAGCAGCGCTATCATCGAGAGGTGACCGCTTTAGCATCAATACGACACTTAATAACTCAGGTAGAGCATAAATGATTGAGCAGAAGTTAAAACAAGTATTCGGATTCGACTCACTGCGTAATGGGCAAAAGCAAGTCATTGATAATGTTCTATCTGGACACTCTACTGCCGCGATATTCCCTACAGGCTCAGGCAAGTCGCTTTGCTATCAATTACCAGCACTAGAGCTACCACACTTAACCTTAGTGATATCTCCACTGTTAGCCTTAATGAAAGACCAGCTCAACTTCTTGCACAGCAAAGGCATAAGCGCGGCCGCCATCGAATCAAGCCAAGACAGGCAAACCGCCCAACAAGTGATGCAGTCGGTACGTAACGGAGACACCAAGATCCTGATGATCTCGGTCGAACGCCTGAAGAATGAACGCTTTCGTCAGTTTATTTCCCAAGTACCGATCTCGTTACTCGTGGTCGACGAAGCGCACTGTATTTCAGAATGGGGGCACAACTTCAGACCAGACTACTTGAAGCTGCCTCAATACCAAAAACAGCTCAATATTCCTCAAGTATTGCTGCTCACAGCAACCGCAACAACATCTGTTATCCAAGATATGAAATCTAAGTTTGAGATCGCTGAAGAGCGTGTTGTGGTCACGGGTTTCTATCGTCAAAACCTCGACCTATCGATTCAACCTTGTGAGCAAACTAATAAGCTAGAAACCTTGTGTAATGTCGTTAACCAGGTATCTCAAGCGCCAACCATTGTTTATGTCACTCTTCAGCAAACGGCAGAAATGGTAGCTCAACAGCTTCGTAATGCTGGCATTAACGCCGTAGCTTATCATGCGGGTCTTAAGCCAGAAAATAGAGATACGATTCAACAACAATTCATGAATAACGAAGTGAACTGTATTGTGGCTACGATTGCTTTTGGAATGGGTGTCGACAAATCAAATATTCGACGAGTCATTCACTTCGACCTACCAAAATCGATAGAAAATTACTCGCAAGAGATTGGACGAGCAGGACGAGATGGTCAGCCATCTGAATGTATTTTACTCGCCAACAAGTATGGCCTAAGTACTCTAGAGAACTTTGTCTTTGGCGACACGCCAGACAACATATCCATTCAAGCGGTCTTAAAAGAGATATACGAAAACCAGAACATTGGTGCTTCTGGCACGAACCAATGGGAAATCATGCTCAACCAACTATCGCGAGAGTCCAACATTCGTCAGTTACCGCTCAAAACACTACTGGTGTATCTCGAAATTGAAGGTGTGATTGAGCCTAAATACAGCTACTTTGCTGATTATAAGTTTAAGTTCATTCGCCCTAAGCAGCAGATCACGGAGCAGTTTCAAGGAGAACGTCGACACTTCGTAGAAGCAATTTTCCAATGTTCTCCTCAAGCGAGAGTTTGGTGCCAAGTTGATTTCGATGCGTTGTGGACACACTTCCAGGCTGATCGTCAGCGTGTTGTTGCGGCTATCGATTACTTTAATGAACAAGGCTGGATTGAGCTAGAAAGTAAGCAGATCACGGATGTGTATACAATCCACAATACCTCTGAAGATATGATGCAACTGTCGGAACGTCTAACTGAGCTATTTAAGGCGAAAGAAAACAGTGAAATCAACCGTCTTAACCAAATGCTGAGTTTCTTTGAAGGCGATACTTGCCTAAGCTCTCGTCTTGCGAGCTATTTTGCCGATGACAAAGCGCCAACAAACTGTGGTCACTGCTCTGTATGTCGAGGAGAAATTGCAATACTACCAACTGTCGATGTTGAATCGGTTGACGATGAGACTGTGATGACATGGATTCATGAGTTCGTATCTAAGAGTCAACAATTGATTACCGACGAAGCCATTACTCGTTTTCTATGCGGAATCGCCACCCCGCTTTCAACCAAGCTTAAAGCCAATAAAATGGTGGGTTACGGAAAATTAGAACAACAGCCATTCAGTGATACCTTAGCGCGAGTTAAACAGCTTCCTAGGTAAGCCAACTTCCATATTTAGATAAACCGATTAGGCTGTGAAGTCTAGTCGGTATTCAAACACCAGCACTTCTAAACTCAAGCTCTCAACGCCTTCCCCTAAAAGAAACTCAACTGACGCATTTGGTCTTTGGGTTGCAGCATTACGCTTAAACCAAGAAGGCGTATTTCTCGCCCCTGTTGTCTTTTCAGTATTTCACTTAACAGTTCTTTGAAGTGTTCGCGATCTAAAGAGGCGTGGATGTGTTCAATAGTGGTTTGTTGAAAATCAGCAAACTTGAGCTTAATTCCTTGCTTGATAATCGCTTTACTTGGACTGGCTTTTTCTAAACGAGTTTCAAGTTCAGGAAATAGCTTATCTTCTATCACCTGCCAACACTCAGCATATGTTGATATGTTCTGAGTGAAGGTACGTTCTACGCCTACCGACTTTCTCTCTCGCTCAATGATAACTTCTCGATCATCAATGCCGTGGCTACGCTTCCAAAGTGATGCACCTTGGCGGCCAAACCTCAGTAGTAAGTCTCGATAGTCAGATTCTTTAATGTCCTTACAAGTAAAGAAACCCGATTGATGCAGCTTCTCAATACTCACCTTACCAACACCGGGAATCTTTTCGAGTGGTAATTCGTCAATAACAGCTTGTACGTCTTGAGGCGGAATAACAAACTGACCATTGGGCTTGTTCAGATCTGAAGCCACTTTCGCCAAGAACTTTATTGGGGCAATGCCAGCAGAAGCCGTCAGGTTGAGTTCATTCCAAATATCACGACGAATCGACTCCGCAATCAATGTTGCTGAACCAAGACACTGCTTCGAATCCGTAACATCAAGAAAGGCTTCATCCAAAGACAGAGGTTCAATGATGGATGTATATCGAGAAAATATCTCACGAATCTTTTTAGAGGTCTCTACATAGACCGGCATCCTTCCTGGAACAACTAGCAAACCAGGGCACAGTTGTAGAGCTTTAGCTGTCGGCATTGCAGAACGAACACCAAACTTTCGCGCTTCGTAATTACACGTACTCAAAACACCGCGCTGTTTTTCATGACCACCCACTGCGAGCGGTCGATTCCGATAAGACGGGTTATCTCGCATTTCTACAGCTGCGGTATTTAACTTGTGGGTGAAAAATGTAAGTTTAACTAGCTGAGTTAGTGAATAAGCATTTATAACATAGAGTTAGATACAAATTTTCACTTACAACTCCCCCTTACAAAAAAATCTGAGAAATTTATGTAAAAAATGGGCATTTTCTTAAAAATCCACTTACAAAAATCACAAAGGGAGTTGTAATTGATCAGTTGATTCCTTGGGTTCAATACCAACACTTAGTCCGACTAAACGTATACTTCGTCCATGACTTCTAGCAACGGCTTCTTCACATAACTTGATAAAAAACTGCATATCCATTTCATCATACTTATGTTCAACCGTTGTTTGTTGAAAATCGTTGAACTTTAACTTCACACCGAGTTTCGTGATCACTTTATCTGCAAGCGATTTTTCTAACCTTTGCTCTAATTCGACATACAAAGGCTTTATTACAAGTATGCATTCATCCAGGCTATGAATATCATTTAGGTATGTCCGTTCAACCCCTACTGACTTTCTTACCCTTTCAACAACAATATCTCTATCATCAATACCATTGCACCTTTGCCAAAGCGTATGCCCAAATTTACCAAATTTTGAAATCAAAGTGTTTTTATCGAAATTCTTAATATCCTCCCCTTTATACAAGCCAAGTTTGTTTAATTTCTCTAACGTCACCTTCCCAACACCATTTATTTTCCCTAGTTCTAATTCGTCTATAAAAGTTTGGATTTCAGAAGGTGGGACAATACATATACCGTTAGGCTTATTCACATCTGAAGCGACTTTAGAAACAAACTTTAATGGGGAAACTCCTGCTGAAGCCGTTAAATTCAATTCCGTTTGAATAGATTTACGTATGTCTTCTGCAATTAAAGTTGCTGAACCTTGAAACAAATTAGAACCAGTGACATCTAAATATGCCTCATCTAACGACAGTGGCTCTATTACATCCGTATACCGTCTAAATATTTCATGGATTTGCCTAGATACCGCCTTATACTTTTCCATATTTCCAGACACTACCGTTAAGCTTGGGCAAAGTTGTAATGCTTTTGCTGTAGACATAGCCGAACGCACACCAAAAGCTCTCGCCTCATAGCTACACGTTGCAATAACGCCGCGACCATTTTTCCCTCCAACAGCTAGAGGAATTCCACGTAAAGAGGGGTTGTCCCTTGCTTCTACAGAGACATAGTAACTGTCGAGATCAATGTGAATTATTTTTCGCATACTTTAATCGATGTTTTTGAATGGTTTAGGTGCATAAACCTTTCCAATACCTTTGCACTGTGTATTTGTACAGCATTATAGCAATTCAAATACAGTACTAGCAAAAGAATCTAACGATGCCATTGTTCAACTATCTATATGAAAAAGACGAAATAATCCTTTTCCTTAATGCCCCAAGTTGGAGTTCATCAAGTACTCTTAGGCTCCTTCCGAAACCATCTTCATAGACATGAGCACCGTTACTTCCCCAAGTAACATTCGAACAGTTACTCTCTTCAGCCAACAGCAAAGAGCAGGAATTACTAGAGGCATTACGCTGAATGGGAATCTGAGGCTTGTTTGGTTCTCTCATATGGCAACATGCTTGAAGTCGAGGGGGATGCATTTCCTTGCTAACCCAAAAACTGGGCACACCTTTTGGTGTTTGCTCTAGCTCGTTTTTGGACAGAAACGTGTAAGTGACTTTGCTAAATTAGCATTTCGCGGATTACCTGAGGTACAGCAAAACCTCGATCTTAGTGCACATTTTTGTTCATCCACTAAAAATAGCAGAGGGAATGTATTACGCATTCCCTCTCCAATCAATAATTAGCTCTCAGAAAGTCTATACTTTCAAAACCTTTGTACGCAAAATCCCCATTATACCCGACGTCAGAAACTCTTCTTTCACCCTGAATCCGAGTTATTATTCTTAAGCCACTAGATTTCAGTGCAGCAGTTAAAAATTCCTTTTCCAAGTAGAATCTTTGCCGAGAGTTAGAATATCCATCTAGATCTTCAACTATATACTTTGAGATTTGATGTCCATCTTTGAAGTAACAAAGCTGCTCACAATCAAACTTAAGCCCATGCTCATTAACAAAACTAGGCGCAAGTATTGGCATAGAAAAACTACCATTTGAATGTTCCCAACTATACTCGATGATAAAATCTTTTAGCGAATGCTCCTTGTATTTAGGAACAGTCATTGTATGGGTTCCAGTTGTACTTACAAAAGCACTTCCATCAAAAAACACGTTTGATTCAACTTCTATTTCTTCTTCACCATCTTCTTCCTCGATAACTAGAGGTTCGAGGCTTTTACTCCACGAACTATAAAGCTCTCCCAGATAAACGTCAGATAATTTGGCGGTTTCTGGGAACCTCAATTTGCTAGATTCCTCGCTGTCAAAATCAAAGTCTTTCAATGACTCTTCGAAGATTAAAAATGATTTTATGGAAGCATAGAAATGACGATTTGATTCCTTAGACTCCTCGACTATGAAGGCATCAACCAAAATCCAGTTTTCATTTTCAATACTTGTACAATCGCTGAGATTAGCCAGAGTTGGCTCTCCCGAATGGTTAATCCATTCTTCTGTAGTTAATACTTCATCACCCAAGTACATTTTTTTGCTAAGAGGGTAGGTTTTTAAGCTTTTACTAGGAAAGAAAGGGTCAATTCCTTCTATAAACCTTCCCCCCCAGAACTCCAACTGTTTCGAATCGAGTAGTTTTCCTGCCATTTGGTAGTACGCTATCCAAGAGTACTTTTTCCCATAGCGCTCTACTTTTGCAGTTTCGTGTCTGCGGTGATAACCGCTCGAAGAAATTTGATTGTCTAAGTTACCAAATTTGTCCTCGCTCCATCCCAAATCATATACCTTCCACAATATCTGATTACGAATTTTCGCGTAAGCCTCATGTTCATAGTCATAATTACTACGATCTTTAACTAGGCGACCAATAGTATAGTTCTCGAAATCCATTTTAAGAGGTGATAAATGTCCGCTCAGGCCATCAGTGCTTTCTTCATTCCATTGACTTCTGGGCATTTGATCAAAAGGTTCAGTAGCCGCTTTAACTTCTGATTCATTAATTCTAATTTGAGGTTCTAATTTCGTACGCCTTACCAAACATGACGCATACTCTCTGACTAATATGTTTGTTGTAGCGTACTTCGAATCATGACTGAAGAAATTAGCTACTATGTGTTTACTAAACGCTTCTATCTCACTTAAGTTTTCAGATTTGTCCAAAGATATACAGATTACTGAATAACATGCGGCAATTATCCGCTCTAAGATATATTCATCATCTACCGCTAAAATAGGTTGGACGATTTCTAGGAAACTCTTAGTGTTGTGCACTCCATAGTAGACTAAAGCCTCAGTTGAAATATCTCTTAGCTCAGTTACGACTGAGTTAAGGAACCAAATCGTTGTAATTAGCCTTAGTTTTTCTATTTCTGGATCTGAAAACTCTCTATTTTTCCAACGCTCTGCTCTAAATCGAATGCCTTTTATCAATTCATCATGGTTTCTTCTAAAGTACTCTCCCCATGAAAGATCTCTGTCCACCATCGACATGTCTAACAATACATCACTTAGAAACTTTGCGTTTAGAGGGTGAGATATTGCGAATCGTACGTCTCCTAAAGATTCAATGTATTTTCGTTTCAACCCTTCATTTAGTATTAAGCTTTTCAATTCGCATACTGTTTCATCACAAATGTAATTAGGTTCAATCAAATGCGACAAACTTAGAGCTTCATGTTTGTAAGTTGAAGGAACTATTTGCCAAATATGTGGCAGATTATACTGCGGTGCAATAGCGACAAGTGCATGTAGGATGTCCTCTGACAGCTCATGCTGCAAAGTCACATCTTCGAAAATTTTCTCTAAAAATTCTTGTGAACTGAATAGCGATACGTCTCGATTTAGACAATAGTGCTCCATTAAATAGAAAGCTATAATGTATCCACCTAGGCGGTCATACGCTGGGCTTAAGCGATATTCTCCACGACGAACCAGATCTCTGAATATAAAACCTTCTTGAGATAGCAAGTTTACAATATTACTGTCCCAATCTGTCGACTGTGGATTATACTTCTGCAAAAAGTCTCTTTCTAAAACACCTCTACCGTTAGCCTCCCACAGAGCTTCGCCTAAGTAGTAGACTGCGTTTTCTACCTCAGTAATTGTATACCTGATAGACAGGTTGGTCATTTCAGATATAGTCTTTCCGATATGTGTGACTTGCTCTTTAAACAATGAGTATATGGATGATGGAAAACTTTGAACCACCACTCGAGTCTTCCTTGATCGATTCGTAACTTCACAAAAAATTTTTAAGTTTAACGGGTGGCTGAAGAAACTTTGCGGAGCTGCAATGGGATTAGCACTAATCTTATAATATCTAAAGTATGCATCTATAGCTTGGACAGTTACTTCGTCACTAAACCCTTTTAATAGTAACTCAAAGCAATCATTGGGGAGCGCTTGCTGCGCAAACCCTTCTCTTGATGAACTATTAGCTCTGACAGCACCTACATGTTTCCGAGACTGATATCCATCTCGTAATGTACAGACGAGTACTACATTCGGATATCGTGGTAGTACAGTCTCTATGCTTGCCAATAAGTTCTTCCATTCTCTTGGGTCTTCAGCCTCGTTTAATCCATCAACAACTATTGGAACTCGGCAACGATTTCTTTCTCCTGCAGAATCTATAGCCGAAAGCAACGATTCAAACAATCTAACTTTGTTAGAGGCAAAGGACATATTTTCAACCAGAGAATCAAGTGTTCCTCCCTTACGAAGTTTTTTTCCGTGAAGAAATATTCCAGCTAGCCTGTCATCATTTTGGCTTGTAACTTCAGCAGCTAATTGTGTTTTACCTCTGCCAGCTTTACCAATAACAGCTATTAGTTGATGAGAGAACAGTTCTAAAGCTTCTGACAACAGCTTCTTAATGTCTTTGATAACTGCATTAGCATTGGTTAAATAAAGAGAAAGCGGTAGGTTCTGCCTTCTTGTTAACCTTAGTAACTGACTTATGTTTTTTGTCTGCTCTGAAGATTGAGCAAAGTTCGCAATTCTACCTATTTCTCTGCCTGACACTGTAGACTCAAAGACCTTACAGCTAGATATAACCTGTTTACAAAAGGCTATGAACCCTTCTAAATCAGACGAAAAATCTACATAATCCTCATGCCTAGCTAACTCAGAAATAGTTGATAAATAAGCGTCTAGTTTAACTTTTGCAGTATATATATCAGACCATGCGCTAGGTTCACCGAGCACTCTTCTTATATCTCGCTCTACGCCTGTAGATTGATGAACTTCATGAATCCAACGACTTCTAATCGGAGCCACTGAATTCGTATGTTGCTCATTTAACATATCTGGTGTTAAAGCCAGCTCTCCAAAATAATTAGCCCTTAACTCTGTTGCTGGTCCTGAGAGATAAGACTCTAAGTCGTTTTCATTCCAAAGATGTAATGTAAATCCGTATTTTGTTTGTAAATCATAGAACCAAGTTTGGTCAGCCTTCGCTAAGGTTTTATGTGTCCAAAGAATCCATACATTTAAATCTGGTAAATGTTTTTTCGTTGTATTCAGCGAGTGTTCAATCTGGCTCTTTGCCTCAGTAGTTAAGCCACCATCACTTCTATATTGGAACCATTTGCATTGCCATCCAACCTTTAACCCTTTTGTTCCCAATCTAGGGTCATCACTATTGAGCTCAAGATGGAACTCCACACCTGGTTGATTTTTTAACTCTTTAATTGGCCCATGATTTCGAAATTGTCGAACGACAATTCCTCTACATAAGCTTTCAAAACTAAATGCATGCGCGTTAGGATGCTCTCCAGCTACATGTTCAAACTTAGCCCAATCAAGCACTATTTAATCCTCTTGTTTAACCAAATCAGGATAATCGTGTGCTGAAAAGCATTCGACCTTCGCTCCTTCATGAATCAGTAAAGAGATGAATGCATTCAGATCGTCATCTGACGATATGGTTATCTTTGAACCTTTTCTCTCGAGACTTTGATCATACATAAATTGCGCTAATTGTTGGGGAGAAAGACAAAACAGATTTTGCTTGCTAAGGAACTCAAGCACTTCATCACCATATCTATCTGCATCCACGTCAAAATTCGATTCATCACTACATAGAAAAGAACTAATCGTTGATACTAATTGCTCAAAATTTTCAGCCTTCTCTGCATCCTTGAACTCACCAACGATTACTAGATTTAAAGAGTGCTCCGCACCGTAGCCCTGCCAAATTTTCATTCTAATTCAACCCTTATAGTATTTGTTAACTGACGATAAGCATTAGTGAGGGAACCACCACCTATAGGAACTCCATTCTTGTCAAACGAACTCAGTTTAAGAACACCTGACGCATCTATATGCGCAAAGCCTTGTAGGTCGCTCTCTTTCTGAAGACCGATAGCAGTGATAAATTGATTTTTGTAATCAGAGCTTATAGATACCCTCATGCTTTTTATCGTTGAGCTTCGATTGTCGACGATTTCTTTTAATTTACTTAGTGTTACATCATCGATTTTTTTACCAAACCCCACTGGTACCTCTGGTAAAATCAGAAACTCGTCAGCGCCTAGCTCCTTGGACAGTTCCAAGGCATTTGGCAAGTCTTCAATGGTTTTACTGTTAACCACGTAATTTATCCCAAAAGGGATACGTCCTTTCAATAATTCTAAATTGCTTAACAGCCCCTTAAATGGTCTTTTCCTTATAGACTCGTAATTACTATAAGTCCCATCCATACTTACTCTAATAAAATTCACATGACTTTTTAGCTGTGATATTAGTTCAGGAGTTAAAGTGTGACCATGCGTCGTAAAGCTAATCGATAGCTTGGTTTCTTCCTGTCCAAACTGGCAAAGTTCAACCAAGTCTTCATGCAATGTTGGCTCACCTCCACCAAAGCCGATACCAAACACACCCATACTATCCATTTCAAGCAACCAATCTTTTACTCTACTTTTTTCCAGAGTTGAGCGATGCTTTGGCGCATAACAATGCGCACACCTCAAGTCACAGTCATTAGTAAGAGCTATGGATACTTGTCTAGGGCTATTCGTCCAATCGGATTCAGGCGTAACTGCATCATCTAAAAGTATGTTAAGCCCGTTTTGACGGTTAAATAAGTGGATACCATCAGGCCCCTTTCTAATCTTGAACTCGTGTTGTTGGGTGACGCCATTTTTATTCTCTATATACAAAGTTTATCCAATACCTTAAATGGTTAGGTTAGATCGCAGTGCAATATCAGCACAAGATGAAACTAATAACTAAAGGGTTACTCTTAGTCACTTCAAACATGCCAACCCTACCTATAAAATACACTCCTACAGATGGCGAGTACATTGAATTGCCACCAAATTCATAGGCACTTTGTGACATAAGAAAAAATAGGGCAAATAACCTCGCTTAGAAATGAGGTACAGAACAGATCAAGCTTAGAATGGGGCAGAACTGATTTAGCGCAACCTGTCAGAAATGGTCACATAGAGTAAACGAAACTAACAGATTACATTCAGACCAATTCAAATAAGTATATCGACGGATAGAAATAAGCCTCGCATTCGCGAGGCTTAATAATAGTTATTTGTAATACTGGTGACGTCTTTTCGAATTATGCTTCCAGCACTTAGCAACGTCATATATGTATGCAGGATAATCATCCCAAGGATTAGCCAGTATTTTCCCTCTAGCCGCTCGCAGTTTGATTGGGTACTCACGATACTCAACTTCATGAAGGAAAAAATAACTCTTTTCCTGCTTAGTTGAAAAGTGCTTATGAGTCCCACTACGAACACAAGGATACACATGCCATATAATACAGCCATTAGCTTTGATATGGCTTCGGTACTGTTGCTTTAGTTTTTTCATTTACCCTCCAGGCTTACATTACCTAGAAGGGGTCCTCTGCAAAGTAGTTCATTCGTCCACCTTTATGTACAGTCTTACTTAGTCTAGCAAATTAGCGTTAGAGCCTGAAATCGTAATCAGAGCTTATCAACTAAAACATACTTCTTAAAACATCTCGAGGCTGATGCTTGTCTGCTCACTTTGCGAGTACATGATTGGTCAACAACTTGCTAGTAAAAATTAAAATTAGTATTCGTGGTAGAGCCTATTCATACCCACCAAGTCTTTTATGATCTAGGTACTGAACTAGATACTTTTTCCCGTACTCAATAACCACTTCTAAGGGTGTTGTATTGTCAAAACTCAAGGTGTTTGCATATTGATACCAAACGCATGGGCTAACTAACCAACTACGATAGATAAAGCTTCCATAGCGTTTGATACCGGAAAAGATTTGAATTCTAAGTTTAGACCAGAGTACCAAACAACAAGATGTAGAGTTTGTCATTTACCCCAAGGTTACGATACGAGCAAGACTCCCTATTTAAAAGTGATAACAAATTTGTCCAGATTCAAGCTTCTACCCAAAAGTGATATCAAATTTGTCCAGATTTAAGCTTCTATCCCAAAGTGATATAAAATTTGTCTTAATTGGAGTGGTAACCCTCCCTAAAGAGTTTTTTTAGTTAGACGTCATTTAACAAATGGTTCAGGAATAGCATGAATAAAGAGGGCGCCGTTATTAATAAAATAATAATCACTTACTTTATGGGATGTTAAGATGACCTAAGGTATTGGAATTTTTATACTCAGGTGTAGTTAAAAGGTGCCCCAGCGGACAAAGAGACAGGCATATAAAAGAATGGAACTCTAAGGTACATTAAGTTAGGAGTGCTTGTTTTGCTACCATAACTTCTTGTTCTGGTTGACTACTAAAGGATAAACAATGATTTTCTGGATCCCCTCAACTGTCATTCAACCACTACATTCCTGGGCTAATCAAAAGTCATACACTCCCTTGCATTGCCAGGTGAGTGATTGGAACGGTACGTTTTACCCAGATTTTGAATTGTTATTGGAAGAGCAATTAAGGATAACATGCCTATCCATAGAGCTAGATGGTTCGAATATTGGCCAGTGCATTGATACGATTTATCGCTACGCTTTAAAAGATAAAGCAACAACTTTAAAGTACATACATACTCAAAAAGAGTCTCGTCGAGAACTTTTTTTAAATCAGCTAAAGAACCATGGAAAGATTGATATTGGGCTTTATGACTGTGGTAACCTCCTCTCATTATTAGATGAAGAAGTTTTACTCTGCTTTCGTTTGAATGGTTCTGTTCCTGATTATCTGACGTTCTGGTTGGACTACACTGCTAAAAGAGCCCAAATAAAACCGTTACTTCTGACAAATGAAGGAACTAAGTTTCTCGATAGGTTGAAGGGTGTTGAGAAAATCACGTTACCAGATATCACCAGTGATGAGGTTTCGTCAGCTAGCTTAAGCGCACTTAAGTCATTAACAGGGAAAACCATCGAAAGAGTCGACATAGAAGAACTGCTATCTATGAGTGATTCATGGGAGAAGTTTTTGCGCCTAATTCAACTCAGAGCGGTGCAGGGAACGCTTACAAAAATTGAATAATGTGATTTTTTAAAGTTAACAATGTTCCATTACCCTACGGTGTAATTGCCAAGTAGTACTTGAGGGCATAGACAGCTCTGTTTTCCTTCGCTCGAAGACTATTGACAACAGGTAGCACAACAAGAGGCACTAGCTGTGGATCATGTCGTATCTGAATATTAGAAAAGCTAAGATTCTTACCTTCAAACCTGCCACCTTCACATATAGTTCACAACAAGCTTTGGGGCAGTCCGAGTCAGCCGCGCAGTCAGCATGGCTCTGGACAGAAATGAGTCAGTGAGTTTACTAAATTAGCATTTAACGGATTAAATAGGATATTGCAAAACATCTAACTCAGAGAGCAAATTCAACCACCTAATAAACCCATATCAACTACCTACTACTTAATGTGAATATTTCGAAACATTTTCCCTCTGGGTAGCCGATTGCCTGCAATGTAAGTTTTCATATACTCAGATACTACTGGTGAAACATAATTGGTATCCAATACTTCTAATTGACCAGGTTTCAGCTTAGACTCAAAGTAGAAATGCTCTGTATTCGCATTATCCGTAGAAAATCCACTTTTATTAACCACACTAAATCGCCCAATTAAATAGAATTGCTCATCCGAAGACTCAAGAATAAACCTTAGATTAGGACTTGCTATAGTCGCTACCCCCAAAGAAGGACCTAAGCCATAATAACGAGCCGGGTACCAGTCTTGATACCAGAAGACCCACTTAGCTATATTTATATCACCTTCCTTAAAACTGATTCCATCAGTATTGCTTTCAATATATGGAGTACCCGTTCCCAGAGATAAATGCGGCGCATATAATCCTCTTACAGCTTTATCAAGTTCAAATCTACTAGCGATTTTTTCATGCAAACATATTGATAAAGGGTAAACACCTGTAAAAATTGGGTTTTGATTATTTTCAATTGCGCTAAATTTTTCTGAAGCATTTAGTTCGTAGCCTTCAGCAATGCTCACGGCGAATACCTCTAGATCAACATTGATACCATTAACTTGATGCACAACAGGCCCCGAACCACCCAGCACCACATCATCATTACATGCAAGCTTGTCCAAAATCCTTTTCAGTTTCCTCTCAGCGGGTAACTGTTCATTCTGTATGATTTCTGACGTATCTGGCCAAAAAGCAGGTCTAGATATTGGACCAACAGAATGAAGCAACTCAGAGAAAGGATTGGCCTGTTGCACCAAGTGAAATACTTCAGATTGATCAATAGAGTAATTATTAGCCGCATATAAAATAGTTCGTACATAAGCCGACATCACCGCCGACTCTGTAGCTGAAGATAAACTACACATCAGATGATCCCGCAACCAAAACATGCCGCCGGTGAAGCTGTATGGATCAAAGTAAGAATAATTCTCCCTACTATTAATGTATTCCAGCTCTGAGGACATATGGCCAAGAAGGTCAGCACCAACATTGTTGCCCAAAGTACTTATAGATGTTGAGATATAGCCAGGCACTCCGTTTAAAGATTTTTTCAACCTTTCACTAATTCCAATATATATAGATTTATCCAAATATGAATTAGCTAGATTTTTCTCGTCGTAGTAAAACCCCAAATCTTCAAATAGATATTTCAAAAACAAGGAGTGAAATGGGACCGCCTCTATAAGTTCGTCTGCATCAAAATGATTTTTTTCAACAAGCTGAAGTATTGATAAATATTCAACGACAGACATTTCATTAGGGAGTGATTTAATACATTCTATAAACTCTTTTCTGCACAAGCCACTATCGTCATTATCAATGATATGGGCTATCTTCATAGCTGTTTTTTTCTTTACAGCTTTATCTGGCCATTGATAAAATTTTAAGAGAAAACTAAAGGCCCATACCTCTTTAGATTTTGTATCGTGCAACCAATAGGACTCTCGAATTGGCAAGTGCTCTATATCCCTTTCCAAACCACGGACGATTACGTCAGTGACATCCGTCGCTAAATCATTCTGACCAACAGCTATTAAAAACATTACTAGCTTACTGGTTGGTACAATTGACCACTCATCGCCACGCAATTGAAGGTGCTCACCATGAGTTGAATCAGCGAACAATTCCTCCCATCGGTCTCTATACTCTCGGGCATAATAGCAAATCATTTCTTCAGATTTTGAGCCAGAATATCTACTCCAATAACTATTAGCTCTAATACTTCTAAGTGCCCAAACATACGCCCTCCTTTTACCTTGAAGCTTCTTGCTCGCTTGATAAATAGCATCGATACTTTCCTTAAGCCCAGATAAATAAGGGAGGTCTTCATCGTCCTTGAAGAAGTTTTCATATTCAGCTATGACTCGCAGACCTTCTCCAAGATCAACCCAATGTTCTATCCATTGTGAAAGATAACTAGAATCTGAGTATCTATACTCTTTTCTTATTCTCTCTATTAAATCACCTAAATACTCTGGCACATAAGAACCAAAAGGAATTTTTATTTCTTCTTTATCTATATTGCTACTAGAATCTTTATCTCTTGGCTTAGGTGGCTCTGTACCATAATATTCAACAATTTCTTGGAGTACTGGGTCAAGAGAAGAATCTTCATTTGATCGTTCTTTAATAGCCTCAACCAAACCATAAGAATAAAAGCAGCCAATCAAATCTAGTACACCAGGCAAACTGATGTCACCGTTCTTTATATAAGCAATTAAAATATCTTCAAGTACATACCAATTCTGCTCTTCAAGGTGAAAGGAAAACTCATCGTATATTCTGCTAGGCAAATGCTTGCTCAACAGTTGCATATACCAGAATGGTATATGCCTTATTTCCCTCTCCGTGAATGAGAACATGTCTACTGTAAAACATGAAACCCTCTTCAAATAATCAGCAACATCCCCAATATCAGCATCAGAACATGCCTGAATTGATTCAAACACCTCATGAAATGTAATATCTTTTCTATACCCGTAGCCAAGCATGTACTTACAAGCCTGCTCTAAACCAGTTTTCACGGCATCCTTTAAACCGAGTGAAGATGAAATTGATACAATATCAATACACTCATCACCTAGTTCAGCTGTATTACCTTCCTTATTGTTAAGGTCATTTAAAGAATCACACCAGTAATTATTAGCACTATCATTATCGACAGGAACGAAAGACTGTTTTACTGACTTTTGAAAGAAAACGACTGGACTCCACCACGAATAGTCTTGAACCTCATCAAGATATTTCTTATCAATATTTTCAAAAAGATTTTTTTCTTTCAGCAATAAAGCAATTTTGATGCATGCATTAGGAATGGCATGTATTACAGATAATGTTTTAGAATGAAGTTCATAATCGTACCCAATATGCTTTTTGCAACCCGAACTTTCTATATACTTGTAGATATCTAAAGGGTTTAACTTTTCGCCGTTACGGATTAACTTCGCTGTATTCACACCTGCAATATAAAAGCCAAACCAAATCGAAAAGTCATAATTATCATCGATTTGGAGTTTTAAAATTTCTTTATCTAAAGTTAATACATCAAAAGCCAAATGATCATTCAATGTATGAAAGAAGAAATCAAGCAACTCACTTTCTGACACATCCCTATGCCTAAAATATACCGGACCAATAAAATTCTTATGTACTGGTAGCTGATCTTTTAATAAATAATAAGACACACCAAACGAAGAAGCTAATACCTCATCTCGATAATCTCTGCTAGATAGATCAATACCTGAAATACAAGCGGCAGTTATAGAGTATTCTAAAAAAATCGGTTTGCTTTCTTCAGGGAGATTAAAGTAGTCAATATCAAAAATATATTCTGAATTATCGCTTCTTAACAAGGATGAAAATAGCATTTCATACAAACCATCTTTAGGGGTAATCCGGTCAATTAAATCAATAACTCTGCCCACATCTGGGTCATCACAATCACACAAAACTTGAATTAACGAATCAACTGTTAAGCTAAATTTATTTTCAGTTCCTTCATATATATTCGCGTAAAATACTGCCCTTTTGTATAGTTCTTGATAGCAGTTCTCTACAACTTCTGGATACTTTTTCCTACAGAGTGATGCAACAGCGACGATATCCTCGATATCTAATGTTCTTATATTGTCCGATTTCCAAAGCAATCCATATTCATCATCAGAATGCTTCATAGCCGAGCGAGAAAATTCTGAAAAATCCTGAACCTGATATTCAGGACCATTGATAAACCTAGTTTTCATCAGACGCAAATCAACTAGGCGAGTATAATTTTTATTAGAAAAAGCTACTTTTTCAGCACTAGAGATAATATGTTCGATATGCCCCAACGGATACCCATCGCATAACGAATTTATAACCCACTCTTTAGTAACACCTTTAAGCAGCGGATCAATGTTTTTCATTTCCGATTGTACAATCCAATCCCAGGCCCACCTCCAAAATGATGGAGCGTCGTTGCTAAGCCAATTACTTACAACCGGATATAGCCTTCTTTTAGCGCCTTCAAATTCTTTCCGCTTCTGGATATTTACTAATAGGCTTCCGTGAAACGGAAACACACCGCTCCGGCGGTGTTCCACCAAATGCTCAATTTCTTTATACGCCTCTAAAAATGTTTGTGTCCCTTCAAAACATTTTGCAAAGCTATTTTTATCTGGCCATGGAAATTCTGTCACAGCCATTAAGTATAGAATTTCCTTAGCTAGTTCCGAGAGGTTTGCCCAAATATTCCAGTAGTAAGTGTTAATATCACCATCCGGACACTTATCCAGCTTCTCGATATCATAAACGGACACATTCTTTTCTTTAGCTAACAATGTACGCAACGAATAAATCACATGCAAAGGATATCCGCTTGAAATCTGTTGTAATGCTAGAGCTATTTCAGGAATAGAGCTTACAGATGTGCTTCCTCCAATATTGGCGACACCGGAATCACGTAAGCCTTCAAGCCATGACCCAATTGCAGACAAATCCATATAAGGGATATCCAACCACCGATCACCTTCGACAGGGCAATTGCTTAGCAACCTGTTAGGCAACTTAGAGCTACTGACCGGCTGAGTTCCAAAGACAATTGTTACGCCTTCTGGAACTGGTAGAATTCTATTTATTAAATGTTCTAATTGAGATATATCAGACCTCTCTCTCCATACATGGTCCAATCCATCCACAATTAGTATAAATTTTTTCCCTTTTTTGCTTGCCTCCTCTCCTACACGAACTAGCCACTTATCTATATTCTCTGGTGATTCATCTAGCCCAACCCACGAAATCATTGGGGAGTTTTTGATTTGCTTAATAATTGATGATGCGGCGTTAAAGAAAGAAATCCTATCGTCCAGACTTTGAAGGCCCAGTGAATAATGATGTCGCACTGCAGCAACATTCTTAGCCTGTAGATTTTCATACAAATAGGAGAGGTAGGTGCTTTTTCCCATACCAGGAGCGCCCGACACAACCCAAGCTCCCCCCGTATCTAGCTTATTAGTAACATCTTGATGAAAATTCATTGTTGGGGGGAGGTATTTTTCAGGTATATCAAAATACTGAGAGAGATCCCGGCTGACTCCTAGACTCAATAAGCTGTGTAAGTCCTCAAACCTTATGCATCCATCAGCCGAAGGCTCTCCTTTTCTAGTAGCCCATCTCTTTACTTTGGTTAAAAATCTGTGCCAGCCCTCTTCGTTAGTATGGTCTGGAACTAAAGAGTCATGAAGCTGATTCTCTAGATTATCAATCGTTGGTTGGCTATGTATAAAGTTGAAATTGTTGAAGAACTCCTCAGCCTCGGCCTTTCCACCTAACTGGGATTCAATAATCTTTAGGTGCTCATTTGGAATACTGCGAAGGTCGATCATTCCATTTTTCAAGCATGCAGAAACTTCAGTGTCCGGCCTTCTATTTGTTATTAGCTCGGCTTTTCCCAGTTGACTATTCTTAACCGCTTCAGTTAAGTCTTTGAACCACTTTTGAATTAGAGAAGTGCCATTCCCTGTACGATACGTTAGCCAATCAAAACTAAGTGTAAGATCTTCTCTATTCGCATCAATTGTGAACTTAACCTGGGTTAGCTCGTATTTTCCGTCTGCTCGAAGAGCAATAACATCATCTAAGCTGGATACCTTTGCGTCAGGTAATGAGGTACTTTCTACTTTTACCCACTGATATTTATCCCTATCGTGATACCAGTTAACCAATATCCTTATACATACTAGGTCCTGATATTCATACCCAAGACGGGTTAACTGAGTGCTTTTGATTGGAGGATTCATGTGAGTTGGTATTCCTTTGTGCTTCTCATTGTTCACTAGGATGCTTAGCGCGACCCCAGCGGAGAGCAGAGTGTGTTGCTACTCCATGCGTCGTTGACTTAATTCAAATCTGCTTTAGAACGATTGATGGCTTTATCCAAATTATCGTTGATTTCTGGAATAGACGGAAAAGTCATTGGTTCTGTTCCGCAAACAATTTTTGGACATCTGCTAAATTAGCTACTATCCAAAATTTAACGTACAGAAACTATTACATGCTAATGCATTGAAAAAACAAGACAAAGTAACATTATTTACAGAAAAGATGAATAAATCTCTTCAATTCAAACAATTACAAAGTGTAGGCCGTTTTGGTAGCGGTATTGTCTGACTCTATTTCCACATTTTTAGAATAACTAAAAGTAACTCAAATTGTGCTTTGGGGAGCTGATAATCTAGCGTTCGTATCTTATTTGGGGCAAAGGTGAGCCAGTAAAGAACTGGCTCAATGATGGGCAAAGATGAGTCAACAGGTAAGGATTTCTTACCTGTTGCTAGCATGATGTATGGAATCCACTCCCTCTCTGCCAATCTACACTTAGCAGAGTCACGAAAATTCGAGGGTTCCAATATGTTGACGAATAATGTTATCGCTATCGATTTAGCAAAAAATGTTCTTCAAGTGTGTCATATCAGTATTCATGGTGAAATGCTGTCTAATAGACCTCTTAGTCGGCAAAAAATGAAAGAGTTTCTTGCTAAAGCAAAGCCCTCAATTGTTGCTATGGAGGGATGTTGTGGTTGCCATTATTGGGGACAACTGGCAGAAAAGTACGGACATGAAGTGCGGATCATTAACCCAAAGAAAGTAAAAGGTTACTTAGAGGGTCATAAAACCGATCATAATGATGCACTAGCAATTGCTAATGCAGCTATCCAGATAGGAATTAAGTTCAGTCGCCCCAAGTCACTTGAACAACAATCGATGCATTCTTTAGAAACTAGCCGTAGATTCTTATCTCGTAGTGTTGTTTCTCTAGCGCTTCACATTAGAGGGACAATTTTGGGCTACGGGATAGCAAACCCTAGAGGTGAAAAAGGCTTAAAAGCGTCGGTTCAAACAGTGCTTGATGGCGATACATCAATACCCGCCAATGTCGTATCCGTTCTGTCGATGCTGTGGGAGCAATATAAAGAACTTAAAGCAAAACTCATCGCATTCGAAAAAGAGAAAAATGCTTTAACCCGTCAGATAGAACCGTGCCAACGATTAATGGACATTGAAGGTGTTGGTGAAACAACTGCTGCGATGCTCTATACAACTCTTGGTGATGGAAAGCAGTTCAAGAATGGAAGACAAGCTTCAGCGTTTGTTGGTCTTACACCTAAACAGCACAGCTCAGGTGGCAAAGTGTTTATGATTGGGATCGATAAATGCGGTGGTGTGAAGGAGCTACGCTCGCTTCTTTATCTTGGCGCAATGTCTTACGTTGGACGACTACCCGAAAAACCGAAGACTCAGAAGGACGCTTGGTTGAGGAGCATCATAGATCGTATCGGCTTCAAGAAGGCCTGCATTGCACTGGCTAACAAAGTGGTACGGACTGCATGGGCGATGCTTCGGTATGAGACTGAATATAAACCAGTATTACTCACTAATTAAGCACTAACAAATTCTAAAATTTTACAAAATGATGATGCATAAAAGGTAAGACCAACCTACTGAAAACCTGACCAAAATGTGACGCTTTAAGAGGCTGATAACTCGATGAGGACAGTAGGTGCGCAAAACATCAAAGGCTAGAAGGTAGCGCCTTCAATAAGAAGCCGAATATACGACCGCATCTTAACTTTTATTGCCAAAATCACTTTGTAAATACGTGGATTCCATATACGTTTTGGGGCAAAAGTGTTTTAGCTTACCTATCCCGCCTGACTTGATGTCGCCCAAAAGCGATCAAACTTTATTGAAACTGAACAATCTTTATTGTCCTCCGACAATAGTGAAACTGAACAAGCCGTCCTAAAATACGCCATCGACTTCCCTACTCATGGACAAGTTAGAACAAGCAACGAACTGCGTAAACTGGGGGTCTTTATCTCTCCAAGTGGCGTGCGCTCAATCTGGCTTCGCAACGACCTAGAAAACTTCAAAAAACGCCTCATTGCCTTAGAAAAGCAAGTTGCTGAGAACGGTATTATTCTAACGGAAGAGCAAGTCGCTGCTCTAGAACGCAAGAAACATGATGATGAAGCTTGTGGTGAGATAGAAACAGCACACCCAGGCTATCTAGGCTCTCTCAAGACACATTCTATGTTGGCAACCTTAAAGGTGTTGGGCGTATCTATCAGCAGACGTTCGTTGATACCTACAGCAAAATAGCATTCGCAAAGATCTACACGACAAAAACACCAATAACGGCAACAGATATGTTGAATGACAAGGTTCTGTCGTTCTTCGAGAATCATAAGCTGCCAATGTTGAGAACCTTGACTGACCGAGGCACTGAATACTGTGGTCGTGTTGATCAGCATGATTACCAACTCTATCTAGCCATCAATGATATCGACCACACGAAAACGAAAGCGATGTCACCGCAGACAAATGGTATCTGCAAACGCTTCCACAAGACCATATTGAATGAGTTCAACCAAGTCACATTCAGAAAGAAACTGTATGGTTCGATAGAAGAGTTACAGAAAGATCTGGACGAATGGATGGACTACAACAATCATCGTATCCATCAAGGAAAAATGTGCTGTGGCAGAACGCCAATAGAGACATTAGAGGATGGAAAATCAATCTGGGCTGAAAAGAATTTAGCCCAGATATAATCTGACAGGCACCGAGTCTAAAGTGGGTAACTGTCAGTTCAGGTCTGAATTAGTACACTTTAAACGGCTTACAACTTACATAAGTCCCATTTTTGCTTTCAAATCCAAAGGCATCCTGGCAACGGCTAAATCCAATGTTTCTTTGACACTTCGAGCTTTAAGTTCGTTGTACTTTTTTTCTAAAGATTGGTGGCTTTGAACAATAACTTCTTTTTTATTAACTCTAATGCCCGTTTTCTTTCTTTTTAATTGCTTCTTTTGCTCAAGCTCATGCATCTCTAAGAGTTCTTGATTAACATCATCAAAGAAGGCTTCAATGTCTTTACTGAATGAGGATGCATTAAAAATACTTTGTGCTGACCGACCAACGGTTTTGGCGACGTTAGACTTTTTAATTTGATAGAACTTCTTAGTTTTATTAGTTGCTACCTCACCAAAGCTTGAAATTGCTTCTTCAGCTTCTTTCTTTAAATCAAGAATGGCAATGTAAGCCTTATGAGTAGTATGCTCTGAGTCGCTAACTACCCATGAAGGTTGTTCACTTTGTTTTTGCTCGGTTGAGGTATCATCTAACGAACCCATAAACTCATCTGACATGAGTTCATCTAAATCAAATTCATTATGCATACAATGCTTCCTCTTCCGTAATCTTGCTTTCTATTGCGTCAATTGCTTTTTTAATTGCAGCTAAAATAGGGCCAACCTTGGTAGCGTTCCCTTTGTTTCTAAGCTCTTTAATGCGCTTCCAACTTGATTTAAGTGTTGGCAAGTGCGCTTCCAACAAGAAGCCAAAAGCGTGCTCCTGCAATGCCTCTTTCACCATAGGTTGAATGACTTGCCATATCCCCTTGATATTACCCTCAGTGATAAGAGCGTTAGTACAATTCAGACAAAACTCAGGTTTGGCATCTTGTGGGTTTAAGGACCCCATTTTCGAACATTTTGCTCTAGAATCCGCACCATCACGAGGAATACAGGTAGCGAAAGTATTCACCTGAATATCAATGATACGACCACCTAATGCTTCTCTCAATGCTCGCATTTCACTTTTGTTTTTTACTTGAGTTAACGATGTCGCTTTTTTGACAAACTGCGCCATACCACCTACGTATTTTTCACCGACTTGTTCTGATTCGATAATCAGCAACTCAACCAGTGAGTTTAGGTAACGCTGCTTCGCTGATTGCATTAGCCCTCTAGCATCTTTATCTCTTAGATATGCCATAAAAAAAGAGTTATCTAGGTGTGCAAACTGATGGCGAATGACCGCGCCCACATCGCCCTGGTAACGAGTGAGAACGGACTCAGCCCATATGTGACGAAAAGCGTGAGGAGAAGGATAGCGCACACCTTCTAATAACTCAGAGAAAATATCCATCATTGTTTTCTTATCATTCAAATCCACTGAGCCACTAGTTAGTAGTACTTTAGTTTCATCGGAAAGATAAGTTTCGATGACTTCTTGATGCTTTGTATTTACAAGAGGCTCACCTTTAGAGAATTCAACAAGAGAGGCTTTCAGTGCTTTTTGAGCTTTATCGCCATTAAATGATGAGCAAGACAGTCTCAGCCAATCTTTTTTCACCTCTTGAGCACAAGAAAGCAAGTTCTTATAACGAGCACTGCCAATACTATATTTGGCTGACAGAAATTCTAATTCTTTTTGCTCATCAACCGTAAACTGAGCAGTGTGTTTACTATTTAAGATATCGAGCTTAATCACATCATTAAAAGGCTGGTACGCTCTGACAAAGCCTGCCCAATTGGCTTTCACTCTATTTTCAATGTATGCTTCTGATTGGTTAACTCTCTCTTTTTTAGCGTTTCCTGCATAAGAATACAGGCACGGATCATCACCTTCATGCCCAAACACCTCATTTAATTGCGCAGCAACTTGATAACATTGAGAGGTAACTTCTCGATTAATTTTGGTAGAGCCGCCCGTTTTAGGGACTAGCCATTTAAGCTTAAAGCGAAATGGCACATGAGCATTGTCGAGAATATCCAAGTTTGCTTCAGACTGTATGGACTTCAATGGAAAACCAAACTCCGATTGTCGGTAGCCTGTCCAAGCCACAACAAGGTTAGCCATCGCATAAAGTGGAATATTCAAAATTGCTTTAAAGCTTTCATACGTTTTTAACTCTGAATTAGACAATTGTTTATTTGCCCAAGCGCCAATATCAGTAAGAAACTGCCCTCTCCCCAATATTTTTTCAGATACAATTGCTTGCATTTTTCCGTACACATCATCTACGGATAATTGGCTTAACGATTCAGCTTCTAAAAAGGTTTTATCTAATGAAAGCAAGTAGCCCTGCCATACCTCATTCGGGGTCTTATGTCCCTCCAAACCTAAGTATTTTTGCAGCATTAATATTCGAATTAACTCCACTGAATCACTTCGAGAGGATAATCCTAACTCAATAACTAACGCTTCAATGGATTGGTCTTTTAAAGACGTTACCAATTCAAATCGCTTCGAGTACTCTTCAAAGAGCGCATCTTTCACTTCCACTGTAAGAGCATTAAAGTTAACCCCTGCCCTATGGGCTGTCGACTTGTATTCAACACTCTCTAATACTGCTGTAAGCATGACTTCACGAAGGGAATTCGATGGACTACTATCTAAACTCTTCATCCCATATTTAGTGCCGATACTCTCAAATACCAACCTACATACGGTGGTGTACAGAAAGTCGTTTTGATAAACCTGTTTAAGATAGTCAACGTAATACTGCCCCAACTCAAGCCCAAGAAAGTTCAAGCTACCGCCTTTTTTAAACTCAGAGAGCGTTGTGCTGTATTGTGATTGACAAATTTCATCTAAGCTTTTATCTATTTTCTTTTGTGTTAGAGAGAAATCAATAACACCAACCACACCCAGAGCTTTGAGATTGTTTCTTATTGTATGAAACCGAAATGGTGCTAGTGACCCTCGATAAGAAGGCGTAGATATACGGTTCACAAATCCATACTGGTTGACCGTTCTCGCCATAAACGATGTCCAAAAAGATTCCAATAACGATGCAGTAAGGCTTGTTTCACTATTCTCTTTAAGAAAGGCGAAAAGGTGCAACATCATTTGATAAGCAGGAAGAGCGTATTCAACACTCGTAGGACTGATAACACTCAGACATACTAATTTTGCATACTCCTTCGCATCTAGAGGGGAGTCATACCCATCTTTTAAATAGGTTGATATGGATTCATGGTTAAAAACAGGAAGATCAAACCATGAGAAATCTAACGTTGTGGTGCTGCCATTTTGTTTAGCTTTGAAGTGCCAAGTGTCAGAATAAATATCGTCTTTATCACTTATGAAAAATGGGTTAGCGGTCAACTTTAAATTCTGGTCATACCAAAAACTATCAATTGGACTTTTTAATACTGTTACTGCCATAGTTTTCCCTTACATCGAATGAAAGACGCTCATTACCACGCCATTTTTTATCATTAAGTCAAACTGCTCCCTACCTTTACGCTGTGACGCTTTACTCATCTTAGGTAGGGTGTCTTCTAGCCATTCCACAGTCGGTATCACGGTTTTAAATAAGTGATCAGGATTATGAGAAAGGAGCTTCTTATAATTCTTTTTGAATTCATGGAGGTAATTGTGCATCTTCAAAACAGTAATAGGGTTGTCTGAAACATAGATTGGCTCTAACACTTCGTTTTCTTTTTGGTCACTCAACGCCATTACGCCCACTTCATCGATACGCCCTTTCTCTTGCCCTGTCACAACTCGAAGCCTTGAATTCATCTCCTCATGCTTATATGCAATCAAATCTGTGACCGCCATGAACTCACTATTAAAGGCTGCAACTTGCTTTTCATTCTCAGGCTTAAAATTTAAGTTGAAAACATTATGAATCAAATCCTGCATCACCTCACGAGTGATTCGACCAGAGCTATTCATCCATTCTTCATTCTTTTCAGTTAAGTAGCTTACTTTCTCAGTTTGGTTCGAGTGAGAATTACGGTTAATGAGATAATTCAAGGTGTATGGGTCACTAACTGCATGAACCGCACTATTTTTAATAGCTTGAAGACCAATAATAGATCTCTGACAAGGTGATTGTGATTGAGCAACTAACTTACGTTTCTCTCCTATCGTTATTTTTTTGGGGTTCGATACAACATTTTCAGGATGGATACCGTGGGATATCAGGGCACAAAATGCTTGAGGAATTAAATTAGGTAACTGCTGTTTTTCGTGTGCTGCCCTGAGTTTTTCTGATAAATCGCTTATTTGAAGCAGTGCATTAAAAGCACCTAAAAGTGAGGTGGTGTTGTTACTAATTACCAAGAGTTGGTTAACAAAGAAAGGTAAGCCTTCATCTTGCTGTTCTAGTAGCGTTAAAAGCGCCTTACCTTCTGGTGTTCGTGTAGATAAAGAACGGGTTGTATGAAACACTTTAGCCCGACCCTTAAAATACTCACACTCAATATCGACCACTCTCCCGCCAACTTTCATCAATCTAAAATCAGAGTGCCTTAGTTTGGGTATGTCATATGGCTGCACCGTTAAGCTTGCCATCAACCAAGCGAACATTAACTCCTCTACATTAGTCAATGCTTTTGATGAGTCATCCTTTAAGACCCTCTTTATCCATTCGATAGAGAAAACGGAGCCATCTAGCAATGAAGAAAAATGAAAGTTTGTGAAATTCGCATTAACTTTCTCCTTCTCACGTACTTTATTCAGAAAAAGGCTATCACACTCTTCCTGACTCTTTAATGCAGAAGAAATAGTACTGTACGCAGCTAAACTACTTGAATTAAAAAGAATGAAAGTCCTCAAAGCTGCTTTAAGTGCGTTCGATGGGTTATCTTGCTTGTGATAAATAGACAGCATCAAATAGATGATATTACCGACTGCTTTACACTTCACATGAGTTTTATCTTTCGATTCAATAACTAACCAAGGACTTAATTGCGGTTTAATACTCCTAATCAGCGTTTGTAGTTCATCTTTATAGGTTTTCAGTTCAAGAATGACAGTAGCAGAGGTCAAGCTTAATGAATTCACCGCCAGTTTTGGGGAAGCGAGAGCAGAATAAATATCACTTCCAATACCAATATCGTCTCTTCTTAACCAGTCTAATGCACCAAAATAACTGGCTATGGATTTTTGAGACCTATTCAGGTTAGGGGTGTGTTTTGTTTTACGAAGTTCAATGAGATAAGCATACTCATCACTACTTAATTCTTTTCTTAATGATTCAGACTCAATGCCATAACCCAATACAGTTTTTAATGAAGCTAATGGGCTTTGACCACCATGATTATCTAGCTCATCCATGCGGTCGGTTTCGTAAAGTTTTAGTATTTCGTAGCGATTTTCAATATTGTGGGTATTAAGCCATGCAATGAATGGTTTAGCAGTAATCGCAAATAGACTACTTGTAGAAATCCGAGCACTTTTATCAAAAAAAACGTAGTTATAAGCCGCAATCACCGCCTTATAGATAATCGTTTTATCGACATCCTCAGTATCGGTCATGGATAGAGTGTAAGCAGCAGTGCGGTGCTCTGTTTTAGGGATAGAAATTGATCTAACTGAGAATGGTAACTCTAGTGAAGCAACTGGTTGTTTTTTTTTAAAGTCTCTAGATAGTGCCTTTTCTATCTCAGCGCTTGAAAGCGTCTCTAAATTATCCATGGACCACCTCTTTTAGTAACTGCTCCCTCTGACCACACGCATGAATGTAAACTTTGGTGGTTTGGTTTGAATACTTGCTATCTACCTTGTGTCCCAAACGCCTTGCGGTTTCAATATACACCGCTGATTCGGTGGTGATTGATTCGTAATTTTTCTTTGCTTTTTGGCAGCCTTCATAAAAAATATCAGTGCCAAATGAGTGTCTTAAATGATGGTAACTTAATGCCTTGTCCAGATCTTGATAACCCAAATAAGCCTCTGGACTCCCTTGCATTAATTGTCGAACTTTCTCCAATACATCAGCAAAAACATCGCTTCCAAATCGCTCGGATACAGCTCTACCTCGGCTACTATTGGTTGAGTTTGATACTAAAAGCTGATTACACTCAGTTTCAGGTCGCTCCAAATCATAATATCGCTTCATTAACGCAAGGTGGTTGCGCTTAATATAAAGCTTTCTTTTTGAACCATATTTTGCGTGAAAAGAAGCTAGATGGTATTCGAACTCCTCTTTATCTGGGTTGTCCACCATATCTTTAAAAAGAGTCAACAAACCTTTTTGAGTAGAGCCGTCAGCTTTAAAATCATCTACGTAAAACCCTTGGTTCTCTTTGGTTCTACAACCAAGTTCTCCACCATTACGCAAAACAACCTCTTCCAAAATAGTTTTAGTGTTGCTGTACAACAATTCTCTTGTCGCTGGAAGGAGATATTTTATGATGAGTTTTGATTTGCTATTTGAGCGAACTAACTCTCTATTTTCTGAATAGATGAAGATTTTCTTATATGGCATGTCAAAGAAGTAAGAGAGCCAATTGTAATAACTAGTTAGCGACATCACCGCTCGATTAACAACAATTTCACTAGCTTCCATAGCTTGTATTAGATGGTCATTAATGAATGTATTCATATATTCAGCAGGAAGAGCAGTGTGGTTATCGAGTGTAAGTAAAGGGTGAACTGAACCTTTGGTATAATCTTCTAACCACTCAAGAAAAACGCCCAATTTCTCACCTCGGACATATTGAGCGTCTTCACCAATTTCAACCTCTTTAAATTGGAAATCATATTGTTCAGTCTGAGGGTTCTTTAGCTTTTCATGGACAACAGACAGCCCATTCAAATTGGTATAGCGATTATAAAGGCAAGGTAACAGAAGTGGCACATCGTTATCATCAAGATAAATCCAGTGTTGGTTATGAATTTTGTCATTTATTCTTTGCATACGTTTTTACCATACAGTTACCACCCATAAGTAAAAGGTAGTAGACAATAAAAACACTTACAAATTTTATTATAAATTAACACCCTCAAGTTTAAAAACAATCCATATCAACATGGATTATTTTTCTCACTTTCTCTTGGTCCGCACTACGCATCTAGAAATAACTCAACCTTACAACTGTATCTATGAACAGTATAATCAATTATTCTCAAATTTAAAATGATATAGAGTCCAGCTCAACAGGTTTCACTTCAATAGCCACCTACAATTCTGATAGTATTGTTAACGAGTATTTAGTCTATAAGTAGGGATCGCTTTTGAGTGAAAAAATACTAGTGGTAGAAGATAGCCGTGCATTCAGAAACTACCTTTACCAACAACTTAAGAACGATGGCTATGACGTAAAGTTAGCCGAATCAGTGGCACAAGCGAAAGCTATCTTAGAGCAAGAGACAGACTTCTTGTGTGCGGTATTAGATTACTGCTTACCCGACGGTCAAGATGGCGAGATCATTGATTTAGTACTTGGCTACCAACAAAAGATCATAGTGCTCACTGGCATGTTCAACAACACACTTCGAGAGCAGGTGCTCGCTAAAGGTGTGCTTGATTACATCCTCAAAGACAGCATGTCATCGGTAAGTTATTTACTCCCTCTCGTCAAAAGAATCTCGAATAATCGACATCACAAAGCTCTGGTCGTAGATGACTCAACTGTGGTTCGTCGGTATATCGTGCAACTTTTAGAACATCAATACATTCAAACGGTCCAGGCCGAAGACGGAGAACAAGCACTAAAGCTTCTCCAAAACGATCCTGATATTACTTTTGTCGTTACTGATCACGATATGCCAAACAAAGATGGTATTTCGATGACCCGCGATATTCGAGTTCACCACGACCGTAATCAACTCGCGATTCTAGGTCTATCTGGCAGTGATGACCGCACCATGACAGCACGCTTCCTCAAAGCTGGCGCGAACGACTTCCTTTATAAGCCCTTTAACCAAGAAGAGTTTTTCTGTCGTATCCATCAGTTGCTAGATATGAAAGAAGCGACCAACGAGCTATTTCGACATGCCAACGAAGATGCCTTAACTGGCCTTTGGAATCGTCGTTACCTATTCAATCAAACATGTAAAGGTTGCGAGCAACGAAGCATCGCGATGATGGATATCGACTTCTTCAAGAAAGTGAACGATACCTACGGCCATGACGGTGGCGATGCAGTGCTGATTGAAGTAGGAAAGATCATCAAAGACCACTTTAAAGATGACGTAGCGGTTCGTTTCGGTGGTGAAGAGTTTTGTATTCAATCATGTGGCCCATTTGAGGCCTTTGTCGAGAAGTTAGAATTAATGAGGGTTGCGATACAAAGCCAAAACGTAATGCATGATTCACAATCGATTAAAGTAACCATGAGTATCGGTGTTACTGACTTGGTTGGCAGTTTGGATGAACAAATCAAAGCCGCAGATGAATTGTTGTATACCGCAAAAGAGCAAGGTAGAAACCAGCTCATATTCGCTCGCAACAACCAACAAATTGAAAAATCGCAACTAAACTGACTAAACCAAAACAAAAGAGCTCAAGACCATTGGCCTTGAGCTCTTTGCATTTTAAGGAGCTCGGTGACACCAGCTCCAGAATCAATATCGCAAATTAAGCAATACGGTCTTTATTCCAAGACGCTTCTTTTTGTTGGCGTTCAGCCAGTTTTTCTTCACGGTATGCTTCGCGCGCTTCACGTTTCTTACGCGCATCACAAGGTTCTGGGCAGTTACATACTTTATCGATACCAACAGCACCTAAGCCACCACAGCTGCCTTTCACAACTTTCTTTTGGACTATATAGCCAATAGACATTGCTGTGATTACGGCAAGAAAAACACCAAATGTAATCAGAAATGTATTCATAATTCTCTCGCTTACCTTATTTACCTAAGTATGGCTTAAATGCTTCAGAAGCAATTTCTTTAAAGCCATCTGCTGTTTTTACCACCATGAATGCTGGGATGTCATGTTGGTTTGCGACTTCCATTCCTTTAACCTCACCTAAGACCATTAAGCCAGTAGATAAGCCGTCTGCAGTCATTGAAGACGGGTTTAAAACTGTCACAGAAACCACTTTATGGTGAAGAGGCTTTCCTGTTTCTGGGTTAATGATGTGAGAGTAACGCACACCATCACGCTCAAAATAGTTACGGTAATCACCAGATGTCGCGATCGCCATATCACCTGGTTCAATAATCTCTTGGATGTTACGCTCTTCAACGCTTGGTTTTTCGATAGCGATACGCCAGCCTACACTTTCGCGATTTAAACCCTTCAAGCGGATTTCCCCGCCCACTTCTACCATATAGTTGTGAATGCCAATTGAATCCAGATAATCTGCAACAACATCAACGCCCCAACCTTTTGCAATAGTTGAAAGATCAACATACAAGTTTGGTAAGTCTTTTTTCAGTTTATTGCCTTCAACGCTAAGATGATGAATACCAACCTTTGCCTTGCGAGCCGCTAATTCTTCATCTGTTGGTACTACTTCAGGGCGAGCTTCAGGGCCAAAACCCCACAGATTAACCAGAGGACCTACAGTAACATCCAACGCGCCTTCAGTAAGACCGTTCAAACGAATTGCTTCTTTCACTACAAGAGCAGTTTGTTCAGAAACTTCGAAAGCGTCAGCACCACGATGTTGATTAAAACGGCTCAGCTCAGAGTCCTCACGGTAAGTCGACATTTGATCGTTCACTTCTTCAAGCAGACGATCGATCTCGGTATGAACTTCATTTGACTCAGGAAACTCATCACCATTGATATACTTAATGTTATAACTGGTGCCCATTGTTGGGCCACTTAAATGCACTTGCTCTCTTGGCTGCTCACAGCCAGCAAGAAAAATCAAAGAAGTTAATGCAACAAGCCAAATTCTCACTTGCTTACTCCTATTTAATGTTGAGGATTTATATAAGGAAAAATAAGAGAATAAATAGGTATTTTTAACACCTTACTCTTTCTTATATAAGCCGTTGTATTGTCAAAAGCTATCTTAGAAAAACAAATGGCTGACTCGTAGGAGTCAGCCATAATATCAATCACTTAAATGGATTAACCACCAAAGTCATCTAGTAGGATGTTTTCATCTTCTACACCAAGATCTTTAAGCATGCCGATAACAGCAGCATTCATCATTGGTGGACCACACATGTAGTACTCACAATCTTCAGGAGCTTCATGATCCTTCAGGTAGTTTTCGTACAATACGTTATGGATGAAACCTGTGTAACCGTCCCAGTTGTCCTCTGGTTGAGGATCAGACAGTGCACAGTGCCACACGAAGTTTTCGTTTGCAGCCGCTAGGCCGTCGAAATCTTCAATGTAGAACATCTCACGCTTAGAACGTGCACCATACCAGTAAGACATCTTACGAGTAGAGTTAAGACGCTTAAGTTGGTCGAAGATGTGTGAACGCATTGGCGCCATACCTGCACCACCACCGATGAATACCATTTCATTGTCTGTGTCTTTAGCAAAGAACTCACCAAATGGACCAGAAATAGTACATTTGTCGCCTTCTTTAAGAGACCAGATGTATGAAGACATCACACCAGGAGCTACATCAGGGTTATTTGGCGGCGGAGTTGCGATACGCACGTTAAGCTTGATGATGCCTTTCTCTTCTGGGTATGAAGCCATAGAGTAAGCACGGATCGAATGCTCTTTAACGATAGACTCGTAACGGAACAAGTTGAACTTATCCCAGTCACCACGGTATTCCTCAGGAATATCGTAATCTGCGTATTTCACGTGATGTGGTTCAGCTTCAATCTGAATATAACCACCTGCGCGGAACGGAACCTCTTCACCTTCAGGGATTGCTAGAGCCAATTCTTTGATGAAAGTAGCTTCATTGTTATTCGAGATAACAGTACATTCCCACTTTTTAACACCAAAGATATCTTCGTCTAGTTCAATCTCCATGTCAGTTTTCATAGCAACTTGACATGCAAGACGTTCGCCTTCGCGAGCTTCACCTTTTGTGATGTGATCAAGTTCAGTAGGTAAGATGTCGCCACCACCAGACTTAACTTTTACACGACACTGACCACAAGAGCCACCGCCACCACAAGCAGAAGATACGAAGATACCAGCGCCAGCTAGGGCACCAAGTAGCTTGCTACCAGGTTGAGTAACGATCGCCTTTTCAGGGTCGCCGTTTACTGAAATAGTGATGTCACCTGATGGTACTAACTTAGACTTAGCGAAAAGAATCACTAGAACTAGAGCCAGTACAATAATGGTAAACATCGCTACGCCAAGAATAATGCTTTGCATTTGTTATTCCTTATTACTGGGTGCTTACCCTACAGTTGAACACCAGAGAAAGACATAAAGCCTAACGCCATCAAACCAACAGTAATGAACGTGATACCAAGGCCACGTAGACCTGGAGGTACGTCAGAGTACTTCATCTTCTCACGGATACCCGCAAGAGCAACGATAGCTAACATCCAACCCACACCAGAACCGAAGCCGTAAACAACAGACTCAGCAAAGTTGTAGTCACGAGTTACCATGAAAGATACACCACCAAAGATTGCACAGTTAACTGTGATCAGTGGAAGGAAGATACCTAGTGCGTTGTACAAAGGTGGGAAGAAACGGTCTAAAACCATCTCTAGGATTTGTACAAGTGCCGCGATAACACCGATGAATGCGATGAAGTTAAGGAAACTTAAATCGACACCTTCAACAAGCGCGTTTTCTTTTAGGATGTGTGTGTAAACAAGGTTGTTTACAGGAACAGCGATTGTAAGTACTACAACTACCGCAACACCAAGACCAAAAGAAGTTTTAACTTTCTTAGATACCGCTAGGAATGTACACATACCTAGGAAGAAAGAAAGCGCCATGTTTTCGATGAAAATCGATTTAACTAGCAGACTAATATAATGTTCCATGACTACCTTACCCCTTCGCTTCTACTTGTTCTGGTTTGAACACACGAATTGCCCAAATCAAGAAACCAATTAGGAAGAACGCAGAAGGTGCTAGAAGCATCAAGCCATTTGGCTGATACCAACCACCGTTGCTCACTAGAGGTAGTACTTCCATACCAAATAGTTTGCCAGAGCCTAGAAGCTCACGGAAGAAACCAACAGTGATAAGAACGAAACCGTAACCAAGACCGTTACCAATACCATCGATTAGAGATGGGATTGGTGCAGACTTCATTGCGAATGCTTCAGCACGACCCATTACAATACAGTTAGTAATGATTAGGCCTACAAATACAGATAGCTGCTTAGAGATATCGTATAGGTATGCTTTAAGCACTTGGTCTACCACGATTACTAATGATGCGATAATTGCCATCTGAACGATGATACGCACACTGTTAGGAATGTGGTTACGGATCAAAGAAACGAAGAAGTTAGACAGAGCAGTAACAAACATTACCGCGATAGTCATAACAAATGCTGTTTCTAGCTTAGTGGTTACCGCAAGAGCAGAACACACACCAAGAACCTGTAGCGCGATAGGGTTGTTATCCAACACTGGCGCTAAGATGCTCTTTTTAATTTCTTTTGCACTAGACATTAGTTCAGACCTCCATCACGAACTTTTGCTAGGAACGGACCAAAGCCCATTTCACCTAACCAGAAGTCAAATGTATGTTGAACGCCAACGCTGGTCAGTGTTGCACCTGAAAGGCCATCAACACCGTGCTCAGAACCTTGAGGAGCACCACCTTTAACTACCTTGATAGCTGGCTTGTGGTTGTCGTCGAATAACTTCTTACCAACGAATTGAGCACGCCAAGTTGGGTTCTCAACTTCACCACCAAGTCCAGGAGTTTCACCTTGCTCGTAGTAAGTGATACCAGAAACTGTGTTGCCATCAGTTTCTACCGCAACGAATGCGTACATCATTGACCATAGACCGTTACCGTGAACAGGGATGATAACTTTAGAAGTTTCAGCGCCATCTTTCACTAGGTAAACCGTACCAATGTTAGCACGACGAATGATCTTAGCGATGTCATCTTCAGCTGAAAGCTTGATTGACTGAGCTGGATCTTTTGCCGCTTTACGTTGGTCGTATGCAGCAGCATCGCCGTCAACGAAATCGCCAGTAGCGAAATCAACTAAACGAGGTTCGATGTTCTCTGCGTACAGTGCTGGAATATCACCTGCAAGTTCAATGCCCGCAACTTCAAGGATCTTAGTTTGCTGATCCAGAACTGCGTTAGCTTGTTGCTTAGGTTTAAGAACAACTGCAGCTGTTGAAACGATGATTGAGCACACTAGGCTCAATGCGATAACAACAAACAGCGTCTTTTTAATGCTATCGTTATTACTTGCCATAGCGCGCTAGTCTCCGCTTAATGTTCTTCTCGATTACAACGTGGTCAAACAGAGGAGCAAATAAGTTTGCGAATAGAATCGCAAGCATCATGCCTTCTGGGTATGCAGGGTTAACTACACGAATCATTACACACATTGCGCCGATTAGGATGCCGTACCACCATTTACCACCGTTGGTAAATGACGCTGATACAGGGTCTGTTGCCATGAAGAACATACCAAATGCGAAGCCACCTAAAACTAGATGCCAGTGCCAAGGCATGCTGAACATTGCATTAGTGTCAGAACCGATCACGTTAAACAATGTTGATACAGCAATCATACCAATCATTACACCAGCAATGATGCGCCATGAAGCAATGCCCATGTATACAATCATTGCAGCACCGATCATAAGTGCAAGCGTTGATACTTCACCGATAGAACCTGGGATGTTACCAATGAACGCATCCATCCAAGTGATCGTCTCACCAGATACTGTATTCATTAGTGCACTACCACCGTCTTGAGCCCATTGGCTAAGCGCAGTTGCACCAGAGAAACCGTCAGCTGCAGTCCAAACTACGTCACCTGAAATCTGTGCAGGATATGCAAAGAACAGGAACGCACGACCAGCAAGCGCAGGGTTCAGGAAGTTACGACCCGTACCACCAAAGATCTCTTTAGCAACAACAACACCGAAGGTAATACCTAATGCTGCTTGCCATAGAGGAAGTGTTGGCGGAACGATAAGCGCAAATAAGATAGAAGTAACAAAGAAACCTTCGTTGACTTCGTGTTTACGTACCATACAGAACAGTACTTCCCAGAAACCACCAACGATAAATACCGTTGCGTAGATAGGTAAGAAGTAAGTCGCACCCAAGAGCATCTTACTGCCCCAACCTGCATCGGCCCCTAAGGAGGCGCCTAACATTTCGGTTAGCCAGTAGTGCCAGTTACCATCAATGATAGAAACCAGCTCTGCACCTGAATACATGTGGTTTAGTGCTGCGATAGCTTGACCACCTGCGTTATACATACCCCAGAACATTGCTGGGAATACCGCAAGCCAAACCATGATCATGATACGTTTTAAGTCAACGCTGTCACGGACATGTGAGCTTTTCTTTGTAACTGTACCTGGTGTGTAGAACAGTGTTGCTGCAGCTTCGTAAAGCGCAAACCACGTTTCGTGTTTACCACCTGGTTCAAAATGATGCTCGATGTCTTCAATAAACTTTTTAAGGCCCATGAAAATTACCCTTCCTTCACAATTATATCTAGGCATTCACGAAGTAACTGACCGTACTCGTACTTACCAGGACATACAAAGGTACACAGTGCTAAATCTTCTTCATCTAGCTCTAGCGCACCAAGTGCTTGTGCACTATCAACGTCGCCAGCGCATAGATCGCGAAGCAGCAAAGTAGGCTCCATATCTAATGGCATTACTTTCTCGTAGTTACCAATTGGAACCATAGAGCGATCACTACCGTTTGTTGTCGTTGTCATGTTGAACAACTGACCTTTAAACACGTGACCAAGGAATGAACGAGTAACAGAGAACTTGTTCTTACCAGGCATTGCCCAACCAAACAGCTCTTTATCACGACCTTCACGAAGAACCGAAACCTGTTGATGGTAACGGCCAAGGTAAGCATGTGGACCTGAAGCGTGAACACCAGATAACACTGAACCTGAGATCAGGCGAACTTCACCTGGCATCAACTCGCTGTCCGTTAACTCTTCAAGGCTAGCACCAATTTGAGTACGAACTAGACGTGGGTTGTTAACTACTGGACCAGCCAGAGAAACAACACGCTCAGAGTAAATCTCACCAGTAAGGAAAAGCTTACCGAATGCGATAACATCTTGGTAGTTAATGCTCCACGCTACGTTTTGTGCATTTACCGGGTATAGGTAATGCATATGCGTGCCTGCAAGACCTGCAGGGTGTGGGCCATCAAAAACATGTTCTTCAACGTTAGACTGAGCTGAACGAGGTAAACTAGTACCTTTTTTACAAACGTACACTTTACCGTTAGTCAGAGTTGAAAGAAGATCCAAACCAGCAACGAAAGCATCAGACTGCTCGTTAATGATTAATTCTGGCTCAGCTGCCAACGGATTAGTATCCATAGCAGTTACGAAAATAGCCTGAGTTTCAGAATCAATGGCTGGAACCTTGCTGAACGGACGAGTTCGCAAAGCGGTCCATGCGCCAGACTCAACTAACTGAGATTTAACCGTTTCACGGTCAAGACCTGCTAGTTGGCTAGCTTCATAGCTATTGAACGTGATTTGCTCATTGCCTGCTACTTCAATCACTACTGATTGAAGAACACGCTTAGCACCACGGTTCACTTCAATAACTTTACCGCTTGCTGGAGAAGTAAATACAACACCTGGGTTCTTTTTATCTGCAAAAAGAACTTGGCCTTTCTTCACTTCATCACCAACGCGAGCATGCATCGTAGGACGCATACCAACGTACTCTTCGCCAAGCAAGGCGACTTTAGTGATGGACTTACCATCATTAATCACCTGGGATGGAGTTCCTGCGATAGGAAGATCCAAACCCTTATTTATTGTAATCATACGCACTTGCACTACTTTATCGGGAAAAAGATTCTTTTAATTGCGTAAATTCAGGACGTTTTAAACTCGCCCTTAGACACGACATTACAGTGTCCGGTTTTGGTAAATTTGAGATACCAAAATCGCAACATTTTCATAATAAAATCACCACACGAATCATGTGAGATTTATCAGGTGCGATATTCTAGCATTTTTTGACAACTCGATGCCATGACCAATAACTTGAATACAGCCTTTATTTGGTGAGATTTGAAGCATATGGCCTCTCAAATATGTATAAATTTGACGAGCCGCACAGATAAAATGGCTTTTGAATCGTGTTTTAAACAAGAGATTAATACTCTGTCACAAACTAATATTTTACTAGTTATGTTGAAACACTGTTAATAAAAACATTACTCATTGTAGGTATTTGAGCCCGTTCAATTTGACATCAGTTTGGGTGATATAAGAACGAAAAATACATAAGTTTGACGACAAAAAAAGCGCCATGGCGCTTTTCTCTGTATATAGGCCTTCTTACTTTCCGCCACCCATACACATTGGACTGTCTGGCACGCTATCTAGCTGCTTCATCCATTCATCTTTTGTATAAGTGTGAATAGACAGTGCGTGGATATTATTGGCTAACTCTTCTGAAAGTGCCTTATTTACCGCTCGATGACGAGCAATAAGACGCAAACCTTCAAACACATCACTGACAACAATCACTTTAAAATGACTCTCAGAACCAGCCGGAACATTGTGCATATAGCTCTCATTCACCACGCTTAAATGACTTGGTGAAAACTCATTGTGCAATTTTGTTTCGATAACTTCTTGGATCATTGTGATTCCTTAATAACGTATTGGCATTACTGTGAGGTGATTATAAACCCTAACAGGTCGACTGTCTGAGTATTTCATTGCAGACGGCATCGGTTTGGTTGAGTTTTTTCTATCTTGTTTAGCCTGCATTTGAGACAATATCTCTGTTATTTCTTATTATAAGCACCTCAAGTATGAAAACCGATCTTACCCTTCTCGATAGAACTTTGACCTTACATCGTTTCCCTAAACGTTCAAATGAAACTCTTCAAGCTTGGGATGCGGGCGACGAATACATTATCAACCATGTTGAAGAGATGAATCTTGAACCTGGTAAACACATTTTAATCATGAACGATAGCTTTGGTGCTCTATCTACTTGGTTCTCCAAAGATCATGATGTCACGATGATGAGTGATTCTTTTATCTCCCATCGTGGCGCACTGAAAAACTTACAACGTAATCAAAGTAATCGTGTGAGTTTCTTAAACACAATGGATGCGATCCCACACGGGATTGATCTTGTGATTATGCAGTTGCCGAAAACAAACCGTCACCTGATTTGGCAGTTAAGCCAATTACGTCAAGCGTTACCTGAAGGCTGCCAAGTCATTGGGGTAAATAAAGTGAAAGAGATACACACTTCAACGCTTAACATTTTTGAAAAATATCTAGGCGAAACAAAAACATCGCTAGCAAAGAAAAAACATCGCTTAGTCTTATCTTCTCCAAATTGCCAGCCGATTCAAAAAGTCGAACCTTACGTTGAGTGGGATGTAGACGGTGAAGATATCCGTCTGAAAAATTTACCAAATGTTTACTCAGGGGAAGCACTCGATCAAGGCGCTCGTTATATGCTAGAGCACATCCCTCAAGATCCTGAACTACGTCATATCATCGACTTAGGCTGTGGTAATGGCGTATTGAGTGTAAAAGCAGGCCAATTAAACCCACAAGCTCGTATCACTTGTGTGGATGAGAGCTTTATGGCTGTGGAATCAGCACGACAAAATGTAATAGATAACCTAGGTGAAGAAGGCAACTTTCAGTTCATTGCTAACAACTGTTTAGATGGCTTTAAGAAAAACAGCACTTACTTGGTTATGTGTAATCCTCCATTCCACCAGCAACAAGCGATTACTGATCACATTGCATGGCAAATGTTCTGTGATGCAAAGCATGTTCTAAGCAATGGGGGCAAATTAATTGTTATTGGTAACCGTCACCTCGGATACGATGTAAAACTAGCGAGATTATTTGGTGAAGCGAACGTTGAAACGCTTGAATTGAACCAAAAATTTGAGATATTACAAGCAACAAGAGAACCTGCTAACTTTAACAAATAGGCAGTAGACCGCTTTAAAATACCGAGCTTCTTGTGTGAATTTAGAAAGGATAAAGGAATGAAAAAACTGATTTTGGCTGCCTCTATTATGGCTTTAACAGCATGTTCAGCCCCTCAGCAAGAACAGATCAACGTAATGCCAGAAGCTTCATTAAGCTCAAGCAACCTTGTGCAAGGCAAAACATACACGTTAACCAGTAAAGATGTACGTGCTGCTCAGTATGTTGCATTGGTTGATAGTGGACGTTCAAATATCCAACCAATTCACGCAAAGCAAAATATGCGTATTTCTCTGGAAAATGCTTTAGCACAACAGCTAGAGTCACAAGGTTTTCGTGCAAGCGTAAACAGTGAAAACTCTGTGGTTTTAGAAATTCAAGAAGCACTTGTTACCGTCAAGCACACCATTATGGAAAACCAAATGGACGGTAAAGTGACGCTTGAAGTAACTGCTGAAACACCTGAAGGTAAGCTAGTTAAAACATTCAACGGTACAGCGACTCGTACCGGAGCACTAAGCGCATCAAACGACGACATCTCAATGGTGCTTAACGATGTGATCAACTTGGTTCTTACTGAAATCGCGAATGACCCTGAACTACAAAACTACATGAAGGAACGTTTCTAATGAGCCGCATTCTTACTTCTATCGCATTAATGCTGGTGAGCGTGAGCGTTTGGGCTGGTCCTAAAGTGAACGTTGAAACAACATTAGGTGACTTCACTATTGAACTAAACCAAGAACAAGCACCGATTAGTGCTGAGAACTTCCTAAAATACGTTGAAGACGGCAGCTACGAAGGCACTATCTTCCACCGAGTTATTCCGGGCTTTATGGCACAAGGTGGTGGCTTCGATCAGGACATGAATCAACAAGCGACTTATGCTCCAATCAAGAACGAAGGCAGTAACGGTCTAAAGAATGATACAGCAACGATCGCTATGGCTCGCACTAATGCGCCTGATTCTGCGACTCGTCAGTTCTTCATTAACTTTGCTGACAATGATTTCTTAAACGCGAAAGGCGGTAATCCTGGTTACGCTGTATTTGGCAAAGTGACTGAGGGGTTTGATGTCATTCAAAAGATGGCCACCATTCCAACTAAACGAATGGGACGTATGTCAGACATCCCAACCGACCCAATCGTCATCACCAACGTAACCCTTCTTAAGTAACCTCATCAAACGCCCTTATTTCTTAAGGGCGTTTTTCTATACAAGGACGCCCTATGTCATCAGGCACTCCCTCTCTTACTTGGATGCAGACTTTCCGCAGCTACCTAGATAAACGCTTACTTTGGGTGTTTATGTTAGGTTGTTCGAGTGGCTTCCCATGGGTTCTTATTGGCTCCAACATGTCTGGATGGCTTAAAGATGCGGGCTTAACTCGCGCTGCAATCGGCTATTTTGGTAGCGTATTTGCAGTCTACGCCATTAATTTTTTATGGGCTCCCTTGGTTGACCGAGTCAAGTTGCCAATCCTGCACTCCATTCTAGGTCAACGACGCAGCTGGATATTTTTATGTCAAAGCTTTGTATTGATCTGCACATTATTAATTGCAGGAGTGAACCCAGCCAATGATCTGATGTTCACTTCCATGCTTGCGCTTGGAATTGCAATTGCTTCTGCTACTCAAGATATCGCGATTGATGCTTTCCGTATTGATTCATTTCCAAAATCAGAATCATCAAAATTGCCACAAGCTTCTGCTATGGCCGTTGTCGGATGGTGGACAGGTTACTCACTTCCGGGTTATCTGGCATTTATCAATGCCGATTCTATAGGTTGGAACGGTGTATATTACGGTATGGCTGGTGTCGTCGTCGTTCTGATGTTGTTCACGCTGTTTGTTGGTGAGCCGATTACCAAACGTGAAGCACTACAAAAAGAAGCTCTGCAACGTCATAATAAAGTGGTGGGTTCAAAAGTTGTGGCGTGGTTCAGTGTCACAGTATTAGAACCGTTTTATGATTTCTTTAGGCGGAATGGTGTTCAGGTAGCGATTACTCTTCTGCTGTTTGTATTCCTATTTAAGATAGGCGAAGCTTTCTTAGGGCGAATGTCGATCCCCTTCTACAAAGAGATAGGCTTTAGCAACGAACAAATTGGTCACTACTCCAAGCTAATTGGCTGGGGCGCAACAATATTCTTCACCTTGTTAGGCAGTATCTTCAATGTCAGGTTCGGTATTGTGCGCGGGTTGATGATTGGCGGTATAGCAATGGCAGCCAGTAACCTGATGTTTGCATGGATAGCTAAAGCGGGCCCAAGTGAAACTCTGTTCTTGGCAACAATTATTGTCGATAACTTTACAACGGCATTCTCGACAGTAGCATTCGTGTCTTTCTTAACACTATTAACTGGGCAAGCCTTCTCTGCAACCCAGTATGCATTACTCGCATCCTTGGGTAACTTCGGTCGCACCACGCTGGCTTCCTTCAGTGGTGAGTTGGTTGATTTCCTCAATGATTGGTCAACCTTCTTTATACTGACCTCATTAATGGTCATTCCAAGCTTGATCATGCTTTATTCGTTACGCCACTTTTTCACTGATTTATTAGAGAAAGCTAAAACCAACCAAGAATAAGAGCAAAAGAAAAAAGAGGATAGCATTGAGCTGCCCTCTTTTGTTTTCTGATTACTGACATCACAGATCTAGTCTGTTGTATCACTCACTAATAAGTTGAAGCCCATTCCCGCCACATCATCAATCGCCACAACTTGATAAACGACACCATCAGCTAAGGTTGCAGGCGCAGAGTCAATGGCAACAGTAGTTGGGTCTCCTGCTACAGTAATCGTCACGTAGTAAGATCCCGCTGCCACATAAATACCATTCGCGTAATCTTTGAATTTCACGTTACTCAATGCCGGTGTACTTCCTGAAATTCCCACGTTTTCGGTTAAGTAAATGTCAACTAACGCTGCGATTGGGTTAGCCGCTGCATGAGTAATATTCAATACCGCACTAGTGGCAACAGGGCGTCTATTTTCCGGTACAACCAGAGCTTCCAAATTAAGATTCGATACTGTTCCTACTGCATACACACTGTAATCCATACCAGTAAACACAGCTAAACCATCAACATCAATAAATGTGGGAGACGTCGTCGCAGTTTCATAGATGTCAATATCGTAGCTCCCTGCCGCTAGATCTAAGAACCCACGAACTTCTTTAAACATCAAATCATCAAGCGGAGCAAACTGGGTTGAATTCACATACACATCTACATTTGGTGCACCATCCACAAGGTGCCCCACTCTTACTTCTGCGGTTTCTGCCATATCGTAAATCAAAGATGAGCCTTTACCATCCATCACCATAAGTTTCACTGGAGACGCACTGTTTGAATCAGCTCTAGGTACCGCCGCTATAGTCAACTCACTACCGCCAGACAGAGTAATTTCTCCAGAATCAAAAGCAATAGCACTACCACTCACTGTTTCTAGTCTCACTCGATACTGCCCAGCAGGGATATTCAGAACGTCTGTGAAATCTTTATACCCTAACGTCCCGAGAGGTGTGCCTAGAGGATCACTCGGACCTGTAACGTATAAGTTCACAACCCCAACACCAGATGCCGCATGAACAACCTGCACATCTAAACTTGAGCTTGTTGCTGTACCACTCGCAGGTCTCGTCACGACTAACGCTTCAACTGGATTATTCGAACCGTCAGCATCACCAACTACCATCACTGTATAATCAGTATCGCTGCTCAATTCAAATTGGTTTTGAGGTAATACAGTTAGAACGGCATCGCCAGGGAGTTGAACGTCAACTTGAACGGAAGTCTGCCCAGCTGTCACTGATGTATACCCTGATGCGTTGGCATAATCGACACCCGTCCAACGTGCCTGACTGTTAATCAAAACATTCGCAAGCGGCGCATCTGGTGACGCATGTACCGCTTGAATTTGCGTTGTGGGCTCATCGTCGTCATTACAGCCGACAATAAAAAGCGCTGAAATTGCTACTGCTAAAATTGGTGAATATTTCATTAGTCTTCTCTCCAAAACATTTAGAACAGCTCAACGCACAAAAGGAAGTTTCTTAAAAGTCTGTCAACACTTAATCTGTGTATAGCGCAAAGAACTGTCTCGTTATCTCTTTTTAGTGGTAAGCAACAGGGTTTGTAATCCGATTTACTCGTCACCAGAGTTCTTCATTAAATAACTCCAACTTCATTACGGAGTCGGTCAAAAATAGATCAAAGCAAAGAAAACGAGACAGACGATTTAACCCATTTTGGGGAAGAAAAAACTTAGAAAGGAATACTGTTGATTTTGATATGCATGTCACTCTATTCAGTAGAATCGTTTGCTTAGGATGGTATTTAGCCAATTTATCCACAAAATAATCAAATTTCACAAAACCAATAGAATTAGTGGTGCATCAAGATGCATTGCCATCTTAAAGTTCCGTCATTTAGATCATTAGTGTGATCAACCTCACCATAATAATTATAGTTTTCACTCCGTCTCACTTTTATTTGAGAACAAAATCGCTATTATGCTCGGCATTCGGACATATAAACACGCACGGATTAGCGGGTTACTTATTTCAAACATAGAGAGTTCCATTATGCGTAAATCACTTTTAACTCTTGGCCTACTTGCAGCAGCATCTGCTCCAGTAATGGCGGCTGATTATTCTGACGGCGACATCCATAAGAACGATTACAAATGGATGCAGTTCAACCTTATGGGTGCTATTGATGAACTTCCAGGCGAATCAACTCATGATTACCTAGAGATGGAATTTGGTGGTCGCTCTGGAATCTTCGACCTATACGGTTACGTTGATGTATTCAACCTAACTTCTGATCCAGGCAGTGATAAAGATGGCCAAGAAAAAATCTTTATGAAGTTTGCGCCACGTATGTCTCTTGACGGCCTAACTGGCAAAGATCTATCTTTCGGTCCAGTCCAAGAGCTTTATGTTTCTACACTTATGGAATGGGGCGGAAACTCTGGCGTTAACACTCAAAAAGTTGGTCTTGGCTCTGACGTGATGGTTCCTTGGTTGGGCAAAATTGGCCTAAACCTATACGGTACATACGATTCAAACAACAAAGATTGGAACGGCTACCAAATCTCGACTAACTGGTTCAAACCATTCTACTTCTTCGAGAATGGTTCATTCATCTCTTACCAAGGTTACATCGATTACCAATTCGGCATGGATGATGATAACAAAGCGTTGAATACATCAAATGGTGGCGTTATGTTCAACGGCCTTTACTGGCACTCAGATCGCTTTGCTGTTGGTTACGGCCTTAAAGGCTACAAAGACGTTTACGGTCTTAAAGATGACGGCCTAGCAGGTAAAACGACAGGCTTCGGTCACTACGTAGCGGTAACTTACAAGTTCTAATCGAACTTCTAAGAAAGTTTCCTAAATGGCACCCTCGGGTGCCATTTTTTATTGCTTTCATTTAATGCCTCGCTATCCTTGCAGCACCACTTTCTTATCTCGGTATTGCTGTGAACATTACTATTGTTGGGCCTGGGGCTATTGGCTCTTTGTGGGCGATAAAACTACTTCAAGCGGGTCATAATGTCTCTTTGTGGGGCCGCTCTGCTAACAACTCAATGGAACTATCATTGGATGAGCAAGCTTCTCTTTCCTTCAGTAATCACAATATCGAAAAGCTATCTGAAAGTGATTTAGTCATCTTCACGGTCAAAGCTTGGCAAGTAGAAGAAGCAACCACTCCGCTACTTCAACACCTCGATCCCGACACCATTCTCATGTTCCTGCACAACGGAATGGGTGCGGTCGATCAGATAGCAACTCAAATTGATGCTCACCCAGTAGTATTGGCGACTACCACCCAAGCTGCATTCAAACCCGACCGCAATAATGTATCTCACACAGGAATCGGCCAAACACAATTGGGGACTTTTAACCTCAAGGGTCAACAGTGCACTTTTTTAGTCGATGTGTTGGAACATGCCTTACCTACTGTAAGTTGGAACCCAGAGATAAAAACAGCGCTATGGACTAAGCTCGCCATCAATTGTGCCATCAACCCATTGACTGGGCTGGAACAAATCACAAACGGAGAGCTTGTTGACCAAAGATTTAGCGAAGTTTTGAGTTCTATAATTAGAGAAATCACACAAGTGATGCTGGCAGAAGGCATTACTTGTTCATTCGACGAATTAGAGACAAGTGTCAACAAGGTTATTCAAGCGACAGCAAAGAACAACTCTTCAATGAAGCAAGATATGTTTTACCAACGAAAGACAGAGATCGACTTCATTACCGGACACCTAATAAAGACGGCACTTAAGCATCAGATAGATGTTCCTGTTAACCAAAAGCTCTTCGATCAGGTTAAAGAACGAGAAAATAGTTGGAATCAGCAAGATTAGTCAGCAACCGTTCACAAGTCGCGATAAAATAACGATACCGCTCAGCATAACGCTAGCACCAATTTCCAAGATTTTAGGTAAAAATAGATGCTTGATATCAATCACATCCGAGAGCAGTTTCCTGCGCTATCACAAACCATCAACCAACAACCGTTGATTTACTTAGACAGCGCGGCAACGACACAAAAACCTCAGGTGGTTATTGATGCCATTAGCCAGTATTACTCCAAGCAAAATGCCAATGTTCATCGTGGTAGCCACAGCTTAACAGCGAACGCGACCAGTCAGTTTGAAGCAGCAAGAGATAAGGTCGCTCAGTTTATTGGCGCGACATCGTCAAAAGAGATCATCTGGACTCGCGGTGCCACCGAAGCGCTCAACCTAATTGCTCAAACCTACGCAAGAAGCACGCTTCAGCCCGGCGATGAGATCTTGGTTAGCGAAATGGAGCATCACGCCAACATTGTACCTTGGCAAATTGTGGCAGAACAAACCGGCGCTAGAGTCGTTAAAGTACCGATGACATCAGATTGTGAATTTGATCTACAAGCTTTTGATCATCTGCTTAATGATAAGACCAAAATTGTTGCATTAGCTCAGATAACCAACGTTACCGGTTCTCGTCAGCCGATTAAAGCTGTCATAGAAAAAGCCCACATGAAGAATGCGATTGTTGTGGTCGATGGCGCACAAGGCATCGTTCATGAGCCAGTTGATGTTTCTTCTTTAGATGCGGATTTCTATGTTTTCTCAGGGCACAAGCTCTATGCCCCTGCAGGTATCGGTGTCCTTTATGGCAAACTTGAATTGCTCGAAGTAATGCCACCTTGGCATGGTGGTGGCAAAATGGTCGAGCGCGTCTCTTTCTCTGGCACCACATTTTCTGAACTGCCTGGTAAATTTGAAGCTGGCACGCCAAACGTGGCGGGAGCCATCGCATTACGTACAGCGATAGAGTGGTTACATAAGTTTGAGCAGCACGATGTGGAAACTCACATCCACCAGCTACAACAGAAAACCTACCAAGCACTCAACCAATTGGATGATATCCAGGTTCTTGGCTACAAACCCAATTCAAGTGTGATTACTTTTGTGATGGACGGTGTTCACCATCAAGATATTGCGACACTGTTGGATCAACAAGGTATTGCGGTTCGAGCAGGACATCATTGTGCTCACCCATTGATGGATGCGCTTAATGTAAAAGGAACGGTTCGAGTTTCATTTGGTATTTACAACAACATGGATGATGTTGAAAAGCTCGTTGCGGCGATAGAAAAAGCCGTTGATATGCTATAGATAGTAAAGAATAACGAGTAGCGAAATTATTTAGGGTTGGCGTTTAGCGCCAACCCTTTTTGTTTCTGTGTATCTAAGAGATGCTAAGCACTTAGCTCTTGGATTTGAGCAACAATCGCTTTTAATCCATTACCGCGAGATGGGCTTAGATGAGTAATTAGACCGATGTTTTCAAAGTAACTATCAATATCGAACGATTGTATCTGTGCTGATGTTTTTCCATCAAAAGCAGACATCACTAATGCGATAAGGCCGCGAACGATACGAGCATCAGAATCAGCACAAAAGTACCAAACACCGTCGATGTTCTGAGAAACTAGCCAGACTTGGCTTTCACAACCAGAAACAACAACCTGCTCATTTTTCAGCTCGTCAGGCATGGTTGGCAGTTTCTTTCCCCATTGAATCACTTGACGATAACGGTCTTCCCAACCGCTGAAAGTCTGCATCTTTGCGACAATATCATCACTGGTAATTTCTTGGCCGAATGGAGAACTTGGAAATGACGTCATTTTTATATCCAGTAAATTCTTAGTAAGCTCAAAGTAACGAGTTACTTAGTATGCTTTTGAACGATCTTTTCTACGATACGTGAAACCGCCACAAAACCAAACGTAGCCGTTACCACCGTTGCTGCGCCAAAACCTGTCGCACAATCCATTCGTTTTGGCCCTTCTGCGGTCGCTTTCGCAGCACATACACTGCCGTCAGCTTGAGGGTATTTAAGTTGCTCAGTCGAGAACACACAATCGATGCCAAACTTACGTGCTGGGTTCTTAGGGAAATTGTGATGACGACGTAATGTGTCTTTCAATTTCTTCGCTAACGGGTCTTGAATCGTCTTAGTCAGATCAGCCACTTTGATTTGAGTTGGGTCGACTTGGCCACCCGCACCACCCGTGGTGATCACTTTGATTTTGTTACTACGACAATACGCCAACAGCGAAGCTTTAGCTTTCATGCTATCAATCGCATCGAGAACAAAATCGAACTCTTTCGACAAATACTCAGCCTGATTGTCAGGACCAATAAAGTCATCAATCAGGTTCACTTTACACTCAGGGTTAATCAACTTAACGCGCTCAGCCATCACTTCGATTTTGCTCTTGCCAACCGTACCCGACATAGCGTGGATCTGACGGTTAATGTTAGTCACGCACACGTCATCCATATCGATCAACGTTAGCTCACCTAAACCAGTACGTGCAAGCGCTTCAACCGCCCATGAACCGACGCCACCAATACCGATCACACACACATGTGCCGCTCTAAGTATGTCGACTTCACTATTGCCATACAGACGGCGAGTGCCACCAAATCGTTGGTCATAGTTTTCTGAAGCTGGTGTGGTCAATTCACGCATTATTGCCGCCAATTTATTTCTGAGAAAAAGAAAAGAGTGCGTTTTATACGCACTCTTGAATTAAAAGTCTAGGGGATTAGCGATTCGCTTTCAATGCCCTATTTTATCGTCGTTTACTCAAACTTCTCAGGAGGCAAAGCCCAAGGCGCTTCGGTTGCAGAGCCATCTAGGCCAAGTTTCCATACACGACCAAAGTGCTTATAGTGACCCGCTTCAGTACCCGCTCTTGGCCCCATACCATGGTAGAGATCTAAATGGTTCTGCTTAACTGCGCCGCCCGTATCCAAAACCAGTAACAATCTTAGTTGGTGCGCGCCGCTCCACGTGCCATCGGCATTCAACAATGGAACCTCAGCCAAAATAGGTGTACCCATAGGTAATATCGAACGATCTCCAGCAACGGCAGCCATTGGTAACAATGGAATACCAGCACTTCCCATTACCGACAAATCTGCTCTAGAACTAAAGAATACAAAAGAAGGGTTTTGTTCAAGTAGCTCTTTTACCACTTCAGGCTCATTCGCCAATACCCACTCTTTGATTGCTTTCAGTGACATTTTTTCACGAGGAACCAAGCCTCTATCGATCAATACACGACCAATACTCACATAAGCTTTGTTGTTCTTTCCTGCATAAGCAAAGTACTTGAGCGTGTCGTCGTCACCAAAATGCACAAAGCCACTACCTTGCACTTCCATCATAAACGGGTCGATACGGTTTGCTGCATAGCCAAGTTCAAGGCCTTGCCCATCCAACGCACCATTGTAGATTTCTTCGCGAGTGGGACACTCTTTACCGCAATCAGGGAGCCCATAGACAGGAAATTGATATTCTTCGTTCGCTTCATGGCGTAATTCTATGACTGGAGAAAAGTAACCAGTAAACAAAACATTACCTTGCTTATCGCCACCACCAAGTTGAGCGGTTTGAACACCGAAATTAGCTAATTCGCTAGGATCGCCACTCAGCATCGCCCACTCATTGAGTTGCTGATACAACGGTTCATAGATCTTAGCCATTGAAGGAGATTTAGAAACCACCATCTCAGCTTGTTCTGCAAATGCGGTGTAGTCTCTTGGTTTGTTGGATTCAACCTGATCGACCTTATTTAAGGTACGAGGAAATTCATCATCAAAGTGTTGTTGAGCACGATCGGTGGGTTGAGCACAGCCAAATAGTAAAGAGGCAGCAACAAGGGGAAGCCATTTTTTAATCACAAGAGTCATCCTAAAAATTCTATGCATCGAGGATGACAAAAACGGTCAGATAACACAATCTTAGATTGTAAGAGTTTACAGTAAGATAACCTATCGAACTGAATTAACCATATGTCCCTTAAGACGGAAGACAGGATTATAGTGAGCGTCTGAATCGAGCACCATCTCTGTGTTGTCAGAGTTAGTGATACGAAAACGATAGGCTCTATCTCCCGTCTTATATTCGAAGTAGTTCCCATCGAAATCAAAACTAGTCGACACAACAGATCCTCGTACTGACACACCATTGGCATTGAGCACAAATTCGTCCGTTACATAATGTGCAACGTCCTGCTCTACCCAAGTGCCATACAACAAGTGGTCAGGCGTTGCTGCATCTTGTACTCGTGAAAGCACATCGCTGAATAAAGAAACCACAGCAAATGAACCCACTAGGGCCAATACCATCAAGCAACGTTCGATGATCTTACGCTTCAATTTAGACTGATTGCGTTGTTCTGCTTCGCTGTAAAGGTTTTCCGTTATCTCATCGATCTTGTTCTTTCTTGCTGGCGCTTGCTGCATTCGGTTACTACTCATAAAGATGCTGTATATATTCTACACTGAGACCGTTTGTATAATGAAGTCTCGATGAGAATAGTTTGCGCTTTATTCCAAAAACATGTTGTTTAAATTTGAATTTAAATGCTAAATTAGCGAATAAATAAACAAAATGGACTTGTTCTGTGAAATTAAGAAGTACAGCGCTAGTAAAAGGCTTCAGACAATCAACACCTTACGTAAATGCTCACCGTGGCAAAACCATGGTCATTATGCTAGGAGGCGAAGCTGTTGCTGACAAAAATTTCGGCAACATTATTAGTGATATAGCCCTACTCCACAGCCTAGGAGTCAAGATTGTTCTCGTTCACGGGGCAAGACCACAGATAAATCAGCTGCTAGCAAAGCAAGATTGCCATACGCCTTACCATAAGAACATTAGAGTCACTGACGAATATTCTTTAGGGGTAGCGATGCAAGCCGCAGGTCAATTACAGCTGGCTATTACAGCTCGTCTTTCGATGAGCCTTAATAACACCCCAATGGCAGGCACTCAACTGAATGTGATGAGTGGTAACTTCATTACGGCTCAGCCGCTAGGCGTAGATGACGGTACGGATTATTGCCACAGCGGACGTATTCGTCGAATCGATATCGAAGGGATTAATCGCACACTTGATCAAGGCTCTATTGTCCTGTTAGGTCCAATTGCTAGCTCCGTGACAGGAGAAAGTTTTAACCTGCTTTCTGAAGAAGTCGCAACACAAGTCGCGATTCGCTTAAAGGCAGACAAGCTGATTGGATTTTGCTCCGAACAAGGGGTAACCGACGAAAGCGGTAATGTACTCGCCGAACTGTTCCCTAAAGACGCTAAACAAATCCTAGAACGCTTAACGGAGTCTCAGAATCCGACCGAAGATATGAGCACGGGAACACTACGCTTCCTAAAAGGTGCTATCTCCGCTTGTCGAGCCGGTGTTCCACGTTGCCACTTAATCAGTTACAAGGTCGATGGCGCGTTAATCCAAGAGCTGTTCTCTTTTGACGGTATTGGTACCCAAGTCGTGATGGCAAGTGCTGAGCAAGTAAGACAAGCTCAGATTGATGATATTGGTGGCATATTTGATCTCATTCGGCCCCTGGAAGAACAGGGTATCTTAGTTCGTCGCTCAAGAGAGCAGTTAGAACAGGAGATCCATCGCTTTACCATTATTGAAAAAGACGGGCTTATTATTGGGTGCGCTGCGCTTTATGCGTATCCAGAAGATCACATGGCAGAGATGGCGTGCGTCGCTATCCACTCTGATTATCGAGATGGGAACCGTGGTCAATTGCTACTGGATTACATGCGTCACCAATCCAAGTCTCGAGATATCGACCAGATATTTGTTCTTACCACGCACAGCCTTCATTGGTTCCGCGAACAAGGGTTTTACGAGATTGGGGTTGATGAATTACCGATGGAAAAGCAGGGGCTTTATAACTATCAACGAAATTCAAAAATCTTAGCATTGAACGTATAATTAAAAATTTAGATCGAAATCTCACTTTGTTCCAAAAATAATTGCAAATGTAATCGTTTACTATATGAGTTTTATCAAGTATGCACTTTAACTCACACCAATAATTGTATAGAATTTGCACGTTTTATGGATATAAACAAACGTTTTTATTGGAATACCCCCAATGTTTGAACCTGTAACATTGAGGAGGTCACTGCACGGATTGCTATCCCCGTTAACGTTTAGCACGACATCAATATGTTGAGCGTTAATATAAACAGCAAAAAGAGCAACATTGATATGAGAACCATTGTTTGTAATTCGCTGCAAAGTTTTTGGGATATGGCTGATAACCAATTCTTAGAAGGTTTAGACGTACACTGCGTTTTCCCTGTGAGCGAGAATCTAAAAGAGTTTATCTTGAACTGCCAAGCCAAATACAAGATAAACCATATATCATTTACTCGAGCGTTTTTAGGAACAGATTCTTAATAACGCTCAAAGCGACCAGGGATGGTTGCTTTATGTACTACCTTTTAGCCATTTAGCTGCGTTACCCCTCACTAGAACCCACTAACAGTTAAAGTGAACAACTCATTAGCCGGTTAAACGACTTCCTAAACCGCTAACTCGCTCTGTTTTCACTTTAATACCACGTTTTAGTACATTGGTATCACTGAACATCATCAATCGTTTCTTTGCACGCGTAATACCGGTATAGATAAGCTCTCGCGTTAGAATGGGGCTAAAATCTGGCGGCAGGATCATTAAGGTCAAATCAAATTCGCTACCCTGAGATTTGTGAATCGTCATCGCATAAGCCGTTTCATGATCGGGAACTCGGCTTGGAAGCACCGCTTTCACGCTGCCATCCGGCAATTCAAAATACACCTTCAATCTAGGCGCAGAACTCGCAGCTATTGAATGGGAAATATCATAAGAAGCACTACTGGAATCGGCCTCAAGCATGCAGATACCAATATCACCATTATATAAACCTAAACCATGGTCATTACGCGTTACCATTACTGGTCGCCCGTGATACCACAATTCGTCATTGTGCGGATTCACCAAACGTCTTGCTGCTAGCGCCCTTTCGATCCTGTTATTCAAACCTTTAACACCAAAATCGCCTTCACGAACGGAGCACAGCAATCGACATTTGCTGAACAAATCGAGAACCGATTTAGCTCGCGCTTCTTGAGTCTCTAGCTCGTTTAAAGGAACATTCATTCTATTGAGATACTCACCATACTCATTAACTAAGGTACGCAGCATCAAGTTATAGCTATCACTCGACAGCGGGTGATTTTCAATGTCTCCAAATCCTTTAGCAAACACTTGATCGACCTGATTAGCAGAGCCGTTATTGATTGCTTTTGCCAACTGCCCGATACCTGAACGAGCATCGAAACGATAACTCTTCTGCAGCATACACAAGCTATCTGCAATCGCAGGAGGGTTAACCGATCCAGCTTTGACCTGCCCTGTATTAGCTATCGCGTCAAAGCCTGTCATCTCCGCAATCAAATTACCTTGCGCTGTGCTGTAGCCTGTTGAATTAAACGAGCAGATATCACCTAACACCGCGCCCGCTTCAACTGAAGCGAGTTGGTCTTTATCCCCCAACAAGATAAGCCTTGCGTGTTCAGGGAGTGCATCCACCAGCTTATACATCATGGATAAGTCGACCATCGAAGCTTCATCCACCACCAAGATATCAAGGTGAAGTGGATTACGTCGGTTGTGTCTAAATTCCGCTCGATTAGGGATCGCGCCGAGTAATCTGTGTAAAGTACTCGATTCCGTTGGTATGTTGGCTTTTACTTCAGGCGCTAAAGGCAGCTGCTCAATCGCTTTGCCAATCGACTCTGTTAAACGTGCCGCCGCCTTACCTGTCGGTGCCACTAGCTTGATCGTCGGTGTTTTACCTTGGCTTAACGATTGCTCGACCATAGCCGACAGTAATTTGGTTACCGTGGTCGTTTTACCAGTACCCGGCCCACCAGAAATCACAGCAAAACGACGACTTAACGCCACTGCTGCTGCGACCTTTTGCCAGTTCAAACAGACGGATAACGGCACTAGGCTATCCAACACCTCTAGATCCATTACTTGCTTGGCTTGAACAATCACTTGGTCGATCGCGCCCCAATCTAGAGCCTGTTCATCAACGATATCGAGATGGTCACACACCAACTGTTGGCGTAACACCTGAGAGGTTTGTTGACTCGAACCAGCCTTGGCTAATGCGTTAAACAAAAAGTGATAACTGCGTGCGAATAACTGATTCAGCGTTTCAGTCAGCGCCTTCTTCTGTTCAATATTGAACTCTACTGGCTTACTTAAACGGTTTAACGTTTCAGCCAACACAACTTCGTAGTTCCAATAGCGCTGTAAATAAACTCGCTGTCCATCAAACATCAGCGGCTTAACGCAATCATTAGTTGTGCCAACTAGGTTTGACGATTGAAGTACCGCCACCCAATCAATACCTAATAACTTTTGATTCAGTTGCAGTGCCGTTTCACCGTACAACCCAAGTAACTGAGCAAGATCCGCCGTTTGTTCAGGGCCTACCGTATACTGCTGTATAAGCTGAGTACAGATATGCCCCTTGCCTAATTCATGGCTCACCACCCCTGCGAGAAAACCGACTTCTTGAGAGTGAGCCGCGGCTTGCTGAGCAATAAAACGGGCAAATTGATAATCCAACTGACGAATTGAGCCCTTATCAGCGAGGAACTTTAATACATCCATGAGTTGCTCAGGGATAAGTGAAACTGGCTTAACTGAGTTCGCTGTCTCTATGCTGGTATTAGTGGTCGTTGTCATTATAAAAGCCCCATCTGTCCAGTTTCATCGTCATTCAATTGTGCTAAACGTCTGTCTATCACTTTACCGTCAATCAATTGATCCATTTCATCGAGCAAAGCCAAGGTTGGTTTAGCCGAGAAAATACCTTGTTGAGATTGTCCGTCCATTCCTCTTAAGAACAAGTAATAAACCCCACCGAAATGTTGCTCATAACTGTAGTCAGCAACGCGGCTGCGTAAAAAGCGATGCAATGCCAACGCATAGATTTGATATTGCAGATCATAGCGATGGTCGGCCATCGCCGATTTCAATGCCTCACCATGATAGACGGCAACATCATCACCTAGATGGTTCGATTTCCAGTCGAGTACATAGTATTTACCTTGATGCTCAAACACTAAATCGATGAAGCCTTTCAGCATGCCTTGCACGGTTTGGAAACCTAGGTCGCCCGCCTTGGCCGACAAGGGATCATGATACTGAATGGTTTGATTCAGCTCAGATGCGGCCAACACTTCTATCGGCAACAAGAACTCCATCTCGACCAATCGTTGCGTTGAGTCTTTCTTGCTTAGCTTTAAGTCCTTACCATCTAACGCGGTGTTCAGCACCGTATCGACAAGTTGTTGAAGTACAGGTAACCACTCTATTTCGTATTGCTCTGATTCTAATAAGTGAGTGATTACTTGCGTGTTATATTCGCTGGTTGCTGGCTCGGTAAATTCAACATCCTCAAACAAGGTATGTAAGAAGGTACCTGGGCGAGCACCGCGAGGGAACGAAAATATAGAACGTTCCGGTTCAATCAATTCCGACTCGTCTTGTTCATCCGCTGAGTCGATATCGAAACCAGACACCTCAATGGTCGCATCATGGCTCGCGCCGTGACTGCCCTGTTTGACTAAGCCCGAATAACTGGTGATTCGCCAAGCTCGGTCAATTGAAGCCTTGAGTTCGTTAGCCTGTAACTCGTCACTCACTTGCTCTGTTTGTACAAACACTTGCTCGTGAGCTGTCGGAGTTTCAGACAGTAATACGCTTGAATTCTTACCCTCAATCGCTGACAAAGCTTGATGCAACTCAGCAATGCCTTGCTCTTGTCCGTTTTGAATCAAGTAGCCCATAGCACTTAAGTGAACACCGGTCGGCTCTTTGGTTGAGCGCCCTTTACGTAAAGGAGCCATACCAATAAAACAGCCATAAACCGCACGAGTAAGCGCCACGTAAATCAAACGTAGATCTTCTGCCAATCGCTCTTTATCCGCTTGTGCTAAAGCACTATCACTGCCCGTAATATCAAGTACCGTGGTATCTGAGTCATGGTCGTAGAATTTACCTTCACTCGCTTCTCGGTAGCTCGCCACGAACGGCAAAAATACGAGGTCATATTCCAAGCCTTTCGACTTATGAATAGTAACAATTTGAACTAAGTTTCTTTCTGATTCAAGGCGTTGAATGTCGTCTTCACTGCCACCTAAACCATTTTGAGCATCGGAAATCGCTTCTGCTAACCAGCGCAGCAAGCCATAATCACTGTCGAGTTCCTGCCTTGCTTGCTGTAGCAATTCGCCAATGTGCATTAAATCAGTGAGTGAGCGCTCACCATTTTCTTCTTCCAGTAAACGTTCCGCGAGATGTCGTTTACTGATCACACTGCGAAGCATTGGTAACACACCACGTTGCAGCCACAACTTACGATATTCTCGAAATTCGTTAACGACGTTTTCCCAAACCACTTCATCGTTGTTGAGTTCATCCAATGAGGCGGCATCCAGAGCAAACAACTCCGACGCTAAACTGGCGCGTAATGCACGGTCATTTTCAGGTGTCAGCACCGCCTGTAGTAAACGCTGAATATCTTGTGCGACCAAGCTGGTGAAAACGCTATCTCGGTTAGACAAATACACGCTTGCAATGCCTTGTTCAGACAACGCGTTCTTAATCAGGCGACCTTCACTACCAGTTCGAACCAAGACTGCAATATCACCCGCATTCACAGCATGTTGTTTTTTGCCGTTATCAAAATAGGCTTGTTGATTTTGAGAAGCGGTCAGAATAGTTTGAATTTGACTCGCCGTCGCCTCAGCCATGGCTTTGTGATATTCGCCCTTTGGTAACGGCTTGTCTTCAGCCTCTTGCAGCCAAAAGGTGAGTGCGTGCTGAGTTTCACCATTCATCACCCACTGGCGTTTGTCAGCCGATGGGCTGGCTGCGACAGGTAAGAATGGAATATCTTGATCGTAGATAAACGGGCTATCCGAATTCATAAACACTTGGTTTACCGCACTGACCATGTCAGCACTCGAACGCCAGTTAGTCCCCAGCGTGTAGTGAGCACTAACTTGGTTTCTCGCCTTAATGTAGGTAAAGATATCCGCACCACGGAAGCCGTAAATTGCCTGCTTCGGATCACCGATCATAAACAAACCGCATTGCGGGTTATCTAAATAGATTCGGCTAAAAATACTGTATTGCAACGGATCGGTATCTTGGAATTCATCAATCATCGCTACTGGGTATAAGGTGCGAATTCTCTCCACCAGCAGTGATTGCTCATCTACATCGATTGACGCGGATAACTGAGTCAGCAAATCATCAAACGATAACCACTGCTTCTGCTGTTTAGCCTTAGCCAACATAGTTCGACAATGAATAATCGCATGTGCCAGCAAAGGAGCTTTTAGATCTGCTGGAGAATTTAAGAAGTCTTCAATCGCTTCGAAAACTGCGTGTTGAGGTGCAGTGCCTTTTGGTGTTTTTTCAATTAACGTTGCTTGTGAGAACTTCTCTAGTTTATCTGGAAACTGGTAATCATGAGTGTCGCTTTGCGCCCATGCTGTGACGGCTTCTAACCAAGTCGGCAAAGACTTCTTAGTGTAGCTGCGCTTATTCACATCCGATCCAGAAATCAAAGCCAAAAAGTCCGCTTCGGATTCACACCACAACGCCTTAAGTTGCTTCACTTTATCTAAGTTTTGATTGTGCAGAGTTTGCAGGTCTCCCGACATCGCATCTACCGTCAATTTCAGCGGAGAGCCCGTCAGATAGCGATTTACATCGGCAAGTAACGAAGCGGGAGAACCCCAAATATTTCGCACCTCACCTGCAAGTTGAATGGGTAACGGATAAAACTGTTTACGCCAGTAGTCGGCAACCACTTGTGCTTTCAGATGGCTTTCATCGGTCACAAATTCATTATCAAAGCGGCTTCCAGACTCGAAGGCATTCTGAGTCAACATTCTCTGACAGAAACCGTGAATGGTGTATACCGCCGCTTCATCCATTTGTCTTTCAGCATTGAGCAGAGTTTTCGCCGCACCAGCATGATCATCGATGGCTTGTAAGAGAGGAGCAATCACTGGGTCGTCACTTTGACCACGAGCAAACGCAATACGTGCATCATGGATTCGCGCACGAATACGATCGCGTAGCTCTGCGGTTGCCGCTTCAGTAAAAGTCACAACCAGAATTTGGTCTACGGTCAGCGGCTCATGGTGTCGAGTAGCTTCCGTCAGATCGCCTTGCGGCGCAGCAGTACCGTGCCCGAGCAGTAAACGTAAATACAAGCCAGCAATAGTAAATGTTTTACCCGTACCCGCTGATGCTTCAATTAAACGCGCGCCATGAAGTGGAAACGTCATGGTATCAAGTGTTTGTGGAACGATTACCTGAGCACTGCTTGTAGTCGTCATGCCTTACTGCCTTCTGATAAATGTGTTGTTACAAATGTGACCTAGCGTAGAAAATGTCATTCAATTTACGTCCTACGCCAATTTGTTAATAGTTAGTGCGATCTCTCTCACGGATCAATTCAGATCGCCTCGCTACTATGCGCCCACGAGTTCAGGAGCGCCTACGAGTTTTATACTCATGCGTTACTTTGAACCACTGAATAATGGTCCCTCTGACCTGTGGCCGTACAGCGAACGCCCTACACTAATAATGATTTACTGGCGGCCACTTTATTTCCTGTACCTTGATTCCTCATAAACGACTTCCTCTCGTCATTTTATAAGCCCTGCACACCAAGTTTACATCTAACTCTTTATTTCCCATGCTTTTATTCAAACGCATCTCTTTGATAAGCATATTGTTGGTGATCTTGCTGATCACTGCCGATTATTCCTGATCTTCAAGATCGGCAGCGGCGAGTCTTGCGGCCTGCAGCACAAGCGTTGAATACATTCGCGACTCAGCAGCCAGAGCATCATCCCACTTAGACCAAATACGTGAGATGTAAGTATCTCGACCCTCGCCAGTAAAGGCGAAGCTGTCATTAAAGGTATCAGCCATTTTCTTTAGGGACTTTTCTTCGTCATCAACCCATTTACCGCGGCTAAAGCCCGCTTCAACACCAGCTAACGCGGTTTTCGGGAAGTAAGGCAGTGGTGCTGTCATGCCTTGATAAAACAGTCGTACTAACTCAGCCAGCAAACTCTTCGCCTGAAGCGCATCGCCAATAGGTTGTAGCGTTTGGTGAACCACGCCTTCTTTTCTGTCGTAGCCAATAATATGGGTCGTTTTTCCATGTCCCATCACTGCACAACATAGATGATCAATCCACGCTGCCAAATAATCTTGAGAGCGTATTTTACCGCTACGGAAACGAACTAGACCCGATTGATAGTTTTTAGTTAACCAACCCATCAAACGAACAGGTTTGCCTTCGCCTAACACATCAAATTCGATATTCACTTCGAGATCTTGCTGCGGTGATCCGCTCACAAATCGAATTTCTTTGGCTAAGTCTTCCGCTTGAACACGGTTGGTTTCAAATTCGATATCACCAAAGGCGCCGACCGGTAATCGACCCTGTGCTTTTTGCTCAGAGACAAACAGGCGCACCGCTTCATCTGCACCTTCAGGATGGTCCAGCAACACTTGCAGCAGCGCATCTTTAAGCTGGAAGCTCTCTAGTCCATTGAGTACGAACGGCTCATCGTCTTCCATCACAGGAAGTGGCGGTTCAAACACCACTTTTAGACGGCGATTAAAGAAGTACTGCACTGGCAAACGCCAAAAACGCTGTAACTCAACCAAGTCGAGTTCCAACGGGTACGTTGCACCCAACAAATAGTCATCCAAGGCACGATTGAATTCACCACTACGTTCACCGGAACGGTTAGCCGCAGGAAGCCATTCTTTGGCGTAACTCAGCACATGGTTTGCGTCACCTTGAGTAAACGCCGCAGGGCTGAATGGTGTCATGGTGTGTTCAAAGCTGATCGCTTGAGTCAGGTTGATACCAGAATCATCGCTTGGCAACGCTTGGTCTTCACTTAAGCAGTAGTTCTGCTGGCAGTACTCGATCAACTCTGAAACCAATACCGACGGCACTCGCTCGGTATTATCTTGAATCGAGCGGCCGACATAGCTGATGTATAAACATTCTTGCGCTGACAGCATCGCCTCTAAGAATAGGTAGCGGTCATCATCACGGCGAGAACGATCGCCAGGTCGTGTGCGTCCGTTCATTAGATCAAAACCTTCTGGCGGCATTGAGCGAGGGTAAACACCATCGTTCATGCCTAACAAGCAGACGGTTTTGAACGGAATAGAACGCATCGGCATCAAGGTACAAAAGTTAACTTGGCCAGCTAAGAATCGCTGGCTAATACGCGCGCCAGATAACTTATTATTGAGGTACTGGTAGATAATGCTTGGCGACAGTTCTTGTTCATACAAGGCATCATCAAGCTGTTCATTCAGTTGCGAAAGTGCATCGCGAATCGATTTGAGCACCACCTCGCCTTCCAGTTCAACCGCAAAGAAATCATCAATCATTTGCAGCAAGGTTTCACGCCACATATCGATAGATTGGGTTTCAGTTAAGCGTTGACGGTAATGTGCGATACGATCGATAAAGTGCGCTAACTTACCAGCAAGTTCGGCGTTAATGCCTTGAACTTCGTTATAAGCAGCAATCGGAGAGTGTTCGGTTTCAAACAAACCTGCGGAATCCGACATCGCATAGCCTAAGAGCATGCGCTGGATACCGAATAGCCAAGTGTTTTGCTCAGTAGCAGGCAAGTCAAACTCCGTTGCGGTAGACGAGTCGACGCCCCAACGAATACCCGCTTCTTCAACCCACAGCTTAGCTTGCTCGAATTGAAATTCATCGATACCAAAGCGTGCCATCATCGCTGGAATTTCTAATAACTCTAATAACTCAGAAGCTAAACAACGCGTGTTCGGTAGCGCGACCAACTGCATGAAGGCGGTCAGAATTGGGCTTTCTTGGTCAGCCGTTCTATCAGAGATCGAGTAAGGGATATAACGCTCACCCGGAGCATTACCAAATACCGCCTGAATCGCTGGGCTATAAGCATTAATGTCAGACACCATCACGATGATATCGCGTGGTTTCAGTGTCGGGTCTGCATCAAACATTGCCAACAGTTGGTCGTGGAGGACTTCCACCTCACGCATTGGGCTGTGACACGCATGTAAAGTCAGTGAACGATCGCCAAGCTCAACCACCTGTTTATGATTACTGGAATCTAAGATGTGATCATCTTGATGTTCTTCTAGCTGGAGAATATCGGCTTGCAATTGATGGAGCAGGCTGTCTCTCTCTACATCAATAAAGAACTCGTGCTCTTCACTGTCTGATTGAGATAGCAAAAACAGGTTATCTCTGCCCAATTTACCCATAGACGCCAACAAGCTATTACCGACAGCTTGGCTAGTATGCAGTTCATCTTCAACGTTGGCTTCAATGCTATCTTTCAAAGGTGATACTTCACCTTCTAGCTGAGGTAAACCATCAACCAACGCAAACTGCTTACGACGCTGCGCTTCAACTCTTGCCAAGTATTTACGATCGCGAATATCGCCCCAATAATGTTGGCAAGGATTGGTAAACATCAAATGAACATCAATCTGCTCACCAAGTGCTTTCAACGCGTCCATATAACGAGGAGGCAGCGAAGAGATACCAAACACAAACAGACGCTTAGGTAAGTGTTGTAGCTGACCTTGTTGATTGGCTAACGCTTCAATAAAGTCGTGATACAAGTTACCACGGTGATACTTCGATTGGCCTTGAGACAGGGTTTGCTCATAGAGTGTCTTCCACAAAGTTGGCTGCCAAGGATGTTCTTGTTGCCCCTCATCATCAATTAACTCGGCAACGGGCTCTCCCGCTTCCCACATCGCCATCCACTCCGGTCGATACACCAAGTATCCATCGAAGATATCGGCAATTTTCTCTGCCAATTGGTACAACTTCGAATCATCTTCGTCGTTTTCAAGGTAGCGTTGTAGAGGTAAAAAACCAGGGTGGTCAAGCTTAGCGGGTAGCAAACTCATCAGCTTCCACGTCATCGCTTCTTTGTTAAAAGCACTGCGTTTAGGTACATCAGGAAGCACTTGGGTAAACATATCCCAAATGAAGGTTGCTGGAAGTGGGAAATCGATATTTGCTGCTACGCCAAACTCTTTGGCGAGTTCCATCTTAAGCCATTGAGACATGCCTGGGCTCTGAACCAAGATCTGCTCTTTTTCGAAAGGATTGGCTAAAGGGTCACTTTTAATTAAGTGAACGAGAAGGATTTTTAAAGTATCAACTTTATTGGAATGGTAAACAGTAAACAAAGTGCACTCACGCTAATCTTGCCACAATATAAAGCCAGATTAGCATAAGTGCTGAGTTTGGATTAGGAATATAAGCTGATGAAATACCGAAAGCTTAAGCTCTGTTTACCTTTTGAACTATTGCTTCTTACAGTCTACCCGCTACCGCACCTAAAACACGATGAGGTTTGTAGTTCATGTAGTAACGAACAGCGACATAACCGACCACCAAGGTTGCCACAATCAGTTCTAGGTACGCTAGATTGAACACTTGGCTAATGTATTGTGCTTCAACACCTTGTACTTGCATCCAAGCCGCCAATTTAAACAAAGCTGTTGCACCGATTACAATTGGGAAGGTAAACGCTGCGTAACCTGGGCTAAATGGCAGGCGAAGTAGTTTGAAGAACGCCACGTAAATAATGAACGTCATTAACACCGCAATACCAAATAACAGACCAATGATCACTGGTGAAGGTGTTGCAGTAACAGTTAAGTAACCCGCTAAAGATAAACTCGCTGGTGCCGCCATAATTGCAATGGTTGGTTTTGCTGCATCTGGCACTTCATGAGAAAAGATCAAACGGTAGATCATGAGCGGTAGCATTACAGCATAAACCAACAAGCCAAACACTAAAGTTGCGTGTGCCACTGGTTCTAAAATAGGGTTCCCAGAGAAAGAAACGTCTGCCACGATAATACCGATCGGTGGGACAAACCAACTCGGTACCATGTGGTGTATCTCAAAGTTTTTAGCTCTGTGGTACAAAAAGCTCACTAAGAAAACAACATGCAAAGCCACTGAAGCTAACCACATTGCTTCTTGCAGAAACTGAGAGATTGGGGCCAACGAAGCTGAAACCACCATACAACCCATCGCGAATGTAGGAACAACACTGCCGACAACAGGATGAGCAAGATCTTCACGCAAAAGGTGACCATGAATTAAAAATTTCACGGCTAAAACAAGAAGTAATACCGCAGCAATACCAGCACTGATCCACTGCACCAAACCCGGAGTGGATAAGATACCTTGCGCGACTAAAACGCCATCCCAACACCAGCCCAAGCTTGCAATTGCTAGTGCCAACCCAGCCATGGGTGTTGGAGCTCCTGTTAATCTATATTTAATACGTTGAATCATGTCAGCCTCTCTTAAACTTAATTCACTCAATTTGTGAACTCATCAGCTTGTTGAAGCCATAATACGCTTGCGCTTCGTTTAACAATATCCAATTATATATAACAAGCGTTCATTAATTCTGAACGAAATTTATTTCACCAACAGTGTAGAAATAGGAATCTGATGGCTAATATTTCAATCAAACAACTCAAAGTGTTTGTCACCATTACCCAACACTCAACGCTTACCTCAGCGTCAGAAGCCCTGTTTTTATCAAAGGCAGCTGTGAGCATGGCGCTAGGTGAAATGGAAAAACAACTGGGTCACTCTCTATTTGACCGGGTCAACAACCGATTAATTCTCAATCAGGAAGGACAAAAGTTACTTCCCTTAGCTGATGAAATACTTCACCGAGCGGCAGGCATCGATGTGTTGTTCCGTGATGACCAACCATTAAGTGGCAATCTAAAGGTCGGTGCGAGTGACACGATTGGTAATCAAGTGGCACCCTTTATTTTGTCAGGCTTCCGTGAGCGAACTCAGCATCAAGATCAAAGCTTGTTCATTTCAAACAGTGCCCTGATCTGTCAAAAGTTGGTGGATTATGAACTGGATATTGCGCTAATTGAAGGAAAAACACTTCATCCAGAACTGCTCTCAAGCCAATTCAGTAGCGATGAAATGTGTATTATTGTTAGTAATCAACACTCTTTAGTGGCAAAAGACAAAGTTAATTTGAGAGATTTAGAAGGCAGCCACTGGATACTTAGGGAATCAGGTTCAGGAACTCGTGAGTTCTTCCTGCGTACCGTTGCTCCTCGTATAGAGCATTGGTATGAGTCATTTGAGCTAAATACCACGGAAGCGATCATCAACTCTGTTTCTGCAGGTCTTGGCTTTGCCTGTTTATCGCGTTTAGCGGCACAACGCGCGATTGATTCAGGCCGAGTGAAAGCACTTGATGTACCACTCGACATGAAACGCCGATTTTGGATACTGGTCCATAAAGACAAATATCAAAGCCCACTGCTGAAATCTTTCATGGATTATTGTGAAGACTGGGCTACACATCAAGATTGAGGCCGCATAGTTAGGCCCTCAACTGGACTTTTTGCACCAGAAACTGTATAAAAAGCCAGTAAAATTTATCAAACTTAGAGGATTAACCATGGCTGTTATCGTCAAGTACGTGGTGGAACGCAACGGAGAAGAGAAAATGACTTTTACCTCTAAAGCCGAAGCTGACGCATACGACAAAATGCTGGATATGGCTGATGAGCTTTTTGAACTGTTAGGCAAAAGCGATTTAGTTGAAGATGAAGGCAAGCAAGAAGAACTTGCAATGTACCTAGCGAAGAACAAAGAAGAAGTTCTTTACGCATTGGGCGCTAAGCGCAAACCAGTACCAAAGAAAGCGAAGAAGCTTGAAGCTGTTGAAGATGCAGAAGAAGATGCAGCATAACTAGCTGCTCCCTTTCTAAAAAACGTCAATAACACCTCTAACAAGAGTCCGTTATTGGCGTTTTTTTATACTTATTGAAATATAATAAAGCTTGTTTATAGTCGAAATCGCTCTAAACATTCGCTTGCACAAAAGTGTGATAAAGATCTAATCTATAGCCATCAGGTGATGGGGTTCCACCTAAGCTTTTGCTTCAACCGCCCGTTCTTTCGAACAGTGCTAATGACTCCTACAGAATCGAAAACAGGTAATACTGTTGGACGTATCGCTATTCCTCCATTTTGAAATGGACTTAGTCTATTAAGACCAAGCTTCATGACACCTTTGGATTATCGATACTCAAGATCTGTAGTGAATTAGCCGCACCTCTTCCAACACGTCCTGTTTTCTCAACGCCCTAGGTCTTAAATGGCTCTATCAATGAGAAAACATTATGCACTACTCTTCAGAAATTCAATCAATGTGCCCTATTCAAAGGGGTGATCTTCACACTTCAGCTCCAATTCCAGTTGAAGGCGCCATGGTTAGCCCAAAAGATGTCATCGCTATTTCTGGCTTAAGCCATGGCGTAGGCACTTGTGCACCACAACAAGGTGCAGCCAAACTGACGCTCAACGTAAAAAACGGCATCATCGAAGAAGCACTAATCGAAACGATTGGTTGTTCAGGCATGACTCAATCAGCCGCGATGGCAGCCGAAATCCTCACAGGAAGAACCATTCTTGAGGCCCTGAATACTGACTTAGTGTGTGACGCGATTAACGTAGCCATGCGCGAAATCTTTCTGCAATTTGTTTACGGTCGAACTCAATCTGCATTCTCTGAAGGCGGCCTAGAAATTGGCGCGGCATTAGAAGACCTAGGTCAAACACAACGTAGCCAAGTAGGTACTAGCTATTCAACTTCAGCGAAAGGCGTTCGTTACCTAGAGCTAGCCGAAGGTTACGTGACCAAGCTTGCACTTGATGACCATAGCGAAGTAATTGGCTACGAATATCTCAACCTCGGCAAAATGATGAAGGCGATGAATCAAGGTATGTCAGCCAATGAAGCAGCAGACCTTGCTATGGGAACCTACGGTCGCTTCGATGAAGCTGTAACCACCATTAATCCACGCCAACAATAATTTTTGCCAATTTAGAGGAAAGATATGATGAACACTCAATTTAATGAATCAGTAACTCGCGTATTGGCAGAAATGAACTTCGACTCTTTAGAGCAAGCGAACCAATACTGTAAAGCCCACAACGTTGATCCAAAAGCCATGGTGATGGACACCCAACCTATTGCTTTTGAAAGCGCTGCCGATGCTTATATCCTTGGTTCAGCACTAGCTCTATTCCGCAAAGCAAGCAACGCTGAACAAGCTGCGAATATCATTGGTGAAGGCCTTCAAGCATTCACCAAACCTGGCAGCGTTGCTGAGCAACGCCAAGTGGGGATCGGCCACGGTGCGCTAGCTGCGCGTCTTCTAAATGAAGAAAGCCACTGTTTTGCTTTCCTTGCGGGCCATGAATCTTTTGCTGCTGCAGAAGGTGCGATTAAAATTGCACTCAACGTCAACAAATCACGTCACAACCCATTAAAGGTAATACTCAATGGTCTAGGTAAAGATGCGGCTTACTTAATTTCTCGCATCAATGGTTTTACCTACGTGCGCACTCAATACGATTACCAAACGGGTGAGCTTGTTGAAACAGAACGTCGCCGCTTCTCACAAGGCCCTCGCGGAGAGATCTTGTGTTACGGCGCTGATGATGTACGTGAAGGCGTGGCAATCATGCACAGAGAAGAAGTAGATGTGAGTATTACAGGTAACTCAACTAACCCAACGCGCTTCCAACACCCTGTTGCAGGTATCTACAAAGCAGAGCGTACTCGCCAAGGTTTACCTTACTTCTCAGTTGCTTCAGGCGGCGGTACAGGTCGAACATTACACCCAGATAACGTGGCAGCAGGCCCTGCGTCTTACGGCATGACAGATACCATGGGCAGAATGCACGCTGACGCTCAGTTCGCTGGTAGCTCTTCTGTTCCGGCTCACGTGGCAATGATGGGCTTCATCGGTATGGGTAACAACCCAATGGTAGGCGCGACAGTCGCTCTCGCGGTTGCTGTTAGTGAAGCTCAAAACGCCTAACGACTGAACTTAGTAAATCTAATTAGAGGCTCCATAAGAAATCCGTTAATTGATAAACCGACAATAACGCGCAAATGAACCTCGACATCTATCACTAAATCTAAACAGCCAGTTTGAAGCTGGCTGTTTTTCATCCATATTTGCTCTACTATCTATTCCTAATCGTTATTTATCTATAAGATTAAATACACCTATCGCTAGGTATTTAACCTTATATTTTTAAAGGAATAATATGAAAGAGTTGATCATTCATACCATCACCGTATTCATGGGCTTTTTTGCCATCATGAATCCCATCGCCAATACCCCAATATTTTTGGGTTTAACGGCTGATAGCAATAGAGAGATGGTTAAGTCGATCGCTTTCCGCTCAGTGTTCATCGCCTTTATCATCGTGAGTACCTTTGCTATTTCCGGCAAGCTCATCTTTGACCTGTTTGGTATCACGCTTTACGCACTGCGCATAACCGGCGGTATTCTTGTATTTCTGATTGGTTTTCACATGCTACAAGGTGACTCGACGCATGCCAAAGCAAAAGAGAAGGTCAATTCAGACGCGCAGCAAGATGCAGCATTGAGTATCGCGGTATCACCTTTAGCCATGCCAATACTAGCGGGTCCCGGCACCATTGCAACTGCGATGAACTTTGCCAGCACAGAGGGGATTTACGAGACCATCATTACCATTGTGGCGTTTGGCCTCCTATGTACCCTAACCTACATACTGTTTGTATTCGGGGAGCGCTTTGTTAAAGCTGTCGGACCAAGTGCGTTGAACGTAATTACTCGAATGATGGGTTTGATACTTGCAGTTATTGGTATGCAGATGTTGATTGAAGGGATAGAACAGGCTTACAAGGCGCTGTTTATCTAGTTAATACCTCAAAATTCCAATACAAAAATAGCCAGCAATTTGCTGGCTATTTTTTAAGGCTTGTTTGTGAATTAGTTCGCTGGGCAGCCTTTCACTTCTAAACCATTACTCATATAGATTAGATCACCATCTGCTGGTGCGTACTGCGCGGCAGTGACATTAGGGTTATTAACAAAGAACTCGCGCAACACAGCGGCATCCGTTAACTGCGTCGAATCAACATCAATTATTGGGTAGTCATCACCGCCAGCGGCACTAAAGCTGATCACGGAGAACGTGTAGGTGTCCGCTAAATCAAAGCCTTTGCCATTGATATCTCGAATGGTCACATCACTCAAATCACAGTCGACGGTTAAGCTAATATTGTCGAGCTGGGCATAAGCGCCAGATCCTGCAGTCATCGTCGCAACAACGTCTAAATATGCTTTAACCTCAGCCCCTGTCATCGTTGCTTTAGTCACGAAGTTTCCGAAAGGTTGAACCGTCAGCACATCACGATAAGCAATATCACCCGCCGCAATTGAGTCACGAACACCACCAGAGTTCATCACACCAAAATCAGCATTAACTAACTTATAAGTGCGATAAGCTTCCCCTAACAAATGACCAAGGTTAGTTTGCTCAGATCGAACCACATTACGGTCACCTTCAAGCTTCGCATCGGTTTTAGAGATAATGACATCTAACAACTCTTGTCCCTGCTGCTGATACGCGGAAAGAGTAGCAATTACTGTTGAATTAGGTTCAATTTCAGATTGGATAAATTGGTAATCACCATTTTCATCCTTCTCTTTTAAGTTCACGGGTATCAGGTCGTACTTCGCTAAATGCAGCTTTCCATCGTAAAACTCAAAATCAGCTCTACCTACATATTTACCCCATTCGTGAGCTTGCATGATGTAGGTACCATTTTGCTGATCCGGCTTACAGTCATCTCCCGGATTGAAATCAGCATATTCATTACCTTCCATACAAACAGGATTTTGAGAGTGCCCGCCAATAATGGCATCTAACTGACCTTCTTCTAGAGAGCGAGCAAGCAACACATCGCCAGGCGCTTCACTACCATGCTGACCATCTGCGTAGTGCCCCATATGAGTCGTAGCAAAAATCAAATCAACCGTTTCATTGGCCTCAATTTCTTTTATGGCTTTTTTGATTTCGACTTGCGGGTCGGCAAAGTGAATCGTCGCGACGTTGTCAGGGTTAACTAATTTCGCCGTATCTTTAGTTGTCAGGCCAATAACCGCAACCTTTAAGCCATTGATAGTGAATACTTTATATGGAGAGAAAAGGCGTTCATCAGTAACTGTGTCTCCATCTTTGATATAAATATTAGCCGCTAGCATCGGGAAGTCGGCCAATTCCGCCTGCATATCTAACACATCCAAGCTATTGTCGAACTCGTGATTACCTAACGCCATCGCGTCGTAACCAAGAAGATTCATACCTACAAAATCTGGTACCGCATCCTGCATATCAGACTCTGGCACACCAGTATTAATGTCGCCACCGGACAATAGTATCGTCTCACCACCATTTTGAGTAACTTCTGCACGAATACTATCAATCAGCGTCTTACGAGCCGCCATCCCATACTCACCCTTACTGTTCTCCCAAAAACGACCGTGATTATCGTTAGTATGTAACACAGTAAACTTGGTACAAGAAGCAGCTGTGTCACACGTTACCGTGATGTCGTCACTATCCGAGCCACAACCAACCATCGCTATGCCGATAGAGAGCACCAGTAAAGACTTAGTAAAATTCATAGAAGATCCTTTATTAATCGTTTTAATGTCGTTATGGCAGGCAATATACTGACATCTTGCAGGGTTTTAGTGATCGTTCTCTTAATTACACTTCTGGAAAATTGGGTATTTACCCTAACTGTAGGCACAAGCGATTAATCAACAGAAGTCGAATAATTCTGATAATAAACATGAATTTATAAAGAAAGTGTGACTCACTCTATTGATACTGCTAACAAGAGGATGGGCTAAAGATAAGTGTCAGGTGTGGAAATGAAATGGCACAGCGCTACTTAAGCAAGCACGCCCCTGTTTAAGAGCGAGGTATAATATCCGGATAATGAAAACTATCGCTAAAAAGACAAGCAATATCATTTTACAGACTTTATCCCGATACGCCCTTTCATAACGAGGGCGCTCTCTTTATGATGAACGCAATTAAATTAACTTTGCTAACGGCAGCGCTTGTTATTCGAGCTTCTGTTATTGAATAGCAAAATCAAGACTCAACACATGGAGATTCAACATGGCTTACTTTTCACTAGCCTTCGGTACGGCAACCACAAATCGCGACAATAAAATTATTGAAGCGTTCTTCCCTAATCCACTTCTAAATCCAAGCGACGCTCTTGTGGCCGCAGTGGCTGAAGTATCAGGTTACTCTGAAGGCAACCAAGCTATCGAAATCTCTGCTGCACAAAGCGCAGAACTAGCGAAAGCATTCGCAGCAAACGACGATGCAGCAAACGCATCTTTCGCAGAAAAAGCTGCAGCGTCTGAACAGCCACTTGTTCTTGTTATTCTTGCTACTGACGAGAAGCCAGCATCTGTTGCTGAAGGCTTCCTAAAGCTACAACTTATCTCTAACCGCTTAGTACAACCGCACGGTACGGTACTAGACGGTATCTTCGGTTTACTGCACAACATCGCATGGACAAACGAAGGCCCTATCGACCTTCCTGAACTAGCGGAGCGTCAAATTGAAGCTCGTCTAGCTGGTCGTGCTCTGACTGTAGATTGCGTAGACAAATTCCCTAAAATGGTGGATTACGTGGTACCAACGGGTATTCGTATCGCTGATACTTCTCGTGTTCGTCTTGGCGCACACGTAGGTGAAGGCACAACAGTAATGCACGAAGGTTTCATCAACTTCAATGCAGGTACAACTGGTGTGAGCATGGTTGAAGGTCGTATCTCTGCTGGTGTTGTTGTGGGTAACGGTTCTGATATCGGCGGCGGCGCTTCTATCATGGGTACTCTGTCAGGTGGCGGTACTATGGTTATCTCTATCGGCGAAAACTGTCTACTAGGTGCAAATGCAGGTCTTGGCTTCCCAATGGGCGACCGTTGTACGGTTGAATCGGGTCTTTACGTGACTGCGGGAACTAAAGTTCGCATGCTAGATAAAGAAGGCAACGAAGTAGAAATCATTAAAGCTCGTGACCTTGCTGGCGTTTCTGATCTGCTGTTCCGTCGCAACTCGATCACAGGTCAAATTGAGTGCCTAGCGAACAAGTCTGCTGTTGAACTAAACAGCGAGCTACACAGCAACAACTAATCTAAACGTTAGACGCTAAATTACTAGATACTAAAAACTACAAAGCCGCTGGGGGTTTAATCCAGCGGCTTTTCTTTTATAAGAATAAACAAACTAGATTATGCTTTTTCGGCTGCCAGCTGCTCAAGAGCCTGAATAGAAGTTTCTGAAACCAATGTTCCATCCATGTAGTAACTGACCTTGTCGCCATCACGAACACCCATCAGTACAGCTTTTTGGCCATCATTATAGGTAATGTCCATACGTATCGTATTTTCATCGATTTGTTGCATTTCGCCTTGCTCGATATGACGATTGTTGAAACCAAGTGGGGCTTCTTTCAGCGAATCATCTAGGCTGTCGTTCACATCAATCATGGTGTCGACTTTGCTATCAAAGATGTGAGGCGCGCCAGTGAGTGGGTTTTTGCCTACCCAGAATTCGATCGAGTTGAATACGATGTAATCGGCTGCGAATGTTAAAGCGTAAACTGGAGCAAGCAAGAAGTTGACCCCGGCACGAGCGTAACGGTTGTCTACAACCTCAACGTTAAACTTCATTAGTTTCCCAGTAACCGCATTACTACCAACACACCCAGCTAACGACATGACAATCGCTGCTACTGCAACGGCTTTTGTAATTGTTGTTTTCATAGTTCCCTCTTATGCCACAATGATTGATTCAGTTTTTTGCATAGCCAAACAGCAGTCTTCCTGTTCACGTACAGAAATTCAGAGCCTAACAAATTGATTCCATAACATTTAGCGTAGTGGAGTTTTTTAGAACAGCAAACTGCAAACGTTAATTGTTTCGCTCTGGTTCCTAAAGAGTTGCCAACAAAAAAGCGCAGACCTTTCGGTCTGCGCTTTTATTGGCTTTTCAAATGATTCAGTTTAGTGAACCAGATTAACCCACATTCTTACGTGCGTTTTGGAACATACGCATCCAAGCGCCATTCTCGCCCCAACCTTCTGGAGACCAAGAGTTAGCAACCGTACGGAATACACGCTCTGGGTGAGGCATCATAATAGTTACGCGGCCATCGGTAGTCGTTAAACCTGTGATAGCGTTTGGCGAACCATTCGGGTTGTTCGGGTATTGCTGCGTTTGGTTACCGTTGTTATCAACGTAGCGTAGAGCAACCGTACCTGAGTTTTCAATCGCGTTTAGGTGGTCGTTGTCACGCACTTCTACGCGGCCTTCACCGTGAGAAACAGCGATAGGCATACGAGAACCTTCCATACCGTTGAAGAATACAGAATCAGACTTCTGAACTTCAACTAGGCTGAAACGAGCTTCAAAACGCTCTGATTCGTTACGAACGAAACGTGGCCAGTACTCGGCACCAGGGATAAGCTCACGTAGGTTAGACAACATCTGACAACCGTTACACACACCTAGAGAGAAGGTATCCTCACGCTTGAAGAAGTTTTCAAATTGATCACGAGTCGAGTCGTTAAATAGAACCGACTTAGCCCAACCTTCACCTGCGCCTAGTACGTCACCGTAAGAGAAGCCACCACAAGCCACAAGGCCGTTGTACTCTTCTAATACCGCTTGACCCGTTAGGATGTCGCTCATGTGAATATCCGTCGCTTCGAAGCCTGCACGGTCGAATGCTGCTGCCATTTCAACGTGAGAGTTAACCCCCTGCTCACGTAGAATCGCCATCTTAGGCTTAGCGCCCGTGTTAATGAATGGCGCTGCAATATCTTCGTTTACGTCAAAGCTTAGTTTCACGTTCAGACCTGGATCTGAGTTGTCTTTCTTCGCTTCGTGCTCTTGGTCTGCACAGATTGGGTTATCACGTAGACCTTGCATCTTGTGCGTGGTTTCAGCCCAGATAGTACGTAATTCAGTGCGGTTACGTTCAATCACTACAGACTCGCCAGACTTAATCACTAGCTCATCAGAAGCTTCAACAGAGCCGATTACGTGTGAACACGCTTCTAGGCCATTTGTTGCAAGAGTTGAAAGTACTGTGTCTAGGTCGTCGTTACGAACTTGGATTACCGCACCCAGTTCTTCGTTGAATAGTGCTGCTAGAGCATCTTCGCCTAGCGCTGCAATATCAGCATTAACACCACAGTGACCTGCGAACGCCATTTCAGCTAGCGTTACGAATAGACCGCCATCGCCTTTATCGTGGTAAGCGACAACTTGGTCGTTCGCTACAAGTGCTTGAACGCCTTCGTAGAAGCCTTTTAGCTGTGCCGCGTTGTCTACGTCTGCTGGCTTATCACCAAGTTGCTTGTAAACCTGAGCAAGTGCTGTTGCACCCATGCGGTTTTTGCCGTTACCTAAATCGATAAGAACTAGGCTTGTATTACCTTTGTCTGTACGTAATTGAGGAGTAATCGTTTTACGAACATCTTCAACACGTGCAAACGCAGTGATAACAAGAGATAGCGGAGACGTGACTTCTTTCTGCTCGCCGTTCTCTTCCCACTTAGTCTTCATCGACATTGAGTCTTTACCCACAGGGATAGTTAGACCCAGTGCCGGACATAGCTCTTCACCCACGGCTTTAACCGCTTCATAAAGGCCTGCATCTTCACCAGGGTGACCTGCTGGAGACATCCAGTTAGCCGACAGTTTAATGTGTTTGATATCGCCGATGTTGGTCGCTGCAATGTTAGTGATTGCTTCACCAACCGCTAGACGAGCTGACGCGCCGAAATCAAGTAGTGCAACTGGCGTACGCTCACCAAGAGACATCGCCTCACCGTGGTAAGAGTCGTAACTTGCTGCCGTTACCGCACAGTTAGCAACTGGAACCTGCCATGGGCCAACCATTTGGTCACGAGCTACAAGACCCGTTACCGAGCGGTCACCGATAGTGATTAGGAATGTTTTCTCTGCCACTGTTGGTAGGCGAAGAATACGGTCAACCGCTTCGTTTAGTTCGATACCAGAACGGTCAATCGCAGGATTGTTTGCTTTTAGCGTCTTCGCGTCACGGTGCATCTTAGGTGTTTTACCTAATAGGATGTCCATAGGCATGTCGATTGGCGTGTTGTCGAAGTGTGAATCTTCTAGTTTCAGATCACGCTCTTCTGTTGCCTTACCAACCACTGCATATGGTGCGCGTTCACGTTTACAAATCGCGTCGAACGTTGCCATATCTTTATCAGCAACCGCCATAACGTAACGCTCTTGAGATTCGTTACACCAGATCTCAAGTGGGCTCATGCCCGGCTCATCGTTTGGTACGTCACGTAGATTAAAGATACCGCCACGCTCGCCGTCGTCGACTAGCTCAGGAAGAGCATTCGAGATACCGCCCGCGCCCACATCGTGGATGAATGCGATTGGGTTCGCATCACCAAGCTGCCAACAACGGTCGATAACTTCCTGACAACGACGTTCCATCTCTGGGTTTTCACGTTGTACAGAAGCGAAATCTAGGTCTTCAGAAGATGAACCCGAATCCATTGAAGATGCAGCACCGCCACCAAGGCCGATGTTCATTGCTGGACCACCAAGAACGATTAGGCTTGCACCTACTGGGATCTCTTTCTTCTGAACATGATCATCACGAATGTTGCCTAGACCACCAGCAAGCATGATTGGTTTATGGTACCCACGCACTTCTTCGCCTGCGTGAGAATTTACTTTCTCTTCGTATGTACGGAAGTAACCTAATAGGTTTGGACGACCAAATTCGTTGTTGAATGCTGCGCCACCAAGAGGACCTTCAAGCATGATATCCAAAGCAGTAACGATACGGCTCGGCTTACCAAAGTCAGTTTCCCAAGGTTGAACGAAGTTCGGGATCTTAAGGTTAGATACAGAGAAAGCAACAAGGCCAGCTTTTGGCTTACCACCAATACCGGTTGCGCCTTCATCACGGATTTCGCCGCCTGAACCTGTTGATGCGCCCGGCCATGGAGAGATTGCCGTTGGGTGGTTATGCGTTTCAACTTTCATCAAGATGTGTGTTTTTTCTTGGTGGTAGTTGTATTGGCGAGTTTCTGGATCTGGGAAGAAACGACCCACTTCAGAACCGGTCATTACCGCTGCGTTATCTTTATAAGCAGACAGAACGTGTTCTGGTGTCGTTTCAAAGGTGTTCTTAATCATCTTGAACAATGATTTTTCTTGCTTAACGCCATCGATAGTCCAATCAGCGTTAAAGATCTTGTGACGACAGTGCTCTGAGTTCGCTTGTGCAAACATCATTAGCTCGATGTCAGTCGGATTACGACCTAGCTTTTCAGTAAAGCTTTCAAGAAGGTAATCAATCTCATCTTCTGCAAGTGCTAGACCTAGGGTAACGTTTGCTTCTTCAAGCGCTTTACGCCCACCAGTTAATAGGTCAACTTCCGCATATGGAGCAGGCTCAGCAACTGTAAATAGTGCAGCCGCTGATTCGAAGTCAGTGAAAACCACTTCCATCATACGGTCGTGCAGGATTGCTTTCAGCTCAACAAGTTGAAGCTCAGAAAGTTCAGAAGAGGTTTCAATGTAGAAAGCAGTACCGCGCTCTAGACGTGACACTTTAGCCAGTCCGCAGTTATGTGCGATATCTGTTGATTTTGAAGACCAAGGCGAGATAGTGCCTGGGCGTGGCGTTGCAAGCAGCAATAAACCTTCAGGCTCATGCTCTTCAATCGTTGGACCGTAAGTCAGTAGCTTTTCTAGCTTCTCAACTTCAGACTCGTCTAGGTCTGCCGTTAGATCAGCAAAGTGGGCAAACTCAGCGTAAATACCTGTTACAGGTAAGCTTAATTCACGACAAAGCTCTAAAAGCTTGTTAACACGAAACTCAGATAGAGCTGGGGAGCCACGCAAAATTCTCATGTGCTTAGGTCTCTTATGCAGTTGATTAAGGTAGTATTGGAATAAATTCAGTGGGTTATAGGAACAACCTAACTGTTTTCTTCGAAGCTATTCCCGAAGGTTGCCAAACCTATGCCGATCCCACCTCTTCAATGCGAGCGCATTATAAAGCATTTCTTTTTGTGACGTAACACCAAAAGCAACCGTTTGCGTTATTTTTTTTATCTTTCTGCTCAAATGGAACTTTTGCTGCATTTATCAGCACTTTTACAACTGTTTAATTAAAGCAGCTTTGCCAGTCTTGCGGGGTTTGGTATAAAGGAGCTTCTACTTTTTGAGATTTCATTTTGATGCCTAAATTTACGCTCATCTTTTCGTCTAAATTCCTTCTGATCGCTATCGCTCTGTTTGGGTTAGCGGGATGCCAGATTGAATCTGAACCTAAAAGTGTTCTTGAGCAGATACGAGACCGTGGCGTTCTTCGTGTCGGCACCTTGAATAACCAACTCTCTTATTACATCGGTCCAGATGGCCCAGCAGGCTTGGATTACGAATTAGCTCGTGAGTTTGCGCAAGAGCTTGGTGTAAAGCTTGAGGTTAAACCCGCTTACCGTTTATCCGGCCTATTCCCAGCGTTACAGAAAGGCGAAATCGATCTTATCGCAACTGGGTTAACGCAAAATAGTAACCTGACACGCGCTTATCGCGCTGCGCCAGCTTATTATTATGTAAGCCAACAAGTCGTGTACAAAAAAGGCCAGTGGCGACCAAGAAACCTTGAGCAACTGATCAAGTTTGAAAATGAACGTCAGGCTGAGTTTGAAAAAGCACAAACTGAATCAGAAGAGGCGTCATCAAGCGAAACACTGACCCCCTCTTTAATTGTAGTAAAAGACTCACACTTCGAGCCAACACTAAAACAGCTACAGAACACACATGATGACTTTACCTACGATGCGGTCGGTAATGCGGACGTCAACGACCTACTAAAAGAAGTCTCGACAGGAGAGCGACTGTTTACCGTTGCAGATTCAATTGAGCTTTCATTGGCGCAACGTTTGTATCCAGAGGTCGCTCTCGCTTTTGAGCTAACAGAAGACCAACCTATCTCTTGGTACTTACAGAAATCTGAAGACGAAAGCCTGTATGCTTTACTGATTGAATTCTTCGGCAACCTAAAACAATCTGGTGAGCTCGCATCACTCGAAGAGAAGTATATAGGTCACATTGGTACCTTTGATTACGTTGATACTCGCGCCTTTATCCGTGCACTGGATAGCAAACTGCCAAAATGGTCGCCACTCTTTCAGGAATACTCTCAAGAGTTTGACTGGCGCTTGATTGCCGCTTTGGCATACCAAGAGTCACACTGGAATCCTGTTGCTCGCTCACCAACCGGTGTACGTGGCATGATGATGCTGACGCTACCCACAGCGAAAAGCGTTGGCGTGACTAACCGTCTTGACCCTAAACAGTCGGTACAAGGTGGTGTTGAATACTTGCGTCGTATCGTTAACCGAGTTCCAGACTCAATCACCCAACACGAAAAAATCTGGTTTGCCCTAGCCTCATATAACGTCGGTTACGGACATATGATGGATGCTCGTCGCTTAACCAAAGCGCAAGGTGGCGATCCTGACGCTTGGGGTGATGTAAAAGATAGGTTACCTCTGCTAAGACAAAAGAAATATTACAGCCAAACTCGGTACGGGTATGCACGTGGTGATGAAGCTAGGAACTACGTAGAGAACATTCGCCGTTATTACCAAAGCATTATTGGTCATGTAAATAAGCGAAATAAAGAACAAGAGGCTAACCTTGAAGATTTGGTGGTGATCCCACCTCTAGAAATCTCAGGTGCTGAATCGACTATCAGCGCAGCTCAGCCGACAGTCAGCAGTTCAGAATCCTTGCAGTAAAATCCAAAAGAGCAATGCCAATTAGCATTGCTCTTTTTTATTGTCTGCAAGATAAGAAGCAAAATAGCAGAATCTCTGACTGAGTAACTAAGTAACTAGCAACTAAGCAACTGGGGATTCTCACCATAAAACTGTGTTGTGAAATTAGGAATGTCATATTGCAGTAACAATCGAACCTTATAACGGCACACCACAATCAAGATTATGCTCTGTTGAACTTCGATGCTGGCTTTAGACTAGAACTGCTCTTCTAAGTAAGCCAAGCGTACGACAGGCCAAATAAACGAATAACACTATAATTAAATCGTTAGTCCAAATTAAAAAGTCAGACGACAAATAGGAAGTCATTGAAATGATGAAGAACAAGCTGAAATCGAAACGCCTTGATAAGACTGTTGCTGCAAACCGTCGTAAGCGTATGCTTTCAAATAATAAGAAAAAGATCATTTGGCGCAACCGTGCTTTCATGCAGATGATTGCTGAGTAAATGCCATGATGACCAAGTAAGTTTGCTTAGGCACTTAGGCACTTAGGCACTCCTAAAAGATAGAGTGCCTATTTAGATGGGCCTTATTTCTGTCTCGATTCTTCCTCTGAGCGCTCTTGCTTTCTTTTCTCTTTGATCTCTTTTCTACGACGCTTGAAAAACGCCTGCAATTGCTCACGACACTCAGCTTCTAGCAAGCCATGTTCAACGTCGGCATAGTGGTATGAGGCTTGGCTTTCAAACAAATTAAGTACTGTACCTGCAGCTCCCGCCTTTAAGTCTGGCGCTCCAAAGACAATTCGTTTTACGCGGCTGTGTAACAAAGCACCTGCGCACATAGGGCATGGTTCTAAAGTGACGTATAACGTAGTATCAAGTAAGCGATAATTTTCCAAAGCTTGGCCCGCTTTACGTAAGGTTTCGATTTCAGCATGTGCTGTCGCATCGTGGCTGCCAATCGAACGGTTCCACCCTTCAGCGATAATCTCTCCACCTTTAACCAGTATCGCACCAACGGGAACCTCTCCCTCTTTCTCAGCTTGCTTCGCTACCTCGATGGCGCGTCGCATGAAGATTTCATCTTGAGGGCTAAATTGATGATCTGACAAAGGGAACTCCAAAAAGGTAAAGCAAAAAATAGGTATGCCGTGAAGCATACCTAATCTTAGTAATAATGAACAATAGCGAGACAACGAACAATAGCGAGATTAAAGATATTAACGGCAGGCCTGTTCATTGAGTCACTAACGACTAGCGTCGCTAAAGTCGTTGGTTATCGGAGTCGCTTTGACGCTGACAATTCGATTGTTTTCAACCGAGGTAATTTCAAACTGCCATTGCTGATATTCGACAACCTCGCCAACCTCAGGTAAGCGACCAATTAACCAAGAGATTAAGCCGTTCAACGTCTGGAAACCTTCTTTCTCAACTTCTAGCTCTGATAGCTCTAAGCGATTCTTTAGTTCACTGAGCGGGATCAATCCATCCACCAGTAAACCGTCTTCGACTTCCTCAGTCCACAGGTCTTGAGGGTTATTAGACAGCTCACCGGCGATCGCTTCAAGAATGTCATAGTGCGTCACAAGGCCTTGCACATCGCCATATTCATCAACAATAAAGACCATCTCAGCACCTGAACCTTTAAAGTAGCTCAGTAAGCGCAACGCCTTCATCGACTCTGGAACATAGATTGGGGATTTAGAGAGCCCCATAATAACTTGAATACTTAAATTGCCCGCCTGATTCAGCAAAGCTTTGGCTGACACCGTACCGACGACTTGATTAAGGTGGTCTTGGCAAAGTGGAAATACGCTGTGCTTTGATAAACGCAGCTTCTTCAGCAACTGCTCAACAGGTTGGTCAATATCCAGAAAATCGACATCTCGCCGTGGGGTCATCAACGAGCTCACAAGACGATCATCAAGCTGCAAGATATTACGAATCATCTCTTGCTCGCCACGTTCTATCACACCAGATTCAGAGCCTTCTTTCACTAGGGCATGAATGTCATCTTCAGTGACACTATCTTCTTCACCACCACGTCCCATTAATTTGAGAATACCTTCGGTTGAAGCAGACAACGCAAACACAAATGGTGTCGCGATTTTAGATAACCAGAAGATAGGCAATGCGACTAACACGGCGATGTTTTCAGCTTGGGATTGAGCAAAACGCTTTGGCACCAACTCACCCACAACAATCGCGAAATAAGTAATACCAACAACGACGATCGCAGTAGACAGGATATTTGCTTGTGCAGGGTCGAATTCCCAGAGTTCAAGTTGAACGGCCAGTGGCGCAGATAGGGTCGCCTCACCCACAATACCGCTGAGTAGGCCTATCACTGTAATACCAATCTGAATGGTTGAAAGGAAACGAGTGGGATTTTCTTTAAGCTCGAGAGCAACCTGAGCGGAGCGATGTTTTTCGGCTAAGCGTTTCAACCGACTATTCTTTGCTGCTACCAGTGCAATCTCTGACATGGCAAACAGACCATTTAAAACAATTAACCCCACTAAAAGCAGAATCTTCATGTGGCTTGGATTTCCTAATTTTACCGACCAACAATTAGCCGTAATCCGGAGTATAAGCTGAGTGTCTTGATTTTGAATATAAAAAGTTGTGGATATAAAAAGTCTTAGATATAAAAAATAGACAAAAATAGCGAAAAAAAAAGCCCGCACATTTTGGTGCAGGCTTCGATGATTTTATCTTACTAACTTTTTGCTTTTCTTACTTAGCTTACATTGTGTAAGTGTAAGGAGCTTGGATACCTAGTGGGATACCAAGAGCCCAGTAAGCTAGCAAGAAGATTGACCAACCGATTAGCATAGCAATCGAGAATGGCATCATTAGAGAAGCTAGAGTACCGATACCTGTCGACTTAACGTAACGTTGACAGTAAACAACAACCAGTGGGAAGAACACCATCAATGGAGAGATGATGTTAGACACTGAATCACCAACACGGTAAGCCGCTTGAGATAGCTCTGGAGAGATACCCACAACCATTAGCATAGGAACTAAGATAGGACCAATAAGAGCCCACTTAGCTGAAGCTGAACCCACAAGAAGGTTAACTGCAGCCGTTAGTAGAATCATACCAACAACCGTTGCTTCACCTGGAAGGTCCATCGCTTTCAAGCCTTCTGCACCATAAAGTGCCAGCATAGTACCGATGTTTGATTGAGCGAATGCAGATAGGAACTGAGCACAGAAGAACGACATTACAATGTACGCGCCCATCGTTGCCATTGTCTCAGACATTGCTTTGATAACATCATTACTATTCTTGAAAGTACCCGCTACACGGCCGTAGACGATACCTGGAATAATAAACAGGATGAAGATCAGAGGAACAATAGACTTCATTACTGGCGCTGAGAACGCTGTTAGTTCACCTTCAGGCGAACGAAGTGCTGAGTTTTCAGGAACCAAAGCTGCGATAAGTAGACCAATACCCGCAACCATTGCCCAACCAGCAAATTTGAATGCTTTAGATTCAATCGCTGTGAATGTACCTAGGTCAGGTGCCTGTTCTGCATCTTCATCAACAGGTGTGTTAGCAAGACGAGGCTCAATAACCTTCTCTGTTACGTACCAACCGATACCAACGATTAGAACTGAAGATAGGCCAGTAAAAAAGATGTTCGCTAGAGGGTTAACCACGTATGCAGGGTCAAGAACGTTTGCCGCGGTTTGAGTGAAACCTGCTAGTAGCGGATCAATACCTGAAGGAATGAAATTCGCTGAGAAACCACCTGATACACCAGCAAACGCTGCTGCAATACCCGCTAGAGGGTGACGACCCGCTGCGTGGAAGATGATGCCGCCAAGAGGAATGACTAGAACGTAACCTGCATCTGCTGCTGTGTGAGACACGATAGCAACCAAGATTAGCATTGGCGTTAATAGCTTAGCTGGCGTGAAATTAAGCATCTTCTTAAGGCCAGTCGTAATGAAGCCTGAAGAGTCAGCAACGCCAACACCTAGCATAGCAACAAGTACGATGCCTAGAGGTGCGAAACCTGTGAACGTGGTAACCATATTCGCGAGGAAGCTAGCAAGCGCTTCACCAGTGAGTAGGTTGTTAACTTCTAGAGCAGCACCCGTTTGAGGGTTGATTAGATCGAATGAAAGATTCGACAAAAGTGCAGATGCTACCCATACAATAACTAGAGCCCAGAAGAACAGAATTGCTGGATCTGGAATTTTGTTGCCGGCGCGTTCAATGAAGTTTAGAAAGCGGTCCATTCCACTGATCTTCTCAGTCGATGGTGCTTTTTTTACGGCTTGGTTACTCATGGTAACTCCATATGTGATGTTGTTTGTTTAGGCCTAATATAAGTTTGGACCATGGCCTATTGGTGCAGCACATATTCTATTAAAGTCGTCATTAAAAAGCACAAGATTCCATCTTATTTTCCATAAATGGAGACATATTTTGCAAAAATACCATACAACAGCAACAATATAAAAACACAAAACATACCATTCCATATACAGAGTTTTAACTGGTACATAAAGAATGTCCGAGAAGAGCAAACTATCACGACATTGAAGTTATAAACCCAATCAATCGAACTCGCTGTATTTAGAAATCATGGTATGTAATTCGATCTCTTGATTATTACCAAACCGGTCTTCCCATGAGCTTGTTATCTGAACGGTCTTCAGCGCTCCGGATAAACTGTTCGTCACTGTCCAATCAAGTTGATATTTAAAATGCGAGTGATCCATGCCATCAACAATATCCGTAGCAAAATCCGCAGGCGTTATACTCGATAAAGCGGCAGATGCGCCTCGAGTTCTAAACCATTCCAGCTTATTTTCAGCCAAATTCAAAGCTTCTACACTATGAATAGCAAAGTCAGACTTTTGCTCAACATATGTTTGTAACTTAATTAGCCCTAGCGAACCGACTCCTATCAATAAAAATGAAATGAGTACTTCAATTAGGCTAAAACCTTTTTGCTTATAAATCATTCCATGAACCTTTTTGCCATCTTGGCTTAGGTGAAAATTCGAACTCATCAATAACATCTGAATTGAATGAAAAATTCAGAGAGTTATTAAATAGCGCCATTTGCCCTTCTGTATCAAAAAATTGTCCCCCCGTGAAACTGAATGCGCCAGCTTGCGCATAAGTTGCATGATATGGCGTAAGAGTACTTGAAGAACCATACATAGTATTAATTAGGTCACTAAATACTGAATTTACAAAAGGTTTCACTTCCGTCATCGAGTCCCATTGAGAAGGAGTGGGAGAGTAAGTATTATTAAAATGAAAAAATACACCGCTAATATCGCCAGAACCAGTGACCCCAAAAACACCGTCATGAACAAGTAAAAACAAATCGGTTCCCGGGTGTGCAGCCTGTAAATTTACAATATTCGTCACATCAACTGGCGCTAGTTGGCAAGAGCCATCAATCCAAACTTTATTGGGCTGTCCATTCACTATTGAATCAGAAAATTGGCTATAGCAATCAACACTACTAGAAGGCATTGAAACTTTAATAAATTCGTTATCTACATCATCACGAACCTCTTGCCACTTACTTTTATCGACTCCGAAAAAATCTTTAAAAGGGTCGATAGTGTCACCTCGCTGAATATCTAACCCAACATTATGAGAACTTATCACTCCAAAGGAGTTCTCCCATATCCCTGATTTAACAGCTGTCGATGTCTTATGAGAAGGCTTACAATCCTTAGTGGGATCATGCCCGGCTCCTGGAGATTCAATAGAACTACTTACGCCATGATTGGTAATACCAGTCGCAATAAACCTATATTTAACCACTGCCCCGATACACTCATAAGCTTCAGCAGCCGAGTCAAATTCACCAGGGTCTGGTGGTGAAAAAAGTGCTGAGCCAAAAGAAATAACATCAGAAGTCGACTTCATAGCTCCATAACCAACTGAAGATGAAAAGATTATTTTTTTATTAACACTGCTATGACCAACTTGAGAAAGCAAAATTTCAGGGTTTGTAAAGTCAGCATTTAAGGAAGAAAAACTATACGAGTTACAAACTGTCGCTAAATTATTGGGTATTGATTGCAATTTTTGATTAACAATATATGTAAAACCACACTCTAGACCTCCCTCTGCTTCCCAATGTTGCTTGCGCGCTTCTACTTCATTCTGAGATCTTTTTATTTGATAAAAAACAGAGCGATAACTACCAAAAGTCAACATTAACGCAGTAACTAGTAATACACTTGTTGTAAGTAAAACAACCGCACCTTGTTGATTTTTATTCATCGCCAATTCCTATTTTTTACAATCACACTTGATGAATAATTAACGGACGTATCTCCTACTAATTCAGCAGAAATCATAATGGTTGTAATACCTGAACTAACCCCTTGAGATTCAATACTTGACTGATTCGCATGAAAATCAACGACTCTAATTTGATTCGGCTCAAAGATAGAAGAGCACCCACTAATCGCCGCTGATACTGTTTTTACGATACTGGAGGGGCTATCACACACCTTGACCAAACCTGAATCAAATACAAAAGCGACATTTCGAATCTCTGATTGATGAGTGTAAGCATATGCAACCGTTTTTGAATCAGGAGAAATATATAAAGTATCGGTGGAGCCTGATAATTTTAGAGATACACCTGTCCCTCCATCGTAGCCCGCACGCTGGATATCTTCTTTAAAGTATTGAAGAGCTCCTGAAACTTGTTGTAATAGTAATAATTCTTTACTTCTCTCGGATGCGATGTTTTGTCCGGATATAAATACCGACCCCACACTTCCAATAACGACAATTCCCAAAATGGAAGAGATCATAAATTCGACTAATGTTGCACCGAACTGCTGCCTCCTAAGTGCAGATCTGATAACCATAAAAGTCTCCTTCTACACCACAAATTCTCATTCTTCCTGAAGTACGATATGTTATAAGCTTTAAAGGCTTAGAGTTCATATCAAATAAGAGATGGCCATCTTTAGCTTTACCGTTTACTCCACTAAATTTAATTTGTTCAGAACTGTAGTTAACGGTGAAATCTACGTTTCGAAATGAAGCACCTTCCAGTGTAAGAATTGTCGTACCAGTATTCGGAATATCGAATTCGGTCAATTCAATTTTCCAATCACCGGTGTCATTTGAATTACCATTCATTAAAAAATGAGCCCAAAGATCAGTATTTCTCATAACTGCCTCAGATTTTGCCTGCATCATAAAACCATTCAACTCAGTAGCTAACCGTTGCATCTTCACTGTTTCCGAGACAGAACTAAAACTTGGAGCGGCAACAGCCAATAATATAGAGAGCACTGATATGGTTATGAGTAGCTCTAAGAAGGTAAACCCGCGAGACATTTCCCAAATTCCTATGTAAACCGATACGTAACCGTATTTAATCTTGCAAGGATGCTACCACCGAAGAAAAATAGGCTGAATATAGAGAAGGAACTACTCGTGATGATTCGAAAAAATAAATGCAACAACAACAACTTAAGTTGCAAAGGGATGACATTGATCGAACTATTGGTCGCAGTGGCTATTATTGGAGTGCTAACCGCTATCGCCTACCCAAGCTATACCGAACATGTCATTAAATCGCATAGAACAGCAGCATTAGCTGATATGGCAAAAATACAACTCACACTTGAGCAGTCATACAACGGTGTCTATAACTGGGGCAGTATTATTTCAGGAGGGGCTTGTGCTATATGTGAATCACCAAGTGACCGCTATGTATTTTCTGTCGCAAGTTCAAGCAGCATGGCATATACAATAACCGCCACGGCACAGTCAACTAAGGGGCAAAGTGGTGACTCTTGCCTAGGCACTCCCAAAACAATGACGCTCAAATCTTCAGGTGAAGAATCCCCTGTAAATTGCTGGAACTAATAGACGTTAATATCCTTGGTATGAGTAATGAATGACTAAGCATATACATAGCTGCATTTTTTAACTAAACGAGAAGATCAAAAAAGCCTGCACATAGGCAGGCTTTAAAATTTTCAAACCACGATCTAATTACTTAGTAAGGTCATCGAAGAAGTTTTTAACACCGCTGAAGAAACCTTCAGACTTTGGCTTATGTTTGCTTGCTGCTTCGCCACAGCATGTTTCTTCAAACTCACGCAGTAGTTCTTTTTGACGAGAGCTTAGCTTAACCGGTGTTTCAACCACTAGCTTAACGATTAGATCACCCACACTGCCGCCACGAACGCCTTTAACGCCTTTGCCACGCATACGGAACATACGGCCCGTTTGTGTCTCTTCTGGCACCTTAAGGTTTACACGGCCATCCAATGTCGGAACTTCAACTTCACCACCTAATGCTGCCATGGTGAAACTAACTGGTACTTCGCAGTAAAGGTTGTTGCCGTCACGCTCAAAGATGTTGTGCTCTTTTACGTGAACTTGTACGTACAGGTCGCCAGCTGGAGCGCCCTGCTCTCCCGCTTCACCTTCGCCAGATAGACGAATACGGTCGCCAGTATCAACACCAGCAGGGATCTTAACGTTAAGCGTTTTAGTCTTCTGTTTGCGACCTTGGCCATGACATGAGTTACATGGATCCTTGATGATCTTGCCTTTACCATTACAAGTAGGACAAGTCTGTTGAACCGCAAAGAAGCCTTGACGCATTTGTACTTGGCCATGGCCATGACAAGTGCCACATGTTTGTGCTGAAGAGCCCGCTTTAGCGCCACTACCATCACAAATATCACACTCAACAAGTGTTGGTACTTCGATTTCTTTAGAAACACCACGAACCGCTTCTTCTAGAGAAAGCTCCATGTTGTAACGTAAATCTGAACCACGTTGTGCACGCGCTTGACCACCACCACGACGACCACCGCCGAAGATATCGCCAAATACGTCACCGAAAATATCGCCGAAATCACCTTGACCACCGCCGCCGAAACCGCCGCCGCCGCCCATACCGCCTTGTTCAAAAGCGGCATGACCGTATTGGTCATAAGCTGCTTTCTTTTGTGGATCGGTCAGGATCTCGTACGCTACTTTTACTTCTTTAAACTTCTCTGGCGCAGTATCGTCACCTTGGTTACGATCCGGGTGAAACTTCATCGCTAAGCGTTTGTACGCTTTTTTAATATCGCGCTCTGATGCATCGCGGCTTACGCCTAATACTTCGTAAAAATCACGTTTTGACATGTTCTAGGTCACCAAAATAATTGCTACTACCGAATGATCACTTCAGTAGTCTGTGTATCAATCTAGATAAAAGTTCTGTCGGCTGAAATACCGAATAAAGCTATTATCTAGATAGACAAGTCTAAATACAAATTTACGGGCGTTAGAGTTACCTCTGACGCCCGTATATTTAGAAATCGAAAAACGACTTTTTCTAAGCTAAAACACGTTAGTTCAAGGAGAAGGCACGGACTTTCTTAACCAACCAAAAGGTAAGTGTAAGTGAGTACCTTCGACGCAGAAATCACGTGTTATAGCGACGAAAAATTATTTTTTGTCGTCTTTAACTTCTTCAAACTCCGCGTCAACAACATCGTCGTCTTGCTTAGATTGTTCACCAGCGTCAGCACCTGCTTGTTCAGCTTGAGCTTTCTGTTGAGCAATTTCCATTAGCTTTTGAGCAGCTTGCATAAGTTCTTGAACTTTAGCGTCGATAGCTTCTTTGTCGTTACCAGACTTAACTTCTTCTAGTGCCGTGATAGCCGCTTCGATCTTCTCTTTCTCGTCAGCAGGTAGAGCTTCACCAGCTTCTTCTACTTGCTTCTTAGTGCCGTGGATCATTTGGTCAGCTTGGTTACGTGTAGTAACTAACTCTTCGAACTTTTTGTCCGCTTCTTTGTTAGCTTCTGCTTCTTGTACCATCGCTTCGATCTCTTCCTCAGACAAACCGCCTGATGCTTGGATAGTGATCTTTTGCTCTTTACCTGTTGCTTTATCTTTAGCAGATACGTTCAGGATACCATCAGCATCTAGGTCGAATGTTACTTCGATTTGTGGCATGCCACGTGGTGCTGGTTGGATACCTTCTAGGTTGAACTGACCAAGAGACTTGTTGTAAGTCGCTTGTTTACGCTCACCTTGAAGAACGTGAATAGTTACTGCGTTTTGGTTGTCTTCAGCTGTAGAGAACACTTGATCCGCTTTAGTAGGGATAGTTGTGTTTTTCTCGATAAGCTTAGTCATTACGCCACCCATCGTTTCGATACCGAAAGATAGAGGAGTAACGTCTAGTAGTAGAACGTCTTTAACGTCACCAGCTAGTACACCACCTTGAACAGCAGCACCCATTGCAACAGCTTCGTCAGGGTTCACGTCTTTACGTGGCTCTTTACCGAAGAATTCAGTTACTTTAGCTTGAACCATAGGCATACGAGTCTGACCACCAACTAGGATAACGTCAGTGATTTCGCCGACAGATAGGTCAGCATCTGCTAGAGCTACTTTTAGTGGCTCTAGAGAACGTTGAACTAGGTCTTCAACTAGAGACTCAAGCTTCGCACGAGTCACTTTGATGTTCATGTGCTTAGGACCAGTCGCATCAGCAGTAACGTAAGGTAGGTTTACGTCAGTTTGAGTAGTAGAAGAAAGCTCGATTTTCGCTTTTTCTGCTGCTTCTTTAACACGCTGCATTGCTAGTGGATCAGCTTTAAGGTCGATACCTTGCTCTTTCTTGAACTCATCTACTAGGTAGTTGATCATGCGGTTATCGAAATCTTCACCACCAAGGTGAGTATCACCGTTAGTTGAAAGAACTTCGAAAGTCTTCTCGCCTTCTACTTCATCGATTTCGATGATAGAGATATCGAATGTACCACCACCAAGGTCGTATACAGCGATAGTGCGATCACCACCTTGCTTGTCTAGGCCGTAAGCCAGAGCAGCAGCAGTAGGTTCGTTGATAATACGTTTAACATCTAGACCAGCGATACGACCAGCATCTTTCGTTGCTTGACGTTGAGCATCGTTGAAGTAAGCAGGAACAGTTACAACTGCACCAGTTACTTCTTCACCTAGGAAGTCTTCAGCTGTTTTCTTCATTTTCTTAAGAACTTCAGCAGATACTTGAGGAGCAGCCATTTTTTGGCCTTGCGCTTCAACCCATGCATCACCGTTGTCAGCCTTAACAATGTTGAAAGGCATGATTTCGATATCGCGTTGAACTTCTTCATCTTCAAAACGACGACCGATTAGACGCTTAATAGCGAACAGTGTGTTTTGAGGGTTAGTAACAGCTTGACGTTTTGCAGGTTGACCAACTAGCGTCTCGCCTTCAGTGTATGCGATTACCGATGCTGTTGTGCGTTCGCCTTCAGCATTCTCTAGTACGCGTGGTTTGTCGCCGTCAAGAACAGCAACACAAGAGTTAGTAGTACCTAAATCAATACCAATGATTTTACCCATCAGGCCATCTCCGAATATATATTATTTAGTTTTTTGCTATACCCACATATGTGGGGGTGGTAATCAGGGAATCAACCCTAATACACAAAATTAAAGTGCAAATGTAATTTGCTTTCGTATGCACCATAGATAAGGGCTGCAAACTGGTTTTCAAGGGAAAAAGTAAAAAAAATCTGATTTTTTCCCTATCTTTCTGCTTAAGAAGAAAAAGTAGCTCATCCCTTACGGTTTAAGGCGCCAAAGTTGACACATTCATGCGTTCACCTTCAGCAATAAAATAGTCGCCCTATTCTATTTCACATAAAAAAAGACCTTCACTAGGAAGGTCTTTTTCAAATAACGCTTGTTCAGTTAGTTATGGATTCGCAATATTATTGATTGAGAATTAACTGGTAGAAGCTCGCTTGTGTGTAGTCACCCGCTTCCATACCACGCCACTCACATGCCGAACTCGACTTCTTAGTGTTACATTGATTGTATGCACCCGCTTTGAAGTACATCCGATCTTGACCATAGCCAAGATCAACGTCGTGTCCTTGATATTTACCTTTCGCCAGATCAACATCATATGTCTTCACAATTGGATCCGACGAGTTTGGATTCTTAGTAAACGTTAAGTGCATGATGTTATCTTTAATATTTACATCATATGAAAAAACTTCACCTAACTTAATGCCATCGCTAGGGTCAGAACTGCCCTTTTTCAAATTGTATTGACCAAATACATCATGGCGAATGTCTTTACGAAGTTTCTTTCCATTTTCATCTTTCGCGTTTTTCAATTCTTTCGGCGGGTTGAGCTCGTAGTTCCATGTTAATGAACCATGCTCATGCTCTGGTAGTTTACGGTAAACAATTTTAAGAGGTTCATTGTCCGAGCCGTGAATTTGCCCGATGACGACTGAAAATGCGCCTGTTTTATTGTAGTTACCACTGGTACTCACCTGATCGACAGAAAGCGTCGCCGTCATTTGGCCGCCAATAGAGCCAAACTCTTCTGCATTCTTATGGCTCGAAATAGCAAAGTTGTTACTCGGAGCTGAGTAACTATCCGCCAGCATTGCTCTTAGCTCACTACGAGTGTTCTTACTGTTTGGTGTCGTTGGTGCCGTATTCGGAGCCACAAATACCATCGCCCCAGATTCTGCATCAGTGTAGAACCATTTCGGGTGAACGTAAGGTGTGTCTACATTCGACAGTTCTTTCTTACCGATCTCTAGCGTTTTGCCTTTTCTAGATCCTTCGGTCGTTAACTCAGGTAAGTTAATTTTCCATTTAGATAAATCAAAGTTTTGTGCTGGTGCTTTTGCAGGGTCAAGATCAAATTGTTGACCAACATTGATATTTGAAGCGAGAGCTGGAACAGCTAAAAGAGTGGCCGTCAGTAAGCTAAGGTAAGACAACTTCATTATTGGGTTTCCTTTATGTCGTCAGAATGTAGGTTGTCAAAACAATAAAATAATATTGTATTATTATATGTGATCAAGATTAAATATTGAAAATTGATGGCCTATTACGGTGCCAGAAAAAATAAAAAATGAGACTTACACCAGATACTCCCTATCGATTGACTAACCAATTCAACAGATCCGACGCACTTTATGACAGACACAAAAAAGCCCCGCTCTCATTGAGCGAGGCTTCCAATTATCAAATCTTAATTAGGTATTAAGCTTCTGCTTTCTGTAGTTCAGTTTCTTCGTTCTTTTCAACGCCGATTGCGCCTTCAGACTTAGCAACGATAGTGTTAACCGCTGTATCACCTACTACGTTAGAAGAAGTACAGAACATATCGTTGATACGGTCTACTGCAGCAATGATAGCTAGACCTTCTGGTGGTAAACCTAGTTGGTGCAAAAGAACACCGACCATTACAACACCGCCACCCGGAACACCACCAGCACCGATAGACAGTAGCAAGATAGTTAGACCAAGAGTAAAGATGTCAGCAGTGTTGATTGGTTGACCGAATGCGTTTGCTACGAACATTGTCGCTAGTGCGATGTAAATAGATACACCAGACATGTTCATTGTCGCGCCTAGTGGAACACCGAAACCAGCCACTGATTTAGATACACCAAGCTTTTCAGTTAGAGTGCGCATTGTTACAGGAATTGTCGCATTCGAACTTGCTGTTGATAGTGAGAAAAGGATTTGCTCACGGATTGCACGTAGGAATTGCTTAGGTGTAATACCTGTCGCGATGCCAACCATCATTGGGTAGAAGAAGAAAATCCAGAACACTAGCATTGCAACAACCAGTGCTACATAACCAGCTACCGACATTAGCGTGTCTGCATCAAGTGTTGCACCTAGTTGAATCATCAGTGCGAATACACCAAACGGAGCCAGGCTCATTACTAGGCCGATAAGCTTCATCATGATTTCATTAGCCATCTTGAACGTTTTGATCGCTGGACCACCACGTGAGTCAAGCGCTTGAATAGCAAGGCCTGTCAAAATTGCCATGAAGATAATTTGTAGCATGTCGCCACTTGCAAACGCCTGAACAGGGTTGCTAGGAACGATATTTACAACTAGAGAGAAGATATCTGGAGTTTCAGTTGTTGTTAGTTGAACTGTCTCTGAAATCGTACCCGCTAAGTCTGCGCCTGCACCTGGTTGGAAAATAAGGCCAACAGTGAGAGCTGCAGAAATCGCGATGATGGTGTTGATAATGTAAAGAGCAAAAGTTTTACCACCTAGGCGACCGAAAGAACGGATGTCTTTCAATTCAACGATTCCACATACAATAGAAACGTATACCAGCGGAACAACCAATAGTTTGATCAAAGAGACAAACATCCCACCGACACCTTCTGCTAAACCAAGCAGGTAAGTATCGAATACCGCAATACCGCTGAATAGGTACTGAATAGCAGTACCAATAAGTAGGCCAGCAAACAAGCCTACAAAAATCTTACTTGAGAGCGATTTATCCATCGTTCTTCTCCAGTTTGTTGTGTTTGAAATTTGTACTTTTATAGTTATATATGCGACCAAAATCGCTATATTGCAGTGGATTTTACATACAACGATAACAATTAAAAGCATTTATTTACAAAAACATTACAAATGTGACATCAAAACATTTCACAGATATCAACTAGTTTCATAATATAAAACTCTAAATTAATAATCTGGGTAAAATTAAAGGAACGACATTCTTAATGCACCAATGATGACTATTTACGTGGATTCTCAAGTGATAGGCATAAAAAAAGAGAGGCATAAGCCTCTCTTCTCATTTCACATTAATTAGTGAATTATTTCGCGACCGCTAAAAGTCACTTAACGATAAATTACTTAGCAACCATTACCATAGCAGGGCGAACTACACGACCGTTTAGCTCGTAGCCTTTTTGCATCACGAACATAACCGTGTTTGAATCGTGGTCAGGGCTCTCTTGAATAGACATCGCTTGGTGGAATTCAGGATTGAACACTTCACCTTCAGGATTAATCTCTTTAAGGCCAAATTTAGCAACAGTATCTACGAATGTTTTATGCGTTAGCTCAACACCTTCAAACAATGGTTTAACCACTTCGTTTTCTGCATCTGCAGCTTGCATTGCACGCTCTAGGTTGTCGATCACAGGAAGTAGACCTTCAGCAAATTTGTTCAAAGCGAATTTACGCGCTTTATCAATTTCTTGCTCGCTACGACGACGCATGTTCTCAACTTCAGCTTTTGCGCGAAGAACAGAATCTTGCTGCTCTTTCACTTTAGATTCGCTAGAAAGCAGTGCCGCTTCTAGTTGAGCAATTTTTGATTCCTGCTCATCAGCCGCGTCTTCATTCAGTTCAGCTTCTTCAACTTTCTCAGCTTCAGCAATGATCTGATCTAGTTCTTCTTCGGTTACTTTGTTTTCTTCGTTGCTCATGATATCTCCAGAATTCGTTTTCAATGCCAGTGACAGGCGTGTTTGCGCCTCAAATTGATATAAAACACTCGCATAGACGTTCAACTTGCCTTTATTATGGGGATGAAGAATTTTGATTCAAGCCTAATTCGTTTGGAAACGTTATGAAAAAGCCATTTGAAGTCATCGCTATTATTGGTAAACCTCGAGATCAGCAAGCAATTCAGACTCATAGAGAGCTCTATCAGTGGTTAAGTACTGAGGGTTATCAAGTATTTGTTGATGATAGGCTCTCCAGTATTTTGGACGATATCCCACAAGAACATTTTTCTAGCCTGATTGAGTTAGGTAAACGAGCCGATCTCGCAATTGTTGTGGGTGGTGACGGAAATATGCTCGGTGCGGCTAGAATATTGTCGCGTTTCGATATTTCAGTCATCGGTGTGAACCGAGGAAACCTTGGCTTCCTAACCGATCTCAACCCTGAAAACTTCCAAAGCGCACTTATCGATGTACTCAAAGGTGAGTTCATGGAAGAAGAACGCTTCCTACTAGAGACTGAAATTCATCGTCATGGCCAAATAAAAAGTCATAACGCAGCGCTCAACGAAGCCGTACTTCACCCAGGTCAAGTCGCACACATGATCGAGTTCGAAGTGTATATCGATGACAGCTTTGCGTTCTCACAGCGTTCTGATGGTTTGATCGTATCGACTCCAACGGGTTCAACGGCTTACTCGCTTTCTGGTGGTGGCCCTATCTTGTCATCAAGCCTCAATGCAATCTCGCTAGTGCCAATGTTCCCACACACGCTTTCAAGTCGTCCATTAGTGGTTGATGGCAAACGTCGTATTAAACTTATCGTATCGCCTGATAACCGCGGCACTCAGGAAGTAAGCTGCGATGGTCAAATTTCACTGCCTGTTTCTCCTGGCGATGAGATCCACATTTACCAAAGCCCGAATGTACTCAAGCTGATTCACCCTAAAGACTACAACTACTACCATGTCCTACGTAACAAACTAGGCTGGTCAAGTAAGCTGTTCTAATTGAATTAGCGACTCTGGCAGTAGACGAGAATTTGAAAGGTTGACGATGTTCGTCAGCCTTTTTTTTGCCCGTCGAAACCTTATAAGTCCTCATAGCCCTAATGTACCTCATCCCTTCACGCCCAGACTAAGTTGGGAATCTATAGCGGTTTCAGTAGCCTACAGGCAACCTCAATTCTGAGATCTGTCACAAAAAAATTTCACCTGTCGACTTTACTGTATAAAGAAACAGTATATACTGAGCTTATATACAGTATTGTTCAGTTATACAGGTAAATAAAAATGCTGGCTCATTTAAGTGTTAATAATTTCGCTATTGTTAAGTCTTTACAGCTAGAACTCTCTAAAGGCATGACAACAATCACCGGTGAAACGGGTGCGGGTAAATCTATCGCTATCGATGCTTTAGGCTTATGTCTTGGGGGAAGATCTGATGCAGGAATGGTAAGACAAGGAGAAGATAAAACCGAAGTCAGTGCCGCTTTTTTACTTGAGAACAATCTGCACGCTACACGCTGGTTAGAAGACAATGAACTGCTTGATGGCAGTGAATGCATCCTACGCAGAACCATCTCCAAAGAAGGTCGCTCTCGTGCATTCATCAACGGTAGTCCTGTCCCTCTTTCACAATTGAAATCACTAGGGCAGTTGTTGATCAACATTCATGGCCAACACGCGCACCACCAGCTGATGAAAAGCGACCACCAAATGGCCATGCTTGATCAATACGCAGGCCACTTAAACCTATTGAAATCGACACGTAATGCTTACCAAGCATGGCGACAAGCCGATAACCACTTAAAAGAGTTACGTGAAAATAGCCAGCAAAACCAAGCTCAAAAACAGCTTCTAGAATATCAAATCAAAGAGTTAAATGAGCTATCTATTGGGGAGGAAGAATATGAAGACCTCGAACAAGAGCATAAGCGCCTCTCCAATAGCGGAGAATTGGCCTCAACCTGCCAGCAGGCTATCGAGCTTATTTACGAAGGCGAAGAAGTTAATGCGCTTAGTATTCTGCAATCGGCCAATCACTCCCTAATTCAATTAGCTGAACTTGATGAAAGGTTAGTTGATCTGCCCAACTTACTCTCTGAAGCCATCATTCAGATTGAAGAGACCAACAGTGAACTAAGAACCTACCTAGACAGCATTGATGTCGATCCAGGTCGTATGGTTTACGTTGAAGAACGCTTCTCAAAAGTGATGTCGATGTCTCGCAAGCATCACGTGTTGCCAGAAGAGCTTTACAAGCATCACCAAGATTTATTACAACAAGTTGAAGCGCTTGATTGTTCCGATGAAAAATTGGATGAATTGGCAAACGAGGTAGAAAACCAATACCAATCGTTCGTTGCTAAATCAGAGAAGCTTCATAAATCTCGAACTCGTTACGCAAAAGAGCTCAACAAGCTGATCACGCAAAGCATGCACGAACTGAGCATGGAAAAAGCACAGTTTGCCATTGAAGTGAACAACACCAACACACACCCTTCTCCATTGGGTATGGATAATGTGACCTTCATTGTTTCGACCAACCCAGGCCAACCAATGCAGCCCATTGCTAAAGTAGCCTCTGGTGGTGAACTTTCACGTATTTCATTAGCGATCCAAGTGATCACAGCGCAAAAAGTGGACACACCAAGCCTGATTTTCGATGAAGTCGATGTGGGTATCAGTGGGCCAACAGCAGCAGTTGTCGGAAAAATGCTACGTAAGCTGGGCGAATCGACACAAGTAATGTGTGTGACGCACTTACCTCAAGTTGCCGGTTGCGGTCACCAACAACTGTTTGTAGCGAAGAACACGAAATCAGGTAAAACCGAGACCCAAATGCACACGCTTGATGAGCAACAACGCGTCTCAGAGCTTGCTCGACTGCTTGGTGGCAGCCAGATAACCGAATCGACACTGGCCAACGCAAAAGAGTTATTAATCGCTGCTTAGGTTACATATTCAGCAACTTTCTGATAATTTACCGAAAAATCTTGGCAATTTTGCAACTTAATTCAAAATTGCCAGTCATAACAAGCTCAAAGCGCAAGGAGCTTTTTACTTCTTGCTGGAGCTTGTTTATTATCAGGCAGTATTTTAGCGAAGAAAGATCTCAGACTATGCGAATTAAAAAGTGGTTAGTTGCAGTTCCACTTGCACTAACAATGTTGACCGGTTGCTCTCTACTAGAGAAGTTGGTTTATCGAATTGACATCAATCAGGGTAACTATGTTGAACAAGAAGCTGTCGATCAGCTGAAGTTTGGCATGACAAAAACACAAGTTCGTTACGTTATGGGCTCACCTATGCTTATCGAAAATGGCTACCCAGATACGTGGTACTACATTTACCACCACACAAAAGGCCATGAAGACTCGATTCAAAAAAATCTTGTTGTTAACTTTGATGCAACGGGCACCTTAGTGACGATCAATGGTGATTTTGAAGCCAGTGATGAATTCTTCGAAAGCCTTCGCTAGCTTTCAACCAACAAAGCTTTCCAGTCAAAAGCTATCAGTCGACAAAGCTCTCAGCCGACAAAGTAAGAATCGCAAAAGCCTGCTCACATGAGCAGGCTTTTTAATATCCTGTAACAAATTAATCTTCATTTTCAGGCTAACGGACACAAAAAAGCTCGCCAATATAGCGAGCTCTCTTCTTACTCAAATTTGTTTAGCATTACGATTTAGCTGCAGCCGCTTTTGCTTGTTCAGCACGCTTACGGCGAATCTCTTTGGGATCAGCTAACAATGCTCGATAGATTTCGATACGGTCTTTATCGCGAACCGTCGCATCTAACTTAACGTTGCGGCTATATACGCCAACTTTATTTTTCGCCAAGTCGATTTCTGGATACAACTCTAAAACACCAGACTGCGCAATAATCTCTTCAACGGTCGCGTTCTTATTTACCACTAAGGTAAATACACGCTGCTCATGTGGAAGCGCAAACACAACTTCTACGTGGATCATATCTGATTCAATAGTCATGGCTTAGTAAACCTGTTTCGCTCGTTGAGTAAAAGCACTGACCATATTGCTTGTCAGTTCATTGAAAATCTTGCCAAATGCCATTTCAATCATTCGACTAGAAAATTCAAACTCTAGTTTAAGTTCAACCTTACATGCTTGGTCGTCTAGAGGAGTGAAATACCAGCCCCCCTCCAGCTTCTTAAACGGGCCATCTACCAGCTCCATTAAAATTTCAGCACCATCCGCCATTCGATTCGACGTAGTGAATGTTTTACTGATACCAGCTTTAGAGACATCAACCGAAGCCACCATCGCGGAATCTGAAGATTCGATCACACGAGAACCAGAACATCCTGGCAAAAACTCAGGATAACGAGCAACATCATTGACCAAGCTGAACATCTGGTCGGCACTAAAAGACACTAATGCTGAACGAGTAACCTTTGGCATATAGACTCCTGTTAAAGACAGCGTTACATTAACACAAACTGCAATTTTAATTGTATTGGGCCAGAGCGCAAATAAAAAGGATTCCCCATCTAGGGCGCATTCCGTATAATGAGGCCATTATGGCAAAGAATAAATCAAAATCAAAAGCCGGTAGTAATACCATTGCGCTTAATAAGAAAGCTCGCCACGAATATTTCATCGATGATGAGATAGAAGCGGGGCTTGAGCTACAAGGCTGGGAAGTAAAATCCCTACGTGAAGGCAAAACCAATATCGCAGAAAGCTACGTATACATCCGAGATGGCGAAGCATTCATCAGTGGTATGACGATTACTCCGCTAACTCAAGCGAGTACTCATATCGTGGCGAACCCAACACGTATCCGTAAACTATTAATGTCGAGAAAAGAGCTCGACAACCTTATCGGTCGTATTAACCGTGAAGGCATGACACTTGTCGCAACCGCACTTTACTGGTCTCGCTCTTGGGCGAAGATTAAAGTTGGCGTAGCGAAAGGTAAAAAGCTGCACGATAAACGTACTGATATGAAAGAAAAAGATTGGGCGAGAGATAAAGCACGAATTATGAAGAGTAATTTGCGTTAATTTTAAGCACTTAAACGCACAGTGCTAGACAGGCAAAGCTTTTCTGGTACTATGCAAATAACACTTGGGGCTGATTTAGGATTCGACAGGAATTTTGAAGTCTGAGGTGCATGCCGTGGGGCGGTTGGCCACGTTAAAAGCCGCAAAAAAATAGTCGCAAACGACGAAAACTACGCACTAGCAGCTTAATAACCTGCTCAGAGCTCTCTTACCCTAGCTTCCGCTCGTAAGACGGGGACCAATAAGAGATCAAACCCAAACTAGCTAGCGCGGATTCTCCCACCTGAGAGGAAAAGCGCGAATTATAATTCAGGTTAGCCTTTAACTAGCGTGTCGGTTCGCAGGTTGCTGGTGAAATTAAAGATCGACTAAGCATGTAGTACCAATGATGAATGATTTTTGGACGCGGGTTCAACTCCCGCCAGCTCCACCAATTCAACATTTAAAGACGTCCACGGGCGTCTTTTTTTGTGCCTGTAACTTATTAAAATCAACAACTTACAATCCACCACTATCCACTGAGGTTTACTTTTGTTCGGTAACAGCTCAAGATAATAAACACCCAGATAGACACCCAAAACAAAAAGGTGCCATTCTTGGGTGTCTATTTTTGTATGGGGATGTTGATTATGGCAAGAAGAGTTACACAACTAACTGCAACAGAAGTAAAACAAGCCAAACCGAAAGATAAAGATTACGACCTTTACGATGGTAACGGCTTACAGCTACGAGTGAGGAAGAACGCCAATAAAGTCTGGTGCCTGATCTATAAACACCCCGTATCACTAAAACGAATTCGTATGACTCTTGGCAACTATCCGGATCTATCACTTGCGATAGTAAGAAAAATTGCAGCAGAACATCGTGAATTGATTAGCCAAGGTATCGACCCCAAAGAACATAGGCAAAAGAAACAAGAAGAAAATATTGCCATCACTGTGCATACATTACGCAATGTATCTGAGAGCTGGTTTGACAAGAAAAAGAAGAAAGTCACCCCGGATCACGCTGATGATATTTGGCGCTCATTCGAGCTGCACCTTTTCCCGTCTTTGGGAAAAACTCCGGTATCCCAAATATCTGCACCAATGGTGATAAAAGTACTACGCCCACTAGAAATAAAAGGCAACTTAGAAACACTAAAAAGAGTCGCTCAACGACTCAATGAAGTGATGATTTTTTCTGTGAACACTGGCCTAGTACACGCCAACCCTCTTGCTGGAATTCGCGCAGCTTTCGATACACCATCCAAAAAGAACATGGCTACCATCGAACCTGCTGAGCTTCCAGACTTAATGAGCGCATTAAATCAAGCGAGTATTAAAATCCAAACACGGTGCCTTATTGAATGGCAACTACATACTTTAGCGCGACCAAGTGAAGCCAGTGGTACACGTTGGGACGAAATTGATTTTGAAAACAATCTCTGGATTATTCCTGCTGAAAGAATGAAAAAGCGCAAAGAACATAGAATACCACTAACAGACCAAACGTTGGCAATCCTAACAATCATGCAGGCATTATCTGGTCACTCCGTCTACGTGTTCTCTAGTGCTAGTGACCCCAAGAAAGCGATGAATAGCCAAACTGCAAACATGGCACTTAAACGTATGGGTTATGCAGGAAAACTTCACGCTCATGGACTAAGAGCCCTCGCCTCTACAACTCTCAATGAACAAAGCTTTGAGTCCGACTTAATTGAAGCGGCCTTAGCTCATATCGATAAAAATGAAGTACGTGCTACGTACAATCGAACTGATTACCTAGAGCGCCGCCGTCCTATGATGCACTGGTGGAGTGAACATATCGAAACAGCAGCTCAAGGAACTGGCTCACTAACGGGTAGGAAAGCCATTAAAGTTGTTGGTGAAAACTTTTAGCTTTATAGCTTCAATCACAGTTTAATAAACTGATTAAAACTGACCGACAGCCTTTCTATGTTTGTTTGCATAGATAGCTTTCGGCTCTTCAACATCTAACGATTGATTCCCATTCTTCATTTTTTCTATTGCTAACTTTAGCTCGTTAATCTCAGAATTTTTAACACTAATTTCTTTTGCATGTTTTGTTTCTAACTCTTCAACAAGTTTATCCAATCGCTCAATTTCTTGATTCATATTGTCAAACTTATCCTTAATCGACTCCGCTTGTTGAATCATGTGCACGTCATTTACCGACCTATTTAATAGATTCTCAACTACGTTTTTTATTGATGAATTACGCTTTTTTGACATTAACTCTACTAATGAGTAGGTCTCGTTTGATATAGATACAGACTTTGGTTTTACCTTCTTCCTTGCTACTTTCGTTCGCCATGCACTTCGAGCACTTCTCAATAGCTCTCGATGGGATATATCACTAACACTCAACCCTTTAAGGAACTCCTGCGCACTCGTTCCTTCTAACCATGATCTAGCAACATCAACCCCATATACGCCAGAGAGCCCTTTGGCCTTTTTTAGCAAGTACCCCTTAGCCCACTGTTCTTGAGTCTTAGATTTGGTTAACCAAGATTGTAAGTCATCTTTACCATTCATACTCATCCCTCAATTATTCATAGCACATCATCTTAACTTACTTAGGAAATTTTAACGTGACAGTATCATCAGGTTTTTTGAGTACTGCTTTAAATACCATGTAAAATACGTAGTATTCAATCTCTATTTAATACCTACTACCAATCCCTTTTATTGCTGGATTTACCTAATGAACAGCCTCAAATTGATACTAAACTTCTTACTAAGTCTTGATAATAATTCCAACATCACAACCTTAACACCTGAAGCTAAAATGGTTTGGATTAAGCTGCTTCTATACTCAAACACCTCCTCTTTTGAGCTAAAGAGCACAACTAAGGAAATAAGGCTTTCATTGGGTCTAAGCCAGAGCACGTTAAGTAAAGCTATCGAGGAACTTGAGTATGGAGAACTTCTGGTAAGGAGGGATAGGAAGACACCAAAGGGTAGTCACAGTTATCATTATAAAGTAACGCCGCCTATCGATAGAGTTAACAACATCGATAAAAGCTCACCATTCTGCAAACTAGCACCTCAAATCATATCGGGCACAAATTTCCCAAGCAAAATCAACCTCGCTAATAGATTAGTTTTACTATTGCTAATTTATCACTCTGATGACTTTGGTTACGTTGATACACTCAGTAGAAAAAAGATTGGAAGACTCGCAGGAATGAGTCCGGTTCGAGTAAGGAGCCATCAAAAAAAATTATATAATTTTGGCTTTCTAGATTTAGTTGTAAATGGCTCAGTAATGAATGGAATGGCTAAAAAGATTTGTAGCCAATACTATTTGAACCTTTGGCATCCAGCCTTTACTCAACGAGTTCAATGCACTCACCTATGGGCAATCGACAGCATAAAAGATCTCTATCATTTTGAAATCGATGTCATCAATAAGCTTAAGAATAGTAAAAAAAGGAATGCCTATAATCTAGCTATGAGCGTGAGCTTTGATCATGTAGGCATTAAAAGCACCCAAGTAGAATCAAGCGATACAAAGTTAGCTCAGTTTCTTTCTAACTACTCACCTGTGCACTTAGCTACGAAAACAGATCACTTAGCCAACCATCTATTGAATAATCACAGACAGGAATTAAGCGTCATAGGCAATGAATTGGATTCTTTACCAATACCACTTGATAGCAATCTAATTTTTCGGGCACTTATTGAAAGTGAACACTTTTTTCCTGAAGTATTTAAGTATTCTGAAATCACTGAGCGAGCTTTAAATAAACAGCGGCATCTAGAGTTACATTGGGCGAGTGAAGCATTAGGATATGAGGTCAGCCTTGATGAAGAGGTAAACGATAAGGATAAGGATAAGGATAAGGATAAGGATAAGGATAAGAAAAATAACCCATTACTTTTAGCTATCGCCTATATTTCTTGGGCTAAAGCTGTGGAAGCGTACAAGTTCATCGAGCAACATGTTGGAGATCCTATTGACCAGCCTTGGAGATACAGCATCCGTCCTAGAACAATGACTGATGGAATTCTGGGATATTATGTCATTGGTATTCCCTTCAGTGACTCTGTTCTAACAGAAGAACCGATAAAAGAGAGCCTCATTGTAGTTGGTGAAGAAACAACACAGTTCGATCAGCCAAGACCAGTTAATTACTTTTCCATAATGGCATTGCAGTAACATAACTTCAGAGTGACTTCCGTTCTAATCTCCCTAGCTAGATCCAATCTTCGACTATCCATAGGTATGACTCAGGTACTACAGCCTTGAAAGAAACAATGCTCTCAGTGGATTAGTAATATAGCTACTTAACAAACAATCTTTATATGAGCATTACTAGCAGTACTACACTCAGTAGCCACACTACTGATGCATGCAGTACATGTTGATTAGTCAGTTAAGATCTCTAGCTATAGGCAATAGAGATTCACTCACTGCTACGACAGAACAGTTTTATGTAAATTGTTACGCATCATTCTCTTTCTATGTGAAATCAAACAACACAGGAGAGATTTTCATGAACATGTTTCAATTTGCTCAAATCCCACCTCAGTATGGTTCTTTAAACCAACGCTACCTTGCCCGTATCAATGACACCGTTATGGGAGCCCTAGCGAACCACCCAAGAGTACTCATCGCTCGAATTGATCTACGTATACTTAACAATGGGGGGTACTCTGATAACCCACTAGAACGTGATGTACCAACCTGTTTTGTGAATATAGGTGTTGGTTTGATGAAACGGTTTTTAGCTTCACTAAATGCTCAGATCGCTACAGATCAGATGAATAAAGCCAAACAAGGGAAGCGTATCCACCCGTGTCCGTTAAATTACGTTTGGGTAAGGGAACGTAGTACGAGTCACAATGAACATTACCATGTGGCATTAGTGGTCAATCAGGATGCTTACTATCCATTAGGCAAGCTTCATTATGAGGGGACTCTTGCTTGTATGGTAAACAAAGCATGGGCTAGTGCGTTAGGGCTTACCGTAGATGAGATTAAAGGGTTAGTTCATATCCCTGAGCGTCCAATGTATACGTTGAACCGTAATCACCCACCAGCACGATTTCAGAAAGATTTAGGTGAAGTAGCGGTTAGGCTGGCTTACTTGGCAAAAAATGAGACCAAGATACTTGGTGATGGTCGCCGTAACTTTGGATGCAGTAATCCGAAGAAGGGATTGATTTAGCATAGTTGGAATTGAGCCAGAAACTGATTTCTGACTCTGGACATTGCAACTACGAAATCAGATAAATAGCTTCATCAATGCATAGTTTAGGTATCTTAAGGCTATGGATATTAGTTTTTTTTAAAAGTGTAATATAACTTTCAGGTTCTTCGTTATCATTAAAATTTAGACTCTTGTCTAAATGGAGAGCAGTAAACCTCGATAAACCAATTGACATAAGATTTAGAACGCTCTTTTTACATGAACCAAACTCAAGGTATATATGATACGCCTCTATATCTTCACTTGGCTTTCCTACACGCTTTTCCGCTATGTACCTTAGAACTTCTACATAGGCAGAATAATATTTAACCATTTTAAACCGAACATCTGATTCAAGAGATCTAAGGCAATTTCGTATTTCAGTTGAGGGGTTAATTGATTGATTTGGTTTATTTTTTTCTAGGTAGGAAATCCTTTCCTTTAGGATTTGACCAATAGGTTTGCCCCATACCCATTGATATGCCAAAAAGCTTAACCATGGCTTATAGTTTTCATGTATTTTCCATTCAAAACATTCTTGTAAGATGTCTAGTATCTTTTCCACCCTAGCTTTAGACCCTGAAAAATAAGGATTTATAGGGTAATATTCTTCCAAAGCATCTTGTTGGTTAAGGTAGCAATATAAACTCTCTAAATGATCAGGTCTAAGAGAACGGTTGTTTTTAATTATCTCATTCGGGAGAGTAATACTCATTGACTTTACAATGTCTACCGTACGATCTAGTACTTCTGAATTAGAATCGGTACGATACTTTTCCACAAACGTGACATCATTTGTTTCTAGATAATCGTTGTACAATTTCCCTATAGCTACGTTAGCTTCATCTCTTTTATTATCATCTCTGTAGAGTTCTAAGTCGAATGAGGTCATTGCTTTTTGTAGTTCGACTCCCCCATCTTCCATTAGATTACTAATTGAGGACGATATTGTTTGTAATTTATCTCCTTTATAGCACTCACTGTCCCATTCATTCGGACGAATACACCAAACATTCCCATGAAATTCATGTAATAGCCTTCCGGCCCTACCTGCTAAGTTAAGGAAGTCAGCTCTTGTCATTGGTTCGTCGCCTGACCTAGGGTTTTCTATAATAATATGCTTAGCTGGTAAGTTGACACCTTGAAGAAGAGTACTTGTACAAAAAATAATTTTTATGTCTCCGGCTTTAAAGAGGTTTTCAACGCCAGTCCTCAACAACGAGGGCATGTTTCCATAATGGAACGCGATTCCTTTTTGAAGACAATCAATTAACGCATAATTAGGGTGAATCTCACTTCTTACAAAGCTAATAAACATCTTCAGGTTTGCGCTAATGTCAATACTGTTCGCACTTTTCGCTGCGGCAATAGCCCGGTCTTCTGCATTCTTGGGAGTGTTTGAAAAAGAAATAACGGCGGTATCACTACTAGATAATGCTTGAGAAAAACTACCGATCTGTTCAGCACCACTTCCCCTTAACTTAAACGGTATCTCAAACACACCAATATCTGTTGTGTTATTTTCATCTAGTATGCTAGCAGACAACATTTTTGTTTTTTTCGCAACAGGGTCTATCAGTATGATGTTTTGTGCTACGGGGGAAACAATCTCAGTAAAGTATTTACCATTCGATGTTCGATTGAACAAGGACAGGAAGTACTCTGGGTTATCGATCAATGGACTAGCAAACAATAGCTTTACGTTATTAAATTTTGTCAATGATGCATCAATAGCAGTTTGAAGAATAATCCCTCTTTTCCCATTCTGAATCTCATGAGCCTCATCAATAATCAATGTATCAATATGTGGCTTAGTTTCTTTAGCACTAAGGAAACTTAGTAATCTCTCTTGCGTAAAAATGTAAACGACATTTGATTTAACTTTGTCACGATCGACAGGGAAAGGCGTTGTGCGTATAACAGCTTTATTCTCGCCAATTTTTTTTATCGCGTCCCTTATTCGTGTCGACACTTCAGATATTAGAGCTCTAGTCGGCACAACGTATACGATACTTTCTCCAATTCGACTATTTATTTGTTCTGATAGAGATAGATTCAAAACAAATGACTTTCCTGCTGACGTGGGTGCTGAAATGCTTAAATTCTGTTCTTGTCTCAAAGAATTGAATAGTTGAACTTGAAAATCAGTTAACTGTATCTCACCTCCTCTATCATCACAGATCGTATTTTCAGCTTCACGGGCAATAATCTCTAGATGAAGCGGAGCTGGGATGTTCCGATTAAGAGAGTATCTCTGTCTTAATAACTCTCTACCCGGAAAGTTGCCAATTCGGGATAGAATTACTTCTGCAGCAGCCTTAACAAGTTCGACACGACCATTAGTATGCTCCAACAACTGAGTAATAACTTTGTAAGACCTGTTGACCTTCTCGGCTTCACCCAAAGACAAAATTGATGCATAGCTGACAAGCGCAGAAACTTCTTTATTCGTAAAATCTATAGTTTCGTTATGTACAAAAACTTTCGGAAATTGATTTAATATGCTGGCTTTTTCTAGTCTTTTAGCTAGAGTTTGAATATCGATTTTGTCACTCATGCTAATCCTTAGTCGAGAGCATTGTTAAAAGCATTTCTGAATTCGTCAACCGAAGGGAAAGGAAGAAAAAACACCTCAAATGAAAGGTGATTACATTCCATACGATTGATTTTCAATTGAAGCGACTTGATCAGTTTTTGAGCGTCTTGTTTGAATTTTTCAGTAAAGTCTTCAGTGATTAATTTTGGGGTTGAGCCATCAAGATTCCTAAAGTCTTTGAAATTATAGCCAATTAGGCAAGCATGATTCAACCTAGCGTTAGGTCCAGGTTCACCACTGATGATTAAAGAAGATATGGCCTTTTGTGTTTCTGCATTCGAGTATTTAAAATGTTTGGTAACCATAGTGAATTCGTGCTCAAGCATGTCAACCCTATGAAAATCATCAATACTACTCATTGCAGATTGAATTGCTGACTTGGCATCAACATATAGCTTTGCTTCCCCAAAATAAAAATCGACTATGTCTTGGTGAGAGTCGTATTTTGCATGTATACCGTCAGAGCCTTTAACCTCATCTTTATGATTGGTTTTCAACTCCATCTTCGATACCATTTGTGGTGCACCTAGAATCGCTTCTATGAGAAAGAATAGAAGTAACTCGCCAGCCTCCCCCGTCCTATCTGGATTGCTATCATCTATTTTTGGGTGTCTAAAAAGCTTTCTAGCCTCTTTTGTAAGTCTTGCTGAATCACGAGCAGTCAAAACTTCGGGGCGATTAGCTGAAGAAATACAATAGTCAATAATGTACTCATAAAGTAAATTAGCTAAAGCTTTAACCATTGGCTGCCCATTACCGTTAAACTTTAGGTAGTGTAACCTGACATTGGTATTAAACCCGTCTATTGGGAAATTATGTTCAATACAGCCGATGCAAGAATCATAAGATGCTTTGTCAACAGAAACATAATTGTTAAGGTTAATGTTCATTTATTGGTCTTTTCTCCGACACTAAGAACTAGTTTCTGTATTTTTTTCATACCACTGAATAAAGTCTTTAGAGATATGATTTGAAAGTGTAGAACGGTATTGGAGCTTCTCCGGTGAAGATACCCAATCATCAGGAATCGAATCTTGTGTAACACAGCGAAACTCAAGGAACTTTTTACAATTTAAACTGAAGTTTGAGTCTCGAAAATTAGACGAACTAGACTCCAAAAGATACCTAGCAGCATCAGTAAAGCATTGAAAACGAGATTTACCTTGCGAGTTAACTGCGGCTTTATAACTCCAGTCTGCTTCCGAACCATCGATATGTAGTGCATGAAAACACCTGGTATTATATTGTCCTGAATTTTTCGCAATAAACTCTTGAACTTCTAATCCCCCACTCTTCATTGAGAATTCAGGGTGTCTTCTATATAGAGCGAGCAAATCAGAAAACAATGGATGTGCATTGGAATATCGAGTTTCCTGTTTTTTTTCTGAATTCAAGATACCTTTAAAGTACGCAATCGCCTGAGATTGAGTTTTAAAACAAGTACCATTTTCAAGATCTACAGGTTTTGCCATTGCCAGCCTCCACAGTGTGCAACTAAAAGCGCATGATATTATTGCATAATAAAGTCAATAGCTGCATATAACGAGTGGTTATTCTTCAGGTTGTCGAAGTTGTCTCAGATAAGTCGCTTTGTTTATACTCTGGCGTGGTAATTACCTATAAATTAAGGTGATGATTTACAAGAATACATTCAAGAAGTGTTGGAAAGTAACAAAAAAAAGAGGTTAGATAACCCCTACCTTAACTAAGGACTAAGCTGTTAAATCTTATCTACTATCCAAACCTAAATTTCTTGTTCATTTCTCAACTCAATAATACAACTGTGATATTTTCTATATTCATAACACTAACTCCCTAAAGTCATTGTCAACATCATCTTGTGTCACACCAATGTAGCGCAGCGTGACGCCTTCTGAACTGTGGCGAAGCATCCGCATCACTCGTGCAATATCTTTAGTACTTTTGTATAGGTGATAGCCTCTGGTCTTTCGCATCGAATGAGTCCCCAAAGGAAAACTAATCTCTTCACCAATCGATGAAAACGCTTGGCTAACAGCCCGACGACTCAATGGGCTGGCAGCTTTGTTTATCGCTTGTTGGTTTCGGTAAGATTGGAATAAGTAGATGTGGTGTGGATTTTCCTTTTTAATGCGGTGGATGATTTCTAAGCTTCTAGGGTTTAGTGCTATCTGGGCCACTTTGCCCGTTTTAGACTCACGAATGGTTAAACGGTCTTCTTCGATGTCACTGAACTTAATCGCCAGTAAATCAGAAATCCGTAAAGCCAGATTGATACCAACGTTCCAGATGTCTGACATTTGCTTACTATGCCGTATTTCTAATAAGTGGCCGATGAGCTGGATTGTGTCACGGTTTTTCACCGCTTGAACTTCTGCCATAACGCAGCTTCCTTTTTTCGATGAAAATGATGATTAGAGGAACTTCAAAGCAGGCCAGAAACGAAAAGCCTTGTTCCATAAGGGGTGGCAAGTTCCCAAATTGCTAAAATGGGAACTTGGATGCTTTTCAGCTCTTAGTGACTTTGATTTGGTCAAACACACCATCAGATAAATACTCCAAAAAGTTACTTTCCCACGTTCGATAGAAAGATTTCACTTCTCGATGTGCTAGAGCGCAAGGCGCTAAAAACATCTGCCTGAATATGTTGCTCTCAATATTGAAATCAAGCTCGATGGCTAGCTCTGGATAGACACCTCCAGAATAGGCAAAGTCGGTGATGTAACAGAGTCGCCACTTATCACCTTCATTGCGAATCATGATTTCTACTGGATGATACCCACCAGCTTCAGCGTTATAGCTTGTGTCACGAAAGTTAATGGTTAACGTATCTGAATAGTAATCAAGACTCGCCTCCTGAACCTGCTTAGTGATTGCGTTATGAAAACGAGTAGAGATAGGCAGCACACAAGGGTGAAACTGCATCGTTTGAATTTTGGTTGCGGCTGGCATGGTATGCCTCCTTGGTAGATGGTTATGCGATAGATGATTTAGTGGGCATATCGATATTGACAAGTGTTGCTTGGATACCGTCAAAGGAGCCTTGTTGAATTTGCTTGAGGAAAGACCGTTCATAGCTTTGATACAGACTGGTTACTTGTGGCTGGTGGAGCTCGCAACGTTCAATGTCTGGTTGATAGAACCATCCACGCAGAAAATTGAAGTAAAGCTCGACCTCCATCTTTTCGGTTTGTTCGTCTGGATAAGCAAAGCTAGTCACAAAGACGATGCTCCAGTGATTGTCGTTTGGTTGGTTTGTCGATCTATTGAGTTGGATCTCTACAGGATGAAAACCACTACGATCTTGGTAGTAACTCGATACTCGAAAGTTAAGGGCGATCCGTGATGCAAAGGTAGGAATATCTAATTGTTCAACAAGAGCATTGAGGTATTCCACCAGTAGTCGATGGGGGGTGGTTAGGTTCATAACAAACCTCGCTCAGCAAAGGACACGCATTGCTCACCTACGACGACATGATCTAATACTCGGATATCAATCAGTGCCAATGCATCAGAAAGACGTTGAGTGATCCTCCGGTCAGCTTGTGATGGCTCAGGTAAGCCGGATGGATGATTATGACCAAAGATCACTGCCGCCGAGTTGAGTAGTAATCCTTCTTTGACTACTTCCCTTGGGTAAACGCTAGCAGCATCGATAGTGCCAAAGAACATCTCCTTGTATTCAATCAGTTGGTTTTGATTATCAAGAAACATCACGGCAAACACTTCTCTGTCGTAATGCGCCAGTTTCATCTGTAGATATTGCATAGTGTTTTCAGGGCTGGTGAATGAGCCTGAACGGGCATACTTCGCTGCGAGCATAGTCGCTGCGGTCTCTAGGATTTGACGAAGCTCTGTGGGCTCGTTTGGCGTGTAATGATTTGAATGCATGTACTTTCCTTCTTGTGCGTTAAAGGTATGTGCATCCAAGTAATATGTAGCTAAAAAATAATGGAATCCTTCCCCATAGAAGCAGCCCAATCATGCTGGGCTGCTTTAAGTTATGGTTGTTGTTTATCTTGTTGTTTATCTTGTCGTTTAGCCCAGTTGTAACCACTCACTACGCCATAGATGAACAATTCGATTAAGGTCTTAGTAGGTTGGTGGGGATTCACCATTCGCCTCCTTGTTGATGTGGTACAAGCCTGCGCCAACGATAAAGCCAGCAATGAAAACAAACGGCATAAGCGCCTCCTGCTCTGTTTGATTTAAGAAAAGTGCATAAATGGAAGCCTGCGATTCACTGGCTTCACAAAGGTAATGTGTGATTGAAAAAAGTTGGAGTGTGGTGATTTACGCAGTGGAGTAATTAAATGCACATTCTCGTTATCTCATGAGTTGAACTAACCGGAATTCATCATGAGATTAATCAAACTAAAAGAAGTAATGACCTTAACTAGCCTCGCACGTTCTACCATCTACAAGTACATGAGCGAAGGGCAGTTTCCGAAAGCAGTGCCACTAGGTTGTCGTTCGGTAGGGTGGGTAGAAGAAGAGGTAACGGATTGGATATTGGATAGGATTGGTGAGCGCGATAACGCAAAGTAAGAGAACAATAGAAGGAGGCTGTAATGGCTTCCTTCTATGCCGTATTATCTAACAAGCTTTTGCTCTATTGTGAGTTATATATCCAAAGTATGCATAGATGATTTGGTAACTTTGATATACAAATAATAATAAATGGCAAAAGGAAAGACCTGACCCTGTTAGCGTGTTGACTGATAAAACGAAGGCGCCATCTTACTAAGTAGATGAATAGATTAAAGCGGTAGTTAAAAATATTGCTCGTTGAGTATTAGAGAGACAGGTCCCTCAACAAATCGTAAGCTGGACAAGTGTGTGCAGGATGTCAATTTTTGCACCTACCCTGTCATATCACCTTTATATGTCTTCAATAATCTAATACGGATCTCTAGTTAAGCTATTTGCAGTAGCCGAGAGCTAAACTGGTCTGTATTATTGTTAAAAACCGTACACAACAAGGTCTTAATGGCGATGGAAACAGTAATTACTTCGAAACACTTTGAAAGTGTACCGCTGGCAAAGTTAGTAGTTGGTCACCTAAAAGACAATAGTGAAGCTCTGGGGTTAGAGACCGCTATTGTTTACTTTGGCTTTCCGAAGTTTTATGGATACGAATCTGATGTAATGAAAACATCTGACTTAGTAATACTAAGTGAGCAACATGGTGTGTTAGCGCTGCGCTTCAGTGAGTTTAACGGTACTGTTTCCTCGGAAAAGATAGATGAAGAGTGGGACGAATACAGAAGTCTAATATTTTCAAATCTATACGAAAGTAAACTTCTTCGTACTAAGAAAAAGAGAGCACAAGAACTCAGTATTGGCTTCGACGCCTTTTTTTATGCAGAGTCGATAGCAGACTTAGACTGTGATGAAGACCTTTTTATTACTTCTATTACAGAGCTTGCTGATACTCTTGCCGTTATGAGAGAAGATCTTGTTGCACCTCTCTCGGAAGAGACGTTCAATGAGTGCCGAGCTATATTGGAGGGCACTAAAGCCCTGTCTTCGGATCAACAAAGAAGTGTTGATGAGGGGGCCAAAACAACTAAAGCGTTTACTTTGATGAAGCTTGAAGACGAAATTAAAACCTTCGATATTCGTCAAAGAAACAGTGCGGTCACTATTATTGATGGTCCTCAACGGATTCGTGGGCTAGCTGGTTCAGGGAAAACGGTTGTGTTGGCTATGAAAGCTGCTCATATTCACATGGAGTATCCTGAGAAGAAAATTCTTTTCACGTTTTTCACTAAAAGCCTTTATGTACATGTAAAAAACCTAATTACACGTTTTTATAGGCATTATAAAAAGGTTGATCCCAATTGGGATAACTTACAAATTAAGCATGCTTGGGGTGGTACTGGTATAGATGGAGTTTACTACTCAGCATGTAATGATAATGGCATTCCAATAGTGAGTTTTCCTCAAGCTAAAGCGCAGTTACCGAGCAACCCTTTTGGGTATGTTTGTTCGGATGCTATAGCTAGTAATAAGCTTAGAGCTGAGTATGACTACGTACTAATGGATGAGGCTCAGGATATGACGCCATCATTTTTCCGCCTGGTTTACCAAATCACTAAAGGGGATAGAGATACAAAAAATATTATCTGGGGATACGATGAGCTACAAAATATCTTTAAGGTAAAAACTAGATCACCTAAAGAACTATTTGGTCAAGACAGTGATGGTGAAGATTACATTGACCTTCAAAGAGCAGGGCGTCATTTACCTGAGTATTTAGATAACGATATTGTACTTACTAAGTGTTACCGCAATCCTCGCGAAATTCTTATCGCCGCTCACGCATTGGGCTTTGGTTTGTATCGAAAAGATGGATGCCCGGTTCAGAACTTAGAAGATAAGGCTCACTGGGAGGATGTCGGTTATGATGTTCTTAAAGGGGACTTCGAGGTCGGTAGTGAGATTATTCTAGAGCGTCCAAGTCAAAATAGTCCTCTGTCGATATCAGCTTATGAGCCAGTAGAAGAACTCGTTAAATACGAATCTTTTCAGAATCTTAACCAAGAGTCAGACTGGGTTGTTGGTAATATTCGCTCTTTACTAGCTGATGGATTGAAGGCTGAAGATATAATGATCATCGCATTGGATGACCGCAATGCTCGTAGCTATTTTAAAGCTATTCAAAGTCGATTGTTCACACACGATATTTCGTCGAATAACGTATTGCTAAATCCTTATAGCTCGAAGTCGTTTATCGAAAAAGGGCAAGTGACGATGTCGACAATTCATCGAGCTAAGGGAAATGAAGCCCCTGCTGTGCTTGTTATCGGTATCGATTCTCTGTACTTGACCGAAGGTAGTCATTACTCAAGAAACAGAATATTTACAGCATTTACTAGAGCAAAAGCTTGGCTAAGAGTCAGCGGCATCGGTTCTAGAGCTGAATTGTTTTTTGATGAACTACGAAAGTCACTCATGGAGGCACCCCAGTTAAAATTTGTGCAGCCAGACCCTGAGCACATCGAGACGCTTCAACGAGACTTATCTGAAAAGAGCCAAAAATTAAAAGAACTCCAACGAAACTATCGTGATCAGCTTGAACTTTTAGGTGTTAGTGAAGAAGAAAAAGTAGACTTCCTAAAGGGGATCTAAATGAAGCAGAAAAACTTCGATAGTGGGATTGTTCGTGCCATGGCCATATGTACTAAGCTAGGTTTAGAGCCTAAGATGGTCTCTCCCGTATGTCTAAAGGTTAGCAAGGGCTTCAATAAGGTAGCCCTAATGAGTGGTTCGACACACGAAGATATTTACTTTGCGGGATTAAACGAAGGATATTATAACTTTATTCTAAGTGATTTTTCGTACTTTCAGTTTTCATTTCGAGAGATCAAACCTGACCCGAAGAAGCCTAAGTTATCCTATCCATATGAACTTCGAATGGCTTTTTATCCAAACCCTATGAATTCGAGTACATATTCTGATGAGCCAGACTCTCCGACGGACTTGCTACAAACCTACCATCAGTATTATCTAGAGGATGAATGGTCATTCGAAGAATATACTCAAGCCCTTTGTGAGTTGAGAGCGAATATTACAACTCCTATATTACGTTACGATCTTAGTGAGCAGCAGCATAAAAGGGTCAACCATCCTATTGCTCATCTCCATTTAGGAGTTAATAACAGCTCTAGAATTGCAACCAATAAAGTGTTTACTCCAGAACTATTCACAACGTTCGTGTTGAGTAATTTTTATCGAACAAATTGGGAGTTATTGAGTGGTAGCGATTTGAAACTGGATCAAGAGTACAAAAGAGCAAAAATGAACTGTACAACTATTAAGTCAGATTTCTATTGTGATGTGCAGCGCGGAGCCTTAAACATTATTTGAGAGGTTTTGTCGGCATGTTCTAGCTCATACATAAGAAGGGAGCCGTTGCTCCCCTCTATGCTGCCAGTTTAAACGTGGCTATTTAGTACAGTTATACCAGCCATCATCACTGTTACATTCATACTTGAACTTCCCATTAGGATAAGAAACAAATCGATGGTGCATTGCCATATCGCCATTGGGCATTTCAGCCGCAGTATTAGTCCTGTGCTCAGATACGTTGTTCTCACCTTCTTTATAGCGTTTAGTATGCTCCCACCAGTCTGCCCCAACAGAATCTTGAGCTCCATAGACTTGTGGTAGTGCTGCGATATCAGCATTTAATGCATCAATGTCGATACTCTCTACATTTGTACTGAAGCCTAACCAATGCGCGTACTCACTTGGTACTGTATTCCACTTGTAACGGCTTCCGTCTTCATCGTACACACCACTCACTCTCGTAGTCGAAAGCGTCATGTTTTGGCTATCAGCTGTATCAGTCAAACTAACCTCATTACACTCCAATTCACTAAGATCATAGAACGATGACTTGTTATCCATGCCGTATTGGTTGTCAGTGTCAGCCACCTTTGAAAGTAAGGTTTCTGACTTACTGCAAATGTAGTCGTCAAAGATTGGATCTGAGCTCATGTTACGGTATTCATTCACATAACCCACCGTACCAAAATCAGTGACACTGTCTTCTTGTAGGTAGTTTCGAATCAAACGTTCGGGTAGCCAGTTATCATCTACCGCATAGACGGATTCAGACCAGAAGCTACCTTGACGTATGGAAATCGATTTGTACCACAATTGTTCATCATCTTGGCGTTGCCAGTCCGTTGGATCGTTAAGGTAGTGAGCCACGTTGATATGTGCATATGGGTACTGAAGCGACAATTCATAAGTCTCTTCAAATGAAAGTTGAATGGATGTCATAAGCTGCTCAGCAATATCGTAGACCGCACTGTTACCATCCGCTATGTAATCACTCCACAGCTCTTCCTCTGAGATATTGAAATGCCAAACTAAATCACCCGCTACGTTACGCATGGCGTCTTTTATGGCATTGCGGACTGGCTCATTGTCTTTCACTAATTCACAGCTGTACGCTTCTCCTTGCTCTCTTTCAACCGTCTGTTTCGCTGACTCCCACAACATTGTGGTGAGTGGCGTAATGTTAACGGAGCTACTCACCACCTCTTCAGGTAACGTGAACGCTGGTGGAAGATTAAGTACATATGCTTGAGTCACTTCCCCTAAGTCTTCATCAATAGCTCCGACAGGTACATCTACGATCACTGGAACGTATTCAAGGCAGGCTTGCTGCTCTTCGGTTATGTCACCTTCAATAGTGAACACACCACCAGCCTCGGTGATAGCTGATGGCTCATCAGGATCGACAACAACATTTGAATTAAAATCATAATGAACAGTGGCACCAACGATATAGCCGTCAATAGCACGCCCGGATAACAACGTAGAGTTGGATGGTTGTGAAGGCTCAGATGAGCCACCACCGCCGCAACCAGCAAGGGTTGCACTAACAATAAGCGCAGAAACTAACGTCTTTTTCATAGGAAATTCCTTTTTATTCATAAATTGGTTTGTAGGGATAAATGCATAGAAAGCAAAAGCGGCTTACTTTCGTAAACCGCTAATGGTGGGTGTTAAACGTGTGGTACTAGCAAGCACATCGGCATGGAGGCATATCGCAAATGTCACAGGTTGAACTGTGGCTACCCCCGCAATATTCACAGCTGAATGAAGCTAGGCAACGGTGCTTGTTAAGTAATGGTCGAATCGCTTTAATGGTCATGAACTTCTCTCCCCCGTCTATGTCGTAGTGGTTCACATAGAAAGACGGCAACCCTATGTGACATCCCTGTTTGTTGTCAGGTTATCAATAGGTTGGGCATCTGGTGTCGCATAGGACTGTACTAAGTGAGACCGCTATCGCTATTTAGAGAAGTGGTTTGAAGTTGGGGGCTTTTGACTGACGGCTGTATAGGTTGTTGTTCTACAAAGGTGATGTGGGTTTTATGTGCTTCTAGCCACGCCACTAACGGGGGTGTATTAGAAACCGTAACAGTGATGTGTAAATACGTATCGAACTCAGAGATACGTTGGTCGTTGGAAAGTGGTGTTTGGTAGAGATGTTCACCAGCTTGTTTAGTAATAGTGAATTCGAGTGTATAACGCTCATGCTCTGTATTGGTGTATCCCGATGCTGAGTGTTGTAAGTCAAAATCTTGTGGGTAAGCAAACGTGAAGGTTGATAGTGTGACCTTGTGAATATGGCTGACATCAACAAAAGTAGCGTCTTTATTTCCCTTCTGGCGGTACACCAATATCAATGTATTACTTTGTTGTACAAGACCTAATGGCATGACATCTTTTCTGTGTTGCCCCTCTTCAGAGTAATAGTGCAAGTTTAACCAACGGTTGTGGTAAAGCCCTTGACTGATAGCTGCGTAAGCATCAAGGCTGATATTACGCCTTAGTTCATAAGTGCCGAATAAATCTATTTTTCGTAACCATTGAGATTCTTTTGAGTCCTGAGCTAAGGATTTTAATCGGTAGTTAGCATCTTCAAATAACGACTGAAGAGTATGGGATATATGAGAAGGGATTAAATAATGTATGTGAGACTCAACCAGACACAACAATAGTGCTTCTTGAGTACTGGAGCCAACAAGAGATTTAGTTTGCTTTCGTTGGTATCCATAAGGTTTGTCACGAGTATCTCGGTCAATATCAAAATATTCAAGTAACACATCAAGGTTACGTTGAATCGTTCGAATATCTCTATCAATACCTATCTCCTGAAGCTGTGCTTTGAGCTCAGAAGCCGTGACTTTATGCCAATACGGTATGCGCTTGTAGAGTTCAAGCGCGAGCACCATATGCTGGCGAGTGCTCACATGAGTGGTTTTACTCATCGTGTGCACCTTTAGCGAAGCGGATCAAAATAGAGGTGACGGTATAACGATGTTGGAACAAGTCACTCTCACTCGGTTGATAGCAAGAGACGAAGCTCTACACGCTAGGCTTTAAGGTGAGTTGATTGTATGAGTAGCTTGGGCATCTGGTGTCGGATGAAAGCGTACAATTGAAATTAATTGAATAATCGAGGTGGGCATAATGAACTCCTGTGCTGGTGGATACATAGGAGTGATATGTATGTGAAATATATTAGATTGATTGACCCAAGCAATAAATACTAATGATAATCATTTAATAAGAAATGGACGGGAGTTCAACTCCTCAAGAAGCTAGTAGCAGCCATCAATCGATAACAAATAAAAATAAACACCCAGTTAGCACCTTTTACAAAGATGAACCTAGGTTTAGATATAAAAATCAAATATTTAAGATTCAAATTACGATGACGCCAGCCCAAACGTTTGGAAAGGGCCAACTCGAAAGAGTTGGCCCTTTTTTTATCTTTATTTTACTAGCCATAACAAGGAAAGTTTCTTTTTAACAGTGACTTACCTTTAGCACGTCAACAATAAAAAACCACACATCCCGTTGCTGAAATGTGTGGCCGTCTAGAACTGTTATCTTACGAACTTAGATAAGTTCAGGCGTTAATCCATCTCGCCCAGCAAGTAATCTTCATTACTGCTCACTACTGCGCCGTGCTTTAAGAAGTTCTTACCTAGGATCATGCTGTATTCAAAGCGAGAGCGATCTTGAAGGTTTACCCTTACCTCTTTCTCTAAGTCACCTAACTTAACCTTCATTTCTACCACAGGGCGAATGTTCACCTTCTCGCCTTTCTTGGCTTTAATACGCATCACATCAATCACTGGCTTAGTGAAATCTTGCTTATCGCCTTGGTTGTTTTGGTAGGTAAAACTCACCATGTCTTGGCCATCTTTCTTGAATCGTTTGATGTTGACTGCATTCATTGAGCTGACATCCGCGCCAGTATCCAACTTGGCAGGGAACGTCATGCCGTTGACTTCAACAACTTCGATGTGCCCAACTTTAAATAAAGGCTCCGATTTCAAAAGGTAGTCAGATCGAGTATTCACATACACCCCATCTTTCGCCATCTTTTTGCCTAACACGAAGTAGGACTCTTTCTCGTTGCTATTAAGTACGTCGATAGCAAATTCTTGTTGGCGAACTTTACCAGCACCTAAAAATTCACCACTTACAACTGGGCGAACGTCATCCCCAACTCGAAGCTTTTTGATTATTTTCTTAATGACTTTCTGTTGCTCACCATTCGCATCAATAAGGAAGAATTCAACGGACGCGTCTTTGCCCTTCCCTGTCATTTCAAAACTATCGACTTTGAGTAAAGGGGTATTTACGGTGAATGAAGCAACTGCCTTCATAGGAAACCCATCTAAAGTGATATCTTCTTCCGGTGAGATGATCAGTGGCTCACTTTTTTTCGCGACATCGCTGAAACTCTCGGAGCCTTCAGAGAGAATATTTTCAGCGTTGGTATCAATCATGAAAAGTTCGCTAGCGGTGCTGGTTCCAAACCTCAACTGTGACTCACTACTTGAACGGTCACGTAAGTACACTAGAACATCTTTAGTGATGTTTTCATCGAGTTGAACAGGTACATACACCAAAGGTCTCTTCTTACCACTCACGCTCAACATACGAACTAATGGCAGTGTCATTCCTTTTTGCTTACCGTCGTTATCGACCATATCAAACGTGACTTCATTGTTTTTCTTGTCTACATCGATATTTTTTGAATGCAAAATACTGTATCGATTCTTTAAAGAGAAGGTCGCATTCATCGCCATTCCTGAAATAGACACCACCTCTTTTCGACCTACCACTGTCGCTTTTTCCTGCTCTTGCAAGTAGTCATAGCCTGCGAACACTAGCGCGTTATCCGCAAGGAAGGTTTTACCAATCAGCACTGGCGCAGAGAAATGGCTTCTGTCGGTCAGGTTAACATCGGTTTTTAGCTCTTGGTCTGCAATGGTGAGCGACATTTTTACGGTAGGACGAAGTAAAGGCGTGCTGCTGGTGCGGCTGCGTATCATGCTGACACGCTCTAAAGGCGCTTCGATTAATACCATATCTCCCGTGCGCGGGTTTTGAACTTTAAAAGACACCACAGCCTCATATTTCGCAAAGGCACTGCCATTCCAATCATCGTAATCAACATCGGAATTATTCAACAAGTCTTCGGTTAACGCCGCCATCAACTCTTTGTCTTTAAGATTCTTGTAATCGGCATTCGTGCTCTTCACATGAATATCTTCAGCATGCATAGAGGTAGTTTCTGCACCAGTGTCGATTTTGCCAATGAAAGGAACGTCTTTTAGCCCTTGAACGCTAGAGAGGTATACATTCTCAGTACGGCCTAATACCGCCTTACCATCGAGTTCGTAAGTAGGGTTTTGAGTGGTAGGTGAAGTATCAGTAGCCAAAGTATATTGTGAAAAAAGTAGAGTGCTTAAAAGAGTTAGAGCCAAAGGTATCTTTTTCATTAGTTGGTCCGTTGTGATCAGTTCACTAATAATACTGGCGTTTCAGCGAAGAGTTCCCCTACCAGCACAGGTTCTCACATAACGTTAACGCTATGAGTTTTTCAATGACAAACCGATGACTTTGCAGAGCAATACCTTATCGATTATTGACTAATGGATACCCAATAACCTTTTTAATGCTCAGTGTTATATTGAAGAAATGAATATAAAAAAGGCCAACGACATACGTTGACCTTAGCGATTCAAAACACACCTTAAGCAGGCTTAACTTGCTAAAACACAAACGGTTCTAGATAAACATAGCACTAAAAAGTCCCGACTGTTTTCTTTGCACAGATAGCTCGAGCTTTTTCTGCGTTCTCACCTTTATTTTTGAGATAGCACTGTCGATACGATTCGACGTAGCGCTCAAATAACACCTTGGCTTCAGGTTGTGGTTTAGAAAGCAGTTGGTTAACGAATTTTCTTGAGCCGACCTCAAAATGCTGAGTATCGATGGGGCTATTCCAATCGCCTCCCCAGATCATAAATCCATGATGAGCAAACAGCTCAACCACATCTTCCGCCATGCCTTGGCGCTCTATTTCATCACGCGCGCGAAAGCGCGTACGGTTCACATAGCTTGTCGCAGATTGTGAAGGCTTTACTGTGATTCTTCCGTTGTTATCGAACTCTAAGAAAGGGTTTTGAACTGGGTTGATGTCTATCGCCACACCATAGGCATGCTTCGACCAACCTCCCCCACCTGTAATAGGACGAGCGTTAAACGCACTGCTGTTGTTCGCGTCCATTGAGGCGTTATCGTCACCTCTGAATTCACGCATAAGGCGAGCGGAATGAAGAGGAAAATTGCGCTGTTTAAGCTCTGAAAAGATTTGTTCAACAGCAGGTGCAACAACATCAAGCACGATCATATTGCCCTGTTGCGTTTCCCCTTTGAAATTAATGAAATCGAAATCCACTTTGGATAATCGCTCACAGCCAACAGGCGCACCATTACTCAAGACATTGTTCTTTTTCATCATGTCGCATTGCCATTGAGATATAGGGGCTACTTGGGCATAACTCGCTGCACTGAGCACAATGGCCAGACAGCCGACAATAAAACGTTTCATATCAAAGACTCAAAAATAGTAAGAGTGAAAAGTAACAGAAGTTGGAAAATAGCATATTAAGCCAAGTTGAGCGCACGCTTTGTTAGCGCGGTTTATTCCAATAGACAATCTCTCTAACTCGTCCGTTCTGGTCGACATCCGCTTCTCCACCAACATCAGAAAACTCAGGCAAGGTCGATAATTGCGGAGCGTAATAGGCAACCAACATAAGTACGAACGCATCGTAAATATCGTCTATCGCCACGTCTTTACGCTTGGTGTTTGAAATGGCCAACGACAAGCCTTCACACCATTGAGGAGCAAGTTGCTGAATAATAGAAAGTCGTTCCTCTTTGCCTTCTTGTGTTCGTTTGGAAAATATCAGCGGTTCGTCTTTCAATGCTGCAAACACAACTTCAGGATGTGATTCCCTGATAGAAAGATTGGGATGAGTTTCAATGAGCTTATCAAGCTCGCGGATCTTGGGAACAATCCCCCAAGTCTGTTTAGAAAACTTCTTATCAAGCTGCTCCACATTGGCACCGCACGCTGCAATGTAATCGGTTTGGTAAACCGCCTCTCGGCACGGAACAGGAAACACTGAAGACCCACGCTTGCTGGTTAGAAAGCGCCTTGCTGCTTTATCGCATAATCTATCCGGATTCTGTGAATCGCTAAAACCAATCGGCATATCGATTAATGTTGTTGATCCCGTAAGATCATCAACCAACTCATCGAGCGTGTTTACTACTTTGAACGTAGGTGGCTCATTGCCAGAGACAATCCAAGCGATCCAACCCGCCTTACAGCCATCAATTCCGATGTATTTCATTGTTTGTAGAGATGCCTTCAGTCCACCTTCGAATATTTCCACTCAACTCATTCCCGCAATTGCAAAAGCCTTTAGTGTAGTGGTCAACAAAAACTGGAACCTCGTTACGCTGTTTAAGAAAGAGTTCCGCTTATCATTCTTCACTACCCTGAATTTTATATTGTGTAATGGCCGAACAAATACAAACGTCACAATAGATGGCAACGACTAAAGCACAGTTACCCATTACCCATTACCCAACATCAATAACGCGTTTTAATCTCGCAAAAGTTTTCATGCTCTCATTTGCTTCAATAACTTCGTAATCTGGGTTATTTGCTTTCAGATAATAATTTCCTTGAGAATCTTTTTGAATCACCCGCAGTAGATATTGATTGTCACCACTCTGATCTTGGATCTCTATAGCCATTGTATTGCCTGTTATAGAGCCGGCAGAAACCGGACTAACCAACTCTAAAAGTAATAACTGTCCATCCAAAATAGGCGATTTTCCACCATTCATTGAGTTACCAGATGCACGAGCTAAAAAGTGTTTTTGAGGATCTACGTTATGTAGATCAACTTCCATCAACTCCAAATCATCATGTGTTCCCGTTTTAAAGTGGCCACAGGCAATCTTTAGATTGGGATAATAAGGCAGTTGAATAAGTTGCGCGGAAGATTGATCGCTTTCTAATACTGTCTCTGTATTTTTCCTTCTGTCTGCATATTTTGCTAACTGCAAATCCACTAACTCTTTAACTAAATCTCCTAATGCACTGATGTGATTCGGCTCAATTGGAAAGTTATTTTTAAAACGCCCATCTTCAACGACAAACCATTGAGTAGCATTTTTTCGGTTTCCTCCAATAAATGCATTGATAGGATTACTTTTCCAATACTGCAACCAAGTTGTCGACTCAACATCAAGCATCTGTTGTTTACTCGGTAAATCAGCGTCTCTAATCGAAGGGTAACGCGCCAAGACTTGACCACTTTTAGTTGCAAGATCTTGTAATGTTGGTGGAATTTGAAAACCGTCTAGTTCCAAAAATGCCTCTAACAGAATCGCTTTAAAGCTTTTCGTCATACTCATTTTTTGTATCGCATTCAGCAGGAACGTTTTATGTTCATGAGTCACAGCTTGAATGGCAGGTTCACTAATCTGCTCAGAGACTAATTCAAACCAACTTCCATGTTGCTTATTCACTTTGTTAAAATCGTAACCTGCACGATAAAACTCAACGGCTCTAGGTCTATGCCCTAAATGATTCATTAAATGAACAAACTCTTGGGACGAGGAGTGCCGCAACTGCTTCGATAGCTCTTGCCAGAATTCAGTCACTTCAGGGTCTATAGTGATATAACACCCCTCACCGAGTTCAGGAGATCGCGTTGATGTTGAGAGCTTGCTTGGCGATGAGGTCAAGTCCTGCAAGCCTAAGACTTCTTGCTTATTCAAGAATGAACGATGGTTACCAATGAAATCAATGACCACTAAATGAGTCTTGTTAACGTGCCTCCTCAATCCTCTCCCAAGCTGCTGAATAAAGATAATGTTTGACTCGGTTGGCCGTATCATTAACACAGTATCAATTGACGGTAGATCCGTACCCTCATTAAAAAGATCAACCGTAAACAGAACTTGTACTTCACCTTGGTCAAGTAACCGCAACGCTTCATTGCGGCGTACAGGGGATTGACTGTGGACAGAGAGTGCTCTAAATCCTTCTTTCTCAAACGTTAAATTAAATTGCTCAGCCATATAATTAGCGTGAGTGATGGATACACAAAAAGCGAGAGTTCTAGATTGACGTCGCAGCTTCCAGTGTTCAAAAACGTGCTTCGCACGACGAGTCGTGGCAAATTGTGCATCGAGTGCAGAAGGATCAAACTTACCGTTTCGCCAAGGAATCTCTTGATAATCAACAGAATCATCCCAAATTCCGTAATAGTGAAATGGCACCAAAATTTGGCTATCTATGCCATGAACGAGGTTTCTTTCGAAAACGAGATTATCATGGCAAAGAGATAATATATTGGCTTGGTCAGGACGCTCTGGCGTTGCAGTCAACCCGAGCAAAAACTTAGGTTCGAAGTGATTCAGTATATTTAAGTAAGTTTTAGCGCTGGCATGGTGAAATTCATCTACAACAATATAATCAAAGTAATTTGATGCAAACTTCTCTAAGTGATGCTCTCGGCCAAGGCTTTGTACTGACGCAAAAAGCATCTCTTTGTCCTGTTCTTTGACTTTACCATGATAGTAGCCCGCAGACTTTTCTGGCCAAAGCTTAGAATAGGTATGAAAAGCTTGTCTCAGAATCTCTTCCCGATGTGCAACAAACAGAACTCTTTTGGCGTTCATCTGTTGAGCATCAAATGCTGATAACCACGTCTTGCCCATTCCGGTTCCCATAACCACAAGGCCGCGAACGTTCCCTTTGTTGCGACTAGCACTAAGTGCTAGTAATGCCTCAACCTGTGCCGAGTTAGGCGAATATGTTTCTTCATCAGTTAAAGAGCGATCTCCCACGGCTTTTAATTCTGGAGGTTGGCGGCGTTTAATATAATCACTAATCCACTCATCTGAGATTCGAATAGCAGAAGGGTGGTGAAACAGCTTGCCAAATTGTTCTCTAATTTTGAAAAATTGTTGAGCGGGTTCTGAATCGAAAGGAGGTTGATAATCTAACCTTAAGCACCATTCATAGGCATTAGTTAATGCAGTTCTACTGATATTATTTGAGCCAATAAATGCAGTGCCATTATAGAAGCTCTGCTCCTCATCACTTCTCACAAAAATATAAGATTTGAGGTGAAAACTACGATTATTGGACTCAAAAATCTTAACCTCAACACCGTCATTATTTAGTGATGCGAGCGACCGTAAAGCGATTGGATGAGTAATATGAAGGTAATCGGAGGTTAGAATTCGTAGCTTAAGCGTGGTTCCTGCGCTGCGATGCCTTTCAATAGCTTCATAAATACTTGGAAGCAGTAAATCTAACCCTGATGGTTGTATAAAGGAAACCGCGATTTCAATCTCAGTGGCATAGTTGATGGCATGAACCAACTGGGGAAGCAACGGATCGTCATCCCCTACAGTTAAAAGATCCTGTTTTATGGTTAATGATTGCTTTGGCATAAAAATATTACCCTTTCTTAATCAGCAACGCATTTAGCCAACGTTCTTCGACCCTATCTGGCCGCTGATCACCGGTCTGCCAAACTTCCTTAACCTCCAACTGAGTTCCTTCTAAAACGGTCAGCAAACTGCTTTCCGTCAAATTGGTAAACCGGCGCCCCCCTTTTACGACTTCCTTGTCTCCATACTTAAAAGAACAATAAAACACGGCTTTGGGTTTAAGGTAGGAGGATAAGTGATCCAGAGTTTCAGGTAGCTCAGATAATGAAACATGCAGCAGAGAAGCACACGCCCAGATACCATCATATTGCGTAGTACTTTCAAAGCGAGTAAACGCACATTGCTGAATCGGAAGCGATGTATGTTGCCTCGCGAGCTCCACAAGTTGCTCGCTGAGATCAAAGGCTGTGACTGCAAACCCTGCTTTGTGAAAATACAAAGTGTCACGACCAGATCCGCAGCCCGCATCAAGAATGCTTGCGCCGTCATTGAGTAACGGTATAAACCTTTGATAAACAGGTGCCATGTCAACCTCAACCGTTCCTGAAAAAAATAGTTCAGCATTCTGATCGTAATAAGTCACGAGTCCACTCTCAGTGTGTCATTTAATTCACCCATTCTAACATATTGAAAAAGAGGAAGTGTTGTTGTGTATCAGCTCGATATTCATCCTTAACAACCTAAGCCCAAATAGCATATTGACCGTCTCTCACCTCACCCTATCAATGACCACTACAAACTAAACTCCGCAGAAAAATGAAACAAACAAGGTGCAAGGTGACGTGCGAACAGAGATAATTGTTTGAAGATGATTAACTCGCCTCAAGCACCTAGCCGATAAAGACTAATGAACACATACTCACACATAGATACCCCATTCAACCTGCGTCACACCTGTTGGTTTTGTGGTGAACCTTCCAATGATATTGTTGAATTCCCAAAGACAGCGCAGGCTGTTGCAAAGATTGGTCATTCACCAATCACACTGCCGGCTTGTAATGAGTGTGCGAGAATTAACTATTCAAAGAATCTGACCTCAATTTGGTCGGTTCGCGATCAGATAAAACACACTCTGATAGACAAGTACGCTAAGCACCTTGGCATTGGTGAGAACTGGACGGAGCAGGAGCTTATTGATTCTGATTTCTCGGGCTCGACGCTCGGTGGGTTTGGGCGCAGCGCTTGGAAGATGTATCAAATAGCCAAACAACGCGTCGATTATAAAGGCTGGCCTTTGTCGGTTGATGACATCCCACTTGAGGTATACGACGAAACCAGTGGCTTTGAATTTGACGGTACTCGTTATGCCTCAATCAATTCGTGTATCGACTATTTCACCAAGGCTGCGGGCGTAGACAAAGAGCTGCTATCGCAACTTGTCGATATCGTTTCAACAGACCGTTTTAGCTACGCGCTTCGAATCGCTAAGCTAAACAAGAATGTCTCTAATACCAAACGCTCAGAGATCATCGAAGAAGTGTTACAGCAAGAGTCTGAACAAAAAGAGATACAGCTTGAGCAAGCCAATTCACAGTTCAACCCAAATGTCGAAGAGGTCAGCATTTCAGGTTCGACGGCTCCGGTTTTCGCTATTCAATGGGCAATGATGAATAACGTTAAAGATTTAGCTCACCTTTGTTCACTCGAAGATGATTATTTTGACTATTTTGAGCATCTTGGTGGCCCAGCGGCTTTCATGTCCTATAACGGCCTACAGCTCTATTTAGAATCACGTCAAGATCCAGAATGGGTAGAAAAGTCGGATCCAAATAAACAGTATTGGTGAACATGCATCCCTACTGGTGAACACGTGTAAGCTCGATGATCGTGTCAAATACCCATTGTTAGTCCTTGTTTTATATAAAGATCTAAAAACAGCCCCCTAAAACAGTTAATTGTTGCAATTCGGTTAAATAGAGTGAAAACTTCAAGCATCTAAAACTATTTAATCACTGCAATATTGTGGTGAGTAAGGAGTGAGTTGTGCTTGCTGTTCTTCGTATTATCTTGGCTACTGTGTTTATTATTTTCACCACTCTATGTGCTTTTGTTTACTGCTTGTTTAGCCCCAAAAACCCGAAGCATGTGTACGTTTTTTGCCGTTGGTTCAACCAATTACAAAAGCTCGTTGGTGTTAAATTGGTGCAGCGTGGCCTAGACAATGCACCGACACCAGAAAAAAGCGTGTATATCTCAAACCATCAAAGCGTGTTGGACTTTGTGACCGCACCAGGGATGTTAAGGCCGCGTACTGTTTCGCTGGGTAAACGCGACTTGCTGTATGTGCCTTTCTTTGGCTTGCTGTATTGGATCACAGGTAACATTCTGATTAATCGTGAAGATAAATCCAAAGCACGCGATACCATCAAGCAAGTGGCAGAAGCGATCCATCACAGAGATCTGTCTGTTTGGGTTTACCCTGAAGGAACTCGTAGCAAAGGGCGTGGATTACTGCCATTCAAAACGGGCGCTTTTCGAATGGCGATTGAGGCCGGTGTGCCTATCACCCCGATGTGTACCAGTACCACGCACAATAAGATTAACCTCAACCGAGTTAATAATGGCATTGTGATCACCGAGATGCTTGAACCTATTGATGTGACTGGATACAAGCTCAGCGATGCAAGAGAACTGGCCAATCGATGTCATGCCTTGATGGCTGAAAAAATTGCACAGTTAGATGACGAAGTGGCTCGTTTAGAGGCGCAGCAAACACCGAAGCTAGATTCTGACCGTTCTTCTGCGCGTTAAATAAGTTAGCCACAAAGGGAACAGGAGCTAACTCGCAACGAATACACTGAGTTATCGCTCAGTTACTTAAAAAGACACTCAACGATCGCAACTCTCATTGTTCTTGTTTTACATGCTGGCGCTTATCCGCAAAATAAAAACAGGCGTTAATGGCTTTATAGAGCAATGGGAGTAAACGATGGAAGTGATTCACCATGGCGGCAAACATACGGTCACAGGATCTTGTCACGAACTAAGAGATTCAGGCCAAGCGGTGCTGATCGATTGTGGCCTTTTTCAAGGTTTAGATCTTCAAGGTAAAAAGCTTCAAGGTTCGGACGCACACCCTCTTGATATTGAATTTGAAACGTCCCACCTCAATGCTCTTTTGCTGACCCATACTCACATTGATCATATTGGCCGGTTACCTTGGTTACTCGCCAGTGGCTTTAACCAACCGATTTATTGCACGCAAGCCACCGCTGAACTCGCCCCTTTAATGATTGAAGATGGCTTAAAGCTGCAAGGGCTCAGTCATAAACAATCCAAACTCATCCTTAAAAAAATTCATTCGTTGATTGTTCCTAAGCCTTACGGGGAATGGTTTCCAATTACGTCTAAACAGCAAAACAACGGAAAGGATCATCATAGGCCAAATACTCTGTACGCTCGCTTTCAACCTGCAGGACATATCTTAGGTTCTGCCTATATCGAGATTAAATTCCCCAACCAAGAAGTAGTTGTTTTTTCTGGCGACTTGGGCCCAAGTAACACTCTACTACTGCCCGATCCTAAACCACCACAACAAGCCGACTATCTGTTTATCGAATCAACTTACGGCACCAGTACACATGATGATATTGCTTCTCGATCTGAACGCCTCAAAGCAATCATTGACCGTTCGTTACTCGATGGCGGCGTTATTCTCATTCCGGCTTTTAGCATCGGTCGAACACAAGAACTGCTATTTGATATCGAGCACCTGATCTTTGAACATCAACTCAGTAGCGATATTCCTATCATCCTCGATTCGCCTATGGCAGAAAAGGTGACGCGATCCTACCGACGCTTTAAAGAGTTATGGGGGCAAGAAGCAAAGCAACGTCTCGAACTGAAACGTCACCCACTCGCTTTTGAGCAATGCATTACCATTGATGGGCATAGGATGCACAAGAAAATCGTTAATCGCCTCAAGTCGACAGGTGAACCCGCGATTGTGGTTGCAGCTTCTGGAATGTGTCAGGGGGGCAGGATAATGAACTATTTATCCGCTTTGCTTCCCGATAAACGGACCGATGTGATTTTAGCAGGCTATCAAGCGCACGGAACACTAGGCCGAGAGCTGCAACAAGGCGAAATGCAGGTTTCGATAGATAATAAAGACGTTGAGGTTAACGCTCAGATCCATGGCATGTCTGGCTATTCTGCTCATGCCGATAAAGAGGATCTCAATCGATTTATAGAAGAAATAACCGTGCCACCCAAAGAGGTACATTTGATTCACGGAGATCCAAACACTCAGTCTGAGTTCGCTCAAGCTTTGGTTGGAAAAGGATTTAAAGTCGTTTAAAACAGGCGATTGATTCACGATTTCTGATTGCGGTAATCCTTACGGAAAGTTCTAAAAATCACTACTGATATTTTAATTAATACCTCCCCTTAAACCTGCCTAATTTCACTATATCGGTGATATATTCTTGCGTCTTTACCGTCGCAATGTGTTAACAGTCATTAGTACTGAACAACGTTTCCTCTCATTTTTCTTCTATTTTCCCTTCTGACACATATTGTGAGTTTCGAAAATTTGTATTAATCACTATTTATTCACTTTACAAACCGACACTAAAAACAACTAATTGCATATCAATTTTAATGAAACGATTATCAAATTAGCACTAAGCGTTAACAAACACCCCCTGTAACATGCTTTATGTCACAGTAATCCTAATAGGCAGTTAAATGATTTAACACTCGGGTTACAAGTGAAGTATTGTGTTGTTCGAAAAACAATCATAAGCAAAACTAACAGGGAAAATACTCATGCAGTCATTCGTTGATTTTTTGAATGGAATAATCTGGAGTCCAGTACTTATCTACCTATGTTTAGGTGCAGGTTTGTTCTACTCCATCATGACTCGATTTGTTCAAATCCGTCACTTCTTTGAAATGTGGCGCTTGCTACTATCGGGTAAAAGCTCGTCAAAAGGCATCTCGTCTTTCCAAGCTCTGGCCGTTTCTCTATCTGGCCGTGTCGGTACAGGTAACATTGCTGGTGTTGCTGCCGCTATCGGTTTCGGCGGCCCAGGTGCAGTATTCTGGATGTGGGTAGTGGCTTTCTTTGGCGCTGCAACAGCTTACGCAGAATCAACGCTAGCGCAAATCTACAAAGAAGAAGATGAAGGCCAGTTCCGTGGTGGTCCGGCTTACTACATCGAAAAAGCGATGGGTCAAAAATGGTACGCTTGGATCTTTGCTATCGCGACTATTTTTGCATGTGGTATTTTGCTTCCAGGTGTTCAGTCAAACAGTATTGGTAATGCTGTAGAAGCTGCATTTGGCTCAGGTGACATGATTGAAACAGCTATCGGTACATTCAGTTTCGCTAAAATTTTCACTGGTACTGTAGTTGCTATTATCCTAGCGTTCATCATCTTTGGTGGTGTTAAACGTATTGCGAACTTCACACAAATCGTTGTTCCATTCATGGCACTGGCTTACATCATCATCGCGTTCGTTATCATTCTGCTAAACATCGGCCAAGTGCCAACGGTTTTCGCAATGATCATTGGCGATGCATTCACACCTATGGCAGGCTTCGGTGCTGCAATTGGTTGGGGTGTTAAGCGTGGTGTTTACTCAAACGAAGCGGGTCAAGGTACAGGTCCTCACGCGGCTGCGGCTGCAAGTGTTGATCACCCAGCTCAGCAAGGTTTGGTACAAGCGTTCTCTATCTACATCGATACACTTCTAGTATGTTCAGCTACAGCGTTCATGATCATCATCACTGGTGCTTACAACGTTCACGGCGGCGCTGAAGGTGTGTTCCTTGTTCAGAACCTAGCAGCAAACATTGGTGCCAACGGTCCTGTATTTACACAGCTTGCTATTGAAAGTGCACTACCAGGCATTGGTAAGCCGTTCATCGCATTTGCTCTGTTCTTCTTCGCATTTACAACAATTCTTGCTTACTACTACATCGCAGAAACGAATATTGCTTACCTACGTCGTACTATCAAAATTCCTGGCATGATGTTCGTACTTAAGCTTGTTCTTATTACTGCCGTTTTCTATGGCACAGTTAAAACAGCGAACCTTGCATGGGCAATGGGTGATGTTGGTGTTGGTTTGATGGCGTGGTTAAACATTGTCGGTATTCTGATCATCTTCTTCATGTCTAAGCCTGCGCTTAAAGCTCTTGCAGACTACGAAGAACAGCAGAAACAAGGCGTCACTGAGTACACGTTCAACCCTGTAAAACTAGGCATTAAAGGTGCTACCTACTGGGAAGAGAAGTACAAGCGTAAAACAGGAAAATCTCCTGAAGCTGAAACTGCAGACACTAAACCTGTAGAGCAACCTTCAGCTTAAACTCGCCTTAACAAATAGATTGCTTTAACAAATAGACCTCTTTAACTGGCTCTATTAATAACGCATAAAAAAGGGGTTAGCCATTTCGGCTAACCCCTTTTGTTTTGTTCATAACCAATAAACAGCTTATAACAAACTAACTGTTCCCGAGTTAGAGCATTAAGCAGCAATTTCTTGTGTTGCCATTTGAGGTGCTTTCTTCTCACCGATAGGCAGTACTGTGCGGCCGTATTCGTTGTTGATTACTTGTGCCATTGCAAAGTAGATAGCTGAAGCGCCACAGAAAATACCTTCAAAACCAGCGATAGTGCCGATTAGTTCGCTGCCAGTGAAATCACGAGCGGCTAGCAGGAAGAACAAGATAGTTAGTGAACCGAATACTACTTGCTTCGCAACTGGGTAACATAGAGAACCGATGAACATGAAGCCTGTGAAAATACCCCATAGTAATAGGTACCAACCCATGAATGCAGCAGGGCTTGCTGGAAGGCCCATGTAAGGCATTACAATCAAACCAACCAAAGACAACCAGAATAGGCCGTAAGAAGTAAACGCAGTTGTACCGAACGTGTCACCACGTTTGAAACACATAGTGCCCACGATAACTTGGCTCAAACCACCGTAAAAAATACCCATTGCAAGAATCATAGAATCGATTGGGAAGAAACCTGCGTTGTGGATATTAAGAAGAATGGTGGTCATACCGAAACCCATTAAGCCTAGTGGCGCTGGGTTAGCTAGTTTGGTCGACATTACGAATTTACCTTATTAAAGTGGTTGATTAAAAAAAAACGATAAAAATTATCAGAAAATTTTAATCTATAAACCGTACAACTAGGTAATCCAGTTATCGAAAACTAAGATTGTACAAATGATCTTATGGAAAATAGGTTTCATAATGAACCTATTCAATTCACCGAAACTATCAATAAACAGATTCCCTATCACGTTCGTTCCTCACTGTAAGGAATGACGAGTGAGGTAAGTGTTGAGGCAATGAGACAAAGCCTGGTGCTACGTCACTCTAGAATCGAGGGACGGGATATCTGGAATCTACTCTTCGATATGAGCACTTGCGGCACACAAAAGCCCTCTGTCACGTTCGTTACTTACTGTGGGGAATGACGAGGTTTTTTTAGGTACGATAAACGAGATGGGGATGCGAAAAGAGTCTTTAGATTTGAGTAAGCGCACCCTTAATAGCAAACGTAGGCAACAGATGGCGAGCTTTTCGTTACTCGTTTACTCGCATCCCGTATCTACTCATTGGATCGTCATTCCAGAATCGAGGGACGAGATATCTGGAATCTCGCCCTCTTCTGTAATCTTAAATTACGCTTGTTGTGTTTTAGATTCAGACACTTGAGGTTGAACTTCTGAAGAAGTGTTTTTACTCGCATCGTACTTGGCTAACAGAGTCACAAGGATAAGCTGAGCAATCAGAGCTCCTAGCACAACCCATGTACTTCCCGTAAAGCCTGCCACAACAAAGCTCACCAATGCGATAGAGCCATTCATCAACGCATAAGGAAGTTGAGTCTTAAAGTGTTCAAATTGATCACACCCTGCGCCAGTTGAAGAAAGAATGGTTGTTTCAGAGATCGGTGAACAGTGATCCCCAAACAAACCTCCCGACAACACAGCACCGATTGCCACTAGTAAAGGCGCATCAATCGCAAAAGCGGTTGGAATAACCAATGGCATCATAATCGCGAAGGTTCCCCACGACGATCCCGTTGCGAATGAAATAATCGCCGACAACAAAAAAGCGACGGCAGGCACTAACCAGTAAGGAAAGCCACTTTGTGCTTGTTCTGCAATATAAGCCGCGGCGCCTAACTCTTTACCGACGGTGCTTAACGCCCATGCCAATACAAGAATGATCGCTACAGGCATCATATTTCCCATGCCCTTTAAATACACCGAAACACCATCAGACAATTTTCTTACACCGTAATAAGCCATTAGCGAGATCAAGGTAATCGCAGCAAAAAAATAAGCCGATGATAAAGCCGCTCTGAATGACGAACCTGCAACCTTTTGGAACGGGAAGCCTTGCGGAACCAACATGGTGAACAATACAACGACCATCACGAGTAGCGGTGCCCAAACAAAAGATGCTTTTGCATTTTTATGCGAGAAAGGATTCAAGGACTCATTATTCGCACCAGAACAAAGACCCGCTTGGCAATCACGCTCTGCCTTTGCCATTGGTCCGAAGTCTAAACCTTTAAAAGAAACTAAAGGAACAATAAAGATCGCTAAGAAAGCGTAGAACTGAAAAGGAATCGCGCCGATGAAAGCATCCCAATCCGACATGTTGACATTCAAAGCGGTAAACTCTTTTTGAATCAACCCCATGATATAAACACCCCAGCCAATAAAAGGGATAAGAATCGCGACGGGAGAGGAGGTTGAGTCAATAATGAATGCTAGCTTCTGTCTTGAAAGTTTCAGTTTATCGAAAAGGGGACGAAAAACAGGGCCGACAATTAAAGGAGTGCCTAAGTCTGAGAAAAATATAACAATTCCACCTAACCAAGCAGACACTTGAGCTTGGCATTTATTGCTTACCCACTGAGTCACCCGCTTTGCGAATGCGACACCACCACCGGACTTTTCCATCAAAGCAACAAAACCGCCGATGAAAATCAAAAGCATAATCACACCTGCATTATAGCTATCGGTCAGTTGAGGTACCAGATAGCCTTTCACCATAGTGCCAAACGTATCAAGAGGATTAAGTTCACTAAACATACCGGTGAGCATTGCTACACCACTCAATACGCCAGCAAAAAGGCCGATCACTACATTCCTTGTCGCCAATGACAACACCAAAGTAATCACAATGGGGATGAGTGACGTGATATCTGTCTGTTCCATAGGTACACCTTAACCCTAAAATAAAAGAATAAATATAATTAAAAAATGAATATAAATTCACAAGAGTCATTTGTACAGAACTTTATTTCATAACTAGTTAAATAATCCTCTTATTAACGAGAGTGCAGAGCAACCTACCTGAAACGATTTCCTTAATGAAAGAAAGTAGGAGTCATTATTCAACTCAGTGTTTGATAGTGTGGCTTCTCAACTCTCATGGTGAGAAGGCGCAATAAAAAAGCCGAAAGTCATAACTTTCGGCTTTTGAACAACACGGGTCAGCTTAGTAAGCCAATCTAAAGCAGAGGTTGATTAATAATGACAGATCACTGACAACTAATTTCATCCCAGAACCAATTCGACTGTACGGGGCTTTCCCAAACACCCGGACCGTTTTTAGCTACGAAGCACTTGCCGTTATGTGTCACCTTGTCACCATTACTCACCTGGCTGACACCTGCTTGCCATGTAATAAATACCGATGGGTCAACGACGACAGGCGGCTCAACCGGTGTTGGTTCTACCGGAACTGGATCGACTGGCGACGGGTCTGTGACGACGGGTGGTGTCGGATCTCCAGTAAGCAACTTCCAAGGGCCGCCATTGGCAGGGTCATCCCCTTGTGTCCACCATTTCGCTTCGTAAGTCGCACCATAGTGAGTCACTTGGTCACCCGCGTTGTAAACCTTAGTCGCACTCCAACCATTACCACCCGGATCAGTACCAGGGTCTACCGGATCAAGCTTTTCGACCACCTTCACTTCAGGCCAGCTCGCATGAGAACCATAAAAATTGGTCACACACTTCTCGTAATCTCCAGCAACCAAGGCAGAGTATGCAGTTTGGAAACCAACAAGCTCACATTCAAATGAATAACCTTCTGGGCGGTCTGCGTAGTATTTCCAGTTGCCATCCCAGTTGGTGTACAACACATCGGTTGCTCCATTGAGGTTCAAGCTTCCGTAAGGCGTTTGTTGCCAACAAGTATTAGCTTCATCCGCTTCTACAGGGATTTCATAGTGTGCTGCTAACCCTTCCCAATAACGAATACGGTTAACCGGTTGGCCTTTATCTTTGTTCTGCTCCCCACATTCAATACCACCATTAATCACATTGATCGTGGTACCAAACCCATAACCAATGCCCGCATCTAATTCGCGCTGAGATGGCGTCCAAGTGCGGTCGATAACGTGCAGCATTGCTGGTTTAGGTGCTTGAGGAGTAAGGAAGAACCAGATAGCAGAAGCCAAGTTCAGCCAAGAATCAGCGACTAAGCCCGGATTATTCAGTAACACCGTTGCATCACCATCGAACATCACTTCAGAGAACGCACCGTAATTAAAATGGTAAGAAAGCTGCTTGGCACCTCGCCCAAAGTAACCCTGCCCCGCGGCACATGGCCAGCGAGCATTTTGCCAATCGTTCTGACCACAACCCGTAGTGTAGCCCTCTTGGCCTTCAGACCAGCCCATTTCACGAACATGTACCAACGCTTGCTGCCACTCTTCTAGCGCTAATGGGTTATCAGAGGTGTTGTCTATCGCGATGTGGCCACCCGTCTCTTGTGAGAAATGAGCAAAGGCCGTGATAATGGATTTTTTACAGATAGCGTCGGAGTCACGACCATCGGTGTACTCTCCACAGAAAGCGGGGAATTTACCAATCGCACGTAAGAAACGAGTGTAGGTGTATTCTGGTGCAGCCATCTGAGTGAGGAAGTTCCATTCAGATTGAGGGAATACACGTTCGACTCGTTTTACGTTTTCAGGATTCGAGGCTAAGCCCGGCTCTATAGCTTCAACAACACTATTGGGACGAGTTTGTAATGCCTGTGACCAGATCGCATACATAGGATCGGATGTTTTCGCTTGTTCAGCAGCTTGTAATGCCGACTTTTCAACAAGGTAACCATTCGGGTTTTGCGGATCAGGTTGGATATTCAAAGACGCATGACTTTGCGCAGCCAATGTGCAGCCGAGCACTGTCGCCAAATATTTGATTTTTAACATGATGGATTCTCTTATCTGTCCTTAATAAGTCCATCAAAGAGTATGCTTCACACGCGAAATACCATAGCCGTTGCTGTATGAATTTATAAAAATTGCGAGTGATATTTTTGATATATAGCTCATACAACAAAGCGTCTCATGGTTTCTTGAGCTGATATCTAATTTCCAACCCATTTGGTTTCTAGAGGTTAGATATGGCTCTTTAATACCCTGAATCAAAAAGAAAAAAGCCCCGAACTGAGTTCGAGGCTTAAGATCTTAATCAAAGCTGGTTAAATCTCTAAAAGATTATTCCCACTCGATAGTTGCTGGTGGCTTACCAGAAATATCGTAAACAACACGTGAAATGCCGTTAACTTCGTTGATAATACGGTTAGAAACCTTACCTAGGAAGTCGTATGGTAGGTGTGCCCAGTGAGCAGTCATGAAGTCGATAGTTTCTACTGCGCGTAGAGATACAACCCAATCGTACTTACGGCCATCACCCATTACGCCAACTGAACGTACTGGTAGGAATACCGTGAATGCTTGAGATACTTTGTGGTAAAGGTCAGCAGCGTGAAGCTCTTCAATGAAGATAGCATCAGCACGACGCAGTAAATCACAGTACTCTTTCTTCACTTCGCCAAGTACACGAACACCTAGACCTGGACCCGGGAATGGGTGGCGGTAAAGCATGTTGTATGGAAGACCAAGCTCTAAGCCGATCTTACGTACTTCATCTTTAAACAGCTCACGTAGAGGCTCAACAAGGCCCATTTCCATATCATCAGGAAGGCCGCCAACGTTGTGGTGAGATTTGATTACGTGTGCTTTACCTGTCTTAGATGCAGCAGACTCGATTACGTCTGGGTAGATAGTACCCTGAGCAAGCCACTTAGCATTCTTCAGTTTCTTAGATTCTTCATCGAAGATATCTACGAATACGTGGCCGATGATCTTACGTTTCGCTTCTGGTTCAGCTTCGCCTTCCAGAGCGTTAAGGAAACGCTCTTCAGCATCTACTTTGATGATGTTTAGGCCAAACTTATTGCCGAACATCTCCATAACCTGCTCACCTTCGTTTAAACGAAGAAGGCCGTTATCTACAAATACACATGTTAGTTTGTCGCCGATCGCTCGGTGAGCAAGCATTGCTACTACTGATGAATCAACACCACCAGAAAGACCAAGGATAACTTCGTCGTCACCTACTTGTTCTTTAATACGTGCAACTGCATCTTCAATGATTGAAGCTGGAGTCCACAGACCTTCACAACCACATGCATTAAGAACAAAGTTCTCAAGCATTTTTAGGCCGTTCTTAGTGTGTGTTACTTCTGGGTGGAATTGTACGCCGTAGTACTTCTTATCTTCATTTGCCATTGCAGCGTATGGGCAAGTGTCTGTTTCAGCGATCTTTGTGAAATCAGCAGGGATCTCAACCACTTTGTCACCGTGGCTCATCCAAACATCTTGAGTCGTCTCAAGGTCAGCGAAAAGTGCTGATTCGCCAGTCACTTGTACAGCTGCGTAGCCGAACTCGCGTTCAGTAGACGTCGCTACTTTACCGCCAAGTTGCTCAGCCATAGTTTGCATTCCGTAGCAAATACCGAAGACAGGAACACCTGAATCAAATACGTACTGAGGTGCACGTGGAGAATTCTCTTCCGTTACACTTTCAGGGCCGCCAGATAGGATAATGCCGTCTGGATTGAATTCACGAATATCCGCTTCTTCTACGTCCCAGCTCCAAAGTTCACAGTAAACACCGATCTCACGAATACGACGAGCAACTAGCTGTGTGTATTGAGAACCGAAGTCCAGAATTAGAATACGTTGGTCATGAATATTTTTAGTCATTGTAAGTAGTCTTATTGGCTATGTGATAAAACGGAGGCGAGTTTACTCACCTCTGATTAACTCTTCAAGAAATAAAGCAAACGTTTTCGTAGGTTATCTGTAAGGCGATGTTTTGTGAGAATCACTCTCTAAACAAAACAAGCGGTAGATATAATACCAATCACAGTAAGTAAGTGTTCAGGAATAGCGCAGGAAAAAAGCTTGAGAACAAGGCTGCTCTATTCGACAAAGAGTTCTGATAAGTAGTTATTCTACAATCAAAAATTCTAACGAAGTTATCGAGCTTTTTAACAAGCTAGGATGACCCGTTATTTACTACGATTGGTATATTAATGTGCCGACTAAATCAGCACATTATTCAAACGTTTGGACGTATTATTAACCTAAACGGTAGTTAGGTGCTTCTTTCGTGATTTGAACATCGTGTACGTGAGATTCTTTCATGCCCGCACCAGAGATACGAACAAACTCAGCTTTAGTACGCATATCTTCAACAGTTGCAGAACCCGTTAGGCCCATGCTTGAGCGTAAACCGCCCATCTGTTGGTGAACGATCTCTTTTAGACGACCTTTGTATGCGATACGACCTTCAATCCCTTCTGGAACAAGCTTGTCTGCAGCGTTGTCAGATTGGAAGTAACGGTCAGAAGAACCTTGAGACATAGCGCCAAGAGAACCCATACCACGGTAAGACTTGTAAGAACGACCGTTGTAAAGGATAACTTCACCCGGTGCTTCTTCAGTACCCGCGAACATTGAACCAACCATCACACAAGATGCGCCAGCAACGATCGCTTTACAGATATCACCAGAGAAGCGGATACCGCCATCTGCGATTACTGGAATACCGTATTCGTTTGCTACTTCAGCTGCGTCTGCGATTGCTGTTACTTGAGGAACACCAACACCAGTAACGATACGAGTCGTACAGATTGAACCCGGGCCGATACCCACTTTAACTGCACTTACACCAGCTTCGATAAGAGCACGAGCGCCAGCGCCAGTTGCTACGTTACCACCGATGATTTGTAGATCAGGGTAGGCAGCACGAGTTTCGCGGATACGGTTAAGTACGCCTTCAGAGTGACCGTGTGAAGAGTCGATAAGTAGAACGTCTACGCCAGCTTCAACAAGAGCAGCAACGCGCTCTTCGTTACCAGCACCAGCACCAACAGCTGCACCTACACGTAGGCTGCCGCGCTCATCTTTACAAGCGTTTGGTTTACGTTCTGCTTTGTGGAAATCTTTTGCAGTGATCATTCCAGTAAGTTGGAAGTCATCATTTACAACAAGAACTTTCTCAACACGCGCTTCGTGCATTTTCTCTTGAACTTCTTCACGAGTTGCACCTTCTTTAACAGAAGCAAGGCGAGCTTTAGGTGTCATTACTACGTCAACTTTCTTAGAAAGGTCAGTCACAAAGCGAACGTCACGGCCAGTAATAATACCAACAAGTTCGTTTGTTTCAGTAACAACAGGGAAACCAGCGAAGCCGTGTTTTTGAGTAAGAGCTACAACATCAGCGATTGTCGCGTCAGGGTTTACAGTAACAGGGTGAGAAACCACACCTGCTTCGTAAATTTTAACCTGGCGAACCATTTCAGCTTGCTGTTCAATAGACATGTTCTTATGAATGAAGCCGATTCCGCCTTCTTGTGCCAGTGCAATCGCTAGGCGAGCTTCTGTCACAGTATCCATCGATGCAGAGATCATTGGGATGTTTAGGGAAATATTCTTCGTCAGCTGAGTGCGAAGATCAGCTGTATTAGGGAGAACGGTGGAGTGTGCTGGCACTAGCAGTACGTCGTCGAATGTCAGCGCTTCTTTGGCAATTCTTAGCATTTGCAATATCTCACAATAATAGGAGTAAAAAGAAACAATCCAATCTCATCGTTTCGCCTAATGAGGGCAGCCAATTAAGGAAAATTAAACTGCATTTGGATTAGATATTGCGGACGGATTATACGGCCAACGAAATCGCTTGGCTACACATTTTTGTATTTTTAATTTGCATTTACCCCCTTGCTATGTATTATATTGCCGCTATCTTCCATACTCACGCCCTGTGAGATTCCAAGAAAGACCTTCCTTCAAGGAAAGATAGTGCTTCTATGACTAATCCAAACATCTTTACTGTTTCTCGCCTCAACTCAGAGGTTCGTCTCCTATTAGAAAACGAAATGGGGATAGTCTGGCTCGTTGGTGAAATCTCAAACTTCTCTGCACCTGTCTCTGGTCACTGGTACCTCACCCTTAAAGACTCTCGCGCTCAAGTTAAGTGCGCTATGTTTCGTGGCAATAACCGTCGTGTGACTTTTAAGCCTCAGAACGGTAATCAAGTTTTAGTCAAAGCACGTCTGTCTCTTTATGAGCCGCGTGGTGACTATCAGCTAATCATCGAAAGCATGCAGCCAGAAGGTGATGGTAAGCTTCAACAAGAGTTTGAAAAGCTTAAGATGAACCTCGCCGCAGAAGGATTATTTGCTCAATCAAGCAAGCAACCGCTTCCTGAACACCCAAAGCGCGTTGGCGTGATCACCTCAAAAACCGGTGCTGCACTGTTTGACATCCTTGATGTACTGAAAAGACGCGATCCTTCATTACCGGTTGTGGTTTACCCAACCATGGTTCAAGGCGAAGAGGCTGCAATTCAGATAGCTCAAGCGATTGGACGAGCTAACGAACGCAATGAATGTGATGTGTTGATCGTGGGTCGTGGCGGCGGTTCATTAGAAGACTTATGGTGCTTTAATAACGAGATCGTTGCTCGCACAATTGCAGCAAGCCAGATCCCGATTATCAGCGCAGTTGGCCACGAAATTGACGTCACTATAGCTGATTTCGTCGCAGATATGCGTGCACCAACACCGTCAGCAGCAGCCGAACTGGTTAGCCGTGATAACAGTCATAAAGAACAAGCTTTTGTCTCTAAACGCGCTCGCTTAGTCAGTGCAATTCGTCATGTACTAATCAAACAAGCGCAATCAACTCAAACGTTGAAATACCGCTTAGAGAAACAACACCCTAGCTACCAACTGCAAAAACAGAGTCAGCAGCTTGATGACTTAGACATGCGCTTACGTCGTGGTATGGCTCAATACCTAAAGCAGCATGCACAGCGTGTTGAACGTAAACAACATCAGCTTCAGTTGAACTCGCCAGTGAAGCGCCTTGGCGAACAGAAGTTGCATCTACAACGCTCAGAACAGAAGCTATTGGATGCGATGGATAAAACACTGCTAACCACTCGCCACCAGCTAGCCATGGCTGCAGAGAAGTTAGAGACAGTGAGCCCACTGGCAACCTTGAAGCGAGGCTACAGCATTACCCATTCAACATCGGGCAATACCGTGTCATCAATTAACGATGTCGAACCAGGTGAAGTGATCACCACTCAAGTTGAAGATGGCGTGATTGAGTCACAAGTGACAACAAGAGTCGCTAAGAGCGGGCTTTAGATTCGACTCGAACGTTAAAAGCCCTTTAAAATCAGAAAGCCCTATCGATAATCGACAGGGCTTTTTTGTGTCTAATAAATTAGAAAGCGAACGGATTTAAACTCTACTCCCTATTCATGATTCACGACTCAGTCGTAGAAGGCTCCTTCATAGTCAGCATACCTTCCGTCACAATAAAGTTGATGATGAAGTCCAAACCTTGGCTCTCTTTTAGGTTGGTGAACACGTATGGTTTGGTTGGACGCATGCGCTGCGTATCTTGCTCCATCACCTCAAGTGACGCGCCAACATACGGTGCTAAATCGATTTTATTGATAACCAACAGATCAGATCGTGTAATACCTGGGCCACCTTTACGTGGGATCTTCTCCCCTTCAGCAACATCAATCACGTAGATAGTAAGGTCGGCTAACTCAGGGCTGAACGTCGCACTCAGGTTATCGCCACCACTTTCAACAAACACCACATCAAGGTTCTTATGTAGCTTAGCAAGCTCCTCTACGGCAGCTAAGTTCATCGAAGCATCTTCACGGATAGCCGTGTGCGGACAACCACCGGTTTCTACGCCAATGATGCGGTCAGGTTCGAGAGCTTCAGCACGTGTGAGTATCTTTGCATCTTCTTGGGTGTAAATGTCGTTGGTTACCACAGCAATGTTTAGCTTGTCGCGAATCGCCTTACACAACACCTCTAACAATGCTGTTTTACCAGAGCCTACCGGGCCGCCAATACCAATTCGAAGGGGTTGCTTATAACTTTCCATTGTCTACTTCCTTATATTCTTTTTACTACATAGTTCGTGCTAACCGCTACGAACGAAATAGTCTCGTGTATTGTGTTTCGTGCAGTGAACTTGCTAATGCCATTGATGGCGAAAAGCTGCCTATCATCCAATCTTCTATCGTGCGTGCTTTCTCAATGATCTCGGGAAACGTGTTGGTGATATTAATCAGTGCCAACTGACCATCGGTTTGACCTAAAGGCACTAACTTGACCCCTGCGGTAACGATGTTTTCAAGCCAACTCCATAAATAACCTTGCTTGAGACTTTCTAAATCAATGCCCCAATGTTGAGCAGCCATACACATGCCCAACAGTTGGTTAGGATGACTATCAACAGAGTCCACCAACGAAATATCGATGTCTAAACGCTTCAACAGAGTATTCAAGGCTTGTCCACGCTGTTTCTCTTCCGCTCGCAATTCACTGGTTTCACGACTTGAGTACAAATAGTTACACCAGTGCTCAATCTCATCGAGCTCACCTTTTTCTAGCGCGTGATAAAGGCGCTCTAAGATGGGCAATTCCAAAGTCGCGACACTGGAACTGACGATGGTATTGAGCCACTGTTCCATGCTGTTGCGATCGGTCACCCACCCCGCTTCTACAGCAAGCTCTAGCCCTTGCGAATAAGTGAAACCACCAATCGGCAACGATGGACTGATCAATTGAAAGAGACGATAAATAGCGATATTTTCTGTTTTGGTCATACTCTTGCTCTCTGCCTTCTAGAATCAAAAAGTTCGAGAGCTTACGCGCCTAAAATCAATAGTGCGCTTGCTGAAGCCACGCCAACCGACAGCCATTTAGAGTAAACCGCACGGCCAACCAAAGTACCGATAACCATTAATGCCACAGCACTGATGCCCATGCCTGCTGCAAACTGAGTCAGATTACTTGCCGCCTCAACACCGTGTGCGTAACCATGGAAAAACAACATACCAATCGAAGCCGCTAATACACTGTTTACACGCTTAGTTGATGGTGAGAATACATGCCATAAACATAAACTAACTACAAACAGAGAAGCGATGATCGCTGGTTCAACAATCACAGAGAAACCCAAAGCTTGGCCTGCGATAAGACCAAGCATTAACGATACTAATCCACCCCCAATCAAAGCTGCTTTGATCTTGGTTGAAAATGACAGTGCGCCAATTAATAGACCAAAAGCGATCAGCATGATCAGGTGATCCATGCCTGTCACAGGGTGAGTTAAGCCAGACATAAATGAGTGAGACTCATGAACCGAGTGAGATCCATGACCTGGATGAGCCAATGCCAATGTCGATGTTGTTAGAGAAGCTATTGTGAAAGTACATAAGCCTGCAGCTGTTTTAAAGTTCATCGCGAGTTCCTTGCGTTTATAGTTATTAATATCGTGGTTGTATCTATAAATGGGTGAGTCTCAAATGACTCGATTAATGATGGTGGTGATGACCACCCGAGCGACCACCATAAGCGCCGCCTTCAGGTTCAAACGGTTGTGTCTCGGTGGTCACTTTAGCGCCTAAGCCTTCAACCATTTCATCCAAAACATGGTCGTGTTGATAACGAACCCAGCCAGCTTCCACTTGCAACGGAACATGTCGATTGCCAAGGTGGTAAGCCACTCGCGTTAGTAGGAGCAGATCTTCACAGTAAACAGTCGAAACGGTTTCAGGTGCCGCTTTCACTTCCACGACCAAGCCACATTCACTTGAGAGTTGTTCACCGCCACGCAAGATATGACCTCGTGGTAGAAACAGCCCTGCATTGCGCCCGTCATCGAGTGTGACTTTAAGACGACTCTTAATACGACTATCGATCGGTAGACTTAGAAAGCCATCAGGAGTCGTGTTTAACTCCTCTTGAATATGAGTTAGTTCAATCATGCTATTACCTCAATCTCCTTGTGAGATTTATAACGTTCAAAATAAGAGCCCTCAGCCAAGAGCTAAAACACGAGCTTCAGCTAAAGGTCTAAGATAAGAGCCTTCAGCCGAGCTATTAAAATAGAAAATATCTTTGAGCCATTGGCAGTTCTTCAGCAGGTTCACACGTAAGCAGCTCGCCATCAGCGCGCACTTGATAAGTCTGAGAGTCGACCTCAATCTTCGGCATCCAATCGTTAAGCTTCATGTCAGCTTTACTGATGTTTCGGCAGTTGCTCACTACGCCAATCAAACTCTGCAGCCCCAACTGCTTATCGATGTTCTGCGCCTTGGCTTCCTTGGAAACAAACAACATCGATGTGTTCTGACACGCCTTGCCATAGCTACCAAACATAGAGCGATAGTGAACTGGCTGAGGGGTTGGGATAGAAGCATTGGGATCACCCATTGGTGCCATGGCGATCATGCCGCCTTTCAAAATCACGCTTGGTTTCACACCAAAGAAAGCGGGCTTCCACAACACTAAGTCTGCTAATTTTCCGGCTTCGATAGAACCGATTTCATGAGACATACCATGAGTAATCGCAGGGTTGATGGTGTACTTAGCGACATAACGTCTTAGACGGAAGTTATCGCTGTAGTCTGAATCTTCTTTTAGGCTACCGCGCTGAACTTTCATCTTGTGCGCGGTTTGCCAAGTTCGAGTTATTACTTCACCCACTCGCCCCATCGCTTGAGAATCCGAAGCGATCATAGAAAACGCACCTAAATCATGAAGAATGTCTTCAGCGGCAATGGTTTCACGACGAATACGCGACTCGGCGAACGCCACATCTTCAGCAATAGACGGGGAAAGGTGGTGACATACCATCAACATGTCCAAATGCTCATCGACGGTGTTTATGGTGTAAGGTCGTGTAGGGTTAGTCGAAGAAGGCAGAACGTTCGGTTCACCTGCAGCACGAATAATATCAGGAGCATGACCACCACCCGCACCTTCGGTGTGATAGGTATGAATCACGCGGTCGCCGATTGCGCCAAGTGTCGATTCAACAAAACCAGATTCATTCAGAGTGTCGGTATGAATCGCAACTTGTACGTCCATCTCGTCAGCAACACTTAAGCAGGTATCGATTGAAGCGGGGGTTGTTCCCCAGTCTTCGTGCAACTTCAAACCGACTGCACCTGCTGCGACTTGTTCGCGTAGAGCTTCTGGCTGACTTGCATTGCCTTTACCTAACAAACCAAAGTTCATTGGGAATTGATCGAGTGATTCCAACATGCGGTGCATGTTCCAAGGCCCTGGCGTACATGTGGTTGCGTTAGTACCCGTATTTGGCCCAGTGCCACCGCCAATCATGGTGGTAACACCTGAAGCTAGCGCTTCTTCAATTTGTTGCGGGCAGATAAAGTGGATGTGTGAATCAATGCCACCAGCCGTCAGAATAGAGCCTTCACCGGCTAAAATTTCGGTGCCTGGGCCAATCACAATATCAACACCCGGTTGAACATCTGGGTTGCCCGCTTTACCTAATGCCTGAACTCGGCCATCTTTAATTGCGACATCGGCTTTCACGATGCCCCAGTAGTCTAATACGATGGCGTTGGTAATCACCAAATCCGGTGTCTCAGCACTTGGACGTTGGCTTTGCCCTTGTCCATCACGGATGACTTTGCCACCGCCGAATTTCACTTCGTCGCCGTAAACGGTGTAATCTTTTTCAACTTCTAACCATAAATCGGTGTCAGCAAGACGCACTCGGTCTCCAACTGTTGGCCCGAACATTTCGGCGTAAGCCTGTCTGGATATCGTCGCCATGATCAATCCTTTGTTGTTTTAATTATTTCCGTGAGGAGCTCTTAAAGCTTGCCCATCACCTTTCCTTGGAAGCCGTAAATTTCTAACTTACCGGCATAACGTACTAACTCGACGCTACGCGACTGACCCGGCTCGAATCGAGTTGCAGTGCCCGCAGGGATATTGAGCCGAAAGCCTTTAGTGGTTTCTCTATCAAAGATCAGCGAAGGATTTGCTTCATAGAAGTGGTAATGAGAGCCAATTTGAATAGGACGATCGCCAATGTTTTGAACTTTAACTGACGTTGTCTCGCGACCTTCATTTAAGGTGATGTCACCGGGAGCGGTTTCTACTTTGCCGGGAACGAAACCTGAGTATTTTTTTGTGGAACCAGCCATCTTGCTTCTCCCTACACAATAGGTTCATGAACGGTCACCAACTTGGTGCCATCAGGAAAAGTGGCTTCGACTTGTACATCAGGGATCATGGAAGGGATCCCCTCCATAACGTCATCGACAGTAAGAAGTGTGCGTCCAAAATCCATCAACTCTGAAACGGTTTTACCCTCGCGGGCACCTTCAAGAATGGCACTGCTGATCAGTGCAATAGATTCTGGATAGTTGAGTTTTAAGCCTTTTTGTTTGCGCTGCTGTGCCAGCATTCCTGCGCAGAAGATAAGTAGCTTATCTTTTTCTCTTGGTGTTAATTCCATTTAGCCGCCCGCTGTTAGTGTTGTTTTCTTAGTGCTCAAAAACGCATGAGCAGTAAGTGGGATTCAAACATAGCAAGCTTTAAAAAATGTACCGAGGGCCGGAAGTCGCCCTCGGTACAAAAAGGGCTAATCGCTAAGTCGCCCAAATCCTTGGTAAATCAGGAGTCGTACCACACAAATGAGAGCGAGTTGCTTGCCATATCTGACCAAAGGCTTGGAGGATGTCTTCACTCCAATTACCCAAGGCTCGCACCACAATCAATCCCTCTATTTGCGTCGCACCCATTATTAATGTGGGCTCATTCGGCACTTTCGATGTGACTGATTGCTGTGAAGCTTGCTGTGTAATAGATAAGAGCAAGCTCTGTACCAACTCTAAATCTTGCTTCTCATTTGACGTAAGATAAAAGGTTCCCATCATTGAGAAATCAAGTAACCCCATATTTATCATTAACTTATCGCCACCATGAAAATTAAAACCTTCAGTGAGAAGCCTTTGATTATCAAGATAGATTTCTGTTTTCCCTACAAGGTGACCATGCTCAAATCCCTCATTCTGTGCAGGTCGCCCAAAACAGTGCATCTCCCAACCCCAAAACTGTGCGCCCTTTTCTAGCCGAATTTCAGTGTCTAAACGTACGTGTGCATTAGGGAAAAAAATGTTCTCTTGCGGCATCCATTCCAAGCGCGCATCTTTCTTCACTCGCAAGGTCTGCTTCTGCTTGGCGTACTTATTATTAGAACGATAAAACTTAGTGGCACCGGGGGTGGTAATTAGCGCATGAGCGCCACTTTCTATGGTCGCTTCAATGTTGAGAGTGTCACCACCTACTACTCCGCCGGGGGGATGGAGTAAGTAGGTGTGACACGTTTCCCCATCAGGATACAAGGGGCGTTGCACCGCAAGCGGACCAGACTGCTGACGATTCTTTAAAACGGTTTTATCACCACGGTCGACAAAGTTGAGGTTTAAGCTCGCCTGCCAGCCGTCTCGAATATCTTGTTCAATGGTTTCATTCAGAGACAAAGCCTCGGTTAGAGAAGCGTCCCTTTCTTCGCTCAAAGAAAATAAAGCACTCATACGGTCAGGTACTCCTTGATCAAGGATTCATTGAGCCCTTTCATTTCTCCTTCCGCGACCTGACGTCCACGGTCAAGAATGCAGAAGCGATCACCAACCTTTCTCGCAAATGGTAGCTTTTGCTCTACAAGCAGAACCGTGAGTCCCATCTTCTCGTTAAGCATACGAATGATGTCGCCAATCTCTTGCACGATATTGGGCTGAATACCTTCTGTCGGTTCATCCAAGATCAATAGCTTAGGGTTAACCACCAACGCACGACCAATCGCGAGCTGTTGTTGCTGACCACCAGATAAGTCGCCACCACGTCGATGCAGCATCTCTTTTAATACAGGGAAGATATCGAAGATAAACTCTGGGATCTTACGGTCACCCTTGTCGCGAATCGGTAAACCGACTTCTAGATTTTCTTGCACAGTAAGCATCGGAAAGATCTGACGTCCCTGCGGCACATAACCGATTCCTTGGCGAGCACGATCTTCGGCATCGGTTTTCAAAAGCGATTCACCCGATAACGAAATGTCACCACTTTTGACTTTAACTAGCCCCATGATGCATTGCAGAAGAGTCGTTTTACCAACGCCATTGCGTCCCATCAATACCGTGCATTTGCCTTCTGGGATCTGCATGTCTAAATCCCACAATGTGTGGCTCTCACCGTAATATTGATTAACTGATTTAACCTCTAGCATCCTATTCTCCGAGATAAACTTGTTTAACTTCAGGGTGAGCTTGCACTTGATCCATGGTGCCTTCGGCCAACACGTGACCTTGATGAAGTACGGTGACATGGCTAGCGATTGAACGAACGAAATCCATATCGTGTTCAACCACGACTACGGAGTGTTTGCCTGCCAGTGAGTTAAGTAACTCCGATGTACGATCCATCTCTTGGTGAGTCATACCTGCAACGGGCTCATCCACCAGCAACAGCTTGGGGTTCTGCATCAATAACATGCCGATCTCTAACCACTGCTTTTGTCCGTGAGAGAGATTGCCAGCCAAGTTGGCGGCTTCGTCTTTTAGGTGAATAAGTTCAAGTACCGAGGTGAGCTTGTCCTTCTGCTCACCAGACATCACCGCAGTGAAAGTAGACCAAACAGAGCGGTCGCCCGCCATGGCTAATTCAAGGTTTTGCCAAACGGTTAGACATTCAATCACGGTCGGTTTTTGAAACTTACGCCCAACTCCAGCATTGGCAATTTCTGCTTCATTCATCTTCAATAAGTTAATGTTCGAGCCTAACCACACATCACCAGTATCTGGCTTTGTTTTACCCGTAATGATATCCATCATAGTGGTTTTACCCGCGCCATTAGGACCGATGATGCAGCGCAGTTCGCCTTCTTTGATATAAAGATTGAGGTCGTTGATCGCTTGGAAACCATCGAAGTTTTTGTTAACGCCTTCCACGTACAACAACACGTTATGACGGGTATCGATGGCAGGATGAACATCAGGCTTGAGGTAATCAAAGACTTCGTCTCGGCGAGTGAAGGCTTGAACCGATTCCTTAACGTTACTAAATGTGGTCATACGATCACCTCCTTGTTTTCTGACTGATCATCCTTATCTGATTTTCCTTGTCCCTTGCCTCGTGAACCCGACGCCTTACGCAGTTGTTGCCATTTCTCGCTAACAAAGCCAATCACACCTTGTGGGAAGTACATGGTTGAAAGTACAAATAGACCACCTAGGGCGAATAACCACACCTCTGGGAATTCAACCGTAAACCAACTCTTGGCGTAGTTGATGATCAGGGCACCAACGATGGCACCAAACAGAGTGGCACGACCACCCAAGGCAACCCAAACCACTATCTCAATCGAGTTAAGCGGAGCAAACTCTCCCGGGTTGATGATACCGACTTGAGGCACATATAAAGCACCAGCAATACCCGCGATAACCGCAGATAGAACGAAGACCCACAGCTTGATACCATCGACGTCGTAACCCATGAATCGAGTGCGAGATTCAGTATCACGAATCGCTAAAGCCACTCGCCCTAATCGACTGGTCACCACCATGCGACACGCGATGTAGCTGAGGATTAGCGCAATACCAGTCGCAACAAACAGACCTATCTTGACTGCATCACTTTGCAAGCTCAGACCGATGATGTCTTTAAAGTCCGTCAATCCATTGTTACCACCAAAGCCCATTTCGTTGCGGAAAAACGCCAGCATCAATGCGTAAGTTAACGCTTGAGTCATGATAGAAAGATACACCCCTGACACTCGAGAACGGAAAGCTAAATAACCGAACAAATAAGCCAATGCGCCCGGTACCAACACCACCATTAGGCAGGCGAACCAGAACTGATCAAAGCCCTGCCAGAACCATGGCAACGCCGACCAATCAAGAAACACCATGAAGTCAGGTAGGATTGGGTCGCCATATACCCCACGGTCACCAATCTGGCGCATTAAGTACATGCCCATCGCATAGCCACCAAGCGCAAAGAAAGCGCCATGGCCTAGACTCAAGATTCCGAGGTAGCCCCACACAAGATCGAGCGCCAACGCCAACATTGCGTAACTCAGGTATTTGCCCATTAATGAGATTGTAAAAGTCTCAACATGAAGCGGGTGTCCACTTGGCAACATGGTGTTAGCCAGCGGAATAAGAATGACGGCCGCAAGAATGGCAAGGATGGTCAGTTGACCACCTTTGTCACCACGCATCGCCGAAAGTACAAATGATTTAGACTGCATGATGTTGTCCTTAACCTTCAGCCGCACGGCCACGTTGCGGGAATAGTCCGCGTGGACGTTTTTGAATAAACAGAATGATGAAAACCAGTACTAGGATCTTGGCGAGAACCGCACCAGCCCATGGTTCTAAAATCTTATTAAATAAGCCAAGGCTGAGCCCTGCGACTAGTGTGCCCCATAAGTTGCCAACCCCGCCAAACACCACCACCATGAAAGAATCAATGATGTACGCCTGCCCCATATTTGGGCCAACGTTAGTCAGTTGAGAAAGCGCTACACCCGCAACACCTGCGACGCCAGAGCCTAAACCGAAGGTCATCGCATCAACACGTTCCGATCGAATCCCCATCGCACGAGCCATACCACGGTTTTGAGAAACGGCACGAACCTGAAGGCCTAACGGTGTCTTTTTCAGAACCATCAATAACCCCATAAACACCAAGCCACAGAACAAGATGATGTAAAGACGGTTATAAGTCAGCGATAGCATAGGATTCAATTGAAGCGCACCAGACATCCATTCAGGTGTACTCACTGATCGGTTCAGCGGAGAGAAAATAGAGCGAACGGCTTGCTGCAAGATTAAGCTGATACCAAAGGTGGCGAGCAAGGTCTCTAATGGACGCCCATAAAGGTGACGAATCACGCTTCGCTCAATCGCAATACCCACTAAGCCCGAAACGATGAATGCTGCAGGAATAGAAAGTATTAGCGCTAAACCAATATGATTCGGCATCAGAAGTTGCAATACATAGGTGGTGTAAGCGCCAATCATGATCAGCTCACCATGAGCCATGTTGATAACGCCCATCACACCAAAGGTGATCGCTAAGCCAATGCCCGCTAGTACCAATACCGAACCTAAACTCAAGCCAAAGAATACGGTTTCAACACCTGAGTACAGAGCTTGGCTTTGTTGATAATCGTCCATCGCACGCTCTGTTGCAGCCAAAATGCTTGGTTCTTGCTCACCGTTAAGTAGTTGGTTCAGTGTTTTTAGAACGACTGAATGCTTAAAGTCGCCCACTCGTTCAATCGATGTTACTCGAGCTTCAGTTGTTGCACTGTTATCAAGCGAGGTAAAAATAGCTAATGACAAATCCATTAGTTCAGCGACTTTACCATCGGTCTCATTTTCTCTAAGTTCGGATAAACGATCGATGATAGTGGCATCCTTAGTTCCCAGTAGATCGAGAACCGCTTGATAACGCACATCTGGGTTACTGCTATTTAATCCAATAGAGGCAATTTCACCCCGTAAGATCCCGCGAAGTTTGTTGTTTACGCGCACCTTTTTAAACAGCTTAGCATTGTCGATATTGAGAGTTGATTCATCCCATACAGACTGAGCTGAAGTGGCTGTTTTGGTGTTTTGAATGAGATAGAGCTGTTTATAATGTTCGTTTTTTTTATCATTGAAGTAATAGAGATTGCCGTTTAACCATCCATCTAAAATAGCCTTCGACACGTCTTCCGTTTGTGTCTCAATGATCCAATCGATGGCTAGCTCTTTATCCGATGTTTTTTTACCAACTAGCGCCTTGGTAAAGCTAGCTTCATCCGTTATTCCAGCAAAAGCCAACTGAGCACTGATAGCCATGAGCAACAGCGCCTTAAATACGTTTAATACGTTCTTCATCCCTGCTTCCTTAACCAACAAGTTAGATATTGTTATTTTTTACTTGGTGGATGTTTGGATAGTTGTTGTGACTTGAAACTAATTTGAGCCTTCTCTTTCGTTGCGCCTCCATGCAGAAGCACTCTTCCCTAAAGAGAAGGCTCAATATTCATAGCTAGTAGTTACCGGTAATAGCTAACACCCAGTAACGAAAGCTGATAACCAGTAACTAGTTATCAGCTAAGAGCGAATAACTCTAGTTACCACCAGAACACTTTTTAGTTTCAACGTTGAACGCACCACATGAGAATGGCTTAGACCAACTAGAGAATAGTTTTGCTGATTCAGGTAAGTAGTTAGACCAAGCATCACCTGCAACAAGGCCTGTGGTTTCCCAAACGATGTCAAACTGGCCATCATCTTGAATCTCACCAATCAATACAGGTTTAGTTATGTGGTGGTTTGGTAGCATGGTTGAGTAGCCACCAGATAGGTTTGGAACAGACACACCAATCAATGCATCTTGCACCGCTTCAGCATCGGTTGTGCCCGCATTAGTCACAGCTTGAGCCCACATATTGAAACCAATATAGTGTGCTTCCATCGGGTCATTCGTTACACGTTTGTCACTCTTAATGAATGACTGCCATGTTTCAACGAACTCTTCATTGACTTCGGTATCGACGCTCATGAAATAGTTCCATGCCGCTAAGTGACCCACTAGAGGTTCAGTATCCATGCCCGATAGCTCTTCTTCGCCAACCGAGAATGCAATCACTGGAATGTCTTCAGATGAAACACCTTGAGCACCAAGCTCTTTATAGAAAGGTACGTTTGCATCGCCATTCACAGTAGATACAACGGCGGTTTTCTTACCAGCTTCACCAAACTTCTTGATATCTGAAACAATAGATTGCCAATCAGAATGACCAAACGGTGTGTAGTTGATCATGATGTCTTCTTCTGCGACACCTTTACTTTTTAGGTAGGCCTCTAAGATCTTATTGGTGGTACGTGGATAAACGTAATCGGTACCTGCAAGCACCCAACGTTCCACTTCAAGTTCATCCATTAAGTAATCAACGGCAGGAATCGCTTGTTGGTTTGGCGCAGCGCCGGTGTAGAAAACGTTTTTAGAGGACTCTTCGCCTTCATACTGTACTGGGTAGAAAAGGATGCTGTTTAGCTCTTCAAAAACTGGCAGCATGGATTTACGTGATACCGATGTCCAACCACCAAATACCACATCCACTTTTTCTTTCTCGATAAGCTCACGTGCTTTCTCAGCAAACAACGGCCAGTTTGACGCAGGGTCAACAACTACAGGCTCAAGCTTCTTACCAAGTAAGCCACCTTTTTTGTTTTGCTCGTCGATGAGCATAAGAACGGTATCTTTTAGCGTTGTTTCACTGATCGCCATAGTGCCTGACAATGAATGTAGAACGCCGACTTTAATGGTATCGTCAGCCGCAAGCACTGTTGCAGAAGAAAATGAAAGTGTTGTACACAGTGCAGCTAGCGATAAATTGAACACCTTGTTCATGATTGTTACTCCATAATTGTATTTTTGTTATTCAATTACAGAGTTACAAGAAGAGTGCCAAACTTAAAACATAACCAACAAAGTTTTAAGCCTTTGTATTTAATAGTACTTTAACTAAGTTAACACCAATGCAGTGCATAGCGACAAGGTTACTATGTTTCATGCTGGTGCAGTGACGATAAGATTGAACCAAGATGACACACGCATATTCGCTAAATACAAAAAAGGCCCAATATTTTCATACTAGACCTACAAAAAACACCTCAGATTATCGTCTTGCCATTGAGAGGTAAGACTATTCGGCTTGTTGAAACTCGAATTTCACTCTCGACTTAGATTTAAGCTCGTTACAATCACCATTGCAGAAATAGCTCGCAGCCCCACAAGCTTGAAGCTTCTCTAATTGGCTGCTGCACTCAGGACAAAAGCCCACTTTTGTAAAGTGATCTTGGCAGCTTTCACAGTGGTATTTACCATCCCAGCTAAGTTCTGACTGGCATTTAGGGCAGATATTTTCACTCATAGGAAATCCTAACTTTTTACTTTCAGTACTAATAAGTAATCTACTCTTTCTTCGCCTTGGCTTGCTTGATTTGATACATGCTTTTGTCAGCTGACGCAATCAACTGATCGAGCCCTTTAGGCGACTTTTCACAAGCAATCCCAACACTGACTGAAAACTGAACGCCATTAATATAGAGAGCTTTATCCAACGCTTTTTCTAAGCTGTGATAAAAGTCTGACACTTTTTGTTCGGTATCAAAGCAAGAAAACACTACAAACTCGTCACCGCCGTAACGACCTACCTTGGCACATGCCGTAGTCGCTTCATCGAGAACTTTTGCAACGGCTAACAGAACATCATCGCCAAAGCTATGGCCATACGTATCGTTGATTGACTTGAATTTATCAACATCAACAAACAGGCAGGCCATCACTTTGTCCGCAAAACATCGTTTAACTAAAACCTTCTTAGCTTCACTTAACAGTGCTCGGCGGTTCAAGCAATGCGTCAGCGAATCATGACTGGCAAAAAAGTTGAGTTGATTCTCTAGCTCGTATTTCTCTAGCGCTACTGAATACAAAGAAGCAAGCAGCTCCAAGATCTCGAGTTCAAATTCATGAGGTTCTGAAATGCATCGGCTGTAAATAGCAAATGTACCTAGCACGTGGCCATGCGAAGAGATGATGGGCACCGACCAACAAGCGTGTAAGTTGGCTTGATTGGTCAAGGTTAAGAAAGGCGCCCAATTTGAGTGAGTATTAATATCAGAGACCATAACAGCTTTCTTAAGCGCAGCAGCCTCTCCACAAGAACCAATACCAACGCCAATTCCAATACCTTCTATCTGCTGATTATAAAAATCGGGCAAGTTAGGCGCGCATTCGATGTGTAAAGTGTTCGACTTTGAGTTAAGCAGTAATATTGAGGCCATACGTTGCCCAAAAAGCTGCTCTGTAAGCTGAATGATCTTATGGTTTAAATCCTTACGATCCATTCCAAGTGCAAGCTTTCGAAGCAAACGATTCACTGCTCGGTGGCCTTCTAATAAAAATTGTTGTTCCATTCACTAAAGCTTTCAATTGTGTAGTCGGGTGCAGCCTGTTCTTATGCAAGCTTGCTGTTGGTTAATAATAACACACTAAATAACCACAACACACAATCGAAGATCATAGGTTGATCTTTTGCTTTATCTATTTTGATCAGCGATCTACCCCAAAAAGAATATTTATATCACCACACACCGAAAGCATAAGTTACATGTGCTGCATTTCAATTTTAAATGGTTATTTATTTTGATAATTACATATAAAAACAGGTTAAACAGAATAAGTAATTTCGATCTGTAACCGAAATCATCGAATTACATGCGTTAGCATTTCAATATGTTGCTCATCTAGCTGAGTTAACTTAACCGATAACGCCCCAAGCTCTGAAGTATTATCTATGTGAGTACCACCACACGGAATCGACACTAAAGTATCGCTATCCAATTGCCATTCCCAATAGCGAGAGTCTGTTAATACCTCGCCTTCCAATCTCATTGCCACTGGCGTCGAATCTGCGAGCCAACCTTTAATCATCTGATTGATGTCAGCTTCGATACCATCAAGATTGGTTAGCATATCTGCTACGTTCAAACCACGCTTCTTCAGGGTTTTGCCCAAACGATACTTATCAGTACACAACTCAGGAGTCACAAAGCTAGTCACTTGTGCGTAGCTATTAAAGTCGTAACTGCCGAGCGGATCTTTTCTGTCGGCATCTTTCCGCCAGTAGCTCTCAGCCAATACTTTATTCAACGCTAAGAAAGCAATGTGGCCAGCACTGTGACCTCGGCTCAAACTGGCTTGGTACTCTTTATCAACCGACAACAGCACTTCATCGTTAACATTAATCATAGAAACTAATACAGGTAGCTGGTGGACAACCACAAACGCCCAGCCTTCCGTATCACGCTTAACAGGAATATCGGCTGCGATGTGAAGTTTTCCAGTAGATTGTTCTATTGCACCAACAAGGCAGTCTTCCACAGGATATTGCTCGTCACCAACATTGACGAAGCCTTGGTCTGCTGGGTGATCGGGCCAAATATGACTCACAGGATGAAAAGGCGTCACATCAGTGATCAGGTAAGTTTTACTGCTGTCGCTTTCTACATACAACGCTTTCGCCGTAAGTTGCCACGCTTGATGACAAAATTGAGTAATGGTTGGTGGGATTGCTTCAGCTTGTGTAATCAAATCGCTAGTGGTCATATTGTTCTTCTTTTGAAATCGAGTCTGATTCGTTAAGCCACAGCGAAACAAAAATGTGTCGTTGTGGATTAACGTGAATTTTGCTTAAAAAAATACCCGAGACAGGCTCGGGTATCAAATCTATTGGAAAGGTTTACTTACGACCTTTAACCATGCTCATCATGCGCTTACGTTTACGTTCTTGAGAGATTGTCAGCTTGTTTGTTTTCGCTTCAAATGGGTTCTCGCTGTTCTGGAATTGAATGCGAATAGGTGTACCCATAATCTCTAGTGAACGACGATAGTAGTTCATCAAGAATCGCTTGTATGAATCTGGCAAGTTGCGAACTTGGTTACCGTGGATAACGATAATAGGTGGGTTGTAGCCACCAGCGTGCGCGTATTTCAGTTTCACACGACGCCCACGAACCATAGGCGGTTGGTGATCATCGGTTGCCATTTTCATGATACGAGTTAGCACAGAAGTACCAACACGAGTCGTTGCTGACTTGTAAGCCTCTTGAACAGACTCAAACAAGTGACCAACGCCTGTACCATGAAGTGCAGAAATAAAGTGAATACGTGCGAAATCAACGAAACCTAAACGACGGTCTAATTCTTTCTTAACGCGATCTTTAACGTCGTTATCTAGGCCATCCCATTTGTTTACTGCAATAACAATTGAACGACCCGCGTTCAATGCAAAGCCTAACAAGCTTAGATCTTGATCGGAGATGTTTTCGCGAGCATCGATAAGCAGCAATACAACGTTTGCATCTTCAATCGCTTTCAGTGTTTTAACCACTGAGAACTTCTCAACCGTTTCGTTGATATTTTTACGACGACGAACACCCGCAGTATCAATTAGAACGTATTCACGCTCATCACGCTGCATTGGAATGTAGATAGAGTCGCGGGTTGTGCCCGGCATATCGTAAACAACAACACGTTCTTCACCAAGAATACGGTTAGTTAATGTTGATTTACCTACGTTAGGACGGCCAATGATCGCTAGCTTGATCGGTTGATCTTGAAGGCGCTTGAATTCTTCTTCCGCTTCTTCTTCAGTGAAATCAACTTGCTCTTCTTCTTCGTCTTCAAACTCAGTCAAATCGCTTACTTCGCCATTCTCAGCTTTAAGCGCTTCCGCAAATGGGTTAAGAGCAAGATCAATCAACGCTGTTACACCACGACCGTGCGCAGCAGCGATCTGATACATGTCTTCTACACCTAGTTGCCAGAAGTCAGCACTTGCCGCATCAGGGTCAATACCATCAACCTTGTTTACTACTAGCATTGAAGGCTTTTCTAGTTGACGAAGGTGCTTAGCAATCGCTACGTCTGAAGGTGTTAGACCAGCACGGCCATCTACCATAAATAGAACGACATCAGCTTCATCAATCGCCGCTAGCGACTGTTCAGCCATTTTAGTTTCAACACCTTCTTCGGTACCGTCGATACCACCAGTGTCAATAACAATAAAGTCATGCTCGCTAAAATGAGCATGACCGTATTTACGGTCACGCGTTAAGCCAGGAAAATCCGCAACCAATGCATCACGAGTTCGAGTCAATCGGTTAAATAACGTAGATTTACCTACGTTCGGACGCCCTACTAGAGCAACAACAGGTACCATAACAACCTCTACAATTTCTTCTCTAAATGTAGTTATAGGTAAGCACTTGTTCGCAAGTTTAAACTCTTACCTATAACCACACGGTTTATTAATTTTTAACAACAAAACGGCTCCTGGCTGTTACCAACCAGGAGCCGACTGTGAATTGTATCACGCTTTTATTGGCTAATCGTTAGTTTCTTTACATCGCCATTGCGAGTCGTCACTAAGTAGCCTTCAGGCAATTCAATTGGTGCAACCGCAAAGCCGCTATCATCGACTAACTGTTGAGCAACAAACTCACCAGATGAACGATCTAACCAGTGCAGATAACCTTCGGTGTCACCCACGACAACATATCCATTAATAATAGCAGGTGCTGTCAGTAAGCGGTTTTCTAACAATGGAGTGCTCCAAAGTTCAGTACCACTACGAGCATCAACTGCAACCACATGGTCTTTATCGGTAACCACAAACAAACGACTGCCATCACTCGCGAGATCAATCGCTGACGAATAGTTACGTTTCCAAATTGGCTTGCCAGCTCGAAGATCGATAGCAATCAATTGACCATTGATACCAACGGTATACAAAGTACCACCAAGAACAACTGGAGATGCATCAACATCCACTAAGCGATCAATTTCCGTTGCGCCTTTTGGCGTACCTACTGGCTGTTGCCAAATAAGCTGGCCACGGTCAACAATAGCGGCAGCTAGACGACCATTTGCCGTACCCCAGAAAACACCACCAGAAACAGCAACAGGCGTACTGTCACCACGGAGTGTTAGGCTTGGAACTTCAGTGCTGATTGTCCACTTTTGCTCACCGGTCTCTTGGTCTAGAGCAATCATCATGCCGCGACTAGTATGAACCAGTACCATATTGTTTTCAGTCGCTGGGGATGCAAGCACCTCGCCATTCACTGAAACACGCCATAGCTCTTCACCCGTCGATTCGTCCAACGCGATCATTTCGCCATTCTCAGAACCAACAAATACTTTGCCGTAAGCCGCAGTTAAGCCACCCGATAAACGAGCCAGTACGTCTTTCTCTAGATCGACTTTCCAGAGCTCTTTACCCGTTTCAGGATCAAGCGCTTTAACCAAACCTTCGCGGCTTGCAACAAATACTTTGTCGTACGCCAGTTCTGGCGATAGTTTTGAAAAGTAGTGACCAACACCATCACCAACTGACGTAGACCATTCCTGTTTAGGAGTGAACTCGCTATTTACTGTTGGTACTGGAGCCATAATGACTGTGTCTTCTTCACCCGCACAGCCTGCTAACAGGCCAAGAGCAATCGCACACAACGCCGCTTTGGGAAACATCTTCTTCATTCAAAGCGCCTTATTTAGCTAGGTCGTCAAGTTTGATTTGAAGCGTTTGGCTAGCATCAACAGCTTGCTGTGCTTCTGTGTAAGCACTGTATGCTGCGTCTGTATCGCCTTTACGAAGTGAAATGTCACCACGTAGTTCAGCAACACGGCCTTTCCAGGATTCGTCAGTCATCGCTTCAAGATCAGTCAATGCTGCGTCAAATTCACCTTGCTCAGCTTTGATACGTGCAACACGGTAAGTAAGAAGTGGCGCTAGAGCCGCATCCTTAGTTGCCGATTTTGCCCACTCAAGCTGTTCAAGTGCCGCTGCAAGTTCGCCCGCTTGTACTTGTGCTTTTGCTAGTTGCATAGCAGCAAGAACGGAATACTCAGCGTCTTTATTTGCGTCGATGAAAGCTTGAATGTCAGATTGAGCATCAACGCCCTTAGCATCAAGAGCTGAAATGACAGAGGTGTAGCTTTCTGAAGCAGCTTCACGCGCTTCAAGGACTGAATCTTGGTAATAGCGCCAACCAAATAGACCACCTAAACCAATAACCGCACCAAAGATTACGGCTTTACCGTTCTCTTTCCACCAATCTTTAATGGCTTCAACCTGTTGCTCTTCGCTATCGTAAAGTTCCACTTCCTGTCCTCTTTAATTCTTTAAACGCCAGCATAGTGCTGACGTTAATATTCATTATGAGCGTTTGCTCAATGGCTAATTAGATTAGCGCAGCAACTTTCTCTGCAACTTCCGCTTGAGACACGGTTTCTTGCTCGCCGCCAACCAAATCTTTTAGTACAACGGTATTATCAGCAACTTCGTTCTCACCAAGCACTAGCGCCACAACGGCACCTACTTTGTCAGCACGTTTGAATTGCTTCTTGAAGTTACCACCACCAAAGTGGTTCATCACACGCACGCCTTCTACAGTGTCGCGTAATTGATTCGCTAGTTGCATGCCTGCGATCATAGTGCCTTCGCCAGCCGCAACCATGTAAACATCAACGCTACGGCGAACTTCTGTTAGTTCTAGCGTTTCCATCATCAGAACCAGACGCTCTAGACCCATTGCGAAGCCAACTGCATTGGTTGCTTTTCCGCCCAGTTGCTCAACAAGACCATCGTAACGGCCGCCGCCACATACTGTACCTTGAGCACCAAGGCTGTCTGTGATCCACTCAAATACGGTACGGTTGTAGTAATCTAGGCCGCGTACTAGACGCTCATTAACTTGGTATTCGATACCAACAGCGTCAAGAAGTTCACACAAACCAGCAAAATGTTGCTTCGATTCTTCACCTAGATATTCAGATAGTCGAGGTGCGTCACCTAAGATAGCTTGAACATCAGGGTTCTTAGTATCAAGTACACGTAGAGGGTTAGTGTGCATACGACGTTTACAATCATCATCTAGCACATCAATGTGTTGCTCAAGGAAAGCCACTAACGCAGTGCGGTAGCTTACGCGATCTTCTTGAGAACCGATTGAGTTTAGCTCTAGGCGAACGTGCTTATCGATACCTAGCTCACGCCATAGACGAGCTGTCATCATGATAAGTTCTGCGTCAACGTCTGGACCGTCTAAGCCAAACACTTCAACACCACATTGGTGGAATTGACGGTAACGACCTTTTTGAGGACGCTCGTGGCGGAACATCGGGCCCATGTACCATAGGCGCTGTTCATCACGGTTGATAAGGCTATTTTGAATACATGAACGTACACAACCAGCTGTGCCTTCTGGACGCAGCGTTAGGCTATCGCCATTGCGGTCGTCAAAGGTGTACATCTCTTTAGAAACAACGTCTGTCTCTTCACCAACGGCACGGCTAAATAGGTTTGTTTCTTCAACGATAGGCATACGTACTTCGTTGTAACCGTATGCACTCACCACGTTTTTAACTGCGCTTTCTACTTTCTGCCACAGTGGTGATTGAGTTGGAAGGCAGTCGTTCATGCCTCGAATTGCTTGGATATTTTTAGCCACAGTATTTATTCCGTAATTTCTCACGACCAGGTGTTAGTGCGAATAGACAGTCACACCCCATCGCGTTGTATTAATCTTCTAAGTTTTCTACATCAATGCGATTTGCTTTATCAAGCACTGACGCCTTTGCACGAATCTTAGCTTCAAGTTTGTCGACAAGATCATCGTTGTCGAAGCGCTCTTTCTGACGCTTACCGTCTTCGTAGAAGGCACTTTTACGTGCACTACCGGCTAAACCTAAGTGAGACACTTCAGCTTCACCAGGGCCGTTAACCACACAACCGATGATTGATACGTCCATTGGGGTAATAACGTCTTCTAAGCGCTCTTCAAGGGCGTTAACGGTGTTAATAACATCGAACTCTTGACGAGAACAGCTCGGGCACGCAATGAAGTTGATGCCACGCGAGCGAATGCGCAAAGATTTAAGAATATCAAAGCCAACTTTGATCTCTTCAACAGGATCAGCCGCTAGCGAGATACGCAGCGTGTCACCGATACCTTCAGAAAGAAGCATACCTAGACCCACAGCTGACTTCACAGAGCCAGCACGAGCACCGCCCGCTTCGGTGATACCAAGGTGAAGTGGTTGGTCAATCTGCTTAGCCAGCAAACGGTAAGAGCCGACGGCGAGGAAGACATCAGAAGCCTTAACGCTGACTTTAAATTGATCAAAGTTCAAACGGTCTAGGATATCGACGTGACGCATTGCGGATTCAACAAGCGCTTCGGCTGTCGGTTCTGTGTATTTCTCTTGGATCTCTTTTTCAAGAGAGCCGCCGTTAACACCAATACGAATCGGAATATTCATATCGCGAGCACAATCAACAACGGAGCGGATACGACTTTCATTACCGATGTTACCAGGGTTGATACGCAAACAGTCAACGCCATATTCAGCCACTTTAAGGGCGATACGGTAGTCGAAATGAATATCAGCAACCAAAGGAACAGATACTTGCTGCTTGATTAACTTAAACGCTTCAGCGGCATCCATAGTAGGAACAGATACGCGAACGATATCAGCACCCACTTTTTCCAAAGCTCGAATTTGAGCAACGGTCGCGGCTACATCAGTTGTTCTTGTGTTGGTCATGGATTGCACAGCAATTGGTGCACCATCACCGATCGGCACATCACCCACATAAATACGGGTTGATTTGCGACGAATAATAGGAGATTCGTGTTGCATATTAACTCTAAGGTAAGGTTATTCTAGCTACTTTGCCTGAAGTATACCCAGAAAGGTCGACAGGTTCACTTGCAAATGTCATCGATACGCCTTCAGGCGCACCCAGAATCACTTTATATGGTGCAGCTCCAGAAAGATTTAAGGTCTGGCCTGCTTTTTTGATGCCAGTAGACAACGTTTTACCCGAAGCATCTTTCACTTGGATCCAGCAATCAGCAGAAAACTGCATCACTAGCTCGTTAACCACAGATTCTGGAGCTACCGTTTCTAATTCTGCCGTAACAGAAGCGACGTCTGCAGCTTGTTGTGCTTCTTCCATCTGTTCAACTGGTTCAATAGTTTCTGAAGTTTCAGCTGTATTTGTAGAAGTCAGATCATCAGAGTTTTCAGTAACAAAAGATGTCTCTGTGTTTTGTTCAGCTTCAATCACTTCTAATGACGTTAATTCAGGGTCTAGCGACTCATCGACCATTAGCTCTTCTGAGCTTTCGGTATTAACCAGAGATTGAGACAAGGTGTCTTGCTGTTGGTTCTGCCACCACCACAATGAAGACATGCCTACAATCACCGCGAAAATACTCCAAGTTAGGAACATAATACGGCTATTGTGCTTTTCGGTTTTGGTCTTACGAGAAAAGCTCAGCATTTCTTGTTCTTGATGTTGAGCGTCACCAGAATGATGAAGCGCATTTAAAACCACTTTCTCATCAAGATTAACGTACTTCGCATATGAGCGAATGTAGCCACGCATAAACGTTGCCACTTGGTCAGATTCGAACTGGTTTTCTTCGATTTGTTGAATCAAAGTAACGCGAAGCTTCAAGCGATCAGAGATCTGCTTTTGTGTTAAACCAAGAGATTCACGTTTATTTTTAAGCAGTGTTCCTGCTTCTAAAGTCGGTGCAACTATTTCAGGTGTTTTTGTGTCGTGTTCTGTGTTCATAGAGAGTGAACTTCTAAAGTATTATCGCAGGTTGATGAGAGCATGTTTTTATTGTCGTTTAAGCTCAATCTAGCAACCCACTTTATGTGGAATTTTTCCTGTTACTTAAATCATCAACCCTTAAAGACAAACATCGGTCATACCGTTATGAACGACGCTCTCAGGAAGCTAGTTTATCAAGTAGCCAACCTAAATAGACATATTGATGATCAGTAACAAGCGAGCACTTAAAATTAATTTAAGATTAGTTAATCATAAGCTAATGCCATTACAAGGCAAAAACACTTTAAACAAAATTTACCGTCAGCTCATGGTTTTGTCCAAAATTTGACGAAAAATGTAAGAAAGCATGGGAAAAAAATCTAAAAATTGGAAATTAACTCTCCCAAAAAGCAACAAGCCAGAAGTTAGACTTCTGGCTTGTTTAAATTCCAATCGCGTTTAAACCGCTTTTACTTCAATCACACCACCTGCAATGAGGTTAGCTTCTGAGGCGGCTTTCAGCATTTTGGTACGCTTGGTTCTGTCAATAACATCCCCCACCAATTGGCCACATGCGGCATCAATGTCATCACCACGAGTTTTACGAACCGTTACTGTGTAGTTGTATTCCATCAGCGTTTTTTGGAAGCGATCAATACGAGAATTACTTGGCTTCTTATAAGGTGACCCTGGGTAAGGGTTAAATGGAATCAAGTTAATCTTACATGGCGTATCTTTCATTAGCTCAGCAAGTTCACGAGCATGGTCCATATCGTCATTCACATGATCCAATAGAACGTACTCAACGGTTACTTTACCGCGGTTAGCATTTGAAGAAGCAATGTAACGACGAACAGACGCTAGGAAGTCTTGGATATCCCAACGGTCGTTGATCGGCATGATTTGGCTACGTAGTGCATCGTTTGGTGCATGTAGAGAAATCGCAAGTGCTACGTCGATGTTATCAGTCATTTGGTCAAGGCCAGATACAACACCAGAAGTTGATACCGTTACACGACGCTTAGACAGTGCGAAGCCAAGATCATCAAGCATGATTTCTAATGATGGAATTAGATTCTTCATGTTCAATAGAGGTTCACCCATACCCATCATTACAACGTTAGTAATTGGGCGACGACCTGTTTCTTTCTCTAGACCGATCTCACGAGATGCACGCCAAATTTGACCAACAATCTCTGAAACTTTTAGGTTACGATTAAAGCCTTGTTGAGCTGTTGAACAGAATTTACACTCAAGTGCACAACCAACTTGTGAAGATACACATAGCGTCGCACGGTCACCATCTGGGATGTATACGGTTTCAACGTCTTGGTCGCCAACGCTCATAGCCCATTTAATTGTGCCATCTGTAGAGTGCTGAGCTTCAGAAACAACAGGTGCAACAATCTCACAACGACGTTGAAGTTTCTCACGTAACTTTTTGTTAATGTTGTTCATTTGTTCGAAGTCATCGACACCGAAGTGATAAATCCACTTCATCACTTGCTCTGCTCTAAACGCTTTCTCATTCAGTTCTTCTGTGAAAAATTTACGAAGACCTTTACGATCAAAATCGAGTAGATTGACTTTAGCTGTGGTCATGATGCCTCTCAGTGACGGAACAATAATTAAGGGCGCGAATTGTACAGGCTTTACGCAACTTCAACAAGCACTGTAAAACCCTGTGTTTACTAAGACATTCAAACTTAAATGATTAAAATTTGAACAATTTAATTTATCGGCCTGAGATTAACCAATTTGAAGAAAAGATTACCGATTAAGCTCCTTCGTCGCTCTCGGGAATGACGTGACTAACCCTGACATCTTTACACTTACCTCATCGAGATCAAGAAGCACCAGTACCCGTCATTCCAGAACCGAGGAACGAGGTATCTGGAATCTCTCTTTTAACTGCACCTCTTTTCCCACAATCAACCAGATACAAAAAAGGCCTCACCGAAGTGAAGCCTTTAGAATGATTTGCTGTTGTCTGCTTATTCAGCTGGGCGCGGGCAAATTTCAGATTCTGGGAAGAAGAATTCGATTTCACGAGCTGCTGACTCAGGGCTGTCACTGCCATGTACTGAGTTGTAACGCATGCTGATAGCGTAGTCAGCACGGATAGTGCCGCATGCTGCTTCTTCTGGGTTTGTTTTGCCCATCAATTCGCGGTAACGAGCAATCGCGTTTTCGCCTTCAAGTACTTGAACCATGATAGGACCAGAAGTCATAAACTCTTTAAGAGCCGGGAAGAATTCTTTGCCTTCGTGTTCTGCGTAGAAGCCACTTGCTTGTTCTTCAGTAAGACGAACCATTTTAGCAGCAATAATTTCTAGGCCTGCCTTTTCGATGCGGTGGTAGATTTCACCAACAAGGTTACGCTTAACTGCATCTGGCTTAACAATTGAGAACGTTCTTTCTAGAGCCATAGGGATTCCTTCACTTCATTTTTTTGTTATTAAATACTGAAATTACTGAGATCATTCGATCTTAGTTTCTGAATGAGCGGCATCGAAATACCGCACATTCTTATTATTATTTTGCTTGATCGATAAGAAGGCGAGCGAGCGTACGAACACCCATACCCGTTGCACCAGCCGACCATTTATCACTTGCAGATTTACGGTAAGTACCTGAGCAATCCAGGTGAATCCAACCTTTTTTGTAGTCGTCTACAAAGTAAGAAAGGAATGCAGCAGCGGTACTTGCACCCGGCGTGTAATCTCCTGAACTGATGTTTGAAAGATCAGCAAAGTTTGAAGGCAGCATACCACGGTGGAAATCAGCAAGAGGCAGTGGCCATAGGCCTTCTTTCTCTTGGTTCGCAGCCGTTAGCGCTTGGTGAGACAGTTCATCATCGAAGCTTAATAGTGCATGGTAGTCGTTACCTAGTGCATTTTTCGCTGCGCCAGTTAGCGTTGCGCAATCAATGATCAATTCTGGATTTTGTGCACTTGCGTACATCAAACCATCAGCAAGAACCAAGCGACCTTCAGCGTCAGTATTCATGATCTCAACCGTCTTACCATTTTTGTAGGTAATGATGTCGCCAAGCTTCAATGCACGACCAGAGATCATGTTCTCTGCACAACATAGAATAAGCTTAATACGCTTGTTCAAGCCACGTTCAATTGCAAGACCAAGGCCACCAGTGATGGTTGCAGCGCCGCCCATATCAGCCTTCATTGCTGTCATGAATTGACCTGGCTTGATGCTGTAACCGCCTGAGTCGAAAGTGATACCTTTACCGACTAGACAAGCAAATACAGGTGCATTTTCGTCGCCTGTTGGGTTGAAATCCAATTGAAGCATTGCTGATGTACGCTCAGAGCCACGCCCTACTGCGTAGATGCCTTCCCAACCTTCAGTTAGTAGATCTTTATCTTTAACGATTTTCGCTTTCACTGTGCCTGCTGGCGCCACTGACTTGATGTATTCAGCAGCCATTGTCGCTAATTGACGAGGTGCCACTTCTTCAGCGGTTTTGTTGATAATGTCACGAGTCCAATCAGTAGCACGAATGCGAGCTTCTAGCTCTACTTGATCAGCTTCTGAAAGTGCATCCCATTCCAATGCATTCTTTTTCTTTGGTCCACGGTAGCCTTGGTAGAAAGCCCAAACGCTTTCTAGATCCCAACCTTCACCACGAAGTGAAACGAATGCGATACCTTGTCCGTCAAGCGTACGACCAGCACGTTGAACTGCGCCTAAATCGTGACCTTCACCAATGTGAATTGTCGCTCCTGCTTCAGAAAACGATAAAATAGCTCTAGCTCCCCACTGAGGCTGGGCAGCTTCTTGACTTAAAAATACTGACATCTGTGTAGACATGATTTCTCCTTGTCATGAACCACCGTTATTAAGTGGTTCTGATTATTTTTTATTAGCGCACTGATGTTAGCATTATGTAGGAGTAAAATGTCATTTTGATAAAAAAACGGACCATAAGGTCCGCTGTTTTTAGTAAGAATTGTTAACTTGGCTGCGTTTTATATTGGACTGATGCCAACCCACAACCTAATCATTAGACAAGAGGATTAATCCATCTCATCCATCCAGCACAAAATAATAGCCTCTAAGATTTTCTCATTAGAGTTGTTCGGCGCGTCGTCGAACTCTTCAAGGTCTAACACCCACTGATGCAAATCGGTAAAACGAACCGTTTTAGGGTCAGTATCTGGGTACAAATCACATAGTTCAATTGCGATATCTCGCGAATCAATCCACTTCAAGCTCATAACACTTCCTTATTTTTATCAGCGACGCTCTGTCACCTTTATGATCTATATTCTAGGCCTGTTTCTTAACATGGCTGTTCTAGTAATGGTTGTCTAAATAATAATTACACAGTTATAACCATAGAAACCGTTACTAAAAACAAGTTCTTAGTGATCTTCAGAAGCTAGGTTCAGCGTGTACTTTGGAATCTCTACAACAAGATCCGTATCAGCAACTTTAGCTTGGCAACCTAGGCGGGATTCCATCTCTAAGCCCCATGCTTTATCTAGCATGTCGTCTTCTAGGTCATCGCTCTCTTCTAAAGAATCAAAGCCTTCACGAATCACAACGTGACATGTAGTACATGCACACGACTTCTCACATGCGTGTTCAATACCAATACCGGCCTTCAATGCAACATCAAGAACCGTCTCACCAGTTTTTGCTTCTAAAACAGCGCCTTCTGGACATAGATCTTCGTGAGGTAAAACAATAATCTTTGGCATGTTTATCTATTCTCTAACTATTAAATATTATCGACTGACTGACCTGACAGTGCAGCACGAATTGATTTATCCATACGACGAGAAGCAAAGTCTTGGCTCGCTTTGTCGATATTTTTAATTTCTAGTTCAATGGCATCGGCATTGTCGCCATTGCGCACTTCAATCAGTGCTTCAATGGCTTGAACAAGTTGTTGCTTGCCTTGCTCATCCAGCAACTCATCACCATCGGCTTGCATCGCAGCAATTAAGCCTTCAATAACGCGATCCGCTTCTACGCGTTGCTCAGCAAGAGCACGCGCTTGCATGTCTTCTTTTGCAAACGTCATCGAATCTTTCAGCATGCTGGCCACTTCGTTATCGCTTAGACCGTAAGAAGGCTTAACTTGGATTTCAGCTTGAACGCCAGTGCTCTTCTCCGTTGCGGTAACCGACAGTAGACCATCAGCATCCACTTGGTAAGTAACGCGAATATGAGCAGCACCTGCTGTCATCGGCGGGATGCCTTTCAAAGCAAATCGAGCCAGTGAACGACAGTCATCAACCATCTCACGCTCGCCTTGCACGGTGTGTACTGTCATTGCAGTTTGACCGTCTTTGAACGTGGTAAACTCTTGTGCACGAGCAACTGGGATCGTGGTATTACGAGGGATGATCTTTTCGACTAAGCCACCCATGGTTTCGATACCCAGTGACAGAGGGATAACATCCAATAGCAGCATCTCAGAGTCAGGCTTGTTGCCAACTAAGATATCCGCTTGAATCGATGCGCCAATCGCAACCACTTCATCAGGGTTAATACTGGTTAATGGAGTACGACCAAAGAAGCCACCGACCATTTCACGAACAAGTAAGGTACGAGTTGAACCACCTACCATCACGACTTCTAGTACTTCATCCGCGTCAACTTCCGCATCTTTCAGTGCTCGGCGGCACGAAAGCAGCGTTTTCTTAACTAGTGGCTTGATGATCTCTTCGAACTCTTCACGAGTTAATGAGCCAGACCAACCTAGTGCTTCAACATTAACGCTTTCAGCTTCAGATAAGCCAATCTTCGCTTCTGTTGCTGCGTCTAGAAGAATACGGTTCTGTTCTGCTGTCAGCTCTAACAAGCCCATTTGCTCTTGGAAATGATCCGCAATTAAATGGTCAAAGTCATCGCCGCCTAATGCAGAGTCGCCACCGGTTGCTAAAACTTCGAAGACACCTTTAGACAGGCGTAGGATAGAGATATCAAACGTACCACCGCCTAAGTCATAAACAGCGATTACCCCTTCTTTACCTGAATCCAAGCCATAAGCAATCGCAGCTGCAGTGGGTTCATTAAGAAGACGTAACACATGAAGACCAGCAAGTTGCGCTGCGTCTTTGGTACCTGCACGTTGTGCATCATCAAAGTACGCAGGGACGGTAATCACGGCACCAGCCAATTCACCACCTAACGTCGACTCAGCACGTTGACCGAGTGCACGAAGAATATCTGCAGATACTTGAATTGGGTTCTTATTTCCTTGCGCTGTGTTAATCACAGGCAGGCCATTATCACTTTCTTCAAACTGATATGGCAGAGATGGGTATCGCTGTTGAATATCTGACAGTGAACGACCGATTAATCGCTTAACTGAGATAATGGTATTTTTAGGATCAGTTTGTGCATTTACACGCGCTTCATCACCAGTGGTGTACGACTCTGACTGATAGTGAACAACGGAAGGGAGAATACTGCGACCTTGTTGATCAACAAGCGTGCTCGCCTCACCACTGCGCACTGACGCAACCAATGAGTTTGTTGTACCTAAATCAATACCCACTGCAAGCTTGTGCTGGTGAGGAGCGGCGCTTTGCCCTGGTTCTGCAATCTGAAGTAGTGCCATGGATGTGTCCTTGTTATACGAACTAGCCGATCAAGCGATCTTCAACTAACTCGATTTCATTCTTTAATTTTGCAATAAACTTAAGCTTTCTTACTCGGTCTGCAGCTTCTAACCAAGCTTCGCTGTCGAGTTCTTGTTGGATAGCGCTTAATTGTTGTTTATACATTTTGCTAACCTTTCCTTCAAATGCAAACAAAGCATCTTCAGGATCAGAACTGTCGGCGATATCTTCCAGCTCTTCACGCAATTCCATTTGCTCCATCAGGAACATAGGATCTTGCATAGTCTGCTGCTCACCACGAATATCCTCACCATGTTGAACTAACAGGTATTCAGCACGGCTGACTGGATTTTTCAACACCTGGTACGCATCATTGATTTGCGCAGCTTTTTGCACAGCCAGCAAGCGATCTCGCTCAGAAGCCGTGGCAAATTTATCAGGGTGGAATTGGCGTTGCAGATCTCTAAACTGAGAAGAAAGAAGGCTACCATCCAGTTGAAACTGAAGTGGTAGCCCAAATAATTCGAAATGATTCATGTAACGGTGGTCCTAAGTTTAGGCTCTTTACTTAGAGCCTAATTTTATTCTTCGCTCATTATAAACGCTCAACGATTGAGGCATTTATACATTGAAGCTCTCACCACAACCACATTCGCCTTTCGCGTTAGGGTTGTTGAATTCAAAACCTTCGTTTAGGCCTTCTTTTACGTAATCAAGCTCAGTACCGTCTAGGTAAACTAGGCTCTTTGGATCAATGATGACCTTAACACCTGAATGCTCGAACACTTCGTCTTCTTCGTTGAGCTCGTCAACGAATTCCAGTACATACGCCATACCCGAACAGCCAGTAGTTTTTACCGCTAAGCGCAACCCGATACCTTTACCTCGGTTATCTAGGAAAGCTTGAACTCGGCTTGCTGCCGTATCTGTCATGGTGATGGCCATACTACAACCTTGTGTTTTATATAAATTGAGAACTCAGGGGGAGCACAAAGGGTGCTCCCAAATATTACTTTTTTGAAGTGATTACGTTGTAGAAACGATTAGTGCTTCTTTTTGTAATCCGCAACCGCTGCTTTGATTGCATCTTCAGCAAGAATTGAACAGTGAACTTTCACTGGTGGCAACTCTAGCTCTTCTGCGATTTCAGAGTTTTTAATAGCAGCTGCTTCATCAATACTTTTACCTTTAACCCACTCAGTTACTAGTGAGCTAGAAGCGATTGCGCTACCGCAACCGTAAGTCTTGAATTTTGCGTCTTCAATAATACCTTCTGCAGATACTTTGATTTGCAGTTTCATTACGTCACCACAAGCTGGTGCGCCAACCATGCCGCTACCTACACTTGGATCTTCTTTATCAAACGAACCTACGTTACGTGGGTTTTCGTAGTGATCAATTACTTTTTCGCTATATGCCATGATAGTTACCTCGAATCCTCTATTTCCGTGAGATTAGTGATGAGCCCACTCAACAGTGTTCAAATCAATCCCTTCTTTATACATATCCCATAGAGGAGACATGTCGCGTAATTTATTTACTGCTACACGGATTTGTGCAATCGCGTAGTCGATTTCTTCTTCCGTAGTGAAACGGCCGAATGAAAAACGTACTGAGCTGTGTGCCAGTTCATCGTTTAAGCCAAGAGCGCGTAAAACGTATGAAGGCTCAAGACTCGCTGATGTACATGCAGAACCTGATGATACCGCTAAGTCTTTTAAAGACATAAGCAGAGATTCACCTTCAACGAAAGCAAAGCTCACGTTTAGGTTATGTGGTACACGTTGATCTAAGTCGCCATTTACCGTTACTGCTTCTAGATCTTGAACCCCTTTCAATAGACGCTCGCGAAGTGCTAGTGCGTGGTCATAATCTTTCTGCATGTCTTGTTTAGCGACAGCAAAAGCTTCACCCATACCCACGATTTGGTGAGTAGCAAGCGTACCAGAACGGAAACCACGTTCGTGACCTCCACCGTGCATCTGTGCTTCAAGACGAATACGTGGCTTACGACGAACGTACAAAGCACCAATGCCTTTAGGGCCGTATGCTTTGTGTGCAGAAAGAGAGATAAGGTCAACTTTCATCTCTTTTACATCTAGTGGGATTTTACCCGCAGACTGAGCCGCATCAACGTGGAAGATGATCTTGCGTGAACGACATAATTCGCCGATTGCAGAGATATCTTGGATTACACCAATCTCGTTGTTTACGTGCATGATAGAAACAAGAACCGTATCTTCACGCATTGCTGCTTGTAGCTTGTCTAAATCAATGATGCCGTTTGCTTCAGGCTCAAGGTAAGTCACCTCAAAACCTTCACGTTCTAGTTGGCGACATGGATCAAGAACCGCTTTATGTTCTGTTTTACACGTGATTACGTGCTTACCTTTCTTCTCGTAAAAGTGCGCTGCACCTTTGATAGCAAGGTTGTCTGACTCTGTAGCACCTGACGTGAAAACAATCTCACGTGGGTCTGCATTTAGTAGATCGGCAATTTGCTCACGAGCATTATCTACTGATTCTTCTGCCTGCCAGCCGTAACGGTGTGAACGAGATGCAGGGTTACCGAAGTTACCGTCCATCGTCATGCACTGAACCATTTTTTCAGCAACACGTGGATCGACTGGGCATGTAGCTGAATAGTCAAAGTAAATAGGCAGTTTCATTTTCTACTCCAATGTAAAAACTGACCGCTAAGAGCGGGCATTAACACCGTGAGGTGCTGCACTAATCGTTGTAGTGCTCGTATTTTTATGTGCAAAACCATTATTAACCGCAAGATCGATATCTTGACGATCAGAAATCTCTAAAACTTCGTTATCTTTCATTAGCTCACCGAGCGTAATGTCATTTAAGAAGCTGCTGATTCGGGAGCTTAAATCACGCCAAAGAGTGTGAGTTAAACAACGACTACCACCTTGGCAATCTGCTCGACCGTGACACTTGGTTGCATCCACTGATTCGTCTACTGCTGCAATAACAGTTCCGACAGCAATGTCGCTCGCTTCAGCACCTAAGCGGTAACCACCACCAGGGCCGCGAACACTAGCAACTAAGCCAGCTTTACGTAACTTAGAAAAGAGTTGTTCTAAGTAAGATAACGAGATGCCTTGTCGCTCTGAAATATCAGCCAGAGGAACTGGGCTTTTTTGCGAATGCAGTGCTACATCTAGCATAGCTGTTACCGCATATCTTCCTTTAGATGTAAGTTTCATATCACACCGTATCCACATTGTTTATGTGGTTGGAATTTTCCCATACCCGACTAAATTGGTCAAGTATTTAGTTGACTATTTTAGTCAAGTATTCATCCCTAGAGGTTGTATGGGATTTATTTGCCCGATTTACTCTTCTCAATCGAAGTCAAAATACCGCGCAAAGTGTTGATCTCTTGAAGCTCTGGGCGAGCACGGCTGAATAGACGACGTAACTTGTTCATCACCTGACCCGGCTTATCCTTAGAGATAAATTGGGTATCAATGATCACTTTTTCAAGGTGCTCATAGAACATTTCTAGTTCTTCGTGACGTGGGTAGTCATCTTGTTGTTGTGGCTGATATTGGCTAGCCACCATATCAAGGTGTGCAACACGAACTTCGTAGCTCAGAGTCTGTACCGCCATCGCTAGATTTAATGAGCTGTATTCTGGGTTAGCAGGGATACATACGTGATAGTGACATTTCTGCAACTCGTCATTCGTTAAGCCAGTACGTTCACGACCGAACACTAATGCGACTGGATATTTTTGACCTTCAACGGCAAACTTTTCGCCACACTCGCGAGGCTCAAGCATTGGCCACTCAAGCGTACGAGAACGAGCACTTGAGCCTACAACCAAACCACAGTCTTTTACTGCTTCTTCTAGAGTAGAAACAATGGTCGCGTTTTCTGCGATGTCACCTGCACCCGCAGCCAGTGCTAAGGTCTGCTCGTCAACTTCACATTGAGGGTCTACAAGAACCAACTGACTCAAACCCATCACTTTCATTGCGCGAGCTGCTGAGCCGATATTTCCCGAATGAGACGTACCAACCAGAACGACTTTTACATTGTCTAACATGCTATATGACACCACTTTAAAAATAATCGCGAGATATTAACACATAGCAAAGTAAAATGGTCAGACCCTTAACGGAATGTGAAACCAAGAGTTCAAAAAATAACCACTTCCCTTTTACGGAAACTTTGGTATACTCGCCGCCGCTTTAAATTGTTCTTTAACATCTTGTGGGAAAAACCATATGCATCCAATGCTAAACATTGCGATACGCGCTGCGCGTAAAGCTGGCAACCATATTGCTAAATCTCTTGAAACAACTGATAAGATCGAAACATCTCTAAAAGGTAACAACGATTACGTTACTAACATTGCTCAAGAAGCTGAGTACATGATTATTGAGACAATCAAATCATCTTACCCAGAGCACAGCATTATTTCTGAAGAGTCAGGCCTGACTGAAGGTAAAGACTCTGACGTACAATGGATCGTTGACCCACTAGATGGCACCAACAACTTTGTAAAAGGTTTCCCTCACTTCTCTGTATCTATTGCTGTTCGTATGAACGGTCGTACAGAAGTTGCTTGTGTTTATGACCCAATGCTAAACGAGCTATTCACTGCTCAACGTGGCGCTGGCGCTCAACTTAACAACGCTCGTATGCGTGTTACTCAACTTAAAGACCTTCAAGGTACTGTTTTAGCGACTGGTTTCCCATTCAAGCAAAAACAACACTCTGAATCTTTCATGAAAATCATCTCAGCTTTATTCGTAGATTGCGCTGACTTCCGTCGTACTGGTTCTCCAGCTCTTGACCTATGTTACCTAGCGGCTGGTCGTGTTGACGGTTACCTAGAACTTGGTCTTAAGCCATGGGATCTAGCTGCTGGCGATCTAATCGCTCGTGAAGCTGGTGCTATCATGACTGACTTTGCTGGCGGTACTGATTACATGACGTCTGGTAATGTTGTTGCTTCAAGCGCTCGTGGTGTTAAGTCTATTCTTAAGCACGTTCGTGAAAACTCTAACGAAGGTATGCTGAAGTAATTCAGACCTTACGTTAATGCTCTTTAGTTAAGAGCAGAAGATTTTCAAAGCCTCGCTATTGCGGGGCTTTTTTGTATCTGTGATACGAGCTACGAGCAAGATGGCGGTTAGTCGCGATGAGCACAACACACTTCGCTGATGAATTGCATTGAGCTTATCGACAAAATACAGACGTAAAAAAACCGCTGACTAGGCAGCGGTTTTTTTGTTTAGCGAAACTTATTAAGCCAAGGCCTAAGGCATCTCGTCAAACTCTTCACCTTCTTTGTCCACTTGCGGTGGCATTAGGTGTTCACGCGTAATACCCAACTTCATAGCCAGTGCAGATGCAACGTAGATAGAAGAGTATGTACCAACCGTAATACCCAGTAGAAGTGCGGTTGCGAAGCCGTGAATCATAGCTCCGCCCTGAACAAACAGTGCGATAACTACGAATAACGTTGTACCAGAAGTGATCAATGTACGGCTCAATGTTTGTGTGATTGAGCTGTTCAGTACTTCAGGTGCTTCACCCTTACGCATCTTACGGAAGTTCTCACGAATCCGGTCAAATACCACTATGGTATCGTTGAGGGAGTAACCGACCACCGTCAGCAAGGCTGCTACGATTGTAAGGTCTACCTCAATTTGCATTAGAGAGAACACACCTAGTGTGATGATAACGTCGTGTGCTAGGGCTAATACAGCACCTGCAGCCAAACGCCATTCAAATCGCACTGACACGTAGATCAAGATACAGATAAGAGAAACTAGAATAGCAAGACCACCAGCTTCTGTTAGTTCATCACCCACGTTTGGACCAACGAACTCGATACGGCGCATTTCAACTTGCTCACCAGTACCATCTTTAATTGCAGTCAGGATCTGGTTACCAAGCGTTTCGCCTGCAACACCGTCACGTGGACGTAGACGAACCATTACCTCACGCGCAGAACCAAAGTTCTGAACCGTAGCATCACCAAAGCCTTCAGCTTCTAGTGCACTTCGAATGTCAGGTAGGTTTGCTGGTTGCTCGAAACCCACTTCAATCAGCGTACCGCCGGTAAAATCTAAACCCCAGTTCAACGACTTCGTTGTTAAGGTGAAGATAGCAGTACCAATCATCAAGATAGAGAATACAAAGGCAACCTTTGACCAACGCATAAAGTCGATCATTTTTTCTGCTTTTAGAATCTGAAACATATTAATTCCTAGCCTTAGATCGACAGTTTCTTAACGCGTTTGCCGCCATACATCAGGTTCACGATACAACGTGTTCCGACAATAGCTGTAAACATTGAAGTCAAGATACCGATTGATAACGTTACCGCGAAGCCTTTAATCGCACCTGTACCTACAGCAAACAGAATGATTGCTGTCAGTAGTGTGGTGATGTTGGCATCGGCGATTGTACTAAATGCGTTTGCATAGCCTTGGTGAATTGCTTGTTGTGGACTGCGTCCATCTCGAAGTTCTTCACGTATACGCTCAAAGATAAGAACGTTGGCATCGACTGCCATACCAACCGTCAATACGATACCGGCAATACCTGGTAGCGTCATTGTCGCGCCAGGAATCATCGACATGACACCAATAATCAACACAAGGTTAGCCATCAGAGCGACGTTCGCGATCAGACCGAAAGTTCGGTAGTAAAGCAGTGTAAACAGCATTACTGCAGCCATACCCCAAACCATCGCCATGATACCCATATCGATGTTTTGTTGCCCCATAGATGGACCAATCGTACGTTCTTCTACAATCGAGATAGGCGCAATCAATGCACCAGCACGTAGTAGAAGTGCCAAGTTATGAGCTTCAGCCGTTGAGTCGATACCTGTAATACGGAAGTTACGGCCAAGTGCAGATTGAATCGTCGCTTGGTTAATCACTTCTTCGTGCTTACTTAGAATCACTCGGCCTTCAGGCGTTTTACGACCGCTGTCTTTATACTCTGCAAATACCGTTGCCATTAGCTTACCGATATTCTGACGAGAGAACGCAGACATCTTGCTACCACCTTCGCTGTCTAGCGAGATGTTAACTTGTGGACGACCATATTCATCAACACTTGAGCTTGCGTCAGTAATACTTGAACCGCCTAAGATAACGCGCTTCTGAAGTACAACAGGACGACCATCACGATCTTGCTTGATTTCGCTACCCGCAGGGGCACGACCAGAAGCGGCAGCGGCTAAATCAGCACTGCTATCCACTTCACGGAATTCAAGTGTTGCCGTCGCACCAAGAATTTCTTTAGCGCGCGCCGTGTCTTGAACACCAGGCAATTCCACTACGATACGGCTAGCACCTTGACGTTGAACCAAAGGCTCAGCTACACCAAGTTCATTAACACGGTTACGTAGGATAGTGATGTTTTGCTCTACCGCGTAGTTACGGATTTCTTGAAGACGAGCTTCTGTGAAGTTTGCAACCAAAGAAAAACGACCGTTAGATGCAGAATCGACGAACGTCATGTCTTGGTGTTTAGATTGCAGTAGCGATTTCGCTTCAGCAAGCTGCTCTTCGTTACGCAGAATCACTTCAACCGCATCTTTACCTGATGGGCGAATTGCACGGTAACGAATCTTTTCTTCACGAAGTTCACTGCGGAACGCTTCTTCTTGTTGGCCAACCAGCTTTTCCATTGCAGCATCCATATCCACTTCCATTAAGAAGTGAACACCGCCACGTAGGTCAAGACCGAGCTTCATTGGTGCAGCACCAATAGATTCAAGCCAATCAGGAGTTGAAGCCGCTAAGTTTAAAGCAACGATAACATCATCACCTAGTGCTTCTGTGATGATATCACGGGCACTAATTTGCGTATCTGTATCGTTAAAGCGAACAAGAATGGAACCGTTCTCTAGAGCAACGGATTTAGTAGAAAGGCTCTCTGCTTCAAGAGCATCGGTGACAGCATCCAGCGTAGACAGATCTACAGAGGCGCCGCGCGCCCCTGTAACTTGAACTGCCGGATCTTCACCGTATATATTTGGAAGTGCGTATAACGCAGCAATAGCGATGGCAAACATCACCATCAAATACTTCCATAACGGATAACGGTTTAGCACAGCGAGGATCCTCTAGCTGTTTATAGAGATTTCAGAGTACCTTTTGGTAGCACTGCTGTAACGAAGTCTTTCTTGATAACTACTTCGTTGTTTGCGTTCAATTCGATAGCAACGTAGTCGCTGTCTTCAGCAATCTTAGTAATCTTACCGATTAAGCCACCGCTTGTAAGAACTTCATCGCCTTTGCCCATTGAAGACATAAGGTTCTTATGCTCTTTAACACGCTTAGCTTGTGGACGGTAGATCATGAAGTAGAAGATCACAGCAAACATACCTAGCATGATAAGCATTTCGAAACCGCCGCCTGCTGGTGCACCTTCTGCTGCTGCGTGAGCTTGAGAAATAAACATTTAAAACATCCTCTATTATATTTTCGTAATTGTTTGTCTAATTGGGTTGCACCCCTTTATTTTCAAGCCCCAACTCTCGGAAGAGAGATGGGGCTCGCAAAAAAAGAAATACTAAGATTCTTTACCTAGTGGTGGCACTTCACGCCCCATTCTTGCGTAGAACTCTGCAACGAACTCTTCAAAGCGATCTTCATCGATAGACTGACGAATGTCTGACATTACTCGCTGGTAGAAACGCAGGTTATGAATCGTGTTCAGTCGAGCACCTAGGATCTCATTACAACGATCCAAATGGTGTAAGTACGACTTGCTATAGTTCTTACAAGTGTAACAGTCACACTCTGAATCTAGTGGTGTTGTATCCATTTTATGCTTCGCATTACGGATCTTGATCACACCTTCAGTTACAAATAGGTGGCCATTACGTGCATTTCGCGTTGGCATTACACAGTCAAACATGTCGATACCGCGACGAACACCTTCAACCAAGTCTTCAGGTTTGCCTACGCCCATTAGGTAACGTGGCTTATCTTCAGGTAATTGAGGACATGTGTGCTCAAGAATACGGTGCATGTCTTCTTTTGGTTCGCCTACAGCTAGGCCGCCAACAGCGTAACCGTCAAAACCAATTTCTGTTAGGCCTTTAACGGACACATCACGAAGGTCTTCGTATACGCCACCTTGTACAATACCGAACAGTGAGTTCGGGTTTTCTTGCTTATCAAAGTGATCGCGTGAACGTTGAGCCCAACGAAGAGACATCTCCATCGAGTCTTTAGCTTCTTTATGCGTCGCAGGGTAAGGCGTACATTCATCAAAGATCATTACGATGTCTGAGCCTAGATCCTTTTGGATTTCCATCGACTTTTCAGCGTCCATGAAGATCTTGTCACCGTTTACAGGGTTACGGAAGTGAACACCCTCTTCAGTGATTTTACGCGTCGCACCTAGGCTGAATACTTGGAAACCGCCTGAATCAGTCAGGATAGGTCCTTTCCAGTTCATGAAATCGTGCAAGTCACCGTGCAGCTTCATGATTTCTTGACCAGGGCGTAACCATAGATGGAACGTATTACCTAGTAGGATTTCAGCACCGGTGTCTTTCACTTCTTCAGGCGTCATACCTTTTACCGTACCGTAAGTACCTACTGGCATGAATGCTGGTGTTTCAACGGTACCACGTTCAAACTGAAGTTGACCACGACGTGCGCCGCTGTTTGTTTTTTTAAGTTCGTATTTTAATTTCACGAAGCCTCCAATATGCCAGAGAAACAATCTGACTGATAATTCAGAACCTTAAGCTAAACATAAGTTCAATCTCGCGAGTTCTATGAGGAGCGGTCGCGTATTCCCTGCGAGAGATTAGACAGACACTCTGCCCAACTCCTAGCTTACTGCTAGCACCCGTAAATTCTTTTTATATCGTTTATAACGAGTTAGATTAGCTCGTTTTCTTATTGATGAACATCGCATCACCGTAGCTAAAGAAGCGATATTCGCTCTTCACTGCGTGATCGTATGCGCCCATCACATTGTCGTAGCCAGCAAATGCACTCACCAACATAATCAGTGTTGATTCTGGTAAGTGGAAGTTGGTAATCAAGCAATCCACCAACTGATATTCATAACCAGGGAAGATGAAAATTTCTGTATCGCCAAAGAAAGGAACTAATTCGGTGCCCTTCTTCAGTGCATCTTGCGCTGCACTTTCTAGTGAGCGCACTGATGTTGTACCAACGGCAATAATACGACCGCCACGAGCTTTTGCTGCAGCAACGGCATCAACCACTTCTTGCGGTACCTCAACGTACTCAGCATGCATGTGATGATCATTGATATTATCAACTTTTACTGGTTGGAATGTGCCCGCACCTACGTGAAGTGTCACGTAAGCAAACTCTACACCTTTAGCTTTCATGTCAGCCATTAGCTTGTCATCAAAGTGAAGGCCAGCTGTTGGCGCAGCAACGGCACCGGGCTTCTCATTGTAAACCGTCTGGTAACGCTCTTTATCTGCGTCTTCATCAGGACGATCGATGTAAGGTGGCAGTGGCATGTGACCAACACTGTTAAGAATTTCTAATACGCTTTGGTCGGAAGTGAAATGGATTTCAAACAACGCATCATGACGCGCTACCATTTCAGCTTCATACTCGTCATTCTCACCAAGAAACAATTTAGTGCCTGGTTTAGGAGATTTAGAACAACGAACGTGGGCTAGAATACTCTTCTCGTCGAGCATTCGTTCAACCAACACTTCAAGCTTACCGCCTGATGCCTTGCGACCGAACACGCGAGCAGGAATAACTCGAGTATTATTGAAAACGACAAGATCGCCCGGCTCAACCAAGTCTAAAACGTCTTTAAACGAACCATCCGTCAGGTTGCCATTATTGCCGTCTAATTTAAGCAGGCGGCTTGCTGTACGCTCTTCTTGAGGGTAACGAGCAATAAGTTCATCTGGTAGGTCAAAGTGAAAATCTGAAACTTGCATGTGTCTAGTCTTGTCTTAGTTGATGAGATTCGTGCCGTTGACGAATAATAAATCATGCTTGCTAATCGATCGTTACGATAAGTAATTCATTACCGGGAACTGATGACAAACACGACTAAAAATTTCGCAGTGGGCTAGTATAGGCACACGAGCCGCAATAGCAAGGTTTACAGCACTGGATTATTGTAAAGAGGCGTAAAATAAAGCTAACGATTCACCTCCTCAAACTAAAGAATTAGTTGCATAAAACTCGCCCAAAAATGCGTCAGGTCTCAGTTATTTTTTGGATAAAAAACTATAGTAATAGCAACAAATAAAAAAGAAGGAGGTTCGTATGATCAAGGTTGAAGATATGATGACTCGCAACCCTCATACCCTATTGCGCTCACACTCACTGGCCGATGCTAAGCACATGATGGAAGCGCTTGATATCCGCCATATCCCAGTTGTAGATGCCGACAGAAAATTATTAGGCGTCGTAACACAACGTGACGTTCTTGCCGCTCAAGAATCTAGTCTACAAAACATCCCACAAGCTCAATCATTTACTCTTGCGACACCACTCAACGATATCATGCACAAAAGCGTTATGTCGGTAGAGCCGCGAGCTGGATTGAAAGAGTCAGCTGTTTATATGCAAAAGCACAAAGTGGGCTGTTTACCTGTTGTCGATGACCACGAATTAATAGGGATTATCACTGATAGCGACTTCGTCACGATAGCGATCAATCTACTCGAACTCCAAGAAGAAGTAGAACCGGAAGAAGTCGAAAGTTAGCCAACGTTGTTCTATCTGCTATCCCCCTAGAGCCTTTCAATCCAAGGCTCTTTACATGTCCAACAATCACATATTCACTGTGAAACTCACTGTATCCCTCATTTCTTCTTAGAGACCAGTTCCAAAGTTCAAGCCTCTCAATAAACCGAACTCACTTATTGTTCTTATATATGAGAATGTAAGGCTCTAATTGGATTTATTGATATATCTATCGTTTGGATAATGTAAAAATTTGTTAACAATAAAAACAAACTGCCTTTCTGGGAATGATACGTATGAGTTTAAAGAAATTGCTGTCCTTGGGTTTTGGCGTAATTCTTGCGCTAATTTTGGTTATTTCAGTCGTTGCTTCATTGCGCTTTTATCAATCGAGTGATGGATTTAACATCTATCGTTCCCTCGCATTAACAAGCGTATCCACAGGGCGAATCCAAGCCAACATATTGGAAGCTCGTTTATCTGCATTAAAATATATAAAGGACCCTGTTGCATCGCATGCTTCAGAACTGGACAAGCGCATCACTACATCAATTCAATTGATCGATGAAGTGTTAGAGGCTCATCTTGACGACCTCCATAAAAATGAGTTCTTAGCGATAGAGAAGCAGCTTAAACAGTATAGCCAAGGGTTTAGCCAAGTTGTTCAACTGGTCAATACTAGAAATAGCTTAGTAAAAGAGAGCTTAGACCCATCAGGTTTAAAAATGCGACAAGCAGTGACTAACTTGATGACTCAAGCATCTGCTGAAGAGGATTTAGAGGTTGCAGTCAGTTCAGGACAACTTCAACAACACGTATTGCTATCAAGATTATATGCTTCTAAATTTCTGACCAGTAACAACACAGAAGATGCTCAGCGAGCAGAAAAAGAATTTGCATCAGCAGCGTTGCTTGTGGAAACAATAGAATCTCAACTAATGTCGAACGAGCAAATTCGATACTTAACTGATTTTAATACCGCTTTTAAAGCCTACCGTCTGACATTTTCAGAAGTCGTTGACACGATAAATGAACGAAACCGCATCGTTTCTGGCACCCTTGATGTTGCTGGTAGCAACGCAGCAAAAACAATTGAAGAAATCAAACTATCCACAAAGTCAAAACAAGACTCTGTAGGACCAAGCATGGTTGAACGATTTTCAAATGCTCAATTTATCTTAGGTGCACTTTCAATCATTGTTATCGCTATCGCCCTTGGCATTGCAATCTCCATTTACCGAAGCGTATGGAAAGTTGTAGGAGGGGAGCCTAGCGAGATTCAATCGATTGTCGAAGAAGTTGCTTCAGGCGATCTTTCAAAACAGATTCCAGTAACAGGTAAAGAAACGGGTATATACGCCAACATTTTAGAAATGCGCCAAGAACTACGTCGCATCATCGATGGATTCCACCAAATTTCAGACAACGTTTCAGCAGCTTCAGTCGAGTTAACAGCCGTAATGAGCCAAACCGAGGGGAACGCTCAACAAGAGCTGAGTCAAATGGAACAAATAGCAACTGCCATCAATGAGCTCTCTAGTACTGCGAATGAAGTCAGCCACAACGCTGCTAGTGCTGAGAACGCGGCAACGGGTGCAACTTCCAATGTCAAAGAGGGGGGAGTTTCACTCGATGCATCCGATGATATATCTCGCAAGGTTGAAGACTCAATCGAAGAAACATCAAACATCGTCAATCAACTGCAAGAGTACTCGGTAGAGATCGGGACTGTTATTGAAGTGATCAACTCGATTTCCGAACAGACGAATTTGCTTGCGTTAAATGCGGCAATTGAAGCAGCACGAGCTGGTGAGCAAGGGCGTGGTTTTGCTGTCGTTGCTGATGAAGTTCGTTCTCTGGCCGCTAAAACACAACAATCAACTGTCGATATTCAAGAGATAATCTCTCGACTTCAAGCACAGGCAAAAGATGCCAACCAGTTCATGCAATCTAACCTATCGTTAGCCGTCGAGTCGCGTCATTACAGCGAACAGCTTAGAACGGCATTCGCATCAATAACGGAGTCTGTTGGCCTGATTTCAGATATGAATACACAAGTAGCAACAGCATCTGAAGAGCAATCAGGAGTCACACAGGATATTTCACAAAATGTTTCTTTGACCTTTGATATCGTTCACCAAAATGTTTCAGGAATCGAACAAAGCAAACAAGCGAGTGAGGAGTTATCTTCATTAGCAGTGAAACAAAAAGACTTACTGAGTTTTTTCAAAATCTAACGCTGTAAATAAATTTCCAACGCCACAGTTTGTGGCGTTTTTCTTCTAAAATAAATAAAAAGAGCGGCTAAAATGGCCGCTCTTTTTATTTTATCTATTTGATGTTCTAGTTATTACAACAACTCAGAAACCACATCAGCTAATTGGTGGAATGTCTCGAGACGCGAAGAGCTCGGGCGCCATACAAGGCCGATATCTCGGTACGCTTGCTGACCAGGAGGATCAATAACCACTAGGTTTTGATTTTCCAGTAAGCCATGGTCGATAGCCATTTGTGGAATAAAGGTAGTTCCTAAACCATTGGCCACCATTTGTACCAATGTATGTAGGCTTGTGGCGGTGAACGGGTTTATCTTCTCTTTGTCGGTTAGCTTACAGGCTGATACCGCGTGCTCGGTTAAGCAGTGCTCATTCTCCAACAAAAATACAGACTCATCTGGTAAGTCATCGTATTTAATCGGAACACGAATGCCATCTGCTTGATTGCGACTGATCACCATTCTGAATGGGTCTTGCCCAACAACTTGGCTCTCCATGTTGTCGATATCGACAGGCAAAGCCAAAATCAAAACATCCAACTCACCATGACGCAGCGCTGCTAATAAGTTAGTTGTTGTGTCTTCACGTAACAGCAAATTTAACTGTGGAAAGCGTTGGTTAACTTCTTGTACTAAATCGCACAACAAGAACGGCGCGATGGTAGGAATACACCCTACTCGTAGCTGCCCTTGCATTGCATCCCCATTGCATAAGTTTCCGAGCTCAACAAGGTCTTGCCCTTTCGCCAGTAGCTCTCGACCATGCTTAACCACCAGCTCACCCGCTTGTGTAAATACTAATGGACTCTTTTTATCTTTTTTCTCATACAAAGGGCAACCAATCAGCTCTTCGAGGTTTTGAATACCTTTACTTAGCGTGGATTGACTGACGAAACAGCGATCAGCAGCATCGCTGAAGTGGCGTGTTTCGTGAAGAGTAACGAGATAATAAAGTTGCTTAAGACTTGGCCATTTATTCATGAAATTACTTTGTAATATGAGTAGGATAAGTTGGACAAAGGTCAGCAGACCTAAGGACTGAGCAAAGAATAAGCTTATCGCTTTTTTCGATTAACTTAATCTATTTAATTCGCTTTTTTCTATAGTACCGATTGTACTATAGTTTGTCCCGTAGAAACGGAGCTCAAACAAAGATGTGTTGGGCCAACTAATTTTTTAGGAGATTCCAAATGGTACTAGTAGGTCGTCAAGCCCCTGACTTTACTGCAGCAGCTGTTCTAGGTAACGGCGAGATCGTTGATAACTTCAACTTCGCAGAATTCACTAAAGGTAAGAAAGCGGTAGTTTTCTTCTACCCACTAGACTTCACTTTCGTTTGTCCTTCAGAGCTAATCGCTTTCGACAACCGTCTTGAAGATTTCCAAGCTAAAGGCGTTGAAGTAATCGGTGTTTCTATCGATTCACAATTCTCTCACAACGCATGGCGTAACACTGCTATCGCTGATGGCGGTATCGGTCAAGTTAAATACCCTCTAGTTGCTGACGTTAAGCACGAAATCTGCAAAGCATACGATGTTGAGCACCCAGAAGCAGGCGTTGCTTTCCGTGGTTCTTTCCTAATCGACGCAGACGGTCTTGTACGTCATCAAGTAGTGAACGATCTTCCACTAGGTCGTAACATCGACGAAATGCTACGTATGGTAGACGCACTAAACTTCCACGAGAAGAACGGTGAAGTTTGTCCTGCACAATGGGAAGAAGGTAAATCAGGTATGGACGCATCTCCAAAAGGTGTTGCAGCATTCCTATCTGAGCACGCTGGCGACCTAAGCAAGTAATTACCTCTTAAGCCCGAACTCAACGCGGGTTAATGGTTGGAAGACTCTCTATAAAGAGAAATAAAGCATAAGCTAATAGCGCAAAGCGCACCGCCAATCAGTTAAGAAGTAAAGTCCTATTAAAAGCCCGAAGTTAACGCTTCGGGCTTTTTGTTTTTACACGCTTTAATCCATTCCCTTTCTCACAATGAATAGGGGTAACTGCAAAGCAAAACTTTACCCCTATTTCCCTCTTCAAACATCTATTCAGAATCACATCTAGATTGCTATTATTTCATCAATAACTTTTTGAACGAATAAATCTGATGAACACCGAAATTGAAGTCTGTATCGATAACTTAGAATCTCTACATAACGCACTATCTGGCGGTGCGAATCGAATTGAGCTTTGCTCTTCCTTGTCACTTGGCGGGTTAACTCCAAGCTTCGGAATGATGAAGCAAGCAGCAAAAGTTTCGTCAGTTCCAGTATATGCCATGATACGGCCAAGACAAGGCGACTTCATTTTCGATGATGACGACATGCTCTGTATGCTTGAAGATATTGAAGCTTGTGCAAGTGCCGGGGTAAATGGGGTCGTACTTGGCGTGTTAGAGCCTAATGGAAGTATTGATATGCCAAAAATGCAGCAACTGGCTGACAAAGCGCACTCATTAAAGCTTGGAATTACGTTCCACAGAGCCATTGATCAAAGTTCTGACTACCAAGTAGCATTAGAACAAATCATTACACTTGGATGCGAAAGAATCCTAACGTCAGGGCTTGCTGTTAATGCAGAGCAAGGCATCGATGTATTGGCAGCAATGGTCAAACAAGCCGATAGCAGAATCGATATCATGGCTGGGGCTGGCGTCAACGCAACAAATGCTAAGATTATTCAAAGCAATACCCAAGTGCCAGCTCTTCACCTTTCAGGAAAATCAACAAGACCAAGCCTAATGGAAAACAACTCAAGTGCTCAAATGGGCAGTGATGATATTGATGATTATCAGATCCCAGTGACCGACGCTAATAAGATATCCGATGTAAGAGAAGCCCTCATTGTTTAGGGCAATAATCACTAACACAAATCTAAGAGAACCTCGCGACTAATCTAACTAACTGACGTATATTAGATTTAATAGTGCCGAAAATTTTCATGGATAGATATGGCTAAAGACTTATTCAGTACTCTTGATTTAAACCTGTTACGAACATTCCTCATTGTTTATCAAGAAAAAAACACCAGAAAGGCTGCGGAGCGACTCTTTGTTTCACAGCCAGCAGTCAGCCAAGCCCTACAGAAGCTAAGATATCACTTCAATGATGACCTCTTCGTAAAGGTTCATGGTGGCCTGCAACCTACCTCATTCAGTGAGCAACTCATCAATGAAATAACACCACACTTTGATGGCCTAATGACCGCTGTGAATGCATCCAATCGATTTAATCCAAGTGAAATTGACTACCCCTTAAAGATAGCGTTATCACCTGTAGTACTAGCTTGTTTATCCGGTACCTTATATAAAGAGCTTATGAGACAAGCACCAAATTCAAAACTCGAGCTTGTAAGTTGGTCTACCTCATCTTGTGAAGATATACAGAAAGGAGAGGTTCTATTAGGCGTTGCTTACGAGCTTCCTTTTACATCAAAAGAGATTTATGTAAAAAAACTGGTGGAAATTACCGGCCGATTATTTGTAAGAAAGGATCATCCGATAAAGCAAGCTTCAGTCAGTCCCGAAGAGTTAGCAGGTTATGAAATAGCATCAATGATATCTCCTGGCTGGAACGACAATTTTAGCCATGCAGCCAACATATTAGAGTCACGTTCAATTCCACACAGTATTGGCTTTCGTTCCGAGATTTTGATGGCTATCATCGATGTCGTGGCGAACTCAGATATGTACATGCCACATTCCAACCTATTCCCCATAGATAACTACCCAACGCTGCGAGCTATAGATGTAGATCTTGACACTAAACACAAAAATATCAGCGTTTACAGCCACATACACACTAAAAACCGCAATAACCCTCTCATATCCTGGCTTTTCGATGTAATCAAAGATGCGCTACTACAACAAATTAATAAGTAATGCTTATTACAGATATACGAGAACCTATTTAGCTTAAAAATATAACACTGTTTAATATTCACTCCATCGACAGGGAGTCAATCAAATATAAGGATGCAATAATTAAACATTAAGAGCGTTATTTATATGAAATTACTAACTACAGCACTAACCGTTATCGCAATCACTTCTGCTTCATCAGCTTATGCTCAGAAAGACTATTCTGGACATCGTATTGGTTTCGGTATTGTTTCTAGTGAAGTCGATCATCTAGATTCAAATTTCTCTCGAAGCGATTTAGGTAATGGGTTAAAGCTCGAATATGGTTATGACATTAACCGAATCTTTGGTGTGAATATCTCATCAGATACGAGTAAAGAAGATGAAAATTTTGAAGGCTATGGATATGAGACTAAAGTTTCAACCTTCAAAATAGACACAGACATCGGCTATGCATTCTTCCTCAATGGCTTTGATGTAAAGCCATACGGTGCTATTGGTTTTGCTCGTGTAGAGGAAAAGATCACGTTAAATACGCCTGACGGTAGTGCGAGTATCAAAGACAACAATACTTCTCTATTGCTAGGCACCGGAGTTAGAGCAAATTTTGATTTCGGTCTTTATACCGACCTACGCTTCAACTTCATCATGATGGATGACTATGACATCGATCAGTTATCTTTCACTGTCGGATACAAGTTCTAAGAATAGCTTTCCATCAATTAAACACTTTGTTCACAATCTGTTTGGGTTGTGAGCAAAGTAATCATGCGTACCAATAAGTAGGCATTATCACCGATATAACCAATACGAATTAGCCTACTCTTTCTAAAATATTACAATATGAGTGTTATTCAATTGCTTCACTGGTTTTACACATGGAGCGACATAATGCTAAGGAGAGCTAAATTTACCTCGGTGGTACCATGAAATTAAAAACACTCCTTCTCACTTCCGCTTTATTTTCAACATCTGCATTTTCAAACGGCCTTCACCTATCTCCTGAAGTAAAAATCGGCGCTTATCATGGTTTTGGGATCCAGGCGGGTATTACTGATGTGGCAAACTCGGGGGCACTGTACTTAAGCTACTCCCACCTTTGGTATGACAGCAGTCGCTATGATGAAACAGTGGATGCTTACCGTATTGGTATTCAAAATATGTTTGGGCGAAATCAAATTCACGGTTTTCAAGCTGAGATCGGAATGGCCAGTTATGACGGTGCGAAAACACGTTCAACTGAAATAGAAGAGAAGACAGCGCATGGTTTAAGTCTAGGCGGTGCCTACGTTTACCAAGCAACACCAGTGCTTGGGCTACGCGCTGGTTTTGATATGAATATTTTTGATCATAATAAGACCTTTGTGCCTTACGATACGACCATCAACCTCAACCTAGGTGCCATCGTTAGGTTCTGAAGATAAGTTCTATTTGAGCGCGTCATCTAGGCTTTGATCGCCAAGGTGACGTACATCTTTACCCTTCACAAAATAAATAATGTATTCACATATATTTTGGCAACGATCCCCCACTCGCTCAATCGCGCGGGCTGACCACATCACTTGTAGGATGTTGGGGATATTCTTAGGGTCTTCCATCATATAAGTCATTAACTGACGAATCACCGCTTCGTATTCAGCATCCAATTTGTCATCAAGCTTATGAACCTCAGCCGCAGCATCAACATCCATTCGAGCAAATGCGTCCAAGACTTGATGTAGCATAGTGATCGCTTGTCTACAAAGTGGCTCTAGCGATACGTGGAACTTTTGTTCTTTGGTCGATGGAATCTCTATCGCGCCTTGAGCGATCTTAGAAGCAACATCACCAATTCTTTCGAGATCAGTAATTGTTTTGATGATCGCCATAATCAAACGTAGATCTTTCGCTGTAGGCTGACGTTTGGCGATAATACGAGTGCAAGCCTCATCAATAGATACTTCCATTGCATTCACTTTGTGATCGTCACGAATCACTTTTTTGGCCAGTTCCACGTCATCTTTATGGAGAGCTTGCATCGCAAACGAAAGTTGCTGCTCCACCAACCCGCCCATGGTAAGTACATGAGTACGGATAGACTCTAGTTCTACGTTGAATTGCCCTGAAATATGACGACCGAAATGCATATCAGCTCCTTGAAAAGAAATGAAACAAGCCATTGATATAAGAGTGGCTTAGCTCTGAGTGGCTCCGATTAAACGTTAGCCATACCTACCTGTTATGTAGTCTTCTGTTTGATTTTTCAATGGAGACGTAAAGATTGAATCCGTATCTGAGTACTCGATCAATTTTCCCATATGGATAAAGGCAGTGTGATCACTAACACGAGCAGCCTGCTGCATGTTATGAGTAACAATCACTACGGTATACTGGGTTTTCAGATCGTTAATCAACTCTTCAATGGTCAACGTAGAGATAGGATCCAATGCTGATGTCGGTTCATCTAACAACAGAACTTCTGGTTCAATCGCCACTGCACGGGCAATGACCAAACGCTGCTGTTGACCGCCAGATAAACCAAAGGCATTCTCATGCAATCGGTCTTTCACTTCGTCCCATAGCGCAGCTGCGCGCAAAGAACGTTCAACAGCATCATCGAGATCTCGACTGTTACTCATGCCTTGTAGTCTCAAACCGTAAACCACATTCTCATAAATAGACTTAGGGAAAGGGTTTGGGCGTTGAAAAACCATTCCAACACGACGTCTCAATGTAGCCACATCAACCTTAGGGTGATAGACATTCTTACCATGAAGTTTTACTTTCCCTGAAACCTTACACCCCTCAACCAAATCGTTCATACGATTAATACAGCGTAATAGGGTCGACTTACCACACCCAGATGGGCCGATAAATGCGGTCACTTGTCCTTTAGGAATCTGCATTGAGATATCATCGAGTGCTTGGCTCTCTTTATAATAAAGATTCAGCCCTTCAATCGAGATAGCAATTTGCTCATCCTTTAGGTTGTGAACATCAAGTGGTGCTTGGTAACCCAAGGTTTCATTAATCGAGAACATTTAATCTTGTCCTAAGGTTCGGTATTTTTCACGCAAGTTATTACGGATATTGATGGCTGTTAAATTCAGTCCAACGATAACCGTAACCAATAAAAATGAAGTCGCATACACTAAAGGTCGTGCCGCTTCGATATTCGAAGTCTGAAAACCAACATCGTAGATATGAAAGCCTAAATGCATGAACTTTCTATCTAAGTGTATGTAAGGGAACTGACTATCAACAGGCAAACTTGATGCGAGTTTAACAACCCCTACTAACATCAATGGGGCAACTTCTCCCGCAGCTCTAGCAATCGCTAATATTAACCCCGTAATAATCGCAGGGCTTGCCATCGGTAACACAATACGCCATAGCGTCTCAAATTGAGTTGCACCAAGCGCTAAAGAGCCATGTCTTACAGAGCTAGGAATTCGCGTCAAACCTTCTTCTGTTGTCACAATAACAACCGGAAGCGTCAATACCGCTAAAGTCAGTGCAGACCAAAGCAGTCCAGGAGTCCCAAATGTTGGAGCAGGTAAACGCTCTGCATAAAATAAGCTATCGATTGATCCGCCAATGGTATAAACAAAAAAGCCTAAACCAAAAACACCATATACGATCGATGGAACACCCGCCAAATTGATCACGGCAATACGAATTAAACGAGTCAATGCGTTACTTTTTGCGTACTCATGTAGGTAAATAGCCGCAACAACGCCTAAAGGCATCACTACGATCGACATCAGTATTACAAGCAACACAGTACCAAAAATAGCAGGAAAAACCCCGCCTTCAGAATTGGAGTCTCGCGGATTTTCAGATAAGAATTTCCAAACTTGCTTACCCCAATGCCCGACCTTTTCAGGATAAGACATTTTATTGGGATACCAGTAATCCAGTATATGACTGAGCGGTATTTCTACCTTTTCGCCTGTCATATCTTCCACCAGCAAACTTTCCACATTCAATTGCGTTCTGAGATGCTCCAGCTTTAATTCGGCTTCATCTAATTGACGGTTTAATTCAAGTTTGGTTTCTGTATATGTTTTAAGATAGTCATCACTCACTGACTCATTTAGCTCTAGCTTACGCTTTTCTAAACGTAAATTTTCTAATTGCCAACTAACGTTACGTATCTCTTGATTTACAACACGTGACGTTTCTTCACGCAATGTATCGGCAAACGCCAAACCGTCTTCAAGCTTTTGGTCAATGTTCGAGTAAAAGGTTCCAGAAGCCGTTTTAAAGCCAACGGGTTTACCAAAGAAATACCCACCACGACTGCGTTCAATCACAGCCCATTCAGAGGGGGTGGTTGGCTCTAGTAAATTCACATCCAGTATTGATACAAAATCAGCAGGGTAAAGTTCTCTGTTTGCGACTTTGATATTTAAGCGCTGTATTAACCCAGTAGAAATGTTTTGTGGCGATAAAAGATCATGAGCTTGTGGTACCTGTTCTATCGGAATGTATTTTCGTTCATACAACTGACCAATTAGCACATCTTGCTTTGACACCGTTTCATCAAGGTCGACAACCAAAGATAGATCTTTAGACTCAACTTGCCATTGGTACAGCGGGGTCGGCCAAAAATAAGTTAACCCTTTCCAGCCAATCAATAACATTAAACCAAGAACAGAAAGCATACTAATACTCACTGCACCGCCGGTTAACCAGATCCATGGAGAGCCAGATTTAATCCAAGATATTAATGATTTTAGCTTATCCATCACCACCAACCTCGAACGCTGTCCACATAAACAAAACTGTCATCGTTTTCATGAATAGCACAACGCTCAGTGTCCTTAGTGAAACAACGAGATTCAAGCACGCAATGAGACAAAACATCAAAACTACAGAGCACGATATTTATCTCTCAATCTTTGTCTTACCCACTCAGCAACTGAGTTCACCGCGAACGTAAAAATAAACAGCAGGAGTGCAGCTAAGAACAACAAGCGGAAATGAGACCCGCCCACTTCAGATTCTGGCAATTCGACAGCGATCGTTGCCGATAACGTCCTCATCCCTTCCAAAATATTCCAATCGAGGATCGGTGTATTACCTGTTGCCATCAAAACGATCATCGTTTCACCGACAGCACGCCCTAGCCCCATCATAATTGCTGAAAAAATACCGGGGCTGGCCGTGAGTAATACGACGTAAATCAGGGTCTGCCACGCTGTTGCGCCTAAAGCTAATGATCCATCTGACAGGTGCTTAGGTACTGAGAAAATAGCATCTTCTGCAATGGTGAAAATCGTAGGAATGACCGCAAAGCCCATAGCAAAACCAACGACCAACGCGTTACGTTGATCAAAATCGACGCCATAACTAGCCAGGAAAGTTCGAATATCACCATCAAACAACAAAGCTTCAATGCTGCTGCCACCAGCAAATACCGCAACCACAGTGACAATCAAAACGGGTATCAAAATCAGCGCATGCCAGCCATTAGAGAAGCGACTCGTCACCACCTTAGGTAAACAGAACCAAGCTAGCCCAGTCAATAGCGTACTTAATGGCAGCAACACCATTAATGAAAATACAGCCGTTAAATGGGTTTCAACGATTGGGGCAAACCATAAGCCAGCTAAAAAGCCAATGATAACTGTCGGTAAAGCTTCCATCAGTTCAATCGAAGGCTTCACTACTCTTCTCATCCGTGGAGACATAAAGTAAGCGGTATAAATAGCCCCGAGTACAGCAACCGGTACTGCAAACATCATGGCAAACAGAGCCGCCTTGATGGTACCGAAAGTGATAGGGACTAAACTGAACTTCTCTTCAAAATCATCATTGGCAGACGTTGATTGCCAAACATATTGAGGCTCTGGATAGCTTTCATACCAAACTTTTTGCCACAGCGATGAAAACGAAATTTGTGGGTATTCATTGTCGACCTTAGCCACGCTTATTTTGTTGTCAATTAGCGTTGCCAGATGTAATTCATTAGCAGACATGGCTGCTAATGTAGGTGATTTATCAAATGCTCGTTCAAATAGAGAGAGCTTCTCGCTGGTCGTATAATGGCTTTGTAATGTGCCATTCTTATAGAAGCTGTAGAAACCCTTTCGGTAAGTATCCGGCAAAATAAATTGCACTTCTTCAGCCAGTTGGAAATCGCGGATGTGAGTCAGACTACGCTGTTCATCTTTCAGCACATCAAACCATTGGGAAACTTGTCCGTCCTGATGCGTTACTAACAGGGAGTAAGCACCCGATAATAAATCGATGCTTTTAACGGCGTGCTTCGCATCATTCAAACTAAGATCAATGACTTCGCGAACATCAAAACCAACGTCCGATCGCTTTAATATCACGAGATCAGATTGAGATCTTAGGTATAGAGTTTGCCCATCAGGGGTAATGAGCAGCTGTTGCTGTAAACCTAGCTTGTCCGATAGCCATTGGCTTTTTTTAAAAGTATATGCACCTGCAAGATCACTCTGGTACCACTTAACAAGGACTCGCTGATCTGTTAACTGAGCAATAACGGTGATATCACGTCCACTTTTAGAAAACGCGAATTGTTCGATCACAGCACCATTTGCAGGTTCATCGTGTAAAAAAGGCTCAGGGAGCGTGATCTGTTCTATTTTTGGCTCTGTCTCTGTGCCCTTTTGCAGCACAGGCGCACTATACTCTGGGTAGAAAAAAGTCATGTTGCTTGCGCCATCCGCAAAGGCAAACCAATTTTCAGAAGGGGTATTTCGAGAAAAAGCTATTGGATTGGTTACAACACTACGCTCAAAGTAAGAGTGTTTTTTTTGAGAGTCTAAATCCCAAAATTGTACCAAACCAGATTTTTCGATGGTAAATGCATGTTGGCCATATTCATCAACAGATAAAGCGATAGGCTCTTCTACACCAACGGTTTTAACGACTTGAGCCGTCTCTAAACCGGTATCAGAAAATACGGGTAAAATAACCATCGCCAAGTAAACAAAGATCAAAACCAAAGCAGCTAAAACACTGACGCCGCCACATGTCACGGAAAAACGGACGAGACGATCTTTCAACCATCTTTTTTTGTCGCGTTCTTTCAATGAAAATTGGGCTGAAGCCATCTGTTTATCTACCTTTTTTTAGCTACTGACATAATATGTACCTTAGATGACAGTTATATTACAAGTAACGTTAAACAACTGATACTAATAACAAGTTTGTTCACCTTATTTCTTAAAATAAGATCGTGCATTTTGTGAATCTTATTGTTCTAAATTAAAATACCGCCTCAATAACCTGCATTCTAGGACTAATCATAACGATGGAAAAAGACTATGTCACAAAAGAACTTAGCTGGTTATCTTTCAATGAAAGAGTACTGCAAGAAGCGGCAGATAAATCGGTTCCATTGATCGAAAGGGTCCGTTTTTTGGGCATTTACTCCAAAAATCTCGATGAGTTCTACAAAGTCCGATTTGCTGATGTAAAACGTAAGATCTTGTTAAAAGATCCACCGTCAACAAATGTTCCCAAAACCTTGCTGACCCAAATGCAGAACAAAACCAGAGATCTAGAGGTTCACTTCCATGAACTTTATAATGATTTATTATTGGAATTAGCACGTAACCGTATTTTTTTGGTCAACGAACAGCAAATCAGCACAGAACAAAGTGAATGGGTTAGAAAATATTTTAGAAAGAAAATACTCCCGCACTTAACCCCTTTATTGCTAAACGAAGATAGCTTGTTGCTCAACACCCTAAAAGATGATCAGAGCTATTTAGCCATCGACATCAACCGTAATAGATCTTCTCAATATGCCTTACTAGAGATCCCATCTGAACAACTCCCTCGTTTTGTCAAACTTCCAGAGACTTCAGATTCACAACGTACAACTTTGATCTTATTAGATAATATAGTTCGATTCTGTTTAGACGACCTGCTAAAAGGGTTCTTTGATTATGATTCGTTGAGCTGCTTTGCCATTAAAATGACTCGCGATGCCGATTACGATCTGCAAAAAGACTACGATTTTCAGAAAAGCAACGGCCTACTAGAGGCAATGTCATTAGGCTTAGAACAGCGTCTCACAGCACTGCCAATTCGCCTCATTTATGAATCTGAAATGCCATCAAAGATGCTGAGTTATTTGCGACTAAAGCTCAAGCTATCAGATTATGACAGCGTCATTGCAGGTGGGCGATATCATAACTTCAAACACTTTTCTGAGTTCCCAAGCCTCAATCGACACGACTTAATTAATCGCCCCCTCTCAGCAATTAAATGCGCTCAATTCAACCATTACCCTAACTATTTTGAAGCTATCAAAGCACGCGATATCTTATTACATTATCCCTATCACACCTTTGACCACATCACGGAACTGGTTAGACAAGCCTCATTTGACCCGAAGGTAAAGGCTATAAAGATCAATGTCTATCGTGTAGCTAAAGGCTCAAAGCTGCTTAACTCCATTATTGATGCTGCACATAATGGTAAGAAAGTGACGGTCGTGGTTGAGCTGCAAGCCCGCTTTGATGAACAAGCCAATATTCAATGGGCGAAGACTCTTCAAGACGCTGGTGTCAAAGTACTCCATGGCCTACCAAGTTTAAAAATTCACTCCAAGCTACTGCTCATTAAAAGAAAAAACGGCAAAGCGCTGGAACATTATGCTCATATTGGAACGGGCAATTTTCACGAAGTGACGGCTCGCGTCTATACTGACTTCTCTTTACTGACTGCAAATGAGGAGTTAACGCAAGAGGTTCGGCAAGTATTCAGATACATTGAAAACCCTTATCAAAAAGTACAATTTAAGCAGCTTATTGTTTCACCCAAAAATACCAGAAAGCGTCTTTATCAGTTGATCGACAATGAAATTCAGAATGCGGCAAATGACAAACCAGCATCGATCACTCTGAAATTAAACAACTTAGTCGACCGTGAGATCATCGAAAAACTGTATCAAGCCAGTCAGGCAAACGTAAAAGTGAGAATGATCATTCGTGGTATGTGTTCTTTGGTTCCAGGGCTCCCCAACGTCAGTGACAATATAGAGATCATTAGCGTGATAGACCGTTTTCTTGAACACCCAAGAGTAATGATCTTTGGTAATAATGATAATCCCAAAGTCTATATATCTTCTGCTGATTGGATGACGAGAAATTTTGACCGTAGAATCGAAGTGGCGACGCCAATTTTAGATCCAAAGATCAAGCAAACTATTATCGACATCACTGAGTTTCATTTTGACGACTGCAACAAAGCCCGAAGACTTGACCGAACAATGAGCAACCATTACTTAGCACCACAATCTAACCGCTTAGATGATTCAACGTCACAGCTTGCGACTTACCACTATATTAAACATATTGAGAAACTGGCTCGTAAGAAATACAAGCAAGAGAACAAATCATGCAGTTAATCGAAAGTAAACGCCCCAGATGTATCGCAGCTATCGATTTAGGTTCGAACAGCTTCCATATGGTGGTCGCTCAAGTTTTTGAACAACACCTACAATTGGTTAGTCGACATAAGCAAAAAGTCAAATTAGCCGACGGATTCAATGAGCATCAATGTATAACCGAAAGTTCTATCGAAAGAGGCTTGGCATGCCTGACACTCTTTGCCGAAAGGCTCACTGACTTTAAAATTGATGATGTCAGAGTGGTTGGCACACACACGCTAAGAAAAGCGAAGAACTCAAAAGAATTTTTGGAACGAGCGAAGACCATATTCCCCTTTCCTATAGAAATAATTTCAGGCCCAGAAGAAGCTCGGATTATCTATAATGGTGTCGAGCATACACAAGTAACCTCCAACACTAAGCTCGTGATTGATATCGGAGGAGGAAGTACCGAAATAGTTGCGGGGCAAGGCTTTACACCCAAGATTACGCATAGCTTATCAATGGGGTGTGTCAGTTTCACTCAGCGTTTTTTTGCTGATGGTAAGCTCTCATCGCAACAGTTCTCCGAAGCCTATTCTGCAGCTATTCAACTATTAACTCCTTTGGTTGATGACTTCCACTTTTTAACTTGGGATATCGCCTTTGGTTCATCGGGTACTACTAAATCAATCAAAGAGGTACTCACTGAATTAGGGTTTAACGACGGCCTCATTACGCCGCAACGTTTGTCCTATTTAAAAAACCACTTATGTGAATTTCCATCATCTGAGAAATTAGACCTATCAGGTCTAAATGATGAGAGAAAGTCAGTGTTTGCAGCTGGTGTCACCATTCTTTCAGCAGCCATGGATACACTAGACATCAAGGAGTTACATTTTTCTGATGGTGCCCTGAGAGAAGGCGTTCTTTATGACATGGAGGATAGATTTAAAGATATTGATGTTCGAACAAGAACTGCCGAAACGCTAGTCTCTCGATACCATGTTGACGTAGCCCATGGCCAGAAAGTCAAAGTACTCGCTCTTGCATTATTGAAACAAGTGCAGCCTCAAGTGACTACTACAGTCACTAATGAGCTATATGATCTGGTTGGTTGGACAGCATTGCTTCATGAGGTTGGACAAAGCATTGCATTTCAAGGCTATCACCGCCATTCAGCTTATCTACTCAAACATACGACAATGCCCGGTTTCAATACCGAGCAGCAACGCCTGATCTCAACATTGGTTCGTTACCAAAGAAAAGCACTCAAGCCACAAGATTTACCGGAACTTTCCCTGTTTGATCCACAACAAATAACGCTGCTAATCCGCATATTAAGACTCGCAATTTTACTCAATCGACAGCGAAGTCAAGCACTAGTCCCTGACGTCACCCTAACGATTGAACTACATGGAGATTGGGAATTAAAAGGCACCTGCAGCAACTGGTTAGCTGAAAATCAACTGCTTAATTATGAACTCAGAGAAGAACAAAAACGCTGGGGGTGTGCAGGATGGTCATTGATACTTAAATGATAGAGCTTCAACACAAAAACAGCCTGCGACTTCGCAAGCTGTTCATACGTTTTTTCTACGTCCAGTCGCCTTAATCAGAGCCCGACTTTTGCCAACTCTTTCTCTGCAAACTCAGACGGTATCGCTAAGTAACCATCTTTTTCTACAAGCTCTTGCCCCTGCTTTGAGAATATAAAAGTAAGAAACTCTCTCTCAACAGGAGAAAGCGGCTTATCGGGATGCTTGTTCACGTATACATATAAAAAGCGAGACAATGGATAGTCACCGCTTAAAATATTGACACGAGTAGGCTCAACAAATTGCGAACCTTGCTCTGCAATCGGAATTAATTTAACGCCAGCGACTCGATAACCAATGCCTGAATAACCTATCCCACTGACGGATGATGCGACAGATTGAACCACTGAAGCAGAACCTGGTTGTTCATTGACTCGATTCTTAAAGTCACCACCGCACAATGCGTTTTGCTTGAAATAGCCGTAGGTTCCCGAAACGGAATTACGCCCAAACAGTTGGAATCGATGTTTTGCCCAAGGTTGGTCTACGCCTAGATCTTGCCAATTGTTCAGAGGTTTCGTCGCACCACAGCGTAATGTCTCAGAAAAAATGGCGTCTATCTGGTGAAAATTTAGCCCTTCAATTGGATTATCACGGTGTACAAACAAACCAATAGCATCGATAGCAACTCGAAGCGCTGTTGGCTTATAGCCATGCTCTCTTTCGAATGCTTCTACTTCTCTTAGGCGCATTGGTCGACTCATAGGACCAAGGTGAGCCGTGCCTTCCGTTAGAGCAGGAGGTGCCGTTGCAGAACCTGAAGCTTGGACCTGAGCGTTAACATTCGGATAGTAAGATTTAAATTCTTCAACCCATAACGTTGTCATACCAGCCAAAGTATCCGAGCCTACCGATAATAAGCTCCCAGAAATACCTGGTACCTTAGAATAATTAGGAAGCGACTCAACGCTCTGTTCAGCATAGCTAGGATTAACCACAGCAAACGCTAATAATGTACTAATGGGTAAACGCATCCTGCGTATCAAATTGTTCATGACACGGTTAGTCTATTTGGAAGCGTGAAATGGAATCGGCTACCAACACCAACTTCACTTTGAATTTCTAAATGCGAGTCATGATGACTAAGTGCATGCTTTACAATCGCTAACCCAAGCCCACTACCACCCGTATCGCGTGAGCGGGCTTTATCAACACGATAAAAACGCTCTGTGAGTCGATGAAGGTGCTGTGGCTCGATTCCGTCTCCGGTGTCTGATACGTCCAAACATGCGCCTTGGCTAGTTTGATACCAACGAACCTTAACTGTAGCGCCTGGCGGTGTGTATTTGACTGCGTTGTACACAAGATTCGATATAGCACTTCTTAGCTGATCTTCATCAGCTAGAACTCGTAAACTCTTATCAATATCAAATTCTAGCTTGTGCTCCCGATCGCCACTTAGACTTGCGGCTTCTTTTTCAAGCACTTCCAACATAGCCGGTACATTGACGACTTCATCCAACTCATGCATCGGAGCAGCTTCAATTTTTGACAGTGTTAAGAGCTGGTTCACTAGACTGTTCATGCGATTCAGTTGTTCAGTCATCACGCCATGGGCTTTAGGCCACATAGGTCCAACGATCATGTCTGGATCTTCCGTCATTTCAAGATAGCCCTGAAGTACAGTCATTGGAGTACGCAGTTCGTGGGAAACGTTAGCAAAGAAGTTACGACGCATGCCTTCCAGCTGTTTTAGCTGAGTAACATCACGTACTACCATCAAGTGCTCACCTTCAGTGTAAGGCACGATACGCAGCTCAAGCATACGTTCCACATTGAGTGGCGATGGCATTTCTAACGGCTCTGAGAAATCTTGTTTATTAAGGTACTTGATGAAGTCCGGCGTGCGGATTAAGTTGGAAATAGGTTGCCCTGAATCGTCTGGCCAGCGAAAGCCCAGTAAATACTGAGCGAGCTTATTACACCAAACGATATTGCCTTCACCGCGAAATACCACAACGGCATCGGGCAGAGATTCCGCACCGTTTCTGAAACGGCGAATTAGGTTAGTCAACTCTTTGCGTTTGCGACGCTGCCTCTGCTGCATACGATATATACCATTGAACAGAGACTCCCAATTTCCAGAACCTGATGGTGGCGTTAGACGCTTCTCATCCCACAACCATGCGGACAAACGCATTTGATTGTGTAGATGCCAGCCGAGCTGCAATACCGTAGCAGCCAGCAGTAACCATGGTAAGTAACCGAATATCCATCCGACTAAAATCCAAGGTGCGTAAAAAAAAGCCAGCTCCCAAGCCAGCTTTTTCCAGGTTAACTTTTCAACCATTCAGGACTCCGTAAACTGGGTAGCGAAGCCACACTAAGCCTTTGTAGAAAAACGGTAGCCCGCGCCGCGAACCGTTTGGATTAGCTTATCGTGACCTGCGGATTCAAGTGCTTTACGCAGGCGTCGAATATGTACATCAACAGTACGATCTTCAACGTAAACGTTGGTGCCCCAAACATTATTCAATAGTTGCTCTCGGCTATACACACGCTCTTGGTGAGTCATAAAGAAGTGCAGCATTTTGAACTCTGTAGGTCCCATATCAACCGGACCTTCGCTTGCGGTAACGCGGTGAGATACAGGGTCTAACTTAAGACCTTGAACATCAATCACATCTTCCAGTGCAGTTGGCGTTACACGACGAATAACGGCTTTAAGACGCGCCACTAACTCTTTTGGCGAAAATGGCTTAGTGATGTAATCATCAGCGCCGACTTCTAATCCACGAACCTTGTCTTCTTCTTCACCACGAGCCGTCAGCATCACTACTGGGATGTTGCGAGTTAACTCTTCACGCTTCATGTGCTTGATAAAGTTTATCCCACTACCGCCAGGTAGCATCCAATCTAGTAATACTAGATCTGGGAAAGGTTCACATAGCTTGTTTACCGCTGTATCGTAATCTTCAGCCTCTACTGCTTGGTAGCCTTTTTGTTCAAGGACAAAACACAGCATCTCACGAATAGGTGCTTCATCTTCAACGACCAGAATCCTTCTCGACATAATTGAATAGCCTTTGTATTTAATCAACGCATTGCATTATCTGAGTTAATTATGACACTTTTGTGACCTTTGAAAACAAATTTTCATATAACTGTCTCAAACAATTCACTTTATAACTTTTGATACAGAGCTAGGGACAAATCAACTTAGATCTCATATCATGAGGCACTTCTAAAAAGGTATGAGAAAAATTTATGTGGTTTAAAAATTGCCTAGTCTATCGCTTCAACCGTGATATTGATTTCAATGCAGATCAGCTAGAGAAACAACTTGAAGAGTTCCGTTTTACCCCTTGTGGTAGCCAAGACAAACAGAAGTTTGGTTGGGTAAATGCGATGGGTAGACACGGCGATATGATGACGCACGTATCAGAAAACCGCATTCTAATCTGTGCAAAGAAAGAAGAAAAAATGCTTCCTGCTTCTGTGATCAAAGATTCATTAAATGCAAAAGTAGAAACACTTGAAGCGGAGTCTGGTACTCCTCTGAAAAAGAAAGAGAAAGATAGCCTAAAAGAAGACATCATCATCGACCTTCTTCCTCGAGCTTTCAGCCGCAGTAACTTCACTTACGCGCTGATCATGCCGAAAGAAGGCTTTATTGTGGTTGATGCTAGCAGCTACAAAAAAGCTGAAGACGTATTGGCATTACTACGTAAAACTATGGGTAGCCTACCAGTAGTGCCAGCTATTCCAGAGCAAGCGATTGAAACGACTCTGACAGAGTGGGTGAAATCAGGTGATACGCCTAAAGGAATCACCATGCTTGATGAAGCTGAACTAAAATCAATCCAAGAAGACGGCGGTATTGTCCGAGTTAAGAAACAAGAACTAGAAACGGATGAGATTAAAAACCACATTGAAGCCAACAAAGTTGTGACTAAGCTTCTTATCAACTGGCAAGATCGCATTGAGTTCATCCTTGCTGAAGATGGCAGCATCAAGCGCCTGAAATTCAGTGATGAACTAAAAGATGAGAACGACGATATTCCTCGTGAAGATCAAGCTGCACGTTTTGATGCAGACTTCTCTCTACTTTGTGGTGAGTTCAGTGTTTTCCTTCCAAACCTATTTGAATCATTAGGCGGGTTAACTCAACCTAACGCTTAATTGTTTCGATTTAGAGCTCAGGTGTCGACGATATCTGAGCTTGTTTTCTTCTCCACCCCGCTTATCAACACCTAACAACACTCTTCGCAATACCATTGTTATCTTTAGGGCTATCAACCAAACTCATTTTAGCGTAAAATTTGCGCCCCTTTGATATCACTTGGTGGTATCAACCTGACTTGAGATCAGATTAGAGAACGAAGCAATGACTACACAAAAACCATTTGTACCTGAACTATTATCACCGGCAGGAAGCCTTAAAAACATGCGTTACGCATTCGCCTACGGCGCAGATGCAGTTTACGCTGGCCAGCCACGTTACAGCCTTCGTGTTCGTAACAACGAGTTCAATCACGAAAACCTACAAATCGGTATCGATGAAGCTCATGCTCAAGGCAAAAAGTTATATGTTGTATGTAACATTCAGCCACACAACTCTAAATTAAAAACATTCATTCGCGACCTTAAGCCAGTTGTTGAGATGGGCCCAGACGCTCTTATCATGTCAGATCCAGGTCTTATCATGATGGTACGTGAATCATTCCCTGAAATGCCGATCCACCTTTCAGTTCAAGCAAATGCCGTAAACTGGGCGACCGTTAAGTTCTGGTCAACTCAAGGCGTTGAGCGTGTGATCCTATCTCGTGAGCTTTCACTTGAAGAGATCGAAGAGATTCGCGAACACTGTCCAGAAACAGAACTAGAGATCTTTGTTCACGGTGCACTATGCATGGCTTACTCTGGTCGTTGCCTACTTTCTGGCTACATGAACAAACGCGATCCAAACCAAGGTACTTGTACTAACGCTTGTCGTTGGGAATACAAGACAGAAGCAGCAAAAGAAGACGAAAACGGTCAGATCGTTGAAGCTAACCCTACAGGCGTTGCTATTCAAGAAGTCGAAACTCAAGGTATTGAAGTTCAAGACGAGCGCCCTGACAACACACTAGGCCTTGGTAAGCCAACTGATGAAGTCGTTTTACTTTCTGAATCACACAAACCTGAAGAGAAAATGGCGGCGTTTGAAGATGAGCATGGTACTTACATCATGAACTCGAAAGACCTTCGCGCAATCCAACACGTTGAGCGCCTAACTAAGATGGGAGTTCACTCTCTAAAAATCGAAGGCCGTACTAAGTCTTTCTACTACTGTGCACGTACAGCCCAGGTTTACCGTAAAGCTATCGACGATGCTGTAGCAGGCAAACCATTCGACGAAAGCTTAATGGGTACACTAGAGAGCCTAGCTCACCGTGGTTACACTGAAGGCTTCCTTCGTCGTCACACTCACGATTCATACCAAAACTACGAATACGGTTACTCTATCTCTGATACTCAACAGTTTGTTGGTGAATTCACAGGTAAACGCCGTGGCGACCTCGCTGAAGTAGAAGTGAAAAACAAATTCCTAGTTGGTGACAGCCTAGAAATGATGACACCGAAAGGTAACATTGTTTTCAAACTAGAAGTTATGGAAAACCGTAAATCTGAAGCAGTAGACGATGCAAAAGGTAACGGTCACTTTGTATTTATCCCTGTACCAGCAGATTTGGATTTAGAGTACGGCTTACTGATGCGTAACTTAAGCGCAGGTCAAGATACACGTAACGCATCAGGTAAATAACCTTTACTTGAGAAACTTTTGCTGAGAATAATATATGGCTCTGTTAATTACCGACAAGTGCATAAACTGTGATATGTGTGATCCTGAATGCCCAAATGGTGCAATCACTATGGGCGACAGTATCTTTGAGATCGATCCTGATTTATGTACTGAGTGTAAAGGTCACTATGAGAAGCCAACATGTCAGTCAGTGTGCCCCATTACAAAATGCATCATCACTGACCCAAACCATATTGAAACTGATGACGAGCTGCTAGAAAAGTTTGTCATTATTCAAGGCTTGACCTAATAAAGAAAAGGTTCAACTTATTATAAGCTGAACCTTTTTTTTAACCTGATTTTCCGATTGGATAAATATTGCAAAAGAGCTCCTTTTCAAATTGATATTCAAGTCTCTCTCGCCAATTTATCGATTGCGCGATAGGAATAAGATAGAAATTTTCCCTACTGGTATCTGTCACAAATGCCATTCCATACTGCATCAACTCATAATGGACATCATTAACAAAACTCGGGTCTAAGCGTTGTCTACCAGTCAGGTGATTAATGTCATCTCTTGAAATAGAAATACCTGAATTTTCTGTACTGAATCTATGTCTTAACCATTCTGAAAATTCCTTTGCACAAATCATAGTCATAGTCTTATCCTTGAATTATCTATCGACGGGCATCAGACTCTGATTTCGCATACTGCACATAAGCCGCATCTTTCACCCCAAAAACACTCCATTCCTGACCAAACGTTATCAAATTCGTAACTACTCGTACTATTCTCATTATTGTTCTTATTAATATCAAACGATGTTCTTAATCTTGTGTTTATAAACTCTAGACAAAAGTGTGACATTTCTCCAGTTTTAGAAATGAGAAAACCAATGGCATTACCACTCTAGTTGAGCCTAGTAACTAAAATTACTTCTTGGATATCAAAGCTAAACACTGACTAGGCATCACTTTTATTTTTTTCTTTTTAGTAGTCTTAGCGACTTTTTTCGGGGGGGAGACTGGAATATTTTTCGGAGCCCAACTTGCAAGTTCATCTCCACAGCCATCACCTTTTGGAGGGTTTGCTTGCGCGATACAGTTCGAACTACCTTCGGGGCACTTTAAGCGTACATGAAAATGTGAATGGTGCCCCCACCAAGGCCTAATTTTCCCCAACCAAGCTCTGTCTTTCATATCTGAGGACTCTCGGTTACACAGGATTTGTTTAATAACTGGATGGACAAATATACGCACTACTTTTTCATCTCTAGCTGCATAGCGAATCACCTGAAAATGCTCATCAGTCCAATTCGACTCACGCAACTTGTAGTTGGTGAGATCCACGACACTCATTGGCTTGGGGACAGCAAGTTCATTCTCAGATAGCCTTTTATTCGTCAACCTTAACCAGATATCAATATCTAATCCAGTTTGGTGACTTGAATGACCCGAAGAAAAGCGCCCTCCTCTAGGAAGTGAAATATCACCGACCAATAAATTAGTATTGAGTTTCTCGCTGGTCGTTCCACCTAACCTTTCAATAAACCTTATAGCTTCTATATGGCCATAATAGCGCCCTCTTTGAGGACGAATGATCTGATATCCCAAACCATTAATAGGCAAAGCCTGCGCACCATCTAGACAGCCATTAGCATAACTTCCAATTGATGAGGGTGAGTTATTAGTAGGGTGACTCTCTTTCTCCCACGAAGTTGCTGATAAAGAAAAGGAACAAAAGAATACAAACAGTGCGAAAAAAAACCTCATAATAATCCTAAATTACTGACGCTTACTCATTATATTAGTCGTCATTTAGGATTAGGTGCATATCGTATTTAAATTTTTGGTGCTAGCCAGTGAATGAGACGGGTTAAAGCTATAAAGTAGGAAAAGAGAAAACAGAAAAATCTCGGTATAGATGAATTTTGAAGCGTAATGAGCTATTTAGACCAAGTTACTTTCTATAATTTATCAAGCTCCAGAAAGCAAAAAGGCTCTAGCATTTCTGCTAGAGCCTTAAATATGGCAGGGGTGGAGAGATTCGAACTCCCAACACGCGGATTTGGAATCCGCTGCTCTGCCAATTGGAGCTACACCCCTATTTTCAGTTTTAAAGAGCTGAAACTCTGAATAAGTGGCGGAGTGGACGGGACTCGAACCCGCGACCCCCGGCGTGACAGGCCGGTATTCTAACCAACTGAACTACCACTCCGCAGTGGTCAACTCACTAAGTGAGCGTCCATATCTCCAGGTTGGTCAACCTAAAGATTTAATTTAAAGCCTGGCGATGTCCTACTCTCACATGGGGAAGCCCCACACTACCATCGGCGCTATTGTGTTTCACTTCTGAGTTCGGCATGGAATCAGGTGGGTCCACAATGCTATGGTCGCCAAGCAAATTTTAAAATTCGGAAAACTGATTTAAAAGTATTTCTCTTCAAACGCATTCAAGGTCTGTCTTTCTATTGAGTCCACAAAACCCCTTGGGTGTTGTATGGTTAAGCCTCACGGGCAATTAGTACAGGTTAGCTCAATGCCTCGCAGCACTTACACACCCTGCCTATCAACGTCGTAGTCTACGACAACCCTTTAGGACACTTATAGTGCCAGGGAAAACTCATCTCAAGGCTCGCTTCCCGCTTAGATGCTTTCAGCGGTTATCGATTCCGAACTTAGCTACCGGGCAATGCCATTGGCATGACAACCCGAACACCAGAGGTTCGTCCACTCCGGTCCTCTCGTACTAGGAGCAGCCCCTTTCAATTTTCCAACGCCCACGGCAGATAGGGACCGAACTGTCTCACGACGTTCTAAACCCAGCTCGCGTACCACTTTAAATGGCGAACAGCCATACCCTTGGGACCGACTTCAGCCCCAGGATGTGATGAGCCGACATCGAGGTGCCAAACACCGCCGTCGATATGAACTCTTGGGCGGTATCAGCCTGTTATCCCCGGAGTACCTTTTATCCGTTGAGCGATGGCCCTTCCATTCAGAACCACCGGATCACTATGACCTGCTTTCGCACCTGCTCGAATTGTCATTCTCGCAGTCAAGCGGGCTTATGCCATTGCACTAACCACACGATGTCCAACCGTGTTTAGCCCACCTTCGTGCTCCTCCGTTACTCTTTGGGAGGAGACCGCCCCAGTCAAACTACCCACCAGGCACTGTCCGTAACCCCGATTCAGGGGCCAACGTTAGAACATCAAAACTACAAGGGTGGTATTTCAAGGACGACTCCATCACATCTAGCGACGCAATTTCATAGTCTCCCACCTATCCTACACATGTAGGTTCAATGTTCAGTGCCAAGCTGTAGTAAAGGTTCACGGGGTCTTTCCGTCTAGCCGCGGGTACACTGCATCTTCACAGCGATTTCAATTTCACTGAGTCTCGGGTGGAGACAGCGTGGCCATCATTACGCCATTCGTGCAGGTCGGAACTTACCCGACAAGGAATTTCGCTACCTTAGGACCGTTATAGTTACGGCCGCCGTTTACCGGGGCTTCGATCAAGAGCTTCGACCGAAGTCTAACCCCATCAATTAACCTTCCGGCACCGGGCAGGCGTCACACCGTATACGTCATCTTACGATTTTGCACAGTGCTGTGTTTTTAATAAACAGTTGCAGCCACCTGGTATCTGCGACTCTCGTCTGCTCCATCCGCAAGGGACTTCACTGATAAGAGCGTACCTTCTCCCGAAGTTACGGTACCATTTTGCCTAGTTCCTTCACCCGAGTTCTCTCAAGCGCCTTGGTATTCTCTACCCGACCACCTGTGTCGGTTTGGGGTACGATTCCTTACAATCTGAAGCTTAGAGGCTTTTCCTGGAAGCATGGCATCAATGACTTCACTACCGTAGTAGCTCGACATCGTATCTCAGCGTTAGTAGCGGTCCGGATTTACCTAAACCACCCGCCTACATACTTGAACCTGGACAACCGTCGCCAGGCCCACCTAGCCTTCTCCGTCCCCCCATCGCAATTGTAAGAAGTACAGGAATATTAACCTGTTTCCCATCGACTACGCCTTTCGGCCTCGCCTTAGGAGTCGACTTACCCTGCCCCGATTAACGTTGGACAGGAACCCTTGGTCTTCCGGCGAGGGAGTTTTTCACTCCCTTTATCGTTACTCATGTCAGCATTCGCACTTCTGATACCTCCAGCAGCCCTTACAGACCACCTTCAACGGCTTACAGAACGCTCCCCTACCCCACATACCCTAAGGTACGTAGCCGCAGCTTCGGTGTATAGCTTAGCCCCGTTACATCTTCCGCGCAGGCCGACTCGACCAGTGAGCTATTACGCTTTCTTTAAATGATGGCTGCTTCTAAGCCAACATCCTGGCTGTCTGAGCCTTCCCACATCGTTTCCCACTTAGCTATACTTTGGGACCTTAGCTGGCGGTCTGGGTTGTTTCCCTCTCCACGACGGACGTTAGCACCCGCCGTGTGTCTCCCGGATAGTACTTACTGGTATTCGGAGTTTGCAAAGGGTTGGTAAGTCGGGATGACCCCCTAGCCTTAACAGTGCTCTACCCCCAGTAGTATTCGTCCGAGGCGCTACCTAAATAGCTTTCGGGGAGAACCAGCTATCTCCAGGTTTGATTGGCCTTTCACCCCTAGCCACAAGTCATCCGCTAATTTTTCAACATTAGTCGGTTCGGTCCTCCAGTTGATGTTACTCAACCTTCAACCTGCCCATGGCTAGATCACCTGGTTTCGGGTCTAATCCTAGCAACTGTACGCCCAGTTAAGACTCGGTTTCCCTACGGCTCCCCTAAACGGTTAACCTTGCTACTAAAATTAAGTCGCTGACCCATTATACAAAAGGTACGCAGTCACACCACGAAGGTGCTCCTACTGCTTGTACGTACACGGTTTCAGGTTCTATTTCACTCCCCTCACAGGGGTTCTTTTCGCCTTTCCCTCACGGTACTGGTTCACTATCGGTCAGTCAGTAGTATTTAGCCTTGGAGGATGGTCCCCCCATATTCAGACAGGATATCACGTGTCCCGCCCTACTCGTTTTCACTGATTATGATGTGTCGGTTACGGGGCTATCACCCTTTATTGCGAGACTTTCCAGACTCTTCACCTGCATCATTAAAAGCTTAAGGGCTAATCCAATTTCGCTCGCCGCTACTTTCGGAATCTCGGTTGATTTCTCTTCCTCGGGGTACTTAGATGTTTCAGTTCCCCCGGTTTGCCTCCTGTTGCTATGTATTCACAACAGGATACTTACTTATGTAAGTGGGTTTCCCCATTCAGGAATCCCAGACTCAAAAGGTTATTACTACCTAATCTGGGCTTATCGCAAGTTATTACGCCTTTCATCGCCTCTGACTGCCAAGGCATCCACCGTGTACGCTTAGTCACTTAACCATACAACCCGAAAGGGTCTTAGCGTATGGCAACTAACCAAGGTTTTTGGTTGTCATCAAGAAGGGTTAATTCTTGATAACTGTTTGCCGGACTCAATTTACTTTTTGTTTCCACTTTTTAATAAAAAGTGGAATCAAAAAATGAACAATCATTTCTGATCATTCGAATACAAGACACTTGAATGTGTTTGTTGTGTTTATACCGTTCTTATTAAATAAGAGCAGATAAACGTTGAGAACTTTTAAATTTGATTAACTTAATCACAGCCTTGGCCGTTTTGTTTTACTTTTAAAAAAGTAAAAATAATTAAGCTAATCAGTCAGCTTTCCAAATTGTTAAAGAGCAAGAGTTTTAAAAGTATTAAACTTTCAAAACCATTTTTAAATATTTTCAAAGAAAAACACTTAAAGATGGTGGAGCTATGCGGGATCGAACCGCAGACCTCCTCGCTGCCAGCGAGGCGCTCTCCCAGCTGAGCTATAGCCCCATCTGGAAAAGTATTTCTACTCTTAAACTTTCTAAACCTAATCAATCTGTGTGGACACTCATCGTAAGTATCTTCGTATAAGGAGGTGATCCAGCCCCAGGTTCCCCTAGGGCTACCTTGTTACGACTTCACCCCAGTCATGAACCACAAAGTGGTGAGCGTCCTCCCCGAAAGGTTAAACTACCCACTTCTTTTGCAGCCCACTCCCATGGTGTGACGGGCGGTGTGTACAAGGCCCGGGAACGTATTCACCGTGACATTCTGATTCACGATTACTAGCGATTCCGACTTCATGGAGTCGAGTTGCAGACTCCAATCCGGACTACGACGCACTTTTTGGGATTCGCTCACTATCGCTAGCTTGCTGCCCTCTGTATGCGCCATTGTAGCACGTGTGTAGCCCTACTCGTAAGGGCCATGATGACTTGACGTCGTCCCCACCTTCCTCCGGTTTATCACCGGCAGTCTCCCTGGAGTTCCCGACATGACTCGCTGGCAAACAAGGATAAGGGTTGCGCTCGTTGCGGGACTTAACCCAACATTTCACAACACGAGCTGACGACAGCCATGCAGCACCTGTCTCAGAGTTCCCGAAGGCACACCTGCGTCTCCGCTGGCTTCTCTGGATGTCAAGAGTAGGTAAGGTTCTTCGCGTTGCATCGAATTAAACCACATGCTCCACCGCTTGTGCGGGCCCCCGTCAATTCATTTGAGTTTTAATCTTGCGACCGTACTCCCCAGGCGGTCTACTTAACGCGTTAGCTCCGAAAGCCACGGCTCAAGGCCACAACCTCCAAGTAGACATCGTTTACGGCGTGGACTACCAGGGTATCTAATCCTGTTTGCTCCCCACGCTTTCGCATCTGAGTGTCAGTATCTGTCCAGGGGGCCGCCTTCGCCACTGGTATTCCTTCAGATCTCTACGCATTTCACCGCTACACCTGAAATTCTACCCCCCTCTACAGTACTCTAGTTCACCAGTTTCAAATGCAGTTCCGAGGTTGAGCCCCGGGCTTTCACATCTGACTTAATGAACCACCTGCATGCGCTTTACGCCCAGTAATTCCGATTAACGCTCGCACCCTCCGTATTACCGCGGCTGCTGGCACGGAGTTAGCCGGTGCTTCTTCTGTTGCTAACGTCAAGATGCGCAGCTATTAACTACACACCCTTCCTCACAACTGAAAGTACTTTACAACCCGAAGGCCTTCTTCATACACGCGGCATGGCTGCATCAGGCTTTCGCCCATTGTGCAATATTCCCCACTGCTGCCTCCCGTAGGAGTCTGGACCGTGTCTCAGTTCCAGTGTGGCTGATCATCCTCTCAGACCAGCTAGGGATCGTCGCCTTGGTGAGCCATTACCTCACCAACTAGCTAATCCCACCTAGGCATATCTTGACGCGAGAGGCCCGAAGGTCCCCCTCTTTGGCCCGTAGGCATCATGCGGTATTAGCCATCGTTTCCAATGGTTATCCCCCACATCAAGGCAATTTCCTAGGCATTACTCACCCGTCCGCCGCTCGACGCCCATTAACGCACCCGAAGGATTGTTAGTGTCGTTTCCGCTCGACTTGCATGTGTTAGGCCTGCCGCCAGCGTTCAATCTGAGCCATGATCAAACTCTTCAATTTAAAGTTTTGATTACCTAAATTAATAGGTGTGACTCAACGAATACTGACTTCAAAATCCATTCTCACTCGAAAGTAAGAAGTAATTCTAAAGCTATTATCTTTCCAACAGAAAGATAATGAATTGACTGTGCCGAATAATTTCTTTCTACAAGAGAAAGTAGTTAAACGTATTGGTCACTCAGTTCATTGAAATCATTGTGTTACCGAAGTAACTGTTTTATCCAAAGGATAAAACGTTTTGATATTCATCAACGAGTGCCCACACAGATTGATAGGTTTAAATTGTTAAAGAGCTTTACTTCTTAAGCGTTCCTTTAAGTAAGGAGCCTCTCGAAGTGGACGGCCATTCTAGCGAATTGGATTCCAGTGTCAAACACTTTTTCTCGCTAATTTTTCAAAGCATCTTAAATGCTTAATGGCGTCTCGTTACTTAGTTCAAACCGCTTGGTTATCCTTGGCAACGGAGGCGCATTATAGAGAGAATAATCCTTTGCACAAGGGCAAAAATGAAAAAAAACCGTCGCAAGCGACCGTTCGGACACTATTCACACAAAGCGTTCAAAATAGGTACGATTAAACCTTAATTTCGGCTAATCGTACCTATTATTCATAGTTTGATTATTGATGAGCAATAATTCGGTCATTATTCACTAATAGCTGCACTTTCTTATCAGGATTGATTTTTCCCGCCAATATCGCTTTCGCTAACGGATTCTCGACACTCTGTTGAATCGCTCTTTTCAATGGTCGTGCGCCATACACTGGGTCGAAACCAACCTGAGAAATCAACTTAAGTGCTTTGTCGGATACTTCAAGTTCATAACCATTTTCTTCCATTCGCTTTTTAAGATGTTCAAGCTGAATAGAGGCTATGGACTGAATGTGATCTTGGCCTAGAGGATGGAACACAACACTTTCATCAACACGGTTCAAAAACTCAGGACGGAAATGCTTACTGACCACTTCCATCACCTCATTCTTGATTCCTTGATAATCAAGTGTATTGAAGTTTTCTTGAATTCTCGAAGAGCCTAGATTAGATGTCATGATCACGACCGTATTTCTAAAATCTACCGTACGACCTTGTCCATCAGTTAATCGTCCATCATCGAGAACCTGTAATAAGATATTGAAAACATCCGGATGTGCTTTCTCAACTTCATCCAACAAAATCACTGAGTAAGGTTTACGGCGTACAGCTTCTGTTAAATAGCCACCTTCTTCATATCCAACATAGCCCGGAGGAGCGCCAACTAAACGAGCAACAGAGTGTTTCTCCATAAACTCAGACATATCGATACGCACCATGGCATCGTCACTATCAAACATAAAGTTAGCGAGTGTTTTGCAAAGTTCGGTTTTACCTACGCCAGTAGGGCCAAGAAATAAGAAAGAGCCAATCGGCTTGTTTGGGTCTGATAAACCAGCACGGCTACGACGAATCGCATTCGATACCACTTCAACCGCCTCTGCTTGACCAATAACGCGCTTGTGCAGAACACCTTCCATTTTAAGAAGCTTCTCTTTCTCAGCTTCTAGCATTTTAGAAACAGGGATGCCCGTTTGCTTCGATAGAACATCTGCTATTTCTGCATCGGTGACTTTGTTACGTAATAACGTCATTTCTTGCATTTCAGCTTGAGTCGCAAGATCTAACTGCTTCTCCAACTCTGGAATTCGACCATATTGAAGCTCTGACATTCGGTTAAGATCACCAGCTCGTCTTGCAAAGTCCATATCCATTCGAGCTTGTTCTAATTCCGATTTGATATGTTGCGTTCCAGACAAAGCCGCTTTTTCTGCATTCCACACTTCTTCAAGTTCCGCGAAGTCTCGTTCTTTATCGGAAAGCTCAGATTGCAATGTACGAAGACGCTTTTCACTGGCTTCGTCATTTTCGTTAGTTAACGCTTGCTGCTCGATCTTCAGTTGGATTATCTTGCGTTCTAATTTGTCCAATGACTCAGGCTTTGAGTCTATTTGCATACGAATGCTCGAAGCAGCCTCATCAATCAAATCAATAGCTTTATCTGGTAACTGACGATCTGAAACGTACCGATGAGATAATGTTGCCGCAGCCACAATAGCTGGATCGGTAATTTCTACATGGTGATGAAGTTCATAGCGTTCTTTTAAACCGCGGAGAATAGCAACGGTATCTTCTACGGTTGGTTCATCGACTATCACCTTTTGGAATCGACGCTCTAAAGCAGGATCTTTCTCAATATACTGACGATATTCATCAAGAGTTGTTGCTCCGACACAGTGCAACTCACCACGAGCCAATGCTGGTTTCAGCATATTACCGGCATCCATAGAGCCTTCGCCTTTACCCGCACCTACCATAGTATGAATTTCATCAATGAAGAGGATGATGTTTCCTTCTTCTTTAGATAATTCGTTGAGAACTGATTTCAAACGCTCTTCGAATTCACCACGATATTTAGCGCCCGCAATCAAAGAACCCATATCTAACGACAGCACGCGACGGCCTCTTAAACCTTCAGGTACTTCGTTATTAATAATGCGTTGCGCCAAGCCTTCAACAATTGCGGTTTTACCAACACCAGGTTCACCGATAATAACTGGATTGTTTTTGGTTCGACGCTGAAGAACTTGGATGGTGCGACGAATTTCATCATCTCGACCAATCACAGGGTCAAGCTTGCCTTGCTCTGCTCTTTCAGTCAGATCAATGGTGAACTTCTCGAGTGCTTGACGTCGATCTTCTGCATTCGGGTCATCGACTTTCTGCCCACCGCGAACTTGTTCGATAGCTTGAGATAATTTTTTTTCTGTAAGACCTAGCTCTTTAAGCAAGTTACCTAAAGGTCCTTTATCTTCAATAGCTGCAAGTAAGAAGACTTCTGAGGATATATAACTGTCTTGACGCTTTTGCGCCACCTTGTCACATAGGTTGAACAACGTACCCATCGCACTAGAAAGCTGAACGTCACCACCGATACCACTTACTTTCGGTACACGGTCTAACATTTCACTCAATTTAGAACGAAGTTGAACCACATCAATATTCAACATAGTAAGCAATGGACGAATTGCACTACCATCTTGATTAAGCAACGACACCATTAGGTGTACTGGTTCTATATATTGGTGATCACGACCTAATGCGAGCGACTGAGCATCAGATATCGCAATTTGGAATTTACTAGTGAATCGATCGAGACGCATGCCAACCTTCCTACTCTTAGATATGTTTATCTTATGTTTAGAAGATGGATACGGTAACGAAGATTTTCAAGGGATAAAAATGAAGAATAGAGCTTATATGGAAATATAAATGAGCTCGATGGGTAATTACATTAATTAGAAGTTACTCTAACCAAATAAAGGTAGCCTGACGCCCAGTAATGCCATCACGACGATAAGAATAGAAAGCATCGGAATCAGTATAAGTACATAAATTCGAATCTGTCACCGAAGTAACGCCAACCTTATTGAGTCGTTGGGTTGCTAGCTGAGACATGTTTGCTAACCACTTGCCAGGTTCGGATTTGGCTTTAAATGCTAACTTCGCTTGAGCGTCAAAACGAACAAAAGCGTCCAACACATCGTTGCCAACCTCAAATGCCTCTTTACCAATTGCAGGGCCAAGCCAAGCAATAATCTGGTTATCTGAATCTAGGTTTGAAAACTTTGCGACGGCATTTTCAAGAATACCACCAGCAAGACCACGCCAACCTGCATGAACTGCAGCAACTTGAGTACCTTTGGTATCGGTAAGGATGACCGGTAAACAATCGGCTGTCATCGCAGAACACACAACACCCTTTGCAGTGGTAAATGTACCATCCGCATCAAGCACATTCACCGCAGGTTCTAAAACCGTAACAACATCAGTTGAGTGAGTTTGATTTAGCCATACCGGAGCCGTGGGCATCTTAGATTGTTGCTTTAGCCATGTTCGATTACTTTCAACAAGTAAAGCATCATCCCCAACGTGCATACCAAGGTTTAACCCTTGATAAGCACCTGTAGAACAACCATCAAAACGAGTCGAAGCAAATGCTTTTACGTTTTGTGGTGCATTCCAGTCAGGGATGATCATTGACACGATTAAATGTCGTCTTCTATGTTTTCGCGAGCATCAACACGCAATGCTTCAGCCATCACAACCATGTCATTTGGCACAGGTGCATGGAACTCAACTTCTTCACCAGTAATCGGGTGAACAAACTTCAGCATAACCGCGTGTAGTGCTTGGCGATCAAAAGAACGAATCATTGTCGTTAGTTCTTCAGATGCACCTTTTGGAATACGTGCACGACCACCGTACGCTATATCACCTAACAGCGGATGCTGAAGATATGACATGTGAACACGGATTTGGTGAGTACGACCGGTTTCTAGACGCAGACGAATACGAGTATGTTCGCGGAAATGCTCAGCAACACGGTAGTGAGTTACCGCAGGCTTACCCAATTCATTGACGTCCATTAACGTACGCTTCGTTGCATGACGGCTAATGCCTTTCTCTACTACACCGCCCGCAGTCATTTTACCAATAGCAATTGCTTCATATTCACGAGTAATACGACGCTTGGCAAGAGCTCGTACAAGGCGAGTTTGAGCTGGAACCGTTTTAGCCACAACCATAAGACCAGTTGTGTCTTTATCAAGACGGTGCACAATACCAGCACGAGGTACTTCGGCAATCTGAGGGTAATGGAAAAGCAATGCGTTTAGTATGGTTCCATCCGGCGTACCTGCGCCTGGGTGTACAACCAGGTCACGAGGTTTATTGATAACCAATAAATCATCATCTTCATAGACAATGTCTAACGGAATATCTTGTGCTTCCCAGCGTTCTTCATCCGCAAGCTCCGCTTGTAAGATGATCGCTTCACCGCCCAAAACTGTAGTGCGCGGTTTAGTGATAACTTCGCCATCCACTTGGATTTTGCCGTCAAGAAGCCACTCTTTAATACGAGAGCGAGAAAAATCAGTAAATAGTTCAGCGACAGCTTGGTCTAAACGTTGACCTAACTGGCTGCTTTTTACTGTGTCTGTTAATGTTATCTGCTGAGCCATATCGAACTTTTTTAAAAACCGTGAGACTAATACCCATTAGTATGGATAAAATAGAATAATTGCATCATTGTATCTGTTACTGGTTAGAAAGTAACGGAAGCTTACGAAATATTTAATTCAAGGAATCGACGCCTGACATGAAACACCTTACTTTATCGGGTCTATTAGCCGTATCACTCTTAGTTGGCTGTTCAAGTAGTGAAGAAATAGTACCGGATGTACCGCCATCGGTTCTTTATTCTGACGCTCAACAATCACTGCAGAGTGGTAGTTGGCTTTCAGCAATCGAAAAGCTAGAAGCCTTAGACTCTCGTTACCCATTCGGCGCCTATTCAGAACAAGTACAACTGGATCTAATTTACGCGTACTACAAAAATGATGACTTGGCACTTGGCCTTGCAACTATTTCGCGATTCTTACGTTTGAACCCAACCCATGAGAAACAAGACTGGGTACTGTACATGCGTGGCTTAACGCACATGGCTCAAGATAGAAACTTCATGCACGATATTTTTAATATCGACCGAAGTGACCGAGATCCAGAACCCGTGAAGCTTGCTTTTGCTGACTTCAAGCGACTGCTCGAACGCTTCCCTAGCAGCCCTTATGCCGAAGACTCACAAAAACGCATGTTCGCACTTAAAAACCGCCTAGCAGAGTATGACTTAGCAACGGCTGACTTTTACCTACGACGTGAAGCTTGGATTGCTGCAGTGAACCGTACACAAGAACTACAAAAAACCTACCCTGATACCATTGCGGCTCGTAAATCTTTAGACATACAGTTAGAAGCCTACAAAAAACTAGGTCTGGAAGATGCGGTAGCAAGAACAGAGCAGTTAATTGAGCTAAACCCACTACCTTAATCAACTACTTACATATCAATATAAAAAAGCGCGCTAATTTATTAGCGCGCTTTTTTTTAACCACATTTCGTAAACTTGATGAATCGCATAATACACGGTATCTTCAATAAATAACTTTTAACAAATCATCAACATGGAGTGTGGATGTGAGTAGGTTGTTATTATTTATTGGGATCATGCTATTTAGCCAAATTTCCCACTCATTGGAGTTATCCCCATTAAGCAATAAGCCTTACATGGGCGACTTGGATGTACTTAAAACCAAAGGAATGGTTAGAGTACTCGTGTCGGCCGATCTTGGATTTTATTACATAGAAGATGGCAAACCAAAGGGTATAGTGGCAGAGATGCTCTATCACTTTGAGAAAAATCTTCGTAAGAAACACCCTTACCTCAATGTTCAAATCATCCCCATACAAAGAGATGACCTACTCCCCTCGTTGCAATCTGGTTATGGCGATATCGCCGTAGCAAACCTAACGGTCACCGATAAACGCTTACAAGCCATCGATTTTTCAGACCCAATGATAACAAGTGTCAAAGAACTCATTATCACTGGGAAAAAGTCTCCCCCTATTACCGATATCAAACAACTAAGCGACAAAGAGGTGTGGATTCGTGCAAGCTCAAGTTATTTCGAGAGTGTGCAGAGAGTGAACAAAGAACTCAACAGATTAGATTTATCCCCACTTCACGTCCACTTTGTCGAAGAATCATTACAAGACTACGAACTGATCGAGTTAGTTAACCAAGGTTATATACAAGGCACGATACTCGATAGTCACAAAGCAAAACTATGGACTGACGTAATGGAAAATATTCAAGTCCATACCGACTTGCCTTTACGAGAAAATGGTCGCATTGCTTGGGCATTAAGAAAAGACAGTCCAATTTTAAAGAAAGAGATCAATAAATACGTTAAAACCTCTCGCAGCGGCACCTTACTCGGCAACGTGATATATCAAAAGTATATCGATAATACTCGCTGGCTAGGCCGAGCTCTCAATCCTAACAAAGTCGACAAAGTGGCTAAACTCGCTGATGTGTTTGAAAAATACTCAAGCAAGTATGAATTTGACCCTTTAATGATGTCAGCTCAAGGCTTTCAAGAATCAGGACTTGATCAGAGCAGGGTTTCTCACCGAGGTGCAATTGGCGTAATGCAGGTACTCCCGAGTACTGCTAGAGACAAAAACGTCAATATTAAAAACATTCACAAAGTGGATAACAATATCCACGCGGGCGTGAAATACATGCGTTTTATCAAAGATCGGTATTTTGATGACCCGGCAATATCTCCTGATAACCAAATCTACTTTACGTTGGCATCTTACAACGCCGGACCCGCTAAAATTAGAAAGATGAGAGCTATAGCCAAGGAAAAAGGTTATAACCCCAACATCTGGTTCAAGAATGTAGAAATCATCACGCGTAAGTATGTGAGTAAAGAACCCGTTACTTACGTCACTAATATCAACCGCTACTTCGTTATTTACAAACAATTACAGGCAATTAATACCATCCGAGAGAACGGTACAGCGAGATTACTACAAACCAGCGATTAACGTACAAACTCAAAAAGTCATATTGAGTCCATACGAAACTTTCCGATTGCGAAATCGCGAAGCAACGAAAAACTAAAAAGCCCGCACAAGGAAACCGGTGCGGGCTTTCAATATTCCATTAAAGCAGAAGCTAAGTGTGCGTTAGTTCACATAATCTTATTGAGTGAATTTTCATCACGCACTTTAAAAAGGCTGTAAAACGCCCCTAAAAACTGATGTAATTTTTAGCGAAGCCTTGCCTCCAAGTTATCGTTTTTCATAAGGATAACAAGCATTTTTCGCCAAAAATATATCAAGACTTGCGTAAGATCACATTTGATTTTAATGCTCATCCCACCCAATAAAAATGAGATCTAGATCACGTTCTTAATTCCTAAAAGTCGTAATCTGAAGTTAACCCATGAGGGATACAACAGAGGAAAACTTCTATGAAAATGAACATCACTGGTAAAAACATCGACATTACCTCTGCAATCCGTGATCACATAGAAAGCAAATTTAAAAAGCTTGATAAATGGCAAGTAGACATCATTGGTTGCCAAGCGAGCTTTAGTGAAGAACCAAACAAGAAAAAGAAATTTGAAGCGGTTCTAACCGTACCGAAAGGCCAACTTGTTGCTTCATCAATCCATGACGACCTCTACGTAGCTATCAACGAAGTAGAACAAAAACTAGAGCGTCAACTCAACAAGCTACGCCATAAACCAGAAGCGCGCCGCGCTGAAAAGCCTGAAATTGAAGAGCTAGAAGCTGAAGTAGAATAAGGAAAGAGAACAGATTAAAAAATAGCGCCTCAAGGCGCTATTTTTTTGCTTGACGCTCGTAGCTCGCTTGCTTATTGTGTTTAAACATTCATAAAACAATCACTTTTTATGCACTCTCAATCTTTGTTTATTTTTGACTTCTTTTTTCTTCCGTAAATCGGAGGCTGAGTCGTTTTAGAAAAACAAGTCAAAAACGAACAAGAAGCCTCCCACACTAGGGAGGCTTTTTTATAAGGACACATTTATGACTGACCGCTCAATTTCACTGGATGATATCCGCCTTCGTCTTAATGATTTAGATGACGAACTGCTGAGTTTACTTTCCGAACGTCGCAAACTCAGTATCGAAGTTGCGAAAAGCAAAGTAGAAACATCAAAGCCTGTACGCGATGCTGTTCGTGAGCAGCAGCTTCTGGTTAAGCTCATTAACAATGGTAAAGATAAATATGAGCTTGATGCGCAGTACATCACTAAACTGTTTCACACAATCATTGAAGATTCCGTTCTACTGCAACAGTCATACTTGCAAAATTTGGCGAATCCACAAAGCCGTAAGCCACTGGCTCGCGTTGCATTCTTAGGCTCTAAAGGCTCCTACTCTCATCTGGCGAGCCGTGAATATTTTAGCCGTAAGAATATGGAGTTGATTGAATTAAACTGTAATCACTTCAAAGAAGTAGCATCAACGGTAGAATCTGGCCATGCTGACTACGGTGTATTGCCTATTGAGAACACCAGCTCAGGGTCAATTAACGAAGTCTACGACCTACTACAACACACGACTCTTTACATCGTTGGTGAACTTTCTCAGCCTATTGAGCACTGCCTTGTTGCGAAAAGTGATATCCGTTTAGAAGACATCAAAACACTCTATTCACACCCACAGCCACATCAACAATGCAGTGAGTTTTTGAGTCGCTTAAAAGGCGTGAGTCTTGAATCTTGTGCAAGCACAGCAGATGCAATGAAGAAAGTAAAAGAACTGGATGGTGATGATGTTGCCGCTATTGGTAATGCGTCTAGTGGTAAGCTTTACGGCCTGCAACCTATCCAAGGCAATATTGCAAACCAAACAGAGAACCATACTCGCTTCATCGTTGTAGCTCGCAAACCCGTTGAGGTTTCAACTCAAATTCCAGCTAAAACAACGTTGATTATGTCGACATCTCAAGAAGCTGGCTCCCTAGTGGAGACACTACTTATTTTGCAACGTCTAGGTATCAACATGACCAAGCTGGAATCTCGTCCTATCATGGGAAACCCTTGGGAAGAGATGTTCTATGTTGATTTAGAGGCGCACCTAGATTCAGATAACATGCAACAAGCGATAACTGAACTAACGGCCATTACCCGTCACCTGAAAGTACTGGGATGCTACCCAAGTGAAAACATTAAGGCGACTCAAGTTAAGTTGTCGTGAGCATGACGTGACTAGCATTTGGCCTATGATAGACCACTAAGTAAAATAACATCACTGCTAACGTAATAACGATTCGACCAAATGACGTACAAAAATATTTTGTTATATCTCAATTAGTTATTCGTTAGCAGGTTATTGTCAGCTATCAAACCTTTCTAGCTTCACCAAATCAACAGCTTCATTCACTCCATCTTCATTGATAAAACTTCCAACAATAAATCGAAAATCTAATTCCCTTCACAGGAACGCATCGAACTAAGTGCAATTAATAGCGAGCAAGCATTAAGTAACATAAAATCATCTGCTTAATTTATAAATAGTGTTGTCATTAACTATGAAGCTAAGTACTAAAATATTACTACTGATAACTCCTGTGATACTGATCAGTACCGCGGCTTCTAACTATATTATCTATTCAACGCAGAAAAGCAGCTTCATCAAACGCGAAGACAACGCACTTCAACTGAATATGGAAAAGTTAGCCGGGCATTTTCGACAGTCTCGCGCCTTCCTCAATAGCTACTCTTACACATTGACTCAAAGTGATATGGTTAAGCGGTACTTTTTCACCGAACAGAGTTTATCTCGCGATCTTGAATTGGTTAGTAATCTTCGAAAAGCCATACATGTATTGCAGGATGGTGATGAAAGTTATACTGGCTTAGCGATCCTCAATGGTGATCGAAAGCTCAATTACTACGCAGACAATAGCAATGATGTTAGAGCTCAGATTGACACTAAGATATTAGAATTTGTTGATCAACATTACCAAGAGACATTAGCAACATCGAGCACCAACTATATCCAAAACTCTCAAGGAGAAGGAATGTTGGTTCACTATGATATGCTAGGTAAAAAAGCCGTTGCTCCATCCACAAACAGCCCACTCAATGATGTTTTTTTTGTTGTAGTCTCGGTCTCTCTCGACAAATTTAATGCACTGAGAAAACAGATAGAGTTCGACTATCAAACAAGTCTGTTTTTCACACCTATCGCGGTTTCGATGGACAACAGTGTCACTCACTCAGTAAAGCTTGCACCAGAGCTTTACGCCACAGTAGACCCTGCACAGTTTCTATTAGAGAACAAACTCGACTCCATTTGGAACAAACTAAGTTTATCATTTGCACTTTCTGCCTTAGTTACCGTCATTTTATTGCTCATGCTTTTGTCACGCAGTGTTATTACTCCGATAACACGACTCGATAGACAGCTACAACAAGTAGAGAAAAAACAACGTAAGAATATTGAACGCTTGGGTACTCGTGATGAAATTGGTCGTCTATCGCAGCGTTTTTATGACATGTACCAAGAGTTAGATAATACCTATCAGCAAACTAAGCTTTTGGCTGAGAATGATCAATTAACACAAATAGCCAATAGGCATCAATTTCAAACCTTTGTTCAACAATCGCTACCAAAGCCTAGCTCAAATACCGAAACATGGGTTCTCTACTTTGACCTGGATAATTTCAAGTTTGTTAACGACAAATACGGACATCAAATTGGTGATTCAATATTGGTCTCTTTCGCCAAGCGTATTTCCGATATTTGTGCCCATTATCAAACAAAATACGACGCTCACTGTATGCCTGCTCGCCTCTCTGGAGACGAATTTGTCGTGTACATCAATGCTCCCACTCAGAGAGGAAATATCGCCCATAAGTTTTCGGACGATTTGCTGACACCACTTCAAAAAGGCTTTACCACCGAATCTGGAAGTTTTCCAATTACAGCCAGTATCGGCATTGCAACATACCCTAACGACGGTCACTCAATTGAGAAGTTAATCTCACATGCTGACACGGCGATGTACCAAGCCAAGCGTGCGGGGAAAAACCAATTTGCTGACTATTCAAGAGATTTAGACAAAGTAATTCAACGCCAAGCAAACATCGAGCGAGCACTCAGAGACAAGAACTTTGATGACGAATTTAGACTCGTCTATATGCCCTATATGGATTCAACCGGAGCCCATATTATTGGTGTTGAGGTTTTATTGCGCTGGGATTCGAAACAACTTGGTTTAGTTCCACCTGATGAATTCATTCCAATTGCTGAACAAACTGGATTGTTCGAACAAGTTGACCGTTGGGTAATTCAAAATGCATTCATGTCTTTTCATCGACTTCAGGCTCAATTTGATCACTCGGTACAGCTATCAATTAACTTATCTTCTGCAGGGATAGAAACGACGCACCTTGCTGACTTCATTAAAGAACATGCTGATATTAATCAAATTCCACCTAGCTTGATTGATTTCGAAATAACCGAAACATTTTACTCAGATTCACAAGGCTTTCCGTTACTCAACCAACTCTCGCTAATGGGCTATCGATTAGCGATTGACGACTTTGGATCTGGATATACTTCGATCACTCAACTGGTGCAGTATCCGACTCAAAAAATCAAACTAGATAAAGTCTTTTTAGACACCTTAATTGAAACCGATAATCAGAACATAGTAAAACCGATTATCGGGCTATGCCATGCTCAAGGCAAAAAGGTCACAGCCGAAGGCATCGAAACCGAAAGCATGCATCACTGGTTGCAAGATGCGCAGTGCGATATGCTGCAAGGCTATTACTTCGGTAAACCGATGCCATTGGAAGAACTGAACGAATGGTATCGACTACACCAACTCAATTTAATCGACAACAAAAAGAATCCAATACATGAAATCCGTCGTCATTGCGTCGCTGAACCCAGCTAAAATAAACGCCGTTAAAAGTGCATTCCTTTCTGCTTTTCCTGATTCTGAATTCGAATTCAAAGGTATCAGCGTCCCTAGTGGAGTGTCCGATCAACCGATGAGCAATGATGAGACTTATCAAGGCGCTCTAAATCGCGTTAACAATGCAATCCAAGAACTGCCAAATGCAGATTTTCATGTTGGGTTAGAATCTGGAATTGAAGGCAACGTTACCTTTGCTTGGATGATAATTGAAGCAAATGGTCAACGTGGCGAGTCTCGCTCTGCAAGCTTAATGCTACCACCTGTTGTGCTTGATAAACTCCAGCATGCGAATGAATTAGGAGACGTAATGGATGAAGTCTTCGGAACGGATAACATAAAACAAAAGGGCGGCGCAATTGGCTTACTTACACACAATCAACTATCTCGAAGTTCTGTGTATCATCAAGCTTTGATCTTAGCGCTGATCCCATTTGTTAACCCAGAACACTTCCCTAGCTAGATTTCATTGAAAGCATTTTTATCAAACATTTAGATTCGATAGATAAAAAGTGAGTGAGTCAGAAACAAAAAACGCTAACTTGTGGTTAGCGTTTTTATCGAATTCTTAAAGTGTGCTGTTTTAAGGGCTTACTTGAGTAGCAACCCCGAAATAGCAGCTTTCTCTTGTTCTGATTTAGCTTTTAGTTCGTTTGAACCGCGCGTGATAGTCGCCACACCCACTCCTAACATTTGACTCACCTGTCTCTGTGACATTTCACCTTTCATGAGTTCACAAAGGATATTCACTCGAGCAACCAAAGCATCTCGCTCATCAGATGTCATCATCATGGTCAACAACAGCTCATGCTGATCTTTTTCAGCCGCTGTTTTTACCAAATCCATTAGTTGTTGCCAATTATCATATTCAGGTTGTGATGCCATATATCTACACTTACTTTTAAATTTTGGCTTGAAGTAGCCGCTTAACGATTGAAAGCGTTTAACACTTTATACCGAAACACTAACTTTGATCCAATGCAAAAAAGCAGTAAGTGGAAATGGTTCGAACTCACTGCCTTTTATATTACTCAGCTTTAAACAAAAAGCATCGAGCCACTAATATTTAGTGGCTAGTTCATTAGGGGCCAAAAACGCGCCTTTCTCACCTAGAATATCTCGATAATACGTCTCGAACATCAAGATATTCTGAACGTAACCGCGCGTCTCTTTGAATGGAATCATTTCAATAAAGGCATACGCATCTAACTTTTCATCACTACGTGAACGCCACTGTTTTACTCTGCTAGGCCCTGCGTTGTAAGCGGCAAAAGCAAAAATACGGTTGTTGTCATATTGAGCAAGCAAACCCTCTAAATAGTGGCTACCAATCTCAATATTCTTGCTGACATTATAAAGGTCGTCGCTTCCCTGATACTTAATTTGATGCTTTTTAGCCGTGTATTGAGCTGTCTTCGGCATGATTTGCATGATGCCACGTGCGCCAACAGGAGAGCGAGCTTCTGAATCCATCGCGCTTTCTTGTCTCGCTAAAGACATCAAAGTGATTGGGTCAATATCGTGTTTTTCGGCATAGAAGTTGAACCACCACTTGTGCGCAACTGGGAAACGTAAAGTAATATTGTCCCACATCTTCGCTGATATACTGGCCGTGACCGTTAGATGATTCCAACGCTTTGTCGCAGCATGAGCCGCAAGCATCGATTTTTGGTCTTTGTCTGCATTGGCTAATAACCAACGCCACTCACTCTTCGCTGCCGCAATTTTATCGCGTTCAATCAGCTCACCAATACGAGTCAATGATGTGTTAAAAGGTTTCACTGTTTCAGCATTGTATTTCAACGTGGATGTTGGGTACTGGATAGGCTCATCTAACTGCTTAGCTGCCGCTACACTGTAAAAGTTACGCTGCCCCATAATATCGGATAGTCTCTTGTTACCTTGAGCGCTATCCCCCGTCGCTATCTCAGCTCGACCCTGCCAATACTGCCAGCGAAGAGAAGCCTGATGCTTATCATCTAAGCGCGCTATCCACTCTTTCAAGCCAGTCCAATCTGCATGTTGGATAGCTAAGCGAGCACGTCGCTCCAGCAAGACCTGTTTCGATGAGCTCGCGAGCATTTTGTCTCGCCACGCCATCAACTCTTCAGAGTCGGTATTGATCAAGCGGAACGTTAGGTAGTCCGCTAGCTCTTGGGATTTTTCTTTCGAAAACTTTTGAGCTTTCACAACATCATCAAAAACCTCTTGAGCGCTGCTTGCTGACTTCCTTGCCAGTTTCTCAAAACCAAACTCGGTTTGAGCTTGGTAAAATTCATTCGCAGAGTGCTTCTTGGCAAACGCGAGAACATCTTCAGGCTTGTTGAACAACGCCTTCATCTGCTTGGCTTGAGCAATTGCCTCATCATAATCTAATTGTTTAATTAGATAAGTCATCAACTTACCGTTACGGCCTTCAAACGCCAACAACATCCTTTCTAGTATCAACTCATCGGTTCTTAAGCCAGCTTTATCCCACTCTTCAAAAAGCGGGTCACATGCGTCATCAACACCACTGCCGCTTAACCAAAGTTGCTTCGCACCTTTAAACGCGATTTCTTGATTACCTTGCTCATAATGAGCTCGGTAATAGATACATTGGTATTTTTCGCCAGTCGGCTCTTGGGTTTGAAATTCCAATATCGTTTGCCACTGCTTTTGAGAGGCTAGTGAATCCAGATAAGGTGCGCGCATACGATTCGAAAATGGCAGGGCTTTGTTTTCTTCTATAAAAGTATCCACTTCAGCAGGTGTACGATCGCCTAAGCCAATAAGAAAGGCGCGATAATCTGTGTATGGAGTTAAAGGGTATGTTTGAATTTTATTACGTAGCGCCGAGTAAGCTTTTAGGTCTCGGTTGTCTAAAACCTCTTGCGCTCTGTCATAAACATCACGCTGCATTTCAAGCTCAGAGGCAGTGCTAGCCATAACCGTCGGAGCCAGTGAAAATGAAGACAAAATTGCTGCTGCAGCCACAGCAACCTTCGTATTACCAATGCGGAAAAACATTCGCTCTTTCCTTAGTGCGTGTATGAATACGTGAAGTCTATTTACGCCCGACATCACATCAAATGTAAAGGTTTTGAGTGTAAATATTATTAATATTTAACACTTCGCCTCAGAAGCCTATTAAATAAGGCTTTACTGATTATTGTGACAATAACTGGTAAGAATTTATCCAAGATTGGCTTTTCTACCCAAGGAGTAACATCTTTGGGGATATTGGTATAAAATAGCAGACAATTTTGAACAATAAATTAGGATCGATCGGCAATGGCTGAATACGTATATACCATGTCTCGGGTGAGCAAAACTGTTCCACCTAAGCGTCAAATTCTTAAAGACATTTCTCTTAGCTTTTTTCCTGGCGCTAAAATCGGTGTTTTAGGTCTAAATGGTTCAGGTAAATCTACCCTACTACGTATCATGGCTGGTATTGATACTGATATTGATGGTGAAGCTCGTGCACAACAAGGCCTTAAAGTCGGTTACCTACCGCAAGAACCTGTACTAGACGAATCAAAAACCGTGCGTGAAATCGTAGAAGAAGCGGTTTCTGATGTTGCAGACGCGCTTAAGCGTATCGATGCAGTTTACGCAGCTTACGCAGAACCAGATGCAGATTTTGATGCTCTTGCTAAAGAACAAGGCGAGCTTGAAGCACTGATCCAAGCAAAAGATGGTCACAACCTAGAAACAGCTCTAGAGCGCGCTGCTGACGCACTTCGTCTTCCTGAATGGGATGCGAAAATCGAATTTCTATCAGGTGGTGAGCGTCGTCGTGTTGCGATATGTCGTCTACTTCTTGAAAAACCAGACATGCTGCTACTTGATGAACCAACCAACCACTTGGATGCAGAATCAGTAGCATGGCTTGAGCACTTCCTTGTTGATTACAGCGGTACTGTTGTGGCAATTACCCACGACCGTTACTTCCTAGACAACGCTGCTGGCTGGATTCTAGAACTTGACCGTGGTGAAGGTATCCCATGGGAAGGTAACTACACATCTTGGCTAGAGCAGAAAGATGAGCGTTTGAAGCAAGAAAAAGCAGGCGAAAGCGCACGCCAAAAAACGATTGAGAAAGAACTTGAATGGGTTCGTCAAAACCCTAAAGGTCGTCAAGCGAAGTCTAAAGCTCGTATGGCTCGTTTTGAAGAAATGACGACTGGCCAATACCAGAAGCGTAACGAAACCAACGAACTGTTCATCCCACCGGGTGAGCGTTTAGGTGACAAGGTACTTGAAGTTAAGAACCTAACTAAGTCATTTGGTGATCGCGTTCTTATCGATGATCTATCATTCAGCATGCCTAAAGGCGCTATCGTTGGTATCGTTGGTGCCAACGGTGCAGGTAAATCAACACTGTTTAAGATGCTAAGTGGTGCTGAACAGCCAGATTCAGGGACAGTTGAACTTGGCGAAACGGTTAAACTTGCTTCTGTTGATCAGTTCCGTGACAGCATGGACGATACAAAAACAGTATTCCAAGAGATCTCTGAAGGCGCTGATATCATTAAGATCAACAACTTCGAAATCCCTGCACGTGCATACTGCTCTCGCTTCAACTTCAAAGGCAACGACCAACAGAAAATCATCGGTCAGCTTTCTGGTGGTGAACGTAACCGTGTTCACCTAGCTAAACTGCTAAAAGCGGGCGGTAACGTACTGTTACTCGATGAACCAACCAATGACCTTGATGTCGAAACTCTACGTGCACTTGAAGAAGCACTGCTTGAGTTCCCTGGCTGTGCAATGGTTATCTCGCATGACCGTTGGTTCCTTGACCGTATTGCGACCCATATCTTAGACTACCGTGATGAAGGTCAAGTTAACTTCTACGAAGGTAACTATACTGAGTACACTGAGTGGTTGAAGAAAACTCTGGGCGCACAGGCAGCAGAACCGCACCGTATCAAGTACAAGCGTATCGCTAAGTAAATTCGCTTGCATTTTGAACAAAGGCCGCAATAATAGCGGCCTTTGATATATCTAGCTTACACGTTACGCATCGATATAGAGAGATGAATTATGATTGAAAGACGTCAGTTTTCACGAGTTGTTTATCAAGTGCCAACTGAATTATTACAAGGACCAGTAAATGTGTCCGGTTCGGTACAAGACTTATCTCTTCATGGTTTACTCATTCAGTGCGATGACTTTCAGCAACTCAGCCTTGATATTCCTGTTCAAGTCAGCTTTACGCTCGCAAACAGTGATATCAATATTCAGTTAGAAGCAACGATAGTCTCTACCATCAATACCTCAATGCGTTTACGCATAGAGCATTTAGATATTGATAGTATCAGCCACCTTAAGCGTCTTATAGAACTTAACGTTGGTGACGATGAACTGCTTTATAGAGAGATTGAGCACCTTACCGATTTGGGTAAAGAATAATATCTCCATAATCCTTTTTCTATTAGAAGCATTTAGTTAATACAGAACCATGTCTAAAAAAATTGCCATTACGATCCCCTCAAGCCAAGGGGAACAAACGTTTTACTTTGGCCGAAAAGCCGTGCTCTTATGCACCACTGCTCTTTTCTCTGTTCCAGCCTTGATCGGCGGAGCAACCTACATACACTTTGAAAGTCAGCAAGAGCTGGCATCACAAGCTGGTGATGCACAGCAGTTGATCGAAACGCTGATTGTTGAAAAAGAGCAAACTGAGTTTCTTTACGCTGAACAGGTAGAAACAAACCACTCGCTGTCACAAACATTGACTGAGAAAGAAGGTGCGATTCAATTACTTGGTAAGCGTGTTTTCGATGTTGAATCCGTGCTTGGCCTTGCCGATGAAGAACTGCTTACAGACGATGTCTCTTTAGAAGATCGCATTGATGCTGCTGCGATAGATTCAGCAGTAAGAGCGACAATGTTCCGTTTGATTCCAAACGACAGTCCAATGACTTATCAACGAATCTCTTCGTCTTATGGTCGTCGCACAAACCCTATTTCAGGTAAGCGCCATAACCATACCGGTATCGATTTAACGTGTAAGCGAGGTGAAGAGATCCTAGCACCTGCTGATGGTGTCATTGAAACCGTTCGTCCAAGTAACAAAGGGTTTGGTAACTTCCTAACCATGCGTCACTCATTTGGCTTCATGAGCTCTTACGCACACCTTCAGAAATTCAAAGTACGCAGCGGTCAATTCGTCAGTAAAGGCGACGTAATTGCGAATTGTGGTAACTCAGGTAACTCTACCGGACCACACTTGCATTATGAGGTACGTTTCCTTGGCCGTTCATTGAACCCTCAATACTTGATGGATTGGACACCAGAGAACTTCAACTACGTGTTTGAAAAAGAAAAGAAAGTTAAGTGGGGCCCACTGGTTCAGTTGATTGATAATGTGGTTCGCTTGCAGATCAACCTAACGAACGTGCCTTACATTAGCTCGACCATAGACACTGTATCGAGTGAAGATAACAAAAAACCAATCACGACTAATTAGTTGTTAGTGGCTAACTATTTGTTAATGACTAAGACCTGTTGGTTTGGCCTATGATGATCTAATTGCTTTTAGCCTACAGTAGGCCAACTACTTTTAGTTCTGAATTAGATAAAAAAAGAGCGACCATCAGGTCGCTCTTTTTTATGATTTCAAATCAGTATTAGCCACGATGAATCGAGTCATGTGCTTGTTTTAACAGACTTTGGCTCTCTTGTAAGAATTGTTGTGAGTAATCACCAAACCAATCGCTCACTTGGTTAAAGCTATCAACAAATTTAGCTTTATCTTTGCCATCTAAGATTTCTAATGCTTCGCCGAAACAGCTATGGAAACGTCGAATCATCTCAATATTCTCATCCGAAGAAAGAATAATATCACCATACAAGTTCGGGTCTTGAGCAAACAGACGGCCAACCATCGCAATCTCAAGTCGGTAGATTGGCGAGCTTAGCTTCAGAAGCTGATCAATATTCGGGTTCTCTTTACTTAGGTGCAAGCCGTAAGCAAAAGAGGTGAAATGGCGTAGTGCTTGAATCAGAGTCATACCGTGATCGTGTTCAGCTGCATCCATCTGGCAAAGGCTCGCACCCCAAATACCAAATTGATTCAATAGCCATTGGTAGCTTTCAGAGTCGCGACCATCACTGTAAACAATAACCTGCTTAGCAAGGCTTGGCACATCAGGACCAAACATTGGGTGCAATCCAACAACTGGGCCTTGGTGCATGTTCATCATTGCCTGCAGAGGCTTTGATTTAATCGACGTCAAATCACAAAGAATACAATCGCTTGGCAGATTACCTAGCTTCGCAATCACACCTTCAGTTAGGTGAATTGGAACCGTAACAACCACAAGTCCGGCATTATCTAAAATCTCATCGGCTTTATCCCAATCTTGGCTGCCAAGGATTTTCACTTCGTAACCAGAAAGCTTGAACATACGGCCAAACAGACCACCAAGTTGACCATTACCACCAACGATAACCACTGAACGTAACTCTGGGTTAAGGCACTTAAAACCAGAATCTTTTTCACTGGCATAAGACTCACGCATCGTACGACGCAAAATATCTTCGATTAACTGCGGTGGAACCCCTATTTTCTCGGCTTCTTGACGACGAGACGCCAGCATCGCAGCTTCGCGCTCTGGTACATAAATAGGTAAACCATGTTCACTTTTTACTTCGCCCACTTTCTCTACTAGAGCGAGACGTTGAGCCAGTAAATCCAACATTTGTTTATCGACAACATCGATTTGGTCGCGTAATTCGTTCAGTTCAACGGCCATTTTATTCCTTACTAAATCTATAAACCCGTACTAATCTATAAGCCCACCTGGCGCAGATTTGTTAGCAACAGATCTTAAAATGCCCCATTAGATGAGGCACTTAAATTTTAAACTCTGACTAACCTTTCAAGCGGTTCTCTAAGAACGGGACTAATTCCGTATGTGCACGCTTCAATAGTGCCTCAGTTGAATCCCAATTGATACACGCGTCGGTAATAGAAACACCGTATTTCATCTCATTGAGAGGTATATCCGAGGATTGATTTCCTTCGTTAATATGGCTCTCAATCATCAAGCCGATAATCGACTTGTTGCCTTCGCGAATTTGATGAATCACATCTTCAGCCACCAGTGGTTGACGACGGAAGTCTTTACGAGAGTTTGCATGGCTACAATCAACCATCAATGCCGCCTCTAATCCAGACTTACCAAGCTCTTGCTCACATTCATGTACTGACACTGAATCGTAGTTAGTCTGCTTGCCGCCACGTAAAATTACGTGACCATTTGGATTACCTTGCGTTGTTAATAACGCAACTTGACCTTCGCGGCTGATACCCATGAAACGGTGGCTCGAAGAAGCCGCCTGCATTGCATTGATTGCAGTGCCTAAATTACCGTCAGTGCCATTCTTAAAACCGATTGGCATTGAAAGGCCACTTGCCATTTCACGGTGAGTTTGAGATTCAGTAGTTCGTGCGCCAATCGCAGCCCAGCTGAAGGTATCTGCTAGGTATTGTGGACTAATTGGGTCTAGTGCTTCTGTCGCTAGTGGAATTTCCATCTCAGCTAGCTCAACTAAAAGCTCACGACCAACATGCAGACCATGCTCAATATCGAACGTACCATCTAGATGTGGGTCATTGATCAAGCCTTTCCAACCCACAGTAGTACGAGGCTTTTCAAAGTAAACACGCATAACAATATACAGTTGATCGCTAAGTTGCTCAGATAAGGCTTTTAGACGTTTCGCGTACTCTTTCGCCGCCTCAATATCATGGATAGAGCATGGGCCACATACTACAAGCATGCGATGATCTTTCTTGTGAATGATGTTTGCGATAGTTTGACGAGACTCTTGAATGAAACGACGAGCATTATCACTCAAAGGCAGTTTTGCTTTTAACTCTTCAGGAGTAATCAGTACCTGTTCGTCGATGATATTGACATTGCTTAATTCACTTTTCTGCATAACTCAACCTGTATATTTATTTTTACACCCAACATTTCCATTTGGGCTAACAATCTTTAAAAACACAATAACAGCTACAAAAACGATTGCAAGTGTAAACAATAAAAAACATTTGATGTAAATTATAATTTACACTTACTATTTAACTCGTTAGAAGATACATAGCGGCCAAAACCACACCCTATACATACAAAAAAGGCGATATTTCTCATATCGCCTTCTTCAAACTTATAGAGTGTTTATTTATCACCCAGCGTTTAAAATTCGCTTAATTTGCTCTGAGGCCTCTTTCCACCGACTATCCGAGTGAAGCGTCGATAAATCGAAGCTGTGTTTTTTAAGCAATGAGTTAGCTAAAGGCACCTCTTGAATCGTTAAGTTGTCCAGAGCCTCTATTTGTGCATCTCGTTTATTACACATCAGCACCATGTCACAACCCGCACTTAAGGCCGCTTTTGCTCTGTCTGCCGGCCCCCCCATAATGGCAGCTCCTTCCATTGTTAAGTCATCAGAGAATACCAAGCCTTTGAATCCAAGCTGCTGCTTCAATACTTTCTGCAACCAATACTCAGAGCCACTCGCTGGCTGATCATCATAGTGAGAAAAAACCACATGTGCAGGCATCATCGCATCTAATATTCCAGCTTCAATTTGAGCCTTGAAAATGGCCATATCAGTTTCAAAGATGTCGTTTCTAGGATCATAAGGCGTTTCAAGGTGTGAGTCAGCAATCACGCCGCCGTGTCCTGGAAAGTGCTTCCCTGTCGTCGCCATGCCAACCGATTTCATGCCATTAATAAAAGCACTACTGTGGCGAACGATGGTATCAATATCTTCACCAAACGCTCGGCTACCAATCGCTTTACACTCGTGACCTTTATCTAATACAGGCGCAAAGCTCAGATCGATATCATGGGCAATCAATTCCGCAGCCATCAACCAACCAGCTTGTTCTGCTAACTGCTCACCATTATTCTTAGTCGCGAATTCTTGAGCGGCAGGGATAATTGAAAAGCCGTCGCGAAAGCGTTGAACTCGACCACCTTCTTGGTCAACACCAATCAAAATAGGACGTTTCGCTACCTTGCGGATCTCTTTAGTTAACGCCGACAACTGTTGGCTATCGTGGTAGTTTCGAGTAAATAAGATGAGACCACCAACGGTTGGATGCTCTAAAATTTCTCTGTCTTCAGCTGTCAGTTCGTAGCCTGCAACATCAACCCACAACGGTCCCATATTTATTCCTTATTAAACCTAATTTCATAAACTTCCCGAGATTATTCTCTTTAAATTTGCTTTACAATGTTTTTAAAACAATCTGTGGAAGACTTTAAGAATGCAGGGTAAGAGCTTAGGAATGGATCATAAAGAACTGTATATCGGTGTGATGTCGGGGACGAGTATGGACGGTGTTGATACTGCGTTAGTCTCGATTGAAGACGATAGCATTACATTGCTTGCTCATGATGAGTTCCCGATGCCTGATGACCTCAAAGCGCGTCTGCTTGAAGTCTGTATTGGTCAGAAAACCGATTTGATTGCCATTGGCGAACTCGACCACCAGCTTGGTCATCTATTTGCTGATGCGGTTCTACAACTTCTCAACAAGTCAGATACGCCTGCATCATCCGTGACTGCGATTGGTAACCATGGCCAAACAGTATTCCATCAGCCAACCGGTGATTCGCCATTTACCATGCAGCTGGGTGATGCCAATATCATTGCCGCTAAAACACAGATTCAAACAGTCGCAGATTTCCGACGCAAAGACATGGCGCTTGGCGGACAAGGGGCGCCGTTAGTACCAGCGTTTCACCATACGATTTTTCCCCCAAAAGACAGCTCGGTTGTGGTGTTGAACATTGGTGGTATCTCGAATATTTCAGTGCTGCGCCCGAATCAGCCAACTTTTGGTTATGATACAGGCCCCGGCAATATGTTAATGGACGCTTGGGCAGATAAACACATCGGTGAGAAATTTGACCGTGATGCGCGATTCGCGCTTAAAGGCCAACTTAATCAAGCCTTGCTCGAACAGTTGCTAAATGAACCTTATCTATCTCAAATGCCACCGAAAAGCACTGGCAGAGAACTGTTTAATCTACCGTGGCTAGAGCAACAATTAACAGAATTTAAAGATCTTGCAGCAGAAGATGTTCAGCGCACGCTTTGTGAATACACCGCATTGACGATAGCCAATGAAGTAGAGACTTATCGCTTGGGTAGCCAAGCTGCAGTGTATGTGTGTGGCGGTGGTACACGAAATCCATTGTTGATGAAGAGACTGTCTGGACTGCTTACAAGTTGGGAGGTTGAGTCGACAACCAGTAAAGGTGTTGATGCTGATTACATGGAAGCGATGGCCTTTGCGTGGCTTGCTCAACGTCATGTTCATCAAGTGCCAAGCAATTTACCAGAAGTGACTGGCGCAAGCAGAGCGGCCTCTCTAGGCGTTCTATATCGTGCTGACTAAACAAATCTAGAACCATCATTTTAGAATCACCATTTAAGGATCATTATGAGTAACGACGCTCTCATATCAGCGCTCTCGCACCTCGTTTCGGAGGGGAGAAACCCTGACACTATGGATATTGATCTGCTCACCTCTCTCGAAGTGGTTGAAAAGATTAACCAACAAGACAAACAGGTACCACTGGCGATCGAGGCGGAACTGCCACAGATCGCGAAAGCGGTTGATAAGATCGCTTACGCCTTTCAAAACGGTGGCCGACTGATTTATATGGGCGCAGGCACCAGTGGTCGATTAGGTGTGTTAGACGCATCAGAATGCCCACCGACTTTCGGCGTTTCAGACAAAATGGTTATCGGCCTAATTGCAGGCGGACCAGAAGCAATTTTGAAAGCCAAAGAGGGAGCAGAAGATTCACTGACTCTCGGAATTGAAGATCTCAAAGCGATTCAGTTTTCAGAAAATGATGTTGTGGTTGGCATAGCAGCCAGTGGTCGCACTCCTTACGTAATAGGTGCACTCAACTATGCCAATCAGCTTGGCGCGGTTACAGTTGCGCTGTCTTGTAACCCAGGTTCTCCAATTGCTGAGATTGCTCAAATCGCAATTAGCCCAGTGGTTGGCCCAGAAGCCTTAACGGGATCAACACGACTGAAGTCAGGTACGGCACAAAAGCTAGTACTTAATATGCTAACGACTGCCAGCATGATTCGTATCGGTAAAAGCTACCAAAATCTGATGGTCGACGTAAAAGCGACCAATGAAAAGTTGGTTGCCCGCGCTGCTCGTATCGTTATCCAAGCAACGGAGTGTGATAAAGCACTGGCAGTATCGACACTTAAAACGACTGATTACGATGTGAAGTTATCTATTTTGATAATTCTAACAGGGCTAGATTTAGAGTTAGCCAAGGCTCAACTTGATAAGCAAAATGGCTTCTTGAGAAAAGCCGTCGAGAATAATCAATAATCGGCTTATGCTGTTGAGAGTTACTCTCGCTACATATAAAAAGACCAGCACACATAAAGTACCGGTCTTTTTATATCTAATTTTCTATTGCTAGCTTGGGCTTAATAGTCGTTTGAGAACTCATCCCAGCCGCGTTGCCATTCCATACGGAAACGTTGAGCGTCTTCCGTACCAGAACACACACCTTCATATACCTGACCAGATAAACCAATCTGATAAGCATGGTTCGGATTGCAGTATTCAGTAACGCCTAGGTGGTAACCTTCTGTGTAACTGGCTTGATCAACAGCACCAAGCGCGGTCATATCTGAATACGAACGCTGAGTGTGGCCTTTGATGCCATCACGGTAGCCGATCTCTTGCCAATTGCCTTCAGCGGCTAAATCTTGAACATTAGCGCTGCATCCTGCAAGGCTAAATGCCACAGTGAATAGTGCGATTATTTTTTTCATTTCAATCCTTTATTTTTACAGAGCCACTTCCTGACGAAGCATTGCTTTGTTTGTGATTCTCCGCTGAACACCAGTCGATGTCCACTCATTGTCTAATCTTCGCCACTTTCGTCCAATAACAAACCATTCAATCAGTCATAGCACCACTAAATTTGCTATTCGACCACTCACTCAAGAAGCGGAAGTTTATTCTCTTCGACTTCTTTAATATACACCCTGACTTAATTAATACATTCAGGGATAACAAATTATGATGTGGTTTCTTACCTGTGTTGCAGCACTCATTGGTGGCTACTTTATTTACGGTGCCTTTATCGAGAAAATTTTCGGTATCAATGAAAAGCGTCAAACACCAGCTCATACTAAGCAAGATGGCGTGGACTACGTTCCAATGTCGACGCCTAAGGTTTACCTAGTTCAACTGCTTAACATCGCGGGTGTAGGTCCAATATTCGGCCCTATCATGGGTGCCCTTTACGGCCCAGCTGCAATGCTTTGGATCGTGCTAGGTTGTATCTTCGCAGGTGCAGTACACGACTACTTCTCAGGTATGTTATCTATCCGCAATGGTGGCGCTTCGGTTCCAACGATCACGGGACGTTACCTAGGCAATGGCGCAAAACACTTTATGAACATCTTTGCCATTGTTCTACTGCTTCTTGTTGGTGTGGTTTTCGTTTCTGCTCCTGCAGGCATGATCACTAACCTAGTGAACGACCAAACTGATTTCGTAATGTCTACAAGCACTATGGTTGTTATCATCTTTGCTTACTACATCATCGCAACGATTGTCCCTGTCGATAAAATCATTGGTCGCTTCTACCCACTGTTTGGTGCACTGCTTATCTTTATGTCTGTTGGCCTAATCACTGCGATTGGTTTATCTGACGAGCACCAAATCATGGGTGGCTTCGAGATGAAAGACATGTTCACCAACATGAACCCGAATGACCTACCACTTTGGCCTGCTCTATTCATCACTATCGCTTGTGGTGCTATTTCTGGCTTCCACGCAACTCAGTCTCCTTTGATGGCGCGTTGTATGGAAAACGAGAAGAACGGTCGCTTCGTATTCTACGGTGCAATGATTGGTGAAGGCATCATCGCTCTAATTTGGTGTGCACTTGCTCTGTCATTCTTCGGTTCAGTTGAGTCTCTATCTGATGCAATTGCAAACGGCGGCCCAGGTAACGTGGTATACAGCGCTTCATTTGGTCTATTGGGTGTGTTCGGCGGTATCCTTGCTTTCCTTGGCGTGGTTATCCTACCTATCACTTCGGGTGACACTGCATTCCGTTCAAGCCGTCTTATCCTTGCTGAATACTTCAACATGGAACAGAAAACTCTGCGTAACCGCCTACTAATGGCTCTACCATTGTTCGTTCTTGGTGGCATCCTGACTCAAGTAGATTTCGGTATCATCTGGCGCTACTTCGGTTTTGCTAACCAATCAACGGCAGTAATGATGTTATGGACCGCTTCAGCTTACCTACTTCGTCACAACAAACTGCACTGGGTAACAACGGTTCCAGCTATCTTCATGACGTCTGTATGTATCACATTCATCCTCAACAACAGCCAACTAGGCTTTGGTCTACCAATGCAGCTTTCAACCATCATCGGTGTGGTGAGTGCATTCGGTGTTGCGGCTTACGTTATCAAAATCTCGAAAGGCAAAGGCGATATCGATCTTGCTGATGAACAAGAAGAGAAAGAAGCAAAGGGCGTGACTAAAACCGCCTAGTTCTTGAAAGCTCTTTTAAGAAGAGACAAGTCTTCATAGAAAGACAAAAGAACAAGCCAAACACACTTCGCTTGCTCCCGTAATCACTCGCTGATTCGTGGAAAATAAGACTAAAGCCCATCCACCGTGATGGGCTTTACTGTATCTCAACTTAGTTCAATCAACATTAGTACATCAACTTGGATACTTCAGCTTTCTGAAGCAATAACCAAGCAATATAACCAACGAAAACACAAGCAAAGCTACCGTTACTACGCAATGAGCTTTACACTTAACACGCGTCTCAATAGGTGAAAATATGGAACTCATTCTCTCTCTGCTGCAACAAACCTGTGTCTACTTAGTGATTGCTTACATGCTAAGTAAAACTCCACTGATTCTGCCTTTGTTGAGCATATCTTCACGCTTAAGCCATAAAGTCAGCTGTTATGTTCTGTTTTCTCTGTTCTGTATTATGGGCACCTATTTTGGATTGCAGATCAATGATGCCATTGCCAACACACGTGCGATGGGAGCGGTCATGGGTGGCTTGTTTGGTGGTCCGGTTGTCGGCTTTGCGGTCGGTTTTACTGGCGGTATCCATCGTTACTCTTTGGGTGGATTCACCGATCTAGCTTGTGCTATCTCCACTACGGCAGAAGGCTTAATTGGTGGCCTATTACACGTTTACTTAGTCAGAAAAAACAAAGCCAGCCAGTTGTTTAATCCGATGGTGGTTTTCTCGATAACCCTGTTTGCAGAGATTATTCAGATGCTGATTCTGCTTGCTGTCGCGAAACCATTTGAGCAATCCTATGCTCTGGTTTCCGATATTGCGGCGCCAATGATCATTGCTAACTCAGTCGGTGCTGCGCTGTTTATGAGTATCATCCAAGACCGTAAAACCATCTTCGAAAAATACTCAGCGACCTTCTCACGTCGCGCATTAACCATCGCCGAACGTTCGGTAGGTATTCTGCATGGTGGGTTTAATTCCGATAACGCACAAAAAATCGTACGTATCGTTTATGAAGAGACCAATGTTGGGGCGGTCGCGATTACCGACCGAGAAAAAATTCTCGCGTTCGTCGGCATTGGTGATGAACACCATATTCCCAATACGCCGATTTCATCACAAAGCACACTCACTTCGATGGAACAGAACGACATTATCTACCTTGATGGCAAAGAGAATCCATACCAATGCTCACTGTCGCAGGATTGTAAATTAGGCTCTGCTCTAATTATCCCACTGCGCGCGGGTAACGAGGTCGTCGGCACCATCAAACTGTATGAGCCAAAACTAAAACTATTCTCGACTATCAACATGTCGATGGGTGAAGGTATCGCTCAACTCTTGTCGAGCCAAATCCTGTTTAGTAACTATCAGCAACAGCAAACGCTACTTACCCAAGCAGAAATAAAACTGCTGCACGCTCAAGTGAATCCACACTTCTTGTTCAATGCGCTTAACACCATCAGCGCAGTGACACGTCGCGACCCAGATAAAGCTCGGGAGTTGATTCAGCATCTGTCCCACTTCTTTAGAAGTAACCTAAAGCAGAACATCAACACCGTAAAGCTCAAAGATGAACTTGCACACGTCAACGCTTACCTGACCATAGAAAAAGCACGCTTTACCGACCGACTGGAAGTGGAATGGGATATCGATCCGCAACTGTATGAGTCACAGTTACCAAGCTTTACCTTGCAGCCATTAGTTGAAAACGCGATAAAACATGGGATTTCCAATATGCTCGAAGGTGGTCAAGTTAAGATTTACAGCGAGGCTTTCAAAGGTGGCTTCAAGTTGGTTGTTGAGGATAATGCCGGGACTTATCAAAAGCCGTCACCAGACCATGTCGGTTTAGGAATGGAAATTGTTGATAAACGACTCACTAATTTCTTTGGACAAGATTCAGCGCTAAAAATAGAATCTCAACCACAGCAATTTACTCGAATGAGCTTTATCATACCTAAATTAAAATAATGATATTTGCGAAGACGAATAGCTCCGAGTAGACATATTTAAAGCTAACATTTAAAAGCATAACGTGAATAAAACAGGGATGAAATCAAGATGAAGATTGTAGGATGTTAAAGGCATTAGTTGTCGATGATGAGCTATTTGCTCGCGAAGAACTGATTGAACTACTAACCGAAACCGGAGAAGTGGAAGTCATCGGCCAAGCGAGCAACGCGATAGAAGGGCTTAAGCAGATTAATCTTCTCAAGCCAGATGTGGTGTACTTGGATATTCAAATGCCTCAGGTTACCGGGATCGAACTGCTGAGTATGCTTGACCCAGACACAATGCCTTACGTGGTATTCGTTACCGCCTACGACCAATATGCTATTCAAGCCTTTGAAGATAACGCTTTTGATTACCTACTTAAGCCAGTCGAGCCTTGTCGATTAAACAAGAGCGTTTGTCGCCTAAATAAGGTCATAAAACAAAATCAGAAAGCACCAGACCAGAACATCTCAGTGATTGCTCCCTGTCATTTAGAGCAGATTCCATGTATTGGACATAACCGTATTGTGATAATGGCAAGTCAAACGGTCGAGTGCGCGTATTCCGATATCAGCGGTGTCCACGTACGTAGCTCATCGCAAACCGCAACCTCACAGTTAACACTAAAAATCCTCGAAGAAAAAACCGACTTGATCCGCTGTCACCGACAGTATTTGATCAACATAAAATCGATCCAAGAAATCAAATTATTAGAAAATGGATTAGCAGAGATCATTACCCTGACCGGCTTTGAAGTACCTGTCAGTCGTCGTTATCTCAAGACGTTAAAAGAGCAACTCGGTCTCCAGTAACCCGTTAGAAGTTCGACGCCCTGTTCCAAAGCACGATCAAAAAAGCCAACGTATCACGTTGGCTTCCTGCTGTTTACAAATCAATAGTATTTGCAAATCGCTAGTGTTTACGAATCACTAGAGATCAGTCGACTTGCTTAATCTGTAGCTCTTTGGGTACTTCGAAGAACATGTTCTCTTCGCGACCTTGAATCTCTTCAACCTCGGTAGCACCCAACTCACGAATCCGATCTAAGATCTGGTTTACTAGCTCTTCAGGAGCAGAGGCTCCGGCTGTTACACCTATTTTCTTTTTCCCTTCAACCCATTCAGTTTGAATGTCTTCAGGGCAGTCTGTTAGATAACCTGGCGTGCCTAGCTTCTCAGCCAGCTCTTTTAAACGAGTTGAGTTCGATGAGTTCTTAGAACCAACGACAATTACAACGTCTACATCGTTTGCCATTTCACGAATTGCGTCTTGACGGTTTTGAGTCGCGTAGCAGATATCGTCCTTACGTGGACCTTGGATCTCAGGGAACACGCGACGTAGCTCTTCAATCACATCTGCTGTTTCATCAACTGATAGCGTTGTTTGGCTAACGTAGTGCAGGTTACTCGGGTCGTTCACTACTAGGTTCTGTACGTCTTCTGGCCTTTCAACCAAGTACATACCACCGGTTTGGCTAGCGTATTGACCCATGGTGCCTTCCACTTCAGGGTGGCCCGCGTGACCAATCAGTACCACTTCCATATGTTTGCGGCTCGCACGAGCAACCTCCATATGAACTTTAGTCACCAAAGGACACGTCGCATCAAATACCGTTAACTCACGCTCTTTCGCTTCTTTACGAACCGCTTGAGAAACACCGTGAGCCGAGAATATCACGATGTTGTCGTCTGGCACTTCACTCAGTTCTTCGACAAAAATAGCACCACGCTGCTTGAGCCCCTCAACAACAAAGCGGTTATGTACCACTTCATGGCGAACATAAATCGGTGGCTGATACATTTCAAGTGCACGCTCTACGATACTGATCGCACGATCGACACCGGCACAAAAGCCACGAGGGTTAGCTAACATTATTTTCATTTCATTGCTCATCATTTACCGCGGAACTAAGGTTGTTTCTATAGAGTTCGCCGTCAGCGAGGTTCGCATTCTACAGTGAAGCGTCTAGACAGTGAAGCTCTGGGTTACATCACAGCTGTAGGCGGTGCTACTCTAACGTTAAGATGGTTATTCTACCGTTAAGATAGCTACTCCACCGTAAAGATAATTATTCAACCGCTAAGATGTTGACATCGAAAGTAACGTCTTGACCTGCTAATGGGTGATTAAAATCAACCGTCACTGAATCACCCGCGATCTCGGTGATAATCCCAGGGATTTCCATACCGTCAGGACCGGAGAAAGCCATGATAGTGCCCACTTCAACTTCAGAGTCACCAACAAACTTCGCGCGATCCATATAGTGAATATGATCAGGATTCGGCATACCAAACGCATCTTGCGCCTTCAATTCGATAGACTTTTCAGTCCCCGTTTCAAGACCAATCAGGCACTGTTCAAAGTTCTCACTTAGGCTGCCATCACCCATAACGAACTTCGCAGGTTTGCCCATATTTTCGGTGCTATCGGCAACTGAACCATCTTTCATTTTAATCGTAAAATGTAAGGTTACTGCTGAATCATTTTTAATTGTTGCCACGTTACTTTCCTTAGATTTCTTTATTATTTGAAGGGGCATTCTGTTTTGCTTCCTTATTAAGAGCAGCATAAAAAAAAGCGCCGTCGGAATCAACCGACAGCGCTTAGGGCTATTCTAATCTGTGAGTCATAGACTGACTTTAAGGCCATCTAGTTCAAAGCAATTTACTTTATACTCATTACTATTAGAGTCGCCTATTTGCTTTCGTCTTTCTTACGGAAACCATCTAAGATGATCATCGCTGCACCGATACAGATCCCCATATCCGCTAAGTTAAACGCAGGCCAGTGGTAAGTACCCCAGTAGAAATCTAAGTAATCGACAACAAAGCCGTGTACTACTCGGTCAAATACGTTACCAACAGCGCCACCAATGATGATCGCATAAGCAATGTTATTCCACTTCTCTGCCGCAGGTAGTTTACTCATCCAGTATGTCAGCATGCCAGTTACCGCAAAGGCGATACCAGTAAACAACCAACGCTGCCAGCCACTCTGATCACTCAGAAAGCTAAATGCCGCGCCGTAGTTATGAACATACAAAAAATTAAAGAATGGCAGCACCTCAATACGGTTTGCCCAGCCATAACCCATGTTGTCCATGACGAAAAGTTTGATGCCGATATCTGCAACGAAAACCAGCAGAGCCAACCATAACCAACGCACACCAGATTGTTTTAACGAAACTTCACTCATTTCTATTCCTAGTATCTACTCAGTCAAATCATCTCATATCCATTCTCAAGAATGAACACGAGAAGTCAGCTTGGTTAAACACATTTCCTATAATTAAAAATAACCCCAGTTGATACTGGGGCTATGATTTTTACAAAAAGTTCAGTCTTTCTCTGAGTCGTTATGCGAACTTACGCACTTCGCCTTCACCGTCGATGTTCGACACACAACGACCACAAATTTTCTCGTGACCTTCAATTGTGCCTACATCTGGAGTGTGGTGCCAGCAACGGTCACACTTCTCAGCTTCAGTTGCTGCAACTTCAACGTACAGACCTTCAACGTCTGTCGCTTGAGCTGTATCAGACTTATCGCTAAGTGGCTTAACAACAGCAGCAGAAGTGATAAGTACGAAACGTAGCTCATCTTCTAGCTTGTTGATTTTAGCCGCTAGTGCATCGTCAGCGTATAGAGTAACTTCAGCCTGCAGTGCACCACCGATTGTTTTCTCTTTACGAGCATCTTCAAGAAGCTTGTTCACTGCGCCACGAACTGACTGGATTTCAGTCCAAAATTCGTTGCTTAGCTCTTCGTCGTCAGCAAGACCAAATAGGCCTTCGAACCACTCGCCAGTGAATACAAACGTGTCGCGCTGCTCTCCAGTTGGTAAAGAGCTTGGCATCTCGTTCCAGATTTCATCTGCAGTGAACGACATGATAGGCGCCATCCAACGAACTAAAGCTTCTACGATGTAGTAAAGCGCAGTTTGACAGCTACGTTGAGCATGGCTGCCCTGTTTTGCTGTGTACTGACGGTCTTTGATTACGTCTAGGTAGAAAGAACCCATTTCGATAGAACAGAACTGCATTAGACGTTGAGTCACACCGTGAGTGTTGTACTCACCGTATGCTTTAACAATCTCTTCTTGTGCAGCTTGAGCACGGCCAACAGCCCAGCGATCAAGTGCAACCATTTCTTCAGCTGGAACTAGGTCAGTTTCAGGATTGAAACCGTTCAAGTTCGCTAGGAAGAAACGAGCCGTGTTACGAATACGACGGTATGCATCAGCAGAACGCTTAAGGATTTCGTCAGAAACCGCAACTTCGTTAGTGTAATCCGTAGAAGCAACCCATAGACGTAGAATATCTGCGCCTAGCTTGTTCGTTACATCTTTAGGAGCAACAACGTTACCGATAGATTTAGACATCTTACGACCGTTACCATCAACCACGAAACCGTGCGTTAGCACTTGCTTGTATGGTGCTTCGTCTTTCATCGCGATAGATGAAATCAAAGATGACTGGAACCAGCCACGGTGTTGGTCAGAGCCTTCAAGGTAAAGATCAGCACTGTGCGTTCTTTCTTCATTTGGGAAGTTGTACTCTTCACGAGAGTCCACAACAGAGAAGTGAGTTACACCTGAGTCGAACCATACGTCTAGCGTATCAAGTACTTTCTCGTACTTGTCAGCGTCTTCAGCACCCATCAGTTCAGCAGCGTCTACATCCCACCAAGCTTGAATGCCTTTTTCTTCCACAAGCTTCGCTACTTTTTCAATAAGAGCTGGGCTATCTGGGTGAAGTTCTGATGTTTCTTTATGAACGAACAGAGCAATTGGCACGCCCCAAGTACGTTGACGAGAGATACACCACTCAGGGCGACCTTCGATCATACCTTCGATACGGCTTTGACCCCATTCTGGCATCCATTCAACACTCTTTGTTGACTCTAGTGCTTTTGCACGTAGGCCTGCTTGATCCATAGAGATGAACCATTGTGGTGTTGCACGGAAAATGATTGGCGTTTTGTGTCTCCAGCAGTGTGGGTAGCTATGCTCGTAAGCGTGGTGATGCAATAGTGCACCTTTCTCTTTTAGAACTTCTAAAACAGAATCGTTCGCTTTGAATACATGCTGACCAGCGAATAGCTCAGTATCTGGCAGGTAAACGCCGTTTGAACCTACTGGGTTAGCGATTTCTAGGTTGTACTTCTTACCAACCACGAAATCCTCTTGACCATGACCAGGCGCAGTATGAACGACACCAGTACCCGAATCAGTAGTAACGTGGTCACCAAGAACGGCAGGAACAGTAAAATCGTAGAACGGGTGGTTGAACTGAGAAAGCTCAAGATCAGCACCAGTCGCAAAACCAAGATTATGGAAGTGCTCAATACCTGCACGATCCATTACGTCTTTTGCTAATTCAGAAGCAACAACGATACGTTGAGCAAGCTGTTCGCCATTCGCTTCAACTTGGATAAGCACGTATTCAAGATCATCACGTAGACATACTGCGCGGTTTGCTGGCAGAGTCCATGGTGTTGTCGTCCAGATAACGATTGAGATTTCGCCTTGACCCGCGTGACCTTCCGCTAGAGTAAATTTCTCTAGAAGTGCCGCTTCGTCAGCTGCAGTAAATTTCACATCGATAGATGGCGAAACCTTATCTTTATATTCAACTTCAGCTTCAGCCAGAGCAGAACCACAGTCAGTACACCAGTGAACTGGTTTGAAACCTTTAAGAAGGTGACCTTTGTCTGCGATTTTGCCTAGAGAACGAATGATGTTCGCTTCTGTGCCGAAATCCATAGTACGGTAAGGTTTATCCCACTCGCCCATGATACCAAGACGTTTGAAGCTCTCTTTCTGACCTTCAACTTGGCCCGCAGCGTACTTACGACACTCTTCGCGGAATTCAGCAGCCGAAATCTTCTGACCAGGCTTACCTTTCTTCTTCTCAACCATCAACTCGATTGGAAGACCGTGACAGTCCCAACCTGGGATGTACGGTGCATCAAAACCAGAAAGGGTCTTAGATTTAATAATAATGTCTTTAAGAATCTTGTTCAGCGCGTGGCCAATGTGAATGTCGCCGTTCGCGTATGGAGGGCCGTCATGCAGCACGAAAGATTTTTTGCCTTTCTTTGCCTTACGGATTTCACCGTAAAGGTCTTCTTTGTACCAACGCTTAAGCATTTCTGGTTCACGATTTGCCAGATTGCCGCGCATTGGGAACCCTGTTTCTGGTAAGTTCAGGGTATCTTTATAATCACTCATCGATTCTTAATTCCGTTATATTGGGCGAAGTTAGACATTATGTTAATCGGTGGAATCATCCGACTAATTCTTTAGCTGAAGCAGCCACACCCTTGCGGCTTCAGCATCCAATTCTATTTGATTTTTTAATGCGTCGAACGACTCAAACTTTATCTCGTCGCGCAGTTTGTGCAAAAGTCGCACTTCTAACTGTTTACCATATAAATTGGCTTTAAAGTCAAAAAAATGTACTTCTAATTGCTGCCTTACCCCATTAACTGTTGGTCGTTGTCCAATGTTAGCAACACCACCGACAGGAACACCGTCGATATCTAATGCTTCAACAACATACACTCCCGACACAGGAGAAACACAACGTTTTAATGGAATATTAGCGGTAGGGAAACCGATAGTTCTCCCTAGTTTACGACCATGAGAAACACGACCACTGATACTGTAGTCACGCCCAAGCATAGTAGCACTAGAAGCCAAGTCATTGGCCGCTAACGCATTTCGTATCTCAGTGCTGCTTACTCGTAATTGGTTTAAGCAATAGCTTTGGGTGCTCACCACCTCAAAACCATATTTTTCACCCGCTTCTTTAAGCATAGCGAAATTACCTGTTCGGCCTTTGCCAAAGCAAAAATCGTCACCAACCACCAAGAATTTCACACCAAGCTTATCAACCAAAAGCTCCTTAATGAATGCTTCCGCGGATAAACTAGCAAAATACTGATTAAAATTAACACACAATAAACGACTGATATCTAGCTTACTCAATTGCACATATTTATCTCGTAAACGAGTTAAACGCGCTGGCGCTCGACCTTTAGCAAACAACTCCATAGGTTGCGGCTCAAACGTCATAACAACAGAAGGGAGCCCTAATGCTGCAGCTTGATTAGAAACCTGACTCAGAACTTCTTGATGCCCTAAATGAACACCATCGAAGTTACCTATGGTTAATACACAGCCATGATGCTGCGCTTTAATATTATGTATACCTCGGATCAGTTCCATTATGATCAGCTAAAACCTGTAATTTGCATCATTTATTGTGTGAAACCGACGGATTATATACTAATCAGCATTAATCTGTCGCTGCTTTTAAATGTTTTACTCGGATACCTAAAATCAGTACCGAAACAATATAAACAAAGCCACCAAGTCCGATCAAGCCTGTTAATGTCAGTGCTCTCTGACTGAAGCCCCAATCCAGCCACTGTTGCATATTATCCAACTGCCATAAAATGGCTGCGACCATCACTACACCAGAGACAAGCAACTTGGCACTAAACAACAAAGTTGTCTTAGTTAATTGATAGACACCCGCAAGATGCAAACCCCGATATAGCAAGGCCATATTCACAAAGGCAGACAAGGCCGTCGCAATCGCCAAACCAACATAACCATAGAAGTAAGCAAAGATCGCGTTGAACACCATGTTAGTCACCATAGCGATAATGCCGTACTTAACTGGTGTTTTGGTATCTTGGCGAGAGTAATAACCCGGAGCTAATACTTTAATCAACATGAAGTTAAGCAGACCTGATGCATAAGCCACTAGCGACATCGACGCCTGTTGTACATCGTGGGGAGAAAACTCACCACGCATAAACAGCACCATTAACATGGGTTTAGCCAAAACAATCAGACCCAACATAGCAGGAATACCAAGCAGTAAAACCATGCGTACGCCCCAATCCATGGTATGCGCAAATCCTTCTCCTTGAGCGTCTACGTGTTTACGAGACAAAGCAGGAAGAATCACCGTCGCAATCGCGATACCGAATAACCCTAGTGGAAATTCAAGCAATCGATCTGAGTAGTACAACCAACTGATAGAACCTGTCGCTAGGAAACTAGCAATGAAGGTATCAAACAGTAAGTTGATTTGGCTGACCGATACACCAAAAAGCGCAGGGATCATTAGTGTGCGGATCTTAACGACACCCGGATCTCTCCAACCCCACTTAGGCTTAACCAACACACCTGCTTTTATTAAGAACGGCATTTGGAAAAGGAATTGGACTAATCCACCGAGAAATACACCGATAGCCAATCCAATTTCTGGTTGATCTAAATTAGGAGAGATAAACCATGCTGCGCCAATGATCATCACATTCAAGAACACAGGTGTAAAAGAAGAGACGGCGAACTTACCTAATGTATTGAGAATCGCACCAGATAAAGCAACAAAGGTGATAAACCATAAATAAGGGAAGGTAATCTTAAGCATAAAGCTCGCAAGTTCGAATTTTGGGGCTGCAGGTCCGTCATTCAGCCAGTCAATAAACCAACCGGCACCAAACATCGCAGTGATCACACCGGAGCCCAATACCCCAATAACGGTTACTATAGATACTAAAACTCCGAGAGTACCCGACACCTTAGCAATTAAATCTCGTGTCTTATCTTTGTCACCTGCAGCGTGATATTCCGTTAGTACCGGTACAAACGCTTGAGAAAAAGCACCTTCTGCAAAAAGTCGACGTAAAAAATTAGGAATTTTATTAGCGAAGAAAAATACGTCGGCACTCGCTCCTGCTCCCATTAAATTTGCTACTACTACATCACGTACTAGCCCCAATACACGGGAAACAAAAGTCATTGCACTGACAATCAGGCCTGACTTTAATAGTCTTTTACTCACAGAAACCTCTGACACTGGTTGATTACTTTCAAGCGAGGATAAATACTATCCTGTCCTAAGAAGCATATTTATTAGCATTGGTCTAAAAATGCTGTTAGAATCCCCGCCATCTTAACCGCGATGACCTTTCCATACCAAAGTTTGTTTGGCTACGATTGGTTTTTGCACAAATCATTTGACAATTAAGCGCTAATGAGGGATAGTCCTCGCCCTTAAATTGTCACCGAACTAAGTTTTTGGGAGTTAGACCCTTGGCAAACAGTAAATCTGCTAAGAAGCGCGCTATCCAAGCTGAGAAACGTCGCCAGCACAATGCTAGCCGTCGTTCTATGATGCGCACTTACATGAAAAAGACTATCGCAGCTATCGCAGCTGGTGATAAAGAAGCTGCAACTGCTGCTCTTGTAGAAGTTACACCACTTCTAGACCGTATGGCGACTAAAGGCCTTATTCATAAGAATAAAGCTGCACGTCATAAGTCTCGTTTCGCTGCTGCAATCAAAGCTCTTTAATAGAAATTTGATTACAACGCAAAACGAAAAAAACCGGCCTTGGCCGGTTTTTTTATATCTAAATTTTGAGTAACGCTGTTATTTTTCTCGCTGAACGTTGTTTTTCTTACTAACAGCTATTGGTTTATTACAAAATATTTTTCTTACTAAAAATTGTTTCGTTGACCGATAGACAAATAAGTAGACAAACAAACGTCTAACAAATCGATCAAAGAGAGTAGATTGATAAAAGATAACTGATAGGTACTAACGTTCGACGTGAAATATTGACACTTCCTTGTGTCGACCTTATTCCTGATAAGAGATTACCCTCCTACCAACAACAAGCTACTTGCAGTACATACCGTGCAGTAGGTTAATCATTGCTTTTACTTCTTCGCTACTCAATGTGTAATATACAGTTTGAGCCTCTTTACGAGTATCAACCAAGCCATCCCTTCTCAACCACGCAAGGTGCTGAGATAAAGCAGACTGACTCAGTTCTAACTTGCCACACAACTCCCCAACCGACAGCTCAGTACCATGTAACAGGCACAAGATTTGTAAGCGACGCTCGTTGGCCATGGCTTTAAGTAGAATCACAGCTTGCGCTGAGTTCTTCTCCATCTCTTTTAAGTTCATAGTTTGGCTCCCTACAACCTTTACGCCAACTACGGGCTATCAGAATTTCCGGCATATGGTAGGGTTATGATAATCGATATCAATTCATTAACAAACAACCTCACTCGAACAATTTGCTAAAATCTGCGTCACATACATTTTTTACTGCTGGATGTTGGATCATCCTCTCAGCAAATATGACGTAGTACTCTTCTTTTAACTCTTCGATGCCACCCAACAGCTGTAACGATGTGTCTTCTTCAACTTCAGATATATAGAGAGTAGGTGCTAAAAAAATAGCGTCATGATGATAACGAGCAAAAGCTTTCATCAGTGCCGCATCATCAAATTCGCCTAAAATATCGGGCTTTAGACCCTGCCTATCAAACCACTGTAGTACCTTTCGTCCCATAGAAGTTCGACTTCCGGGGATAAGAAGCTTCCTTTGCTCCAATACAGCGGGGAAACTCACATCTTCTACATTACCAGAACAGAAAAAAGTCATACCACTCTCACCCAGCTTCTTACTAAACAAGCCAGGGCTTTGACTAGAATCCACCGGACAGTCAGACAAGATCATATCGAGCTTATGTTGAGAGAGTTGTTCAAGAAGCATTTCATGAGTCGATTCAAAACAGCGAAGGTGGATACTGTTATCTTCTGGAATCGTCGACATCAAGATCTTGCTCACGAGCCTTTTTGACAGCGCATCCGCTACACCCACATCAAACAGAATATTTGAGTGCTGGCTGTAATTCACAATATCCAACATTTCATAACTTAAGCCAAACATACGATCAGCATACTTAAACACCAGCTGACCAAGCTCAGTAGGTTCAACACTGCGACCATTGCGCTTAGTTAATTTGCCATCCATGCGCTCTTCTAACGCTTTAATCTGACCTGTAACCGTTTGAGGTGTGAGAAATAGGGCTTCTGCAGCTTTAGTAACAGAACCTTGCTTGCAAACCATCCAGAAGTAATAGAGGTGGTTGTAGTTGAGGTGCGACATAGATGTGCCGTAATAATAAAAGAGAAGATATCCTTTATATCAAATATGACGCACTCACTCAACAAACTCGGAAAAACCTAACTTATACATCGATTACTACTTATTTTTTCGAAGTGTCTAATTTCATAATGTAATATTTAAGCGATTATTTTCAATTTTTTTCTAACTTTTAAGATCTATATCACCTCTCAAAAATCAAAATAAAATCATTTAAAAACAACAATTTAACCAACCACCATTTAAAGTTTTGATATTTAAACAGCAAATCATCACAAAAAAGTCTCACCTAAACCAAAATGTAATATTACTGAAATATTTCCCCTCTAACATCACGCTCAGATTAAACAAACAGACCAAACACAGACTTAAACGGTCCAATGGAGAAAACATTATGAACCAAGCTACTACTGCAGCAGCGCCGATTTCGAGCACTACTCGTTGGCTACGCTGGGCTAACTTGGCATTCATGCTTTACCTACTATTACTTTCAGTTTCAATGGTTGGTACAGGCTTCAAATGGGCAACAGGCGAACAAGCAAAGGTTCTTTTCGAATTTGCTTCACACCCAGTTGCAGGCTTAATGATCGGCTTAGTGGCAACAGCACTTATTCAATCATCAAGTACAGTTACTTCAATTATCGTTGGCCTTGTGGCAGGTGGTTTACCTGTTGAGCTAGCAATCCCTATGATCATGGGTGCAAACATTGGTACAACAGTAACCAATACACTTGTTAGTCTTGGTCATGTTCGTTGTAAAGAAGAATTCAAACGTGCATTCGCAAGTGCGACCATTCACGACTTCTTTAACTTATTAGCCGTCGCTATCTTCCTACCATTAGAGATGGCATTTGGTATTCTAGAGAAAATTTCTCACTGGTTAGTATCACCGATGCTAGCAACAGGTGATATGAGCATGGGTGGTCTTAACTTCATCAAGCCAATCACTAAACCAGTAGTCAGTGCGATTAAAGAACCACTATCAACGTTTGGCGACACTGTAGGCGGCGTCATGCTTATCGTTCTTGGTATCGCAACAATCTTCGTAGCTATCACTGTAATGGGTAAGCTAATGAAGAGCCTGATGGTTGGTCGTGCTCGTGAGATTCTAAAGAATGCAATCGGTCGTGGTCCTATCCACGGTATCGCTTCTGGCTCTATCGTGACTATCCTTGTTCAGTCATCTTCTACGACAACAAGCTTGATGGTTCCGCTAGTAGGCTCAGGTGTTCTTAAAGTACGTGACGTTTACCCATTCACTCTGGGTGCAAACATTGGTACTTGTATTACCGCTCTACTTGCAGCTACAGCAGTATCTGGTGAGTTTGCAGTATTCGCACTACAGATTGCTCTAGTACACTTGGTGTTCAACATCATGGCAACGGTATTCATCTTCGGTATTCCGTTCCTACGTGAACTTCCAGTGAAAGCTTCTGACATCATTTCTGATATGGCTGTGAAGAATAAGTCTGTAGTCGCTGGTTACCTTGTTGCAGTATTCCTTGTACTGCCTGGTACTGTGTTAGCACTGACTGCTTGATAGCTAAAGAATTAGATAGCTTAACCGCTAGAAAGACACATCGCTTATAGCAAAGCCCGCAACTTCCTAGGTTGCGGGCTTTTTCTTTTTAGGAGCCGATGAGGGAAGAAAAAGAAGGTGTGGGATTCGAGTAGCGAGTGACGAAAAGCAAAAGCAGATGCGTGATTCGAGTAAACGAGTAAAAAAAAAGCGACTCCCCTCATTATCTGCGTTTGATATTTCGTATATCACTGACTCAAATCTAAACACGCTCTTCGTATCTCGTTACCGAGCTACAGGTACAAAAAAAGCCGCACAATGGCAGCCTTTTAATCAAATAAAACGGATTGCATTAAACCGAGAATGGGTACTTAATCGCCTCGTGGCATTCGTAACCTTCAACCCAGAAGTCATCCATCGTTACCCATGTTTCTAAATCTTCTAGAGACTTAATCTCAGGATTGATATGGAATGTAGGGCCAGCTAACGGCTCACGCTTCAACTGAACATCGCGCATTGGTGCAAGTTGATCTTCATAGATATGAGCGTTAACAAGCTTGTGGTAAGCCACGCCCGCCTTCTTGCCGGTGATCTGCGCCATGATAGCGAGGAACACATACACTTGAACCATATTGAAATTCAAACCTAGAGGGACATCACAAGAGCGCTGAGTACTATTTAGGTACAGGGTGTCACCAAGCAGAGAGAAGTGGTGGCTGTACATACACGGACGCAAACAACCCATGTGAAACTCGCCTGGGTTGTAGAAGTTTAAAATCTCGCCACGGTCATCAATACCGTTAGTTAAATCATCAACAATCTTCTTCAGTTGGTCGATATTACCGCCGTCAGGTTTTGCCCATGCACGTCCTTGAACGCCGTAAACACGGCCCATGTCGTCTTCACCCTTGCGGTAACGATTATTCAACCATGCCTCGTTCAGGTTCGAATTCGCATCCCAGGTTTTAGTCCCTAGCTTGCGAAAATCTTCAGCATTATCGTAACCACGGATATAACCAAGCAGTTCAGCAACTGCCGCTTTCCAAAAGCTTTTACGCGTTGTTACCAGTGGGAATTGGTTATTACCAACATCATATTCAAGGTCAGCATTGATCACAGTTAGGCAGCGCTTGCCAGTGCGTTCATTTTCAATCCAAGTACCGTCATCAACGATACGCTGACAGAGGTCTAAATACTGTTTCACACCAGTTCCTTACTTCGTTTGTTGTGGTAATTCATCTTTGTAGTGACCACGCTTGTATGCCCACACCATCATCAGCACACCGATGATAACCATTGGCAGTGACAAAATTTGTCCCATAGAGATAAATCCACCGAACAAACCTAGATGAGCATCAGGTTCACGTACGTATTCTACTAAGAAGCGGAATGTACCATATCCTGAGAGGAATAACCCTGACACAGAACCAAGAGGACGCGGCTTTTTGATAAACCAGTTCAAGATGAAGAACAGCACAATACCTTCAAGCGCCATCTCGTAAAGTTGAGATGGGTGACGAGGAAGTGGACCACCATTAGGGAATACGATTGCCCATGGCACATCAGTCACACGGCCCCAAAGCTCGCTGTTCATGAAGTTACCTAAACGCCCCATGCCCAAACCAAATGGAACCAATGGCGCGATCATGTCAGCTACACCAAAGAAGGTTCGACCGTTCTTTTTCGCATACCAGAACATCGCAGTGATAACACCAAGCAAACCACCGTGGAAAGACATACCACCCGTCCATACCTTAAAGAGGTAAAGAGGGTCTGCTAGGAAAAGGTCAAAGTTATAGAAAAGTACGTAGCCAATACGACCGCCAAGTACTACACCTAGAAAGCCTGCAAATAACAAATCTGATACTTGCTCTCGGGTCCAACCACTGTCTGGTTGATCAGCTCGGCGATTTGCTAGCCAAAGAGCAAACATAAAGCCAACAAGGTACATTAAGCCATACCAGCGAACTGAAATTGGTCCTAGTTCGATAAGAACAGGATCGATATTTGGGAATTCGATAAAACCCTGAGACATACGTGGCTCTCTATCTAAATTGAATAACGGTCAGCTCAGCAGCTGACAAAAAAGACACTACAGCAGCATTGTAGCTGCTATAAACATTAAAAATATTGCAAAGAATTTCTTTAGCACGGGAGTTGGCAATTGCGTCGCCAGTTTCGCACCAACTCGAGTAGTTAGAACTGAAGTACAAGATATTGCGACCAAAGCTGGTAGGTAAACATAGCCCAAACTAAACGCTGGAAGATCATCTACAGACGAACCATGCCAAATAAACCCGAGCATTCCTGAAATAGCAATAACAAAGCCGCACACCGAAGAGGAACCCACGGCCTTGCGCATTTCTACACCATGATGGTTAAGAAAAGGCACAGATAAAGATCCACCACCAATACCAGCCAAGCTTGAGACTAAGCCAATACCGCCACCACATAACATCGTTTTTGCAGAGCCTGGCATCGCTTTCTGACTCGTAGAACGAATCGATAACAGCATTTGTAATGCCAATACCAATACAATCACACCAAAGACTTTCGGTAGATATTGAGCTGGAATGATGTCGGCGACAAAAGAACCGAGAAAACCACCCACGACCACACCTGGCATCAACCATTTAACGACAAATATCTCTACGTTACCCAACTTTAAGTGGTTAATCGCAGACGATCCTGACGTAACAATAATGGTTGATAACGAAGTCGCCAATGCCATCTGCATCGCAAACTCTTGAGGGATGCCCGCTTTAGGAAGCAAAAACAATAAGGCAGGCACCACCAGCAAGCCACCGCCAATGCCCAGCAAACCCGCTAAAACACCAACAACAGCACCAAGACCTGCTAACAAGCCTATTAGTTCATATGACACGTCAAATCCTATTTTTTACCTGCTCGAATGAAGCCTGTAAATTCACGCTCTTCGAAATAGTTGAGCATCATACTATAGATGTCACGACCATACGGTTTTGAAAGTGCCTTATTTGCTAAATCCTGTAATTCACTCAGGTTAGATTGGCGAATCAAGTATTTGGTTCTAGCGACATTTGAGGTATTCATACTTAACGTTTCGTACCCTAGCCCAATCAACAGTAATGCGCCCATAGGATCACCAGCTAGCTCGCCACAAATACACACAGGTAATTGATATTGCTTACATGTATCATGAATTTGTTTTAATGCCATGATCACCGCAGGGTGCATGGATTCATAGACATCAGATACGCGGGAATTGTTCCGATCAACCGCCAATAAATATTGGGTTAAGTCATTGGTACCCACAGAAACAAAATCGACCTTGTCTGCGATTAACGGCAGCAAATACAGCATTGATGGCACTTCGATCATGATACCAATGCGAGGCATGCGTACTCTATTATCAAGCTCGTGTACTTCATCGTAAGCCTGTTCTATAAGCTGAACCGCATCATCCAGCTCTTGAGCACCCGAAATCATTGGTAATAGGATACTTAAATTCTGACTATCACAGCTCGCACGCAACATGGCGCGTAGTTGAATAATAAAGATATCTGGGTGATCGAGTGTAAAACGAATACCACGCCAGCCAAGAAACGGATTGTCCTCTTCAATCGGGAAATAAGGTAATGCCTTATCACCACCAATATCCAACGTACGCATCACCACTTGCTTCTCGGGATAGCTCGATAATACAGAACGGTACTGCTTGAACTGTTCGTCTTCTGACGGGAATCTCTGCTGTAACAAGAAAGAAATTTCCGTTCGATACAAGCCTACGCCGTCAACCCCTTGGTTAATCGCTATATTAGTATCCGCACTCAAACCAGCATTGAGCAAGATCTCTATTTGCTGATCATCTTGCGTTCTTGCTGGTAAATATAATTCTCGGTTGACCATAGAAGAGAGTTCACTTTCTTCTAGAATCAGCCCTTGGTATTCACTAAGTAAGTTATGACTCGGCTCAATAAAAATCTCACCGCTATACCCATCGACAATCGCTTGCTTACCATTAGCTTGGGCAAGATTGAAATTGACCCCCATCACCGAAGGAATGCCAAGCGCACGAGATAAGATCGCTGCGTGAGAGTTCGCCGCCCCTTCCAAGGAAATGACCGCCAACAATTTTTCTTTTGGAATAGACGCCAAAACAGAGGCCGTTAGTTCACGTACCACCAGAATAATGGGCTTGTCTAACGTGCGGAGTTCATGCTCAGAGTTATGAAGGAAATACAGCAGCCTTTGTCCGAGCTCTCGAATGTCTTGTGCTCTCTCGCGAAGATAGACATCAGACATACGAGCAAAGCGATTAGAGTAACTTTCAACAACTTGTCTTAGTGCCCAATCAGCTTTATCGCCCTTCTGAATTTGGCTTTTCAGATCCTTACGCAACATGGGATCGTTGAGTAAGTGAGTAAACAGGTCAAAGATCGCCAACGCATCTTTGTTTATTTCGCTGTCCAAACGCTTGCGCATGCGCTTAAAGTCATTCAGAGCATTTTCGACAGCAACCGCCAGCAACTCATGCTCTCTTTCAACATTAAGCGTCGAAGCCGGATAAACATCGGTTAATTCAGGTTGCGTGTTGTCCCACCACAAATCACCAATCGCTACACCTGATGACGCTGCGATACCTTTCGTCGCCGGCAACTTTTGTTGTTCTAATAACCAATGACCTTGGGTTTGGGCATGCGCCACAATAACCGCAAGTTGTGCTGAAAGAGTGACAAGGAAAGACTCTTCCATTTCACTGAATAAACGAGGAGATTTCTGTTGAATAACCAAAACACCAAGCACTTGCTTGCGATGGATAATCGGAGTACCGAGAAAAGAGTGATAAACCTTTTCTCCCAACTCCGGAAAAAATTTATAAGCAGGGTGAGCAGACGCTTGTGCAAGGTTGATAGGTTCAGCGCTTCTTTTAACAAGGCCAACCAGGCCTTCGTCAAAACCAATGTGAATACTATTGCCTTTGAAGATCAGGCCTTGAGTTGCCATCAACTCAAGGCGCTGCATATCATTATTTGCCAAATACACGGTGCAACATTCCGTCTGCATCGCACTGCATGTCTCTTTAACTAAAATATCAAGAGCCGTCGACACATCTTCAACTCTTGATACGTGTTCAACTATTTCCCTTAGTTGACTGAGCATGCTTAACCTCTACGCAATTTGCGTTTTCCTTTTGTTTTTCGCTCTTTAAACGGCATTGCCAAAGATGCGAATTCTTTCATCGCTCGACGGTACACATCTCGCTTAAAAGAAACAACTTGTCGAACAGGGTACCAGTAACTCACCCAACGCCAACCATCAAATTCAGGTGTACTTCCACGCTGCATATTGATCTGCGATTCATCGCAATCTAAGCGTAAAAGGAACCACTTCTGTTTTTGTCCAATACAGACAGGTTTAGAATCCCACCGAACCAGTCGTTTGGGTAGCTTATAGCGTAACCAATGACGACTTGTCGCGACGATCTTTACATCCTTTTTAGTAAGGCCAACCTCTTCATACAACTCACGGTACATTGCCTGTTCCGGAGTTTCACCTTCATCTATTCCCCCTTGAGGGAATTGCCATGAATGTTGCCCGTATCGTTTAGCCCAGAAGACCTGACCATGGTTGTTACAGATTACAATACCAACATTTAATCGGTAACCATCGCCATCTATCACTGGCCAACCTCTATCTAAATTTTTAATTACTCTGATTTTTCCACATATCCCCAATCGGAGCAAACTTAGTGACGTGATAAGCGCTATATTTATGAATATTAACTACGAATATGGATAAGTTTTGCTCAAATTCTAGTTACCCACACAATAGTGAGACATAGACCACATTTATTCACCTTTTCTGTGAATAACTATGTGAAGAATTCCCCGCAATCGTTTTTTTTAATCCATAGATTCATCAACACCTTAAACAACAAATCAATTATCAACATTTTAAACCATTAAAAATCAACAAATTAAAATCATAATCATAATTTTAAAAACATTTAGAAAGCAAAAGATCTTTCAAAAATCGAACGTGGTTAAAGATCAACCACTCAGGTGTTTATCCACACTAGCAACTGAAAGATTCATTTTGCCCCCTATTTAGCAAGCATTTTATCCACCACAAACCCCTGTTTATTTATACACTAAATTAATATTTCAATTAATTACCTTTATGTCCTGTGGATAACCACGAGTTTGATCCCTTTTTAAGTAAGGAGATCATTTCTTAACCAGTCGTCATATGGTGATAACTTCTGGTAAAATCGTTTTTTTGATTATGCTTTTTATTATGAAACCAGAACCACAAACACAACAAGAGCTATTAGACAGAGCGTATACTATTGCAGGGATGACCTTCAAAGAGCTCTCCGATGAAGCCGAGATGGTGATGCCAAGCGACCTTAAGCGTGATAAAGGTTGGGTTGGGCAGCTGTTAGAATGGCATTTAGGTGCACCCGCTGGCAGTAAGCCAGAACAGGATTTTGCAAAGCTGGGCATCGAACTTAAAAGCATTCCGATTGGTTATTCTGGAAAGCCACTCGAAACAACGTTTGTTTGTGTTGCGCCACTGATGGGCGTACAAGGCATAACATGGGAAACTAGCCACGTTAGAAATAAACTGTCTAAAGTGCTGTGGATCCCAGTTGAAGGAGAAAGAGAAATCCCGTTGGCAGAAAGGCATGTTGGTTCACCTTTATTATGGACGCCAAGCCAAGAAGAAGATGAACTTCTAAAAAGAGATTGGGAAGAGCTGATGGAGTTGATTGTTTTAGGCAATGTTGAACAGATAACAGCAAGGCACGGTGAAGCACTCCATTTACGCCCTAAGGCCGCAAACAGTCGTGTGTTAACGGAAGCTTACGGTGCAAGCGGTAAACCCATAAAAACCAAACCTCGTGGTTTTTACTTAAGAACCCAGTTCACCCATAAACTGCTGACTGCACACTATGCATAACTGTCGAGAACGAAAGTCGAACATACTGATTATAAGTACGCTGTAAATTCCCTCTAATGAGGTTTAAGCGCTAATTCAATATCGCAGTAACTCTGGCTAGGTTCATTACCAAACTCATCATACGCGTTGTGCAAGCGAAGGTAAGCCTTTTCAAAGCCGAGCCGGAGTAACTCCTCTTTCACTTGATCCAAGGATCCAAAGTGAAGCGGCTCGCCGTCTTGCTTTACAGGTTCTAGCTTGTGTTTGTACTCCACCGCCAATAGATACTCTGAGATATCAGAACAACCAATAACGTACACTTTGGGTGTTTGATAAGAGTCTTTGTGCTCTCCATGTAACCACATGTCTAATTGATGCTTTTGCATAACCGTCCTCCCCTGCTCTTTAAAGAGTAGTAGAACTCTTTTCCTTTACTAGGTAACGACTTAAAAAAGCAAAAAAGAGAAGCAAGTGCTTCTCTTTTTTGGCCAGTTCTAATTCAAAAGTTTGCACTTTCGACGCCATAACTATCACTGTGATTTATCCTAGGGGTTGAAAGGTGCTATCAACCCCGCAGATTACGTCGGTATTCGCGCACTTAAGACACGACGAAGGTGACGTACTCGACGTTCAATCGTAACAACTTCGGGTTCAGAAAAACCAATAGGTCGACCATCGGCTTCAAGACCAATATCTCTTAGTAAGTGAGTATTGTTCCATGGTAGATCATATGAACTGCGACGAACTTTTCGTTGCCATTCACGCTCTTCACGACGAAGGTCTGCACGGATAAGGACTGTTGCTAATTTTAAATATACTGAGTGACGCATAATAACTCTCCAGTTGTTGAATAAACTGAGGAAAAATAGCGTGTTAGATCGTATGAGGGTTTCTCACTTAGCTGCTATTTTTCCGCAGCCAAATAAGGATACGGATCTATTAGTTAGGTTTATCTTGGGTGTTTCGATCGGCCATGGCTGATGTTTGTGACATAACAGTCACCATGTCAGAACACGGATCAAACGAAGCGCAAATATGCTGTATAAAATCGAAATGTTTCATTTGCGCCTCCAAGCTAACTAAAAAATCCAAAAAGAAATGGGGTAGTGAAAGCAGACAAGTCTTTGTTAAAACGCTGCTTTCACGGTTAAAGTCTAACCAAGTGAGTATATTATTCAACCGCTAATTGGCTCACATTTTTAAAACAATGCATTCACCTGGAATATCAGTTGCATATTCATTTATATATAAGATATTCACTATTATTATATAAAATCACAGAACATATCTCTTAGTGACCTAGGGGGCATCTCTCAATTGTTCGAATGTGAACACAGCGACTAACAACAAAAAGAGCCACGCATGATGCGTCGCTCTTAAATTTACACTAACAGATTGAATCACTTAGCAAAGAATTCTAAATAACGCCCTCAGAAATAAGGCTGTGTTTATTCAATAAACGGTACATCGTTGCTCGTGATACTCCGAGCTCCTTAGCAGCCAACGAGACCTGTCCACCGTAAGATTCCAATACAATCAACAATGCATCGCGCTCTGAACGCTCACGAATGCTTTTCAAACTGCGACGTTCATCATTCTGTTTTGGTAAATCAAGTTGGTGATCTTCTATGATCACGGCATCCGACATCAGAACAACACGCTTTATCTGATTCATCAGCTCACGAACGTTGCCTGGCCAGTGGTAGCGATTCATTGAACGAATAGCATCCTCTGAGAAACTCTTAGCCTGAGCATTAAACTCTTTCGAGTACTCACGTAAGAAATGATTCGCTAACACAGAAATATCGCTCACACGCTCTTTCAGACTCGGAACATGAATACGCAACACATTAATGTAATGATACAATTCTTCATTGAAGTCACCTTCAATCAATGCTTTTTCGATATCAGAAGAGTTCGCCGCCAGAATACGTACATCGATAGATTTTGGCCCTGCCGCAGTTTCAATTTTGCCTTCTTGTAAAAAGCGAAGTAGATTCAATTGTTGATTACGGGGCATCGCCAACACATCATTGAGTAAGATAGTTCCGCCGTCTGCTTCTTCTAATATACACGGTGCCGAAGTTTGCTGTGTTGAAATACCAAACACTTCAGCTTCTATTCTCATTTCAGACAAGGCACGGCAATTAACCGTTAGAAATGGATTCTGTGCTCGCGAAGAGTTTTGATGAATAGAACGTGCGATCGTCTCTTTACCTGCCCCACTCTCTCCGTAAATTAAGATACTGACATCAGTAGGCCCAATGCGCTTTACTTGGTCTCTCAAGCGCTTCACAGCCACAGAGTCACCCAATAGGCCCATATTGTTGTTAATGCCGTAGTTTGGCCATACTTTCTGCTCAAGCTTGAGCATACCCAACTGGTGACCAATAGTACTCAGTAGCTGAGCATCAGGGATTGGTGCCGTGAAAAAGTCGATACAGAAGTTAACGATAAATTGGCAGATCGTATCAGAGCTCAATTGAGATTCACGAATAAAGGCGAGCCATCGCACCTGCTTGTTATTGCTTACGAGGTTAGCAATACCGTTAAGACTAAACTCATCATGGCTAAGATCAACAATACCGATACATGGACCAATGTCAGCAATCAAGGCATCGGCTTTTCGTAGATCTGCACACTGGGTACACTGCCAACCCACTTGTTCTAACACTGATAACCAGGGTTCGTACGCACCACCAACCACGATAAGAGAACCTGGTAAGGAATCCATCTTAAATTGAGTTCCCATCCTTCTTCCTTATTCTATTTTTATTTAAATCAGACTAATACGAGTTTAATGCTGATAACTCTACAAAATGCCACGAGATCGTATTCAGCGCCGAGGCGTATAATAATGAGACTATCTTAGATTTTTCGTCTCAATAGTAAGACTATGTCAGAAATAGTGATTTTTCGAATCAAGAGTGCGGTGCAAGCAAGGTTTTAAAGTCATAAAAGCAGAAAAGCCACCCGAAGGTGGCTTTTCAATTAACGCGTTTGTTACAAACCGTAAGCGAAAATTACGCTTGTGGGCGCATTGCCGGGAACAAAATCACATCACGAATTGTGTGCGTGTTTGTAAATAGCATCGCTAGACGGTCGATACCTATACCTTGACCCGCTGTTGGCGGTAGGCCGTGCTCTAGTGCTGTAATGTAGTCTGCATCGTAGTACATAGCTTCATCATCACCCGCGTCTTTCGCGTTAACTTGCGCTTTGAAACGTTCGTCTTGATCTTGTGCATCGTTAAGCTCAGAGAAACCGTTCGCGACTTCACGGCCACCGATGAAGAACTCAAAACGGTCTGTGAAGAATGGGTTGTCATCGCTACGACGTGCTAGAGGAGAGATGTCCGCTGGGTAGCCAGTGATGAACGTTGGTTGAATTAGCTGAGGCTCAGCCGTTTCACCAAAGATCTCTTCAAGAAGCTGACCACACGTCCAAAACTTCTCAACGTACAGACCTACTTCTTCTGCAATTTTAACCATCAATTCTCTGTTCTGAAGATCATCTTCAGTCAAAGCTTGAATGTTTGCATTTTCAGGAGTGTAGTGTTTGATTGCATCGAACATGCTCATGCGAGCGTAAGTGCCACCGAACTCAACTGTTTCCTCACCGTAAGGCATAGAAGTAGAACCAAGAACGTCCATTGCAGCTGTGCTTAGCATCTCTTCCGTTAGATCCATTAGATCTTTGTAGTCAGAGTACGCTTGGTAGAATTCCATCATTGTGAATTCTGGGTTGTGACGTGGAGAAAGACCTTCGTTACGGAAGTTACGGTTGATCTCGAATACACGGTCAAAACCACCAACTACTAGACGCTTAAGGTAAAGCTCAGGTGCAACGCGTAGGTACATGTCGATGTCTAGTGCGTTGTGATGAGTGATGAATGGACGTGCTGTTGCACCGCCTGGGATCACGTGCATCATTGGCGTTTCAACTTCTAGGTAGCCTTTTGAGCTCATGAAGTTACGGATTGAAGACACAAGCTTAGAACGCACGATGAATGTGTTACGAGAGTCTTCGTTCACGATTAGGTCAACGTAACGCTGACGGTAACGCATCTCTTGGTCAGTTAGACCGTGGAACTTCTCTGGCAGAGGACGAAGTGCTTTCGTTAGCAATTCAAACTCTTCCATGTTCACGTAAAGGTCGCCTTTACCTGATTTGTGAAGCGCACCTTTAACACCGATGATGTCACCGATATCTAGGCCTTGGTACTTCTCTTTTAGTACTTTTTGAACGTCTTTCGCTGCGTATGCTTGGATACGACCAGAAGTTTCTTGAATCGCAAGGAATGGACCACGCTTCGCCATAATACGACCAGCGATCGCAACGATGTGGTTAAGCTCTTCGAGCTCTTCCTTAGTCTTCTCACCGAATTCCGCTTGAAGGTCGCCAGCTAGGTGCTCACGACGGAAGTCATTTGGGTGACCGTTAGCTTTGCAGTTTTGGCGGATGTGATCCAGCTTGCTGCGGCGCTCAGCGATTAGTTTGTTCTCTTCAGGTGAAGAAGCTTCTTGTGCGTTTTCGTTTTGAACAGCATCAGTCATTAGAGATGTACCCTGCTTTTATAATTTGGACAGCTATATTTTTTCAAATATAGGCATTTTTACCAATATTATTGGTAAAGCTTAATAGTTGATAAAGCTTACAGACCTGATTTCAGGCTAGCTTCAATAAACTTGTCTAAGTCACCGTCAAGAACCGCTTGAGTGTTACGGTTTTCGATGCCGGTGCGTAAATCTTTGATACGAGAATCATCCAGTACGTAAGAGCGGATCTGACTGCCCCAACCGATGTCTGATTTCGTTTCTTCGCTCGCTTGTTTTTCAGCATTTTGTTTTTGAATCTCAAGTTCAAAAAGCTTAGCACGTAGCTGCTTCATCGCTTGATCTTTGTTCTTATGCTGCGAACGGTCATTCTGACACTGAACCACGGTGTTAGTCGGAACGTGAGTAATACGTACCGCTGATTCCGTGGTGTTTACGTGCTGACCACCAGCGCCAGAGGCACGGTATACATCAATACGTAAGTCAGAAGGATTAATGTCGATCGTAATGTTGTCATCAATCTCAGGATAGATAAACGCAGAGGCAAATGAAGTATGACGACGACCACTTGAATCAAATGGTGACTTACGAACTAGACGGTGAACACCAGTCTCTGTACGTAACCAACCGTAAGCGTACTCACCAGAGATACGTACCGTTGCACCTTTAAGGCCAGCAACATCACCATCAGACACTTCGATAACTTCAGTCTTGAAGCCTTTCGAATCAGCCCAACGTAAGTACATACGCAACATCATTGAAGTCCAGTCTTGAGCTTCTGTACCGCCCGAGCCTGACTGTAAATCGATGTAGCAATCTGATGCATCGTGATCACCAGAGAACATACGACGGAATTCCAGCTTCTCTAGCTTAGCTTCAAGCTCGGAGAGTTCTGGTTCAATCTCATCGAACGTTTCTTGATCTTCTTCTTCAACCGCAAGCTCTAATAGGCCATCAACATCCTCAACGCCTTGGTCAAGTTGGTCGATTGTTTCTACTACCGCTTCCAATGCAGAACGTTCTTTACCTAGCGCTTGAGCACGCTCAGGTTCGTTCCATACATCCGGTTGTTCTAATTCTGCGTTTACTTCTTCTAGACGCTCTTTCTTAGCGTCATAGTCAAAGATACCCCCTCAGGATATTTGTGCGCTCAGACACATCCTGCAGACGGTTTTTTATAGGATTGATTTCAAACATTTTAGCTCATCATTTATGAGTAGAATTTAACCGAAGAATTGTACTCAAAAGTGTGACGGAGATACAGAATTTTTTAGAGCGGTGAACCAAGATTCAATAACTTAATGGGATATAAAATTGACAGGCAGAAAAAACACGTAAAATTTGTAAGGGAAGGAAAGAGAACAAGCTCTGTTTTTGAACAAAGCTTGTTGAATTTGGCGCTATATGATGAGAATTGTTGAGTCTAAAAAGAACTATTTGGCCTCGATGTAATCAATCATCAGCTGCAAAGATTGGTTGCCACGAAACTCGTTAATATCGAGCTTAAATGCAAGGTGCACAGTTTTCACCGAAGCATCAGGCCAGCGGCGTAGGTCCACATTAAAGGCGATACCATCAATCATCACATTGGTCGGGTGACCTTTGTAGAGCGGCTCCAACATCAACTTAAGATGTTTTTCACCCACCAACTTTTGATGCAGTACTTTAAATTCACCATCGAAGATTGGCTCAGGGAAAGCTTGTCCCCACGGACCACCTGAACGAAGCGTTTCGGCGGTGTGCATTGAGAACTCTTCAGGTAACAACTCACCATCAGACAAGATAATGCCCTTCAGTGCTGTTTCTCCAAGCTCATTCTTCACGACATCGTTAAACAGCTTACTGAAGCGATCAAAGTCCTTTTCCATAATCGTTAAGCCTGCCGCCATTGCGTGACCGCCAAACTTAAGAATCAAACCTGGGTTTTGAGTGTCGATTCGGTCCAACGCATCACGCATATGTAAACCCGGAATCGAACGACAAGAGCCCTTTATGCTCCCTTCCCCACCATCAGCGAAAGCAATCACTGGACGATGGTATTTATCTTTGATGCGCGAAGCCAAGATACCAATCACACCTTGATGCCAATCACGCTGGAACAACGCTAAACCCGAAGGCAGATCGTCTTTACCAAACTCAAGGCGCTCACAAAAAGCCATCGCTTCTTGCTTCATACCCTCTTCGATCTCTTTACGTGTTTGGTTCAAACCATCCAGCTCACTCGCCATTCGACGTGCAGCATGGATGTTGTTACTCATTAGCAACTCAACACCAAAAGACATATCGTCCAGTCTGCCGGCCGCATTAATGCGAGGACCAAGTGCAAAGCCAAAATCAGATGCGACTAAACGCTTAGCGTCTCGCTTGGCAATTTCAATCAAAGCTTGAATACCCGGACGAGCTTTACCTGCACGAATACGCTGCAACCCTTGATGTACCAAAATTCGGTTGTTTTCATCAAGCGGGACTACATCGGCAACGGTGCCCAGAGCCACAAGGTCAATCAGTTCCATCAACTTAGGTTCTGTCATGCCGCGTTCTGCAAACCAATTCAACTTACGCATATGAACACAAAGCGCCATCATCAAATAAAAGGCGACACCAACCCCCGCTAAAGCCTTTGATGGAAAAGCGCAGCTTTCAAGGTTCGGATTGACCATCGCATCGACGATGGGCAACTCATGACCCGGTAAATGATGGTCAGTAACTAAAACTTCTAATCCTTTCTCTTTAGCAAAACGAACCCCTTCAATCGAAGAGACACCGTTGTCGACCGTCATGATGACCTCAGCGCCAAGTTCGATAGCCTGCACGACAACTTCAGGACTCAAACCATAGCCATCTTCAAAACGGTTTGGTACCAGATAATCAACATTCGAACTACCCAGCATGCGCAGTGCCAATACCGACAAAGCAGAACTGGTCGCACCATCAGCATCAAAATCACCAACGATAATAATGCGTTTTTGCTGCTGAATGGCTTTGAACAATAATTCAACCGCAGCATCGATACCACCCAGTTTTTGATAAGAGTGTAGGCCTTTCGCTGCTGTCTCTAATTGGTCGGCACTGTTGATTCCGCGACTCACATAGATGCGCTTTAACAAGTCAGGTAAATGAGCAGGTAAAACTGAAGTATCGACCTCAGGACGGCGTTGGATCTCTATCATATAAAAATGGGCCCGATATCAATCAGGCCACTCCTTAAATCAAAAACATGGGGAATATGTTGGTAATACAGAAATGAAGATTACTGCTCTAAACGTTGAAGCAGTTGTGCTGGTGGTAAGTAACCACTCACCAATTCACCACTTGCTAGCACGATAGCTGGAGTGCCATTAATACCAAGCTCACGGCCTAATTGGTATTGCTTAGCGATGATCTGCTTTTGCTCTGCTAGGTTTTTACCAGAAGCTGGCATTTGACGATTGACTTTCGCATCGTGCATGGCTTCTTTTGGATCGTCAGAAGCCCAAATTGCCGCCATTTGGTCGGCAACTTGTCCAGTTGCGCCTTGGCGCGGGTAAGCCATGTAGCGAACAGTAATTCCTAAGTCGTTATAGCCTTGCATTTGGCTATGCAGACGAACACAGTAACCACACGTAATGTCAGTAAATACAGTCACAAAGTACTTTTCATTATCGGCTTTATATTCGATAACCGTATCTGACATTGCCGCGACTTTTTCAGCATTCAACGGCGCTTGACGCTCAGCCAACACATCACTGAACTTGCCGTTGTCGTCCAAAGAGTAAAGAGTACCCGCGATAAAATGATCACCTTCTGGAGAAGAAAAGATAATGCCGCTGTTCGTTTGAACCTCCAGCAGGCCATCAATATCTGAAGGAACGATCTTATCGACTTTAATACCGATTTTTTCAAAGCGCTTAGTTAACGCAGCGGTATCAATAGCTTGAGCTGAAGCAACTTCTACGGCTGTTGATGTTGGTTCTACTTTCGCTTCTGATGCATTACATGCAGTAATCATAAGAGGAAACGCTAATAGAGGAAGACGGCGTAATACGCTCATTAAGTTCACCTTAAAAATAAATGGATTTAAGCACGTGGATGATGCTGAGCGTGAATTTGCTTCAGCCTCTCGGTCGCCACGTGAGTATAAATTTGGGTTGTCGATAAGTCACTATGCCCCAGCAACATCTGTACGACCCTGAGATCTGCGCCATAGTTCAGTAAATGCGTGGCAAAAGCGTGTCTTAATACGTGTGGTGACAGTAATTCAGTATCAATACCAGCCACAACTGAATAGTGCTTAATACGATACCAAAACGTCTGACGGGTCATTTGCTTGGCACGCTTGCTCGGAAAAACCACATCAGAGCTATTGTCGCCGAGTAGTTGTGGGCGACCTTGTTCAATAAAAGTCTCTATCCAATCCACGGCATTTTCGCCCATGGGAACCAAGCGTTCTTTACCGCCTTTACCGATAACACGTACTACGCCTTGTCTTAAGCTGATGTTTTCCATGGTTAAGCTGACCAGTTCCGTAACACGTAAACCCGTCGCATAGAGTAATTCAAGCATCGCCTTATCACGAAGCTCAATAGGATCGTTCGGATCAGGCGCTTCAAGCAAGGCATCAACCTGTTCTTCGCTCAAATCTTTCGGTAAGCGTTGCGGCAACTTAGGGCTGATCAACAAGGCACTGGGATCATCTCCTCGAATTTTCTCGCGGTGTAAATATTGAAATAAGCGACGAATTGCCGACAGCATGCGAGCACGAGAAGTCTGCTTAAAATCAGCGTCAGCTAACCAGCCTTGATAATCCTGTAAACCAGAAAGGCTAATGAAGTCGAGGCGATAATTGTTCTTTTCCATCCACGCTAATAACTTGGATAAATCAGTACGATACGAGACGAGGGTATTTTCAGATAATCCTCGCTCCATCCACATAGCATCTAAAAACTGCTCAACGAGACCGTGGTCTGCGCTCTGCCCTTGAGGCGACTGCATAGTGTTACTCACAATATTGGAAACTGTTTTGAGAGTATGCCAGAGCAAATATGAATGCCATAAAAATTACGACTTGAGCGGATAATCGCTGCAATCGAAGTCGATTTATGGTTAGAATTCGCCATCTGAAATTAAAATCGAACGTTTGCTATGAAAATTGGATTATTTTACGGCTCAACCACCTGCTACACAGAAATGGCAGCAGAAAAAATTCGCGGCATAATTGGTGAAGACCTAGTTGATATCCATAACGTGAAAGAAACCCCTCTTTCATTGATGGCGGACTACGACCTTTTGTTGCTAGGGATTTCTACTTGGGATTTCGGTGAAATTCAAGAAGATTGGAATGAGCTGTGGGAAGACATCGCAACCACGCCAATGAAAGGCAAGGTTGTGGCTCTGTTTGGTCTAGGTGATCAAGAGGGCTACGGTGAATGGTTCTTAGATGCGATGGGACTATTGCATGATGAACTGAAAACCGCAGGCGCTGAATTTGTCGGCTTCTGGCCAAACGATGACAGCTACGAGTTTGAAGCATCTAAAGCGTTAACGGAAGACAAATCTCAGTTCGTCGGCTTAGCTCTGGATGAAGATTCACAGTACGAACTCAGCGACGAACGCATCGCAACTTGGGTTGAACAAGTACTCGTCGAGTACAGCGAAAAGCTTTAAGTTCAGTTTTCTTAAAGCTAAGCGTTAAGAATTAAGCGCGAGTTTCTAACCCTAAGCCGAAAAAACATGATCGATTAGATACAAAAAGGCCTCATCACTGCAAAGTAATGAGGCCTTTTCTATTCAACTTTATATTGAATACGGGCTAACGATTTAATCTTAACGGAAGATTAAACAGTCTCTTCAGCCATCTCTTGCTCTGTTGCTTTACCAACAAAGAACATACAGATGATTGCTGCAGTCGTTGGCAATAACCAACCCATACCGAACTCAAATAGCGGAAGCATGTTAAGTGCAGATACATCGATACCCGCAACTTTAGCGCCATCAATAAGAGCAAACATCAGTGACACTAAAACAACCACACGGTAAGCCGCTTTTGGATTAGGGAAGCGGCTGCGCAAGAACGTCAGTGCTACCAATGCGATTGCTACAGGGTACAGTGCAAACAGTACTGGAACAGATAGAGAAATCAGCTGAGAAAGGCCAACGTTCGCAACGGTTGCACAAGCTACACCATTGATGATTACCCAAGTCTTGTAAGACAGAGGTGTTAGCGAGCTGAAATAATCAGAACATGCTGAAACAAGGCCGATTGCCGTTGTTAGACATGCTAGCAATACGATCACTGAAAGTACTAGCTGACCAGATGGGCCAAATAGTGATTGAACGTAAAGGCTTAGGATAGCACCGCCATTGTCAGCACCTGCAGCTACTGTTGCACTCGTTGCGCCTAAGAAGAACAAAGAGATGTAAACAAACGCTAGACCAGCTGCAGCAATACAACCTGCGCTGATTAAATACTTAGTCGTTGCCGCGCGATCAGTAATTCCTTTGCTGCGAATCGCATCAACAATCAGCATGCCGAACATCAAAGAAGCAAAAGTATCCATGGTGTTGTAACCTTCAAGGAAACCTTTGGTTAGTGGCTGAGTGATATATTCTCCGTGTGCCGCAAAAATGTCGCCTTGAGGGTTAACAAACACAGCAATCGCCAATACAACTAAACCAACGAATAGTACAGGTGTAAGCACCTTACCAATAACGTCGATTAGCTTACCTTGAGACCATGAGAAGAACATCGCTACAACAAAAAATGCAATCGAAAAGAACGTAAGGTGAGCTTGAGAGGCATCGATGAAGAACGGTTTCACCGCCATCTCATAAGCAACAAGACCGGTACGCGGTGCAGCAAATGCAGGACCAATGATAATAAAGATCAGCACAGCCATAATGGTAGCTGCTCGCTTAGGAAGATCTTTGGTTAGATGACCCCAAGAGCCACCAGCCACAGCCACAGCAACGATAGTGATTAATGGCAGACCAACGGCGGTCAGCAAGAAACCAAACATCGCTGGAAGGAAATGGTCACCAGCTAATTGACCAGCAAGAGGTGGGAAGATGATGTTACCCGCACCTAAGAAAAACGCAAAAAGCATAAAGCCCAATGCCATTATATCTGTTAGTTTTAGACTCTGTTTCACAGATAATCCTTAATTATATTTATGAGTTTATGTTGTGCTTACATGAATGTTACAGCTCAAAGCTGCCAATCAATCTATAAAATAGTCGCGCATAATGACGAAACACTTGGCTAGCTGCAAGTCACCACAAAAAAACACCATATAAATTTGCATATGAGAACCAAAAGCAGTGGATTCCACTGGATACAGAAAAATAGACGCAATTATAAACTAACCACAATTCACAACAATAGCTTTCCAAACAGAACATTGATTCATACAACTAATTAACATTAGAGCTAATCACTTAAAAATTCTCGATACTCAGAACATTCATGAAAGACAAAACAATAGAAACCAAAAGCTTCAATTTTAAAAAATTCTCTATTTACGGTGGACAAAGCGGCATGCCCGTTAGCACCGATGGCGTACTACTTGGAGCGTGGACTAACCTTGCACCGAAATCATCGGTACTCGACATAGGGACAGGAACTGGCTTATTAGCCTTGATGACGGCACAACGCTATGAAGATGCCTCTATCTTTGCGATCGATATTGATCTGCACGCGATTGATGCGGCGACAATCAACATTGAGCAGTCGCAGTGGCAAGATCGCATCTCTCTTCATCATGGCAGTGTGTTAACGGCGGATTTTTCACAAAGATTTGATGCGATTATCTGTAACCCACCCTACTTCAACTCTGGTGAACAGGCGCAGCAAAGCCAAAGAGCAACGGCCAGACATACAGGAAGCTTGGAGCACCTTCAGCTTGCCCTGCGTTGTTTCGAACTTACCACAGAAAATGCAACCGCAAGCTTCATACTGCCGACTCCAGAAGGAGAAGGTTTCATCAAGCTTGCCCAGCAATGTGGTTGGTATCTAGCAAAACGCCTTGATGTGAAAACAACAAATAAAAAACCCGCTAGCCGAATTTTGTTTGAGTTATCTAAAGATCCTGCTTGCGAGCAAGATTTGCAGTGTGAATCGCTCACGATCCACAACAATAATGGTTATAGCGAGGCATTTATTGCCCTTACTAAAGATTTTTATCTCAAGATGTAGCAAATACCATGTGATCCTAATCACTAATGCTTCTATAATGTCCGACTACTCTTTTTTATCGTCTGCTTTTTGAGGCAGAAACATTTATTGCTTGTGGAGAAACAACAGTGATCAGAACCTTTGCAGAACTCGATCTAAACCAAGAGCTGCTTAAAGCAATTGACGAAATGGGCTACGAACGCCCAACACAGATACAAGCTGAAGCAATCCCACAAGCGTTAGATGGAAGAGACGTTTTGGCTTCTGCGCCAACAGGTACTGGTAAAACAGCATCATTTGTATTGCCAGCACTGCAATACCTACTGGATTTCCCACGTAAGAAATCTGGCCCTGCACGTATGCTTATCCTAACGCCAACGCGCGAGCTGGCAATGCAGATCACCGAACAAGCACGTGAACTTGCTAAATACACCAGCCTGAACATCTTCACGATCACGGGCGGTGTGATGTACCAAGAGCACGCAGATATCTTAAGTACAACTCAAGATATCGTAGTCGCAACACCTGGTCGTTTAATGGAATACATTGAAGGTGAGCGTTTCGATTGTCGTGCGATTGAATGGTTAGTTCTGGATGAAGCAGACCGCATGCTAGACATGGGCTTTGGTCCTGTCGTTGACCGTTTGTCAGCAGAGTGTCGCTGGCGTAAACAAACTTTACTGTTCTCAGCAACACTAGAAGGTAAAGGTATTGAGGGCTTCACTGAAGATCTACTTAAAAACCCAGCGGAGATCGATGCTAAATCATCGCTTCGTGAGCGTAAGAAGATCACTCAGTGGTATCACCGTGCCGATTCAGCTAAACACAAACTTGATATCCTAAAACATATCATCACTGAACAAGCTGAGCGCAGCATCATCTTCTTGAAAACTCGTGATCGCCTAGGTGATCTACGAGCTCAACTTGAAAGCGCGCAAATCCCATGTGCATGGATCCAAGGTGAAATGCCTCAAGATCGCCGTAACAATGCGATTGCTCGTTTTCGTGACGGTTCGGTAAACGTACTTCTCGCGACTGACGTTGCTGCACGTGGTATCGACCTTCCAGACGTAAGCCACGTAATCAACTACGACATGCCACGTACTGCTGATGTCTACCTGCACCGTATTGGCCGTACTGCTCGTGCTGGTAAAAAAGGTAACGCGGTTTCTATCATTGAAGCGCACGACCAGCTGATGATTGAGCGTGTAGCTCGTTACACTGAAGAACCGATCAAAGAGCGCTTTATCGAAGGTATGCGTCCAACACATAAGAAAGCGGCCGTGACTAAGAAGAAGAAACCGAAGAAAGAAGACAAGAAAGCGGTAGAGAAACAAAAAATCGCGAAGAAGAAAAAAATCGCGAAGAAAAAGAAAGCAGCAAAGAAGAAATAATCTAACTGCTTCAACGATTCCATAAAAAAGCCCCATGCAGTTCGCAGCATGGGGCTTTTCTTTGTCTGGCCTGTTATCTGGCTAAATAATTCGTCTCTAATTTTAATTACAGGCTAAAGCCGAGACTAACTCGTTAGCCAAGGGCTGCTAGTTTTGCTCTTCACGCTTGAAAACAAGCTCTTTCGCATTCGACTCTTCTTCAACGAAATAGTAACCCGCCGTATCAAATTGAGTTAGCGCTTCTACCGAATCAATTTTGTTCTCGATAATGTAGCGAGCCATCATGCCGCGCGCTTTCTTCGCGTAGAAACTGATCACCTTGTATTGACCGTTCTTACAATCTTTAAATACTGGGGTAATCACTTGGCCGTCAAGGTTCTTTGGCTTCACGGCTTTAAAGTATTCGTTCGACGCTAGATTGATCAGCACATTATCACCCTGAGCATTCAACGCTTCATTGAGCTTGTCTGTGATGATGTTACCCCAGAACTGATACAAGTTAGTACCACGAGCATTCGCCAAGCGTGTCCCCATCTCTAGGCGGTATGGCTGCATCAAATCTAACGGCTTAAGCAAACCATATAACCCAGAAAGCATGCGCAGGTGGTTTTGTGCGTAGTCAAAATCTTCATCCGATAAAGTCTCAGCGTCTAGGCCAGTGTAGACATCGCCCTTAAAGGCTAGGATTGCTTGGCGTGCGTTGTCTTGGGTAAAAGTCTCGCTCCACTGCTCAAAGCGCGCTACGTTCAACCCTGCGATTTTATCGCTGACTTTCATCAGTGCAGAAACATCTACTGGCGTCAGCTTACGGCACTCTTCAATCAGCTCAGCAGAGTGTTCAACAAACTCAGGCTGACTAAAGCGTTCAGTCGCTAATGGTGATTCGTAATCAAGTGTTTTGGCTGGAGAAACGACAACTAACATAACTTTACCCTAATCGGTTATCTAACTGGATGCTGCTAGAGTATAGAAAAAACATCAACTTGTCTTTATGACTCTTCCTATTACTTCGATAGGGAGAATGAGCTTTGATAGACAGAATTAGGCAAATGACAGGCAAAGAAAAAGGCTAAGGTCGAAACCTTAGCCTTTCTAATCACTTTAGGATGAGCTGTTTATCGCTCCAACAAGATTACTTCTTGTTGTTGTCCCAAATACCGTCTTCCAGCTGAGACTTAAGCTCTGGGAAGTCATTCGAATCAAATGTTGGTACTTTACCTGCGTCTAGTTGACGGTTGTAGTCTTTCGCTAGCTTAATCACGATACCCGATAGCAGGATAATCGCCGCCAAGTTTACAATCGCCATTAGGCCCATCGATACGTCAGCCAGTGCCCATACTGTTGGCAATGTCGCTAGAGAACCGAACATAACCATACCTAGAACAACGATACGGAATAGCACTAGGCCTTTCTTGTTGTTGTGCTCAAGGAAGATAAGGTTCGTTTCAGCGTACGAGTAGTTTGCAATGATTGAAGTGAAAGCGAAGAAGAAAATCGCTACCGCTACAAAGATGCCGCCCCATTCGCCCACTTGTGCCGTTAGTGCACGTTGCGTGAGTTCGATACCCGTTACTTCACCATGTGGTACATACTCACCAGACATTAGGATGATTGCTACTGTTGCTGAACAGATAACAATTGTGTCCATGAATACGCCTAGCATTTGCACGTAACCTTGCGATGCTGGATGCGGTGGGTAAGGCGTAGCAGAAGCTGCTGCGTTTGGCGCAGAACCCATACCCGCTTCGTTCGAGAACAAACCACGTTTGATGCCGTTAATCATTGCTTGTGCGATCGCGTAACCTAGGCCACCCGCGGCTGCTTCTTGCAGACCAAAAGCACTCTTGAAGATAAGAGCCAGAACTTCAGGCACTTTCTCAATGTTCATTAGCATTACGTAGATAGCGATAGCTAAATAAGCCAGTGCCATGATTGGAACAATGATTTCTGCAGTACGAGCGATCTTACGGATACCACCGAAGATAACGAATGCAGAGATAATTACGATACCAACACCAACGTAGCCGCGCTCAAAGTCGAATGCCGTATTCATTGCGCTTGCAATTGCGTTTGCTTGAACCGCGTTGAATACTAGACCAAATGCGATGATTAGGAAGATAGAGAATAGAACCCCCATCCAACGCATACCTAGGCCTTTCTCCATGTAGTATGCAGGGCCGCCACGGTAGTTACCGTCGTTATCACGCGTTTTGTATAGCTGTGCTAGAGTGCTTTCAGCAAATGATGTTGCCATACCTAGCATGGCGATTAGCCACATCCAGAAGATAGCACCAGGGCCACCGGCGGTTAGTGCTACAGCAACACCTGCCATGTTACCTGTACCGACACGAGCAGCAAGACTAGTACAAAGAGCTTGGAAAGAAGAGATACCAGCACTGTCTGCTTTACGGCTGTTTCTGAGAACAGAGAACATGTGGCCGAAATGGCGGAATTGAATGAAGCCTAGTCGTACAGTGAAGTAGATACCCACACCAACGAGTAAGTAAACTAAGATAGATCCCCAAAGGAGATCGTTCATCAAATTGATTAAGTCTGTCACGTGAACCTCGTAATTGAGTTTAAGCACTGATCTTGCTTCCGAGCCTTCCTCTAGATCACCTATGCCAGTGTCAATAGTTGTGTCGGCATTAGTTTTATATTTATTTGCTGCGATCTAGATTGTAAATGTCGCTTCATGCATCCATTTTACGTATCAGTGTATTTTTTGACGGGCGGATAATGCAGCGAGACGGCCTAAAAATCAATATGCAATAGAGTTTATATTTAAATGACATTTCACTAATAACACACCTTTTGTTAACACAATTCTCAACAATTAAGCCCAATAAAAGTCACATTACCGGGACATAATATCAACAAAAATCAGTCCTCCAACAAAACAAGGACGCCATGTTATATAAATACCGTCAGCCTAGGCTTTACAAGGTATAGTGAAGATATGTGCATTTTTCTAGAACAATGAGATTCCCATACCGCGCAGCGCAGTGTGCAACTGAATGCACCACTATCAGAATGCTATCCCTTTCGCACAATGAATTAACATTCAATAACCACTAATTTAATCGTTTACTCATGTTTGTTTGCTCATTTTTTGTACACAAAAATCACCACAATGTGTGAGCATGCATAAAAAAATAGAACAAAAGCTTCATGGATTTGAAACAAATGAGAAATAAATCAAGGTTATTGTAGACTTAAATATGATATTTAATGGTTCGTAAGAACGAGTCCCACGGAAGGAGATATGGCTTATGGATAGCTTTCAATTTGATGAAATATCAGAACTAGAAATACCTCGTGCAACTCAAAAAACACGCTCCAAACCACTCAAGCGTAAATGGCGTGAAATCGAAGCAATCAACGACCGTAGACAGCTTGAAAAAGAGTTGAGAGAGATGAACCTAGGTCTCGACTTCAGCCTCGACGATATAAAGCTTTAATCAGCACGACAATAGAATAAAAACTAAAAGGCACCTATAAAGGTGCTTTTTTATTCTATTTGTACCGTCCTAAATATGATTACTCGCCAATTCAAAGCATCGTTTTGAACGCCTATGACCGAAGATAAAGAGTCAACAAGTATCAAGCGACTAATACAGAAGACACCTCAACATAGAGGTGCTTCAAAACTCATATTAGCTGTACTGATAGACTAAACGCACTCTTGTTCATTTTGTCGTACACGAGCTGCAAGCTGGCGGTATTGATCAGCAATCGTCTCTCCAAAGACAGGGTCGTTTTCAGGTTGAAGCCATTGCGATTCAACCTCTTGCCAATCTTTCACAGTAAATTCCTCAATAATCATTGGCAATACATGCTTCTCTTCATATTCCATGTGCTTTCTCTGCGCCTTTACAAAAGCTTCAAGCTGTTCAATAAACACTTGCTGAGGAACTACCGCATCTTGGAGGATCATATCGACTAACCCCAAAAAGTCGGCGGTTTTTTCCGAAAGCAATTGATGCTCTAGCTCCAAGTCTTCAATCACTTGGTCACTTCCATATTGCTTAAGGTAATACCGATAAATTACATCTTCTTTAGGATGATGCACCTTTTCCGAATGATTCATCAAATAATGAACCACCTCAGCGATCAGGCTGTAGTTTATTTCACGCTCTTGTTTTAGACACTCTAACTTATTATTGAGAATCGCGAGCAAACGAGCCATATAGCCATGCTCTCGTCTTATCCTTTCAATCATCATAGTATTGCACTCCATTACACCTACTATTTACAAGTGTATACGAAGATGCTTATTTATGGTTTGACCCTGCTCAGAAAACCATCAATCTATAATTCTGTTGGTAGCCGCCAATCGATAGGTTGTTGATCAATAGAAGAAAGCAGCTGATTAGTTGTTGAGAAATGCTGACAACCGAAGAAACCACGACGTGCAGATAATGGCGATGGGTGAGGTGCAACCAACACATGATGTTTTTTGGCATCAATCACTTGGCCTTTCTTTTGAGCATGCGCTCCCCAAAGCAAGAAGATGATAGGTTCAGAACGCTGATTCAACTCAGCGATGATCGCATCAGTAAAGCTCTCCCAACCACACTTTGCATGTGAGTGTGCTTTCGCCTCTTCTACCGTTAGGACTGTATTCAACATTAACACCCCTTGCGATGCCCAAGATTCAAGAAAACCATGACTAGGAGCCTCAAAACCCTTTATATCTTGTGCAAGCTCTTTGTACATATTACGTAGCGAAGGTGGAATTTTTACACCTGGCAGTACAGAAAAAGCTAAGCCATGCGCTTGATTGGCACCGTGATAAGGGTCTTGACCTAAGATAACCACTCGCACCGACTCAAAAGGTGTCATATCAAAGGCACTGAACACCTGATCTTGTGGAGGGTAGACAGTTTTCCCACTATTACGTTGCTGTTCGACAAAAGTGAGAACATTTTGGAAATACTCTTTCTCACGTTCATCATTAATGATGGATTCCCATGTCTTTGGTGCGCTCATCGTATTACTTCCCAATCATCAAGGTTTCTAGAGGTTGCCGACCTTTCGCTACACAAAAAAATAGCTGTATCGGCTAACTATCCTAAATAAGGATCTAGTTATACCTCATACAGCTATCAATAAACATGATGTGTAGGGTTCACTTGTTGATGAATCATAATAATCAGTTCAAGTTGTGTTTATCTCTATTAACCACTTTTCTGCTGTGTACGATGATGACCATGGTTATGTACATGACGGTTTGGTGTCGGTAAACGACTTGCGACAGAAACAGTTTGAGTTTGGGCTATTGAATACATAAAAGCACCTCCTATAAGACTTCGTGAACTACATATTCACTTTAAGACTATGAAAGAAAGGTGCCAATTATTAGAAATAGAAGGAAATTAATTTCCGCCTCTATATATTACATTTCTTCACTCATAGCCGTTGCTGAGTGATGAAACATTCTAAGTTGTTGAATTTCCTCATTCCATATTGTCGAATCAATGGTTTCCAAGATAAGAGGGATACCATTAAAACGAGAATCCGAGGCAATATATTCAAAACAGTCCCAGCCAATCTCACCTTTTCCTAAAGAATGATGTCTATCTACTCGGCTTGCGAACTCAGCTTTTGAATCATTGATGTGCATTGCTCTTAGATAGTGCATGCCCACGATACGGTCGAACTCAGCAAAAGTATGCTCACACGCTTCTTTTGTTCTTAGGTCATAACCGGCAGTAAAGGTATGGCAAGTATCTAAACACACACCGACGCGTGACTTATCGTCTACTTGATCGATGATCTCTGCTAGGTGCTCAAACTTCCAACCAAGATTAGAGCCTTGCCCAGACGTATTCTCGATCACCGCAATCACATCAGGCACCGCTTGGTGAGCCAAATTAATCGACTCAGCGATCTTGGCCAAGCATGCGGTTTCAGAGATCTTCTTTAAATGACTCCCTGGATGAAAATTCAAAAGCGTTAAACCAAGTTGATTACAACGCTCCATTTCATCGATAAAAGCCGCACGTGACTTTTCTAGCTTCTCTTCTTCTGGTGCCCCTAAGTTAATAAGGTAAGAATCATGAGGAAGAATATGTTCAGCAGTAAAGCCTAACATTTTGCAGTTGGCTTTAAAGGCGCTGATGGTTTTGGCTTCTAGCGGCTTTGCCGCCCATTGTCTCTGGTTCTTAGTAAACAATGCAAAAGCATTGGCGCCAATCTCACGAGCGCGCATTGGCGCTTGATCAACACCGCCCGCTGCAGACACATGAGCACCAATAAACTTGATATTTGTTTGAGGCTTTGAGGCTGAATTATTGTTTGTCATTAAATCACTTTACACTTTCAGAATGCTTAATAAATAAAGGGTCGTATCAGTTGTAGTTCAATAAAAACACAACAAATGTAGTAAAATTACTACACATGTAGCTGTTAAATATTTTTTATACTTTAAAATATTTTGTAATTACTTTGTTTTCAAAGGTTTTATTGATTTACCTCAATATAATTACCTTTGTAAAAATATGGTTTTTGGTTGTTTTTTGACTTAAATCAATGTTAACCTTACTAATATTAGGTATATATTACCCAGCTCAATAAAAATCGAAAGTTAACACCATAATCAAACCACATTCAGTGGACTAGGAGATAGTTATGATCCAAGGTATCCAAATTACTAAAGCAGCGAACGATGACCTACTAAACTCAATCTGGCTACTAGATAGCGAGAAGAATGAAGCTCGTTGTGTTGTTGCTACTTCAGGTTTCGAAGCTGACCAAGTTATCTCAGCTGCAGACCTAGGCGAGTACGAAAGCCGTGAAGTTGCAATCGAAGCAGCGCCACGCATCGAAGGTGGCCAACACCTAAACGTTAACGTTCTTAAGCGTGAAACGTTAGAAGATGCAGTTGCTCACCCAGAGAACTACCCACAACTAACTATCCGTGTATCGGGTTACGCTGTACGTTTCAACTCTCTAACTACTGAACAGCAACGTGACGTTATCGCACGTACGTTCACTGAGTCTCTATAATTTTTTAGAGCTTGAATTAGAATATAAAAACGGCGCTCATTGAGCGCCGTTTTTATTTGTTCAACAATACATATGTACGTTACGGTTGAACTCGGCGTAGTACCGTTTTCAGAGCTTCAAAATCATTGTCTAGATCTTCAGACAACAATTCCATCGCCGCGTGCTTAGCCAGTGGACCAGGTAACTCAATATCTGTACCTAAAATATCATCAACCACTTCTTTGAACTTCGCAGGGTGCGCAGTACACAGGAACAAGCCAGTTTCGTTTTCTTGCAGTTGCTCTTCCAGTAGGCGGTAAGCAATCGCACCATGTGGTTCACAAAGGTAACCTTGTGCTTTTAAGTCGCGCACTGACTCAGCGCTCTGCTCGTCAGAGACCTTACCTTTCCCTAGTGTATCTAAACCCCAACCTTTCAGTTGGCAAAGCTCTTCGATACGAGGCCAGTTGTTTGGTTGGCTAACGTCCATCGCGTTTGATGTTGTCGCAACCGTTGGTTTTGGATCCCATTTCCCCGTTTCAAGGTAGCGAGGAACCGTATCATTTTCATTGGTCGCTGCAATGAAGCGCTTCACTGGCAAACCAAGAGCTTTAGCCAATAGGCCAGCCGTTAGATTACCGAAGTTACCACTTGGGACTGAAATAACGAGGTTCTCACGCTGTTCTTTGGTGAGCTGAGATGCAGCCTCAAAGTAGTAACAGATTTGAGCCATTAAACGACTGATGTTGATTGAGTTTGCTGAGTTTAAGCCAATCTCTTTACGCAATTCAGCGTCATCAAATGCGTCTTTAACCAACGCCTGACACGCATCAAAATCACCATCGATTGCCACAGTGTGGATGTTTTTACCTAGCGTACAGAACAGCTTTTCTTGTAGTGGGCTGATCTTGCCTTTCGGATAAAGGATCACAACATTGATGTCTTTCATACCGTAGAAAGCATGCGCAACCGCAGCGCCAGTATCACCAGATGTCGCGGTTAAGATTGTGATTTGACCACCGTCAGATACCGCTGCTAAAGATTGAGCCATGAAACGGCCACCGAAATCTTTAAATGCCAGTGTTGGACCGTGGAACAATTCAAGCGCGTAGACGCCGTCTTTTACTTGATTGATCGGTGCTGGGAATTGGAATGCCGCATCCACTAATTGATCAATTTGTTCCTTTGGTAATTCATCACCGATTAAAGCCGATAGGATCTTTGAGCTACGAGGGACAAAGTCCTCTGCTAGCAGCGCATCGATATCATCAAACTTCGGCAGCTCTGATGGGAAAAATAGACCTTGATTACGACCTAAACCTTGACGAACGGCTTGGCCAAAAGAGACTTGCTCATCGTTTTCTTTGATGTTGTACAGCTTCATAACTCACTTCCTGTAACGATCGAACCTTGTTTGTCTAAACGACAAACGTGGACGAATCCTTCTTCATTTTGTACGTAATTTTGTTCTAACCAACGTGCAACACGCTCGGCGACATCTTGTTCTTTGCAAATGCTAAACAGAGTTGGGCCACTACCGGAAATACCAGTAGCCAGTGCACCGGCTGAAGTTGCGTACTTACGCGCATCAGCAAACCCTGGAAGCAGTTTCTCACGATATGGTTCAGCAATCACGTCTTTGATCATCTTAGCTGCCAGTTCAGGTTGGCCTGAGTGGCAAGCGTGGATGAAACCAGCTAAATGGCGACCATGTGCAATCACATCTTGACGACGGTATTGAGATGGTAGGATTTCTCTCGCCTCAGCGGTTGAAACCTTAATGCCCGGATAAGCCATTACCCAGAACCAATCATCAAAACACGGTACTTCTTGGCTAATGATGCCTAACTCTTCAAGCATAAGCTGGACACCACCAAGGTAGCATGGCGCAACATTATCGTAATGTATACCGCCTGAAATCTTACCTTCCATTTCACCCATTAGGGCAAGGAGTTCGGTTTCATCCAGTGGTTGTCCGTGAAAACGGTTCAGAGCATCAAGCGCCGCTACAATTGAACATGCACTTGAACCTAAACCAGAACCGATAGGCATGTTCTTCTCTAGTGTCATCTCCAAAGGCTTAACCGAAACGCCTTTCTTATCTAACTCTCTAGAGAACACCACCCAACAGTCATAAACGATATTTTCTTTGGTTTCAGTTGGCAGTTTAGAAACAAAGCTACCCGCTGTTTTTAGTGAAAACGCTTGATCACCAGCTTTAACCATTACTCGATCACCAAGTAATGTGCCATCCACTGGAGACACAGCGGCCCCCAGCACATCAAACCCTACACTGACATTACCGATTGATGCAGGAGCATAAACGACAACATCCATATCACTTGAACTCATTCCTAAACTCCTAATTTCCAACCAAGAGTACGCATCACATCAGAGAATACGCCTGCTGCTGTTACTTCAGTACCCGCACCGTAACCACGAAGTACAAGAGGGATTGGTTGGTAGTAACGACTGTAGAATGCCAGCGCATTCTCGCCATCTTTAATCTTGAACATTGGGTCGTCGCCATCAACAGCTGCGATACGAACTTTACACTTACCATCGGTGATTTCACCGACATAGCGAAGTACTTTGCCTTCTTCTGCGGCGATAGCTGACTGCTCTTTGAAATAAGCATCCGCTTCTGGCAAACGAGCCATAAACTCTTCCACCGTACCTGAATCATCAAAACCCGGTGGCAATGCTTGGTCAACTTCAACGTCTTCAAGCTCAAGCGCCATACCAGCTTCACGAGCAAGAATAAGCAGCTTACGTGCGACATCCATACCAGATAGGTCATCACGAGGATCAGGTTCAGTAAAGCCGTTATCTTTAGCAATGTTTGTTGCTTGGCTAAGCGTCATACCTTCATCAAGCTTACCGAAGATGTAAGACAGAGAACCAGAAAGAATACCGTTGAATTTTTCAAGCTCATCACCTGCAGAGATTAGGTTCTGTAGGTTTTCGATTACCGGTAGACCTGCGCCTACTGTTGTCTCGTACATCAACTTACGACGAGAGTTACGTGCAACTTCACGAAGCTGATGGTAGTAAGCCATGCTTGCTGTGTTGGCTTTTTTGTTTGGTGTTACAACATGGAAACCAGCCGCTAGGAAGTCCGCGTATTGAGCAGCAATACCTTCGCTAGACGTACAATCAACCAACACAGGGTTGATGATGTGGTTACGTTGAACTAGAGCCGCTAAACGCGCTAGGCTGAACTCTTCTGTCGCGCTCGACATACGATCACGCCATTGCTCTAACGGCAGACCATCGCTGTCTAACAACAAACCTTTGCTGTTTGCTAAACCACACACGCGAATCACAATACCTTTCTCAGCCAGTTTGCCTTGTTGACGTTGGATCTGGTCAACAAGTTCACCTCCAACACCACCAACACCGACAACGAATACGTCAAGGAAGTGCTTCGAGTTAAATAGATTCTCGTGACACGCTTTTATCGCTTCTGAGATTTTATCTTCAGGGATAACCGCAGAGATCGCGCGTTCTGATGAGCCTTGAGCGATAGCAACAATGTTGACATTTACTTCAGCTAAAGAAGAGAAGAACTGAGAAGCAACACCACGTGATGTGCGCATACCGTCACCCACCAGTGTAACAATCGCTACGTCGTCCATGAACTCGACTGGCTCTAACAAGCCATCTTTTAATTCAAGTTCAAACGCCTCTGATAGCACTTGCTTTGCTCTTACTTTATCAGCCGATTCAATACAGAAGCTGATACTGTACTCAGAAGAAGATTGAGTAATAAGGACAATAGATACACCCGCAGAAGACATCGCGCCAAACACACGGCTCGCCATGCCTACCATGCCTTTCATACCAGGGCCAGATACGTTAACCATCGTTAGGTCACTAAGAGTTGTGATGCCTTTGATCGCTAGGTTATCTTCGCCAGTGTCTTGACCAATCAAAGTACCTGCACCCTGTGGGTTAAAGCTGTTTTTGATTAGGCAAGGGATATGAAATTGCGCGATAGGAGCAATAGTTTTCGGATGTAGAACCGAAGCACCAAAATAAGAAAGCTCCATCGCTTCTTGGTAGCTAAGCGATTTAAGAAGACGAGCGTCATGCACCAAACGTGGGTCACAGTTGTAAACACCGTCTACATCTGTCCAGATCTCACAACAATCCGCGCGTAGACACGCCGCTAGAACCGCTGCTGAGTAATCAGAGCCGTTACGACCAAGCGTTACTAACTCACCTTTTTCATTACCGGCCGTGAAGCCCGGCATGATGTTTACGTGACCTTGTGGAAGGGGTGATTGACGGAAGTTCTGAGTAGAAACATCCACATCAACCATCGCTTCAAGGTGATCACCTTTAGCGTATAAGTACTGAACTGGGTCAATCAGGCTTGCTGGTTGGCCTTTCGCTTCAAGTACCGCTTTCATTAACTGGATGGAGATTCGCTCACCTTTACTGATGATACGAGCATTAACATGATTCGGGCACATACCTAAGAGGTTAATGCCATTTACAAACTGTTTTAGTTGAGCAAGAGACGTATACACTTGCTCTTGAAATGCAGAACCATCAACACCCGGTAATACAGCCTGAATCTCTGTAAACAGATTCGCAAATGATGATTCGATTTCTGCAATTTGTGCTTCTGCTTCACCATTTTTTAGTGCCGCTTCAATAACAGCAACTAGCTTATTGGTTGTTTTTCCTGGAGCCGATAGTACAACGGCTAGCTCTTCTTGCTGGGCATTATTAGCGATGATATCAGCCGCTCGTAAAAAACGATCTGCATCAGCTAATGATGAACCTCCAAATTTTAAAACGCGCATCCCTTTCTCCATAAGTCATAAAAATGGTACAAAAAAAGGCCTGTATCTTGTGGGATACAGGCCTTTCTTTTAAAATCCGTTACTTAGCAGCCTGCCCCAACAATGTGAATGTCGGTAATAATAATGGTGGTGGTCATTACTAGGTGGCTTAGGTGCTGCATATCAAATTCTCTGCTTGTGCTTTACTCTACGTGTATCAATTTTTACCACTAGACGTCAATGAAAAGTTGCGTTTTTTTTACATTCACGTCATTTTTCAGAGCAAACAGCCATTTCAGCGACAAAACGTCCTAAAACAGCTCCCAACTTAAAAGCGGAATTAGATTGCTAGATGAAGCGAAGTCATAAGTTGCATATATAGTCATAACAAAATGCTATATCGATTGTACAGCGAACGCACAACTTCTGTGCTTTAATTGAACGATAACGTTCGTAAAACAATAATAATGACATCAGGAGTGGGAAGTGAAGAGATTATTTATTCTTTTAGCCTTTGCTATGCCTGTCATTTGTTCAGCGAATAGTTTGCCTCTACTGAGTGGTTTACCATTACTTCCCAGTCAAATCGATCGTTCGTCTCATAAATTCTTCATCTCAACGCAAAATGCCTCAAGTGAAAGCTTCGACACTTGGAAAATCGACAGTGGTTACTCATACAGTCTGTTTGCTGATGTTGACCTTTATGTAGGTACACGAATCAACAGCGATTCACTTAAGTATGAAAGCGGATTTTTAAGTGGTGTCAGTTATCAGTTCTCAGAAAGGATCTCTTTTAACAGTTCTCTGCACACCTATAAAGACGAAGAAGAAGACAACGAAAAGTCATTAGCTGCAGAAGTTTCAAGCCGAGTACAACTTACCGATAATTTGGATTTGCATGCCACCCTTGATTACGAAGAGTGGCAGCAAGGTGTTGAAGTGGGGTTAGGATTTCGATTTTAATCGAATTCGGTTGTCCTTCATGAGTTCGCATGCGTTTTGATTTTTCAGTAGCTCAAGATCTTAGCGTCAACCTGTGCACGCAACAAACCGTTCCTCAATCCAATAATTCCAGCCTATTGTACTTAAACCTGTTAAGATTCAATTAACAATTCAGATGAAATTAATACACCATTCCAATCCGCATAAATGTAATCACCAGGTTGAATCAACTGATTGTGGACAGAAAGAGTGACATTAACCTGACCAACACCGCGTTTCTCTGTTTTGAATGGAGATGCACCAAGCGCCTGCACCCCAAGGTCCATTTGCGACATCATGCCGACATCGCGCACGGCACCGTTCACAATCACGCCTTCCCATCCATTTTCTATTGCTAGAATGGCGAGCTGATCGCCAAGAAGCGCTTTCTGGCACGAGCCATTTCCATCGACAACAAGCACTTTACCAATGCCATCAGTCTCTAAAACCTCGCGAACCTTGGAATTATCGTGATAACAACGAACTGTTACAATTTTTCCAAAGAACGCACCACGTTGACCGAAGTTCTGTAATGGTAGGTTAAGTAATGTGACTTTGCTTTCAAACTCATCACACAAGTCGGGTGTTATATCGTGCATATATCCTCCGTGAGTAAGGCGTTACCTGTTAAGTCAGGCGAACCTCTATGCTTTTATATGTTATTAAAATTAATCCTTTGTTTTCATTGTTCTATGTTCAATCTAATAATAATAAAAAGTTGATTGAGCATATTTATCTACTAGACTCTAAGGACAGCTTTCAGCTTCCTTGGTTCATATTCTTGCCTTTAGCAGGTGAGATGTGAGAGCCATCTCGAATAATCATTCTTGTTTTGCTGCTAAATAATCACCATAGCATTGGTTAAGTTGTAGCCATACTATTAAAGTTTGTTGCGATACGGCAATTGATGTAAATCAACAAAGTGAATGGAATTAACATTCTCGCATTGTTAGCATGCTGTTAACATTATAGAATCCTCTGCAATCACTAAAAGAATGATTAAAAGGCGTACTGGATCTACGTTATTGGGCAATACTTCAAGGAAGGCAGATAGCTGGAAGTAAGTGTTTTTTTGAAAACTTTAAGTTATCATCAAAATTACATTACCTGTATGTTATGTTTTTGCCTAGAATTTATTCTATTAGCACAGTTTCGTCACAAATTTAGGTACCGCCAAATGCAAACCCCGCAGATTCTGATCGTTGAAGATGAGCAAGTAACTCGTAACACTCTAAAGAGTATTTTTGAAGCAGAGGGATATGCTGTTTTTGAGGCTAGCGACGGTGAAGAGATGCACCAAGTGCTATCTGACAACCAAGTTAACCTTGTAATTATGGACATCAACCTTCCGGGTAAGAATGGCCTACTACTTGCGCGTGAACTGCGTGAGCAAGCAAATGTAGCGCTTATGTTCTTAACGGGTCGTGATAACGAAGTTGATAAGATCCTTGGCCTTGAGATTGGCGCTGATGACTACATCACTAAGCCTTTCAACCCACGTGAATTGACTATCCGTGCACGTAACCTTCTGAACCGTTCAATGAGCACTAGCTCAGTTCAAGAAGAAAAGCGTAGCGTTGAAAAGTACGAGTTCAACGGTTGGGTACTCGATATCAACAGTCGTTCTCTGGTTAGCCCAGATGGCGAAGGCTACAAACTACCTCGTTCAGAGTTCCGTGCTCTACTTCACTTCTGTGAGAACCCAGGTAAAATCCAAACACGTGCAGACCTTCTTAAGAAGATGACTGGCCGTGAACTTAAGCCACACGATCGTACTGTAGACGTAACAATCCGTCGTATTCGTAAACACTTTGAGTCTGTTTCTGGTACGCCAGAAATCATCGCAACGATTCACGGTGAAGGCTACCGCTTTTGTGGTGACCTAGAAGACTAATTCGATAAAGCTTCTGAACGCTAAGTTCCTGTAGTTGGTGAGCACTTCTAACTAGCTAGTACTCCTAACAGTCGAAGCGTAATCAATAATTATTAAAAAGGGAGAATGCCAACGCATTCTCCCTTTTTTATTGTTCTTAATTGAATGAGTTTTTAGTAAACCGTATCAACTTTAACGTCTTTCTCCACCAGCCACTTAACTGTTTCGCCATCTTTCAGCTCAACCGCTACATCTACCGGCTTGTCACTGTCGATCTCTAGCTGCCATACAAAAGCGACTTCCCATTGAGTTTCACTGTGAGTTCTTAAATCAAGATCGTCAGCCGTTACCAACAAGGTATCTGCACCCTGCTTAACCGTGACGCTCTCAACTGCAAGCGTTGCTGGCAATTGTGAGTCTGACTCTAGGTAGATGGAACCGTGTAGTGTCTTATCTTGAGCCTCTCCAATCGTTGGCATTTTGTTGTGCCACAGGTTACTTTTCATTGTGACTGTCGACGCAGAGACTTCAACTTGGTTACCTTGCTGCCATTCTACTTGTGGGGCAGAGCAGCCCGCTAATGCCACTACGCATGCGGCGAATGCTAATTTTTTCATTATTCTTCTACCTTTGATTTAACCAACTCTTTAATACTTCAATATCATTCTGGTATTCGTTATTAATTTCATCGACCCAATCTGAGATATTTTCCCACCACGCTGGCATATCTGGAGATTGAGCTTTCTGAGCGACTTGTTGTATGCGCTTCAAACCAATCGAACCGGCCGCACCTTTAATCTTATGAGCTTCAGAAACGATGCTGTCTTGATCTTTTGCGACCATGTTAGAGTTCAAGATTTCCATATACTCCGGCATCATATTTTCAAACATCACGATACTATCCAAAACCGGTTTCGGTCCAACAATGTCAACATAAGACTCTAGCATATCAATATCAAGCAGGGCCGTATCAACCGAAGAAAGAACCGGCTTCCTCGCTACTACTTTTTCAACACCGGTTGCTTTCTCAACACCAGTAGCTTTCTCAACATCCTTTACTGTATCAATACCCTTGGCTTTCTCATTAACCTCTGGGGCATCCTCAATAAGCTCGCTGATGACATCTTGAATAGCGCGAACCGACAGCGGCTTGCTGATCGCCTCGTCCATACCTTTCTGAAAATATTCTTGCTTGTTGCTTAAAACGTTCGCCGTCAAAGCAACTAAAGGAGGTAACTGGCTATATTTCTCTCGGTAGTACTGAGCGATGTCGAAACCTGTCATATCTGGTAACTGAATATCCAGAAGCACCAAATCATAGTCTTTAGGGTTGAAGACAATTTGCGCTTCTTTACCAGTCATCACCACCGTCACTTCATGGCCAAGGCTTTCAAGTAGAGAGCGAGCAACCGTGATATTGAGTTCAATATCTTCCACCATAAAGATTTTAAGGTTCGACTGCTTTCTTGGTGTTTTAATCAGTGCCTGAGTATCGTGATTCACCGGCACGCGAATCGAAACGGTAAATGTGCTACCAAAGCCTTCTTCACTGGTGACATCAATGTCGCCATCCATCATGTTGATCAATTGCTTAGATACAGCAAGACCAATACCAGTACCAACAGCGTGCAGGTTGTCGGCTCCTGACTTCACTTGATAGTACATTGCAAAGATCTTCTCGATTTCACTCTCTGGAATACCAATACCGGTATCCTCAACTTCCATCGTGATGTCAGCAAAATCACCATCGATATCGGCGCTGACCGTCATTACTACACCACCATCTTTGGTGAACTTCATCGCGTTACTGACAAGGTTCCACAGCACCTGTCTCAAGCGCGTACCATCGACTTCGACAGATGCAGGAAGATCGGACAACCTTTCTAGATCAAACCTCAACCCTTTTTGCTCTGCCATCAATGCAGAAATACTCTCAATCTCGACAACGAAATCTTCAAAGTTAATCGGGGTTGGGAATAACTCTAGCTTGCGGCGATCAAACTTATCCATATCGATAATATCGTTAAAGATATTACCCAGCGTTACGGCGCTAACCTTAATGGTTTGCATGTGTTTACGCTGCTCGGGTGTCAGTTGACTGTCCAGTAGCATGCGGCTCAAGCCGATGATCCCGTTAAGTGGGGTTCTTAATTCATGGCTGATGGTTGAGATAAAGGTAGTCTTATCACGACTGGCTTTCTCTAACGATTCTTGATGCTCTTTACGCTCGGTAATATCACGACCAAAGCCGACTAAGCCTAAGTGGCGGCCATCTTTACTGTAGAAAGGTACCTTACGCAGTTCGAAGTAGCTCTTACGACCATCAGGGTATTCCAACCATTGGTCGTAGGTCAGGGCTTGGTTATCAGAAAAGACTTTCTTATCAGTTTCAACAACCTGCTGAGCGATTTCTTTGCTGTAAACATCCCAAGGCGTTAAGCCAACCAGATCTTTTTCTGTTTTGCCGGTAAGTTCTTCTACTGCGCGGTTACAACCAGAGAACACACCATCTTCGTTTCGATAGTAAATAAGGTCAGGAGAAGCGTCGATAAACGAACGCAGTAGTGCGGTACGCTCTGCGAGTTCAAGCTGAGTTCGTTCACGTTGAAAGACTTCATTTTCGAGATCATGCATAGCTTCAGCACGCGCTTCTTCCGCTTTCTCACGTTCTTCAATTTCTTGGTTAAGCTTCTCGATATTGAGCTGCAGTTTATTGTTGAGCTCTTGGTCTCGCTCACGCATATCGCCAAGTTTAGATACTAGCTTCGCCAATCTTTGTCGGGACTCTTCCAGTTGGTCAACAACTACTGACAAGAAATAGACCGCCCAAGGCGTGATGACTAAACCGAAGAAAACCGAACGTACAATGTCGATGTCATCAACATTGCCTTTGAGTGCGAGGGTAATACCGACTTGCACAACAACAGCGAGGGCAACAAGCGCTAAGGCGAGTAAGATAGAAAAGCGGACAATCCCCAGTTTTACGAGTAGATCTACGTAATACTGAGCGAGATTTTTCATGGGTTTCATTTAGCGCTCCATGCGATAAGACTAGCAACATTCTACCCTGTTTGAAGATAGGAGGTAAGCTAGCTGCATCACACGCAGCAAGAGATCCACAGCAATATCATGGTCAAACAATCAATATAGTGGTAACCAATCAAGATAGTGCTAAGCAACCCCAAAAAGACAGGTTAACCCAACCATAAATTTATAGAACTAGCTAATTGAAGAAGGATGTACCATTGAACGATTTCGACCGTCAGATTTAGCTTGGTAGAGTGCACTGTCAGCCATCGCAACTGCGGACTCCATTTCGTCATCAGGTGATGGAATATAAGAAATAATGCCAATACTCACCGTGATAAATTCAGAGACCGCTGATTTTTCGTGTATCAGACCTAACTTAAGTACTTCATCATGAATACGACTTGCAACAAGAAGCGCACCATCCGTAGTCGTATTTGGCAAAATAAAGCCGAACTCTTCCCCGCCATAACGAGCCACGCAATCAGACGAGCGACTGAGTACTTGCTTGAATGCCTGCGAAACTTGAATCAGAGCATCATCACCTTGCTGGTGACCATAAAAATCGTTATAGCCTTTAAAAAAGTCGATATCACACAGCATGATCGTCAATGGTAGCCTCTCACGCACATGGTAATGCCATAGTGTCGAAAGCTGTTCATCAAAGCGGCGTCGGTTGGAAACTTTAGTCAAGCTATCCATAAAACTGAGGCGTTCAAGTTCAAGGTTCGCCTCTTCAAGCTTTTGTTCTGCTAGATAGCGCTCGGTAATATCACGCGCCATGATCAACACACCATTAGTGCTCGATGCTGGATCTCTAAATGGTGATTTGACTACATCATACCAAGTAAATGCTCCATCACTTGAGACCACTTTGTCGATATAACGCAGCGATTTACTTTGATGAAGCACTTGATGATCGGTTTCTGAAATTCGCGTATAGATGCTATGTGGCACCACATCTTGTAAACGCTTACCGATCAAGTCACTCACTTCAGAGATTCCCAGCGCAGCCACAAATGGTTTATTACACGCTTGATAAACCATGTTTTCATTAAAGATACCAATGGAGTCCGGGCTGGCCTCCAGGATGTTTTGTAGAATGGTATCACGCTGTGCAAGCGCGACTTCGGTGTCTTTTCGTTTTTCCATCTCTCCGCGCAACTTTTGCTGCATGTCGTGCCAATCGGTTACATCATGGCTAATCGAGAGCGTACCTATGGTTGAGCCATCTTGTGAAAGCAAGACACTTTGGTAGGTTTCAAGCAAGCAGCTTTTTCCATCTTGGTCTGTGGTCCAAGAGCGTTCACTTACACGACCTTTTAATGCTCCACCAGAAACACTCAGGGTGCCCTCTTCAGCACGACCATGCCAAAACTTTTTAAACGAGCGATTACTCGTCACTAACTCACCTTTCTGATCTTTCACGTAGATCAGCTCAGACAAAGAATCTAAAGCCGTGCGCGCGACATTGAGCTCACGAACTTCTTGGGACAGTTCTTCATTGGTATTTTTATAAGGCGAGGCATGGATCATCCAGGCTTTCTTGCTTCTAAAGTGGATTTTACGGCCGACTAAATTGACCTTAAAAGACTCAAATTCGGAAAGTGCCCAAAACGAAATTTGCTCAAATGATCGAGAGTTAATGTGATTGGTTAAGTAGTGACGGAAACTGTTTTCACTTTCCACGGTAGGAAAACGAAAATTAACACCGATTTGGCGGATACCCAATAATTGCATAGCTTGAAGATTGGCATACAAGATTTCACCACTTCGTACATCGACAAAGTAAAGTGGTGAGGGAGTAGAGAGTAGAAGCTTTTCAATGTGCGACTGATAACGCGAATAAAGATGCCAGCAGATGAGAGCAATTAGCAATACGATCACGATATATATACCGTAGCCATACGCCTTGTCCCACAACCAAGTCATTACCAGTTCCATTTACTCTCAATCTATACCATAAATTCTGTGAGGGAAATGTTACCACTATTTGCTGGTTTAATCTGCTGTTACCTACTCCCACGCATTTCTATAGATTGGCGCTATTTAATACAGGGAGCGTATACTTGAAAGCCGTACCTGTTTTGATGCCCTGCGCACCTGTTTTATCGAGTTCACGACCAATTTCAGTCATCGCTAACCAGCGGTTTTCACACCACAATGGCGAAAGAAGTGTAGGACGACGAGCGGCTGAAGATACACGATGATAAACCACATTTGCAGGCGTACGCTGGATAATTTCACTGGCGATATCAATATACTCTTCCAGGGTCGGCGCTTCGAGTTTGCCAGCTTTCCACGCTTTGGCCATGGTACTGCCCTCAACAATATGAAGGCCGTGAAGCTTGATACCATCAGTACCAACAGCTAATACCTTGTCTAACGTTTCCAGATTATCGACTTTGGTTTCTTTTGGCAGGCCGACGATAAGGTGCGTACAAACTTTGATACCTAAAGCCCGTGCGCGCTGAGTGATCGTTTCATACACCGCAAAATCATGACCACGGTTAATTCGTTTAAGGGTTTTATCATTGGCTGTTTGTAATCCTAGCTCTAGCCAAATCTCATAGCCTTGTTCCACGTAACCCGCTAGCAGTTCCAATACCGAATCAGGCACGCAGTCTGGCCTAGTGCCAACACAAAGACCTACGATATCGGCACCTGGTGCTTTAAGCGCTTCTTCATACATATTTTTGAGCACTTGGACTTCAGCATAAGTGCTGGTGTATGCCTGAAAATAAGCAAGATACTTCTTCGCACGAGCGATCTCACCGGCGCGATCTTTTAGCTGATCAGCAATACTTTGAATTTGAGTTTGTTCATCCGCAAACGAAGCAACGTTACAAAAAGTACATCCACCGCGACCGATGGTCCCATCTCTATTTGGGCAGCTAAAACCACCATGAAGTGTCAGCTTATGAACCTTCTCACCATAACGACGCTGAAGATCTTGGCCGATAGTATTAACCAACTCATGTAATTGCATATTTTCAAAGTTCTCAGTAAATAAGAATGAATATCAGTCTTTTTTGAAAAAAAATTACATCCCTGCAAAATTCGACCAAATAGTTTACGTAAAGCTTTTTGCGAGCAACCTATCAAATATCAATAAACATGCAAAAAATCAGCTCTATTTGCCTAATGTTGCACATTTGTTGTGCATTAAATTCAAAATAAAACGAAAAAAATGGTCTACATGGGGCAACTTTCATTGCAATTCGCCTAGACAAAATTGTAGGATACTTACACATATTGGCTATTTTTGAGTATTTACTTACAACCAAAACTTGCTGATAAGTCGGTGATACCCATATCCCACCTATATAAACCACTAGTTTGTGGTTAAAAATAAACGGATATCACTAAGGATTGTTTTTCTCGCAATACTTTTCCTGCGAGATACGGAAAGGATTCAAACCGCCAGCATAGGCAGGTTTAGACCCATAAATATAAAAGGACAAGGCTAACTTTATACAAATAAGTTGCGCCTAGATTTAACTGGAAGGATGTATCTATGGTAGATCAAGAGCAGAACTCACAGGGTCTGTATACTCCTGAATTGGAGCATGACGCTTGTGGTATCGGTTTTGTTGCGCATCTAAAGAATCGCAAATCTCATGATGTAGTAACTCAAGCACTCGATATGCTTGCACGTATGGAACACCGTGGCGGCCAAGGCTGCGATCCGTGTTCTGGTGATGGTGCAGGTATCCTGCTACAGAAGCCGCACGAATTCTTACTAGAAGAAGCCGTAAAGCTTGGAATTAAACTGCCATCTTTTGAAAAATATGGTGTTGGTGTTGTACTTTTCCCTAAAGATGAACACAAACGTGCACAGTGTCGTGACATTCTAGAACGCAATGCACAGCGCCTAGAGTTAGAAGTTATCGGTTACCGTGAACTTCCAACTGACAATTCAATGATTGGTGCTGACCCACTAAGCACTGAACCTCAATTTGAACACGTATTTATCTCTGGCGGCCCTGGTATCACTCCAGAAGAACTGGAGCGCAAACTGTATGTTCTACGTAACTACACCGTTCGTGTTTGCCTAGAAAGCGTGTCAAATATCGGTGATGACTTCTACATCAACTCTATGTCTTACAAGACATTGGTGTACAAAGGTCAGCTAACAACAGAACAAGTTCCTCAGTACTTCCTAGATCTGCAAAACCCAACCATGGTGACAGCTCTAGCACTGGTACACTCTCGCTTCTCTACCAATACATTCCCACGTTGGCGTCTAGCTCAGCCTTTCCGTTATATCGCACACAATGGCGAAATTAACACGGTTCGCGGTAACCTAAACTGGATGAAAGCGCGTGAAGCGATCCTTGAATCGGATCTGTTCACACAAGCTGAAATCGACATGCTGCTTCCTATCTGTCAGGAAGGTAGCTCGGATTCATCAAACTTCGATATGGCGCTTGAGCTTCTTGTTCTTTCAGGTCGTACTCTGCCACACGCATTGATGATGATGATCCCTGAAGCCTGGCAAGAAAACAAAAACATGGATCCAACTCGTCGTGCGTTCTACCAGTACCACGCGAACGTAATGGAACCATGGGATGGCCCTGCATCAGTATGTTTCACCGATGGTGTTCAAGTTGGTGCAACACTTGACCGGAATGGTCTGCGTCCTTCTCGCTACACGGTGACCAAAGACGACTTCCTAGTAATGGCGTCTGAATCTGGCGTAGTAGAAATCGCACCAGAAAACGTTGAATACCGTGGTCGTCTACAGCCTGGTCGTATCTTCGTTGCTGACCTTGAGCAAGGCCGCATCATTTCTGATGAAGAAGTGAAAGACGGTATCGCTAAATCGCAACCCTACGAAAAATGGGTTGAAGAGAATCTTCTGAGCTTGAAAAAGCTACCGGATGCGAGCAACGAATTTAACCAACCTTCTCCAGAGAAACTGCTTCACAAACAGCAATCGTTTGGTGTGAGCTCTGAAGAAGTAAACGAAATCATTCTCCCTCTTGCAAAAACAGGCTACGAGCCACTTTCTGCAATGGGTGCTGACTGGCCGCTAGCGATTCTGTCTCATCAATCGCAGCACCTTTCAAACTACTTTAAGCAGTTGTTTGCACAAGTAACTAACCCGCCGATCGACCCGATTCGTGAGCGTATGGTTATGTCTCTGAACACTTACCTAGGTAAAGATCAGAACCTACTTGCTGAAACACCTGAACACTGTCAAAAAGTGGAACTTGAGTCTCCTGTTCTTTCTAACTCAGAGTTAGAGAAACTTCGTGCAATCGATAACGAGCACCTTCAATCGAAGACGCTAGATATCGTATTCCAAGCAAACGGAGATCAAGGCAAGTTAGAGCGCGCACTTAAGCGTATCTGTCAGTACGCAGAAGACGCAGTGATTGATGGTTACTCTATCATTCTACTGACTGACCGTGCCGTTAACTCTAACCACGCCGCGATTCCAGCAATGCTGGCAGTTGGCGCGGTTCACCATCACCTAATCCGTAAAGGTCTACGCGCTAAGTGTGACATCGTTGTTGAAACGGGTGATGCTCGTGAAACTCACCATTTTGCAACACTTATCGGTTACGGTGCGAACGCAGTTAACCCATACCTAGTTATTGAAACGATTGTTGAATTGCAACGTACTAAGAAGCTAGATCCAAACGTACACCCACGTGAGTTCTTCGATAACTACCGTAAAGGTGTCAACGGCGGTCTACTGAAGATCTTCTCTAAGATGGGGATCTCTACGTTACAGTCTTACCATGGTGCTCAAATTTTTGAAGCCCTTGGTGTTAGCAAATCGGTGGTTGAAAAATACTTTACTGGTACTGTTTCTCGTATCCAAGGTCTAACGATCGACGATATCGCACGAGAAGTACTGGTTCGTCACCGTGTTGGTTACCCTGCTCGTGAAATCCCAGCTCAAATTCTTGACGTTGGTGGTGTTTACCAGTGGAAACAACGTGGTGAGAAACACTTGTTCAACCCTGAAACGATTTCTCTACTTCAAGAGTCGACGCGTAACAAAGATTACGGTCAATTCAAGAAGTACGCAAAAGCAGTCGATGACCAAGGCGACAACGCAGCAACGCTACGTAGCCAACTTGATTTCATCAAGAACCCTGCAGGCTCTATCCCTCTAGCGGAAGTAGAACCAATCGAGAATATCCTTAAGCGTTTCGCAACAGGCGCAATGAGCTTTGGTTCAATCTCGCATGAGGCTCACTCAACACTCGCTGTTGCGATGAACCGCATTGGCGCGAAATCAAACTCAGGTGAAGGTGGTGAAGACCCAGCACGTTTCGAGCGTAAAGAAAATGGCGACTGGGAACGTTCAGCAATCAAACAGGTGGCTTCTGGTCGCTTTGGTGTAACGTCTTACTACCTATCTAACGCTGATGAGCTGCAAATCAAGATGGCTCAAGGTGCGAAACCTGGCGAAGGTGGTCAACTACCTGGTGATAAGGTTGATGACTGGATCGGCGCAACACGTCACTCGACTCCGGGCGTAGGTCTTATCTCGCCACCGCCACACCACGATATCTACTCAATCGAGGATTTGGCTCAACTAATCTACGATCTGAAAAATGCTAACCGTAATGGCCGTGTAAACGTGAAGCTAGTATCGGAAGCAGGCGTAGGTACGATTGCATCAGGCGTAGCGAAAGCAAAAGCTGACGTGGTACTTATCGCAGGTTTTGATGGCGGTACAGGTGCATCTCCGATGTCTTCTATCCGTCACACAGGTCTGCCTTGGGAACTTGGTCTAGCAGAAACGCACCAAACACTACTGAAAAACGGCCTGCGTAACCGTATCGTTGTTCAGTCTGATGGTCAGATGAAAACACCACGAGACCTTGCAGTCGCAACGTTACTAGGCGCTGAAGAATGGGGCGTAGCAACAGCAGCATTGGTTGTTGAAGGCTGTATCATGATGCGTAAGTGTCACAAAAATACATGTCCTGTTGGTATTGCAACACAGAACAAAACTCTGCGTGAGCGTTTCGACGGCCGCGTAGAAGACGTAGTGACTTTCTTCCAATACATGGCTGAAGGTTTACGTGAAGTAATGGCTGAGCTTGGCTTCCGTTCTATCGACGAAATGGTTGGTCAATCACACAAACTTAAAGTTCGCGATGACATCGGCCACTGGAAGTACAAGAACCTAGATCTAACACCAGTACTGCACATTGAGCAGGCTCGTGCTGAAGACGGTATCTACAACCAGACAAAACAAAATCACAACCTAGAAGACGTTCTAGACCGTAAGTTGATTCAAGCTGCAATTCCAGCACTTGAGAAAGGCGAAGCCGTGAATGCGACCTTCCCTATCATCAACACGGATCGCTCTGCAGGTACCATGCTGTCGAACGAAATCTCGAAGGTTTACAAAGACCAAGGTTTACCACAACCAATGAACGTTAAGTTCCACGGTAGTGCGGGCCAATCTTTCGGTGCATTCCTTGCGAAAGGCGTTAAGTTCGAAGTCGAAGGCGACGCGAACGATTACTGGGGTAAAGGTCTGTCTGGCGGTACATTGGTACTGTACCCAGATGCGAAATCTTCTATCGTTGCAGAAGACAACATCGTAGTGGGTAACGTATGTTTCTACGGTGCCACTTCTGGTGAATCTTTCATTCGCGGTATGGCTGGCGAACGTTTCTGTGTTCGTAACTCAGGTGCGAAGGTTGTAGTTGAAGGTGTTGGTGATCACGGTTGTGAGTACATGACAGGTGGCGCGGCAATTATCCTTGGCTCAACGGGTCGTAACTTTGCTGCAGGTATGAGTGGCGGTGTCGCTTATGTTTGGGATAAAGCAGGTGACTTCGAAACCAAGCTCAACGCAGAACTTGTAGACCTAGACCCAATTGAACAAGAAGATAAAGATCTTCTACTCGATATGCTAACGAAGCATGTTGAATTCACAGGAAGTGAAGTTGCTCAGTCTTTCCTAGACAACTTTGAAACAAGCGTTGCATCACTAGTTAAAGTAATGCCTCGTGACTACAAAGCAGTTCTTGAGAAGCGTAAAGCTGAAGCACAACAGGCACAAACGGAAGAAGTGGAGGCAGTATAATGGGTAAGCCTACTGGATTTTTAGAACACGGTCGTGAGCTTCCAAAGAAGCTCGACCCATCGGTTCGTATCGAAGACAACAAAGAGTTCGTACTTAACGAAGAGTTTGGTGAAAAGATCAATACTCAAGCATCTCGTTGTATGGACTGTGGCGTACCTTTCTGTCACAACGGCTGTCCGATTGGTAACATCATCCCAGAATTCAATGACGCGGTTTACCGTGACAGCTGGGAAGAGGCTTGGAACATTCTAAGCTCTACCAACAATTTCCCTGAGTTTACAGGTCGTGTTTGTCCTGCTCCTTGTGAAAGTGCCTGTGTTCTTGGTATCAACCAAGATCCAATCACTATCTGTAATATCGAGAAAACAATTGTTGAAACTGCGTACCGTGAAGGATACGCAAAACCGAAAACGCCACGTTCTCGCACAGGTAAAACGGTAGCCGTGATCGGTTCAGGTCCTGCTGGCCTAGCCGCTGCTGAACAGCTAAACAGTGCTGGTCACTCAGTAACGGTATTTGAACGTGACGAAAAAGTAGGTGGTCTACTTCGCTTCGGTATTCCAGATTTCAAACTGGGTATGGACGTCATCGATCGTAAGATCAACCTAATGGCTGAAGCGGGCGTTGAGTTTAAAGTTAACCAGCACATTGGTGTTGATGTTAATGCTCAACAACTACGTCAAGAGTTCGATGTGGTATTACTAACGGGTGGTTCTACGGTTCCACGCGACTTGCCAATCCCAGGTCGTGAGTTGGAAGGTGTGCATTTTGCTATGGAATTCCTTGGTCAAAATAACCGCCGTGCCAACGATTTAGATCTCAAGACCGAAGAAATCCATGCTAAAGATAAGCACATTGTGGTTATCGGTGGTGGTGATACAGGTTCTGACTGTGTGGGTACTTCAAACCGCCATAAGGCAGCAAGCATTACTCAAGTTGAGATCATGCCGATCCCACCGGAGAAACGTCCTGCGAACATGCCTTGGCCTCAATACCCAATGATCATGAAAACCACCACTTCTCACGAAGAAGGTTGTGAGCGTCATTGGAACATCCTGACCAAAGAATTCATCGGCAACGATAAAGGTCAAGTGACGGGTCTACGTATTGCAGACATTGTTTGGCAAGACGCGAAACCAGGCGAGCGTCCAGGCTTTGATGAAGTGGCTAACTCTGAACGTGTTATTCCTTGTGATATGGCGTTCCTAGCAATGGGCTTCTTACACCCAGAACCAACAGGTGTACTGGCTCAGCTAGACATTAAACTGGATGAGCGCGGTAACGTGGCCTCTGAAGGTTACGCGACGAACCAGAAAGGCGTTTTCGCTGCTGGTGATATGCGTACTGGCCAGTCGCTAGTCGTACGTTGTATTAACGAAGGCCGTGAATGTGCAATTGCAATTGATGACTTCTTAATGGGTAACTCAAACTTAGAAGCGAAAGCTGATTCACTCATGCTTTCCGCATAATATTTCTCGGGCTAACGTCGCTAACGTCGCTGACGTTAGCTTAGGGAAAAAGCAACACCCTTCCTAACTTTTGTATTTGGCTAGCACTCGATGCTAGCCTTTTTTCTGCCTGTCACTTTCAATACATCTACGATAGCTGTTAAATCCCGTTAACAACTGGCTTTCATATCTCTTTGATATAGTTCTATTATTTCAGGTTATTACGTGGCTAATCGCGTTTACGCATGATAATTAACCATGAACTTGACCTTAAACACAATTAGCTATACGTTGTAAAGCTGATGAAAATAAAACCAATAGGTTTTGTTAACACAGCTAATAACGTTTTAACTAGCTAAAAACAAACTATCAGTTTATATAAGAACAAGTTTATAAAAAACAACAAGTATATGAATAGTTAGTCATTTACTGTCTGGATGACAGAGAAGCAAAAGGGAGAATTGCAATGGCTCTATATGATCCTAGTCTTGAAAAAGACAACTGTGGATTTGGTTTAATAGCGCAAATGGAAGGCCAACCTAGTCATAAGTTGGTACGAACTGCTATTTCAGCCCTCGATCGCATGACACACCGTGGTGGTATCGCCGCGGATGGCAAAACCGGAGATGGTTGTGGCTTATTACTACAGAAACCAGACTCCTACCTCAGAATTATTGCAGAAGAGAATAACTTCAAGCTCGGCAAGCAATACGCTGTCGGCATGGTTTTCTTCAGCCAAGACCCAATCAAAGCACAATCCGCGCAAGACATCGTCAATAAAGAGCTCGCTCACGAGACCTTAACCATCGCGGGTTGGCGTGTTGTGCCGACCAACACCGATGTATTAGGTCCAATCGCCAAAGATTCCGTTCCTAATATTCAGCAAGTCTTTATCTCAGCCCCTGCTGGCTGGCGTGAACGCGATATTGAACGACGCCTTTATATCGCTCGCCGTAGAATTGAAAAGCAGATCACCGAAGACAAAGATTTCTATATTTGTAGCCTGTCGACCCAAGTTATGGTTTACAAAGGCTTGTGCATGCCTGCCGATCTACCGCGATTTTACCTCGATCTCGCTGACTTACGTATGGAATCGGCGATATGTCTGTTCCACCAGCGCTTCTCAACCAATACTCAGCCACGTTGGCCATTGGCTCAGCCATTCCGCTATTTGGCGCACAATGGTGAGATCAATACCATCGAAGGCAACCGTCAATGGGCTAAGGCTCGTGCTTACAAATTCTCCTCACCACTGTTGCCTGATTTACAAACAGCCGCACCTTTTGTAAATGAGACAGGCTCAGACTCATCAAGCTTAGATAACATGCTCGACCTGTTCCTTGCTGGTGGTATGGATGTGTTCAGAGCGATGCGTATGCTTGTGCCGCCCGCTTGGCAAAACCACCCAGATATGGATCCTGAGTTACGTGCCTTTTACGACTTCAACTCCAAACATATGGAACCGTGGGATGGCCCAGCTGGTATCGTACTTTCAGATGGTCGTTATGCAGCATGTAACCTTGATAGAAACGGCTTACGTCCAGCACGCTATGTCATTACCAAAGACAACCTGATCACTTTGGCATCAGAAGTGGGTATTTGGAACTACGCGCCAGATGAAGTAGCAGAGAAAGGTCGCGTTGGGCCTGGTGAACTGCTTGTTATTGACACTCGTCGCGGCAAGCTATGGCAATCTAATGAGATCGACAATGATCTGAAAGGTCGACACCCTTATAAAGAGTGGATGGAAAAGAACGTTCACAAATTAACACCGTTTTCCGAATTGTCAGATGATCAAGTCGGTAAGCGTAGCTTTGACGATGACACACTAAAAACTTATCAAAAACAATTTGCGATGAGTAACGAAGAATCAGACCAAGTACTTCGCGTACTCGGTGATATGGGACAGGAAGCGGTCGGCTCGATGGGCGATGATACGCCAATGGCCGTTCTGTCTTCTAAAGAACGTCTTATTACGGATTATTTCCGTCAGAAGTTTGCCCAAGTAACCAACCCACCGATTGACCCTCTGCGTGAAAAACACGTGATGTCTTTGGCGACCAGTATCGGCCAAGAGATGAATGTATTCTGTGAAACCGATGGCCACGCTTATCGTGTGACGTTTGATTCACCGGTGCTGCTTTACTCTGATATGCAGCAGCTTCTGCAGTTAAGTCAAAAGCATTATGGTCACGCTATTCTTAGCATGCACTATGATCCGGCAGATAAAGATCTCGAACAAGCCATCAACGACTTGTGTGATCGTGCAGTGGAAGAAGTGCGTGATGGTGCAGTTTTGATTGTACTTTCAGACAAAGGTTTAGAAAAAGGTAGGCTGCCAGTTCCTGCCGCCATGGCTGTCGGTGCCGTACAAACCAGACTTGCAGACAACAACCTACGTTGTGATGCTAACATCGTGGTTGAAACAGCAACCGCACGTGACCCGCACCAATTTGCCGTACTGCTTGGCTTCGGTGCTACCGCAGTTTACCCATATCTCGCTTATGAAGCTCTGGGCAAAATGTTGGACGATGGTTCATTAGATAAAGACTATCGCACTGCATTGCAAAATTACCAAAACGGCATCAACAAAGGTCTGTATAAGATCATGTCGAAGATGGGTATCTCAACGATTGCTTCGTATCGCTGCTCGCAGTTATTTGAGGCAGTAGGTTTACATACCGATGTTGTTGATCTGTGTTTCCGTGGCGTAACGACTCGCATCCAAGGCGCTAGCTTTAGCGACTTCCAACAAGACATCTATAACCTATCTCGTAAAGCATGGACAAAACGTAAACCACTGGAACATGGTGGCTTACTCAAATACGTACATGGCGGCGAATACCACGCCTACAACCCAGACGTAGTCAGTACCTTGCAAACCGCTGTAAAGACAGGTGAAACATCGGATTATCAATCTTTTGCGAAGCAAGTTAATGCTCGTCCTGCTGCTATGCTGCGCGACTTAATGAGCCTCAAAAAAGCCGAACAACCTCTGCCGCTAGAGCAAGTCGAGCCAAGTAGCGATCTCTTTAAACGCTTCGATTCTGCCGCGATGTCGATTGGTGCCTTGAGCCCCGAAGCTCATGAAGCGCTGGCCATGGCGATGAACCGATTAGGTGGTTATTCTAACTCTGGTGAAGGCGGTGAAGATCCACGACGCTTTGGGACTGATCGTAACTCGCGCATCAAACAGATAGCTTCAGGTCGTTTTGGTGTGACGCCACATTACTTAACCAATGCGGATGTTCTACAAATCAAGGTCGCGCAAGGTGCGAAGCCAGGAGAAGGCGGTCAGCTGCCGGGTCATAAAGTCACCGCAGAAATAGCCAAGCTGAGATACTCAGTTCAAGGCGTGACTCTGATCTCCCCTCCTCCGCATCACGATATCTACTCTATCGAAGATCTGGCTCAGCTGATTTTCGACCTTAAGCAAGTTAATCCTAAAGCCTTGGTTTCAGTGAAGTTAGTATCTGAGCCGGGTGTCGGCACCATTGCTACAGGTGTGGCGAAAGCTTATGCCGACCTGATCACCATTTCAGGTTACGACGGCGGTACCGCAGCAAGCCCACTGACCTCAGTGAAATACGCAGGTTGTCCTTGGGAGCTTGGCTTAGCTGAAACTCAACAAGCACTCGTCGCCAACGGGCTTCGTCATAAAATTCGCCTGCAAGTCGATGGTGGTTTAAAAACCGGCCTCGATGTTATCAAGGGTGCGATTTTAGGTGCAGAGAGCTTTGGTTTTGGTACTGCACCAATGGTAGCAATGGGTTGTAAGTTCTTAAGAATTTGTCACCTAAATAACTGTGCGACAGGTGTGGCGACTCAAGATGAAACCCTACGTCGTGAATACTTCAAAGGCCTACCAGACATGGTGGTGAACTACTTTACCGGCCTAGCCGATGAGGTTCGCCAATACCTTGCAGAGCTTGGCGTAGAAAAACTTACTGACCTGATTGGCCGTACTGATTTGCTTGAAGCCGTTCAAGGTCTCACGGCGAAGCAGAGTAAGTTGGATCTTTCATCGATATTGGAAGCTCCGGTATCTACTGAAGGTCATCCACTGTTTTGGACAGAACCAAACGCACCGTTTGATAAGGCTCAGCTCAACCAACAGATCCTTGATGACGTAATCGATGCAATTGAGAAACGTCAATCCACCAGCCTTTACTACAACGTGATCAACACCGATCGTTCGATTGGCGCTCGTATCTCTGGCGAAATTGCTAAGCGATACGGCAACCAAGGCATGGCAGGTTCACCAATCAAGTTGTACCTCGACGGCACCGCAGGCCAATCTTTTGCAGTTTGGAACGCAGGTGGTGTTGAGCTTTACCTAACAGGCGATGCCAATGACTATGTTGGCAAAGGCATGGCTGGCGGAAAAGTGGTTATCAAGCCTCACCAAGGCACCGCATTTACCTGTAACGAAGCGACCATTATCGGCAACACTTGTCTGTATGGCGCAACCGGAGGCAAGCTGTTTGCTGCTGGTACTGCTGGCGAACGATTTGGTGTACGTAACTCAGGCACGGTTGCTGTGATTGAAGGTGCGGGTGACAACGCCTGTGAATACATGACTGGTGGTATTGTTGCCATTCTTGGTGCAACGGGCGTGAACTTCGGCGCGGGTATGACAGGTGGTTTTGCTTATGTGATGGATAAGAATGAAGACTTCCAAGGCCGAGTGAACAACGAGTCGGTCGAGGCACTTTCTCTGTCTGACCTATTTATCCACCAAGAACATCTGCGCGGCTTAATTGCAGAACACTTAGAAGAAACGGGCTCAGTACACGCTGAAGCTATTCTGGCGAACTTTGATGAATGGATTCCGAAGTTCTACTTAGTGAAGCCAAAGACGGCGGATCTTAACACCTTGCTCGGCCACCAAAGTCGTAGCTCTGCTGAACTTCGTGTTCAAGCGCAATAATTGGAAGGAGCCAATAATGAGCCAGAATGTATACCAATTTATTGATGTGAATCGCGTAGACCCAGCGAAGAAGCCAATCAAGATACGTAAGATTGAGTTTGTAGAGATCTACGAACCTTTCACTAAGCAACAAGCCAAAGCGCAAGCTGACCGCTGTCTAGACTGCGGTAACCCCTACTGTGAATGGAAGTGTCCAGTCCATAACTATATCCCTCAATGGCTCAAGCTTGCCAATGAAGGGCGTATTATCGAAGCGGCTGAACTGTCTCACCAAACCAACAGCTTGCCTGAGGTTTGCGGCCGAGTTTGTCCTCAAGATCGTCTATGTGAAGGCTCTTGTACCCTCAACGACGATTTCGGCGCAGTAACCATCGGCAACATTGAAAAATACATCAATGACAAAGCGTTTGAGATGGGCTGGAAACCAGACATGTCTCACGTTGAATGGACCGACAAAAAGGTCGCGATCATTGGCGCTGGCCCCGCAGGTCTTGCTGCAGCTGATATCTTAGTTCGAAACGGTGTGAAGGCCGTGGTATTTGACCGCTACCCGGAGATCGGTGGCCTACTAACGTTTGGTATCCCATCGTTCAAACTCGAGAAAGGCATCATGGAAAACCGTCGCCGTATCTTTAGTGGTATGGGTGTCGAATTTAAGATGAATACCGAAGTCGGTAAAGACGTTCAACTACAACAACTTGTCGATGATTATGATGCCGTTTTCTTAGGGGTCGGTACCTATAAAAACATGCGAGCTGGGTTAGACAACGAAGAAGCACCGGGCGTTTATGATGCTCTCCCCTTTCTTGTTTCCAATACCTACAAGGTCATGGAGCTGGATAATCCAACGCCATTCATCGACATGAAAGGCAAAAAAGTGGTCGTGCTTGGTGGTGGTGATACTGCGATGGACTGTGTTCGAACGTCTATTCGTCAGCATGCTGCTAACGTCGTCTGTGCTTATCGTCGTGATGAGGCCAATATGCCAGGCTCTCGCCGTGAGGTGAAGAATGCAAAAGAAGAAGGCGTGAAGTTCATGTTCAACCTTCAGCCATTAGCATTGGAAACCGATTCATCAGGTCATGTTACTGGCGTCAAAGTGGTGAAAACGGCGCTAGGTGAACCAGATGAAGCAGGCCGACGTCGTCCGGAACCCGTTGAAGGCAGTGAACATGTTCTAGAAGCCGATGCTGTGATCATGGCATTTGGTTTCCAACCTCATGCAATGGAATGGCTAGAACCATTTGGTGTAGAGCTCGACCAATGGGGTCGCATCAAGGCTCCCGGACAGCAAGAGTTTCAATACCAAACCACCAACAGTAAGATCTTTGCAGGTGGTGATGCAGTTCGAGGATCTGATTTAGTGGTGACTGCTATCGATGAAGGCCGTAAAGCCGCGGAAGGAATATTGGATTACCTAGAAGTGTGACTAGGTTTCCTTTATTACTCAGTTCGTTACTATAAAAAAGGGATCCAATTATGGATCCTTTTTTAAATTAGATACGTTTATCACAAGCATCACGAAAATACGTAAAACAATTACAAATAAACCAATGCCGATAACTACAATTAGAATTAAAAACAAGCCATAGGAAACACCATGAAAAAAGCCGCTCTCCTTTCTCTATCTCTTTTAACTTTAACCGCATGCAGCCAAGGAATCACGAACATGAAAGACAGAACTTCATCACCTTGTGGAGACAAACCAAACTGCGTATCAACTCAAGATGGCCGTGAGCAGCATGCATTGGACACGTTTGAGTTATCTGACTCAGCAAACTTAGATGCGATTGAGCAGGTTGCACTAACTTTACCTGGATCGAAAACCGCGAGTAAAACAGAAGATTATCTGCGTATTGAATGTACTTCTCGCATCATGCGCTTTGTCGATGACTTAGAACTTAAGATCACTGATGACAAACTGATCGTGCGTTCAGAATCTCGCACTGGCCATTCTGATTTTGGCGTAAACAGAAAACGTGCAGAACAACTTCGTGCTAGCTTAAAAAGCGAAGGCCTAATCAAATAGATAAAAGAATCCGCAGATAAATCACTGCTATTCGGATGAGAAGTGCCTCTGGGCAGTCGCTCGACACTTCTTATCCATGCTACAATTTCGCTCTACTGTTTAAATATTATTTATTAAGAGACTACACATGAAAATCGGCATCATTGGCGCAATGGAGCAAGAAGTTGCGATCCTAAAAGCAGCAATTTCAGACATTACTGAAGTTAATAAAGGCGGTTGTACCTTTTTCTCTGGTCAGCTAAATGGTGTTGACGTTGTTTTACTTCAATCAGGCATTGGTAAAGTAGCAGCGGCTGTTGGGACTTCAATCCTATTAAGCGAATACCAACCAGATGTTGTTCTAAACACGGGCTCTGCTGGCGGTTTTGATTCAACACTGAACCTTGGTGATGTCGTGATCTCAACTGAAGTTCGTCACCACGATGCAGACGTTACAGCTTTCGGTTACGAAATCGGCCAAATGGCAGGTCAACCTGCAGCATTTAAAGCTGACGACAAGCTGATGGCTGTCGCTGAACAAGCACTAGCACAAATGGAAGATAAGCACGCCGTTCGCGGTCTTATCTGTACTGGCGACGCATTTGTTTGCACAGCAGAACGTCAAGCGTTCATTCGCAAGCACTTCCCATCTGTCGTTGCTGTAGAGATGGAAGCATCGGCTATCGCTCAAGCTTGTCACCAATTCCAAGTACCATTCGTGGTTGTTCGTGCAATCTCTGACGTTGCAGACAAAGAATCACCAATGAGCTTCGAAGAGTTTCTGCCACTAGCAGCACAAAGCTCTTCAGAAATGGTTATCAAGATGGTTGCCCTACTAAACTAAGCGACTAGACATGCAAACACTGTTTGATCAGGTATTTGCAAATGGCGTGCTCCTTGTAATGTGGGGAGCACTGCTTTTTCATTTGATTTTACCTATCCCCCATGCCGCACATCCCACAACCTTATGGCATAAGTTTGCTGAGCTTTTAGCAAGCAAGGTTAATAACAACCAAAACTATTCCCAAAGCTTAATCTCGGGCACATTAGCTTGGGGGTTGATGGTACTGCCGAGTCTAGTAATTCTATTAGCACTGCAACCATTGGTTTGGCAATCTCAACTGTTTGAATTAGCACTGTTATTACTGGCGATTGATTGGCGCAACAATGAAAAGCTAACAAACCAACTGATCAAAGCACTTGGTCGAGAAGATAAAGCCACGGCTCGCCAGTTATTGGCGCCGATTGTTAATCGTCAAACTGAATCACTGTCATCACTTGGCCTAGGTAAAGCCGCCGTAGAAACCATCATCATGGGTTACGCTCGTAACGTGGTTTGTGTGTTGTTCTGGTACGCCATTGGTGGTGGCATCGCCGCGTTAATGTATCGTCTAGTAGTCGAGTTAGCTCGAGCTTGGTCGCCAAGTCGCAAGCAATTTTCTCCATTTGGATCAACGGCAATCAAGATCGTCGCTATTCTCGAATTTATACCGATGCGTTTATTTGCTTTGATGATCGTATGTGGTGATAAAGCCACGCACACATTTAAAATGATGCTAGTCCAAAGTCGCTCTTGGCCACTGCCCGGCCCTGCATGGTTAATCACGGCCGTTGGCAACAAGCTTGAGCTGTCATTGGGTGGCCCAGCGATTTACGACAACACCAAAGCCATTCGAGCCAAATTAGGTGGCAGAATCGCCCCATCAGCCCTGCATTTGTCGCAGGTTCAGAAGCTACTATTTGGCCGTATCGCTATCTGGATATTTTTACAAAGCCTAATCTTACTATTTGTTCACCAAGGGATTTAGAGTGAAACCTTTAGCACTTGTTACAAGACTTACTCTTTTATCTTCCAGCTTATGGCTGCCTTTATCATTTGCAGAAGAAACATCGCTGACTCCAGAAAAAGTACAGCCAGCTCAACGCGTAGTAAGCCTTGCTCCTCACGCCACTGAGCTCGCCTACAGCGCTGGTTTAGGTGATAAGCTTGTCGCGGTTAGTGAGCGAAGTGATTACCCACCACAAGCTGACAAGCGAGAGAAAGTGGCGAATTACCAAGGCATCAAGGTTGAGAAGATCATTGCACTTCAGCCTGATTTGATTCTTGCGTGGCCAGCCGGAAACCCGCCCAGAGAACTGGCGAAACTAGAGCAATTTGGTTTTAATCTTTACTACTCCAAGACCAAAAGCCTAAACAGTATCGCCACCAATATTGAACAACTCAGCCAATACGCTAGCGATCCAAGCATTGGCGAAAATAACGCTCAGCAATACAAAGAGCAGCTCAAGGCGTTGAGAATAAAATACAAAGATGCCGAGCCAGTAAACTACTTCTACCAACTCAGTGAGAAACCGATCATCACAGTTGCTCAAGGGCACTGGCCAAGTGAGGTGTTTGAGTTTTGTGGTGGCCGCAATATTTTTGAAGACAGCGCATCCCCTTATCCGCAAGTTGGAATTGAACAAGTTGTCTTAAGAAAACCGCAAGTGATCTTCACTTCTCAGCACGCGATTGAGAATGGAACCATATGGCAAACATGGGAAGATGAGATCCCAGCTGTCGCTCAAAATCAGATTTGGTCCCTCAATTCTGACTGGATTAATCGCCCGACAACGAGAACTTTGAAAGCGATCCAACAAGTGTGCGATTTCTTCGATAGAGCTAGGCAAAATCACTAACTATTTGCTGCGTTTTTTCGTACAATTCGCCACCGACCTATCCCTACAATTTTAACTATAAGAGCACCAGTATCATGGACTCCATGCTGCTTTATATTATCGATTTATTTGGCACTGCCATCTTTGCCGTCTCAGGTGTATTTGTCGCTGGCCGTCTTAAGATGGATCCCTTTGGCGTAGCCGTTCTAGGCAGTGTTACTGCAATTGGTGGCGGTACAATTCGAGACATGGCTCTGGGCGCGACTCCCGTATTTTGGATCACCGATACCACCTACCTTTGGGTCATCATCACCACCTGTTTGCTGACTATGATTATTGTAAGGCGCCCAAAACGTCTGGCTTGGTGGATATTGCCGGTGTGTGATGCGATCGGCCTCGCGGTGTTTGTTGGTATTGGTGTAGAAAAAGCGCTTACCTATCAAGATTCAGCGCTAGTGGCCATCATCATGGGTGTCATCACCGGCTGCGGTGGCGGTATTATCCGTGACGTACTTGCCCGTGAAGTACCAATGATTCTAAGAAGTGAAGTCTACGCGACCGCTTGCATCATTGGCGGCGCTTTCCATACAATGGCGATCAGCATGGGACACGACTCAGAAACTGCATTTTTAGCTGGCGTGTTCTCAACACTATTGATTAGGCTTGGTGCCATTCGTTGGCATTTATCATTGCCAACCTTTGCTATCAAATAGGCCATCGTTACAAATTGAAAGGCTCCGCAACGGAGCCTTTTTTAATCCTGCTCACTCTCCAATCCATTATTATGATCTTTCGTGACACTTTACGTTCCCAATTTAAAATACCTAACTGAGTTCAAACCTTTCGCTTCAAATCTAGAGAATGAAGAGTGTTTGAGGTAATTTGGTTTAATCATTCCCAACTTTCATGAATATAACCCAATGCTACTCGAAGGAATCGAAACTCTACTGGTATTGAGTAAAGCAAAGACCATGAGCCGCACAGGCAGTTTGCTTTATATCAGCCAATCAGCGGTCAGCAAACGGATTGCTAATTTAGAGAAGAAGTTAAGCAAGAAACTCATAGAACCGAGTGGCCGACAGATAAAACTGACGCCAGATGCGATTGCATTGATCGAGAGTATAGGCCCAACATTCAATGAGTTACGTGGTCTTATTTATGAACAGCAAGAGTTGGAAGATACGACTCTTATCACCTTAGACAGCTCTAAATCTCTGATAGCGGGCTATCTAGGTGAGATGATGGGCCAATTTATCCAGCAAGATAAATACATCACCATTACCACTAACCACACACCTCGAATCATAGAAAGAGTGCAATCGGGCAAAGCGACCTTGGGCTTATGCGCAGGCTTATTACCACCGCATCATGGGTTGATGACCTTCCATCTGTTTGATGAGCCGTTTTACATAGTGAGTAAGTCACCGCTAACGGAGCTTCCTCCATTGGTGATTACCAACGATATGACCAACCCCGCGAACTCTTATCAACTTTCTGTCTTAGAGAAGTTTGGTATCAAGCCCTTGATGGAGATGGATGCCTACACCGCAGCGGCTCAACTTGCATTGGGCGGGACTGGGCCAGCGTTAATCCCGCTCTCTATCGTAAAAACACTCAATATTGAGCCTCAATACCTGTATAGCTTCACCGAATTAGCAGGCTTAATTCGACCGATTCATATCTGTGTAAGACCAAATAGCTATCAGTCTCCACGAGTTAGAACACTGATAGAATCCATTGTTGATGCTGTTCCCAAAGCAGTTTAGACGCCATTAGCATCGACATAACGATCACAAGGGGTCGAATCCATTTCTGCCCTTTTGTCACCACCACTTTAGCGCCAAGCTGAGCGCCCATAAAACCGCCAACCGCCATCACTAATCCTAACTCCCAAATAGGCAAGCCAGCCAAAATAAAGAAGATCAATGCGGCAATATTAGAGGTGAAATTAAGTACCTTGGTGCGCGCCGTAGCATCGACTAACGAGAAGTGACCAATCGCAACAAAGCAGACTGTGAAGATAGAACCTGTTCCTGGGCCAAAGAAACCATCATAGAAACCAACTCCACCACCTACACACAGAGCAAACATCGCCTCAGAGATCTTCTGTTTTCCTTCAGACGCTCTAGTTTGCGGTGCCAACAGGAAATAGAGAGAGATAGCGATAAGCAGCAGCGGTATCACACTGGTCAGTAGGCTCGCATCAATGTGCTGAACTAACTCGGCGCCAATAGCAGAGCCGATAAAGGTACAAAAGATAGCAAGGCGCATCTCTTTGATACTGACAATACCGTTGCGCACGAAATACCAACTGGCGGAAAAGCTACCAAATGAGCTTTGGAGTTTATTGGTTGCCAATGCTTGAGTTGGTGGCACTCCGGCCGCTAGCAATGCAGGTAGAGTCAGTAAGCCACCACCACCAGCCATTGCATCGATGAAGCCTGCCGCCGTTGCAACAACAAACAAGATAGCCAATATTTCAAGAGTGATTTCCATATACCCAACGCCTTAAAGTCCTGTGTAACGACAAGTTACCACTCACTGTAGGTGAGCAATAACGAAACACAAGATTTTAACCTATTCCAAATATTCATCATTTAACCACTACAGAATAACAGACATAAAAAAGCCCACTCCGAAGAGTAGGCTTTGAGTATTTATATCTGTTTAACAGCGTTACGCTTTAGGCTATTACGCTAGAGAAGCTTTAACCTGAGCGTGTAGCTCTTGAACTGAAGTTACTGACGTCTTCGCGTCTGCAGTGTGCGCCATACAAGTCGCAAATGCAGCGTTTAGCGTAGTCGTGTAGTTAACCTTCTCAGCCAATGCGCCGCGACGAAGAACTTTAGAATCTTCAATCGCTTGACGGCCAGCAGCAGTGTTCACGATGTACGTGTACTCGTTATTCTTGATACGGTCAAGAATGTGAGGACGACCTTCGTGTACCTTGTTTACTAGACGTGGGTTAATACCCGCTTCTCCAAGAATAACTGCAGTACCGTGAGTTGCGTCTAACTGGTAACCAAGCTTAGATAGCTTAGAAGCTAGGTCAACAACACGCTCTTTGTCGCCTTCACGAACAGAAAGAAGTGCACGGCCGCCTTCTGGGTAGATATTGCCACAACCCAACTCAGCTTTAGAGTATGCTTCTGCGAATGTCGCACCAACACCCATAACTTCACCAGTAGAGCGCATTTCTGGGCCTAACAGTGGGTCAACACCAGGAAATTTGTTGAATGGAAGTACAACTTCTTTCACTGAGTAGTAAGGTGGGATGATTTCTTTCGTAAAGCCTTGAGACTCTAGTGATTGACCAGCCATTACACGCGCTGCAATCTTAGCAATCGGTGCGCCTGTAGCTTTAGACACGAATGGAACAGTACGTGCTGCACGAGGGTTAACCTCGATTAGGTATACTTCGTTATCTTTAACAGCAAACTGCGTATTCATCAGACCACGAACACCCAACTCAAACGCTAGCTTTTCAACTTGCTCGCGCATTACGTCTTGGATTTCTTGGCTTAGCGTGTATGCAGGAAGAGAACATGCTGAGTCACCAGAGTGAACACCCGCTTGTTCGATATGCTCCATGATACCGCCGATAACAACACGCTCACCATCACAAATCGCATCTACGTCTACCTCAATAGCGTCATCTAAGAAGCTATCAAGTAATACTGGAGATTCGTTTGATACGCTGACTGCTTCGTTGAAGTAGCGACGCAGGTCTTGCTCGTCGTATACGATTTCCATCGCACGACCACCAAGTACGTAAGAAGGACGTACAACAAGTGGGAAGCCGATTTCGCGAGATTTCTCAACCGCTTGCTCCATTGTTGTTACGGTTGCATTTTGTGGTTGAAGCAGGCCTAGGCGGTCTACAGCAACTTGGAAACGCTCACGGTCTTCTGCACGGTCGATTGCGTCTGGACTAGTACCAATAATTGGTACGCCAGCAGCTTCAAGAGCACGAGCCAGTTTAAGTGGCGTTTGACCACCGTACTGAACGATAACGCCTTTTGGCTTCTCAACACGAGCGATCGCCAGTACATCTTCCAGAGTTACTGGTTCGAAGTACAGGCGGTCAGACGTATCGTAGTCTGTAGAAACTGTCTCAGGGTTACAGTTAACCATGATAGTTTCGTAGCCATCTTCGCGTAGTGCTAGTGAGGCGTGTACACAACAGTAATCAAACTCGATACCTTGACCGATACGGTTTGGACCGCCACCCAAGATCATGATCTTGTCTTTGTCTGTTGGATTCGCTTCACACTCTTCATCGTAAGATGAGTACATGTACGCCGTATCTGAAGAGAACTCAGCAGCACACGTATCTACACGCTTGTAAACAGGGTGTATATCGTATTGGTCACGCATGCGACGGATTTCGCTTTCCGCTACACCTAGAATCTTAGATAAGCGTGCATCAGCAAAACCTTTACGCTTAAGCTTGTTTAACTCGTCTTTGTTTAGACCAGCAAAGCCTTTCGCTTTAAGTTCTTGCTCTAGCTTAACGATGTCTTCGATTTGAACTAGGAACCAACGGTCGATTTGCGTTAGGTTGAATACACCATCTACCGACATACCAGCACGGAATGCGTCAGCGATGTACCAAATACGTTCTGCGCCAGCTTCTTTTAGTTCATGACGGATAGTCGTTAGCGCATCAGGTGCGTCTAGGTCTACCATTTCGTCAAAACCAGTCGCGCCAACTTCTAGGCCGCGAAGTGCTTTCTGTAGAGATTCTTGTTGGTTACGGCCGATAGCCATAACTTCACCAACCGACTTCATTTGCGTTGTTAGACGGTCGTTAGCACCTGCAAATTTCTCGAAGTTAAAACGAGGAATCTTAGTAACTACGTAGTCGATTGTTGGTTCGAATGACGCTGGCGTTGCGCCACCAGTGATGTCATTCATTAGCTCATCTAGCGTAAAGCCAACAGCCAGTTTCGCTGCAATCTTAGCGATTGGGAAACCTGTCGCTTTAGAAGCTAGTGCAGAAGAGCGAGATACACGTGGGTTCATCTCGATGATAACCATACGGCCATCTTTCGGGTTGATACCAAACTGTACGTTTGAACCACCTGTTTCAACACCAATCTCACGCAGTACCGCTAGAGAAGCGTTACGCATTAGTTGGTATTCTTTGTCTGTCAGCGTTTGAGCTGGCGCCACTGTGATTGAGTCACCGGTGTGAATACCCATTGGGTCAAAGTTTTCAATCGCACATACGATGATACAGTTGTCGTTTTTGTCACGAACCACTTCCATCTCGTACTCTTTCCAACCGATAAGTGATTCATCGATAAGAAGTTCGTTAGTTGGAGATAAGTCCAAACCACGACGACAGATTTCTTCAAATTCTTCTTTGTTGTAAGCGATACCGCCACCAGTACCACCCATCGTGAACGATGGACGAATGATACAAGGGAAGCCAACCATGTCTAAAACTTTGTAAGCTTCTTCCATGGTTTTCGCTGTATCAGCAGTTGGACATTCAAGACCAATTGCTTTCATTGCTTTATCGAAGCGTGAACGGTCTTCTGCTTTATCGATAGCGTCAGCCGTTGCACCAATCATTTCAACACCGAACTCTTCAAGAACGCCGTGCTTTTCTAGGTCTAGAGCACAGTTCAATGCAGTTTGGCCACCCATAGTAGGTAGAACTGCATCGGGCTTCTCTTTAGCGATGATGTTACGCACAACTTCCCATTGAATAGGTTCGATGTAAGTTGCATCGGCCATATCTGGATCAGTCATGATTGTCGCTGGGTTCGAGTTTACAAGAATAACTCGGTAACCTTCTTCGCGAAGCGCTTTACAAGCTTGAGCACCAGAGTAATCGAACTCACATGCTTGGCCGATAACGATCGGGCCAGCACCTAGAATAAGAATACTTTTAATGTCAGTACGTTTTGGCATTGTCTACTACTCCGAATTACGCTGTGTGCTGTTTGATTAGTTCAATAAAGTGGTCGAATAACGGCGCTGCGTCTTCTGGACCTGGGCTTGCTTCCGGGTGACCTTGGAAGCTGAATGCTGGTTTGTCTGTACGGTGAATACCTTGTAGAGAACCATCAAATAATGATTTGTGCGTTGCACGCAGTGTCTCTGGAAGGGTTTCTTCGTCAGCAGCAAAGCCGTGGTTTTGCGAAGTAATCATCACAACATCACGATCTAAATCTTTAACCGGGTGGTTTGCACCGTGGTGACCAAACTTCATCTTCACTGTCTTAGCGCCTGACGCAAGAGCAAGAATCTGGTGACCTAGACAGATACCGAAGATTGGTAAGCCTTTTTCTAGGAACACTTTTGTCGCTTCAATTGCGTAAGTACATGGTTCTGGGTCACCAGGGCCATTTGAAAGGAAAACACCGTCTGGGTTCAGAGCGAGTACTTCTTCTGCTGAAGTTTCAGCAGGAACAACCGTTAGGCGGCAGCCGCGGTCAACAAGCATTCGTAAGATGTTTCGTTTTGCGCCGAAGTCATAAGCAACAACGTGGTATGGCAATTCAGAGTCTGCTTTCGCTTCAGGAAGTCCACCCGTAAGCGTCCACGAACCTTGTTTCCATTGATACGCTTCTTTTGTTGTAACTTCTTTCGCAAGGTCCATACCTTTCAGGCCAGGGAATTCTTTTGCTTTAGCCAGAGCTAGAGCCTCATCAAGGTTTCCATCGTTTACTGAAGAGCCAGCTACGATACAACCGTTTTGAGCACCTTTTTCACGAAGAATACGCGTCAGCTTACGAGTATCGATATCAGCGATACCAATAACGTTTTGCGACTTAAGGTAATCAGAAAGGGATTGTTCATTACGGAAGTTAGAAGCGATTAGAGGGAGATCGCGAATCACAAGGCCTTGAGCGTGGATTGAAGAAGATTCTTCGTCTTCGGAATTGGTTCCGGTATTGCCAATGTGAGGGTAAGTAAGGGTAACGATTTGTTGAGAATAGGAAGGATCAGTGAGGATTTCTTGGTACCCCGTCATCGAGGTATTAAAAACGACTTCACCAACTGCGGAACCTACAGCGCCAATGGCTTCACCGTGAAATACTGTCCCATCTTCTAGGACGAGTAGTGCTGACTTCTTCAAGACAACCTCCAGAAATAAAAATGCATTAAAATTGATTTAATTTGCAAATCTACCTTCCTGTAACACCAGAAACTGCGTGTTTATGGAAATTAGACAAATTGGCGATATTTTAGTGATCTGCGTGATACGTGTCAACATTTAACGCAAAAGAAATTAAACATTTGTAAGGACTAATTCAATTTACACCATCAAAGCTTCAAAAGTTTAACTTTCATGCTCATTTTGTCCGAATATTACGATTTTCTAATTTTCATCCCTCATTTTAGCCAACCATAGAGTGATAAAAATATCAGCAACAAAACGCAATCGATAAATACAAAGAGAAAAGGTCGAAATTTAAAGATCTAAAACAAAAAGCACACTATAAGCATTAAAAATCGCAGTTAAATAAGAGAAAATCGACAATAAGAAGAAACTAGAGAGAGGTTTGTAAAAGGGATATTACGAAGGAAAACGTATCAAATAAAGAAAGCGCTGGCAATTGCCAGCGCATAAATATCTATTTATAGGTCATTCAAACCAAGGACGTCAGTCATGGTATAAAAGCCTGCTGGTTTATCATTTAGCCAAACTGCCGCCTTGATTGCACCATTGGCAAAAGTCATTCGGTCAGTCGCTTTATGGGTAATTTCCACTCGCTCACCGATATCAGCAAACATAGCGGTGTGCTCACCAATAATGTCGCCGGCACGAATCGTCGCAAAACCGATCTCATCCTTAGTTCGCTCACCAGTAATACCTTCACGTGACCATACGGCTACATCGTTAAGCTCATTACCCATCGCACCAGCAATCGCTTCACCCATACCAATAGCCGTGCCTGAAGGTGCATCTACCTTGTGGCGATGGTGAGCTTCAACGATTTCAACATCACAGTAATCGCCCATCACTTTAGCGGCCTTTTCTAGCAGCTTAAATACCAGGTTTACACCAACGCTGTAGTTAGGTGCCATGACAATTGGCATCTCTTTTGACGCCGCATCGATAGCCTGCTTTTCTTCTTCAGAGAAACCCGTTGTGCCGATGATCAGCTTTTTACCATGACGTTTACAAAGTTCAATATTCGCTAATGTGCTAACAGGTGCGGTAAAATCGACGATCACATCAAACTCTTCGATAGCTTTAGACAAGTCATCCACTAAAGCGACATCAAAACGACCTTCACCACATAACTCGCCGACATCAACGCCCACTAAAGATGACTCTGGACGCTCTGAACCAGCACCAACACTTGCTTCTGAATTATGATGAGCGGCTTTCACCAAGTTACGACCCATACGGCCCGCTGCTCCTGCAATTGCAATTCTTACCACTGCGAATATCTCCATTGTTTTGGTTACCGTTGCCACTTATCTCGTGCGGCAACGTTCAATCGATTAATCCCTTTAAACTAACAACAATCTCAAACTCAGGCTAGCAATTACGAAAACTCTTTTATTACTCGCTCTAAAATTGGCACATTTGCCTCTGGGAAGGGGTATTGATTCAAAGATTCTAGGTTTACCCATTCACCTTGTTGACCCTCTTTACCATAAGGCTGTTGCTCAAAGGCTGTCACAAGGATGAAATCAAACTTAAGCGATTTATCACTGTAATCAAATTCAAGATGCTCAAAGAGAGACTGTTCAGTTACCTTGATGCCAATTTCTTCATCTAACTCACGAGCCATTGCTTGTTCAATGGTTTCCCCTACTTCAACCTTGCCGCCAGGGAACTCCCAAAAGCCACCTTTGTGTTTATCGTCTGGGCGTTTAGTAATAAAGACCTGTGATTTATCTTGGTTGAAGATAATGCCCGCAACAATATGGATTCTTTTCATATGATGGTGTTCCTTAATAAAACGCTTTGCTCACTCATCCCCCTCAATACGTCATCCTCAAGAAGGACAAACAACTGAGTTGAGGATCTAATACAAGAGCGTGAGTCTAACTATTAAACGAGATTCCCTACTAGGCTCGTTCCTCGCTAGAGGGAATGACGACTTACCCTTTCATCAAAAGATAAGCCACGAAATTTACATACAAAAAGAGCCGCCTAAGCGACTCTTTAATCAGAACTATATTTAGGCAAAGCTGTATTGGTTGAGAACGAGGAGGCGACGCAGAGTTTACAAGTGTAAATGAGCATCGCCGATGAAGTTATCAGCCATTACAGCAAAGCATTAGTCAATTTTACCGTGACACTGTTTGTATTTTTTGCCACTTCCACATGGGCATGGTTCGTTACGACCCACTTTACGCTCATCACGTACTACCGTTTGTGGAGATACCGCTTCAGCTTCATCGTCAGCTAACTGATTTTCAGCCACTGCATGTTGTGTTTGAGCACGACGCGCCGCTTCTTCAGCTTGAGCTTGACGTTGAGCTTCCATCTTTTCAACTTCTTCTTGTTGCTGAACGCGAACCTTAGAAAGAATGGTAACAACGTCTGTTTTCAGTACATCTAACAGGCCTTCAAACAGTTCAAACGACTCGCGCTTGTACTCTTGTTTCGGGTTCTTCTGAGCATAACCACGTAAGTGTATACCTTGACGAAGGTGATCCATCGCAGCCAAGTGCTCTTTCCAAAGACCGTCTAGCGTTTGTAGCATCACAGACTTTTCGAAGTTACGCAGTACTTGAGCACCAACCACTTCTTCTTTTTGTTTGTACGAGTCAACCGCCATACCAATAATACGCTCACGCAATGCTTCTTCATAAAGCTTGTCGTCTTCGTCCAACCAACCTTGAATATCAAAGTCTAGATCGAAGTCGTTTTTCAGGCGATCTTGTAGACCAGCGATATCCCACATGTCTTCAAGAGATTGAGGTGCAATGTACTCATCGATAACCGAAGTAAACACGTCTTCACGGTTGTGTTCGATCATTTCGCTGATGTCGTCAGAACTCATCAGTTCGTCACGAAGCTCATAAACCACTTTACGTTGGTCATTAGCTACATCATCGTACTCAAGAAGCTGCTTACGGATATCGAAGTTACGACCTTCCACTTTACGTTGTGCTTTTTCAATTGAGCGAGACAGCATCTTAGATTCAATCGCTTCGCCTTCGTCCATACCACTTTGAATAAGGCCAGCCATACGATCAGACGTAAAGATACGTAGCAGAGAGTCTTCCATTGATAGGTAGAAACGAGAAGAACCCGCATCACCTTGACGACCAGAACGACCACGTAGCTGGTTATCGATACGGCGAGATTCATGGCGCTCAGTACCAATGATGTGCAGACCACCGGACTCAAGTACTTTATCGTGGATAACTCTCCAGTCAGCTTTGATCTTATCGATCTGCTCTTGAGTTGGGTTTTCTAGCTTCTCTACCTGAGCCTGCCAGCTACCACCCAATACGATATCGGTACCACGACCAGCCATGTTAGTTGCGATAGTTACCGCGCTTGGCGTACCCGCTTGTGCAACGATCTCGGCTTCCATTTCGTGAAACTTAGCATTGAGAACGTTATGCTTAATTTTTGCTTTTTTCAGTGCGTTAGACAGTAGTTCTGATTTTTCGATAGAAACCGTACCAACCAGTGATGGCTGACCAGCCGCAACACGATCTTTAATGTCTTCAATGATCGCATTGAATTTGTCTTCTTCGGTACGATAAACCACATCTGGCATATCGTTACGAACCATAGGCTTGTTGGTTGGGATAACCACCGTTTCTAGGCCGTAGATAGACTGGAATTCGAAAGCTTCTGTATCGGCTGTACCTGTCATACCAGACAGTTTCTCGTACAAACGGAAGAAGTTCTGGAAGGTAATCGATGCTAACGTTTGGTTTTCGTTTTGAATCTTTACACCTTCTTTCGCTTCAACAGCTTGGTGTAAACCTTCAGACCAACGACGACCAGGCATAGTACGACCAGTATGTTCATCAACAATAACCACTTCGCCTTCTTCAGTAACGATGTAGTCTACGTTTTTCTCAAACAATACGTGCGCACGAAGAGCCGCATTTACGTGGTGAAGTAAGCTGATATTGGTTGGAGAGTAAAGTGTATCGCCCTCTTCCATCAATCCATTTTTAACCATTAACTCTTCAACAAATTCTTGACCGTTTTCAGTCAGGTGAACCTGTTTAGATTTTTCGTCCATGGTGTAGTGACCTTCACCACGGTACTCTTCTGAATCTTCTTTATCTTGACGCTCTAGAGAAGGGATCAGCGTATTAATGCGCGTATAAAGATCTGAGCTATCTTCAGCAGGACCAGAGATAATTAACGGAGTACGAGCTTCATCGATTAAGATTGAGTCAACTTCATCGACTACAGCGAAGAAACGTTCACGCTGAACTCTATCTTCAGCACGGAAAGCCATGTTGTCACGCAGGTAATCAAAACCAAACTCGTTGTTTGTTCCGTATAGGATATCGGCTTGGTACGCTTCTTTCTTCTCTGGCGGAGCCATATTTGGCACGTTCACGCCAACTGTCATGCCAAGGAATTCAAATAGTGGTCGGTTTGTTTCCGCATCACGCTTCGCTAGGTAATCGTTCACCGTTACAACGTGAACACCTTTGCTTGGTAGGGCGTTAAGATAAGCTGGTAGAGTTGCGGTAAGAGTTTTACCTTCACCAGTACGCATCTCTGCGATTTGGCCAGCATTTAGAACCATGCCACCAATCAACTGCACGTCAAAGTGACGCATGCCGTAAACACGTTTAGACGCTTCACGTACTGTAGCAAATGCTTCAGGTAAAAGTTGATCTAGCGATTCGCCTTTATCTAAGCGCTCACGAAACTCAACCGTTTTAGCTTTTAACTCTTCATCAGAAAGTGCTTCTAACGTTGGTTCGTAGTTATTAATTTCTTTTACAATTTTTCTAAGGCGGCGCAGTGTTCTGTCATTGCGACTGCCAATTACCTTTGTCAGCAGCTTAGTAATCATGTGCTTGGAATCTCTTCGTTCTCAGATCGTCCGCGATCTATTTTAAATGCCGTCAGTCTCTACTAGCTATGAACTAGTCTTCAGTTACTAACCAAGGATACTGAGATAAATCTAGTATCTTTGATATTGTACTTGAGAGTAGAGTTTTCAAGGCTTGAGTTAAAATTAATGCTCTCTAGTGTAAGTAATTTTCACACTAACGACCATTTATAACCCCATTTGTTTGATGTGCTTGGAACTTTTCTTTCTAATTGCTGACGGATTAGCCAGACTGCAGTCTATTGGTAGACAACTTTCGGATGTTGACGACACTGTATCTGGAAAATAGATACAAAAAAACCAGGTCAATGACCTGGTTTTCGAAATCTTATATTGTTGTAAGCAACAATTACGCTAAAACCATACCTGGTTCAGCAAACGCAACTGGAGAGCCTACTTCTTCTTCGAATGTTGCCCATTCCCAAGCTTCTGCGTCAGCAAGTACTGCACGTAGTAGTTGGTTATTTAGGCCATGACCTGATTTGTATGCACGGAACTCACCAATAATAGCGTGTCCACACATGTAAAGGTCACCAATCGCGTCTAGTACTTTATGAGTTACGAACTCATTGTCAAAACGTAGACCTTCTTCATTAAGAATTCGGTACTCGTCAAGTACGATAGCATTATCAAAGCTACCACCAAGTACTAGATTTTGGGATTGTAGATACTCAATATCACGCATGAAACCGAAAGTACGAGCGCGAGAAATTTCTTTCACAAAACCTTGTGAAGAGAAATCAAACAACAAACGTTGCTCATCAGATTCAATCGCGGGATGGTTAAAGTCGATCTCAAAGTCCATGCGGAAGCCGTTAAATGGGACGAATTCTGCCCACTTATCGCCATCTTCAAAACGGATAGGCTTTTTGATTCGAATAAAACGCTTCGCTGCATTCAGTGTTTCTACACCTGCTTGCTGTAGCAAATATACGAATGGGCTTGCGCTACCATCCATAATTGGGATCTCTGGTGCATCAACCTCAACAATAATGTTGTCGATACCCATACCCGCTAAAGCTGCGTTAAGGTGTTCCACTGTAGAAATACGTACGCCTTCGTCGTTAACAAGAGCAGTACATAACATAGTGTCACGAACTGATGCTGGATCAGCTGGGAAATCTACAGGTGGATTTACATCAGTACGACGATAAACAATACCTGTATTTGCAGCTGCCGGGCGAAGAGTAAGTGTGACTTTACGACCAGAGTGGAGACCCACACCAGTTGTTTTCACAATTTCTTTCAGAGTACGTTGTCTGATCATCTGCTTGCCTCGTTATCAGTGCTACAAATCACGGTCAGTATTTACCGACCGCGAATTTTACCATTAATTCGACGATAGTCAAATTTTGGGTATTTGTTAATCAGCCTGACGTCGTAAGAATGCTGGAATATCTAAGTATCCACTCTCTTTCTCAGCTTTAGGTGCAGCACTCTGGCTAGCGCCTGTACCTGAAGAAACAGGTGACGTTGTTGGCTGTGGCTTAACTTGAGGTTTAACCTCAGTTTTCTCTTGCAATGGCTGTGCCATTTTCTCTTCCACTTTTGGTGCAGTTTGAGCTGCAACTTGTGGTTGAGGCGTTGGCGCTACTTTAGCCTTGCCACCAGCAACTAATGTAATGTCTGGTTTTTTCTCTGTTCCGATACCTGTTGCAACAACAGTTACACGGATTTCATCCGTCATGTCAGGGTCTAGAGAAGTACCAATCACGACAGTTGCGTTATCAGAAGCGAATGCCTTAACTGTATTACCCACAGTTTCGAATTCATCTAGACGCATGTCCAGGCCTGCAGTGATGTTCACAAGAACGCCACGCGCACCAGCTAGGTCGATGTCTTCTAGTAGTGGGCTAGAAATTGCCGTTTCAGCAGCTTCTTCAGCACGGTCTTCACCTTTTGCGATACCGCTACCCATCATTGCATGACCCATCTCAGACATTACAGTGCGAACATCCGCGAAATCGACGTTAATCATACCAGGGCGAGTAATTAGCTCTGCGATACCTTGTACAGCATTTTTAAGCACATCATTTGCACTTGCGAAAGCTTCTAGCAGTGTTACGCCACGGCCAAGTACCTTAAGTAGCTTTTCATTTGGAATCGTAATTAAAGAATCCACATGCTTAGAAAGCTCTTCAATACCTTGCTCTGCAAACGCTAAACGTTTTTTGCCTTCAAAGCTAAATGGCTTAGTTACAACAGCAACTGTTAGCACACCTAGCTCTTTCGCAACTTCAGCAATAACTGGAGCAGCACCTGTACCCGTACCACCGCCCATACCAGCTGCGATAAATACCATATCGGCGCCAGTTAGAACTTCTTTAATTCTTTCTCGATCTTCGAGAGCTGCATCACGGCCTACTTGTGGGTTTGCACCAGCGCCCAAACCTTTAGTGATATCACCACCAATTTGGATCACGCTGCTCACGCTTGTTTTACGAAGTGCTTGGGCATCAGTGTTAACACTGATGAATTCTACGCCTTCGATTGATTCACGTACCATGTGCTCAACAGCGTTACCGCCACCGCCACCAACTCCAACGACTTTAATTACTGCATCGTCAGACATTTCCATCATCGGTTCAAACATGTGTTATCTCCGTTTTTTCCTGCAACTCAGGTTAAAACTCTTTTTGTATCCAATTACGCAATTTGCCAAACAAGCCTGACATAGAAGGTGCTGAACGCTTAGGTTCGCTGTAATCACCTTCATCACTTATCTGACAATCTCTTGCGTAATGAAGTAAACCAACCGCCGTAGAATGATACGGCTCTTTAACATAGTCAGTTAAGCCACTAACTTCTAATGGCTTACCAACTCGAACTTGATTGCGGAAAACGCGTTCCGCACACTCTACCAATCCGTCAATTTGTGCCGCTCCACCAGTGAGAACGACGCCAGCTGCAAGGTGGTGTTTAATACCTTCATCGCGTAGCTGTAATTGAACCGTATCAATAGTTTGGTTAACGAGCCCCATAAGTTCAGTGTAACGTGGTTCAATCACTTCCGACAAAGTTTGTCGTTGCAAACTTCTCGATGGGCGACCACCAACACTTGGGACGTTAACAGAGTCATCCTTGCTTACGAGTTCACTCAGAGCGCAACCATGGTTTACTTTTATCTCTTCAGCATCGCTCACTGGCGTGCCGAAAGCGAAGGCAATATCACTGGTTACTGCATTTCCTGCGTAGGAAAATACTTCTGTGTGTCGAAGCGCGCCGCCAGTCCATATGGAAATATCCATTGTACCCGCACCGATATCTACCACACACACTCCAAGCTCTCTCTCGTCTTCAGTAATTACCGCGTTACTTGAGGCAAGTCCTGAAAACACGATCTGTTCTACTGTAAGACCACATCGTTCAACAGCTTTAATAATGTTTCTCGCCATGTCGCTATGGCAAGAAATTAGGTGAACACTGACTTCCATTCGAACACCAGATAAGCCAAGTGGGTTCTTAATCCCTTCTTGATAATCAATGGTAAATTCTTGTGGGATCACGTGCAGAATTCTCTGCTCATCACCTATTTTAATTGATTTCGCGGTATGGATCGCTCGATCCATATCATCTTGAGACACTTCTTCATCTGAAATAGTGCCCATGCCTTTTTCAATTCGGCTTGCGATATGTTTGCCCGATAGCGAGATAAACACATTGCTGATTTGGCATTCCGCCATCAACTCTGCTTGATCAATAGCTCGCTGAACCGACTTAACTACCGACTCTAGGTCGTTTACACCACCTTTATCCATACCTCTAGATGGGCTTTGCCCTGATCCAATGATATTGATTTGACCATCAGGCAATATTTCACCAACCAGAGCTGATATGGTCGCAGTGCCTATATCAAGACCAACGATTATGTTGTCATCTGCGGTCTTAGTCATCTGTGCTCTCTTCTAACTCTTGCTCTGGAAACCAGCCTACAGCGGCTCCCGTATCATACCTGAGGTCGATGTAGCTCACTTGATTCGCCTTACTACCTAATTCGTTGTAAAGCGAAATGAAGCGTTCAACACGCTCATCTAAAGAATCTTTACCTAGTTCTAAACGGATACCGTTATCTAGGATTATTTGCCACGCGCGACGCTCATTGAGAACGAGCGAGGTAACGGTTAACCCTAGACTATTAATCAAAGGAGTTATCTGTCGCCATTTTTCTATCACTTCTTGGCTGGTGCCGTCTGGGCCGTAAAGCTTGACTCGATCGCCCTTTAATAGGCCGATATCACCATTAAACACCTGACCATCGTCATTAAGCAGCATGTTACCGTTCCAGATTGCTGCTGCATGATACTCAGTCAAAAATACTTTTATTGTGTCTGGCCACTGTTTACGAATTGAGACAACAGACACCCAAGGCAATGCTTCTAAACTGTTTTGCAACACACCAATGTCCTGTGACATGAATGTTCCAATATGCTCAAGCTCGCCAAAGGCATGCTGAACATCACCAGCCGTTACATAAGTTAAGTCGCCCTGAAGTACTATTTTGGAAAGAGGCAATCGCTGATCGTCCCACATCCAAGTCAGTGTGGTATAGAAAAGAAACCCAATGAATAGCAGCACCACAACAAAAAAAGACCCGCCTAAGGCGTGTTTCTTGAGCGACGGTAAACTGAATAGGTGGCGGTTTTCGCTAAAAGTACTTTCTACCAAAGCCCGCATTCCCTGTCGTTGGTTCGCAATTCTATTCCCTATCTTCGTAATAGAGGTAAAAGCACTTACTTTAACCTATGAATTATACTGAGCAAAATCAAACTATCAAACGTTGATAATAAGATTTTTGGTCAATTTTAGGTCAATCGCAAGAAGTGAGCGATCAACCACAGTCTGTAGACGGTATTCTGTTACGCGTTCTGCATTTTATTAATGTCTAATTGTAACGATTCAAGCTGCTTCGCTACACGGCCAACATCACCTGCACCCTGCGTTAAAACAAGATCACCACCTTGAATTACGTTAGCAAGAGCCGACGGCAGCGCGTTGATATCAGCAACAAAGATTGGATCTATCTTACCACGACCACGAATAGTTCGACTTAACGAACGCCCGTCCGCACCTGCAATAGGTTTCTCACCTGCCGAGTACACATCTAATAAAATTAGAACATCAACCTGCTCAAGAACGTTAGCAAAGTCATCATACAGATCGCGAGTACGGCTATAACGGTGAGGTTGGAAGATCATCACAAGACGTTTGTCAGTCCAGCCGCTGCGTGCAGCTTGGATAGTAACATCCACTTCAGTTGGGTGATGACCATAATCATCAACCAACATTGCAACGCCTTTACCGGTTTCGTACTCACCTAAGTGATCGAAACGACGGCCTGTGCCTTCCGTTCCTGCCATCGCTTTTAGAATTGCTTCATCACTGATGTCATCTTCAGTCGCAACCGCAATTGCAGCTGATGCATTTAGCGCATTATGACGGCCCGGAATGTTCAATGTAATATCAAGGTTAGCTTTGCCTTCACGTACCACAGTGAACTTGCCTTGTTGCCCTTCTTGTACGTAATTTTCAATACGGATATCAGCATCTTCTGAGAAACCGTAAGTAATCACTTGGCGACTCACCTGAGGAATAAGCTCACGTACAACAGGATCGTCAACACACATCACAGCCTGACCATAGAATGGCAGGTTGTGTAAGAAATCAATAAACGTCTGCTTTAACGTTTCAAAATCACCGCCATAGGTATCCATATGATCCGCTTCAATGTTAGTCACAATACTAACCATTGGTTGCAGATGCAGAAATGACGCATCACTTTCATCAGCTTCAGCGATAAGGATACGACTTGAACCTAAGCGAGCATTAGTGCCTGCACTTTTCACCAAACCACCGTTTACGAAAGTGGGATCGAGGCCTGCTTCCGAGTAAATCTGTGTAACTAGCGCTGTGGTCGTTGTTTTACCGTGCGTACCAGCCACGGCAATACCGTGACGAAAACGCATCAGCTCAGCCAGCATTTCCGCACGACGAACAATCGGTGTACGCGCTTCACGAGCAGCAACAATCTCTGGATTTTCTTCGTTGATAGCGGTTGAAACCACCACTACACTTGCATCAGCAACGTTACTTGCTTGGTGGCCAATGTAAACTGTCGCCCCCTTGCTAACTAAACGATCAGTCACTGGGTTTTGAGCAATATCAGAACCCGTGATCTGATAGCCTTCATTTAGCAAGACTTCAGCAATCCCGCTCATTCCAGCACCACCAATACCAATGAAGTGGATAGATTTAACACGGCGCATTTCTGGCACCATTGCACGGATTTGCGCTAAGTCTTGGGTATGTTCAATCGTCATCAATTCAGTCTCGTTATTTTGCTAAAGCTTTAATTGCTTCAGCGACGGTCACATCAGCATCAAGCTTGGCTGCTTGACGAGCTTTTGTTGCCATCATTTTTAATTCATTTCTATCAAGCTGAGCGATAGCGTTCGCTAGCTTATCAGCCGTCAGTTGTGGCTGTTCAATCATTAATGCTGCGCCACATTCAACTAAATGGTCGGCATTCAACGCTTGCTGCCTGTCTTTGTGCATGAACGGAACAAAGATAGAACCAACACCAGCAGCTGACACTTCAGATACGGTTAATGCACCTGAACGACAAACTAATAGATCTGCCCATTCATAAGCTTGCGCCACATCATCAATAAATTCAGTTACTTGAACATTATCTACAGAGTGTGATTTGTATTGTTCAATCACTTGCTGTTGATTGTTCTTACCGGCTTGATGCACCACAGTAAAACCTTCACCAAGCTGGGCCATGGTCACTGGCAAGGTATCGTTCAGAATTTTAGCGCCCTGACTGCCGCCCATCACTAGGATAAGAATATCACCGTCGCGCTCTGCCATGCGTTGCTCGGGTTCAGCTAAGGCAACCACATCTTCACGTACTGGATTACCCACTACATCAGCAGTAGGGAAAGCACCTGGGAAAGCTTGGAATACTTTTTTGGCAATTTTAGATAGCCATTGATTAGTTAAACCCGCCACTGCATTTTGTTCATGCAGAACTACTGGAATACCGGATAACCATGCCGCGATACCACCGGGGCCACTCACGTACCCCCCCATTCCAAGCACTACATCTGGCTGCCATGCTTTGATGTGATGTCTTGCTTGAAGTATGGCATTAATAATCTGGAATGGCGCTTTAATTAACTTGCTAATGCCTTGACCACGCAGGCCTTTCACTTTGATAAAGTCGATCTCAATACCATGTTTTGGCACTAAGTCCGCTTCCATTCTATCCGCGGTTCCTAACCAGCGAATTTCCCAACCTTGTTGCTGAAGCTTTTTAGCCACGGCTAAGCCAGGGAAAACGTGACCACCAGTACCACCAGCCATCACTAAAAGTTTTTTGTTTTGTTTCATAACGTTGGATTCTTATTCTACTAATTCGTTTTGATTGTCGGCTTGTTCTTCTTGTTGTATTCGACATTCGTGATCAATGCGCAATAGCATTGAAACCGCGACTGACATGACGATAAGACTTGAACCACCGTAGCTGATCAATGGCAATGTTAGACCTTTGGTTGGAACGATACCTGAAGCGGCACCTACGTTAACAAGCGTCTGAAATGCAAACCAAATACCAATACCAAAGGCAAGATAACCGCTGAATAACTGGTCGTTCTCGAATGCTTTCTTACCAATTAAAATCGCTTTCAGTACCAAACTAAAGATCAGAATCAGCACGAGAGTTACACCAACAAAGCCTAACTCTTCTGCCAATACAGCAAACACAAAATCGGTATGTGCTTCAGGCAAATACTCTAACTTCTGAACCGAATTACCAAGACCTTGTCCCATCCAATCACCACGACCAAATGCCATTAGTGATTGAGTTAATTGGTAGCCACTGCCAAACGGGTCATTCCAAGGTTCCCAGAATGAGGTCACACGTCGAACACGATAGGGTTCTATAACAATTAATCCAACGACCGCGGCAATGCCCGCCACCATCAAGGCAATAAACTGTGAAAGCTTAGCACCTGCAATAAACAGCATGCCAAACAAGGTCACCAACATTACAACAACCGTACCTAAATCGGGCTGGCCGAGAAGCAAAACAGCAAGGGCACCAAACACCATGATTGGCTTACCGAAACCGCCGAAAAACGTTTTTCTGACCTCGTCTTGTTTACGAACCAGATAGCCCGCCATAAAGATAAACAGCGATAACTTAGCGACTTCTGCGGGTTGTAAGTTAAACAGTCCAAGTGGAATCCAGCGTGATGCACCATTAACCGACTTACCAACGGCCAGCACCACCACTAGCAAAAAGAAGGACAAACCCAACAGATACATACTGTATTGAAACCATCGCTTCATTGGGATCTGCAATATTACGCTGGATACACCTAGCGCCAACACAAGGAAAATGGCGTGGCGAAACATAAAGTGAAATGGCTGATCGGTTAAACGAGCGCTGATAGGAAACGAAGCCGACGTTACCATCACCAAGCCTGTCAGCATCAGTCCAAGAGCAATCCATACTAATTGACGGTCGTAAAGCGCCTCTGGTGTGGCACGATTAAGCCATTGCCAAATAGATTGATTGATCTCTTTCACTCTTTGCACTGAATGTTAGTCCTTCAACACGTTAGGCGTATTCATGAGCGAGTTCAGTGAAAGCATCACCTCTCGCCATGAAGTTATTAAATTGATCAAAGCTTGCACACGCTGGAGACAGCATCACCATATCACCGGGCACCAACTGCGTTGAGATGCTTTCGATAATGTCACTAATGGTTTCAAACGTCTTAGCCGATTGATGCAACGACATAAATTGCGCAGCATCTTCACCGAAGCAACACAGCTGAACACGCTCCAGTTGCGCCAACACAGGCTTGAGCTCACTAAAGTCAGCACCTTTACCTACACCACCAACCAAAAGATACAAAGTACCTTGGCACTCTAGCCCCGACAAAGCCGCCAATGTACTGGCTACGTTGGTCGCTTTCGAGTCGTTAACCCACTTGATAGAACGCTTATCAGCTACCACTTGGCAACGATGCGTTAAACCGTTGTAGGTCTTCAGAGCTTCAAGGCTTTTGCTGTAATCAATACCGACTTGTTTAAGCAGTGCTAGCGAGACTAGCGCATTTGCCACATTGTGACGTCCAACCAATGTTAAATCTTGAGTAGGAAGTACTGGCTTGCTGCTATCCACCAACCATTCAGTACCATCAATCGTCGCCACACCAAACTCTTGGTCGTCGAGTCCGAATGTCACTAATGGCATACTGTGGTCAGGATAAGTCTCTTTGTCTTCGCGGTTTACAATCGCGTACTGAGCGTTGTAAAAAATTCTTAATTTGGCGTCACGGTAATCGGCCATGCCTTGATAGCGATCCATATGATCTTCTGACAAGTTCAAAAAGGCCGCCGCTGCAAGGTTTAAACTGGATGTTGTCTCTAGCTGAAAGCTTGAAAGCTCAAGGACATATAAGTCGGCATCAAGCTCTAAAAGATCTAAGGCAGGAATACCGATGTTACCACCAACACCAACATTGAGACCTGCGGCTTTCGCCAGTACACCTGTAAGATCAGTCACCGTGCTCTTGCCGTTTGAACCTGTTATTGCCACAACGGGTTTATTTACCGCCCAGCCAAACAGTTCAATATCACCAACAACCGGAACACCCGCTTGAATAACATCTTGTATTTCCGGGGTCGCTAAGGCGATGCCCGGGTTAGCAACGACTAAATCCGCTCCCGCTAACCATTGGCTATTCCAACTTCCAGAATGCAGTTCCACAGATTCAGGCAAAGATTCTCTGCCCGGTGGTAGCTCGCGAGTATCAATCACCTTCACATGTGTGTGAGGTTGATATTTTACGAGATGTTTAACGACAGAGAGCCCGGTAATACCGAGCCCCACAACCACTACATTTTGAATATTTTGCCAACGTTCCATTTAAACAAGATGCTCTTAATAGTTTTAAAGAGCCTCTAATCTGAGGCTCACATAGGATTAACGAACTTTCAGTGTCGCTAGGCCAACCAATACTAATACCATTGAGATGATCCAAAAACGCACGATTACACGCGGCTCCGGCCAACCTTTAAGTTCGTAGTGGTGATGAATCGGTGCCATGCGGAAAATACGCTGACCACGCAATTTGTAAGAGCCTACCTGCAGAATCACTGACAAGGTCTCCATTACAAACACACCGCCCATGATAACCAGTACCAATTCTTGGCGAACTAACACAGCAATCACACCCAATGCACCACCAAGCGCTAGAGAACCAACATCGCCCATGAATACTTGTGCTGGGTAGGTGTTAAACCATAGAAAGCCGAGACCTGCACCCACGATAGCAGTACATACAACAACCAGCTCAGAGGTGTATGGGATGTATGGAATGTGTAGGTACGCGGCGAAGTTAACGTTACCTGTCGCCCAAGCAATCACAGCAAAGCCAGCCGCAACCATCACCGTTGGCATAATGGCCAAACCGTCTAGGCCGTCCGTTAGGTTTACCGCATTACTGGTACCCACAATAACAAAGTACGTCAGCACTATGTAGAACAAGCCTAACTGTGGCATCACATCTTTGAAGAAAGGAACAACCAATTGTGTTGCCGCAGTATCGTGACCATGAGCGTATAGAGCGAATGCGACAACCAATGCAATCGCCGATTGCCAGAAGTACTTCCAACGAGCAATCAAGCCGTCTGTATTTTTACGAACGACTTTACGGTAGTCGTCAACAAAGCCAACCGCACCGTAACCGCCAAGAACAACCAATACCGCCCAAACGTAAGGGTTAGAAAGGTCAGCCCACACTAATACCGTAATAATGATCGCAGCTAGGATCATCACGCCACCCATGGTTGGTGTACCACGCTTACTGAAGTGAGACTCAGGGCCGTCATTACGAACAACTTGGCCAATTTGTAGCATTTGCAGACGCTCAATTAAACGAGGTCCCATCCACAGTGACAGACATAATGCCGTCAAAATACTCGCGATTGCACGAAACGATAGGTATTCGAACAAACGGAAAAAAGAAAAGTGTGGCTGTAGTAGCTCTGCAAGCCAAATTATCATGAAAAGTTCTCCTTTAAAGCAGCGGCTATTTTACTCATTCCTGCACTGTTTGCGCCTTTTACCAACAAGGTATGTGACGCGTTTTCTGGCAAGCATAAGTGCTGCTCTATGTGCGCGATCATCGCTTGATGCGTTGCAAAGTGAGTACCATTACAGACCTCACTAATCACCTTAGTATCATTACCGTAAGTGAGTACATGCTCAAAAGCGAATGGGGCAGCATATTCACCGACTTGACGGTGAAGTGCAAGGCTTTCGTCGCCTAATTCAGCCATATTGCCTAAAATCAACCAACGTTGACCTTTGAAGCTCGATAGCAATTTAGCTGCCGCCTTCATTGCAGGCACGCTGGCGTTATAACTGTCATCTATCAGCTTGATATTCTGACTTAATTGTTGAACCTCAACTCGTCCTTTGACTGAGATAAGATTCGCTAAACCATTTTTTATTTCATCGAGCGTTGCGCCAAACTGAATGCTCAACGCTGCTGCTGCTAAGGCATTCGCTACGTTATGCTGGCCGATAATGCCAAGTTCAACGGGCACAGAACCTTTTGGTGTCTGCATATCAAAGCACGCTTCACCTTGCTCGTTGATACGAATATTTTTGGCAAAGTAATCCGCTGTATCATCACTTTCTGAAAAGGTCAGAACCGCTTTATCTGCGAGAACTTCACTCCAAAATTCGCCACCGTTACTCTCTAAACTAACAATAGCAGTGTCACCAGCTGCAAGCCCCTGAAAAATTTCACCTTTTGCTTGCTTCACACCATCAATTGAGCCAAATCCTTCTAGGTGCGCCGCTGCCACATTATTTACCAAGGCAACCTGTGGTTTCACAAGCTGGGTAGTGTAGGCGATTTCACCGATATGGTTAGCGCCTAATTCGATCACCGCATAGTCATCGCTTGGTTCACTACGTAGCAAAGTCAAAGGCACACCAATATCATTATTGAAGTTACCTGCCGTAAACAGCACCTTGCCACGTTGTTGCAGAATGCTCGCCACCATCTCTTTGACGGTCGTCTTGCCACAACTGCCAGTAATCGCCATGGTTGGCACGTCACATTGTTTATGGATCCAAGCACTTAACTGACCTAAAGCAAGTTTAGTGTCTTCAACAACAACTTGAGTAATATTTAAGTCAAGTTTTCGTTCGACTAACAACGCACTCGCATTCGCCTCAACGGCTTGATGACAAAAGTCATGCGCATCAAAACGTTCTCCGACGAGAGCAACAAACAATGCGCCCTCTTCAACGGTGCGAGTATCCGTAGAAACGGCATTAATTACGTTATGACTGGAGTTGACAGCCTCAATCAACTCGCCGCTGACTACTGAACAAATTTGTTCGAGTGATACATCAATCATGATGAAATACCTAAAAGTTGAAGCGCAGACTCTCGGTCTGAGTAATGTACCGTATTGTCTTTCAATACTTGGTAATCCTCATGGCCTTTACCAGCCAAAAGAATAATGTCATTGCTGTCTGCCTGCTCAAGTGCAAACTTAACCGCTTGGTAGCGATCGTGCTCGACGAACGCCGATTCCGGCTCACTTAAACCAGCAAGCATATCTTTGACAATCAAAACCGGATCTTCGCTGCGAGGGTTGTCATCTGAAATAATAATTTTATCGGCAAACTGCTCTGCGGTCGCTGCCATCATCGGGCGTTTCCCTGTGTCACGATCTCCACCGCAACCAAAGATAGCCCACAATTTTCCCGAGCAGTGCACGCGCAATGCTGCCAGAGCTTTCTCTAACGCGTCTGGTGTATGAGCGTAATCAACAACTACTTTAGCTTTGCTCGGCACTTGGAACAGTTCCATACGACCAATAACAGGCTGAAGCTGAGGTGCAGTATCGACTAATATTTTCTTATCGATGCCCAATGAAAGCAGAGTCGCGAAAGCAACCAATACATTTGATGCGTTAAACTGACCAATTAAAGGAACCGAAAGATCGCCTTGTCCCCAGTTACCATCGAAAGACATCTGAATACCAGTTTCTGCATAAGCGACATCAGACGCCCATACCGATTGTTGATAACCCGCTAGCGGTGATAGTGAAACAGCAATGGCCTTGGATAAATCTATCATCCAAGCCTTACCCACTTCGTCATCCACATTAATGACGGCATGCTTGCATTTGTGTTGAGTAAACAAGCTCTTCTTCGCCAGAGCGTACTCTTCCATGGTGCCATGGTAATCAAGATGATCACGACTCAAGTTAGTAAAGACACCAACTTCAAAGTCCAAAGCCTTTACTCGACCTTGCACCAAACCATGAGAAGAGATCTCCATCGCAGTATAAACGGCTTTTTCTTCAGCCAACTCACTCAGCGTGCGCTGTATTTCAATCGCGCTGCCTGTGGTGTTAGCCGCTGTTTTTAGATTATCTAGGAAACCATTACCTGTGGTGCCCATTACCGCAGAGCGTTGACCAACGAGATCAAGCCATTGAGCAATCAATTGAGTGATGGTGGTTTTGCCATTGGTGCCAGTAACACCAATCAGTTTGGTCGCTTGAGAAGAATAAACTCGACCAGCCAGTTCAGAGAGAATTGAATTTAGCTCCGCTACATAAACAACAGGAACTGCATTTAACCACTCAACCAAGCCATGAGCTTTGTCATCACCAGCCTGTGCAATGACGGCTTTAGCTCCTTGAGCGACCGCTTTGTCGATAAAACGGCGACCATCAACGGCATGTCCAACAATGGCGACGAAAATATCACCTTTCTTGATGGCACGACTATCCAACTCCAATTGCTCAACAGCAATCGACTCTAGTTCTGTTGAATCAAAGTCCCCCCAAGGAGAAAGTAAAGATGACAGCGTGAGGCTATTACTCATATTGAATCCTGATTAACTCTATTCTTGAAACTTATTTTCATCAGCCGGGACATTCATGATTTGTAGTGCACCCTTCATGATCTCAGAAAATACAGGGGCTGCGACTGAGCCACCATAGTAAAGGTCACCTTGAGGCTCATTGACTACAACAACCAACGCAACTCTTGGGTCACTTACTGGGGCAAAGCCTGCAGTGATCGCAATGTATTCATCACTGTATCCGCCAGCCTCTGCCTTACGAGATGTACCCGTTTTGGCTGCAACGCGGTAACCCGGAACGGCGGCTCTTGTCGCCGTTCCACCTTTTTGAGTCACCCCTTCGAGCATGTTCAAAACCAGTTCAGCGTTTTCTCGCTTGATAATCTGCTTAGAAAAATCTTGGTCGTTGCTCTTAATAATATGAATTGGCTCATATAAGCCTTTGTTGGCTAGCGTCGCATAAGCATGTGCTAACTGCATCGGTGTAACAGACAAACCATAACCAAACGCTAAGGTCGCAATCTCAAACTTTGACCAGCGACGGCGATTCGGGAAAATACCGCTCGTTTCACCAACCAAATTCAGCCCAGACATCTCACCTAGACCAACCGAGCTGTACATACCAAGCAAGGCTTCGAGTGGCATATTAAGCGCTAATTTCGCAACACCTATGTTACTCGACTTTTTGAGGATCAACGCTAAGTCAGCCTTACCCACTTTAGACGAATCTCGCACACGACTACCACCGATCTGCATAATACCGTTGCCAGTATCAATAACGACATCTGGGTCTGCGGTGCCGTTCTCTAGCGCCGCTAAAACCACAAAAGGTTTCACGGTAGAGCCAGGTTCCATGGCGTCGGTTAATACGCGGTTTCGCATCTTAAAGCTTTGTAGGTCAGCACGGTTATTCGGGTTGTAAGATGGCGCATTGACCATGGCTAACACGGCACCTGTTTTTACATCGAGCAGTACCGCAGAGCCTGAAGTCGCCTTATGATCGGCCACCGCTTGCTTGATCGCTCGATAAGCAATGGCCTGTAATCGTTGGTCGATGGTTAATTCTAATGGCTTGCCTTCTTCACGCTCTTCTAAGGCAATATTTTCGACAACGCGTCCATAGCGATCTTTACGAATGGTACGTTTACCCGCTTCACCAGTGAGCCACTGATCATAACTGCGTTCTACACCTTCAAGACCATGACCATCGATACCGGTTACACCAATAAGATGAGCACTGATTTCACCTGCAGGGTAGTAACGACGAGATTCAGCTTTAAGCCCCACACCCACGAGTTTAAGATCGCGGATATATTTAGCCATCGCAGGGCTAACTTGTCTCTGAAGATAAATAAATCGGCGGGATTTGTTACTAGAGATCTTATCGATCATCGGTTGTCGTTCTAGGCCAAGTACATCAGCTAACGCATACCAACGATCAATTTGAGCCATACCATTTTTATCGAAAATGGTTTTCGGGTCAGCCCATACCGCTTCAACAGGAACACTGACAGCAAGTGGCTCACCATTGCGATCAGAAATAATACCACGAGCAGAAGGAATAGCCTTAACACGCACCGAACGAAGGTCGCCCTGACGAATTAAGTTATCTGGTTCAATGATTTGTATATAAGCCACACGACCAACAAGTGCAGCAAAGGCAAGAAACACGAAAGCAATAACGACGTTAAAACGCCATTTTATCAGAACTGGATCCGAATCCTTTTCGCTCTTCACACGCTTTTTCGTTGATTTATTAACGGTTTTCGCGGGTGATTTTTCCTTTTTACCGGTCATTTCAGTGTGATCACAACTTCTTTATCAGAGTCTGGACGTTTCATGTCTAACTCTCGTTTTGCCGATGCTTGAACGCGACTGTGTTCAGCCAAAGCTGTCTCTTCAAGCATTAAATTTCGCCACTCATCATCTAGCTGCTCTCGTTCGACTAATGCCATGTCTTTTTGCGTAATCGCCTGACGTGACATATGTGTCGTAAGAACGACCCCCATCGCACTCGCAAAGATACAGATAAGAACCACCAATGGGACCTTACCCACGGAGATCAAATCAAAAAATATTATCTTGGCTAAGTTAGGCTTGGAGGTCTTCATTGACTACAGCTTTTCTGCGATTCGTAGTACTGAGCTGCGTGAACGAGTATTTTCATCCACTTCACCTTTAGAAGGCTTGATCGCTTTACCAATTGGTTTTAGATCGGCACTGCCTAAAGCTTTAATTTGATCTTCTGTTAATGGTAAACCATGAGGTACCTGAGGGCCTTGACTCTCTTTACGGATGAAGCGCTTCACCATACGGTCTTCAAGAGAGTGAAAACTGATAACAGAGATACGACCTTGGGGAGCAAGAATACTTGCAGCGCCTTTCAGTGCGGTATCGATCTCTTCAAGTTCACTATTAATGTAGATACGAAATGCTTGGAAAGCACGTGTCGCTGGGTGCTTTTTCTCTTTAAAGTTCTTTGGAGCGACATCAGAGATAAGCTTAGCCAATTGGCCAGTACGTGTTAACGGTTCGTTCTCTTCGTTCTCTTGATAAGCAATGATGCCCTTCGCGATACGACGAGCGTGTTTATCTTCACCGAACTCACGGATAACCCATGTGATGTCATCAAGATCCGCATCAACTAGCCACTGAGAAACCGGAATACCCGTCGTTGGATCCATACGCATGTCTAGCGGGCCGTCTTTCATGAAGCTAAAGCCACGTTCAGCATCATCTAGCTGTGGTGAAGACACACCTAAATCCAGTAAAACACCATCCACTTTACCCACTAAGTCATAACGCTCTGCATATTCAGCCATACCTGAGAATGGGCCGTGAATAATCGTAAAACGGGGGTCATCAATCTTCTGAGCTTCAGCAATTGCTTGTGGATCGCGGTCGATACTAAAGAGTCTTCCATTCTCGCCCAGTTTAGACAGGATTGTACGGCTGTGCCCACCACGGCCAAAAGTACCATCGATGTAGGTACCGTCAGGTTTGATCGCAAGTCCGTCAATAGATTCGTTAAGCAATACTGAAATATGTTTGAATGCTTCTGTCATAGTCTTCTCAGTGAGTGGATTGAGCCATTAGTTCGGCAATAATTTGTTCTATTAACGTTTTAGTGTACTGATTTCACGCTGTATCTCCACCATATTGTGTATAGGCATTTGGAATTTTTGACCCAAGCTTATATCAGGGTGAAAGATTTTAAGGAAATCTAAATAATTTACGTCAATATAAAGCAAAAAACCCATCACTACGGTTAAGTAATGATGGGTTCTTTATATAGGTGGAGTTGACACATACGCCGGGTTCTGTTCCGCTTGCGCGGCGGTAACCATTCGTCTAGGCCTGCAATCGCTCACAGGCTCAAGCAATCTACCCGCCCCCATACGCGAGCAGCGCAATGCGAGGGCCTATTTGATCTTGCTCCGGGTGGAGTTTACCTTGCTACGAACTGTTGCCAGTCGCACGGTGCGCTCTTACCGCACCCTTTCAGCCTTACCTGTGCCTCTTCCGAAGAAATGAGGCCATCGGCGGTCTTCTCTCTGCTGCACTTGTCGTGGGCTCGCGCCCCCCAGACGTTATCTGGCACCCTGCTCTATGGAGCCCGGACGTTCCTCCCCTCTACCAGTCTCCCGAAGGACTTCAACGTCAGTTTCCCGAAGGACCTCAACGTCAGTCTCCCGAAGGACATCAGCAAAGCAGCGATTACCCGTTCAACTCCGAAGGCGGATTGTATAGAGATTCGTGTGCAGTGTCTAGCGAGATCACAAATATGGTGCAAACCTCTAAGCAACTGCGTGAATTTCACACAATCCAGACAAAAAAAGAGGAATGACGGCAATACCATCATTCCTCACAAGCTTTTCAATACAGGTTAGCGACTCTTTAAAGAGGTATCTAGTTGTCTAGATACTCTAGGCCCCATTTATATAAAGCGTTCTTTTTCAGATTGTAGATTTCTGCCGTCATCGCCGCCGCTTTTTTAAGGGGTAGCTCTTTGGTTAGAATACCTAGCGTGCGAGTCGCTTCGTCTGGTAATTCTGTGGTCGCTTCTTCACGGTGACCATGAATCAGCAGCACCATCTCACCACGTTTGCGGTTAGCGTCTTCTTCAATCCACTCAATCAGCTCACCAAGTGGCAGCCCTTGGATGGTTTCGAAGGTTTTGGTTAGCTCACGCGCCAATACAACTTCACGGTCAGGTCCTAGAATATCTAGCATATCCTGCAGAGAATCCGTAATACGGTGCGGTGATTCATAGAAGATACACGTGCGTTCTGCTTTTGCGATCTCTAAGAACTTATCTTTGCGACCCTTACTCTTTGGTGGCAAGAAGCCTTCAAAGCTGAAGCGATCCGACGGTAGACCAGAAGCACTTAACGCAGTAATCACTGCACAAGCACCAGGAAGTGGCACAACTCTCACACCCGCTTGACGACATTGTGAGACAAGATGGTAACCTGGGTCACTGATTAAAGGAGTACCCGCATCAGAGACTAATGCGATAGACTGACCTTCTAATAACCTTTCGACTAGAACTTGTGCTTTAGTTTGTTCATTATGATCATGTAAAGCGAACGTTCTGGTTGATATATTGAAGTGAGCAAGCAGCTTACCCGTGTGGCGTGTGTCTTCGGCTGCAATAACATCGACACTTGATAAAATTTCAATTGCTCTTTGAGTGATATCTCCCAAATTTCCGATTGGAGTTGGCACAATGTAGAGAGTTGGGCTCTCTGTGAGCAAGGTTTTGTTATCTGTCATTTGTTTACCATCACTTCAACGATTAATATAGATACAAATTTATACGGAATTTAAAGAACTCATGGCAACGATGAACCATAAGAGACTCAGTGTACCACGCTTACTAACTCCAATTGCATTAGCAATTACATTGGCGGCTTGTTCTTCAGGTCCTCAAGCACCAACGAGCGTTGATATTACACTAGATCCAGCGCAATCAACTGAAAGTTACATGATGCAGGCGGATAGTAGTAAAGGAAGTCTACAAAACGACTGGTTAATCATGGCGCTTAAATCTTCTGTGCAAGCTGGAAAAACCGATCAAGCAACACTGCTTATCAAACGCTTAGCAAAACAAGAACTAAGTGAAGTTCAACAAGCGGAATGGCAATTAGCTCGCGCTCAGCTGCTAGTGAATAACTCACAGCCTGATCAAGCTTATAGCCAACTGAACTTTCAGCCTTGGTGGAAGCTACCTGACGAACAGTGGAAAGATTATCACGAGCTACGCGCGAACATCTCAGAGATGAAAAGTGAGTATTTCGAGGCAAGCCGTGAGTTAGTGCTCTATTCAGAGTACCTAGACACTGACGACGAGCTTCAACAGCAAACTGCCGACCGTATTTGGCAGAATCTGAATAGCTACTCTCAATACGAGATTCTAGAACTGAAAACATCGCCGACAGAAGATGTGCTTTCAGGTTGGTTACAACTGGCTATCTACATGAAGACGCTCAACTCGAACCTTCCAAACCTACAGGAAACTCTATCTGATTGGTTAGCCGAGAACCCTCAGCACCCTGCGGCTACTTACACACCTCAAGCGATCACCGATATTTTAGCACTAGAGATCAGCAAGCCAACTAGCACAGCACTGTTGCTGCCGCTAACGGGTAAGTATGGTAAGCAAGCACAACTGGTACGTGATGGCTTCATCTTTGCTATGATGAACGACAAAGAACGCGAAGAAGATGCAACGCTGACCGTTATGGATACCAACGTGCAAAGTGCTGCTGAAATCAAAGCGACATTGGAAGAGAACAACGTTGATTTCATCGTTGGCCCGCTGATTAAGAGCAACATCACTAAGCTTCAGCAAGCACAGAAAAACCACGAGAACTCGATTCCAGCTTTAGCTCTGAACATTCCAACGCAACTAGAACCTGATACCAATATTTGCTATCTCGCTCTATCGCCTGAACAAGAAGTCGCTCAGGCCGCGAAACACCTTTTTGCTCAAGGTTACAAGTACCCGCTAATCCTTGCGCCAAAAGGACGTTTGGGTGATCGAGTTGAGCAAGCTTTTAAGGAAGAGTGGCAAAAATACAGTAGCAACGACGTCGCGATGAGTTTTTTCGCTGATAAACGTCAACTGCAGCGCACGGTAAACCAAGTCTTCGGATTACAAGAAAGCCAGCAGCGTATCGCTCAAATGGACGGGTTACTGAACCTAGACCTAGAAACAGAACCACGCAGTCGCCGTGATATCGATTCTGTCTACATTGTGGCTAAGAACTCAGAGCTAACGCTAATCAAACCGTTCATTGAAGTCGCAATTAATCCAGATGCTAGTCAACCAGCACTGTTCTCAAATTCACGCAGCAACAGCGGTGATAAACAGTATGAAGACCTAACCGGTGTTTTCTACAGCGATATCCCACTGTTAGTTGAGAACAAGAACGAGCTCAACAAAGAGCTAAACGACTTATGGCCTGCACATTCAAACGGCCAAAAACGTTTGCAAGCTCTGGGAATGGATGCTTATTACCTAATGGATGCACTGCCACAGATGAAAGCTGTACAAGGTTACAGTATTCCGGGTGAAACCGGTGTGTTAACCATCGATAATAATTGTGTCGTACAACGCGAAATCAGCTGGGCAGAGCATGGGGCTTTTTAGCCGTACGTTTTTGTCCAAAGCAACCGTCACCCACAAACAAGTGGGTGATAAATACGAGACCGTGGCGAAGAATTATTTAATTGGCCACGGTTTATCGTTAATTCAACAAAACTTCATAGCTAAATGTGGCGAGATTGATCTTATAATGCGCCATAACAATACCGTAGTGTTTGCCGAAGTAAAATACCGTAAGCAAACCCGTTACGGACATGCCGCTGAAATGGTAACAGCAAAGAAGTCACAGAAGCTGCTCAAAACAGCCAATGTTTGGCTTATGCAGCAAGGCTTGTCAGTGCATTCTACGGATTTCAGGTTTGATATTGTTGCCATTGAAGGGCCGAATGAACATATCGACTGGATTCAAAACGCAATTACCCAAGGATAAACATGCTAGACAGCATTAAAGAAAGTTTTACAGAAAGTATTCAAATCCAAATTGCGGCTGCAGAAGCACTGCCAGACGCAATCACGCATGCCGCTCAAGCTATGGTTGCTACCCTGCTCAACGGAAACAAAATTCTTTGTTGTGGTAATGGTGGTTCGGCGTCGAATGCTCAGCAATTTGTATCATGCTTACTCAACCGCTTTGAAACAGAACGCCCTAGCCTTCCGGCGATGGCACTCATGGCTGATAACACCACGCTAACTGCAGTGGCAAACGACTATCACTATGAAGAAATCTTCTCTAAGCAGGTACGAGCATTTGGTCAAACAGGTGACATCTTACTGGCTATCTCGACTAGCGGTAACAGCAAGAACATCATCAAAGCGATGGAAGCTGCGGTAACACGCGACATGACAATCATTGCCTTTACTGGTAAAGATGGTGGTGAAATGGCAGGCTTACTTGGTGAGCACGATGTTGAAATTCGTATCCCTTCACACCGCACAGCGCGCATTCATGAAGTACACATGGTGACACTACACTGCCTATGTGACCTAATCGACCAAGTACTCTTCCCTGCTCACGAAGAGTGATATACGGAGCATCACAATGAAATCATTAACCTCTATGAAGCTGTTCAAGCTGATTAGTGTTTCGCTACTTACACTGTCCCTATCTGGTTGTGCTGGCATTTTCATTGCTGGTGCGGCAACCACAGCAAACCTAGTCACGGATACGCGAACCACCAAAGAAATTTGGAACGATAACAACATCGAATTTGAAGTTGCGGCGATAACCAATAAACAACCATTTCGTGGCAATGTTCGTGTCACTGCCAGCTCTTACCGAGGTTCTGTCGTGCTGATGGGACAAGCCATGACAGACTCTGAACGTCGTGCTTTTGAAAACCAAGCCAAGGATGTTACCGGTGTAAAGAGCATTCACAATCAAGTTCGAGTTAAAGAACCACTATCTGTTAGCGCTATTAGCAAAGACAGTTGGATTACCACCAAGGTGAAGTCTGCACTACTTGCCAATGCTGAGCTTAACGGCATTAAAGTAAAAGTCATCACTGAAGATTCAGAAGTATTTTTGCTTGGATTGGTTTCTCGAGAACACGCTGATATCGCAACAGAAGTTGCACGTAATATATCTGGTGTGAAGCAGGTAATTCGAGCGTTTGAATATGGTGAAGAAGAAGAGACTTCGGTTAATTAACGAATCAATCTATATGCTCAATACTGGATAATGCAGATGCTCAATACTGGATAATGCAGATGCTCAGTAGCCCGTTCAAAAAGCTGGGCAGTAACTGACTGAAGACAGAATAAGAAAGCAAAAAAAGAAAAAGCAGCGATAGATCGCTGCTTTTTTATTTGGTTGTTATTTTACTAACGTTATTTGATAACGCGAAGGCTTGGGCGACCTTTCGCAGGACGAGGAGGCTCAGGATCTGAGTCAGGCTCTTCTTCAGCGTCTTCGTCTGCCGTTGCTACGCTCAAAGATGGGCCTTTTTCTGGTTCTTCAAAAGGACTTTCTTCGATCCCTTCTTCAAACGCTTCCATGTATGCCTCTTCAGGTTCAAACATGGTACCAGCACCATTTTCACGAGCATAAATCGCTTGTACTGCGTAAAGCGGAACGATCACAGAATGTGGACGGCCACTAAAGCGAGCACTAAACGTTACTGCTTCGTTACCCAATTCAAGTTGCCCAACAGCACGAGGCGCGATGTTCAGAATGATCTGGCCATCTTGAACAAACTCTTCAGGAACTCGCACACCGGGTAATGTTGCTTCAACAACCAAGTGAGGCGTTAATTCGTTATCAACCAGCCATTCATAAAATGCACGAAGCATGTATGGTCGGCGTGGGGTCATATTAGAAATATCCATAACGCTTAGCGAACGAGTCGCATCTCACGCTCAGCTTCAGTTAGAGAAGCTAGGAATGAATCACGTTCGAATACGCGGTTCATGTAAATCTTAAGCTCTTTAGAACCAGGACCAATTAGTTCGATACCAAGCTCAGGTAAACGCCATAACAGCGGAGCTAGGTAACAATCAATTAGGCTAAACTCTTCGCTCATGAAGTATTCATATTCAGCGAAGATAGGAGCAAGAGTCAGTAGGTCATTGCGCAGTTTAACGCGAGCAGCTTCTGATTCTTCAGCGTTGCCTTTAACGATTTTCTCAGCAACTGAATACCAGTTGCGCTCAATGCGGTACATCATTAGACGGCTATTACCACGAGCAACCGGGTATACAGGCATCAATGGTGGATGAGGGAAACGCTCATCAAGATATTCCATAATGATCTTTGAGTCATATAAAGCAAGCTCACGATCAATAAGGGTAGGTACTGATTTGTACGGGTTCAGTTCAACAAGCTCTGCTGGTAGATTTTTTTCATCAACCAACTCAACTTCAACACTTACGCCTTTTTCAGCAAGAACAATGCGCACCTGATGGCTATACATATCAGAAGCACTTGAGAAAAGAGTCATCACAGAACGTTTATTGGCAGCTACAGCCATGGAGCCCTCCAGTACACTTTAAATAAAAACAATGGAGGCCTAAAAGCCTCCATTGAACATTAACATAATTTGGGAATTAGCACGGTATTATAGCACAATTAGTGCACATCACGCCAATACTCTTTCTTCAGTAAAATCACAATGATAGTGAAGATTACTAAGAAGGCCATTACCCACCAACCCATAGCGTGGCGCTCAAGTTGTACCGGGTCGCCCGAGTAAACAAGGAAGTTTACAAGGTCGCGAACCGCTTCATCGTATTCACCAGTGCTTAGCTCACCAGAACCGTCAGTTTCAGTGCCAACAACAACCTTCACTTCCTCACCATCTACCATGTGAGTATCGTAGATTGGCGTTGGGATTCCTTGTAGCTCTTCAAGAACATGTGGCATACCAACACTTGGGAAAACGATGTTGTTCACCCCAAATGGACGAGACGGGTCTTCATAGAAAGTACGAAGATATGTGTATAGCCAATCTGCACCACGAACACGAGCAACCAGAGTTAAGTCAGGTGGCGGAGCACCAAACCAACTAGCCGCTTGATCAGAAGGCATAGCATTAACCATCAAACTACCAATTTTCACTTCTGGGTCGAAAATCAGGTTTTCCTTCATTAGGTCTAAAGGAATTTCTAAATCATTCGCAACACGCTCATAACGTTGGTACTGCGTTGAGTGACAAGCGAAACAATAGTTCATGAACATCTTAGCGCCATTTTGCAATGAGGCTTTGTCTGTTAAATCATTGTTCGCTTTGTCTAATGGTACGCTTGCACCCGCTGCCATCGCCAGTGACGGCAACATAGCAAATAAAATTACAATCCACTTTTTCATTTGAATGTCACCCTTTCTGGTAATGGTTTCGTCGCTTCATTTTTACTGTAGAACCACAGCAGAACGAAGAACATGAAGTAACCTAAGCTAAAGATTTGAGCTAGTAGCGTGTATGTTGGCGTCGCTGGAAGCGCACCAAGGACACCAAGCGCAATAAAGCTTATTGTGAATTGGATGATGTTAATCAAATGCAGTTTGCTACGGTAACGGTAAGAGCGCACTTTACAACGATCGAACCAAGGTAGTAGGAAGAGCACGACAATAGAGGCGCCCATTGCTACTACACCTAACAGCTTATCGGGAACAGCACGAAGTACAGCGTAGAACGGCGTGAAGTACCAAACTGGAGCAATGTGCTCTGGTGTTTTCAGTGGGTTTGCAGCTTCAAAGTTTGGCGGCTCAAGGAAGTACCCACCCATTTCTGGGTTAAAGAACAGCACGTAACAGAACAAGAATAGGAAGCCAGCAACACCAACCATATCTTTTACCGTCCCGTATGGGTGGAAAGGAATAGAGTCAATGATGTCGTATTTCTTAGTGTAATCCTTGTGGAATGGGAACTGAGTCTTGTAGTCGTCGCCCATCGTACCTTTAGGAAGCTTGGTTTCGATACCGTCAGGGTTATTCGAACCTACTTCGTGCAGTGCTAGTACGTGAAGTACGATAAGCAGCAATAGTACGATTGGTAAAGCGATAACGTGCAGTGCGAAGAAACGGTTCAGCGTTGCACCAGAGATGATGTAGTCACCACGGATCCAAAGCGTTAGGTCATCACCAATAACTGGGATTGCACCAAACAGAGATATGATTACCTGAGCACCCCAGTAAGACATTTGACCCCATGGTAGTAAGTAACCCATGAAAGCTTCAGCCATAAGCACTAAAAAGATCAACATACCGAAGATCCAAAGTAGCTCACGAGGTTTTTGGTATGAACCGTAGATTAAACCACGGAACATGTGCAGGTAGATAACCACGAAGAATGCCGAAGCACCCGTTGAGTGCATGTAACGCAGTAACCAACCGTATTCTACATCACGCATGATGTATTCAACAGAAGCGAACGCACCTTCACCAGACGGTACGTAGTTCATTGTTAACCAAATACCCGTAAGGATTTGGTTAACCAGTACCAACATTGCTAAAGAACCGAAAAGGTACCAAAAGTTAAAGTTCTTAGGCATTGGGTATTCAGATAAATGCTTTTTGTAAGCATTCATCGCAGGTAGACGTTTCTCTACCCAATCAAGCAATCCTTGCATTACGCGTCTCCCTCGTCCACACCGATCATGATCTTAGTGTCACTCAAATACATATGCTTTGGTACAACAAGGTTCAATGGAGCTGGTACGCCTTGGAATACTCGACCTGCCATATCAAACTTTGAACCATGACAAGGACAGAAGAAACCAGACTTAACACCCTGAACTTGTTCTGCAAAAGAATCCGGTAGGTAAGTTGGAGAACAACCTAAGTGCGTACAGAAACCAACAGCAACGAAGAATTCCGGCTTAATCGAACGGAACTCGTTCTGTGCGTATTCAGGTTGTTGTTCAGCTTCAGATTGAGGGTCACGAAGTTGACCACCGATCGCTTTTAGGTTTTCTAGTACCGATTCAGCTCGGCGTACAACCCATACAGGCTTACCTTGCCACTCGACACGAACCATTTGTCCCGGTTCTAACTTACTGACTTCCACTTCCACCGGGGCGCCTGCAGCTTTCGCCTTAGCACTCGGATTCCATGATTTAATAAAAGGCACGGCTACAGCAGCTGCTCCTAAACCACCAACAACGGCTGTTGTTGCGGTTAAGAAATGCCTGCGACCGTTATTTAAAGGCGCGTTGCTCATCCAAACATTCTCCCATTTGCTCCTTATGGATTGAAATAATTCCGAATAAAGAGCATGGCTAACAAAATATGTATTTAGTTCTATTTATTGACGGCAAATGATAAATAAAACCCTACTTTTTGACAAGATAAAGCTACCTTTTTGTAACAATCATGAGGCAAAGCGCACATTGGGTTACAAAAGCTTTCAAAATATAAGAATTTGGAAATAAAACGAGGGAGGGAAAGCGTTTAGAGGGGGTATAAAAACAAAAAGCCCGGCATATAGCCGAGCTTTGAACCACAATTCCAGTCGTAAAACTGGGAGCGTGTACTTTTTCGTAAAGAAAAATTAACGCTTAGAGAATTGAGGTTTACGACGTGCTTTACGTAGACCAACTTTCTTACGTTCAACGCAACGAGCGTCACGAGTAACGTAGCCAGCTGCACGTAGAGCAGGACGTAGAGTTTCATCGTACTCCATAAGAGCTCGAGTGATACCGTGGCGGATTGCGCCAGCTTGACCAGAAATACCACCACCAGAAACAGTGATGTAAAGGTCAAGTTTCTCAGTTAGTTCAACTAGCTCAAGAGGTTGCTTAACAACCATACGAGAAGTTGGACGACCGAAGTAAACATCAAGGCTACGCTTGTTGATTACGATCTCACCAGAGCCTGGTTTGATGAAAACACGAGCTGCTGAGCTTTTGCGACGACCAGTGCCGTAGTATTGATTCTCTGCCATTTTCATAATCCCCTTAGATGTCTAGTACTTGTGGCTGTTGAGCAACATGGTTGTGCTCAGTACCAGCGTACACTTTAAGCTTACGGTACATCGCGCGGCCTAGAGGACCACGTGGAAGCATACCTTTAACTGCTAGTTCAAGAACCATTTCTGGTTTCTTAGCAATTAGCTTTTCAAAAGTGATAGTTTTAAGACCACCTGGGAACTCAGAGTGACGGTAGTAAACCTTACCCTTAGCTTTGTTACCAGTTACAGCAACTTTCTCAGCGTTAACAACGATGATGTAATCACCAGTGTCTACGTGAGGAGTGTATTCTGCTTTATGCTTGCCGCGTAGGCGAGAAGCGATTTCACTTGCTAGACGGCCAAGAGTTTTGCCTTCAGCGTCTACAACATACCAGTCGCGTTTTACAGTTTCTGGTTTAGCAACGAAAGTTTTCATGCTAATAATTACCTATTTAAAAAATTTACACTTAAGGAATACTCGCGTACTCCCACTGTCTAAGAGTTACCATTCATCACCCCTTCGAGTGTTGGAAAACTCTTGGCATAACGTGATTTTACTCATCGCTAGAGGCCCGCAGTAACGGTAGGTCGCAGGATTATAGAGAAGAGCGAAGAAAAAATCACCTCTTTTTGAACAAAATCACGATTTTTTTAATTCTCTTTCTTATTCGAGATAATCAAAGCTAACTTAAGTGTTCTTTTGCCAAATATTCGTGGCTCTGCATTTCGATTAAGCGCGACTGACAACGTTTAAATTCAAACTCCAGCTGACCATGAGTATACAAACTTTCTAGCTCAACCTCTGCTGAAATTATCAGCTTAACATTGCGCTCGTAGAACTCATCGACTAACGCAATAAAGCGTCGTGCCGCGTCATCTGAGGTGGAACCCATTTGCAAAACATTTGCCAATAATACCGTGTGATAAACCTTAGACAGTTCAATATAGTCATTCTGGCTACGGGCCGACTGACAAAGCTGAGCAAAGGTTCCATGTAGAACGCCGTCACTTGCTTCTATTACGTCTAATTGACGATGGTTAACCTCTATTTGCTTTAACTTCTGTTTATCTTCGCCCACCAACTGTGCGTAGTACTTTTCAAGATTGATATTCGCTTGGCTATCTAATGGGTAATGATAGATTTCAGCTTGCTCTAAAGTACGCAGTCGATAATCGATCCCGCTATCGACATTAAGAATGTGACAGTTGTCTTGAATAAGCTTGATTGCAGGTAAGAATCGCGCGCGCTGCAAACCATTGCGATACAAATCTGCAGGTGGGATATTTGAGGTCGCGACTAAAATAACGTTTCGTGCGAAAAGTTCTTGGAACAAAGTCCCTAGAATCATTGCATCCGTAATGTCCGAAACAAAAAACTCATCGAAACAGATAATGTCCGCTTCTTCTTTTAGCTTATCTGCCACCAAAGGCAATGGATCGCTCACATTACCTAATGCTTTCAACTCATCATGCACGCGATACATAAAACGGTGAAAGTGAACTCGCATTTTATTTGTGGTCGGTAAGGCATCATAGAACGTATCCATTAAATACGTCTTACCGCGCCCTACACCGCCCCAAAAATAGAGACCTTTGGGTGGTTTCGGTGATTGAACTTTTTTCCCTAGTAGCTTCTGAAATCGAGTCAACTCAGGAATAGGAGTATTCATATATTCTTGAAACTGATGAAAGAGTTCATCTAAAGATTTAACGGCTTGCTCTTGTGCTGGATCTCTTTGAAATCCATGTTCTTTTATATCTTGTTCGTATTTTTTAATGGGATTCATGACGACATTTCCACAATGAAAGCAATATCAGACAGCGAAGAAAAATGAGCCTAAACAATTCTAGAGTTAATGCCATACGGCGAATAAAGCAGCACTAAACTGCTAACTAGCGCACACGCATTTCTCTTTATACTGCGGCTTTCTCATAGTACCATGGAGCCGTACCACGTGTAACTAAGCAGTAACAAACATGTTAAAAAACAATAATAAGGAGCTGTTATGCCTTGGATGTATGCCGTTGCCGGTTTACTAGTCGGAGTTATTTTAGGGGTCGCTATTTCTCGTCTCATGACACCTGAATACAAAAAACAAAAGAACGTACAGAAAGAATTAGATAGCGCAAAGTTTGCCCTTGAGCAACAGCGACAAGAGCTGGCTGACCACTTTGCGAAATCAGCAGAAATGCTGGATACCTTAGGTAAGGACTACACGAAACTGTATCAGCACATGGAAAAAACGAGCTCAGAACTCATCCCTAATCTACCTGAGCAAGACAATCCATTTGTGAAAACAGCGGCTGCACACTCAGACAAGCCACAAGATAAAGCTTCTGTTAAAGAGGCAACACTTGAGGAACAACCCAAAGATTACGCCAATGGCGCAACGGGGTTATTTACTGAGCAGAAGAAAGAAATTATTGATGCTCCGGATGTCGTTACAGCAAAAGCATCGTAAACATTTAATACTTCTGTGAACTTTACAAAGGTTTTTGAGTCATAACTTTCACTCAGGTCATTTGAAATTTCTCATATCTATAGCAAATATGAGAAGGCTAAGACCTTAACTAGAGAGGAGTTTATGATGAAAAAACCTTTGCTTGCTTTATCGGTACTGACTTTAAGCTTAAGTTCAATCATCACGCCAATTCAAGCGACAGCCGCACTTCCCCTAAGTGTGGGTAATGAACAATTACCTAGCCTAGCTCCTATGCTTGAGCAAGTTACCCCCGCTGTGGTTAGTATTGCTGTAGAAGGCAAACAAGTACAACGTCAGCAAATCCCTGAACAATTCCAATTCTTTTTTGGCCCAGAGCAAACTCGAGAGCGACCGTTCCGAGGTTTGGGGTCGGGTGTCATCATTGACGCTAAAAAAGGCCATATCGTCACCAACTATCACGTAATTAATGGCGCCGACGATATCAAAGTGAAACTTCATGATGGTCGAGAATATGATGCCGAACTCATCGGTGGCGACCAAATGTCTGATATTGCGCTTCTGAAATTAGAGGAAGCCAAGAACCTAACCCAGATAAAACTCGCAGACTCAGATCAATTAAGAGTCGGTGATTTTAGCGTGGCTATCGGTAACCCATTTGGACTCGGGCAAACTGTCACATCAGGTATCGTATCGGCCCTAGGAAGAAGCGGCTTAAACCTTGAGAACTTTGAAAACTTCATTCAAACCGATGCCGCGATCAATAGTGGTAACTCTGGTGGTGCGCTAGTCAACCTTAACGGTGAACTGATTGGTATCAACACCGCCATTCTTGGCCCTAACGGAGGCAATGTCGGTATCGGTTTTGCAATCCCGTCTAATATGATGAAAAACCTGACAGAACAGATTCTCGATTTCGGTGAAGTGAAGCGCGGTATGTTGGGGGTTCAAGGTGGAGAAGTGACCTCTGAATTAGCAGAGGCGCTCGGTTATGAATCAAGTAAAGGTGCGTTTGTTAGCCAAATTGTACCAGACAGCGCAGCAGATAAAGCAGGCCTGAAAGCGGGTGATATAATTACCTCTATCAATGGTAAACGCATTGATACCTTCAGCGAATTAAGAGCCAAAGTGGCCACTCTCGGTGCAGGTAAGCAAATTGAGCTTGGAATCGTTCGTGACGGAAAAAGCAAAACCTTTGATGTCACGTTAGGCGAATCAACCAATAACAAAACACAAGCTGAAAAGCTCCATGAAGGACTTGCGGGTGCTGAGTTGACCAACACTAACGATAGCGATGCAGCTACAGGAGTGAAAGTATCAAATGTGGCTAAAGGCTCACCAGCAGAAGCCTACCAGCTTCTGAAAGATGACATCATCATCGGCGTAAACCGCCAAACGGTTAAGAACCTTGCACAGTTCAGAGATATTTTAGAGAAACAACCTGGCGTATTGGCATTGAATATCCAACGAGGAAATAGAACTATCTACCTAGTCATTCGTTAATAATTTGTCAGTATAACCAAAGGGAGGCCGCATAAGTTTGCTTGAAACTTACTCAGTCTCCCTTTTCTTTAGATGAATCAAAATGCTATGCTTCACTTGTAATTAAGTCATCCATTCGCTGATGGCTTCGTACCTTACTTGTTGAAGAGGGAAACATGCTGTCCTTTCTATTTCGTTCTATTTCCCTTGGACTTGTTTCAGCGGCGCTTATTCTTCTCGCATTTCCGAGTTTAAGATCAGGCATTGTTTCTGACGTCACCACCCCTAAAGTGGATAATATCGCCTCTCTTCAGATTTCATTTAACCAAGCAGTACGCCGTGCAGCACCTGCTGTTGTGAATATCTATAGCCGTAAATACGCAGAGAGCGATCGCAACAAACTGCTGACTCAAGGCTTAGGGTCAGGAGTCATTGTCAGCGAAAAAGGCTACATCATTACCAACTTCCACGTTGTAGCTCAAGCTGACCAAATTGTAGTAGCACTTCAAGATGGACGAGTCGCTGCCGCGCAATTAGTCGGTTCTGATAAACGCACCGATATCGCAATACTTAGAGTCAGTGGTGACAACCTACCCGTGATTCCACTCAATCCAAGTTACAAGGCCAATGTCGGTGATGTGGTTCTGGCGATCGGTAACCCATACAACCTAGGTCAAACGACCACTTTTGGCATTATCTCAGCTACGGGCCGATCTTCGATCAGCGCTGACGGCCATCAAGCCTTTATCCAAACCGATGCTGCGATCAATGAAGGTAACTCAGGGGGAGCACTCGTCAACTCACAAGGCGAACTAGTCGGTATCAATACCGCGTCTTTCCAGCAAGCCACAGACATGGAAACCTACGGGATTTCATTTGCTATCCCCTACCCACTGGCTAATAAAATCATGGAAAAGATCATTGCAGATGGTCGTGTAATTCGTGGCTACATTGGTATTGACGGGCAAGACATCAACTCAGTAACGTCACGCTTACTTGGCAATAAGAACATTGGTGGCATTGTCGTATTAGGCATTGACCCGAACGGCCCTGCAGCAGATGCTGGTTTTGAAGCACAAGATATAATTATCAGTATCAATAATACCCAAATTAACGGGAGACAGAGCGTGATGGATATTGTTACTGATCTTCGACCGGGTACGGTGATTGAGGTTGGTATATTGCGCCAAGGAGAGAACAAAACTCTCAAGGTTACGATAGCGGAAGATACTCGCTTGTAGAGCGAATCATGACGCTAGATTCAAACCACTAAAGTACGCATAGAAAAGAACATAGATACAAAAAACCCAGCTCTCAGGCTGGGTTTTCTTTTATCTAGTCACGAGAACCTAGAACAAACGTCTTTATGATTCGCTAGGAGCTTCGATATCGATGCGAGTCACTCGCTGTAGACCTCTTGGCAGCAACCCTCCACGACGGCCACGCTCACCACGGAAGTTTTCAAGATCTGCAGGTTTCAAGCCAAGCTTACGTTTACCCGCGTAGATAGTTAGCGTTGCATTCTCAGGGATAGCCATTAAATGCGAGACAAACTCTTCACGCTCTTTTGCTTTCGCAGAAGGAATGTTGATGATCTTGTTACCCTTACCTTTACTCAACTGAGGTAGGTCTTTAATCGGGAACAACAACATGCGGCCTTGATTAGTAATCGCCAGAATCTGGTTAGTATCCAAGTCAGCAATCGGGCTTGGCAACATCACTTCAGAAGCTTGTGGCAAGTTAACTAACGCTTTACCACTCTTGTTCTTAGACAATAAATCACTGCCTTTACAAACAAAACCGTACCCAGCATCAGAACCCACTAACCATAGCTGCTCATTCTCTCCCATCACCACTTGGCGAATCGAAGTGCCAGGGCTGACGTTCAGGCGACCTGTAATAGGCTCACCTTGGCTTCGAGCCGACGGTAATGAATGAGACTCAAGGGAGTAACTTCGACCATCACTGCCCAGGAATACCGCTTGTTGGTTACTCTTACCCTTAGCGCTCGCCAAGAATTTATCACCAGATTTGTAGTTCAAGCCTTCAGCATCAACTTCATGCCCTTTAGCATGACGAATCCAACCTTTCTCAGACAATACAACCGTGATTGGCTCGCTTGGTACTAAGTCGCGTTCTGTTAGCGCTTTCGCTTCAGCACGTTCAATCAACGGAGAACGACGATCATCGCCGTATTTATCCGCATCTGCTTGGATCTCTTTTTTGATTAGTGTATTCAAGCGACGCTCTGAACCGAGTAGCTTCTCAAGCTTTTCACGTTCAGCTTCAAGCTCTTCTTGTTCAGCTCGAATCTTAAACTCTTCTAACTTAGCTAAGTTACGAAGTTTAATATCAAGAATCGCATTGGCTTGAATTTCAGAAATATTGAAACGGCTCATCAATACAGGACATGGTTCGTCTTCTGTACGAATGATCTCAATGACTTCATCGATATTAAGATAAGCAGCAAGCAAACCTTCTAAGATGTGCAAACGTGCCAGTACTTTATCTAAACGGTACTGAAGACGGCGGCGAACCGTTGTACGGCGGAACTCAATCCACTCTTTCAGAATTTGAACCAGGCCTTTAACTTGAGGGCGACTGTCTAAACCAATCATGTTCAAGTTAACGCGGAAGTTCTTCTCTAGATCCGTCGAAGCGAACAAGTGACTCATCAGTTGATCACAGTCGATACGGTTCGAACGAGGAACCACGACGATACGCGTTGGGTTCTCGTGATCAGATTCATCACGCAAGTCGTCAACCATTGGCAGCTTCTTAGCGCGCATCTGGTTAGCAATTTGCTCAAGTAACTTAGCACCTGACACTTGATGAGGAAGAGCCGTGATAACAATATCAGAGCCTTCCTTGTGCCAAACCGCGCGCATCTTAATGCTGCCACGTCCAGTGCGATAGATCTTTTCGATATCCGACTTTGGCGAAATAATTTCAGCCTCTGTCGGGTAATCAGGGCCTTGAATGAAACCCATCACATCAGGAAGCTCTGCTTTCGGCGTGTCAATCAAATGAATCGCTGCATCCGCCACTTCACGGACATTGTGAGGGGGGATGTCGGTCGCCATACCAACCGCAATACCAGTGATGCCGTTAAGCAGGATATGAGGCAGGCGAGCTGGCAACATTTGAGGCTCTTTCATCGTGCCATCAAAGTTGGGTTGCCAATCAACGGTGCCTTGACCTAGCTCACCTAGAAGAACCTCAGCAAACTTAGATAATTTCGCTTCGGTATAACGCATTGCAGCGAACGATTTCGGGTCATCCGGAGCACCCCAGTTACCTTGACCATCTACCAATGGGTAGCGGTAAGAGAAAGGTTGTGCCATCAATACCATCGCTTCGTAACAAGCAGAATCACCGTGTGGGTGATACTTACCTAACACGTCACCAACGGTACGAGCTGATTTTTTATATTTCGATGCAGCTGATAAGCCGAGTTCTGACATCGCATAGATAATACGACGCTGTACTGGCTTTAAGCCATCACCGATATATGGCAATGCACGATCCATGATCACGTACATTGAGTAATTTAAATAGGCGTCTTCAGTGAACTTGCGCATCGGCAGTTGTTCAACACCATCATATGTAATTTCGTTAGACATCCATTATACCTCGGCCATATCACCGTTAGTCTGTAGCCATGTACGGCGATCATCTGCACGCTTCTTACCAAGCAGCATGTCCATCATCTCGTTGGTTGCTTCGTTATCATCAATCGTTAATTGAACAAGGCGACGAGTGTTTGGATCCATGGTGGTTTCACGCAACTGAAGTGGGTTCATTTCACCCAGACCTTTGAATCGTTGCACGTTAATCTTGGCTTTCTTCTGCGATAGTCGCTCAAGCACACCATCTTTCTCTGCGTCATCGAGTGCGTAGAACACTTCTTTACCGCAATCGATACGATACAGAGGAGGCATTGCCACATAGATATGACCCGCTTCAACCAGAGCATGGAAATGGCGAGTAAACAGTGCACATAGCAGTGTCGCGATATGAAGACCATCCGAGTCCGCATCGGCAAGGATACAGATCTTACCGTAACGCAGGCCCGACAAGTCATCGTTATCAGGGTCGATACCCAGAGCAACCGAGATATCGTGTACTTCTTGTGAAGCCAAGACTTGGTCTGCTGACACTTCCCATGTATTTAGGATTTTACCACGCAGTGGCATTACCGCTTGGAACTCACGATCACGAGCTTGCTTAGCAGAACCACCCGCCGAATCCCCTTCCACGAAGAAGATTTCGGTGCGACTTAAATCTTGAACTGAGCAGTCAGTTAATTTACCCGGCAACGCTGGGCCAGATGCGATCTTTTTACGAACAACTTTCTTACTCGCGCGCATACGGCGGTGAGCATTGGCAATACAAGCTTCAGCCAATTGCTCTGCCAGTTGCGGTTTTTCATTCAACCATAGGCTGAAGGCATCTTTTACAACACCAGAAACAAACGCTGCGGTTTGACGAGAAGATAGACGCTCTTTTGTTTGACCAGCAAACTGCGGATCTTGCATCTTCACCGATAGTACGTATGAACAGCGATCGAAGATGTCATCACCCGTTAGCTTAACGCCACGTGGTAGTAGGTTACGGAATTCACAGAACTCACGCATTGCATCAAGCAGACCTTGACGAAGACCATTTACGTGCGTACCACCTTGCTTGGTTGGTACTAAGTTCACGTAACTCTCGGTGATCATATCACCGCCTTCTGGCTGCCAAATGATTGCCCAGTTAGCCATTTCCGTTTCAGCAACGAACTCACCAACATATGGGTCTTCAGGCAATAAGGTGTAACCTTTTACGCCCTCAGCTAGATAGTCTTTTAGACCATCTTCATAGAACCATTTATGCTCTTCACCACCAACTTTATCAACAAAGGTAATTTCTAAACCAGGGCAAAGTACCGCTTTTGCTCGTAGGTTATTGATAAGACGAAGTGTCGAAAATTTAGAGCTATCGAAATACTTTGGATCCGGCCAGAAATGCACCGTAGTACCAGTATTGCGGTGACCACAAGTTCCTGTCACTGTCAGGTCAGTAACAGCATGACCACCTTCAAGGGCGATCTCATGCACTTGACCATCACGACGAACCGTTACTTCAACACGTTTTGACAGCGCGTTTACGACCGAGATACCTACACCGTGCAAACCACCAGAAAACTTGTAGTTGTTGTTTGAGAATTTACCGCCAGAGTGGAGCTTAGTTAAAATCAGCTCAACACCTGAGATCCCTTTTTCAGGGTGGATATCAACAGGCATACCACGGCCATCATCGGTAACTTCTAACGATTGGTCAGCATGAAGCACAACTTTGATTTTCTTAGCGTGTCCCGCTAATGCTTCATCGACCGAGTTATCAATGACTTCTTGGGCAAGGTGGTTGGGTCTTTCTGTCTCGGTATACATTCCCGGGCGGTGTCGCACCGGATCGAGACCTTCAAGTACCTCGAGGTCTTTTGCATTATATTGTTCAGTCATAATACGGAGTTTACTCAAAAAGTTTGCGTCAGTTCGCTGGCTCTAGTTTCACTAAAGCAGAATCATTACTATGAACCGTCATAGTAGAGCGAATGAGCGAAGTATTGGGGAATATAGTCTGGAAGCTGAGTAATGATGTCAAGCTAGTTCAAAAACTAAGACATCAAACTATGATATTTCACCATTGATAGATGAAATAACAGACAAACAAGAGAAAATTACTCAGTTAATGGAACAGGTTATAAATCTAAAAAAGTAATGATTTGTTGTGGGTAACGCTCAAAATCAACAAAGCTATGATCCCCACCCTTTTCTATTGTTTGTGTTGCACCTTGGTACTTTTCGACAGCTTGTCGATAATCCAGAACTTCATCTTCCGTTTGCTGAAGTAACCAGAAATCACTCGGCTGAGAAAGAGCCGGAACCTCTAACGCCTTCAGTTCATCAATATGCTTTGTTTCCAGTACATATCGCTCATGTGTGTATGGGTTTACTTGTTCACCCAAATAGTCGGCAAGAAGCTCATACGGCTTCACTGCTGGATTTACAACAACCGCTTTAAAACCATAATGACTATTCAGCCATGTTGAAAGATAGCCACCCAATGAGCTACCGACCAATGCAATCTGATATTGCTCTTTATATTGTTCCACCAGCTGTTGCAGATGAAGTGCCGCTTGCTGAGGGAAACTCGGCAGTTGAGGAGTGACGACTTTAATATCAGCCCGATGCTCCGCACAGTAATTAGCCATCACATTCGCTTTATGAGAACGAGATGAACTGTTAAACCCATGAATATAGAGAAGCAATGATGGCTTAGCGACTTGCTGATTAGAACCGGACATTAATAGCCTCCTACAACAATAATCACTAACATCAATAACCACCCGCTTCAAAATCAGGTAAGAACTGCCCATTAGGCAAGCGGCGCACTTGAGTACTTACTGTGCCATCTTGATGTAATTCAATCTCTCTCCAACCCGGAGACAATGTATCAACGGCAAAGTCATCTGAATTAGGTTTGAATTGCACACAAGTCGACGGGGTTGCCATGACTTGCACACCATGATGATCTCGATTCATGTCTTGATGAACGTGGCCACACAGTACCGCTTTGACATTGGTATGCTGCTGAACCACATCCCAAAATTGATCCGCATCTTTTAGGTTATGTTGATCCAGCCATGCGCTGCCCACTAATAACGGGTGGTGGTGCAGTAAAACCAAGGTATTACGCTCAGGGAATTCGATCAATTTTTGTTCTAACAGATCAAGTTGTTGATCGCTTAGACGCCCATGAGGCACACCAACCACTTGCGAGTCCAGCATCACCATCTGCCAGTTATCACCCAGTAAGACATGGTCAACGCACTGTATTTGAGGTGATGGTAAGACACTGCCCATATTAGGCTTGAAATCATGATTTCCTGGCAACCAATAACATGGCTTTTCCAGAGGTTGAATACCTGATTCAAATTTTTGATACGACTCAGCACTGTGATCTTGAGAGATATCACCCGTCGCCAAGATCGCCTCATAATCGAAGCCTTGGTTAACAATGCCATCAACTACAGCACGAAAGCTATCTTGAGTATTGATGCTTAATAAGCTGCCATTGCTCGGCGCAAACAAATGCGTGTCCGTTAGCTGTACAAGCTTAATACTGCTCTCATCAAATTTTGAAGTGTGTGATAATTCCAAAATACCAAATCCAGATACGTTACTGTTTAAACTTTAAAGTGTTTTACAATGGGGCTCAATTAAAAAGGAATTGGCGAACGGCTGATACCCGTTTTTAAACAAAACGTTAACCATTCTCCAAGAAATTTGTTCAACTGAAATTTCTCATCCTTTTGCAGAAGCTTAGTGTTGGGATAGTCATATTTCGCTTTGACTCGTGAAAAATCCCCGCTAGCGCACACTTCTGCAACTCGAGCGTCGTGATATAGCCTGACAGACATTTTTGGCAAAGGAAACACTGGCGTCTCGTCACTCTGACATATGTCTATTAATGTGGTGTATTTTGTGACCTCATTCACTGTCAATTGATACACCATATTAACGGCTTGGTAACAGCGAACATCACCAACCTCATGCCCTACCGGTAACAGAGCGTTAAGCTTGGCATAGTTAGTCTCGTAAACTCGCATCAGTTCAGCAAGATCAACATGATACGGTTTCTTGACTGCTATATTTGGCATAACGTTAATCTATCCACTCTGACTGTAATTCTTGGTAGTTCAATTGTAGCCACTGCAGCGCAATAATTGTGGCCCCATTTTCAAACACACCCTCTTTTACTAACTGATAAGCCGCATCGCGAGTCATCACTTGTACGCGAATATCTTCACCTTCGTAATCTAAACCGTGTACACCTTTTGCTGTGGTTGTATCAACACAACCAACAAAGACGTCGAGCTTTTCTGAACAACCGCCAGATGAAGGGTAATACGAAGTGATAGGCAATACAGATCCGACTTCAACGCCCGCTTCTTCCATCGCTTCACGACGAGCAACATCTTGTGATGATTCGTTCGTATCAATGATCCCGGCCACAATTTCATATTGCCAAGGGTTCTCATGCTCTAGAGCGCCGACACGGATCTGTTCTACGATCACCACTTCGTCACGAATAGGATCATAAGGTAACAAAGCGGCAGCATGACCACGTTCAAACATCTCGCGTTCTATAGGTTGGCTCCAGCCCCCCTCAAACAGCTTATGTTTAAATGTGTATTTAACCATTTTGAAAAAACCACGAAACAGCGTCTCTTTTGAGACTATTTCCACATCTTGAGGAGTAAACTCGTGTCGTTGATTATCATACTGTTGCATTTGGTACCTCACTAAGTGATCTTTATAGTTTACTCATTGTCCGAGTTAACTACCAAGGATAAGGTTCAACTTTTTGTATAAATTTTATAATTAAAGTTAAGTTTTAAAAAATAAATATTGCACAAGTGGACAGTTAAATGTAAAAAAGTGCAAAGTTTCGAGTAAATTACCATCAAACTGGGTTAAACTCTTTCAGAGAAAATTCTATTAAAGGCAGGAATAGGAAAATGAAAAAACTGCTTCCACTATTTATCAGTGCAGCAATTGGCAGCCTGAGTTCGTCAGCTTTCGCTGATACGCTAGCTGAAGTTTACGACCAAGCAAAACAGAACGATCCACAACTTCTTCGTTCAGCAGCGCAGCGCGATGCCGCTTTTGAAGCAGTAACGTCAAGCCGTAGTGATTTGCTACCACAAATTAACCTAACAGCGAACTACGACATTAACCGTGGTGACAGAGATACTTCTGGTTCAGGTAGCTCAAGTATTGATAATAACACTTGGGGAGCAGCGATCGGCTTCACTCAAGAACTTTATCAACGCTCTTCATGGATCACGTTAGATACAGCAGAGAAAACCGCTCGTCAGGCTGATTCAGCGTATGCAGCAGAGCAACAAGCTTTGATCCTGCGTGTAGCAACAGCATACTTCGAAGTACTGCGTGCTCAAGATAACCTAGAGTTCGTTCGTGCAGAAAAAGCAGCGGTTGCGCGCCAACTAGAGCAAACAAAACAGCGCTTTGAAGTAGGTCTTTCAGCAATCACCGATGTACATGATGCGCAAGCTCAATACGATGCTGTTTTAGCTGATGAAGTTTTAGCAGAGAACACTCTGATTAATAACTACGAAGGTCTACGTGAGATTACAGGGCAAGAACACTCTAACCTAAGCATCCTAGACACTGACCGTTTCTCAGCAAGCAAATCTTCTGAGTCTGCGATTGCACTGGTTGAACAAGCAGAGCAAAAGAACCTTAGTCTACTTGCTGCTCGTATCTCTCAAGACGTAGCAAAAGATAACATCTCTCTAGCAAGCTCTGGTCATCTACCTAGCCTAACTCTTGATGGTAGTTACGCTCTTACAGATCAATCAAACAGCTCAACTGATTATGATCAAGATAACCTAAACCTAGGCTTGAACTTAGTGGTACCTCTATATACGGGTGGTAGCACAACTTCTTTGACTAAACAGGCTGAATACAACTACGTTGCAGCAAGTGAAGATCTAGAAGCAACTTACCGTAGCGTTGTAAAAGACGTACGTGCCTTCAACAACAACATCACAGCTTCTATTGGTGCTCTACGCGCTTACGAACAGTCTGTTGTTTCAGCTCAGTCTGCTCTAGAAGCAACAGAAGCTGGTTTTGATGTGGGTACTCGTACTATCGTTGACGTACTAGATTCGACTCGCCGTCTATACGATGCGAACAAAAACCTTTCAGATGCTCGTTACAACTACATCCTAAGTGTTCTTCAGCTTCGTCAAGCGGTTGGTACACTAAGCGAACAAGACATCGTTGATGTAAACGCAGGTCTAAAAGTAGCAAGCAAGTAATTCTTAAATCCTAGTTAAAGACTCTAATCAAAGTCTTTAATAAAGCGACTAGATTACCGTTACAAAAATGCCACTCATTGAGCGGCATTTTTATTATCTATCAAAAGTTAGATTTACAATCTGACTATGAGCTTGAGGCTAAAGGTTTTATACTCGAAGGCGAAGGGTTAACCTCGACCACCTTTAATCGCTTTGATAATTTCAGTTGTAGAGCAACCATCTTCAAAGTTAAGTACTTTAACTTCGCCACCAGCCGCAATCACTTCCGCACCGCCAGCGATATCTTCAGGTTTATAATCCCCGCCTTTTACCAAAATGCTTGGCAATACTTCAGAGATCAAACGTTGAGGCGTATCTTCAGAAAACGGAACAACCCAATCAACCGCACCTAAACCAGCCAATACCGCCATACGACGATCGGTTGGGTTCACTGGGCGACCTGGGCCTTTCAAGCGTTTCACTGACTCATCAGTATTAACGGCAACGATCAAACGGTCACCCAACTCAGCGGCATGGTTCATGTAAGAAACATGTCCGGCATGCAGAATATCAAAGCAACCATTAGTCATAACCACTTTCTCACCTTTCGCACGAGCACGTTTCACCGCTTCAACTAATGCCGCTTCAGAGATCACGCCGTAATCGGTATCTTGGCTTCCGTGAATCGCTTCCGCTAACTCAATTGTAGACAGTGTCGATGTACCAAGTTTGCCAACTACCACACCAGCCGCCGCATTCGCGAGTGCACACGCTTCATCTAGAGGTTTGCCCGCAGCCACCGAAGCAGCCAATACTGAGATAACCGTATCGCCCGCACCGGTCACGTCATACACTTCTTTCGCTTGAGTCGGCAAATGGAATGGCGCCTGCCCTTTACGAAGTAAGGTCATGCCATGCTCACTACGAGTCACTAACAAGGCTTCAAAGTCGTATTTTTCGATTAAGGCGATGCCTTTCTCGATAAGATCTTCTTCCGATTTAACCTTACCTGCAACCAACTCGAACTCAGACATATTTGGCGTAAGCAAAGTCGCACCACGGTAGCGTTCTAAATCAGCACCTTTCGGGTCGATAAATACCGGAACCTTTGCCGCACGAGCTTTTTGAATAAAACTTTGCACATGCTCTAACGCACCTTTCGCGTAATCAGAAAGAATGACCGAACGTACATTTGGAAGCGCTTGCTCCATGCGAGACAAAATAAGCTCAGGGTCTGTATTCTCAAACTTGTCTTCAAAATCAAGACGGATCAGCTGCTGACCACGGCTCATTACACGCAATTTAGTAATGGTTGGGTAATCTTCTAACTCAACGAAATCACATTTAACCTTTAGTGCGCCTAAGGTATTTTTTAACACCTCAGCAGGCTCATCTTTGCCAGTTAAACCAACAACATGAGCGTGACCACCGAGAGACGCAATATTCATTGCTACGTTGGCAGCACCACCTGGACGCTCTTCGTTATTTTCTACTTTAACAACGGGCACAGGTGCTTCAGGTGAAATACGGCCAGTTGGGCCATACCAGTAACGATCAAGCATGACGTCACCGACAATAAGAACACCTGATTGGCTGTAGTCAGGTAGAATTGGTTTCATTATTGATCTCCAAAAATCAAATCTGGCTAGAGTCTAGCACACTGATTACAGTGGCTAAACTATAGATAAATGGGTAAAAGCTTATCAAGATAGACACAGCAGCCACTACGCAATGGCTGGGTTACGCTTCCATCCACTGCTTCCATGCTTGCACGACATGCTCTCTTTCCATTTCAAACTTATCGATCGCCACATCCGCATCAAGGTTAAGTAGATTACGGTGGTGGATTTCATCCCTTAATGTGGTGTACGCATTGGTCAATGCCATACCTTGTTGCTCGCCCATTATTCCTTGCGACAACAAGCTTTCAAAGATTCTCACATTGTCACACCAACGAGTAAGCTTAGGTTTCTCGTTGCTGTATCTAAGTACTAAATATTGCGCCAAAAACTCAATATCAGTGATACCACCAGCATCTTGTTTCAGCATGAACCGGTCGACTTTTTTGCCACCTAAATGACCACGCATTTTTTCACGCATATCGACAACTGACTTTTTGAGTGTTGCCTCATCTCGTGGCAAGCACAAAACCTCATGCCGAGTTTTGTTAAACGCAGATGCCAATAAGTCATCACCGTAAATCATACGAGCACGAGTGAGCGCTTGGTGCTCCCATGTCCACGCGTCATTGTGTTGATACTCATCAAAAGCATCTGTAGGGCTCACAAGCAAGCCAGAGACACCTGAAGGTCGTAGGCGAGTATCGACCTCGTATAAAATTCCAGAAGCCGTTCTGGTCGAGAAAATATGAATAATTCGCTGCGCCAACCTTAGGTAAAACTGGCGTCCATCTATCTCTTTTTTGCCATCAGTATAGATGTGTACCGGGCAATCGTGTATGAACACAATATCGAGGTCGGAGTTGTATCCAAGCTCCCAACCACCAACTTTTCCATAACCAACCACCGCAAAACCACGCCCTTCGCGATCTTTGACATGGGTAGGTTCGCCAAACTTAGCCGAGACCTGCAACCAAGCTTGGTTAACACCAGCTTCTACTATCGCTTCAGCCAAATACGTCAGGTGGTCACTGACCTTCATCACCGGAAGCACACCTGCAATATCAGCCGCTGCGATACGGAGAATGCAAGTCTGCTTAAACTGACGCAGACCTTCCATCTGCTGCTCCATATCATCTTCTGGGATACGAGCAAGGTAATCACGCAGCTCCGTCTTGTAAGATTCCAATGGCACAGGGTTATAAAGTTGCTGAGGATCGATAAGTTCATCCAGCAGAATAGGATAGCGACCCAGTTGTTCCGAGATCATCGGGCTTGCTGTACATAAGCGAACTAACTGAGTCAGCGCTGCTGGGTGTTCATCCAATAGCTCAAGGTAAGTGGTACGCGTCACTATTTTTTGCAGTAAATGTAGCACTCGCGACAAACCAAACTCGGCGTCTTTATTCGTATATAAAGCTTGAAATACTTTAGGCATTAAACGATTCAGGACTTCCCGCCCACGAGGGCCAAGGGTCTTTTTAGCCAAATCGGCTTTAAACTGAATGATCGTTTTCGCCGCATCAGGCGGGCTCGCGACCGCAATATCGTGTTCCAACACGTGCTCAATTACATCGGGTTTATGGGCCATATCCCACAACTCGCTAAAGTGGCTCGCGATTGGGTTCGCATCTTCTTCATCGACCCCAATCAAGTCTTCAAATACCGTATGTACATTTGCCATATGAGCACGGGTCGCATCAATCAAACCATCCCAATCGGAAAACTGCATGGCGACGGCTAGCTGTAACTGTTCGAATTCACCATCGGGTAGGGTTTGAGTTTGCTTATCGGCCATCGCTTGTAATAGGTTTTCTAGGCGGCGTAAAAACAGGTAAGCTTCACGTAAATGTCCCACCTCTTGAGCTTCCAGAAGGTTAAGTGACTCAATCGCACTCAAGGTTTCTAATAATCCTCGGCCACGAAGGCTTGGTTCGCGTCCACCACGAATCAATTGGAAGACTTGGGCTATAAACTCAACTTCGCGAATACCACCAGAACCAAGCTTGATATTGTTTGAAAGGCCACGGCGGCGTACTTCGCTGCTGATCATTGATTTCATACGGCGCAGAGATTGAATCGCACTGAAATCGATATAACGACGGAACACAAATGGACGCAACATTTGGCGAAGCTCTTGGTATTCAGGGTACATTTCGCTGCCCATCACCCGTGCTTTCACCATCGCGTAGCGTTCCCAATCACGACCTTGTTCTTGGTAGTAATCTTCCAAAGCCGCGTAACTCATGACCAATGGGCCACTCTCACCAAACGGGCGAAGGCGCATGTCGACTCGGTAACAGAATCCATCAAAGGTTTGTTGATCCAACGCTTTGATAATACGTTGCCCTAAACGCGTGAAAAATTGCGCGTTGGCAATGCTGCGTCTTGCTCCTTGGGTTTCGCCATTCTCAGGGTAGGTAAAAATCAGATCGATATCAGAAGAGAAGTTAAGCTCACCACCACCGAGCTTGCCCATGCCAATGATCAACATTGGCTGCGCTTCACCTTGCTCATTGCAAGGTGTACCCCACTCTTTACAACAAATATCGTACTGCCATTGGTAGGTTTCGAAGATCATCGCCTCAGCCAACATCGATAGATGGTTTAGACTCTGCTCTAGCTCCCACGCCCCCATAAAATCGCGCCACGCAATGTAGGTCATTTCTCGATTACGGAATTGGCGTAACACACGTTGGCCACTCATTTCATCCGTGCAACCAGAAAGCAACTCGGCCAATCGCTCACGATACCCTTCAGCACGATCTTCGCATGCCAACATATCAGGTAAAGTACTGGATAGTATCGTGTCTCGTTGTAAGCAATCACCCACAAAACAACTCAAGCCCAATACACGCTTAAGATCGTCAATAAGTGGCTCGGGCCAAGTACTAATAGCTTGACTTTGGTGCTCTAACAATTGCTCAAAAGCAGACTGGGAATGAGTGACGAGTTGAGAAGGCAATGGCATGTTTCTTCCTTGTGTTAGCTGCGAGCCGAAAAATCAGTTTTGTTTTTAATAAAGAGTTCTAGTAGACGAGTTTCAATGACTGTTTAGAAAAACAAAAGTAAGTTATACCAAAGTTACGCCAATAAAAAACGCCCACATTAGCAATGTGGGCGTTTTATCAGTTAACTTATCGAGTAGTGCCTTCGTCTATAGTAATAAACCTCTAGGGATATCCCCCTGAGAACAAAGGCTAGAACCTAAAATTTACACCTTAAACTGCTTAATCTTACCGTCCAGTTCTTGCGCGTTGGTTTCCATGATCTGAGATGTTTCAAGAAGCTCACCAACGACAACTACAGATGCTTCAACCAACTCACGAACATTGGTGAGGTTGACACTCATCTCTTCCGCTACGCTGCTCTGCTGCCCCGCAGCCGTTGCAATTTGGAAGTTCATATCATTAATCTGATTTACTTGGCTCACGATACCATCGAGTTCAGACCCAGCATTAGTAACAAGTTCAACACCTTCAGCCGCTTCCACCACGCTTTTTTCCATCAGTTCTACCGCAGAGTTAGCGCTGCTTTGTAGGTGACTGATCATGTCTTGGATTTCTACTGTTGCTTGTTGAGTACGCTGCGCAAGGTTACGAACCTCATCGGCAACAACCGCAAAACCGCGTCCAGCTTCACCCGCACGCGCTGCTTCTATCGCTGCGTTCAGTGCCAGTAGGTTAGTTTGCTCTGAAATGCCTTGGATAGTGCCCACAACGCTACCAATTGAGTCAACGCGCTCTTCAACTTGGTTTACCGCAGCAGCAGAGGCTGCGATATCTGAAGACAACTCACTCATCTTGGAAACAGAACCTTGAACGAACTTTTGACCAGTCAGAGCTTGGCCTGAAGCCTGCTCAGTCAATGAAGAAGCACTTTGTGCATGCTCGGCTACGGTTTGCACGGTAGATGTCATCTCACTCATTGCAGTTGCTAGCTGGTCGATTTCGTTGAACTCTTCTTGAGCAGAATCTTTGGTTTCAGACATGCTTATGGTCATCACTTCGGTCAAAGCGAATAGCTCGTCTGAAGATGCCACTTGAGTTTTGATCATGTCATTCAATTGAACACGAGTTTTTTCAAGCTCGCGTGCCACATCACCGTATTCATCTTTACAGTCCATTTCAATCGGTACTGATAAGTTCTTATCGGCCATGGTTTTAATAGCATCGTTTAGGTACTGGGTTTGACGCAACATCACACGAGCGGCAGCTAATAAGAGAACCACAAACACGACGATCATTAAAGCGGTTTGCCATGCGACTTGAACTAGATAAGTCTCATAGTGCTGCTGAGCAACCTGCGCATTGTTCGTTACTGCAAGCAATGAATCATAAAACGTACTTGCGTCCCATAGCTGTTTTGAAATGATCAAAATAGTGCTGAATATCATCAGCATGACCATTTTCGGAACGAGACGAACGTCAGAGATTACCCTTTCCCACGGCTTGAATGACAGTTTAGTCATTGTCAGTTCTCCATTTATTCTTATATATTGATGGCTTCTATATCCGCGAGGTGGCTATGTCAGTCAAAGTCGCGATTTATTTTGAGCCTCGTATGAATGTTGAATAGTACCAAAGACGCAACCAAGCCGATGAGCTTATTATCACTGATTCTCTCTTTCTTAGCGTTATTTGTGATCTCAGGCTTATTGTTTGCACCGATTGATAAAGAATCAAAACAAGTCCTTATCGGCCTCGATTTTGTAATCTGTAGTGTTTTTCTTTTTCAGCTCACAATTGATCTATTCAGATCACAAAACAAGAAAGAATATCTAAAAGTACACTGGATCGATTTCTTAGCAAGTCTCCCAATGATCGAACCTCTTCGTTTCGCTCGCATTTTTCAAATCCTGCGTGTCATTCTCGTTTTGCGGTCAGGTAAACGGGTTTTCAGAGAGCTCTTTCGTAATCGAAGAGAGACCACGCTCGCCTCAATCATTCTACTGCTGGTTATTTTATTGACCATAGGCGCAGGCACTATCCTGCTCTTGGAGCACAAAGATCCCAATGCCAACATTACCACTGGCCAAGATGCTTTATGGTGGGCTTTTGTTACCATCAGTACTGTAGGATACGGTGACCATTATCCTGTGACGAGCTCAGGCAAATTAGTTGCCTCTCTGGTGATCATCTGTGGTGTGGGTGTGTTCGGTATGATTTCAGGCTTGATTACTTCTTTGATCACCTCTCCAACTCACCATGAAAATAAACGAGCAGAAAACAAAGAGAAACACCTTGAAAAGATCATAGAGCAACAACAAAAAATACTAGAGCGACTAGAAAAGCTCGAGCAACAAACAAAAAAATAGGGCCGAGGCCCTATTTTCAAATTCATATTAATATTGATACCGGTATTGGGTTTAGTCTTGCCAGTACGGCTCAACCTCAACACTGATTTGGCGCGTCTGCTCCATCGCATGCAGAATAGACACTTCTTGGCGAGCCAACCAACGCTCTAGCTGAACCTTCTCGTCGCCTTCCAGCTTCTCAGTCAAAGGCTCTAATGTTTTAAGTGCTAGCAAGTCATCAATGCCTTGAACCATATCGGCCCATGGCAAGCGGAAGCTGTTTCGTTCAGCGTCATCATACAAACTCGCGAAACCAACGCCAGAATATAGGTTTCGCATCAAACGGTATTGCTGATCAATATACGCTTGGCTGGTCATGACACGTTCTGGTGGGAAGGCTTCCATCAACTCTGCCCATGTTCGATCGAGTTGCTGCACTGAAAACCATTCAATACCACGTTCCATTTGTTCACGCGCTTTATCATCAAGAAACGGCTGCCAGCCACGAGACAAGATCCAGCGGCTCAAATCCAATAATAAACCAGTGTAACGTGCCGAACTTAGCAAAGTAAGTAAGTCTTCACGATCAGGAAGCTGATCTTGCATTTCTTTAAGCTCAGCTACCAAGAATTTACGTGCGTCCAATTTGCGCAGCACATGGCCTTTGTCTTCAAGTAAATCCTCGAAATGGTCATAGCTCTTAAGCCAATCGAGTTCTTGCTCAAGCCACTTCAACTCTTGACGCAGAATAGCACTCGCACGGCGTGGCACGATACCGCCATAAATGGTGAAAGTTTGACGAATGAAACTCAGCGAATGACTGATCTCATGTAACGCTTCAATCGATTGGCGTTCCGTGAAAATCTGTTCGTGATAATGCCAATGAGCGAGAGCGTGCTCTAAAGATTGAATGAAACACGATTCAACAGTATCACTTTTGCTAGTATCAACTAAGGTCAAAGGAGTGACTTCATCCCCTTGATAACCTTGGGCAAGACGATAACCCTTAGCCGCTTTGCTAAGGTTACCCAGGCGCATGCCTCCTTGCTCGCAAAATTGACGAGAAAGTGTAAACAGCGCATCCGTTTGACCAGATTTAAGTTCTAACTCAACTTCACAAATGGGTTCTTGCAGCTCACCGGATTCAACAAAGCCTTGGTCAAACGCAACCTCGACTTGGCTACCATCAGGCATACCAATCAACCACTGCTCGCGCGTGAAGTTAGTAGAAAATAGAGGCGTCAGCTCAGCTTGCAACGTTTCAATATCTTTACCCTCAGGCCAAATGTCTTCTGGATGTAAAGATAACTTGGGTTCGTTGCTGTCATGCTCAGCATTGTATTCAGGCCTTTGGTGCAGGCCAGCGACCACACGACCAGCGGTCTTTACGGTTTGTACAAATACGTCATCAAAGCGTCGAATGCGCAAGCCTGTATCGTGCTTACGTAGCCAGTTGTCAGGGGTGTCAAAGTAGATGTTACCTAGCTCTCGACAACTGTGCTGAAGTACTTTAGTTTCAGCAATTTTATTGCGTAAAGTCTCTGAAAAATCAGGCGAAACAAAAAACTTCAGTTCTATCTCGGTTTCCATAGTTATACCTTTCTGTGAAGATAGGGACAGGATATTGCCAATTTCAAAAGTCAGCAAGTCAGAAATATCGCCCTTATGATGATCTAAAACAGTTTTAATGAGACATTGATTAGGTTAACATGCGCGACTTTGTAGCCATCGCTTAACATTTCACCATGAATATGGTGTATGTTGTTTTAAGGTTATTATTTATTAGGTTGGATGACCATGCCAGTAAATACAATTATGGGGTTATTTGCAAAGTCCCCAATTAAACCTTTGCAGCGTCACGTAGTATGCGTGAACGAATGTTGTTCTCACCTGGTTAATTTCTTTGAAGTTTCTTCAAAAGGTGACTGGGAAAAAGCATCAGAAATTCGAGCTCAAATTTCTCACCTTGAGAAAGAAGCTGACGTACTAAAACGTGAAATTCGCCTTAAACTTCCTCGTGGTTTGTTTATGCCAGTTGATCGCACCGACATGTTGGAGCTATTAACGCAACAAGACAAACTCGCAAACCTAGCGAAAGACATTGCTGGCCGTGTATATGGTCGACAACTTGTCATTCCTGCTCCTATGCAAGAAAACTTCATCGCTTACGTTAAACGTTGTTTAGATGCAGCGAACCAAGCACAAAACGTAATCAATGAATTAGACGAATTACTTGAGACTGGCTTTAAAGGCCGTGAAGTAACTCTCGTTGCTGAAATGATTCATCAATTAGATGTAATTGAAGATGACACGGATGCGATGCAGATCGAACTACGCCAACAACTAATGGCGATTGAAGGCGATCTGAATCCAGTTGATATCATGTTCTTATACAAGATTCTTGAATGGGTCGGTGGTATTGCAGATCAAGCACAGCGTGTAGGCGCTCGTCTTGAAGTAATGCTTTCTCGATCTTAAATCATACGTTAACCATATAACGAAGAGCATTTTTTGAACAAACCACTTATGCGCTGAGTATTTCTCTCGCTGAGCGGTTTTTTGCGTCTAAATTTGTTCCGCTTGTTATCAAACAACTAGGTATTACGATGGATATCCTTGCTAACTACGGCACTGTCCTGATTATTGTTGCAGCAGCTTTCGGTTTCTTGATGGCTATTGGTATTGGTGCAAATGACGTTGCGAACGCAATGGGCACCTCAGTAGGCTCTAAAGCTCTAACCGTAAAACAAGCGATCATTATCGCAATGATCTTTGAATTCGCAGGTGCTTACCTTGCGGGCGGCGAAGTAACTGACACAATCCGTAAAGGTGTTATCGAAACATCTCTTTTCGCAGAGCAACCTGACGTACTTGTTTACGGCATGATGTCTGCACTACTTGCTGCTGGTACATGGCTACTTCTAGCGTCATACATGGGCTGGCCAGTATCAACAACTCACTCAATCATCGGTGCAATCATCGGTTTTGCGTGTGTGTCTGTAGGTACAGAAGCAGTAGACTGGAACAGTGTTCAAGGTATTGTTGGTAGTTGGATTGTCACACCTTTGATTTCCGGTATTTTCGCCTATCTCATTTTTGTCAGTGCTCAACGACTGATATTTGATACAGAAAACCCGCTATTCAATGCGAAACGTTTTGTACCTGTATACATGTTCATTACCACAATGGTCATTGCACTTGTAACGATCAAGAAAGGTCTTAAGCACGTAGGTCTTCACCTAAGCAACTCTGAAGCGTGGATGTGGTCTGCTGGCGTATCTGGCCTGATCATGGTCGGCGGCTACCTATACATTCAGAAGAAATTTGCTAACCGCGAAGAAGACCATGGCTTTACTGGCGTAGAAGGCATCTTCAGCGTACTAATGGTTATCACAGCTTGTGCGATGGCATTTGCACACGGTTCAAACGATGTAGCAAACGCGATTGGCCCACTATCAGCGGTTGTTTCAACGGTTGAGCACATGGGTGAAATCTCAGGTAAGAGCACCATCGCATGGTGGATTCTTCCTCTAGGTGGTATTGGTATCGTTGTTGGTCTTGCGACCATGGGCCATAAAGTAATGGCAACCGTAGGTACTGGTATTACAGAACTAACACCTAGCCGTGGCTTTGCAGCTCAACTAGCGACAGCATGTACAGTTGTATTGGCTTCTGGTACTGGTCTTCCAATCTCAACCACACAAACATTAGTTGGTGCGGTTCTGGGTGTAGGTTTTGCTCGTGGTATCGCGGCGCTGAATTTAGGTGTTGTACGTAACATCGTTGCATCTTGGATTGTAACGCTACCAGCAGGTGCTCTGCTTGCTGTTGTATTCTTCTACGCAATTCAGGCTGTGTTTAGCGTGTAATAGCGATTTCGTTAGTGAATACTAGCGTCAGAATACTGTGAGCTTCAGTAACGATATGTAAATGCCATGTCATTATTGACTCAAACGCACAGAAAGGGAGGCTTTGCCTCCCTTCTTTGTTGCACCGCATAAAGAAACTAAATATTATTTGTGGATTGAGGCTGACTCATACGCCTACCCAATTTGAATCGTTAAGGGATTTACTGTGAAAAAACTGATTAGCTTAGTTTTGTTCGCAATGCTTGCGGCTCCAGCTGCCTTTGCACAAGACCGTTATATTGCTGACAAACTATTTACTTATATGCATTCTGGCCCAAACAATACGTTCCGTATCATCGGTAGTGTTGACGCTGGTGAGAAGATTACCTACTTACAAACGAACAAGAGCACGGGTTACACCCAGGTTCAAGACAGCCGTGGCCGTAAAGGTTGGGTTGAAAGTAAGTTTGTAAGCACACAAGAAAGCATGGCACTGCGCATGCCTAAGCTAGAAAAAGAACTCGCTGAAGTAAAAGGCAAGCTAGCGAATGCTCGTCAGAGTGCTGACAGCGAAAAAGCAGGCCTAGCGAGCTCTCTAGAGTCTCGTAACAAGCAGATTGCTGAACTAGAACAGAACTACAGTGAAATTAGCCAACAGCTAACGAGCTCTCAAACAGAGAACCGTGAACTACGCGCTAAACTAGACACTCAAAAAGATGATCTACTATTGAAGTACTTCATGTACGGTGGTGGTGTTGCTGGTATTGGTCTACTTCTGGGCCTTGTCCTACCACACATTATGCCTCGTCGTAGAAAGTCACCAAACGGCTGGGCGTAAGCGATTCGTTTGTCGATTTCTCGTGTTGTACGTGAATAAAAGTAAATTCAGTATCGAATATCAAAAAGGAGCACCAAGGTGCTCCTTTTTATTTGCCTTTTATCTAGATGCTTTTAGAACTCGCTAGCCTTTCCATTCATACAGCGCGGGAATTTCTATCTTCTGCTGATTGAATTCAATCACTATCGATTGAGGTTTAATCTCAAGCAACTGAATGTCCTGTCCTATCCAGTCTCCTTGCGCCACTTCTTGGCCATTCACTTTGACCCAACGCTTCGTTTCACTGCTTGAGTACATGTGAGTTTGTAGATCTAACTTGGGTAACACTCCAGATAAGCTATTGCTATGAGACTCGAGTTCTATTGTCTGAGATTCCGTTTGTGTTGCTGGTCTTGAATCCATTGGTTCGGGCGCGTCTTGCTGCTCTCCCATAATCGATTCAAGCTTCAACGCCAGATCAGGAGGCAGTTCACTGAAGTCTAGCCCTTGCAGTAAATCACTGTCCGATTGCAAATCACGGCTCTCATCGCTCGCTGTAGGTTGAGCTGATAATTGCACCGTTGATGAATCAGAGCTGGCTGTCGCTTGTGTATGGTTGTCTGCGTTTGCCGCACTCACGTTTGAGCCACCAGCACGATTGCCGCTATCTGAGTCAATCTGTGCATAAACCGCTTGGCGTGGCAGTGCTGCTAATGTCTGACTTACCGGAGCAGCACGAACAGCAAACAACGCTTTGTTTTTAACTCCTTCTGACGCAGTATCCACACTTTGCGTACCAGCCTCAGCTATTTCAACTTCAACGTCTGGTTGAGGTGCCTGTTCTAGTTGCACGACGTCAACGGGTTGCTTTGCTGATGGTGACTGTTGTTGGTCGTTATACGATTGATAAGCTAAAGTTCCACCCACTATCAAGGAAGGAACCAACATAAAGAGTAAGCCCATAGCAACCGAGGAACCTTTCTTTTTACTGATCGCCATTGCAGAGTTCGGTACATGATGACTTTGATAACCTCTAAGCTCAGATTGTTTAAGCTCGTGCATAATGCGTGACATTAGCTTGCACCTCCATCCAGTGACATCAGCTTAGGAGAATCGAGTTGAGCTAACCTTTGAAGTCTTGCTAGCGTGCGTTTTCCAGCGATACCATCTACCGACATCCCTTGCCAAATTTGAAAGGCTTCGACCTTCATTTTCAATTCGCTATCGAAAATATCACTGCCAGATACAACATCATCCAAAACTTCAGAAAGTAACAGATCAAGCAGTGCAACTGCCTCACCTTGATAACCTTCTTTAAGCGTCTCTCTTAATGGCTGTTTCCAAATCGCGACATAATCACCTTGCCATATTTGCTCTAGAGATCGCTTAGGCATTACCAAAAGCTTTTCATTAACTAATAATTCCACCGAATCTTCGGACGCACCATAAAGTACCGCGAACACAGGTTCTTGCTCAATATCTAACTCAAGGACAACAGGCACACCAAGCTCTAATAAGGACTCTAGATTGGACTGGTGTTGCTCACATACGAAAACACTTTGCGGCTCACTTAAACACAAGCCATCACGTAGTGAAGACTGATAACCCCATAAAGTATAGAGATCTTTAATCGCCAGAGAACGGTTGGTTCCCTGCATCAAATGCTGCTGAATGTGTTGTGGTAATGCAAATTTTGAAGATTCAGGTTGCAAGACCAATTCTGGAGAGCCTACCACCAAAGAGCGCTGAACGGTTGGAGAGGCTTCAATGCTCGCTTCGCTTAAAGGCTCAGTAGATAACCAGGAGTCGATATACGATGGCGCGAAATTAAAGGTCGCGAATGCTAAACCAATGCTTAACACAGCAACACTTGCGTATTGGATTAACTTTGGAGCCACATAAGCCATGCGAGGTTTTTCAACGTGATAAACCTCGGCTTGAAAGGCCATGATCTGTTGGCAAGCTCGGCTAACCGTGTCATTCGAAGGAGCTCGTTCACCATCATGAAAAGAGAGCTGAAGCGCTTTATCACACACCAAGTTAATCAACCTTGGGATGCCATGGGTATATTGGGCAATTAACTTAACCGAGCGATTTGAAAACAACATCTGCTCGCCACCCGCCGTTTCCAAACGAAACGCGATGTACTTGCCAGTTTCCTCAATATTGAGTGGCAGCAAGTGATAACGCCCCGTAATACGCTGCGCTAGTTGACGTAGCTGAGTGGTTTGTAAGTGTTGCTGTAATTCAGGCTGACCAACCAACAAAACTTTTAATAATTTACGACTGTCAGTTTCTAAATTAGTCAGAAGACGCAACTGCTCCAGCACATCGGCTGCGAGATGTTGGGCTTCATCGATCACCAATAAAGTTTGAATGCCTTCGGCATGGCTATCGAGTAAGAAGTGATGAATCGCCTGAGTCAATTGTTTCAACGATGCCTGTTCAGGGTACTCAACCTCAAACTCATCGCAGACAGCTTCAAGTAAATCAGTATTGGAAAATGTAGGGTTAAGTATAAGGCCAGCTTGAGTCTGACTATCGAGAGAGGACAGCATTGCCTTGGCGACCGTAGTTTTCCCTGTACCAACCTCACCGGTGAGCATTGCAAAGCCCCCACCTTCGCCTAAACCGGCTTGTAGGTTCTGCATCGCCTCTTGGTGACGCTGACTCAAAAACAAATAGCGAGAATTTGGTACAATCGAAAATGGCATCTCAACGAAGCCAAAATATTCCTTATACATGTGCTGCCCTATAATTACGATTAATGGAAAGTACCATTGCTTGCAGTAAAGTCCAGCAGTGATAAAACATTTCGAGGTGATAAGTTGCAAATATTCGATAGCCTACCAAAAGAGAATGGGCTACAACGCTATCTCGTCGGCGGTGCGGTACGCGACCAACTGCTCAACATTGAAAGTTATGATAAAGATTGGGTGGTCGTCGGAAGTACTCCTCAAGAGATGGAGAGCCTTGGCTTTACCGCTGTCGGGAAGGATTTCCCTGTCTTCTTACATCCAAAAACCAAAGAAGAGCACGCACTGGCTCGTACCGAAAGAAAGTCTGGCTCAGGTTACACCGGCTTCGAATGTTACTTTGCGCCAGACGTAAGTTTGGAAGAAGATCTGATGCGTCGAGATTTGACGATCAACGCTATTGCTCAAGATGACAAGGGCCAACTTTACGATCCTTACCATGGCGAGAGAGATCTCTCTGATCGAATTCTAAGACACGTTTCTGATGCGTTTATAGAGGATCCTCTACGAGTGCTGCGCGTCGCTCGCTTTGCAGCAAAACTTCACCATCTTAACTTCACGGTTGCACCTGAAACCATGGATATGATGAGTAAGATCGTCCAATCCGGTGAACTCGCACACCTCACCGCAGAACGAGTTTGGCAAGAGTGGCATAAGTCTCTTAGTACATCACATCCAGAGGTGTTCCTTTCCGTTTTAAGAGAATGTGGCGCATTGGCTGTTGTATTACCTGAAATTGATGCTCTATTTGGCGTACCTCAGCCTGAAAAATGGCACCCTGAGATCGACACGGGGATTCACACTCTGATGGTTGCTCAACAAGCAGCACTCTTAAGCCTGTCATTGCCTGTGCGCTTTGCTGCTCAAGTGCACGACTTAGGCAAAGGCGTCACACCAGAGAAAGAATGGCCAAGCCACAAAATGCATTGTCACACTGGTTTAAAGATCATTAAAAGGCTTTGCCAAAGAGTACGAGTGCCCAATGAGTTTAGAGATTTAGCACTGCTGGTATGCGAGCAACACTCTAATATCCATCGAGCAAGTGAGCTCAAACCAGCCACTTTCCTCAAAATTCTCAATAAGTTCGATGTTTGGCGTAAACCAGATAGGCTAGATAACATATTACTTTGCTGCCAAGCTGATCACGCAGGTCGTAAAGGATTAGAAGATCAGCCTTATCCTCAGAAAGCGCGTTTTGAAGTGGCTTACCAAGCGGCGCTTCAAGTCGAGGTTAAATCGATTATTGCCGATGGTTTTCAAGGTAAAGAGATTCGAGAAGAGCAAGAGAAACGCAGAGCTGCAGCCATTGAAAACGCATTATCAGAGCTCACTGATACTTAGTCTTCACTCCATTAGTAAGCACGCATTAAAAAGCCCGCGAGTCAGCGGGCTTTTTATTTCAATCTTTATACGACGAGACTGTTATCAGCGTCTGTTATTGCATCATTAAGAAAGCAAACAGACCACAACCTAGAATTAGGCGGTAGATAACAAATGGTGTCATACCCATGCGTGAAATAAGCTTCAAGAAGAAGTGAATACAGATGTAAGCACTGATGAAAGACACCGCAACACCCGTTAGCAGAGTGCCAACATGGATTGGGTCACCGCTTGTCACCAACTTAAGACCCAAGTAGCCACCAGCCAAAGTGATGATTGGAATAGACATCAAGAAAGAAAATCGAGCTGCCGCTTCACGAGTAAAGCCAAGGTAAAGCGCTGCAGTAATGGTTGCGCCAGAACGAGACGTTCCCGGGATAATCGCCATTGCTTGAGCCAGGCCAATAAACAAAGCCTTTTTCCAACCCGCTTGGTATTCGTCATCACGTAGGCTTGAATTCTTATCCACCCACCATAGCAATAGGCCAAAAATGATCGTCGTCGTTGCAATCACCCACGCGCTACGCAAGTAAAGCTCAACAATGTCTTTCATCAACAAGCCAAAGATACATGCCGGGATCGTTGCGAGAATGATCATCCACGCTAACTTCGCTTCTTTACTGCGATCACCCTTAAATACCGAGCCAAAAAACGCACTCAACAAAGAGACCACTTCTTTGCGGAAATAAATAACCACTGCAGCCAACGTACCAACATGTACTGCAACATCAAAAGCCAAACCTTGATCTTCCCAACCCAATACCGCGGAAGGAAGGATTAAGTGTGCTGAACTGGAAATAGGTAGAAATTCAGTAAAGCCTTGTACCAACGCCAATATAAACGCTTCAAAATAACTCATTACTTACCTTAAAAATTATAGTTTTATGTCTACGACAGAGAGCGAGTCTAGTTGCTGCATCTTCTGCCATATTTCACCGACGGTTCGTCCGTCTTGCGGGATGACTCTCGCAGGACAGAGATCATAAAGTGGTTGTGTTACAAAAGGATATTTATAAATATCACTGCGTGGTAATTCTGGATCGCTCTCAGAAACCACCTCTCCAAACAGCACAATATCAAGATCGAGCTTTCGATCTTGAAGCTTATGAGCGTCTTCAGAGCGACCCCATTTAAACTCAATCTTACGCAGTTGCTGTGAAAATTCAGTCAATGATAGTGATGTGTCGAGTTCTATCACAAAGTTATAAAACGAGTGGCTTTTAAACCCCACAGGCTCACAGTGATAGATTTTAGAGCATTTAAGGTTAGTCCCTAACGATTGAAGCTCTGTCCATGCCACCCTTGCATGCTTGTCGCGGTCTATGTTCGTGCCGACACCAACATAGGCTATTGTCATGCCTGACCTCGTTCGATGATCACACCGACTGCTTTCGCTTGTGGCACTGCGCCAGGTTTAGCCAAACGGATCTTAATCCAAGGCACAGAGAATTGAGTCATGATCAATTCAGCGACTTCTTCTGCTACACGTTCAACCAATAAGAAGCGACCATTAGCAATATGATCTAATACCGCAGTGCTGACTGTCGAATAATCCAAAGCATCGACTACATCGTCACTTTTTCCCGCAGGGCGGTTGTCATGAGCCATTTCAATATCAAGTACAAGTTTTTGTTTAATCTCTTGTTCCCAATCGTAAACACCGATCGTTGTAATTACTTCTAGCTGTTCAATGAAAACTTTATCCAGTGCCATGACTTGTCCTTTTAGAGGTCGGATACCCATATTGGGGAAAAAAACGTATTATTCGTGTAATTCCAGATATGATATCAATTACTCTTGGATTGAGCATTATTTTCCCATCGTTAGGCTTACAACCGTTTAAGGAAAAACATGACCCCTTTGGCACTTATCATGATCATTGCAGCCTATTTGCTAGGTTCAATTTCGAGTGCGGTCTTGATATGCCGAGTCTTAAGACTTCCTGATCCAAGAACGGTAGGCTCCAACAATCCAGGGGCCACCAATGTACTCCGCTTGGGCGGTAAAGGCGCCGCGGCAGCCGTACTACTTTGTGACATGCTTAAAGGCACCATTCCAGTCTGGCTTGGCTACTACCTCAATATCGACTCGATCATTTTAGGCGTTGTGGCTATTGCTGCATGCCTTGGTCATATGTACCCGATATTCTTCCATTTCAAAGGCGGTAAAGGCGTTGCCACCGCACTTGGAGCCATCGCACCAATTGGATTCGATTTAACAGGCATGATCATGGCGACATGGTTAGTGGTGGCATTTTTGTTTCGTTATTCTTCTTTAGCGGCATTGGTTACTGTGTTGCTTGCGCCTTTCTACGCTTGGTTAGTCAAACCTCAATACACACTGCCAGTAGCCATGTTGTGTTGCTTAATCGTTCTACGTCACCATCAGAATATTCGTCGCTTACTCGATGGCAGTGAACCAAAACTCGGGCAAAAAAAATCGGCTTAAACTGTCATGTCTAAGCCGAACCATTTTAAAACCGAGATACGTTTAAAGCGACGTAAGTATAAGTCGATCAATCATACTCAGTATTTTAGAGCTTACAGCAGATGTTTATCTAAAAACGTCTTCAGCATAGCGTTAACAAACTCGGGCTGCTCTAGCGAACTAATATGACCCGCCCCAGGAATCACCACTAACTCACTGCCTGTAATGCAATCGTGCATTAAGTAAGATTCCAATGCTGGACGTGGCTTATCTTCTTGTCCAACGGCAATCAAAACTGGCAATGCAAAGTTCTCTACCACTTCAATCATATCGCGACGTCCAAACACCATTCGACCGATTCGTGCGACTTCTTCTGCTTTCTCACCCTCAAGTGACGATAGCTGCTGAGTAAAACCTTCCACTAAAGCTGGTGAGTTAGTTTGAGCATCATTGGCGAAGAACAGTGGAACAACCGCTTCTACAATCGGCTGAGGAACCATTTTGGTTTGAGTAATGGTGTCTAGCATGCTGAAGTATTTAGCATGAGCAACTTCTGGCTCTAAACCAACAAAGGTATCCATAAGTACCAGAGACTTGATTCGTGCAGGAGCTAATTCCGCTAACTCTGCTCCCCACATACCGCCAACCGATAAACCAACCACTGAGAATTCTTCGATCTCTAAATGATCAAGCAGAGCCAAAACGTGCTGAGCGTAATCTTTTAGGTTACGCATTGAACTTGGTGCAGCTTGAGATTCACCATGAGACCAAAGCTCTGGAACAATACAACGATACTGCGCTTTTAGCGCATCGATCTGTGGCTTCCACATCGCACTATCCCAAAGATAGCTGTGGCCGAATACTACGACAGGGCCTTGACCTTCATCGAGGTACGTCATTGACTGATTATCTACAGTAAACTTGTTCATTTTCTTCCCTAATATCTCTCTACGAATATCGCTCAGCTTATGAAACGACGATATATAAAAACGGCCGCACGAGGCGACCGTTTATCGAAACACACTGGTTTATTCTGCGCTTAGTTTTTGTTGATCGACTGTTTTGTTGATCGACTGTTTTCGTTGATCGACTTTTTCTCGTTGAACGATTGCGACTACTTAAGCAATTGGCTCTAGTTGGTCAATTGGCCAACGCGGCGTGGCATGAACAGACAAATCAGCCGTTTCACCATTTTTAAGGCGTTGCATACCCGCGTAAGCAATCATCGCACCGTTATCAGTACAGAACTCAGTGCGTGGGTAGTACACCTCACCACCGATTTTCTTCGCCAGCGCTTCAAGCTCAATACGTAGCTGTTTGTTGGCACTTACACCACCAGCAATCACTATACGTTTCATGCCCGTTTCCGCCAAGGCACGCTTACATTTGATTACCAAGGTCGCACAAACGGCTTCTTGGAACGCGTAAGCGATATCAGCACGTGTCTGATCGTCGTTGTCATTCGCACGAATCGTGTTCGCAGCAAATGTTTTTAGACCAGAAAAGCTCATATCGAGCCCTGGACGATCGGTCATTGGACGCGGGAACTTAAAACGACCTGGAGTGCCTTTTTCTGCTAAACGAGACAGCAATGGACCACCTGGGTAATCTAAACCCATCAACTTCGCGGTCTTATCAAAAGCTTCACCGGCCGCATCATCAATCGATTCACCAAGAATTCGATACTCGCCGATGCCTTTCACTTCTACCATCATGGTATGTCCGCCAGAAACCAGCAGAGCCACAAATGGGAATGGTGGCGGGTTATCTTCTAACATTGGCGCAAGAAGGTGACCTTCCATATGGTGCACTGGCACAGCAGGCACGCCCCACGCATAAGCAATACTACGACCAATGGTTGCACCCACGAGCAGTGCACCAACTAAACCTGGGCCAGCCGTGTAAGCAACACCATCAATGTCTTTGGAGGTCAAGTTAGCTTCCGCTAATGCCGCTTTAATCAATGGAATGGTCTTTTTCACGTGGTCACGTGATGCAAGTTCAGGCACCACACCACCATAATCGGCGTGCAGTTTTACTTGGCTGTATAATTGATGAGAAAGCAGCCCTTGCTCATCATCATAAATCGCGATTCCTGTTTCATCACAAGAGGTTTCAATACCAATAATGCGCATAATTTTCTCGGCACGCTTTCGTCTAAAATGGGAAATTAGCGCAATATTACCCTGCCTAAGCTCTTCAAACAAATATTGTACAGACTATAATCGACAAAGTGCTTTACAAAGCCACTGTGATCGGATTAAAATTCCGCACCATTTTTGATCAAGCTGGTTAATGGCCAAACGCGAATAGAGAGTTAGCTCGATGGTAACTTCTCTGATTTGGTACTGAGTGACCAGCGATAATGAATAACCCCTGAGGTGAAAGGCATATGCCAATAGTTAAAGTACGTGAAAACGAACCGTTCGACGTTGCACTACGTCGTTTCAAGCGCTCTTGTGAAAAAGCAGGTATCCTTTCTGAAGTGCGTCGTCGTGAGCATTACGAAAAACCAACTACAGTTCGCAAACGCGCTAAAGCAGCAGCTCAAAAGCGTCACGCTAAGAAGCTAGCTCGCGAAAACGCACGTCGCGTTCGCCTGTACTAATAACTTAATCCATAAGGACTGAGTTATGGCTCTTATTGAACAACTCAAAGAAGAGCAAAAATTAGCGATGAAAGCCAAGGACAAACCGCGCCTTGGCACTATCCGCTTAGCTCTTTCAGCAATTAAGCAACGTGAAGTTGACGAACGGATCACTCTGAACGACGACGACATTCTTGCTGTATTAGTTAAAATGGTTAAGCAACGTCGCGATTCTGTTGCTCAATATGAATCGGCAAATCGTCAAGATCTTGCTGATGTGGAAAAAGCAGAAATTACTGTACTTGAAGGCTTTATGCCTCAGCCGTTAACCGAAGAAGAAGTTATTGCACTACTTGATAGCGCAATCGCCGAAGCTCAACCAGCGGGCATGCAAGACATGGGTAAAGTAATGGCTATCTTGAAACCACAAATTCAAGGGCGTGCAGATATGGGTAAAGTGAGTGGTTTAGTTCGTTCTAAACTCGCTTAATCCCAAATCAAATTGCAACAAGCCGTGCAATCCTTCGGAACGCACGGCTTGTTTGTATCTGTAACCCATTCAAACTATTATTATCCACACTCTCAGTTAGTGCATTTTTCTAAGGTTTTATGGCAGGACACATCCCGCGCAGTTTCATCGATGATCTCCTAGCACGTCTCGACATTGTCGATATTGTCGACGCACGCGTGAAACTTAAGAAAAAAGGCAAAAACTATGGTGCTTGTTGTCCATTTCACAATGAGAAAACCCCCTCTTTCAGCGTAAGCCAAGAAAAACAGTTTTATCACTGCTTTGGCTGTGGCGTACATGGCAATGCCATCGACTTCATGATGGAGTTCGAACGCCTCGATTTCGTGGAAGCGATTGAAGAGCTTGCTTCCTTTCTCGGGTTAGATGTCCCAAGAGAACAGCGCAGCGGTGAAATATCAACAACACCAAGAGCCAACAGCGAACAAAAACGTAACCTCTACGATTTGATGGGCGGAATCAGTAATTTTTACCGCTCTCAACTGAAGATCTCAGCTAACAAGCCTGCGATTGATTACCTAAAAAATCGTGGACTGTCTGGTGAAATCGTCCAGAAATTTGGTATTGGTTACGTTGCCGACGAGTGGGACCTTGTTCGTAAAAACTTCGGGCAACAAAAAGAAGCCCAAGACATGCTGGTTACTGGCGGCATGTTAATAGAAAACGATAAAGGCAACCGATACGATCGATTCCGTGGACGCGTAATGTTCCCGATTCGTGACCGTCGTGGCCGAGTGATTGGATTTGGTGGTCGTGTTTTAGAAGACGGCACGCCGAAATATCTAAACTCACCAGAAACGCCTATCTTCCATAAAGGTAAAGAGCTTTACGGCCTTTATGAAGTGATGCAAGCCTACCGTGAACCGCCTCAGATACTTGTTGTAGAAGGTTACATGGATGTCGTCGCTCTCGCGCAATATGGTGTCGATTATTCAGTAGCCTCACTGGGCACCTCAACTACAGGTGACCACGTTCAAATGTTATTCCGACAAACCAGTACCGTGGTTTGTTGTTATGATGGCGACAGAGCAGGTAAAGAAGCGGCGTGGCGCGCATTAGAAAACGCATTAGAGTTTCTAAAAACAGGTAATACGCTGAAGTTCCTATTTTTGCCTGATGGCGAAGACCCTGACAGCTATATAAGAGAACACGGTAAAAACGCTTTTGAACAACTGGTACAAAATGCGACCCCGCTCTCGACTTACTTGTTTGATAACCTCATCGAACTGCATAAGCTAAACTTAGGAACAACCGAAGGAAAATCGGCCCTGCGTGCACACGCCAGTGCCCTGATTAATAAAATTCCTGACAGTTACTTCCAAGAACTGCTCGAAAAATTACTCGATGAGCGTACTGGATTTGATAACCAATTAAGACGTGCTCGCGTTCATACAAAGAACCCGACACCTCAACCGCATAAAGAGCTCAAGCGCACTCCAATGCGTGAAGTTATCGCTTTGCTTATCCAAAATCCGAGCTATGCTGATATGGTACCGGACTTATCAAGCGTCAAAGGCTTACAGTTGCCTGGACTAAGTTTATTCGTTGAAGTACTTGATAAATGCCACGCGCATCCCCATATCAACACAGGCCAATTATTAGAGCATTGGCGACATAATAAACATGAGGCACTTCTGTCTCGTCTCGCGAGCTGGGAAATCCCCCTCGACGAAGACAATCAAGAAGACATATTTTTAGATTCATTGGACAATATCCTTGCCCAGTGCGTTGAAAAACAAATTGAAAACCTGCAGGCCAAAGCAAGAAGTGTCGGTTTATCAGCCGAAGAAAAAAGGGAGCTACTAGCTTTAATGCTAGATCTAAAAGCGTAACCCTGTTTGATTAGTCAGCATTTAATAAATTTGTTAACATAATTGGTTTGCATTTGAGAATGCAACGTCCTTCACCAGACCTGAAGTTGGATATCATCTATGGATCAAAATCCGCAGTCACAGCTAAAATTACTTGTTATTAAAGGCAAGGAACAAGGCTATCTGACCTACGCCGAAGTAAACGACCACCTACCTGCAGAAATCGTGGATTCTGAACAGGTAGAAGACATCATTCAAATGATTAACGACATGGGTATCAAGGTAGTAGAAACTGCACCTGATGCTGATGATCTAGCTCTTAATGATGACGATGCCAATATAGATGAAGATGCAGCTGAAGCTGCTGCTGCTGCGCTTTCAAGCGTAGAGAGCGAGATTGGCCGTACTACTGACCCTGTTCGTATGTACATGCGTGAAATGGGTACAGTTGAGCTACTGACTCGTGAAGGCGAGATCGACATTGCTAAGCGTATTGAAGACGGTATTAATACCGTTCAACTATCCGTTGCTGAGTACCCAGGCACCATTCCATATATCTTGGAACAGTTTGACCGCGTACAAGCAGAAGAGATTCGCTTAACAGACCTAATCAATGGCTTTGTTGACCCAGACGACGATGGCACAGCTGCGCCAACGGCAACACACATCGGTTCAGAACTTGCTGAAACTGATCTGGAAGACGAAGACAAAGAAGAAGCTGAAGACGACGAGGAAGAGGAAGAAGAAGATACAGGTATTGATCCTGAGCTTGCTCTTGAGAAGTTTACAGCGCTTCGTACTAGCTACCAAAACCGTCAGCTAGCAATCAATGAATACGGCCACGAAAGCCCGAAAGCAACGATTGCAACAACAATGATGCAAGACGTATTCAAAGAATTCCGTCTGACACCAAAACAGTTTGACTACCTAGTAAATGAACTTCGCACTTCAATGGATCGTGTACGTACTCAAGAACGCCTAATCATGCGTCAAACGGTTGAGTACGGCAAAATGCCGAAGAAATCATTCATTGCCTTATTTACTGGCAACGAATCTAGCGAAGCATGGTTGGATGAAGTTCTTGCTTCAGATAAGCCATACGCAGAAAAAATTAAACGTAACGAGCACGACATTCGTCGTTCTATCCAAAAACTGGATATGATCGAACGCGAAACCTCTCTTACTGTTCAAAGCATTAAAGACATCAGCCGTCGTATGTCTATCGGTGAAGCGAAAGCTCGTCGTGCGAAGAAAGAGATGGTTGAGGCGAACTTACGTCTAGTAATCTCGATTGCTAAGAAGTACACAAACCGTGGTCTACAATTCCTGGATCTAATCCAAGAAGGTAACATCGGTCTGATGAAAGCCGTAGATAAGTTTGAATACCGTCGTGGTTACAAGTTCTCTACTTACGCTACGTGGTGGATCCGTCAAGCAATCACTCGTTCGATTGCCGACCAAGCTCGTACTATCCGTATTCCGGTTCACATGATCGAAACGATCAACAAACTAAACCGTATCTCTCGTCAAATGCTACAAGAGATGGGTCGTGAACCACTTCCAGAAGAATTGGCTGAACGCATGCAAATGCCTGAAGACAAGATCCGCAAAGTACTGAAAATCGCTAAAGAGCCTATCTCAATGGAGACACCAATCGGTGACGACGAAGATTCGCACCTAGGTGATTTCATCGAGGATACAACTCTTGAGCTTCCTTTAGACTCAGCAACGGCAACCAGCCTACGCGGTGCAACTAAAGACGTTCTTGCGGGCCTAACTCCTCGTGAAGCTAAAGTACTACGTATGCGTTTCGGTATCGACATGAACACAGACCACACTCTTGAAGAAGTGGGTAAGCAGTTCGACGTAACTCGTGAGCGTATCCGTCAAATCGAAGCAAAAGCACTACGTAAACTTCGTCACCCAAGCCGTTCAGAAACTCTGCGCAGCTTCCTAGACGAGTAATCACACGCTTTAATGTGATTAGCTTTTAAGCTTAAAATAGAAAAGGTGAGCGTTGGCTCACCTTTTTTGTGCCTACATGATTTAAGTGGCTAAGATGTAAGCGGAATTGGCCCCTATAGTGTCTAGACACCATTGAGCGCTTCCCCTATAATCTATGCCCTACGGCCCCTTAGCTCAGTGGTTAGAGCGCACGACTCATAATCGTTCGGTCCCCAGTTCAAATCTGGGAGGGGCCACCAAATTAGAAAAGCCAGAACAGTTTATACTGCTCTGGCTTTTTGCTTTTCTGAAGCAGTACAACTCAATAGCTATATTTCCTACAAATAGCGAATCGTCCCGAACACAATTCCAATTGCCTCTCTGTGACTGAGCTTACTTTTCTTTTATAAAAAAATCGGCAATATGAGAGTACACAAATCATTCAATAGTTCAGGGAAGACTCATGAAAGACGAAACGCTCTCGATTCACTTCGGCTACGAAACCGATCCAACAACCAAATCGGTTGCTACTCCTATTTACCAAACCGTTGCTTATGAATTCGATGATGCACAACATGGTGCCGACCTGTTTAACCTTGCAGTACCAGGTAATATCTACACTCGTATTATGAACCCAACCAATGATGTGTTGGAAAAGCGCATGGCAGCCTTAGAAGGTGGTATTGCCGGATTAGTGGTGAGTGCTGGCAGCGCTGCGATCAACTACGCGATTCAAACGTTGGCCCAAATCGGCGACAACATCGTTTCAACTCCTCAGCTTTACGGCGGTACTTACACCCTATTTGCTCATATGTTACCAAACCAAGGGATTGAAGTTCGCTTTGCAAAAGACGACAAGCCTGAGAGCTTAGCCGCGCTGATCGATGAAAAAACCAAAGCGGTTTACTGTGAGAGTATCGGTAACCCAGCAGGCAACATCATCGACTTAGAACGTGTGGCAGAGCTTGCTCACGCACAAGGTGTACCTGTGATTGTTGATAATACGGTGGCGACACCAGTGCTATGCAAACCTATCGACTTTGGTGCCGATATCGTGGTTCACTCACTCACCAAATACGTTGGTGGTCACGGAACAACGTTGGGTGGTGTTATTGTCGATTCAGGTAAATTCCCATGGGCAGAACACAAAGATCGCTTCCCCGTGTTTAATCAGCCAGAACCTTCTTACCACGGTGTGGTTTATACCGAGGCTTTTGGCGAAGCCGCGTTTATTGGTCGTGCTCGAACGGTTCCACTGCGTAATACGGGTGCTGCGCTGTCGCCAATGAATGCCTTCATGCTAATGCAAGGTCTAGAAACTTTATCGCTACGCATGGAGCGACACACAGAGAATGCACTGAAAGTAGCTGAGTACCTTCAGCAACATGAGAAAGTGAGTTGGGTGAGCTACGCGGGTTTACCAACGTCTGAGTTCTATCCGCTGGCTGAGAAATACATGCAAGGTAAGCCGTCTGCCATTTTATCTTTTGGCTTGAAAGATGGTTATGAAGCAGGTGTTCGTTTCTATGATGCTCTACAAATCTTCAAGCGCTTGGTGAACATCGGCGATGCAAAATCTCTCGCTTGTCACCCTGCCTCTACAACACACCGTCAATTAAGCGAAGCGGAACAAAAGCAAGCTGGTGTATCACCAGAGATGATTCGCCTCTCAGTAGGCATTGAGCATATTGACGATATCTTGGCTGACCTAGAGCAAGCACTTAGCGCTTAATGACGCTACCGCTAGCTCTAACACTGATCGTTAATTAACAGACACAAAAAAAGCCCATCACAGGATGGGCTTCTTATTATCTAATTTTCTTAGATGGGCTAACGATTACTCAACCGTTACTGCTTTCGCAAGGTTACGAGGTTGGTCAACATCGGTACCCTTGATTAGCGCTACGTGGTAAGACAACAGCTGCATTGGTACTGTGTAGTAGATAGGTGCTGTTACTTCACTTACGTGAGGCATCTTGATGATCTTCATGTTCTCATCGCTTTCAAAGCCTGCATCTTCATCTGCGAATACGTAAAGTAGACCGCCACGAGCACGTACTTCTTCAACGTTTGATTTCAGCTTCTCTAGCAAGTCGTTGCTTGGTGCAATAACCACAACAGGCATATCTGCATCGATAAGAGCCAAAGGACCGTGCTTAAGCTCACCTGCCGCGTAGGCTTCTGCGTGAATGTAAGAGATCTCTTTCAGCTTAAGAGACGCTTCCATCGCGATTGGGTAGAACTCACCACGACCCAAGAACAGTGTGTGGTGCTTATCTGCAAAATCAGGTGCTAGCGCTTCGATCTCTTTATCAAACGCTAATGCTTTCTCGATATCAGCAGGCAGTTGATGCAGTGCTTGAACGATCTCTGCTTCTTTCTCTTCATTGATGCGACCTTGCAGGCGACCAATTGAAGTTACCATCATCAGCATAGCCGCTAGCTGTGTTGTGAAGGCTTTAGTTGAAGCAACACCGATCTCGGTTCCTGCGCGAGTCATGAAGGCAAAATCAGATTCACGAACTAGCGAAGAACCTGCAACGTTACAGATAGTCATTGCTGACATGTAACCCTTCTCTTTTGCAAGACGAAGTGCAGCAAGCGTATCCGCCGTTTCACCAGATTGAGACAGAGTCACCAATAGGCTGTTCGGGCGAACAACGAAGTCACGGTAACGGAACTCAGAAGCGATCTCTACGTCACAACTCACGCCAGCTAGAGATTCAAACCAGTAGCGAGCCGCCATACCTGAGTTGTAAGACGTACCACATGCGATGATCTGCACGTGTTCAACCTTGCTTAGGATCTCTTCTGCCTTAACACCAATTGCATTAGTGATAACAGACGTTTCAGAGATGCGACCTTCCATCGTGTTGATTAACGCTGTTGGCTGTTCAAAGATCTCTTTCTGCATGAAGTGACGGTATTGACCTTTATCACCCGCATCGTGTTCTGCATTTGACTCAACGATGTCACGTTCAACACGCTCACCCGCTACATCAAATACCGTAACATCACGACGAGTTACCTCAGCAACATCACCTTCTTCAAGGTACATGAAGCGACGAGTTACACTTAGTAGTGCCAATTGATCAGATGCTAGGAAGTTCTCACCAACACCGAAACCGATAACAATCGGGCTACCAGAACGAGCCACAACAATACGGCTAGGATCTTTACGATCAACAGCTACCGTGCCGTATGCACCGTCTAATTGTTTTGCTGTTTTTTGCAGTGCTTCAACCAAAGAGTCTGATGTGCGCAATTCCCACTCAACTAGGTGCGCAATAACTTCAGTATCCGTTTGTGAAGTAAACACGTAACCACGCTCTTGCAATAGAACGCGCAGTGCTTCGTGGTTTTCGATAATGCCATTGTGTACAACGGCAATATCGCCAGACATGTGTGGGTGTGCGTTCGCTTCAGATGGCTCACCGTGTGTCGCCCAACGAGTATGAGCAATACCAGTACCGCCAATCACATGTTGCTCGTCTACTGCGTCTGCTAGCTCTTGCACTTTACCTAGGCGGCGTACACGAGTTAGGTTCGATTCACTATCAACCACAGCAACACCTGCTGAATCATAACCTCGGTATTCTAAGCGGCGAAGGCCTTCTACTAAGATTTCAGCTACATCACGTTGTGCTACTGCACCAACAATTCCACACATAGTTTTACTCCATCAATTTCGTTTTTTCCTACTGGCAGCAAGCAAAGGCCATATCTTCAATAGATCAATTATAGGAAGTTAAATGCACAATAATTTAAATTAGGTTTAGGTTGGATCCGTTAGGATCACTCGAACGTCATGTGATTCAATACTTGCTTGGGATTCTTTACCCAAGTCTGTATCTGTTATCAAAATATCGATGTGTTCCCACGCTAGTTCCAAATTAGGGATCTTTCGTCCCACTTTTTCAGACTCAACCATCACGATGACTTCTCGTGACACTTCAGCCATAACTTTGCTCAGACCAATCAATTCATTGAAAGTAGTCGTTCCCCTATCAAGGTCGATACCATCAGCACCGATGAACAATTGGTCAAAATCGTAAGCACGAAGTACCGACTCTGCGACCTTGCCTTGGAAAGAATCCGAATGGGTATCCCAAGTACCACCCGTCATTAATAATGTCGGTTCACTTTCAAGCTCATTAAGCGCATTAGCCACATGCAACGAGTTGGTCATAACAACCAAACCACGCTTAGTATTAAGTTGCTGGATTAAGGCACCTGTCGTACTACCACTATCAATCACAATACGATTATGGTCACGAATCAAATCTGCAGCGGCTTTTGCTAGTGAAATCTTTCGAGTCGAAACTTTTTGACCCAGTTCTTCGTTCACAACCTCTTTCGGCAATGAAATCGCACCACCATAACGGCGTAAAAGCTGACCGTTTTTCTCTAAAGACGCTAAGTCCTTTCTAATAGTGACTTCTGAGGTTTCAAACTTAGCGGATAATTCATCAACACTAACCTCCCCCTTTTCATTCACTAGGTTAGAAATTGCATGTCTTCTAAGCTGAGTGTTTCGTTTCGACATTTAAAAAAGGCCAATAAGTTTCGATATGAAACATATTATAGTTACAACGAAACTATTTAGTCCATTTATTTTGATCCAAAAAATTAATAAATAGCGATGAAACCTTGTCCTAAGACAATTGTTAAGCAGTGATATTGAAGTCATTAGGTGGTAGAATCCGCACCCGAAAAGAAAAAAAATTACAGAACTGACCGTTATTTTTCTGCAACTTTCACCTGATATGTTGGTGTAAGTCACAGAAACACGACGTTGAATCAAAATCTTTTAGTCATAAAATGACTAAAATTGATGAAAGACTTACAACTCTGAAGGACATATTGGAAGTCCCACGCTTTTACACAACAGGCACAAAATGTTGATGTAGCGGGCCAATCTTCAGAACTTAAATAAATTTCAAATTGTAACAATACTTACCGGAGAGTACCTTCCATGAAAAAGACCAAAATCGTATGTACGATTGGCCCTAAAACTGAATCTGTAGAGAAGCTAACTGAACTAGTAGATGCTGGCATGAACGTTATGCGTCTTAACTTCTCTCACGGTGACTTCGCAGAGCACGGCACTCGTATCGCGAACTTCCGTACAGTAATGGAAAACAAAGGTGAGCAACTTGCTATCCTTCTAGATACTAAAGGTCCTGAAATCCGTACTATCAAGCTTGAAGATGGTAACGACGTAGATCTAGTAGCTGGTCAAGAGTTCACTTTCACAACTGACGCAACAGTTGTTGGTAACAAAGACGTAGTAGCAGTAACTTACCTAGGTTTCGCTAAAGACCTAACTGCAGGTAACACAATCCTTGTTGATGACGGCCTAATCGAAATGGAAGTTATCGCAACAACAGAAACTGAAGTTAAGTGTAAAGTTCTTAACAACGGTGCTCTAGGCGAAAACAAAGGTGTTAACCTTCCTGGCGTATCTGTTCAACTTCCAGCTCTTTCTGAGAAAGACAAAGCTGACCTTAAGTTTGGTTGTGAGCAAGGCGTTGATTTCGTAGCTGCTTCTTTCATCCGTAAAGAAGACGACGTTAAAGAAATCCGTGAGCTTCTAAACGCTAACGGTGGCGAAAACATCCACATCATTTCTAAGATTGAAAACCAAGAAGGTGTAGATAACTTCGATTCAATCCTTGAAGCTTCTGATGGCATCATGGTTGCACGTGGTGACCTAGGTGTTGAAATCCCAGCAGAAGAAGTAATCTTCGCTCAGAAAATGATGATTGAGAAGTGTAACCGTGCACGTAAGATGGTTATCACAGCAACTCAAATGCTTGACTCTATGATCAGCAACCCACGTCCAACTCGTGCAGAAGCGGGTGACGTTGCGAACGCAATTATGGATGGCACTGATGCTGTAATGCTTTCTGGTGAAACTGCTAAAGGTAAGTACCCAGTTGAAGCTGTTACTATCATGGCTCAAATCGCGAACCGCACTGATTCAGCTCTTAAAGCTGAGCTAGGTTCTCGTCTAGACAGCCCACGTCTACGCATCACTGAAGCAGTATGTAAAGGCGCTGTAGACACAGCAGAGAAGCTAGCTGCTCCTCTAATCGTTGTTGCAACTGAAGGCGGTAAGTCTGCACGTTCAGTACGTAAGTACTTCCCAACAGCAAACATCCTTGCTCTAACAACTAACGAAAAGACAGCTGCACAGCTAGTTCTTACTAAAGGTGTTAAACCAGTTCTTGTTGACTCTATCGAGAACACAGACACGTTCTACATCAACGGTAAAGAAATCGCTCTACAATCTGGCCTAGGTAACAAAGGCGATATCGTAGTAATGGTTTCTGGCGCTCTAGTGGCTTCTGGTACTACAAACACGGCATCTGTTCACGTTCTATAAGAATGAACCGATTCGCATAAAAATATAAAAGAGGGCTTCGGCCCTCTTTTTTTATGAAACAAATCTTGCCTAACTTTTCAGTACGCTATATTATCAAACAAGATAGAACTACGTACTGTTAATATCCAATGGCTCTTTCCAAGAGATGGATTAGCAGACTAGAAATCAAATATACATGAGGTTTGTAATGTCTAGTCCTACTCTCACTGACAAAGTATCAAAGATGATTCGCCAAGATATTCTCAACGGTGAATTAACCCCAGGTCAAAAGCTCGTTGTTGCTGATCTAAAAAATAGATACAACGTTGGTGCATCTCCAATTCGTGAAGCCCTAGTGCAATTGTCTTGGAGTAAATACGTCAAACTAGAGCCACAAAAAGGCTGTTGGGTTTCTCCTGTTTCAAAGAAAGAACTCAATGATCTTTACGAAAGCCTTCGTGTTGTCTCTTCTGTTTTACTTAAAAAAGCGATTTCTGCAGGCGATGAAAGCTGGGAACTAGAAGTACTGACGTCTTACCATAAACTGTCACGCGTCCAACATGTATCAGAAGAGTTTGATTGTGTTGAGTGGGAAGAACGCCACCAACGATTTCATGCAGCATTGCTCGAAGGTGCAGACTCAGAGAACATGTTTAAGTTCTTTGACGACCTGATTAACCAAGTAAAGCGCTACCGTTTTCTAGCTATGTCAGCAGAAACTGTCGCTGATGATCTGTTCAATATTGATGAACACGAAATGATCATGAAGTTAGTATTGGCTAAAAATATTGAACAAGCGACAGAACTACTCGATCAGCATTTACTAGGCTCAATGAAACGTATTGAAGAGATTATCGAAGCCGCATAATACAAAAATAAGCTTTGATCATATAAAAACGGAGCCTAATAGCTCCGTTTTTTGTTTCCAGCATTACAACTGAACTACCACCCAAAAAACTCTTTATGATGAGTATTGAGCAGCACAACCATAGGTAAAAAATACAACGCACTGAGTTGAAAACCAAGAATGGCCAATGCACCTATAGTTAATCTCACTAAAAAATCGACAAACATACCACGCCTCTTTTAACCAGACAGTATGATCCCCAAACTCTTGCTCCTGCTAACCTAATTCTACTGCTGCCAATCAACTAATTGATAAGGCTAGATAACCAGTTGAATTACGTTAACGGTGTCGTCCTTTACATCTGGTAAACACTTTAATTTACTGTTCCGCTCTATACGGTCCAATTCGAAGCAAGGTAGTTTACTTATCGTTCAGTTTAGCTCAAATTATCACCAGCATTAGACTTTAGTCTAACTGTAAGGATTTCGTGACACAGATCGCTCAAAAGTGAGATTCATAGAAATAGCACCTACCAAAGTGCTGGTTATGACGAGAAAAAGTCGAGTTAAAGTTGGGATCAAAGCGTGGATCTCATGTAGGGTTTAAGAGCGGCGTTAAGGCGTTAGACAGATCGAGAGTAGGCGATTATCTACTTGTTTGGTCTAATGAACCAATAAGATAACTACGCCACATCAGCATGACTTGGACACATTGAAACAGTATTACGCCCAGACGATTTTGAGTCATAAAGCCCGACATCAGCGCATTTATATGAACGAGTGCTGTTACTCGTTAAATCCGTAAAGCCAACGCTCACTGTCACTTTAGTACCAACAGACAGTTCTATCTCTATTCGCAAGCGATCCAATACACGTTGAGCTTCAGATAATGAAGTGTGTGGCATCAGAAGGGCAAACTCTTCACCACCGACCCTAGCAACAAAGTCAGTACTACGAAGACTGTCTTGCAGAATCTTAGCAACACAAGCAATCACACGGTCACCTTCATCATGGCCAAGCTCGTCGTTAATTCGCTTAAAGTTATCGATATCGACTAAGGCTAAACAAGTGGTCGCTTCATTAGGGTAACGCTCGACCAAACGAGAATAATACGCGAGCTGTTCTTCGAACTTACGTCGGTTCCAAAGGTTACTCAAAGAGTCTCTCTCACTGAGTACACGCAAACGCACTTCAAGCTCTTTTCTGACAGAAATATCGACTAAGGAAGTAATATAATAGCTGACCTTTCCAGAGCTATTTTTAACCGCTTGGACTCTCATGATCGCGGTGAAAGGAATACGCAGTTTGTTCTTACACTCTACTTCACCTTCCCAGACTTCTTCTTGCTCTAAATGACTCCAGATATCAGAACTTGAGAGCACTTGGTCGGTATTCTCAAGCAATAGCTGCAATGCATTCTTTCCGATAACTTGAGTTTTGCTGTACCCAGTCATGTTCTCAAATTCGTTATTGATCATCATAGTACGGTGGTGCCTATCTGAGATCATCACAGCGGACATACCATTCAAAGCGGCGCGCGCCAACTTACTCTCTAAACTACGACGTCGATAATGAGTCACTAAATAAGCAAACGGGAACGCAAAAACCAGTACCGTCAGTAACACAAACACCTCTTCTTGAGAGAGGTCACTTAGGCTTTGTTCAGCCCTATCCATCAATTGCTTCTGATCAAGATGGATCAGTAGATGGATTTTTTGATTATTGGCGAGCATAACGGTGTTAAACGCAAACAAATTACCATCTTCGAAAACGTACCCTATCTGATCGCTACTGATTGCTTGCCACGTTTTCGGGGCAATATTTTTCAGGTTGTGCCCTTTCCTTTCAGAAATAGCATCACCAAATAGCTTATTACTATTGCTGCTTGCGATGTAGTAGCCCGCCTCATTAATGACTTCGGCTCTTAAGTCATTGTCTGGTGAAAAACTAAGACGTGACGATAATCCCCATACATCGAGGTTGATAACAAGATAGCCAACTCGCTTCTCTGGTGTTTCCACAGGCGTAAATACGCGGATTACTGGCATATAGGGGAAAGTTAGCTCACCGTGCTCCGTTTCAAGCTCAATTCCCCAGCCGCCAATTTGTTCGGCCTCTAAGTTTTGAGCATGTTGGAAATAGCTTGAATCAGACTTGTTTTGTAACTCTTCTGGGATTGTCACCTTTCCAGTGTCTGACGAGTAATTCACTCGAACTAGCTCTTTACCAGTGATATCCAATAAGTGAATCTGGGTATACCATTTCTGATTGACGAGAACAGATTGCCAGACCTCTTCGAGTAGATCTTTGGTTCGTTCCGACGGAGATTCGGCAAAATTGACAAGACTTTGGCTTTGGCTGAGCAGCCCCATTACTGAAACTAATTGAGTCTTAAGCAGATCGTAATCTCGCTTGGCATAAACGAGTTGATGGACAGCTTGTTTCGCTGAGTAGTCGAAGCTCTGCTGTTTAACTTCTTTGTAGCGCTGTAAGTAATAAAGGGCAACGGCAGAACAGAGTGTGATTGAGATAATTAGTAATGTAATTATTGATTTTTTATTTCTCATTACTAGCTCAGGAGGAAAAATAGAGCGGAGGATTATAGCACTCTATAAAATTAACAAAATAAAAGCCGCCTAAAAAAGCGGCTTAAAAGCTGTTTTTAAAAGATTTATTGTTTAGGCTTTCAACGCTCGCTCACCGCGAGCAATACCAACAACACCGCTTCTAGCGACTTCAAGCACTTCTGTTACTTCAGACAATGCCTGAATGAAGGCATCAAGTTTCTCGCTAGTACCAGCCATTTGAACCGTGTACTGAGACGCGGTTACATCCACAATCTGTCCACGGAAAATATCTGCGGTACGTTTAACTTCAGCACGAGCAAAACCACTCGCACGTACTTTTACCATCAATAATTCACGTTCAATGTGCTCAAGTTCAGAGACTTCTTGTACTTTCAGTACATCGATAAGCTTATGTAGCTGTTTCTGGATCTGCTCAAGCTGCATTTCGCTTGAATTAGTGGTGACGTTCAAACGAGAAAGTGTTGGATCATCGGTCGGAGATACATTCAAAGACTCAATGTTATAGCCACGCTGAGAAAACAGACCAACCACTCGAGAAAGTGCACCAGGTTGGTTTTCCATTAATAGTGAAATAATGTGTCTCATATTATGTTCTCTCCGTTTTACTTAGCCACATGTTGTCCATACCCTCGCCTTTGATCTGCATTGGGTATACGTGCTCGGTGTCATCCACACTGATATCGACAAATACCAAACGGTCTTTCATCGCTAGTGCTTTTTCCAAACCTGATTCCAGTTCATCCGGAGATGAAATACGCATACCAACATGGCCATAAGCCTCGGCAATTGCAGCGAAATCAGGAACAGAGTCCATATATGAATTAGAGTAACGACCTTGATAAACAATGTCTTGCCACTGTTTTACCATGCCTAAGAAACGGTTGTTAAGGTTAATAATCTTAACTGGAATATTGTATTGCAGTGCAGTCGACAGCTCTTGGATATTCATTTGAATACTGCCGTCACCAGTTACTACAACCACCTCTTCATCTGGTTTAGCAAACTTAACGCCCATACCTGCAGGTAGACCAAAACCCATCGTGCCTAGACCACCGGAGTTAATCCAACGGCGTGGCTTGTTAAACGGGTAATACAAAGCAGCAAACATTTGGTGTTGGCCTACATCAGAAGCAACATAAGCATCGCCATTGGTTACTTTATGAAGTGTTTCAATAACTTGTTGTGGCTTAATTCTCTCAGATGATTTCTCATAAGCTAAACAGTCGCGTTCTTGCCACTGTTTAATTTCACTCCACCAGCTTTCCATCGCTTGCGCATCGTTACTTCCACCTTGTTCAACAAGCAGGTTGACCATGCTCTCTAGAACTTTCTCCGCTGAGCCTACAATCGGTAGGTCCACTTTCACGTTCTTAGAGATAGAAGATGGATCGATATCAATGTGCATGATCTTCGCATCAGGGCAGTACTTATCCAGGTTATTGGTCGTTCGATCATCGAAACGCACGCCAATACCAAAGATCAAATCTGCGTTGTGCATTGCCATGTTGGCTTCATACAAACCGTGCATGCCCAACATACCCAAAGAGTTTCTATGGGTGCCCGGAAAAGCGCCAAGCCCCATTAGGGTGCTAACCACGGGTAAATTCAATGCCTCTGCTAATGTTAACAGTGGCTTATCAGCCTCAGAAATAACCGCACCACCACCGACATAAAGTACTGGCTTCTTCGCTTCAAGGAGTGCTTTTAATGCTTTCTTGATTTGACCTTTATGACCCGTAACCGTTGGGTTATACGAACGCATCTTCAGCGTTTCTGGGTATTCATAAGGAAGCTTGATTTGTGGGTTTAAAATGTCTTTAGGCAGATCAATAACCACAGGACCAGGACGTCCTGTCGTTGAAATATAGAATGCTTTTTTAACGACTTCAGGGATATCTTCCGCTTTCTTCACGAGGAAGCTGTGCTTAACGATCGGACGGGATACGCCCACGATGTCACACTCTTGAAAGGCGTCGTTACCAATAAGGTTATTTGGTACGTTACCAGAAATAACAATCATTGGGATTGAGTCCATGTAGGCTGTTGCGATACCAGTAACGGTATTGGTTGCGCCTGGACCAGAACATACCAGTACTACACCAGGTTTACCGGTAGAACGAGTATAGCCATCGGCCATATGGGTCGCGGCTTGTTCGTGTCTTACTAATACGTGTTTAATTTCAGCAGTTTTAGCATGCAGTGCATCATAGATATCAAGTACAGAACCACCTGGGTAACCAAAGATTTGTTCTACACCCTCTTCAATTAGAGACTGCACCACCATCTCAGCGCCGGATAACATTGCTGTTTCAGGTTTTGTTGTCATATTGCTCTCCTCATCAGTTTCCAATCATATTTGGTGAACATGTTGGGCTGATTTTTCATAGTCTAGGGCTTATTCGTAGCCTAATTCGAAATACTTCCACTTTTTCGGCTATGGCTGTCTGTAGTGATAACAACAAACAGTAATACGAAACAACTTTAACGCTTTATTATCATCTGGTCTAACACCTGTTATCTGACAATCGTGGTAAAAAACCAACTATCAGCTCAAAGCATTAAATAAAACCTAAACTAAGCCCATTAAATAGCTATAACAACTAGATTGACCAACAAAAAAAGCACTTAATATTTAAATGAATCGCTATTTATCTATAAATAACAGCTTAATCAGTGTGCGCTTTCGCACATTGTGTTGGATCGCTAGACACAAAAAATCCCCCTAAAAATGCAATCACATTCGTAGGGGGATTTTTGAACAACTGAAAATTTATCTAAGCAGAAAACTACTTATCTTTAGGCTTTTCATTGTACATTTCTTCGATTTCGTCTTGATACTTATCGTTGATAACTTTACGACGCAATTTCTGAGTCGGTGTCAGTTCACCATCATCCATAGAAAATGCTTTTGGCAGCAGTTTGAATTTCTTTACTTGCTCAAACTTAGCCAGTTCTTGCTGTAGGTTATTCACACGTTTCTCTAGCATCTCGATAATTTGGTGATGCTTAACAAGCTCAACGCGGTCATGATATTTGATATTAAGCTCTTTGGCATACTCTTCTAGAGAGTCATAACAAGGAACAATCAGAGCTGAAACGAATTTGCGTGTATCAGCGATAACGGCTATCTGTTCGATAAAATGATCTTTACCAATCGCGCCTTCAACCACTTGTGGGGCAATGTACTTACCGCCAGAGGTCTTCATCAATTCTTTGATACGATCAGTAATGAACAGGTTACCATTTTCATCAAAATGACCCGCATCGCCGGTTTTCAGGAAGCCATGCTCGTCAAACGTGTTAGCGGTCTCTTCTGGCATCTTGTAGTAACCACGCATCACCATTGGACCACGAACAAGAATCTCGTCCTTAGCACCAATTTTTACTTCAGCACCCGGCATCGACATACCAATCGAATCAGGGTTAAAACAGCGGTCATCCCAGCACGATACTGTTGCCGTGGTTTCTGTCATGCCGTAGCCAAGTTTTACGTTGATTCCGATAGCATGGAAGAAGCGACCAATGGTTTCATCAAGCTTCGCGCCACCACATGGCATGAAGTTGATATTACCGCCTAGCAGAGCTCTCAATTTAGATAGCACAAGTTTATCGGCTAAAGCATGACTCTTCTTCAGCATAAACGATGGAGTACGACCTTCTTGGTGACAAACAGAAAGCTTTGCTCCCATGTTCACCGCCCAAGTAAACAGCACCTTACGGATAAACGGTGCTTTTGATACCTTCTCGTGAATCGCTGAGAAAATCTTCTCGTAGAAACGTGGAACTGCACACATTACTGTCGGTTTCACATCGCTTAGAGCATCACGCACTTGCATCGTATCTTGTAGGTAACAGTTGGTTGCACCTTTATAGAGGGCATAGAAAGTCCAAGCGCGCTCAAACACATGTGACAAAGGTAAGAAACACAGTGATACATCATCTTTAGTCAAGCTGAGACGTTCATCGTGACCTTTTAATTGATAGCCAATATTGGTGTAATCAAGCATCACACCTTTTGGTTGGCCTGTCGTGCCAGAGGTATAAATAAGGGTCAGTAAGTCATCCATGCTTGCATCAGCCAAACGAACGTCAAGTTCAACTTGTTGAGCTTCAACACCACGTGCCATGAAATCTTGCCACGATACGGCAAAGCTGTGTTCTTGAATGTTGATATCATTAGACATCGCCACAACAACTTCCAGCTGTTCGCACTCTTCAAAGAGGCTAACCGCAGCATCGAATTGAGCTTGCTCACCAACGAATAAGATCTTCACATCCGCATTTTGGATAATGTAAGAAGACTGCGCAGCAGTATTGGTTGGATAAATCGGCACAGTGACAAGACGAGCCTGCAAAGATGCGAAATCTGCCACAGTCCACTGAGGCATATTGTTGGAAAAGATACCGATCTTATCTTGAACTCTCAATCCTTGAGCCAATAGTGCTAATGAAAGCGTATCGATCTGCTGTCCAAACTGCTCCCAGCTAATACCTTGCCATACATTGTCGACTTTGTGCTTCAAAGCTGTACGGTTGCCGCCTTGGGCAATTTGGTCACGAAGTCTTTTTACGATATGAAAATCTAAATTGGCCATCTCTTTACCTTTGGCTTACACCTGTAAGCTTTTTTGAGCGCACAAGTGTACCTCCGATCATAGAAAAGGCAACTGACGAAGCTCAAAGTTATAAGTAATAGTACGTCTCACGCTAAGTTTTCTATCAACAAAAATAGCAGGTACAAAAAAGCCCTAAGCCAGACTCCCAGCTCAGGGCTTATAAATCATAGGGATTAGTGTCTAGTTAAGTGCCACTACTTCGCCACAGATCATCATTAACTGATCTCGTAACCAAATGTGTCCTTTATCCTTTTCACTTGATTCGTGCCAGCTTAGGAAGCCTGAAATTGCCGCATTATCGAATGGGAAATCTAGAATCTGAAGCTGCTCTTTATTTGCTGCATGTTCTACCATCCAACGAGGTGCAATCGTCACTAATTCAGATTGACCAACAACGTAAAGAACGTTGCTCAAGCTCGTACCTTCGTAGAAAGGCGTGCAATCTAGGTCACGGTAAGCTTGCTCAGAGAAGCTACGTTGACCGTGAATGCGAGACAATTTTGCGTGCTTTTCATTCAACAACTCAGTTGCTGAAACTTCACCATTAATTCGAGGGTGAGAAGCAGAAGCAACCACAACCAATTCATCTTGGAAGATTTCAGTGCTTGAGAAACCTTGCTCATCAAAACGAGCGTAATCAATCACGAAGTCGATTTCTTGGTAACGCATACGCTCAGAAAGCTGACGATCGAACTCTGCATCCATATGCAGCTTAACGCTAGGTGCTTGGTCGTTGATTGTCGACATAATCTTAGGAGCAAAACGCATATCACAAGGGCTACAAATCGCAAGTTTGAACAGGCGAGAAGACGACTCTGGCGAGAACACAGAACTTGGTAGTTCGTTGCGTACTAACTGCAGTGCTTGGCGGATTGGGCCAAACAGTTGACGAGCACGTTGAGTTGGTTGAATACCACGACCTTGACGCATGAATAGTTCGTCGTTAAACATCACTTTTAGACGAGCAACAGCGTTACTTACAGCAGGCTGAGACATGCCCAGGTTGTGAGCTGCACGTGTAATGTTTTGCTCTTGCATAACTGCATCAAATACAGTCAAAAGATTTAAGTCGACTCCACGAAGTGTGCTTTCCATTCTGTAGCTTGCAATTGCACTCATTGCGTCTTTTTTCTCTAACATTCAAGTTGCCTCTAGTCGCTTCGACAGCGTTAAATTGGTAATGGTATGGCAATAGATAACCACTAATTCTTATATTTACCAGACCGATACTTTTCGGATTGCCATTACTATTAACCAATACATCTCGAGCTACCAACAAGATTGATAAAGAATAATTTAATTTTACCTTAATGATTAAATAACATTTTAAAATCATGTATTTATGGAGTTATAAAAAAACATAAAATAAGACATTTATGAGTTTCATTTCGACTTATTTAGCTGTTCTATCGTTCAGTTACATTTGTTACAATTTATTGAACTCATGAATTGTTTAGCTAGTTAATTCAAAAACTCCACTTATGAATCAGGTTAACGATGCATAACTAGGAAAATCCACCTTATCCCAAAGCTGTTTACTTAAGGCATCTTGGTCAGACCAATTCCCCGCTAAAACCCACTCAACGAGTGCACTTGCCACGTCGGGATAGGTCACTATTTCTGCCTGTTTTTCATTGAGCCAGCTACGTAAAATAGCCGCATCTAAAAAGCTCATCGTTTGTGCCAACCCCAGAGCTTCTAGCGTGGCGACATTGCTTTGTTGTTCGAACTGCCCATCAAGCGGTTTGAGAAGCAACTTTTTACCCAAAGTTAAGGCTTCTGATGGCAATTCGAAGCCACCGTTAGCGACCACACCAGAGCACTGATTCAGGTCAAATTGGAAGCCTGCATGACTGAGTGGTTTGAACTCAATATTTTCGACTCGACTGTGCTCAATAACATTGGGGTGATAACAGATAAAATGATGAGAAATGAACTTCATCAACAACTCCGAAATCGCCTCAAGATCTTCAAACGGTAAATAAACCAAAGTGAAATTTTGTGGCGCTGTCGTTTGTTCATGATGAGTCAGCGTGTGAACTATAGGAGGTAATATGGGTTGCTCAAAGTGATACCAATGAAGACCAATAGAGTGCTCTGTTGGCGCGAAGTACTGAATCACTGAATGTTCAATCCAGTTTCCTCCTTCTTTAGGCACATCGTAGCGGAACGCATTTTGGTGGCTTATGCCAATACATGGTACACCCTGTCTCTTAGCCGCCCATGCAGTCACAGGTTCAAAGTCATTAAGCACTAAGTCATAAGGCATCAGATCGATCTGGTTAATTTCACGCATAAATCGCCAGATATTATTCTTGATGAATGTTTTACCGTACTTAACCTGCCCTTGCTCACTGAAAAAAGTTAAGCCATCGCGGGTTTGATAGTTCCCAAACTCTTCCATTGAGAAGTACTTGCTCTCATCTCGTCCTGAGAATAGGAAGTCGACATCGATATTTTGTTGGCGAAAAGCCACCGCCATTGCTCTTGCACGAGCGATATGACCATTCCCTGTACCTTGTACGCCATATAATATTTTCATGGGTGTTCCTTTAGGTTTGAGCTTAAGCTCGGCAACGACTGACAAAAGTGATTACAAAATGAAGCTGATGGCTAGGCTAGTACAAGCTATCCCCAAGACAGCGCCAATTAGCACATCCGTTAAAAAGTGCACACCAAGCAAGATTCGCGAGCCCGCAATCGCTGCAGCCCAAATCAAACTAAAGAGATACAAGCTTGGATAGAAATGTCCGATTAAGGTCGCCATAACAAAAGCAGCAGCCGAATGTCCAGATGGAAGGCTGTATTTGTCAGATGGAACGATATGGGAGTAAAGCAGTGAAGAGAATTCAGCTGGTCTGCGACGCTTGAGGGTATTTTTGGCAAACCAGTAAATAGGTAACTCGATTGCAAAGGCAGTTAAGCCCACCAAGAGAAAATCTCGGCCAGCATTGCTATCCACCAACAGCGCGACCAGAGCAATCAAAATGTAAAGGTGTCCATCTCCAGTATGAGATATCGCTTTACTCAGCGTTGCATGTTGCCCGCTATAACGACTCTTCAAACAGAAAACAGAAAATGCCACATCCCAGCGGACAATAGGTTCGATAGTACGCATACGATCTCCTTAACAATCCTTATTCAGTTAAGGCTCAAGTTATGCCTCACAAATGACAGTTAAGTGACGTTTTGAATGAAGTAAAATGAAATTTGTTCTAGAGACTGTGTTGCCACTGTCCCATCCGAAAGGCCAAGGATGTACACGAAGAATCGCACCCAGCAAGTTAACCCAGATAGACAAAGACTCAACCAATAAAAAAGCGACACTAGGTCGCTTTGTTTTAAATCGATTTTGCTCCTTTATAAAGGAGTTAATCCAACGTCTATAATTCGAGTGGCTCGTGCTTTTTCACTAAACCAAAGTCCGCCAGTATTGCGTAAGCCGCCGGAATCATAAACAGCACTAGCAAGGTCGAAGCAAAAATACCAAACACAATTGATATCACCAGCGGTTGGATAACCTGAGCCTGCAAGCTGGTTTCTGTTAGCAGTGGTAGCAAACCTGCGGCTGTGGTCATTGAAGTCAAAAATACTGCTCGGAAACGCTCGCGACTCGCTTTCACCACTGAGTCATGTACGCTATCGCCTTCATCGACGTGATGGCGAATGTATTGCACTAACAAAATAGAATCATTGACCACGATTCCGGCCAGCGACACAAAGCCCATCATGCTTGGCATACTCAAAGCGTGCCCAAGTATCCAGTGACCAACAACCACGCCAATAAAGGCGAGTGGAATGGCTAACATCACGACCACAGGCTCTAAGTAGCTTCGGAACTGATAGCTAAGAATCGCAAACACACCGAATAAGCCGAGTAAGAACCCTTTACCCATTGATGCTCCTGTCTTAGCGGCATCTTTGGCTTCACCTTCAAAATCAAAGCGCAAGCCTGGGTATTTTTGAATGAGCTTGGCTGCTTCATCTTTTTGGAACTGAGCCAAAATCGCCGACGAGCTCGCCTTCTTATTATCAATATCACCAAAGATGCTGATAGTTCTCAGTCCATCAATACGCTGAATTCGCACGTAGTTACGTTGGAAATCTAATGTCGCCAACGTTGCTAACGGGATCTGACTGCCGTCGGCGGTAATGATCGGGAAGTTAGCCAGCTGCTGTATGTCGCCCGCTTGTTCCTTATCAAGACGCACCTCTATCGAGATATTCTCAACACCGATTTGAATCTCATCCGCCGTTTGCCCGAAGAATGCAGCACGCAACTGAGAAGCAATCATCTGCCCATTCACATTGTAGGTTTCGGCTCCTGGGCGCAGCTTCACTAAGATCTCCTCTTTACCCATGCGCATGTCATCTAGAACACCATGCACGCCATCAAACTGATTGAGGTATTCCTGAATATCCAAAGAAGCCGATTTCAACGCTGCAAGATCATCATGTTTAGCGCGGATCTCAATAGCACGACCGCCAGGCCCCATGGTGGGTTGTTTAAAAACTAACGAGATAGGATCTGCCAAGTCACCGATATCTTCTCGCCATGCATCAATGAAATCATCGATCACCGTGTTTCGACTTTCTGCACCACGCAGATCTAAACGGACAGTCGCGAGATGCGGTCCAGATTCACTGGCATCAGCATTAGCATTAAATTGGCTCGTGATGTGTTCCACCAACTCATTGCCCTCTTCGACCTCTTCACTCCACCGCACGTTCAAACGCTCAGCAGACGCGACTATTTTATCGACGACTCTCTCGGTTTGAGACAATGACGCCCCCGGCGGAAGAATGATACGCGCTTCAGCAATGTCTCCATCCAATTCGGGGAAAGGTTGGAACTTAACAGCACCACCCGCAATCAAGGCAATAGAAAGCAACAACAGTGTCAGCACTCCGCCCATAAATGCATAGCGGAACGTCACGACCTTCTCGACCATGTTCATCAAAGTTGTATTGCGGAAGTTCTCAAATTTTTCAAGCAACACTACTTTGAAGCGCAGCGCTGGCTTATCATTTTTTTCTTTGTGTAATGAATGAGATAAGTGATTGGGTAAAATAAGAAACGCTTCGATTAAACTCAGAGACAACACCAAGATAAGTACCTGAGGCACCGCTTTAAGCACCGCGCCCATTTCCCCATCAAGGAATAGTAAGCTACCGAAAATACACACTGTAGTTAAAAAAGAAGATAACACCCCGGGGAGCACTTTCTTAACACCGTTGTACACCGCATCATCAACGTTTTGCCCCCTATCTAAATGGGAGGCTATCGATTCGGCAATCACGATGGCGTCATCCATCATAATACCAATCGCCATTAATAAGCCGACCAGTGACATGATGTTGATCGATAGGCCAAGGTTCGCCATTAAGAACAAGCCACCAAGGAAGGCTACGGGCAAACCTGCCGCAACCCAGAATGAATATCGCAAACTGAAGAACAACCACATAGTAGCAAACACCAGCACAATACCTTGCCAGCCGTTGCGTACCATCATGGTTAGACGATCCCAGAGTACCGATGATAGATCATTGGTCATTTGTAGCGTCACGCCATCGGGGGCAATCGCGCTTTGATCTTCCACGAATCGAGTAACGTTCTCTTTGATTCGTAGCGCATCATCTTCTTTGTTTTTACTGATCTTCAATAGCGCAGAAGGCTTACCATCAAACAGAACCTTCTGTTCATCCAGTTCAAAGCGATCGGTGATCTTGGCAATATCCCTCAAACGGATCACTGAACCATTCGGCGCAGAACCCACCACGATACTCTCTAATTCAACCGGAGTGATGCGTCTCTCATCAAAACGAATCAGGAAGTTTTTGTCTGGCGTTTCAACATTGCCGCTCGGTAGCTTTACATTCTGACGACCGATTTGGTCCGCAATATCACCGACACTCAAACCTAACTGACGAATGGCTTGGGTATCCAGTTCCACACGATATTGGTGATCCGAGAATCCACTGACTTCGACCAATGAAACGTCGTAATCGAGCTTCATGGTACGTTTTAAGTCTTCCGCATAGGCCTTAAGTTCCGGCCATGACGTTTCTGCTGTAATCGCGATATCAACAACCGGTTCATTCCAATCCAGCTCTTGAACAACCGGAGATTCAATCTCGCTCGGAAAATCATTGATCGAATTGATCTGAGTTTGCACGTCCACCAGCATTCGACCGATGTCTGCTTTCTCATTGAGCTTCAGAATTAAACGCGCGCTGCCTTCAATCGCCTCACACTGAGTTTCTTCAATGTTGGCTAGGCCATCAACAGCATCTTCCATTCGTACACATAAGCTCTCTTCCACTTCTTGTGGGGAAGCTCCGGGATAAACAATGGCCGCCATGATGTAAGGTGGGTCGTAGGCAGGGAAAGTCTCACGCTTAATGGTTGATAATGAGGTTAAGCCCATAATCAACAACCCAAGCATCAACAGGTTCGCTGCTGTTGGGTGCCTAGAGAAAAACTTGATCATGACGCACTCTCCTGAGTATCAGGTTCAAGTGCCACTTCTTTTGAGCCCGATTCTTTGAGTAACATGCCTTCAATGGCTGGTAATAAGTCATTGAGAACCAGTTTGTCGCCCGTTTGAAGCTCCCCGTTCACAACCACTTGGTTGTCTCTACGATAAAGCACTTCAACATTCACCATTTTCAGACGAGAGTTATCGTCCATTAGATAAATTTTGTCACCATGTAGCGCTCGTTCAGGCAACACCCAACTTAGATTTGCTACACCTTCAATCTCAGCTTTTACAAACATACCGTTGACCAAAGGGGTCGCATTGCTTGGCTGCAGTTGTGAATAGTCTTGAGCGATCTCGAGAATAATCCCCGCCGTCGCTTGGTTTTCATCAACGGTTTCACTAATTCTCGCTACCTTTGCAGGCCAGCTCAGATTCAAACTGCCACTATTCAGTTGAACACTCGCTTTGATCGGTGCTTGGTCAGGGGTTGGAATTCCAGCAGCATCGCGAGGGAATTGAGTAAAACTTGAAGCTAAAGTTTGCATGTCGTGAATAGAAAGTTGTGCCTCAACTTCCATAATATTAATCCCATGAGCAACAAACATTTCTTGCTGAAGATTAACTACTTGGTTTTGTTCGATATCGACTTGAGCAATTCGCATCGCTCTTGGCAAAGTGATGGTCGTCTTATCCAAAGAGCGTTGTGCCTCTTTCACCTTAGACACGTTCACCTTAATCACGGCCTCCGCGACGCGTTTTTCATCAGGCATCAAGGTAATTTGGTTAGCAATATCTAACACTAACTTCTGTTGAGACAACGCGCTTTGTTGTTGGAGGTCGACATCCGATTGAGATGTCAGCCCTTTCTTACGCAGGTCTTGTTTACGTTGTAGCTCTTTATTGCTGATCACCAAGCGATTCTTTTCGATCTTTAGAGTCTGATTCAGGTTGTCTTCTTCTTGATTCAATTTTGCTAGCGAAGTTTGGCTTGATTTAAGATCCGCTTCCGCTTGTATCAGCTTCAGCTCGTAATCCAAAGGATCAACCTTGAGTACAACCGTTCCTGCAGGGATCACTTGGCCTTTATCAAGATCCGGATGTCGATACACAATCTGTCCTGTCACCTCAGCAATCGCTTTCCATTCGACTTTTGGCACCACTTTGCCAAAGCCAACCGCTAATGGCGCTATCAGTTGCTGTTCTAAGCTTAGAGTTTCCACTAAACGAGCTCGGTCACCCGCAGGTTTAGTTGGAAGATCCGGCTTCAAATTAATCGCAACCACCAAACCAATTACACCAACTGCCAACGCTGGAAAAAAGAGGAGTTTTTTACTTATTTTCATTATCTTGGTTCCTGCAAGGTCGAAGTGCTCTCTACATTAATAAAGCCTTCGGTCATCAATTGGATGTTGTGTTCGATTAAACGATTTAGAAACTCTTCATTAAGCTCAATACCATGAATCGCTAGTAAAGGAGGTGGTGCAATAAAGGGGAAAACCATCAAGCTTATATACGAAACACGACACAGTTTTGGATCCATGTTTTGTTTCAATATTCCCTGTTCAACAAGCTTTTCAAAAATGACGTCTTGCGCCGGTTTGGCAACATCGAGGAAGACCTTTTCGAGCAACTCTCTTTGCACTTCCGATGGCGGCATATTCATTACCTGGGCAATCAAGCGAGGAAAATTGGGCACTTTAACCATCTCTTTGTAGTAAGTCCGCATTAAATCGAGAAAGTTCTCATGACTGCTTTCTTCAACTAACTTCTGCATTTGTAGCTGCATCGGACGAAGCGTTTCCCGCAGCATCGCCTCGAACAACCCCGCTTTATTACCGAAGTAATAACGGATCATGGCAATGTTTACTCCAGCACGCTCTGCAATTAGGCGTGTCGATACTTTATCGTAGGATTGAACAACGAACAGATCCCGAGCGTGTTCAATGAGTAGTTGCCGCACATCAAGGTTCTGCTGAGGTCGCCCGGCTTTACGTACTGTCATTGCTTTGACCTGCTCTATAATTAATCGTTTGATTAATTATAGAGATAAACAAGCACAACTGTAGAAGATTAATTACTCATTATTTAATCAATTGATTAATTAATTTCGCCGCACATTCGATTTTGCTGGTGAATCGTTCCAACAAAAAGATTTACTACAAAGTTTTAACCTATACATAAGCCAATCGATAAACTAACCCGCCAACACAAAACCAACAAACAAATGAATAAACCAACATAATGGACAAAAACAGCATAAACCAAACAAAAACACCAGCGATGCACACTGATATTGGATTTTCTTGTTTGACGCTTAGAATAAATTGCGGTAAATATGGTGTTAACAGTTTATTTACGGATATTTGTGTAATGATTTTTTCTTCTTCTCGACTGCTGAAACTTCTCCTTATCGTGAACCAATCGCGCGGGTAAGTTGTGGGTCAAGAACTACACAAATATTAAAACCCGCGCTGAGCGGGTTTTTTTGTAACTGGCACTTTTAAAAGAACATCATTCTTAATAATAATTTGGATAGCAATCGATTCATTATCGATATAAGGAAGCACCCATGAACGATCAAGTAATAATTTTTGATACGACCTTACGTGACGGCGAGCAAGCATTGGCTGCAAGCCTGACAGTAAAAGAGAAGTTACAGATCGCTTACGCTCTTGAGAGACTGGGTGTGGATGTTATCGAAGCTGGCTTCCCTATCTCTTCTCCAGGTGATTTTGAGTCCGTACAAACCATCGCTAAACACATTAAAGGTAGCCGTATTTGTGCGCTTTCTCGTGCCGTTGCAAAAGATATAGACGCCGCTGCAGAAGCACTAAAAGTAGCTGACCAGTTCCGTATTCATACCTTCATCTCAACATCAACGGTTCACGTACAAGACAAATTACGCCGTAGCTACGATGATGTCGTAGAGATGGCAGTGAAAGCAGTAAAACATGCACGTAACTACACCGACGATGTTGAGTTCTCTTGTGAAGATGCTGGTCGCACCCCTATCGACAACCTATGTCGTATGGTTGAGGCCGCGATTAACGCAGGCGCAAAAACCATCAACATTCCAGACACCGTTGGCTACACAGTACCGAATGAATTCGGTGGCATTATCCAAACACTATTTGATCGCGTACCCAACATCGATAAAGCAATCATCTCTGTTCACTGTCACGATGACTTGGGTATGTCGGTTGCTAACTCAATCGCTGCCGTTCAAGCGGGTGCTCGACAAATTGAAGGCACAATCAATGGTATTGGTGAGCGTGCGGGTAACTGTTCTTTAGAAGAAATCGCAATGATCATCAAAACTCGCCAAGAGTTTTTGGGGGTTCATACCGGCTTAGATCATAAAGAGATTCACCGTACAAGTAAGTTGGTGAGCCAGCTTTGCCACATGCCAATTCAAGACAATAAAGCTATCGTCGGTGCCAACGCATTCAGTCACTCTTCAGGTATTCACCAAGATGGCATGCTTAAGAATAAGAACACTTACGAGATAATGACACCTGAGTCTATTGGCTTGAAAAACAAGGCATTGAACCTAACAAGTCGTAGTGGCCGAGCGGCTGTTAAGAGCCATATGGACGCAATGGGTTATAAAGATAATGAGTACAACCTAGATTCATTGTACGAAGACTTCTTGAAGCTAGCTGACCGTAAAGGTCAAGTATTCGATTACGACCTAGAAGCATTAATGCACTTCGCCAATCTACGTGACGAAGATGACTTCTATAAACTTAACTACCTAAGCGTACAATCTGGTAGTGTTATGTCTACCACCAGCATCAAATTGCAATGTGGTGATGAAGAAAAATGCGAAGCGGCTGTAGGTAACGGCCCTGTTGATGCTTTATACCAATGTATCTACCGCTTAACGGGTTACGAAATTGCATTGGATAAATTCGACCTTACTGCAAAAGGTGAAGGCGAAGATGGCTTAGGCCAAGCGGATATCATTGCGAATTATAAAGGCCGTAAGTACCACGGCACAGGTGTTTCAACAGATATCGTTGAAGCTTCTGGTCAAGCGTTACTGCATGTTATCAATAGTATTCAACGTGCAGACACTATCGCTGAAATGAAACAACAAAAATTCGCAACAGTTTAATACCCAATAACAGAGCCCTAGAGCCGATGTTGTTGGCTTTAGGGACAAAATTTAAAACGAGCCAAACCGCTCAGTAACAAGAATTAAAGGATTAACATGACAGATAAATCATACAAAATTGCCGTACTACCTGGTGATGGCATTGGCCCAGAAGTAATGCAGCAAGCACACAAAGTGCTAGACGCGATTGAAAAGAAGCACGCGATTAGCTTTTCTCGTGAAGAGTATGATGTTGGTGGTATCGCCATTGATAACCACGGCTGTCCACTTCCAGAAACGACAGTAACAGGCTGTGAAGAATCTGACGCAGTACTATTTGGCTCGGTTGGCGGTCCTAAGTGGGAACACCTTCCACCAAACGATCAACCAGAGCGTGGTGCCCTACTTCCTCTACGTAAGCACTTCCAACTGTTCTGTAACCTACGTCCTGCGCAAATCCACAAGGGTTTAGAGTCTTTCTCTCCTTTACGCGCTGACATTTCAGGTAATGGTTTCGACATCGTTGTTGTTCGTGAACTAACCGGCGGTATCTACTTCGGCCAACCTAAAGGTCGTGAAGGCGAAGGCGCAACTGAGAAAGCTTTTGATACAGAGGTTTACCACCGTTACGAAATCGAACGTATTGCAAAGATTGCGTTTGAATCTGCACGTCTACGTAACAAAAATGTTTACTCAATCGACAAAGCGAACGTTCTGCAGAGCTCTATCTTATGGCGTGAAGTGGTTGAAGAGATCGCAAAAGATTACCCAGATGTCACGCTAAACCATATGTACATCGACAACGCGACCATGCAGCTAATCAAAGATCCATCTCAGTTTGACGTAATGCTATGTTCAAACATCTTTGGTGACATCATCTCTGATGAGTGTGCAATGATCACGGGTTCGATGGGTATGCTTCCTTCTGCAAGCTTAAACGAAAGCAACTTCGGCCTATATGAACCAGCAGGTGGCAGCGCACCAGATATCGCAGGTAAGAACATTGCAAACCCAGTCGCGCAAATTCTTTCTGCAGCACTAATGCTTCGTTACAGCCTAGGCGAAGAAGCAGCAGCACAAGACATCGAAGCGGCGGTATCGAAAGCACTTTCTGCAGGCGAGCTAACGGCAGACCTTGCAGGTAAGAACCAAGCACTGACTACCTCAGAAATGGGTGACAAGATCGCTGAGTACATCTTAGCTTCATAAGCGAGATGCTTAGATTAGAAGCAAGTACATAAGAATAATATCAAGCCAAGTCTGCTTAAACCGCATGACTTGGCTCGAAACAAACACTGGGACTGATACTCCCAAGGAAGAAAAGCTATGTCGACAAACCAGCAAGCAAAAACCTTATACGAAAAAGTTTATGACGCTCACGTTGCAGTTGCAGCGAAGGGCGAAACGCCAATTCTTTATATCGATCGCCACTTAGTCCACGAAGTAACGTCGCCACAAGCCTTTGATGGCCTGCGTGAAAAAGGTCGTAAAGTTCGCCAAGTAGGCAAAACCTTCGCGACCATGGATCACAACGTATCGACACAAACCAAAGACATCAACGCTTCTGGTGAGATGGCTCGTATCCAAATGGAAACGCTATCGAAGAACTGTGAAGAGTTTGGTGTCACGCTTTACGACCTAAACCACAAATACCAAGGTATTGTGCACGTAATGGGGCCTGAGCTAGGTATTACTCTGCCGGGTATGACCATCGTATGTGGTGACTCACACACGGCGACACACGGTGCATTTGGTTCATTAGCATTCGGTATCGGTACTTCAGAAGTAGAGCATGTTCTAGCGACTCAAACGCTAAAACAAGCGCGCGCTAAAACCATGAAGATCGAAGTAAAAGGCAAAGTCGCAGAAGGTATTACAGCCAAAGATATCGTGCTCGCGATCATCGGCAAGACAACAGCTGCAGGCGGAACAGGCTATGTAGTTGAATTCTGTGGTGAGGCAATTACAGACCTTACAATGGAAGGTCGTATGACAGTATGTAACATGGCAATCGAGCTAGGCGCGAAAGCGGGTCTAATCGCTCCAGATGCAACCACATACGAGTACATAAAAGGTCGTAAGTTCTCTCCAGAGGGCGAAGACTTAGAAGCGGCAATCGAATACTGGAACACATTGAAAACCGATGCTGACGCAGAATTCGATGCAGTTGTCACGCTAGAAGCAGCTGAAATCAAACCACAAGTCACTTGGGGTACTAACCCAGGTCAGGTTATTTCAGTAGACACACCAATCCCAGCACCAGAAAGCTTCGCAGATCCTGTTGAAAAAGCATCGGCTGAAAAAGCGTTGGCTTACATGGGGCTAGAAGCAGGTAAATCTCTATCTGAATACAACGTCGATAAGGTCTTCGTGGGTTCTTGTACTAACTCTCGTATCGAAGATATGCGCGCAGCAGCAGCGGTAGCGAAAGGCCGCCAAGTAGCGAAACATGTTCAAGCATTGATCGTTCCGGGCTCAGAGCAAGTTAAAGCACAAGCAGAAGCTGAAGGTTTAGATGTAATCTTTAAAGAAGCCGGCTTCGAATGGCGCTTGCCAGGTTGTTCTATGTGTCTTGCAATGAACAACGACCGCCTTGGTCCACAAGAACGCTGTGCTTCTACATCAAACCGTAACTTTGAAGGTCGCCAAGGCCGTGATGGTCGTACGCACCTAGTTAGCCCAGCAATGGCAGCCGCAGCAGCAATCGCTGGTCACTTTGTCGATATTCGTGAACTTTAATTAGAGGATTTAACATGTCAGGTTTTCAACAACACACCGGATTAGTCGTTCCTCTAGATACGGCCAACATCGATACGGATGCGATCATTCCAAAGCAGTTTCTACAGAAAGTAAACCGCATCGGTTTTGGTAAGCACTTATTCCACGATTGGCGCTTCCTAGATGATGCAGGCCAACAACCAAACCCAGAGTTTGTAATGAACGCTCCTCGCTACAAAGGTGCTTCAATTCTCCTAGCTCGTGAAAACTTCGGTTGTGGTTCATCTCGTGAACATGCACCTTGGGCGCTTGCTGATTATGGTATTCAAGTGATGATCGCGCCAAGCTTCGCAGACATCTTCTATGGTAACTCGATCAACAACCAAATGGTGCCAGTTCGATTGACTGAGCAAGAGGTAGATGAGCTATTCCAATTCGTAGAAGCGAATGAAGGCGCTGAAATCACTGTTGATTTAGAAGCGATGAAAGTCAGTGCTAATGGTAAAGAATACTCGTTTGAAATTGATGAGTTCCGTCGTCACTGCTTACTGAATGGTTTAGACAACATAGGCCTTACACTTCAGCACGCCGATAAAATCTCAGAATTTGAAGCAAAGATTCCTAGCTTCCTGAAATAAAGAACCATGAAATAGCACAGTCTAGAAATAGAGTAAGCGTTTTCAATAACACCTAAAGGTTGGCCCAGTGCCAACCTTTTTTATTCGATTCAACTTATTCATTTAACTCAACTCTGTGGTTAAACTGAAGAGCTATGAAAGAAAATAGTAAGCCACAAGGTCTTAGTAGTCAGTCATCAGGAGAATGCCATGAAACAACTACTTGTTATTATCAGCCTACTTTTCTCAACCTTCGCGTGGTCTGCGCCTAAGTCCGAACTTTGGCCTTACTGGAATCAAAGTAATGAAGCCAACTCTGAGCAAGTTTCTCATCAAGATTGGCAACAATTCCTCGATAACTATTTAGTAAAACAAGGTCAACACGCCTTAGTTAGATATCAAACGGTGAGTTCTTCAGACAAAACCAAACTGAAGCAGTACATAAGCCGACTTGAACAGATTGACCCTCTCGACTATCCAAAAGCTGAACAGTATGCCTATTGGGTTAACCTATACAATGCAGTGACTGTTGATTTGATTCTTAATGCATACCCAATTAAATCTATCACTAAGCTCGGCGGACTATTCAGTTTTGGACCTTGGGGAGATGATGTAGTTGCAGTTAATGGAAAGACACTGACACTCAATGATATCGAACATCGAATTTTAAGACCGATTTGGCAAGACCCTCGCACTCATTACGCGGTGAACTGTGCAAGTCTAGGTTGTCCTAATCTACAATCTCAAGCATTTACTTCTGATAATACAGAAATGTTGCTAGAACTCGCTGCAGCTGAGTATATCAATAGTGATAAGGGTGTATTGGTTAACAACAACCAGCTTCAATTGTCATCGATTTACGAATGGTTTGCTGTTGATTTTGGCAACCAACAACAACTGATTAAACACTTAGATAAATACAGAACAAAGCCGGTAACGTACACGGGGAAAATAAGTTATGACTATGATTGGTCACTTAACCAAGCAAACTAGTTCTAACGCGAGAGTTAATCACTAAAGCTAAACAAAAAAAGAGGCTAGAGGTTTTATTAACCACTAGCCTCTTATCAATTCTTTGACCGTATATCCACAATTAAAAGTTTGAGTCTGGTTGCTGTAAGAACTCAACTTCCTCAGGAGTCGAAGTTCGACCTAGTACTTCATTGCGGTGGGGGTAACGACCAAAACGCTCAATGATCACCTTGTGCTTAAACTCAAAATCAAGGTTATTCTCTAGCCCTGTCTGGGAAAAAAGCAGCACCGCTTGTTCATGCATCAGCAAAGATTCGCTGTGCATATAAGGCATGTAGAGGAAGCTTTTCTGTTGTTGATTGAGTTGGTGATCAAAGCCACCCGCTACCGCTTCTTGAGCTAGAACCAACGCCATAGGATCTGCAGTAAACGCATCTGGACTATTTCTACCAAGATTCCGAGAAAACTGGTCAAGCACGATAATCTCAGCCAAGCGACCCTCTGCTGTCTGACGCCATTCAAATAACTCACCTTGAATGGCGGCTTTGTGCAGTTCAGAAAAACGAGACGCTATCAAAGCGTCAATCTCGGCGCCGCCAGTAAACCAATCTTTAGGCGTCAATTCATCGAACCAAAACTCTAGAACATTCTGATACGTTAACGTCATATAATTCCCTTTAATAAAAAACCGAGTAACTTTGTTATTACTCGGTTTGGTGTTCGATTACTTAAAACCTTTGACCTTCTTTATCAGGTCATAAGCATTTTGAATTTCTTGCGATTTTTCTTTCGCAACATTCATCATCTCAGGCGGTAAGCCCTTCGCCATCAGTTTATCTGGGTGATGCTCATTCATCAATTTACGGTAGGCTTTCTTCACCTCTTTACCATCAGCACTTTCACTCACACCAAGAACCTTATATGCATCGCCAAGCTGGTTCTGTTGCGAAGCCTGTTGCCAACCTGATGATTGCCCATGGCCTTGATTCCCCCCAAAGCTTCCACCTTGCTGTTGGAAACGGAACGCTGCTTCCTGCATCTGCAAGCGGCGCTCTAGTTGCTCTGCCGAAAACCCTAGGCCTTGAGCTATCTTATGCAGAACCTGACGCTCACTCGGGTGCAAGCTTCCATCAGCAAACGCAGCAGAGACTTGTAGCTCTAAAAAGAACTGCAAAAGATCAAAACGACCACCCGATGAGATTTTTACACGCTCAAGTACGTCGCTCAGAGGGAAGTCGCTCTCTTTTCCATCTCGGAATGCATCTTGCGCCGCTTTGCGCTGTTCGCCATGCAGGTTCATGCGTTCCATCATGGTAGAAGCGAGTTGAATCTCTTCCGGCGTTACCTGCCCTTTCGCTTTAGCAACGTGCCCCATAACCGCAAAGGCGGATTTAAAAAACTCGTTCTGTCTTTCTGCTTGGCTTGGACCTCGACCAAAACCAGAACTATTGAAACCAGATTGGTTCAATCGGCGAGCTTTATCGAATTGGTGCCCTAAAAATAGGCCAAAAACTAAACCAAGCGGCCCTCCAAATAGAAAGCCAAAAAAAGCGCCCAAAATTTTGCCAAATATTTGCATTATGTGTTCTCTATCTATGAATTTTGTCTGAGTAATGCTGTCTGATGATGCTGAATGCTAATATTTCCTTTATCATAAGGAAAATGGTTTATTAATTGGATTGATACTAGATCAACCCTTCATCTAGTGACACAGGATAGTTCAACTTCATGCAATGTTTTTCCCGCACCTTGTTAGCCGCGTCGATAACGACAGCGTTATACGTGTCGACAACTCAAGCTGAAACAATTACCGATAGTAGTGTGCAGGAAATGCCCTCTATAGATCAATGCTTGATCGAGCCCGCTGCAGAAAACGAGACACAGCTACCCGCTCATGTTGAGTCAGATCGCTTAGAAGCTATCAATGGTGACAAAGCAATATATTCAGGAGATGTAAGAGTTACGCAAGGAAATAAAACCATTCTTGCTGACAATGTAACTCTACACCAACAAGAAAACATCGTTGTAGCTGAAGGCAACGTAAACTTTAGTGATGGTCAAATCAAGTCAGTGTCAGACAGAGCAACGAATAATCTGACTACAGATGAAATGACGCTAGAAAATACCGATTACGAATTTCTTTGCGAGCCAGGGCGCGGTAATGCAGTCTACGTATCTAAGACGGGCAAAGCAGTTTATGAAATCGAAGACGGTTCCATTACCTCTTGCCCTATTGGCGACAACGCCTGGCGCCTAAGAGCATCAAGTATCAGCGTCGACCAGAACGAAGAACAAGCTACTTTTTATAATCCACGCTTTGAGATCCAAAGTGTCCCTGTTTTTTACTTACCGTATTTAACCGTACCAGTCGGTGATACACGTAAAACCGGTTTCTTGTATCCAACCGTGTCATACGGTTCTAGCGATGGTTTTGAAGCGGAGATTCCTGTTTATTGGAACTTAGCTCCAGACTACGACTTGGAAACCACCTTCAAGTATATGCAAGAGCGTGGCACTCAACTTAACAGTAAATTCAGATACTTGAGTGACTTCGGTTCAGGCAGCCTCGAGTCTGAATATTTACCAGACGATCAAAAGTACACAGACAAAGGCGATCGTTGGGGTTTCCAACTAGAACATTCAGGAATATTTCAGCAATCTTGGTTGTTCGAAGTCGATTACTCTAAAGTCAGTGATATTGATTATTTTACGGATATGAGTTCAGGAATCGGTAGTCGTGAAGATGGACAATTACTTCAAGAAGGGCAAGCAACTTACCGTTCTCAAAACTGGGATGCATCAGTATTGGTCCGAGACTTCCAAGTCCTCACAACAAGTAATAACTTGCCTTATCGCTTAATGCCACAACTTGAGTATAACTATTATGCTCCTGAGGTGATGGATTACCTAGACTTCGATTTAATCAGTCATGTTTCATTATTCGATACAGACGCCTCGGGCAAGCCATCCGCAACTCGTGTCCACGTTGAACCTGGTATTACGATTCCTGTCGGCAACACCTGGGGTACGTGGACAACAGAAGCTCGATTACTTGGTACTTATTATCAACAGGATCTTGATGGTGTTGACACTGGTTCTGGTTCCGATTACGAAGGCCTAGAGGAATCGGTAAGTCGAGTGATTCCTGAGTTTAGAAGTCACGCTGGTATCGTTCTAGAAAGAGATACCAAGATAGTCAACAACTACACTCAAACACTCGAGCCACAAGTACAGTACCTGTATGTTCCCGAACAAGATCAAAGCGATATTGGCCTTTACGATACAACGCTACTACAGACCGATTACTACGGCCTATTCAGAAGCCGTAAATACAGTGGTGTAGATCGTATTGCAGCGGCAAACCAGATAAGTTATGGCGCGTCATCTCGATTCTTTGATGACGAATATAAAGAACGTCTTAATATCTCTTTTGGTCAAATTTTTTATTTCGACAAAGACACAAAGCAAGCTCTGAGCAGCAGCGAAGACTCGGGCGAAAAAACCAATTATTCATCTTGGGCTATTGAAATGGACTTCAACTACGATGATTATCTGTTCTACCATGGTGGCGTGCAATACGACATTGACTCAGCTTCAATGCAACTTGCCAACAGTACACTTGAATACCGCTTTGCTGGTGGTTATATACAAACCAACTATCGCTATGTTACGGAAGAATATATTGAGGATAATGTAGGCGAAAGTATCGATGTTGGGTCAATAACTCGTGATGGTATCTCTCAAGCCGGTTTGCTTGGTGCTTATCAAATTTCGCGGAAGTGGAATGCCAGTGCTCAATACTTCTATGATTTAACGACACAAGAGAATCTAGAGTGGTTGGCTCGCTTGAACTATAAATCGGATTGTTGGTATATCGGATTTACGTATAGCAACCAGTTGACAAATAATATTAGTGATCCAAATACTACACCTGAATATGAAAATAACTTTGGTGTGAATTTCGGTATTGTTGGCTTTGGTACTAATCTAGGCTCTGATTCAGGCGCAGTTGGGGATAGTAGTTCAGACAACTCTCTAAGTTACGGTCGCCCATTCTTCTTAAATAATTAATTCTCTTTATTGATAAAACATCAGTAAATTTAAAGGACTACACATGACATTGTGGAAACGCACATTAATCGCTATCGCATCGGCTTGTACTTTATCTGTAAGCTATGCTGCGCCAGTTGAACTCGATAGCGTAAAAGTGATCGTTAACGAAGGCGTAATTTTACAAAGCGATATCGACGCTTCAATGAAGACGTTACGTGCAAACGCGAAGAAAAGCGGTCAAACATTACCATCACAAGACGTGTTGAATGAACAAGTTCTAGAAAAATTAATCATTGATACGATTCAAACTCAAGAAGCGGAACGTATTGGCGTTCGTATCGATGACGCTCGACTTGACCAGGCAATTGAAGGTATCGCGAAAGACAACAATCAAACGGTAGAGCAACTTACCGCATCGGTTGCAGAAGAGGGCCTTAGCTACAATGCATTCCGTGAGCAAGTAAGAAAAGAAATTGCAGCCAGTGAAGCTCGTAACGCCTTAGTTCGTCGCCGCATCAACATTCTTCCAGCTGAAGTCGATAACCTAGCAGACATCTTAGCGCAAGAAACTAACGCGACCGTTCAATACAAAATTGGACACATTCAACTTCGCTTTAACGATGACCAAACAAAGGAAGAGCTAGAAGCTCAAGCTAACGATTTAGTTGAAGAGCTAAACTCAGGTAAAGACTTCAGCACCATGGCTTATACTTACTCTAAAGGCCCGAAAGCACTACAAGGTGGTGATTGGGGTTGGATGCGAAAAGAAGAGATGCCAACCATTTTTGCAGACCAAATCAAAATGCAAAACAAAGGCAGCATTATCGGTCCTTTCCGCAGCGGTGTTGGCTTCCATATTTTAAAAATTGAAGACGTAAAAGGCTTAGAAACCGTTGCTGTTACCGAAGTTAATGCACGTCATATCCTGATTAAACCTACCGTAATCCTGAGTGATGACGGTGCCAAAGAACAACTTGAAGAAATCACTCGTCGCGTGAACGCTGGTGAAGCGACCTTTGGAGAGCTTGCTCAGCAGTACAGCCAAGACCCAGGTTCTGCAGTTCAAGATGGCGAACTAGGTTATCAAACGCCTGATTTATATGTTCCAGAGTTCAAACACCAAGTAGAAACTCTTCCTGAAGGGAAAATCAGCGCACCATTTAAAACGGTTCACGGTTGGCACATTGTTGAAGTATTAGACCGCAGAGAAGTTGATCGTACGGATTCTGCTTTGAAGAACAAAGCTTACCAAATACTATTTAACCGCAAGTTCAATGAAGAAGCTGGCGCTTGGCTACAAGAAGTAAGAGCAAGTGCCTTTGTTGAAATGGTTGAGGACGACCAAAATGACAACTAAACGCCTTGTCATTACCGCAGGTGAACCCGCAGGGATAGGTCCAGATTTAACTCTGGCTTTGTCTCAAGAAAGTTGGCCTCATCAACTCGTGGTGTGTGCCGATAAAAATTTACTCGCGCAGCGAGCGGAAATGTTAGGGATTGAAGTTGAGCTGTTGGATTACGACCCAATGGCGCCTAAGCAACCCCAACGCTCTGGTACTTTAGTAGTGAAACACGTTCCATTAGCTGAAAGCGCCATCGCAGGCCAACTCAACGAAGCTAACGGTCATTACGTATTAAATACTTTAGAAACCGCCGCAATTGGCTGTATGAATGACGAATTTGATGCTATTGTCACCGGCCCTGTTCACAAGGGTGTAATTAACCGAGCTGGCGTTGCTTTTAGCGGTCATACCGAGTTCTTTGCAGAGAAGTCCAATACACCACTCGTGGTGATGATGTTGGCAACTGAAGGGCTGCGTGTTGCATTAGTCACAACGCACATCCCACTAGCTTATGTATCTCAAGCTGTGACCGAAGACAGATTAGAGCAAATTATTGCGATTCTGAATAAAGATTTGGTCGAAAAGTTTGCAATAGAGAAACCAACTATCTACGTGTGTGGCTTAAACCCACATGCAGGTGAAGATGGTTGTTTAGGCCGTGAAGAAATAGAAACCATCACCCCTACGCTAGAAAAAATTCGCCAGAAAGATGGCATCAATTTAGTTGGCCCATTGCCAGCAGATACCATCTTTAATGAAAAATATTTGCAAGATGCAGATGCTGTTTTAGGTATGTATCACGACCAAGTACTCCCTGTATTGAAATACAAAGGGTTTGGTCGCTCAGTGAACATCACACTAGGCTTACCGTTTATTCGTACATCAGTCGATCACGGTACCGCCTTAGACTTGGCAGGGAAAGGCCAAGCCGATACAGGGAGCTTTAGAACAGCGCTCACGCACGCCATTGAATTAGTAGAGAAAAAGCAATGAGAAATGATGTCCACTTAGGGCACAAAGCGCGTAAACGTTTTGGTCAAAACTTCCTTAACGATCCATACATTATAGATGGCATCGTATCGAGTATTAACCCACTACCAGGCCAAAACTTGGTAGAAATTGGCCCTGGTCTTGGTGCTATTACAGAGCCTGTTGGCAAACTTGTCGATAAATTCACAGTAATTGAACTGGATAGAGATCTTGCTGAACGTCTGCGTAATCACCCTGATCTTGCTGAGAAGTTAACGATCTATGAAGGTGATGCAATGAAGTTCGATTTCGAACAACTTGTTAAGCCAAACAACAAGCTACGTATCTTCGGTAACTTGCCATACAACATCTCTACACCATTGATGTTCCATCTTTTTGAGTTCCATAAAGATGTGCAAGACATGCACTTTATGCTTCAAAAAGAAGTGGTGAACCGCCTAGCAGCAGGCCCTGGCACTAAAGCTTATGGTCGTCTAACAGTCATGGCTCAATACTACTGTAAAGTGACACCAGTGCTAGAAGTACCACCAACAGCATTCGTTCCGCCACCAAAAGTAGATTCTGCTGTCGTACGCCTTCAGCCATATGAAGTGCTGCCTTATCCGGCAAAAGATCTTAAATGGTTGGACCGCGTATGTCGCGAAGGTTTTAACCAACGTCGCAAGACAGTACGTAACTGCTACAAAAGCTTAATCAGTAAAGAGGTGCTTGAAGAGTTAGGGGTAAACCCTGGCATGCGCCCTGAAAACCTGACGCTCGAACAGTTTGTCGATATGGCGAACTGGTTGCATGACAGTCACAACACTGAAAAATAAGTCAAAAGGCTCCTACACTACGGTGAGGGGCCTGTTTTTTATGTAAAACTTTTATAGGGTCTTTTGCCCTTAGCATACCAACAACAAAAGGTGCGAATATGGATATATCTACGCCTTGTATCAAATGTCAGGTTCACTCTAAATACATAGAGGAACAATCTGAACCTACGAAGAACCGCTACGTCTTCGCTTACATCATTACCATCAAAAACCTCAGTAAAACAACGGTACAACTTATGTCACGTCGCTGGCTAATTACTGACTCCAACGGTAAACAACTCACTATTGAAGGTGATGGTGTGGTTGGGCAACAACCTGTGATTGAAGCCAACGATGAATATACTTACACCAGTGGTACCGTCATCGAAACTCCTGTGGGTGTTATGCAAGGTCATTATGTTATGACTGATCACAAAGGCATCGATTTCATAACTGAAGTCGACCCGTTCAGGCTCGCCATCCCTAACATTCTTAATTAGTACACACCTCTACTACTTACAGGAAATTATTTTGTCGAATTACATTGTCGGAGACATTCAAGGGTGCTTCGACGAACTTCAGTTGCTGCTTGAAACTATCAGTTTTGATAAACACAAAGATACTTTATGGGTCGCTGGTGATTTAGTCGCTCGAGGTCCTAAATCATTGGAGACACTACGCTTTATTCGCAACCTTGGTGACGCAGCTAAGGTTGTATTAGGCAATCATGACTTGCATCTACTTGCGGTTTCCTTAGGGCTATTTTCGGCTAAGCCAAAAGATAAAACTCAAACTATCCTTGATGCAGAAGATAGGGAGACGTTACTTGAGTGGCTAAGGCAACAACCTTTAATTCAGGAACATTCAGAGTTCGTAATGTCTCATGCAGGTATCTCACCGCAATGGGATCTAGAACGAGCACGTATCGAAAGCCGAGAAATAGCTGACTTATTAAAATCAGAACAATGGCAATGGCTTATCGAGAATATGTACAGCAATACGCCTGATTTATGGCATCAAGATTTAGAAGGCATTGAGCGCTATCGCTATGCGATCAACAGTCTGACTAGAATGCGATTTTGCTTTACTGATGGTCGACTTGATATGGCCTGTAAACTTCCACCAAACGAAATTACCGTTGAGCCTTTGGTACCTTGGTTTGACCTTACACAACGTATAGAACTGGATAAGACGGTTTTATTTGGACACTGGGCTGCATTAGAAGGCTACTCAGGGAAAGATGTGATAGGTTTAGACACAGGGTGTGTTTGGGGAGGACAATTGACGGCACTGCGCTGGGAAGACAGACAGTTTTTTACTCAAGAAGCACTATAAAAACACGAAAAAATCATGCTTGCGATATAGCTAAATAGCGCAAGCATGCATCAAGATATTACGAATTAAACCTCAATCTAACGTTCGAGAATAACAAACTCCATGTTGTGCTTATTCTTCTCATCCGATTGATAAGTCTCACTAAAAACTTGCTTCCAACCCTCTCCCCACTCAGGGAACTGAGTATCTCCATTAACAACGAAATCGATGTAAGTCAGGTACAGTTTGTCAGCTTTAGGTAAGCAACTCTCATAAATTGAACCGCCACCAATAATCATCACTTCATCAGCATCATTTAGCAGTTCTAATGCTTGTTCAATCGAAGTAACTGTCGTCACACCTTCAATCTCTAAGTTTTCATCGCGGCTGATTACGACATTCAATCGACCAGGTAGAGGACGTCCAATAGAGTCATAGGTCTTACGTCCCATCACGACAGGTTTACCCATGGTTGAGCGCTTAAACCATGCAAAGTCCGCAGGCAAATGCCAGGGCATCTGATTATCTTTACCGATTACACGATTGTCTGCCATTGCCGCTATCATACTGATGATCATAAATCGAAGGTCCTGTCCTTACTTGAGAGTGAAATTGAAGCTAGACGATAGGTCTACGGCGGTAGAATAACAGGCCGGGCACCGCTAAGCCAACCGCAAGCCCTGCGATAATAAACATCGATTTCAAAAAGTTCTCCATCAACAAGGCCAATAACTCCGGGTTGTATCCTGCCCGGTTAATTTCAACCATGGCAATCATCGCCTTAAAGGCAAACACACCAGGTACCATGGGAATCAGTGCTGCGACGGTAAACACTTTAGGGTGTGCCAAGAGCTTATGTGACCAATGGACTCCAATCATCCCTACCAATGTAGCCGCGAAGAACGTCGCCCACTCAATAGGTATGCCGAAATGCATCATTAAATAACGGCTACCGTGGCCAATAGACCCTCCGAGAGCACAGTAGATCAACGCACGTTGTGGTACGTTAAAGACCAATGCAAAGCCGACGGCAGGTATCGCCGCAAAAAACATATCGTTCAGAAGGCCTACCAATAATTCAAAGATAGTCATTAGCTTGCCCACCCCCACACGTCTGAAAGGCTCATCGCTGCAACAATACCTAAGCTTGTCGCTAGGGTTAATAGACTGGCCATGGTAAAACGAGCCAACCCCATATTGATGTGGCCTTTAAGCATATCCGCAACAGAGTTAATCAAGGGAAAACCGGGCACTAGCATCAATACTGACGAAGCCATCACGATGGTGGGTTGACCACCAATATTGTAGAGCACCGCCTGAGCAGAGATGGTCGTAGTAACGAATGCCGTAATGGCAAAATTTAGTAGTGGGTTAAAGTGACGGTGACCAATCTCTTGTCTTACGATCATGCCGCAAGCGGATGCAATAAAGGTCATGATAAACACGTGCCAATCGCCGCCAGCAAGATGGCTAAAAGAAGCACATGATAATCCAATCATCACTACAACTAGCCAACGGTTATAACGTTCAGGGCTGATCCCTTGGATCTTCTTGTAAGCTAAATCATAATCAAGAATCCCTTTCTCCATCATGATACAAACACGTTGAATCTCTGTTATCACCTGCATATTAATGCCACGATCAGCACAGCTTCTAGTTGTCGTTATACAATGGTCATCCATTACTGTTGTCACGACCAACGCATTGGCTGACAGTGCAACTTCAACCTCATTCACCCCACAAGCGATACCGATACGGCGCATAATATCGCCGACTAATGTGCTCTCTGCACCATGTGCTAGTAACATTTGTCCTGATTGAGCGACGAGTCTTGAGATCGCTCTTTGCTTCGATGCCATGATTTCCTTCCCATAGGCGTTAATTATCTAAAGATAAATTTTGCATAAAAAATAGCGAGACGTCATGATTTAGATACAAAAAAACCGCAATTTTCATTGCGGTTTAATAAAACTATCAGCGTATCTTAGAAAAAGCGACTAAAGTGAGCATAAGAAACAGCGAGGATTAGTCACGAACGTAGATAACATGACCGTCATCTTCTTCGTCATCCCAATCATCCCAGTCGTCGTCATCTTCAGTTACGACGTTCTTACCGCTCATTGCATCTTTATGGTAGTCATCCCACATAAAGTTAACTTTTTCTTCTTCTTCAATTGCTTCAACTTCACGAGGTAGGTTCTCCATGAACTCACCCAGTTTAAAGCAAAGATCTTTAGTGCCGATTTTGTTCACTGCAGAAATCTTGAAGTACTCGCCTTCCCAACCTAAAGCTTCAACGATTTCTTGAATTTTTTCGTCAGCTTCTTCTTCAGGCATTAAGTCAACTTTGTTAAACACTAACCAACGTGGTTTCTGTGCAACTTTTTCACTGTATTGCTCAAGCTCATCAATGATCGTCAATGCATTCTGAATAGGATCAGAGCCGTCAATCGGCAGAATATCGATCATATGCAGAAGAACACGACAACGCTCAAGGTGTTTCAAGAAGCGAATACCAAGGCCTGCGCCATCAGCTGCGCCTTCGATTAGACCAGGAATGTCGGCAACAACGAAACTCTTCTCAGGAACGACACTCACCACACCCAAACTTGGGATCAACGTAGTAAATGGGTAATCAGCCACTTTTGGTTTCGCAGCAGATACTGAGCGAATAAAGGTAGATTTACCTGCATTTGGTAAGCCAAGCATACCAACATCAGCCAATAGAAGAAGCTCTAAGCGTAGTTCTCGAACTTCGCCTTTAGTACCCATTGTCTTTTGACGAGGAGCACGGTTAACAGACGACTTAAAGCGCGTGTTACCAAGACCATGCCAACCACCTTTACCAACCATTACTTTCTTGCCGTGTTCAGCAACTTCAGCAACGATTTCATTAGTGTGAATGTCAACAGCACGAGTACCTACAGGTACTTTCAGTGTAATATCTTTACCACGTTTACCAGTACAGTTGCCACCGCGGCCATTCTCGCCACGTTCAGCGCTGTAAAAACGTTGGAAACGATAATCGATCAGTGTATTTAAGTTTTCATCAGCTTGAATGTAAACATCACCGCCGTCACCACCATCACCGCCATCAGGACCACCTTTAGCAACGAATTTTTCGCGCCAAAAGCTGACTGTACCATTACCGCCATCACCGGCTTCTATTTTTACTGATGCTTCATCAACGAATTTCATTTTTTAACTCCGCACTTACGTTGCGTTACCACTCATCAAGGAGTGATATAAATTCTAGCAGATCCGAGTTTAGATCGATCACCTAAGATCTAGATCGATCTGCAATCAAGGAACAAATAAGGAGAGGTTCTTTGCTTTACGTGTTTTAAAAACCAAGCTGCTTTTTAAAAACCGAACTGTTTATCAAAAAGCCATACAGCTTCTCAAAACCCAAGCCAGAGCGTCTACTTTTTTATTCTCGCTATAAATAAAAAACCCTGCCGAATCGGCAGGGCTTTTGAATTCAGCTTGAAAGCTAGTATAAATAATCTAGTTAAAGATTAAATTACTCAGCTTCGATGCTTACAAACTTGCGGTTTTTAGGACCTTTTACTGCAAATTTCACTTTACCTTCAGTAAGAGCGAAAAGAGTATGGTCTTTACCGATGCCAACGTTTGTGCCAGCGTGGAATTTAGTACCACGTTGACGAACGATGATGTTACCTGCAAGAACAGATTCACCACCAAAACGCTTAACACCAAGACGTTTGCTTTCTGAATCGCGGCCGTTATTAGTAGAACCGCCAGCTTTTTTATGTGCCATTGTTAAACTCTCCTAATACTTAAGCGTTAATGCCAGTGATTTTCACTTCTGTGAACCACTGACGGTGACCAGCTTGCTTGCGAGAGTGCTTACGACGACGGAACTTAACGATTTTTACTTTATCGCCACGACCGTGTTGTACTACTTCCGCAGTAACCTTACCACCTTCTACAAGAGGTGCACCAACAGCGATTTCTTCGCCGTTAGCAACAAGAAGAACTTTATCAAATTCAACAGTTGCACCAGTTTCAACGTCTAATTTCTCTAAACGAAGTGTTTGACCTTCGCTTACTCGGTGTTGTTTGCCACCAGATTGGAAAACAGCGTACATATTTTACTCCGCTTTTTCCGCACAGCCTATGGTTGTTAATTGTACAACTCGGGTGTGCGCTAAACTAATCAATAGGGCGCAGATTCTACGGGAATCATGGCGCTATGACAAGCCATATTTTTAAAATATTGGCGAAAACATGTTCGCCAAAGAAAAGTGCGGCAATGATGCCCTTAAGTGATGTATTAATCAACGTTTTTTAGTGTATTATTCAACAATTAAATACAACGTATAAGCCTTACAGGGTCTAACTTCAGCCGGATGAACAATGGATTTTAAAGCTATCCAAACGCTTACTGCCAATGATATGGCAAAAGTGAATGAAACAATTCAAGCCCAACTTAATTCTGACGTAAGTTTAATCAACCAGCTTGGTTTTTATATCGTTAGCGGCGGTGGCAAACGCCTACGTCCTTTGCTTGCTCTTTTATCTGCTCGTGCTCTTGGTTATCAAGGTGAAGCTCATATCACCTCTGCGGCCTTTATTGAATTTATTCACACAGCAACTTTGCTTCATGATGATGTCGTCGACGAATCGGACATGCGACGTGGTAAAGCGACAGCCAATGCTGCTTTCGGTAATGCCGCTAGCGTTTTAGTTGGAGATTTTATTTACACTCGCTCATTCCAGATGATGACAACGCTAGGATCTTTAAAGATCCTCGAGCTAATGAGTGAAGCGGTAAACGTGATTGCCGAGGGTGAAGTTCAACAATTGATGAACTGTAACAACCCCGACACCACAGAAGAAAGCTACATGCAAGTCATCTACTCTAAGACAGCTCGCCTGTTTGAAGCTGCAACACAAATCGGCGCAATTCTCACAGAGTCGTCACCTGAAATCGAAACAGCAATGCAGAACTACGGTAAATATCTAGGTACCGCATTCCAACTGATTGATGATGTGATGGATTACACAGCTGATGGTAAAGAGATGGGTAAGAACGTTGGTGACGATCTTGCCGAAGGCAAACCAACACTGCCTCTACTTTACGCAATGCATAATGGCTCTCCAGAACAAGCAAGTATGATTCGTGAGGCTATTGAAAAAGCCAATGGCATGGAACGTCTTGACGATATTATGGCTGTTATGAAAGAAACAGGTTCTTTGGAGTACACTACAAATAAAGCTTATGAAGAAGCAGATAAAGCCATAACTGAGCTTGCTGTGCTTCCTGACTCAGAATATAAGCAAGCATTAATTACGCTCGCACATCTTGCTGTTAAACGTAGTAAGTGATTCCGACGTCATTAGCAGTAGAATAACGACACGCTATAAATAGACAAAAGAGCCTCAGGGCTCTTTTTTGGTTTTAACGTCTTGTGCGAGTTAAAGCCAATCAATATCTGCTCGACTTTAGAGATAACGGCTGCTCAGTTTCAATTTCTTCAAGCTCAGCCATTGGCACTGCGTACTGGAATTGTCCGCTGTAAGTCTCCACTAGGGCAAATTGTTCTTGTTCATCAATAACCAATATTTTCCCCAAACGCCCTAAATATTCGACATTCATTCCTTTTTGAACACTAGACATAACTTTTCCTCTAACTTAGCTATAGAGACCGTTACGAATCGCTTGAGCTAAAGGATCAAAAAAGCCGATCACAAGGATCGGCTTTCGTTAACTGTCTTTTTAGCAGAGTTTAGTTATCTATCACTTATTTAGCGAATTCAACACCAATCTCAATATCGCCATTTAACGTTTCTAGCATGCTGTCTAGTGCGTTGCGTTCGAAGTCGCTCAACTCACCGTAGCTAAGGATCGCTTCTGCGCCCTCTTTGCCAAGTTTAACTGGTTGTGCGAAGAATGGTGCGTGCTCGCCTTCGCCTTCAACGTATGCACACTCAATCACGTTCTCTTCGCCTTGAAGCGCTTTCACTAGAGCAAGACCGAAGCGACAAGCCGCTTGACCCATAGATAGAGTAGCACTACCGCCACCCGCTTTAGCTTCAACAACTTCAGTACCTGCGTTTTGGATACGAGTCGTTAGCGCTGCGATCTCTTCATCAGTGAACTCTACGCCTTCAACTTGAGAAAGAAGAGGAAGGATCGTAACACCTGAGTGACCGCCGATAACAGGAACACGAACATCGCCTGGATCTTTATCTTTAAGCTCAGCAACGAACGTTTCAGAACGAATCACATCAAGAGTCGTAATACCGAATAAACGACGCTTGTCGTAAACGCCCGCTTTCTTAAGTACTTCAGCAGCGATTGGCACTGTTGTGTTTACTGGGTTAGTAATGATACCAACACAAGCTGTAGGACAAGTAACTGCAATTTTCTCAGCTAGAGACTTAACAATGCCAGCATTAACATTGAAAAGATCCGCACGATCCATACCAGGCTTACGAGCTACGCCCGCAGAAATAAGTACAACATCCGCACCTTCTAGTGCTGGTGTTGGATCTTCGCCCGCATAACCTTTGATCGAAACAGGGGTTGGGATATGGCTAAGATCGGCAGCTACACCCGGTGTTACCGGTGCAATGTCGTAAAGTGCAAGATCTGAACCAGCAGGTAGACGGTTCTTAAGTAATAGGGCTAGGGCTTGACCGATGCCACCAGCGGCACCAATAACAGCTACTTTCATTGTTATTCTCCTTGAGAGCTTTCTCTTATAAATTCTTTGTAGGGTAGTTCTTGAGCTAGATTAAGGCTAAAAAGCTAAATTATCGTTAAAAAACTATATTAATCACAAAGTGATTACAATCAATTAACGCCAGCTTTGCGACTTCGCGCAAGTCAATAAAACCGTGCTACACAGCGAGTTCGCATTATGGCGATAATCGACTGAAATAACAAAATAACTCGTCGCAAATAACACATTATTCTATTAAAAATTTACAGTGATATGACTAACAAATTACTGGGATACTTTGGCTAAAATTGAATATGTATGCGAGAATATGCAAATATCTTTGTTAATGAATAAGAATGACATATGCGCAATACAGAAAAACAAGACAACTTAGTTCGCGCTTTTAAAGCTCTATTAAAAGAAGAACGTTTTGGTTCGCAAGGTGAAATTGTTGACGCCCTCAAACACGAAGGTTTTGAAAGCATCAACCAATCCAAAGTTTCGCGTATGTTAACCAAGTTTGGTGCTGTTCGAACTCGCAATGCAAAAATGGAGATGGTTTACTGCCTTCCAGCTGAACTTGGTGTTCCGACAGTTTCTAGCTCTTTAAGAGAGTTAGTACTAGATATTGACCACAACAATGCATTAGTTGTGATACACACAGGCCCTGGTGCTGCACAACTTATCGCTCGTTTATTAGACTCATTAGGTAAGTCAGAAGGCATACTGGGTGTAGTCGCAGGCGATGATACAATCTTCATCACCCCAACCTTGACGGTCACCACTAAGCAATTGTTCGATTCAGTATGCGAACTGTTTGAATACGCTGGCTAATTGTTCCCGGTTTCATAACTATCAACCGTACTAATGGATCATGAATATCTATTTACTTCGTGATCCAAATCACATCCTAGAATATATCCCCCCTCCCCCTGTTATCTACACTAAACCATTGATTTTAAAAAAATCAGTAGCAAATTAAACACGATATCTAAGCCTCATTTGTTAGATTTATTAGCTATATCTTTTAACATTCGAGTAATTTTCTGCCAATTTTTGATATTATTCAGACACTTTTTCATCACATGGATTGAAAAAGGTGCCGTTTCCAAATAGGAAACTCCAGAAACAACTACACTTGTTTCAGGGTTAATAATGAATAAAGGAAGGGAAATTCATGGCATTTACCAAACTGATTAAAGTTGGTGCTATTGCAGCTGCTGTAATGGGCGCTGGCGCAGTTAACGCTCAAGAGTTCATCACAATAGGTACTGGTTCAGTTACAGGTGTTTACTACCCAACTGGCGGTGCAATTTGTAAGCTAGTGAACAAGGGCCGCAAAGACCACAACATCCGTTGTTCTGTAGAGTCTACTGGTGGTTCAATCTACAACGTTAACACCATCCGTGCTGGTGAACTTGATTTCGGTGTTGTTCAATCGGACTGGCAATACCACGGCTACAACGGTACAAGTAAGTTCAAAGATCAGGGCGAATACAAGAAACTTCGCGCTATGTTCTCTCTACATACAGAACCGTTCAACATCATCGCTCGCACCGATGCTGGTATCAACAATGTTGCTGACCTTGCTGGCAAGCGTGTAAACATTGGGAATCCAGGCTCTGGTGATCGTGCAACCATGGGTGTTGTAATGGACGCTATGGGTTGGACTAACGACAGCTTCAAGCTTGCTTCTGAACTAAAAGGTTCTGAGCGCTCACAAGCACTTTGTGATAACAAGATTGATGCATTCATCTACATGGTTGGTCACCCGAACGGATCAATCAAAGAAGCAACAACGTCTTGTGATGCAAAACTGGTTTCAGCAACAGGTCCACAGATCGACAAGATCGTAGCTGAAAACCCATACTACGCTTACAGCACAGTTCCTGCTGGCATGTACCGTGGTACAGACGCTGACGTAAACAGCTTTGGTGTTGCTGCAACAATGGTAACGACTTCAGACGTTTCTGAAGAAGTTGCATACAACGTTGCTAAGGCAGTATTTGAAAACTTCGCTACATTCAAACGCCTGCACCCAGCATTTGCTAACTTGAAGAAAGAAGACATGGTTAAAGCGGGTATCTCTATCCCACTTCACCCTGGCGCAGTAAAATACTACAAAGAAGTAGGTCTTCTAAAGTAACTCTACTTTAAGCTTACTCTACCAATAAGGAGGCATGCCCTCCTTATTGGCTTTTCACGTTTATAAAAATAACCCAAGTGAAAAGAGCAAACCTTTAAGTTTCTCCAATTTGGAGAACTTACCTTCGTATCAAGCCTAAGACAAAGACGAACAAAAACGCATTTACCTGTCAGTTCACTACACTAGATAAGGGATAAATAATGTCTCGTTGTTCGTAAGAAAGGCAGACCATCAATAATAAGGATAAAGTACATGACGCAGACAACAACACCGTCTCCAGATGTGCAAGAAATGGTGGCACAATCAGATACTGGTGCGCGTAGCCCTCACGGTATCCAAGGCCGTATTTTATGGTTTGTGCCTCTATGTTGGTCACTGTTCCAACTTTGGTATGCATCTCCGCTGCCGTTCATTTTTAACTTCGCAATTTTAAACGATACTGAAGCTCGAGCAATTCACCTTACATTTGCTATTTTCCTAGCCTTTACCGCTTATCCAGCCATGAAAAATTCGCCTCGGGATCGCATCCCTGCTGTCGACTGGATATTAGCGCTTGTTGGTAGCTTTTCAGCTTCTTATATCTATATTTTCTACACTGAACTCGCTGAACGTTCGGGCGCACCAACAACATTTGATATTGTTGCGGCCGTTTTCGGAATGATTCTACTGCTTGAAGCAACACGACGCGCTTTAGGTCCACCTCTTATGGTTGTGGCAGCAGTATTCCTACTTTACACCTTTGGCGGCCCTCACATGCCAGACGTTATTGCCCACAAAGGTGCGAGCCTAAACAAGGCAATGTCGCACCTGTGGCTAACAACTGAAGGTGTATTCGGTGTTGCACTTGGCGTATCAACATCATTTGTATTCTTGTTTGTACTGTTTGGTGCAATGCTAGAACGAGCAGGCGCCGGCGCTTACTTTATCAAAGTCGCGTTTTCCTTACTTGGCCACATGAAAGGCGGCCCAGCGAAAGCAGCCGTTGTCGCTTCTGGCCTATCCGGCCTGGTTTCAGGCTCATCTATCGCCAACGTGGTAACCACAGGTACCTTTACTATCCCGCTAATGAAGCGTGTCGGTTTCCCAGGTACTAAAGCAGGTGCGGTAGAAGTCGCGGCTTCAACGAATGGTCAATTAACACCACCTATCATGGGTGCAGCAGCCTTCTTGATGGTTGAGTATGTGGGTATTTCTTACGTAGAAGTAATCAAAGCAGCACTATTGCCCGCTCTAATCTCTTACATCGCTCTGATTTACATCGTTCACTTAGAAGCATGTAAAGCGGGCATGACTGGCTTACCTCGCCGTCACACACCGACACTTGTACAAAGCCTACTTTCCTTCACGGGTACCATTCTTGGGCTATGTGTGATTAGCGCTGCGGTTTATTACGGTGTAGGTTGGACAAAAGATGTCTTTGGCGATGCTGCAACACCAATCGTAACAGTAGCGCTATTGATCGCTTATGTTGCCCTCGTTCGCGTATCAGCAAAGTACGCCGCTGAAGGCGGCATGGAAATCGATGCTGAGCTTACTGAGGTTCCAGACCCAGGCCCAACGATTAAATCAGGTCTTCACTTCTTACTACCGATTGTCGTACTAGTATGGTGTCTAACCGTTGAGCGCTTCTCTCCGGGTCTATCTGCATTTTGGGCAACAGTTTTCATGATCTTCATTTTGATCACTCAACGTCCTTTGATGACTCTGATGAACAAATCGAACGATCTTGCAGAACAAACCAAAGCGGGCTTCGTTGACCTCGCAGAGAGCTTGGTTTCAGGCGCACGTAACATGATCGGTATCGGCGTAGCGACAGCGGCTGCTGGTACCGTTGTAGGTGTAGTAACTCTGACCGGTATCGGCCTTGTTATGACCGATTTCGTTGAATTTATCTCAGGCGGTAGCATCATTCTTATGCTGTTGTTTACCGCGGTAATCAGCTTAATCTTAGGTATGGGCTTACCAACCACAGCGAACTACATTGTTGTTTCAACCTTGATGGCTCCGGTCATTGTTACCCTGGGCGCAGCACACGGCCTAATCATTCCATTGATTGCGGTTCACTTGTTTGTGTTCTACTTCGGTATTCTTGCGGATGATACACCTCCAGTAGGTTTGGCAGCCTTTGCTGCCGCCGCGATTGCGAAATCAGACCCAATTCGCACTGGTATTCAAGGTTTTACCTACGATATCCGGACCGCGATATTGCCATTCATGTTTATTTTCAACACCCAACTACTGTTAATGGGGATTGATTCTTGGTGGCACTTAGCGCTGACTATCTTCTCCTCTGTTACTGCAGTACTTATCTTTGCAGCAGCAACACAAGGATGGTGGTTTACTAAGAACAAGTGGTGGGAAACATTACTGCTGTTGATTCTAACCTTCTCTTTCTTCCGCCCTGGTTTCTGGTGGGACATGATCTATCCAGAGAAAGTTCTTTCACCAGGAGTTGAGATCGCTCAAATCACAGAGAATCTATCTGTGGGACAATCACTTGAATTGAGAGTAGGTGGTGAAAACTTAGAAGGTAACTATTCTGAGAAGACAGTTCGCCTTCCGTTTGAAGATTCTGCAACAACAAGTGAAGACCGTATTGCTTCAATGGGCTTAATGCTGACACAAGCTGACGACAAAATGATTGTTGATATGGTTGAGTTCGGTAGCCCTGCAGAAGCCGCTGGTATTGACTTTGATTGGGAAATTAAATCCGTTATCCAAGATGCAGATCGACCAATGAAAGAGTGGGTGTTCTTGCCTGCCCTACTGATTTTGATTGGTTTAGCAATGAACCAAAGAAGGCGTGCTCGTAAGGATGAGATTAGCGCGTAATGGATAGAGCCAAGTAGCGCTCTACTCTATTTGGCTTTTTTACTACATGGAAAAGATAATTACAGCGTTTGGTGTTTACTTAGCGCTGCTCAAAAAGAGACGAATACATGTATAGACAGATCCTTGTTCCCGTAGATCTTAACGACAAAGGCTTTTCAGACAAAGCTGTCGAGCTAGCGGTATGGCACGCAAAACACAGCAATGCTGAGATCCATATTCTGAACGTACTACCTGGCATTCACATGTCGATGGTTGCGTCTTACTTCCCAAAAGATGCGGCGAACCAAATGAAGCTCGATGTTAAAAATCAGCTGAAAGAGTTTGCCGATAAGCACATCGATGATGAAGTGGTGTATAAGGTTCATGTTGCCGAAGGCAAAACCTACACAACGATCCTAGATTACGCTGAAAAACTTGGTGCCGACCTTATCGTCATGCCTAGCCACAAGCGTTCAAAAATCGACAAAGTTGTACTGGGTTCAGTCGCGAGTAAAGTCGTACAGAACTCACCAATCAATGTGTTAGTAGTTAAGCCTCAAGGCTAACCCGTTCGATAAACGTTAAGATAAACACCTAAAAAGGTTGGCCTAAAAGCCAACCTTTTTGTTTCTGCAACGCTTAATTAGCGTCCATGAAGACACTCATATCATGAATGAACTCACTCACTAAGTTCTGTGGCTTACCCTCAACAAATGCCTCGATGTTATCCATTAAGATATCCGACAGTTTTTGAATTGAGCTGTCACTGCCCCATGCCACGTGAGGCGTTAATAGTAAATTGGATAAGTGACTGTTAGCCAATAGTGGATTCGACTTGTCCGCAGGCTCTTGTGTAAACACATCCATACCCGCACCTGCAATCTGATGATTGACCAAAGCCTCAACCAAAGCTTGTTCATCGACAAGCCCTCCACGCCCCGCATTAATTAATACCGCACTTGGTTTCATCATTGCTAGCTCTGGCTCTGAAATCAAATTGCGAGTTGCTTCGGTTAACGGACAATGTAAGCTGATCGCATCGGCTTGCTGTAAGACAGCATCGAAAGGCAGATACCCTTCTCGACAAGAATCAGCCCCTTTACGTTCTGCGAAGATCACTTTCATTCCAATCGCTTTAGCCAGTGCGGCAGTTGCTTGTCCTAAGCTCCCACTGCCCATTAAGCCCAATTTACTGCCTGCGATATCTTGAATCGGATGGGTAAAGAAACAGAACTGTTTATCCTTTTGCCACTCACCAGCTTCAATATCTTGATGGTAACCAACGAGATTACGCTTTAACGCAAATAGCATCGCGATTACATGTTCGGGCACCGATTGAGTCGCATAACCTTGGATATTAGCCACTGCTATGTTTTTCTCATTGCAGTAATCAACATCAACGTTATTCACACCCGTCGCAGAAACCGCTATTAACTTAAGTTGTTGTGCTTGAGATAAATTGTCTGCGTTGAGCACAACCTTATTGGTGATAATCACGTCCGCGTCCAGGACTCGCTCTGCAACTAGATCGGGAGCTGTAAAATCATACTCCAACCACTCATGTTCAAAGCTGAGCGGTTTTAAATGGATTTGAGATGGGATGGTGGCTCTGTCGAGAAAGACCACTTTCAACTTCGGCATTGTACGTCCTTGAGTTTATGTCAATTGAGTCATTCTAAGCTTTTAGCTTACTGTAGTCTGGAAGCTCTGGCGCAATTTCAAAGTGCTGTTCAATTTGCGCTCGTGCTTGAGGATAAAAGTCACAAGGGACAAAGGCTTTGAATAATTGATTGGTGCTCGGATGATAAAAACTCAATTCACAAGCGTGCAAAGCTAACCTATCGCTATAATTAAACGCATCTGACGTTGCGTAAAACTCGTCGCCTACAATTGGATTCCCTAGCGCCATGCAGTGCACGCGTAACTGATGGGAACGACCCGTAATAGGAAGTAACTTCAACAGTGTGGTTTGAGGCTCTTGTTGTTCGACGATATAACGAGTCTGAGAGGGTTTTCCATCCTCGAAGCACACTTTTTGTCTCGGTCGATTTGGCCAATCACAAATGAGTGGCAGATCAATCAAACCTTCTGCTTTTTCCAATCGGCCCCATACTCGCGCGTAATAGAGTTTGTGTGTCAGTCGATATTGAAACTGCTTCTTCAAATGACGCTCAGCTTGTTTGTGTTTAGCGAGCAGCATCAAGCCCGATGTCGACATATCCAAGCGATGCACCACCTGAATATCTGAAAAATCCACGACTAGGCGACTCCACATACTGTCGTAATGCTCTGGTAACCTCCCAGGAACTGAAAGTAAGCCAGCAGGTTTATTTACCACAAGAATATCGTCATCTTGATAAACAATATCAATCCAGGGGTCACGCGGTGGTGCGTAATGTTCTAACGCCATTCTAGCCTCTAGTTACTGTTAAATAATAACTTATGGTCAAGTTGTTTATTAAAAAATACAATTTAAGTCTTTTTTGTACATAAAAGTTGACGACCTTACAAAACATGGTATTGATAGGGGAACGGAAAATAAGAAGTCAGCATCAAAGGAAAAATGATGGAAAGTACGGTTAAAACTACAACAACAAAAGCACAAACCTCTGCTCCCCTATCAACGTTAATTCGGTCTCTTGGCCCAGGTATTATGATGGCAGCAGCTGCTGTGGGAGGTTCACATTTAGTTGCATCCACTAAAGCTGGTGCGATATATGGCTGGCAACTTGCCGCTCTTATTATCCTCGTGAACCTATTTAAGTACCCGTTCTTTAAAGCCGGCATCCAATATACATTGGGAACGGGTCAAAGCTTGGTGGAAGGTTACTCTAACTTAGGTCGCCCTTACCTTGTGATCTTTTCTATTTTGAGTGCTATTTCAGCCGTTGTGAATACCGCAGCCTTACTGTTATTCAGTGCAAGCTTACTTAGCTACTTTGTTCCTTTTGATTTGGCCACCAGCACATTGTGCATGATCGTTTTAGCGACATGCTTAATCATTCTATTCGCCGGCCATTATCGCGCTCTCGACACGCTATCTAAATCGATCATGGCGATACTGACCATCACAACCTTAGCGGCAGTCGCCATTGCGATTGGCTCTCCCGTTGAACCTGATGCGGCTTTTGTTCCACCGTCGCCTTGGTCATTGGCTGCTATCGGCTTTATCGTGGTAACCATGGGTTGGATGCCAGCTCCTATCGAGATCTCAAGCATCACTTCTATGTGGCTAAAAAGCCAAAAAGAGAAACAAGAAGTGACCGCTCAATCAGCCCTGTTCGATTTCAATGTCGGCTACATTGGTACAGCACTGCTTGCTTTAGTATTCGTTGCTTTAGGTGCGCTAGTCCTTCACGGTTCAGGTGTTGAACTGTCTCGCTCTGGTGTTGGCTTCACTCATCAATTGGTGGGTATCTACGCTTCGACGATTGGTGAATGGTCTCGTCCATTAATCGCTCTGATCGCATTCTTCTGTATCTTTGGCAGCACCATTACCGTTATCGATGGTTATTCACGCGTGCTTGCTGAATCACAACGTCTATTGCTTAAAAAAGAAAGCAGCCCAAAAATGCTACAGGGTTGGATCGTCATCGTCTCTCTCGCAGCACTCTCCATCGTGATGTTCTTCAGTGCTGCTTTAATGCCTATGCTTGATTTCGCGATGGTACTTGCTTTTGCAACTACGCCATTCTTCGCATTGCTTAACTTCATCTTAGTCAGTAAAACAAAGCTTCCAAAAGCGCTCGCGATTGGCACTAAGCTAAAATGGTTGTCTGTCGCAGGTCTTATTTACCTATTTGGTTTCCTAGCCGTATTTGTTTGGTGGAAATGGTTAATGTAATTCCTTTACCATTGCACCTTTCAACAATCAAAACACCTTTCAAACGCTAGATAAAAAGAAGGCCTTCATCATGAAGGCCTTCTTTTGTTAAAGCATTTACTAATTCAAAACTAGTTGTGAGAAACCACTATCAAACGTAGTGAATCTAATTGAACCTGAGCTTTGCTGATGTAACCTGTCAGTTCATTGATTTGAGCTTCGATAACCTCTAGCTCTTCATCACGAATATTAGGGTTCACGGCTTTAAGCGCTTGTAGACGCTCTAATTCACCGTTCAGGTTAGTCTGCATATCTCGTTGAGCCTGTTCACGCACTTCTTCCACTTTAGGAAGTACGTGCGTCTCACCCGCTTCAATTAGCTTGTGAATCTCACCTTGTACCGAGTTCACTAGCTTGCTCGCTAAGTGACGGTTTACAGGGCTTAGTTGACGGTTAAAGCTGTCGAACTCAACCTGAGCAGATAAATCGTTACCACGGCCATCCATCATCAAACGAATTGGCGTCTTAGGTAAGAACTGGCTGATACCGCTGCGCTTTGGCGCTTGCGCATCCACAAGGTAAACCAACTCGAGCAAGATAGTACCCACTGGCAGCGCTTTGTTTTTCAGTAGCGATACCGCTGATGCACCGACACCTTCACTCAGTAGCAGATCAATACCGCCCTGAATCATTGGGTGTTCCCAGCTAATGAAGTTCATGTCTTCACGAGACAGCGCAGTATCACGATCAAACGTAATCGTTGCCCCTTCATAAGGTAAACCTGGATAGCTTGGCACCATCATGTGCTCAGACGGCGTTACAACTAGCGCATTTTCACCCTTGTCATCTTGGTTCAGGCCAATGGTGTCAAACAGGCTCAGAGCAAAAGAAACTAGGTTAGTGTCGCCATCAGTAGACGCGATCTTTTCTGCAATCTCATGAGCTTTATCGCCACCATTTGAATGCATCTCTAGTAGGCGATCTCGACCCTTTTCTAAATCTGATTTCAGGCTTTGGTTTAGCTTCGCTGACTCTTCAATCACTTCATCCAATTGCTCTGTGTTACCAGAAGCTAGCATCTCGATAAGAACATCTGAGTACTTGTCGTAAACCGTGCGACCGGTTGGGCAAGTCTCTGCAAACGCATTCAAACCTTCATCGAACCAACGCGCTAGAATCGCTTGTGATGTACCTTTTAGGTAAGGAACATGAATGTCGATATCTCGAAGCTGACCGATACGGTCCAAACGACCAATACGTTGCTCAAGCAAGTCTGGGTTGAACGGTAGATCAAACATCACAAGTTGGTTAGCGAACTGGAAGTTGCGACCTTCAGACCCGATTTCACTACAGATAAGCACCTGAGCACCGCCCTCTTCTTGAGCAAAGTAAGCCGCCGCTTTATCTCGCTCTAGAATCGACATGCCTTCGTGGAATACGGTTGCACGCACGCCTTCACGTTCACGCAGTGCTTGCTCTAATTGAAGAGCCGTACTCGCACGCGAAGCGATTACTAGGATCTTTTCGCTGCGCTTGTCTTGGATCTTTTCAATCAACCAGTTAACGCGTGAATCGAACTGCCACCAGCTTGAGTCTTCACCTTCAAACTCTTGGAAGATCTCTTCTGGATACAGCATCTTCATCGCACGAGCTTCAGGAGCCATCTTGCCGCCGATCATGCCAGATACGCGCATCGAAGTTGTGTACTGCGTTGGAATTTCCATCGGCAGTAAGTTTACATTACGCTTAGGGAAACCTTTGATTGCAGCACGTGTGTTTCTGAATAGAACACGACCTGTACCATGGCGATCCATAAGGTTATCAATCAATTCTTGACGAGCTAACGCTTGCTCTTCTTCGCTGCTATCACCTTCAATGATGCGGAACAAAGGCTCAACATCTTGCTCAGAAAGCAGTTCAGTAATCTGGTTCTTCGCGCTGTTTTCAAGCTTCACGCCAGAGAACAGTGCAGTAACTGCATCAGCAACCGGTGCGTATTGGTCTTCTTCTTCAACGAATGCTTCGTAATCGTAGAAGCGATCAGGATCCAGAAGACGCAGACGTGCAAAGTGGCTCTCACGACCAAGCTGCTCAGGCGTTGCTGTCAGTAGCAGTACGCCAGAGGTATTTTCAGCCAAACCTTCAACCACTTGGTATTCGCGACTTGGTTTGTCTTGGCTCCACTCAAGGTGGTGCGCTTCATCGACAACCAACAGATCCCACTCACCCTCAAGTGCTTGTTCGTAGCGCTTGCGGCTCTTACGTAGGAAATCCAAAGAACACAGAACATATTGTTGTGTATCGAATGGGTTATCTGATTCTGCAAAGGCTTCAATACAACGCTCTTCGTCAAAGATAGAGAAGTGCAGATTGAAACGGCGCATCATCTCTACTAACCATTGGTGTTGCAGAGTTTCAGGTACCACAATAAGAATACGTTCAGCACGGCCAGACAAAACTTGTTGGTGGATGATCATGCCCGCTTCGATGGTTTTACCTAGACCCACTTCATCGGCCAGCAAAACACGTGGAGCGTGACGACGACCCACCTCATGAGCAATATACAGCTGATGAGGAATTAAGCCTGCTCGCATACCACACAAGCCACGCATTGGGCTCTTGTGTTGTTGATATTGATTGCTTAGCGCGCGGTAACGCAACACAAAGTTATCCATACGGTCGATTTGGCCCGCATACAGTTTGTCTTGCGGCTTATTAAAGCGGATTTGATTGCTTAAGAAGATTTCACGCAGAGTCACCTCTGTTTCTTGAGTATCTTCACGCGTACCTAAATACGTCAGCAGCCCTTTATCTTCGATAATTTCTTCGACAGATAAAGACCAACCTTCTTGGCATTCAATGACATCGCCTACATTAAACGTTACTCGGGTTACGGGAGCATCAGTACGTGCATAGACACGGTTTTCTTCTGACGCTGCAAACATTAGTGTCACTGTACGAGCATCCATTGCTACAACGGTACCTAAACCTAAATCGCTCTCCGTATCGCTTATCCAGCGTTGCCCCAAAGCAAATGTCATGAATCGACTACCTCAATCTTATAGTTGGAATTTGGTCATTTGAACTGCAATTTAAACAAGAGCGTTATCGCTCCTGCATTAAAAATATAGCCAAAAATGCCTAGTTTGCAGCCACTTTTTAAGTGCGCTCTCGATAATAAATATCTCAAGAAAATGGTGCAGAAAAAGGTCGCTAATATTACTCGATGCTGTGATTTAGGTCACGCCTAAAGGCGATGATTTCACACTTTTTTTCTGTTTTCGCCAATGCAATCAAACTGTCAAAAAATCATGGTTAATCTATAGGTAGCAGATTGCTGCTCTTAAATGAACACGCCATATTCACTCACAACGATATGTCGATATTCCTCTAGATGAAGTTTAGGTAAGTAGTTGACTATCACCAGAATGAGCTACTAATCTTTATATGAGCTTTATCTACGTTCAATGAATGCAAAGCAAGCCGTACGACGGCAAGGAGATGCTATGGGCGAGACCAACCGGAAGCTATTTGTTTTAGACACCAATATCCTACTTCACGAACCCTTCGCTATATTTTCTTTCCAAGAGCACGATGTCGTTATCCCGATGACCGTGCTAGAAGAACTCGACAGAATCAAAGACAGTAAAAGAGACGTTGCTCGAGATGCGAGAATTGCGATTCGCACGCTCGAAGATTTATTCAGGGAAGCCACACCCGATCAAATCTCGGAAGGCATTCCTTTCTCTAAAGAAATAAACGCATCCGGCAGTATTTCCATACTCGCAGACTACGAACTTCAAGAAAGCATTAAGGCCTTCGCTGATGATAAGGCAGGCGATAATCGAATCCTCAACGCCGTCCTCTACCTTCAAAACAAACGCGCGCCACGTGAAGTGGTTCTCATCACCAAAGACATCAACATGCGCTTGCGAGCCAAAGGCGCAGGTGTTCGCTTCGTTGAAGATTATCAAACAGACCAATTGATCGATGATATCCAATACCTGACTAAAGGCTTTCAGCAACTCGAAGGGGCATTTTGGGATGGCATTGATAATGTCGAGAGTAAGGCTCTAGGGGGAAAGACGTTACACACTCTAGCAAGAGCACCTTTCGAGCCAACCTTTCTCAACCAATATGTGATTGACGAGGAGAGTGACTTTGCCGCTCGGGTCGAAGAGATTGAAACCGAAACCATCACTCTGAGAGATCTTAGTCGTGAACGGTTGATGAACCGAAGAGCATGGGATATTACACCTAAGAACATCTATCAAGGTATGGCGATCGACGCCCTACTCGATCCCGATATTGACCTTGTGATCCTAACGGGGGCTGCAGGGAGTGGTAAGACACTGTTAGCTATGGCTGCAGCGCTAGAGCAAACCATTGAGCGTAAACATTTCGATAAGATCATCGTAACTCGAAACACGCCCGATATTGGCGAGTCGATTGGCTTTCTTCCCGGAACCGAGGAAGAAAAGATGTTGCCATGGTTAGCAGCAGTAACGGATACCTTAGAGGCGCTACACAAAAATGATCATTGCACAGAAGGCTCAATGAAATACATCTGTGATAAAGCCAATATCCAATTCAAATCGATCAACTTTATGCGTGGCCGCTCGATCCAAAATGCGTTCGTTCTTCTCGACGAGTGCCAAAACCTAACCGCTTCACAAATCAAAACCATCATCACCCGCTGTGGTGAAGGCACCAAGATTGTCTGTTCAGGAAACCTAGCCCAAATAGATTCTTCCTACTTAACCCCTGTGACTTCAGGTTTAACCTACATGGTTGAGCGTTTTAAAAACTTCGAAGGCAGTGCCAATATCCACCTCAATGGCGTGGTACGTAGCCGACTGGCAGAGTTTGCCGAAGAGAACATGTAGCAACTCGATACACTCACACTGAATCCGTAATCTAAAAACAAAAAGCGCCTCACATTGGAGGCGCTTTTCAATTTAATCTTTTGAAGTAAGTTGGCAGAGATTCTTCTGAATTACTCAGTACCACCCACCGTTAGCGAGTCTAGCTTCAATGTTGGTTGACCAACACCAACAGGGACACTTTGGCCTGCTTTACCACACACACCCACACCACGGTCTAGGCTAAGGTCGTTACCCACCATAGACACTTGCTGCATCGCTTCAATACCAGAACCGATCAGCGTTGCACCTTTCACTGGGTGAGTAATTTTGCCGTTTTCAATCATGTACGCTTCAGAAGCTGAGAACACGAACTTGCCAGAAGTAATATCTACCTGACCACCGCCGAAGTTCGGCGCGTAGATGCCTTTCTCAACAGTAGCAATGATCTCTTCCGGTGTGTGCTCACCCGGCAGCATGTAAGTGTTTGTCATACGCGGCATCGGAAGATGTGCGTAAGACTCACGACGACCGTTACCCGTAGGTGCTACATCCATTAAACGAGCATTAAGCTTATCTTGCATGTAACCTTTTAGGATGCCATTTTCGATCAGCGTGTTGTACTGACCATTAACGCCTTCATCATCAACGTTCAATGAACCGCGCAGGTCAGTCAATGTACCATCATCAACGATCGTACATAGGCTTGATGTAACTTGTTCGCCAACTTTACCAGAAAATACTGACGACTCTTTACGGTTGAAGTCGCCTTCTAAACCGTGGCCTACCGCTTCATGCAGTAAAACGCCTGGCCAGCCAGAACCTAATACTACAGGCATCGCACCTGCAGGTGCCGCAACCGCTTCGAGGTTAACTAAAGCTTGGCGAATCGCTTCATCTGCAAATTGATAAGCAACCTGAGAGCCATTAGCATCACTTAGGAAGAAGTCATAACCAAAACGACCACCACCGCCAGCACTACCGCGCTCACGACGATCGCCTTTTTGTGCCAGTACACTAATAGACAAACGAACCAGCGGGCGAATATCACCAGCATAAGTGCCGTCAGTTGCAGCAACCAGCATCTGCTCATGCACACCGCTTAAACTCACCGAAACCTCAGTAACCATCGGTTCTTTAGTTCGAATATAAGCATCAAGCGCTTTGAGTAATTCTGTTTTTTGTTGTTTTTCCCAGCTAGCGAGTGGGTTAACAGCATCGTAATAAGCTTGGTTAGAATTGCGTTTGAAGGCCTGTACCTTGCCGTTTTGACCTTGCTTAGCGATACCACGCGCAGCAATCGCACTCTGCTTAAGACCGTCTAGTTGGATTTGATCAGAGTAAGCAAAACCGGTTTTTTCTCCCGATACCGCTCGCACACCAACACCGCAGTCAATATTGAAAGAACCGTCTTTAATGATGCTGTCTTCTAGCACCAAGGATTCATGCCAGCTTGACTGAAAATAGATATCAGCATAATCAATTTGGCGGGTAGCAATGCTCGCCAATGTATCTGCGATATTTTGCTCCGTAAGCCCTGTCGGGTTCAGTAGCGCTTCTTCAATTTGATTAATGCTCATAAATGGCTCTTATTTGTAATTAAAATTGATTGGTGAATCGAGAATGTTGCGTTATCGGCATATTTTGCCTAATTGACTCACAACTGGATATGTCTATTTCGACCACCATACTTTTAGGCTCTTGGTCTAATTGTGCGACCACTCGTCCCCATGGATCAACCACCATTGAGTGTCCCCATGTTTCTCTTTGACAAGGATGCTTACCTCCTTGTCCTACCGCGACAATCCAAGATTGTGTTTCGATCGCACGACACCTTAATAAGGCTTCCCAATGCGCTTGACCAGTCACTGCTGTAAACGCCGCCGGTACGATAATGATCTGCGCACCTTGCTTGCGTAGCTCTGAATACAAGTGCGGAAAGCGCACATCATAACAAATACTCAAACCTAAGCGACCAAAAGGCGTTTCCGTCGTCACAACGCGATCACCCGGAGTGAAAATATCGGACTCTCGATAGCATTTGTGCGCATCGGCCACGTCAACATCAAACATATGTAACTTATCGTAATGTGCAACTAAGCAGCCAAAGTCGTCAATCACCAATGTTGTTGTAGTCACGCCTTCAATCGTGCTTATCGGCATGCTACCGACAATAATCCAGATTTGATGAAACGAAGCTAATTCAGACACTTTCTTCTGCAACGGGCCATCATTTAAGGGCTCTGCATACTGGTGATAGTCGGCTTTACTGCCAAAAACTAATGCATTTTCAGGGCAAACTACCCACTTAGCCCCTAGTGCTTTGCACTTTTCTACTTCTTGAACAAGATAATCAAAGTTTAACTCAGGACTAGGACCTGATGTCATTTGAATCAACCCAACACAATCCATGTGTATAGTTCCTCCATTCATTATGATTCAGAAAACAGCGTTTATCGTATGTTAATCAGCAAGTGTATTGACCAACTCAAGTATTAGCTCATTTGTCTATTGACCTGTTCGAGTATGAGCTATTCAAGCATTCACGACTATTGAGCTAATTTCCTAAGCTTTTCGGGTAACTGAAACTCACCAGAGCTACGAGAAAGCTCACTCACCGTTGGTGAATCCAATGGTCCTTTTACCGAATAATTAACTTGGGTAAAAACTTCAACAACTGGAGAAATAACCGTAGTCACCGCTAATACGTACAGCGCCGTTTGAGGGGTTACCGCAAAGGCCGTTAATACAGGAATGCCAGAGGTAATATCTGGGGTAAAATTAACTTCCGCATCCACCTGTCGGGTATTAAGATTAGCGATACCTTTGATCTTCATCTCACCAGCAACGGCATCCATGTTTAAGTCATTAGTCAGAAAGATACCATTTTGAATCTTACCCGTTCCTGTGATGCTGTTGAACGCCATGCCTTTATCAAACACGTCTGAGAAATCGAGCTGCATCTTGCGGATGATCGAATCTAGGCTAAACAGGCCAAGTAAACGAGCCGCACCGCTCACATCCGAGATAATACCTTTACCAAACTTGGTTTTAACGTTGCCATCAAGGGTATCCATTTTAATCCCCCAAGGCGAACCATCCCAATTTAGTTGACCTTCCAACGCGAATGGTGCTTTTTGAATTCCTGAAGTAATACCGAATCGTTCCATCAATTCACTGTTGTTTTCACCTTCTACATCAACAGCCAACGATGAATGACTCTTGTCACCATTCAGTTCCCACCAACCGCTGATATCGGCTTTATTGCCACCACTTCGAACCTGGATCTTATTCCACTCTATCCGATCTTCGTTCCTAGCCACTTCAACATCAACCTTGCCAACCTTGTAACCTTGTAGCCAAAAGTCGTTCAAAGTTAACTTCAGGTTCGGCATCGCATCGTGGATCTCTCGATCCAAATCAGAGATCAACGGTGCTTCTTGCGCTTTACGTTGTAGCAGTTGCTCTTGGTTTTTCTGATCGCTCCACTCTGGAACAAACAAATGTAAACGATCTAATGAAACCGTTAAATCGTAAGGAGGCAGATAATTAATATCTCCTTCGATCTCTTGGCTAGAGACTTCCATTTGCCATGCTTGTTTGTTTTTACGAGCACTAAAGTCGACATCATTCCAAGGAATGCCACCTAAAATTAGCTCCTTACTCTCGAACGTAACACGGCTTGGCGCAGGAATTGTTGGAGTATTCATTTGACTGAGCACGGCGTTTGAAGGCTTCACAGGCTCCATCACGACCGATAACCAATCATCAGCATTGAACTTATCAGTACGAATTAATGCATGATGGCCAACGACAGGGCTAATTTTGTAACCTCCTCGACCAAGCACTAAATTGGTCGCCGTTAACTGAGGAACATCACCTGTGATATCAATTTCAGCTTGATATTTGGTACTAGGGAGCTGTAAACGTGCAGTAATCGCTTCTTGGTTGCCCGAGGCTTGTAACCTTGCAGAGCCACTTTCTAATGACTTTTTCGCCAATGGATATGGATAATCACTGGCCAAATACTTAAGATCTGACTGCAAATCCAATTGGTAACTAAAACCGATATCGTTAAGCTGAATATCAATTTGGCTTTGCCACTGAGCATGGCCAGACAAACGGCTTAGCCACTGTTCACCAATGTAAGGCTCTAGAGGTTTAACATCCCAATCGCCTAGAACATCGATATCAACCGCGTAGCCCGGGCCATCATTCAAGCCTTTGAAATCAAGAGAGATACCCTGTTTAAGTAAATCTGCAGCAAGGCCACTCGCCGTCACTACATCATTATCAAACTCAATACGTCCAGTGGTGTTTTCAAGTACCATCGGCGGAGCTTCAATCTCGACATGGTTACCATTGAGATCAGCATAGCCCCACGCTCTTGCTTCCTTTTCAGAATCAAACGGAATATTAAGCTGAAACTCGGATGACACATCGCCACTCACTTGAAGCGCCGTTAAGGCAGCCCCGACTGAATCGACGAGTGGAGAAGCTGTCATGTAATCACGTACCGCATTGCCAGACGCGGTTGCTTTCGCTTCAATTTCAATATGGCCGCCTTGACCTAAATAAGGAATACGCCCCGTAATACGATCTGCAGTGACATCCATTAATTGAGCTGAGCGAGAATCCAAGTGCATCGCATCATTTTCAAATAACAGATCAAGCTGAAGATCGGTAATCAAAGGCCAGCCGGTATCAAAACTAAATTTCGCGTTTTCTAACCCAACCCAAACTTGGAAAATACCATCATGATTGGTATACGGATATTGAGCTAATTCACCATGCCAAAGTAATTTAACGGTGTCGGCTTTACCGGCTTGAATCGCCGTGGAAAGGTAATCAGTTAAATCTTGGCCAAGTGCCAATGTCGGTAAATAACGCCAGGTTTCACCAACATTGTAAGCGTCCGCTTCACCATAAAAAGAAAGATAAGGGCTTGCGTCATTTGGAAAATCTAAACGAAATGCGCCGAGAACTTGTAAATCTGGCGTTGCTGCCGTGATTTTATCCGACCAAAGCTTCCAGCCGTTTTCATCCTGCTGCCAAACAATGTCAACCTGACCTTGTTTGATATTTAGAGGGGCTTGGAAAACATCACCATAAGGAAACACATCATCAATAACATGCAAGCTGGCTTTCGCTTCAGATGCTGAACCAAAAACACTGCCTGACACTTGGCTAAAGCCTGGAACTAACTCCCATTGCTCGATAGCCATATCAGAAAAACTTGCAGAATAACGCAAGCTTTCGATGCCTGAATCCATGGAGACGCGAATATCAGAAACCAAACCGCCTGGAGCCAACGAATTAATCATTTGAGTGGATTGCTCGGAATCAGGCAACAACTTAATTAGCGGAGTAATGGTGGCAATATCCAACTCAGAAACGTTGAGTTGCCACGGACCTTTGTTCCATTTGAATGCAACATCGAGTTCTGGCCAAGGCGTGTCATCGGTTCTTAAGTTAAGTGAGTGACCATTCACTTGCCAGCCATTTTCCAACGGAGAAAGTTTAAACACGCCAGATTCAATCATCAAATCGTGGCGCCCGTCTTCATTCCAAGTCAGTTCAGAAGGTAATACCTCAACGTAAGCGCTCACTGGCTTACTGTTTTTCAGAGTTAACCAACTATTAAGGCTCACCGTACCCGTTTCCACACCGGACTCTGCCTGCATGTAACGCGTTAACCAAGGTTTTATCGAGATGCTATCCGCGCTCACATAGAACTCACCCGACATATCGGTCAGCGAGCCACCATCAACAAAGTTAGCACTCACTGACAGGGAGTTTAAGTTGGCATCTTTAATACTCACCACACCTTCTGCAAGGTGGTGTTTACCTGAGTTTTGCCATTTTAAAGTTTCTATGTCGAGTTGACGTTCTTCATCAGAGATTGCACGGTATAAAAGGGTTGAGTCTTTAGCCGTCACATCCACTAAAGTTTTCAGGAGTAGATTATCCAGTTCCTGTATAACCCGCTTTGAAGAATTCGACTTTTTCGGTTTCTGTTGGCCGTTTTGACCAGCAAACAGATCAATAGATCGGATATCAAGATACATTTGGTTCATGACCAGATCGGCCACAACCGGACGCATCTGAACGAACGATTGAATCAAGTCAAACTCAACTTCAACACGCTCAACAGAGAAAGTGACATCTTCTGCATTAGGAAGGCTGGCTTTAACACCTTGTAAAGCTATAGAAGGGTGAGTGTTGCGCCAAAAACCGCCCACATCTTGAATGGAGAATTCAAAACCGGAATGTTGATTTACCCAAACCTCAATTTCAGATTGATATTTGTTTAAATTAGGTAAGGCTACACGAAGTGTAGTCACGGCAATGGCTAGCGTTACTAAGAGAGTAACCACTAACCATAAACATGCACGAAGAATCAGAGTAGCGCTTGAGCTCACAAAATATCCATTACATCATAACAACATCAAACTGCTCTTGTATGTACAGAGGCTCAGCCTGGATTTTGACTTGTTTACCAATAAAGACTTCAAGCTCAGCAAGCGCATGAGATTCATCGCCCTCTAACGCCTCAGCGACTGCGGCTGCGGCATAGACAACGAACTTATCGGCGTCGTAGGCACGATTCACGCGCGTGATCTCTCGAAGTATTTCATAACAAACCGTTTCGACTGTTTTCACGCTGCCGCGGCCTTCACAAGCGGGGCAGCTTGAACACAGAATATGCTCAATACTTTCACGAGTACGTTTACGAGTCATCTCCACCAAACCAAGCTGTGTGAAGCCATTAATATTGGTTTTCACGCGATCTTTGTCTAGCGCAGCTTCTAATGAAGTTAGTACTCGCTTACGATGTTCCTCAGACAACATATCAATAAAGTCGATAATGATGATGCCACCTAAGTTACGCAGACGCAGTTGTCGAGCTATCGCTTGAGTCGCCTCTACGTTGGTATTGAAAATGGTTTCTTCTAGATTACGACGACCAACAAATGCGCCAGTGTTAATGTCGACAGTGGTCATCGCTTCCGTTTGGTCGATAATCAGATATCCACCAGATTTTAATTCGACTTTACGATCCAATGAACGTTGAATTTCGTTTTCGGTATCGTACATATCAAAGATAGGCTTATCGCCTTCATACAGCTCAAGCTTGTCAGTCAGCTCTGGCACGTACTCAGAAGTAAACTCTTTAAGATTTTCATACTCTAGACGAGAATCGACCTGAATCTTACTCAACTCAGTACCAACGAAGTCACGCAAAATACGTTGGCTTAGGCACAGCTCACCGTACAAGCGTGTACGAGCTTTGTGCTTACCACGACGCTCTAATACTTTTAGCCATAGTCGCTTTAAGAATGCCGCATCTTGAGCCAACTCATTCGAATCTGCACCTTCTGCTGCGGTACGGATGATAAAGCCACCATGTTCGTCACAGTAACGAGACACGACTTTTTTAAGACGATTACGTTCAGACTCACTTTCAATTCGCTGAGATACGCCAACATGACTTGCACCAGGCATAAAGACCAGATAGCGAGATGGCAAAGTAATATCAGTGGTTAAGCGGGCACCTTTGGTACCAAGAGGATCTTTGACGACTTGAACCACAATGTCTTGTCCTTGACGGACAAGCTCTGAAATATCACGAACCTGAAATTGCTTCTTTTCGTTTTCAGCAACACATTCAGTGTGTGGAACAATATCAGAGGCGTGCAAAAAAGCTGCTTTTTCAAGGCCTATATCCACAAAAGCCGCCTGCATTCCCGGAAGTACACGGCTTACACGTCCTTTATAGATATTTCCTACGATACCGCGTCGAGCATCTCGTTCGACATGGATCTCTTGAAGAGCCCCCCCTTCAATCATGGCCACACGAGTTTCACTCGGGGTCACGTTCAGCAACAATTCAGCACTCATGGTGCACCTCAGATTAGTAATTATAAGAATTCTTGCAGTAGCTGGTCCGTTTCAAATAAAGGTAAGCCGACAACGGCGTAATAACTACCTTCAATTCGGGTAACAAAGCGTCCGCCCAAACCTTGGATTCCATAGCTACCGGCTTTATCGCATGGCTCCCCTGTTTGCCAGTATTGTTCTATTTCTTTTTCACTGAGGGGTTTAAACCATACGTCGGTAATAATGATTTCTGTTCTTTGTTTTTCTTCCGACACCACAGAAACGGCCGTCATCACTTGGTGACGATCATTCGCTAACTGAGTAAGCATGCGCTTAGAGTCGGCAAAATTAGTGGGCTTCTCGAGCACTTGCCCTTGGCTAACGACAACTGTGTCAGAACCAAGAACCACTGTTTCAGAATCAAGAGAAACAGCTTCAGAGCTAAGATCGACGATCTCAGAGCCAACAGCTGCATTATCAAAACTAGGATCTACAGTATCAGAACTAGAAATGACATTCTGCTTTTCAGAAGGGTTATCTTTCAATAAAGACAACGCTGCTAAGGCTTTATCTAAAGATAGTCGCTTAACATATTCTTCGGCGGTTTCTTGGGCATGTTTACACTCTTCAACATCGGTTACGAGGACAGAAAACTCATAACCAAGTTGCGATAGCAATTCTTTGCGGCGTGGAGAACCGGATGCCAAAACTAAATGTTTCTTTTCCATCGTCATACTACCTCACATGCCAATGGCGACGCACACGTCTCATTAATAAAAACATCCAAGGCCAAAGTATACAGTTTATCAATGCGCTCCATAACGATAATGGATTGAAAACGACATCTTGGATCAAATATTCACCAAAGAAGATCAACACTTCAAACAATACCGTCAACGCCGCAATGATCATGGCTTGTTGCCATAGCGCCATGTTACGTATCACGAGGAAGTTAAGCGCAATAATGTACATCACTATTGCCATCATCATTCCACGAATACCCAATGTTGAACCAATCAATAGGTCCCACAATAGGCCCAAAATCAAAGCACTACCCACGTTAACACGGTGTGGCAGAGCAAGAACCCAATAACACGTCACCAGTAACAACCATGACGGTCGAAATAGATCTAAGCTACCGGGCCAAGGAATGGTTTGCAGAATAAGCGCGATCAAAAATGAGCAACCAATTACTACTTTGCTTCTTAAAACGCTATTGGCCATCTTCACCCTCTAACAATACTTGTTTAATGCTGATTTGATCCGCTTGCATCTGTTTGTTTTCATCAGGCCAAACAAGCAATAAGTACCTGAGCTTATCAAACTCAACCACAGGCTCTGCTTTAATAACCGCAAATTCACGTTTCGGGTCATAATCGACTGAAGAAACATAAGCCACAGGGTAGCCTTCAGGATAAACCCCGCCTAAACCCGATGTCACCAACAAGTCTTCTTCTTGAATATCAGTACTGGTTGGAATGTGTTCTAGTTGAATCTCATCAATCATGCCATTACCGGAAGCGATCACTCGAATATCATTACGAATGACTTGAACAGGAATCGCATTGTTTGCGTCAGTCAGTAACAGGACACGGCTATTGTGAGCAGCGACAAAAGTCACTTGGCCGACAATGCCTTTTTCGTTGATCACCGGTTGACCTTCATACACCCCATCAATCTGACCTTTATCGATCACAACTTGATGACGATAGGGTGAAGTATCTACCGCCATAACTTCTGTGACGACTTTCTTTTCATCACGGATAAACGGAGATCCTAATAGCTTACGAAGGCGCTTGTTTTCTTCTTGGTATTGCTCAAGCAGAATCAGCTCGCTTTTTAGACGCAAGACTTCTCGTTTAATATTATGGTTGGATTCGATTAGTCCTTTACGAGTACTAAAACGGTCGTAGACACCATCGAACATAGTGCGAGGTAAGTTGGCTGCGTATTGAATTGGGGCAACCATGCTGTTCAATAGATAGCGGACATTTGAGAAAGCATCTAAACGACTATCAGCCAGCATAAGGCTGGCTGATAAAATTACAGCAAAAAACAGGCGCAATTGTAGAGAGGGACCTCTACCAAAAATTGGCTTCATTCTATATTTGGTCCTAGAGCTACATTTGATCCTATAGACAAGGTCCTAGGCTCTTTACATAAAAATAGATAAGAAAAGGGCCTAACACTAGGGCGTGTTGACCTTTCGCGGTTAAATTTTGTTCGAGATAAAAGCGTTTTAATCGAGGCGAGGGAGAAGTAGCCTAGTCATTCTAAGCAAATCTCCCTCAACAAAGAGTAAAACGCTTTTAGCCGAACCCTTCGGGCAGCGTTTGCTGGTCATTTCTACTACGTTATCGGCTTCTCATGTAGGCTAGCTACACATCAAAGCCTCCGTCTTGTATAAATACCCAGCAACTCGCTGCAAAAATCAGCTCGCAAGATCAACACGCCCTAGATATTATTCTTCGCTGAACAGGTCGCCGCCGTGCATGTCGATCATCTCTAGGGCTTTACCGCCACCTAGAGCAACACACGTTAGTGGCTCTTCTGCAACAACAACAGGGATACCTGTTTCTTCCGTTAGCAGACGATCAAGGTCTTTAAGCAGTGCACCACCACCAGTCAGCACCATACCGTTCTCTGATATATCAGAAGCAAGCTCTGGCGGACATTGTTCTAGTGCAACCATGACAGCAGATACGATACCTGATAGCGGCTCTTGAAGCGCTTCAAGAATTTCGTTTGAGTTCAGGCTAAAGCTACGAGGCACGCCTTCCGCTAAGTTACGGCCACGTACTTCGATCTCTTGTACTTCATCGCCAGGGTAAGCTGAGCCGATTTCGTGTTTGATCTTTTCTGCCGTTGCTTCACCAATCAAGCTACCGTAGTTACGACGAACGTAGTTGATGATAGCTTCATCAAAACGGTCACCACCAATACGAACAGAAGAAGAGTAAACCACACCATTTAATGAGATAACCGCAACTTCAGTCGTACCACCACCGATATCAACCACCATTGAACCTGTTGGCTCAGAAACGCGCAGGCCAGCACCAATCGCCGCAGCCATTGGCTCATCGATTAGATAAACCTCACGAGCACCAGCGCCTAGCGCTGACTCACGGATGGCACGACGCTCAACCTGTGTTGAACCACAAGGAACGCAAACCAAGACACGAGGGCTTGGTTTAAGAACACTGTTGTCATGCACTTGCTTAATAAAGTGCTGAAGCATTTTTTCCGTTACGTAAAAGTCGGCAATTACGCCGTCTTTCATTGGACGGATCGCTGAAATGTTACCTGGCGTACGACCAAGCATTTGCTTAGCAGCATGACCAACAGCAGCGACACTCTTTGCAGACCCTGTACGATCTTGGCGAATAGCGACAACAGAAGGCTCATCAAGAACAATGCCTTGGCCTTTTACATATATAAGGGTATTGGCAGTACCTAAATCAATCGATAGGTCGTTTGAAAACATGCCACGAAGTTTTTTAAACATATTCTTCGCTCATCCTGCAAGAATTAGAAGACAAAAATTGTACTAAATGTACCAATGCCTTGCTGTCACGGCAAGGCATTGAAGTATAAACATGGACTGAAACCCGCAATTTCTTACAGATTCCTAACTTAAGGGGCAAAAATTATATTATTACTGACCTGTTAAGCCACTTTCCCCTCGGTAGATCACACGATCGTTACCGCGGTAGATGCCAAATGTGCACAATACAACAAGTGAGATTAGTTTTGTTCACTCCACCAAATAACTCGATCACTACCTCTGTACAAACCAAAACGAACTTCGGAAGATATAGTATCGTCAAAAATACCATCTTGGTTATAATCATTTCTCAACCACGGAAACGACTCAAAGCCAAGCGAACTTTCTAGAGCCCCTCGATTCCCTTCACCAGGCGCACTGTAAGATATATATCCTTCGCCATTTTGAATAACAGGCCTCGATTCTATGGTAGCAGCGGTAACACCACCTCCAATGGGTAGAGCACTTGAATCATTACCAACATCAAAGCTCAAATCCACGACCGAAAAGTCACTGCAAGAGTCACTGGTATTCGTTTTAAAGCTTGAGCCATCAAAGTAGTAGCTTGTTACAACAGATTGCACTCTTGACGTTTCTGGGCCAAACGTATCTGCGATCGCTAAATACCCCCAGCGTTGACGTTGTGCATCTGAAACTGAAAAATCAAAACCGGAGCAAGAAGAACTTCCATTAGTTTGATAACAAACACCATCAAGATCTTTTGTGTCATTAACAGCTAAACGAACGACAATCCCTTCATTGATTAGTCCTAAGGGAGTCAATGGTTTCACATAAGCTATTTGAGCCTCTTCTAAGCTTGCCAATTGAAGATTAGAATCAAAAGTGACTTGTCCCGGCCAAGCAAAGCCTTGGGTTTTTACAACTTTACTAGAATCGGTATCAGTAATAGACAATGTTGAGCTTTCTGCCCAAAAAGTTCTAAAGTTCCAAGGATTAGCATATCGCCACCAACCGCCAAATTTGTAATTAAGCGTTTCTTTCTCTCCATTACTGCCCACGTTATCAAACGACCGCCCCGTAACAGTTAATTCAGGTAAGCTACTGAACTCCATAGCTTGTCCTAAATAAGTGAAAGTTGAACAAGCTTCAGTAAAACTCGGAGTGTTGCTATCTAGATGAAGATAATAAGGTATAAATCGCCCAATAGAACCAGTCTGCGCACCTTGAATCGTAAAAGAGTTACTGCCTAAATAGGAAGGTAACTCTTCAACTAAAAAGTTAAAAACCCCCACTTCAGAAATACTTTGTGCGACAGAGTTAATGCCAGAACTAATTATGGTATGACTGTAAGAGATATTACCAAGTAAACCAGGCTCTGCACCGGTAACGACTGGAGCCTTAAGTTCATGACTCAAAGCAATATCTTGTGAGCTAAAGTTAGGAGTAACTACTCCTGTATCGCCCGAAGCCCAAATATTTAATGTAAAAGCTTCACCGGCTTTCGCAAAAACGGAGCAACTTAAATCTTCGGTTACACAGGAGCCGCTATTTCCAGCTGTATTTCTAGCTTGTATATTGAGCTGCTTAGGGAAACTGACAAACTGGGCACTCCCTCGCATATCCAATCCAAGTTCATCATCAGAACCTTCATACTGAGCATTAAGTTGTAACTTTCCTGCGTCAATATAACTGACATCAAACTCTGCTTCCCCATCATTATCAAAATCAACGGTAAATATTTTTGGGGAAACACTGCTCATTGCCAGATCTTTTTCAATACTGCCAACTTTTAAACCAATAGTAGGACTACCAATAATGACAGAAGAATCGGGGGTAACGTACTGCCCAAAAAATTCGATATTCTTTGAAGTGTTCTGAAAGCTTGGTAAACACTTTTGAGCATCATCGGAGCTTTTTACTGCTTTTATACGACCAGTTACTGGTCTGTCGGCTATTTTGTCGGGGACGTTTAAGATAAAACCACTGCTATAAAACTCAATGTTACAGTTGCTGCTTCCTAAAGCTCCTCCTGCACTCGAACACAATGTTTCCCCACTAGGAATCACAGCAGGATCAGATTGGATGACTCCAATTCTCAAGTTACCCGCCGTATTCTTGCGAACTGAATATATGCCTGTACCACCAGATAACTGAATTTGATTGCCGCCAACCCAACCTCCACCACCGGTTACAATTTCAGGCGATAAAGTCACATCAACATCTTCAGTCACCAATTCTGAACAGGACTCATTAGCACAGGCACGAATAGTCACTTCTTCTGCATTACAGGTTAACTCACTGCCTGAATGATCAAATTCAAAGTGATCAATCGAATTCTCTGGCTCATCTGAACATAAGTGTGTTTGGCTATATAATTGAAATATTTCATTGTTGTTTAATGGCTTATCAAATATTTCAACCTCATCGATATAACCATCAAAAGCCCGTCCTGAAAAGTTCTGATCTTGGCCTATTTGTAAAGGCTTAGTATTATTTACTAATTTTCGATTTGCATTTACTAAAAGCTCTCCTCTTTCTTCTCCATTAATAAATAGGCTAGCCATAGATTTATTATTGCTATAACTTTCAGAGTCGTATCTAAGCGTAATAAATGACCACTCATTTATTGGAATACTGACTTCACTTGTTAATGTTCTCGTTTGAGCACTTCCGTTTCCATTTTTGTTTTTATCTTGCCACCACCAAAATATTTGGCCTGACGAGTTTAAATGAAACTCATAGTTGTTATCTTTTGAGACAATAGAATGCAATCCAGAACTTGGATAACTAGTGGGTTTTACCCAAACGGAAATCGTAAAATCTTTATCTAAATTTAATATGTTATCGTGAGGTACATTAATATATTGATTCGAACTATTGATAAACTCACCGAAGCCACAGGTGCCCAGAGAGTTAATAGTCGGTATGGCAGAGAATTCAGAAGATGGCTGCGCTGTTAAACCATTAACAGTTTGTCCATGTAATTGATTTTCAGAACTGTCGACTACTTCATTATTTGCGCCATTCCAGGATGCTTCATCTAAATGATATCGAGCAATCGGATTAGGTAGTTCTTCTATTCCACACGCATTTTCTGGCACGGTTTGATACAAGCAAGTACCATCAACGACCGTTCCATTACTGACATAAACCGTCCCCCAGTTAGGTTGCCCTGCTTGAACGTCACCAATAACATAAGAGTCATCGAGCTCCACAGTTTCAGAAGAACTCGTAATGTCACCAGAGACCTGAGAACCTTCAATAACAATTTTGTTTTTAGTTGAAACATCCCCTTCAACTTCAGAATTTTCAATCGTTATGGTTTCATCGGTACTGGTCAGTTCACCAGACACCGCCGAATCCTCCACAACAATTTTGTTTTTAGTTGAAACCTTCCCTTCAACTTCAGAGCGTTCCATCGTTATACGGGAGTTTTTACTGGTGATGTCACCATCTACCCCAGAATTACTTATCACCACCTCATTGCTTGCGGTAATGCTACCGAAGAGTTTAGAGTCAGTGATCTCTACCTCGTTGTTTTTAGAATCAATCGATCCGATAACATTGCTATTGTGGATTTCAATATTACCTCCAGTCTCAATGGAGCCTTCAACAAATACTGAATCAAAATTAACAGGTGTACTATTACCAACAAAGCTACCCAACAGCTCTGAAAGGTTGTTGGAATCATTTTTCCATTCAAAATTACCATAACTCGCTTTTAGGTCGATAGTCGCGGAAGAATCACCTACTTTGTTATTACCTTCAAATTGAAAACCGCCATCGGCGGTTAATTGAATATCTATCGCAGATGAAAGAGTATCCCCTTTAGCAAGCTTAACGATGCCATAATTACATGTATATTGATTGCCAGTAACGGACCAATTATTACTAGTACAAGTTGGGAGGTTCATTTGAAGGACATAATCCGTAGCGAATGATGATGAAGATACGCCAAATAGCACTAAGCTCAAAAAAAATCTACTTATCATCACGAATACCAACCTCTACGACTCTTTGTAAGACCCAATCCCCAACCGAACAGCTTCCTTTAGATATTAGTTGATATACGTTAATACCATTATCTAAAACGCCAATAGAGTTACAATGAATTTCCGCCTTGCATTGCGCCAACCCTTCACCTTCAAAGCTTATAGTTTTTGTATTAGAAGTATGGCAACTGTCTTCTGTCGGGGTTTGATAAAAACGACTGATTTCTATTTGTGCACCAGATCGCGCAGCCATTTCAGCCCGAGTACCGATCAGGGTTGAAATCAATTGCTCACTGTTACGTTGTTGGTTCTGATTAGCAACCATCGCAACCGAAGCCATAACCACTAGTATGAAGACAACTAGGATCAAACTTCCCCCCGTTTGTTTACGGAGCGTTATAGATAAGGGCATCATGGACAAACTGAATCTCCTCTCCTTTATCAGCAAACAATAACTCAAACCTCACCAAACCATTTCTTTCTAATTCTGGTGCCAATTTTTGAAAAGCGGCATCTTTTACATTTTCAGCTATCAAAACACCATTACCCAGCGATTCTGGTGATAAGGACATTCGAGACAATGGATAATCAGCATAACGAAAGATACGAGCATTGACGTGGCAATAAGCAACAGGAGTAAGGTAAAAGTAGAGACGTTTACTTGGAGAGCTGGTTTCAAATCCCGTTGCTTGAGTCAATTCAACATTGACCATCACCGCTGCAGAGGTAGTGAAGTCCACATCCTCTTTCACCTCTGCAATTTGACCTTCTATCGCTGGATCAAGACGCATCGAATTCGGGTCGTTAGGATAAACTATAACTCGCTCTCCTTGATAAATGCTTTTGTCTATTGGCAATATCCGTATCACTGCTGATTTCGCCTCTGGCGCCGGAAGTTCTTGATAAATAGCACTATTGATGATCGGCAAAAATTCAATACAATCATTTTCAATTAAAATACTGTTAGGGACGGCTTCTCTTAATTCTCGAGTCATTCGCTCCGTGACAAATTTACCTTGTTGTATCAAAGCTTCACGAGCTGTGCTATCAACATAAATCCCCATACCCTGTTGAATAACATTCCCCAAAAATAGACCAACAATAGAAAGCAGAAGAATAGTAATAATCATCTCTATCAGTGTAAAACCACGCATTAGAAATTCCCTTTAATCGCAGAAAAAGGATAGCGGTAACCCTGAGAATCAATAATCACAACTTCAACCCTCTTGTAATGCGTTCGGATAATAGATGGATTTCCAGACATCATCACCGTATCGTCATTAACAACAGCAGTATCATAAAACACATCGATTTCGACATTGAAATTGCGATAACCCGCATCACTGAGATCGCTATCAAGAACATCTTCAACACGTCCTCTTAAACCATGAAAATCATCAACATCATTAGCTAAGCTCTTTACCAAGATACCATTCGCGTCAGTTTCTCCGCTGTCAGGCCCCAAATCATTGGGTAACGTGCACAGTTGTTGACCTGGCGTTGAAATAGTTGAGACTGCACATTCAGGCACTCCTCCGTTCACGCCGGAAAATTGGTCATACCCGCGCCCCATTACCTCATCAAGTACTGAGCGAGCAAGATCTGCAGCTTTAACTGATGTTATTTGTTCTGCGGTCTGAATTGAACGCGGGTACAAAGACGCGGTAAGTCCAGCAAGAGCAAAACCAATAAGAGTAATCACAATGATCATTTCTATTAGGGAAAAACCTTGGGTGCGGATTTTTTGTTTAACATCCATAGATATACCCTTCAGTATTAATGCACACTGAAATTGAATCATCGTTGACAGTCGAAGATATCTCAATCTGACAATTCGATACTAAGCATTGCTGAGCTCGACCCGAACTATCAAAATCAAGGTACGAAACATTGATATCAGTTTGTAGCTTAAACGTCACTTTATTCTGTTTGCCATCAACAAAACTGGAATCAGTAACATCAGCAGGAAATTGTTCAGTACAAATACCTTCCGCGTTAGACGGAGAGGCTTGAATAGCTTGAGTTTGGTTTGAATTTAACAGCCAACGGTTACAATAATCGGAACGATTCATCGCACGGTTTTGTACTAATCGTAATGAAGCTAATACTTCGCTTTGTACAAGGTAGGTTAAAAAGGAAGAGGAGCCAACATAACGGGTAGATGCGTATAGGGAAACAATACCAATCAATATAATGACGATGATCAGCTCTACCAGAGTAAAGCCTTTAGATATGCGGCTGTTATCCATAATGACCCCCTGCCCAGCTAACAAATATTGATTATACAAGATAATGAAAATTACGATCTTATGTATATGAATAGTTTTAATATTTATGTGCTATAGATATGAAAAAGGCCAGCTAAGCTGGCCTTTAAGTTTAAAGTAAACTTAACATGCGTCAGCGTCAGGAGAAGTAATTGTCGGAGCTCCTGCTGAAGCTTGCGTTGTATAAGTTACTACACAAGTAGAGTCTGTAGCTGTGTCATCAGCAAAGCCATACACTACAGTTGCAGTTGCTTGGCTTACATGGCTAGGAATTAAGTTGAAATCACCACCAGCGGCTAACCCATCAACTGCAGCACCGATACCAGCAGATGATGCTTCTGGGTAACCAAAAACTAGGTTAACGCCACTAGCACTTGAAGCTGCAGTTACGGTAGATTGACTTTCTTCACCATTAATTGCCGCAGTACCGTATACGATACCCGCAGCTCCTGCCATAGCGCCTTTTAAACCTTGAAGTGACGCTGAACGAGCATCTGATTGCAGGTTTAGGAAACGTGGTGCCGCAGTTACAGCAAGAATACCTAGAATAACAATTACAACCACTAGTTCGATTAGGGTGAAACCGCCTTGTCTTTTCATAGTTAAGCTCTCTCTATGTTTAATTTTACGCAGACTTACTGCAAAGTTACGGTCACACGACCAGTTTTAATTTCGTAAACGAATTGGTGCTCGGTATTACCTTCTAACTGAATGTAAGTACACGTTGCCTCACCTGAATTCGCTTCCGCTGAATATTTATAATTTGAGTCGTCATCAACATCATCGACTGCTGCCACATTCGGTGGGTTTTGCAGTAAATTCTGCATCAATTCAGCACAGGTTTCTGAAGAAATATCTCCTGGTGCGACTGAAGAGTCACTATTCACAGTCCATGGGTAACCATCTCGAAAGTCGGTATCTTCACTCTTGCTGTTCTTTGATCTTGTTAACCAAAAATCAACACCATCATAATTTACAGTATTGTATGTTTCAACACCAATCTTCTCAGATGGTCTTGCTTCGGCTTCCCACTGTGCTCTTGCTGATAATACTGCGGTTGCAAAACCACCAGCGACACCTTCAATACTGGATTTTTTAGCCTCATCGGTCACATCTAAGAAGCGGGGTAAAGCCGCCACTGCCAATAAACCAACGACAACAATTACGATGACTAATTCGACAAGGGAGAAACCCTTTTGATTTTTAAGCATTTTCTACCTACTCATCTAATTACTAACGCGCATTATACATTTGCACACGTATAAAACCATAAAAACAGTGTCAATATTCTCACAAAGCCAAAATATTGGCTTTTACACTAAATCTTTCTTTTTCGAGCAATATATCTATTTGATACTTATCGCTATAATGATAACTACAATGAAACTGTATGTTATCACTTTTATCTTCAATACTGGGAAAAGTCAGCCCTAAAATGCTCTGTGGGGGATACAATTGCTCTAACCAATAGCGACAATCCCGTTCCGAACCTTTAATCGGCTTTATCCATCCCGTTCTGCTGTAGCGCATTAACTGTTCTGAGTCATTAGTTTGTTCCGGGCCCGTTAACAAATACTCTTGTTTAAACAAATTAGCCTGCTCAAGAATCCGCTTACTCGCGACGATCAATGCCGTGTTACTCGCTTCTTCTTCTACCGTATCCAATGCAGATAGCAGCCCTACAATTAGAAAAAGGATAACCACACTCCAAATAACAAAACGTGAGCGTTGTAGGTTATTTAGCATTCATTAGCCTTTGATTGCATCCAGCATTCCCCACATCGGCAGGAAAATACCTAAAGCCAATACTAAGACCATACCAGCGACAACGACCAACAAAATAGGCTCTATTCTAGCGGTTAAGGTTTTCAAATCGTAATCAACTTCTCGATCATAATAATCTGACACCTCGAGCAATAGCTCATCAATACGACCCGTTTCTTCACCGACTGAAATCATTTGTATCACGAGCGGTGTGAAGATTTCGCTGTTAATCGCGGTTGAAGAAACCGTACTACCCGCTTCAATTGCCGATTTCATAGCTTGAACCCGTAACTCTAAAAAGCGGTTATCCAGAGCTTCAGCCGATAGCGCTAACGATTGATTCAATGGCACACCCGCTTTGAGCATCAATGCGAAAGTACGTGAGAAACGAGACAGTAAAGCTCGGTTAACAACGCCACCAATGACAGGTATTTTTAGGCGCCACCGATCCCACGTTTCTAAGCCGTTATCTGTTTTAACCCAAGCTTTAAACGCAAAAATAAGGCCAAAGATCACGCCTAGCATCAAGCCCCAATAATTCACGAAAAACTCTGACATACCAATCAAGATACGAGTGGGGAGTGGAAGATCGACACCAAACCGTGCGAACATGCTAGAAAACTGTGGGATAACCTTAATGTTAAGAATGAACATCGCAATCAAAATGAAGCAGATCACGAATGTTGGGTAACGCATCGCTGTCTTGATTCGCTTGCGAGTCTCCACTTCTTGTTCATAGTATCCAGCTAACTGCAGCAGCGCTTGGTCTAAACGACCCGTATTTTCACCAACACTGATCATCGATACAAACAGCGAGCTAAATACCTTAGGATGCATTTGCATCGATGCCGCTAACCCACGACCATTGGTTAGCTCAGCAACCACTTCTTCTAAAGCTGCTTTCAACTGTTTGTTTTCACAATTTTGAGTCAGACCTTTCATCGACCTCAGAAGCGGCACGCCCGCTTTGGTTAGACTGTATAATTGTCGACAGAACAGAACCAAGACCTCAAGAGGAACATTGGGTGAAAACAGGCTAGATATATCCATATCTAATACTGAATCACCACTTCTCCCCAACTTAATTGAGGTTGGAATGATCCCCTTGCTCATCAAGCTTTCAGCGGCAAGATCTTCGTTATTCGCATCTAATTGACCGGTAACCTGGCTACCATCCGAACTGCGACCTACATAACGATACGTTGGCATATCACTCTACCCCTACAGATAAATTGGGTCAGTGGCACCGGAAGCATCCCCTTCACCAAGGTACATTATCTCATCGAGACTCACGACACCTTGCAGAGCCAGTTCCATCGCAGAAGCCAATAACGGTTTGTAGTTTTCAGACTGCCTAGCTGTTTGAGCAAAACCGACCGCATCATTCGCTCTAAGCGCATCCATCATGTTTTGTTCTAGCTCTAACATTTCAAACACCCCAATACGCCCACGATAGCCGGTTAAGTTACAGTTCTGGCAACCACGACCTTTCACAAATGGCACACCCACTTGGTTGGGAAAACGGACGCTCAACCATTGCTTGCGAGGTTCATCCAATTCATCTTCAACTATACAGTCAGTACATACTTTACGAACTAATCGCTGCGCCACTACCGCTCGCACAGCGCTCGCTACCAAGTAACCTGGAGCGCCCATATCCATCATACGCAGTGCGCTGTCTACCGCATCATTGGTGTGCAGCGTACTTAATACTAAGTGACCCGTCAGTGCGGCTCTCAATCCAATCTCAACGGTTTCGTGGTCACGCATCTCACCAATAAGAATGATATCGGGATCCTGACGCAGGAAAGTTCTCAAGATAGTAGAGAAGTCGAGATTAATCTTAGGGTTAACCTGAACTTGGTTCACACGCGGAAGTCGGTATTCCACCGGGTCTTCCGCAGTAATGATCTTTTTACCCGGTTCGTTTAATTCGCTTAACGCACCGTACAAGGTAGTGGTTTTACCTGAACCTGTCGGCCCAGTAACCAAGATCATCCCATGTGGACGGCGTAATTGTTGACGAAGACGAACCAGCAGATCGCTCGGTATACCCGACGCTTCTAATTTACGTAAACCGGCTGATTGGTTAAGCAGACGCATCACCACAGACTCACCGTGCTGCACTGGCATAGTCGACATACGAATATCGACAGATTGGCCTTTCGCGCGAATATTAAAACGGCCGTCTTGAGGAAGACGTTTCTCTGAGATATCAAGGTTTGCCATCAGCTTCAAACGCAGAACCAGGGCAGACGCAATATTGACTTCATTCAACAATGTTTCATGCAGCACACCATCAATACGCTGACGAAGACGCAATACGTTTGAATCGGGCTCAATATGGATATCAGAAGCACCAACTTGGATTGCATCTTCAAATAACGAATTGATAAGCTTAACGACCGTAACTTCGTCACTGTCTTCACCTGCTATATCAAAATCAAAGGCATCATTAACTTGGTGTTCGGCATGCAGTTGCTCAGCGAAAGAGGCAATTTCTTTGGTTCGACGATAATAGCGGTCAAAGCCATCAACGAGTTGTCTTTCTTTAGCGACCACAAATTCTAGAGCATAATCGCCGAGTTGACCGAGCAACGATTCTTGTGCAAACAGATCGGCAGGGTCACTCATTGCAACACGCAAAGTGTCACCTTGGCGTCCAATCACCAATGCGCGAAGGCGACGAGCATGTACTTCGGGTAAAAGCTGTACCGCTTCTACATCGACGTTGGCTCGGCTTAAATCAATAAGAGGAATCGCTAGCTGTTGTGATAGGAAGCTCAACATCTGTTGCTCTGATAAGAAGCCAAGCTCAATCAGTGCATCACCTAGCTTACGTCCGGTACTTTTCTGAGCCGCTAGAGCTTGTTCTACTTGAGACTCGGTAATAATGCCTTCTTCAACAAGCAAATCACCCAATCGCTTTCTTAGTCTAATTTGCATCGTCGTGCTCCTCTAAGGCATCGAGTATTTTTAATCGATCTCGCACAAAACTTTGCGATTGAGATGAGATTCCTACTCGAGTTAAAGCGCCTTGGTATGACTCTTTTGCAGCCGTAAAATCAAGCTGACGTTCCTGTTGAATGGCCAGACCGAGCCACCAGCGAGCATTATCAGAATCAACATCGACCAACTTTTTGTAACTCTCTAATGCAATCTCTTCTTGCTGCGATTTTTGGCTCAACGCCGCACGCATGGCTAGATAATCTTTGGTTGGGTTTGGCGGTAAATGGACTAATGGACTCAATGCCGCTTCCGCTTGGTTCGCTTTGACAAGCAATGTTGATAAGCCTAAACGCAGCTTTTCACTATTGATATTAAGTTTGATACCCGACTGAAAAAGTTCGTAAGCCTTACGAGTATCACCTTTCCCAAAATAGAGAATCGCGAGTTTCTGGCGAACGTCCTCATTTCTAGGGGCATATCGAAGAGCTTCGGTATAACCTTTCAAGGCACCAGTAAGATCGTTCGCATCAAGCGCTTTCTGAGCACGACCTTGTGCATTGGCTGATAGTTGATCAGACGTTAGCTCCACCTGCTCAATCAACATTCCATTATTTTCTGAACCTTCAGAAATGGCGACTTCGCCAGAGATAGAAACAGGCTCTTTTTTTGTCACACTAGCCACGTATATGGGCTCGGGAATTTTAATTTTATTCCCTTTAGGTGCACTGGTCGTGTTAAGTACCGCTTTACGAGGAGTTACAATCGTTGAATCAGACGAGACTGACTTAGCTTTTACATTGTTTGACGTAGCGACATGCTCTACAGAACGCTCAGGTACGTCTAACGTGACTAATTTCTTGGTTGGCGACGAGATAGGCTGCGCAATTACATTCTGTATTTCGCCCGAACTATCAATGACAGAAACCTCAATCTGCGCGTCTCTTGTAGAGATTGAATTGCCGACAGCAGGACCTTGCGATATCGCCCAACCGCCCATGGCTAAGCTGAGTGTAAAGCCCGCAGCAACCCATACTAATGGAGAGCGTGTTTTGACTTTTGGTACTACTGCAGCTTCAATCGAAGTCGCTGATTTTTTCTTTGCCAATTCAGACAACGCGCTATTAATGACGCTCATAATTAATTCCAACCCCACAGTATTGGCGTTTTAAATTTAGGCTTACATACATCGTAAGTTTCATGCATGGCTGAAAACAGGTGCTGGTTGTCGATACTTTTTTTATCTTCACTGAAAGAGAGCAAAAGTGCCTTATGACATAGTTGATTTATCAACCTTGGAATACCTAACGATGAGCGACAAATCGCCTTTTTTTGATTCAAGCTGAACAACTCTGAGTTGCCACCAGATTTAGCAATCCGGTTATCAATATACGCTACCGTTTCATCGAGATTGAGCGGCCTCAGTGTTGAACTGAATGTGATTCTCTGTCGAAACTGCCGGAGGTGGTAAGCCTCTAACCTGACATCCAGTTCAGGCTGTCCGAGTAACACTATCTGAAGTAATTTTTTATCTTCAGTTTCAAGATTACCAAACAACCTTAATGTTTCGAGCGCTTCATCCGATAGCGCTTGAGCCTCATCAAGAATGGCGACGACTCTTAAGCCTGAGTTGTGTAATTCAATTAACTTGTGCTGGATGTTATCAACTAAGGTTGCTGGATTATCGATAGTCAAACCTAGCTCTTTGGCGACGGCTTGACGCAGGTCTGCACCAGACAAAACAGGGTTTGGCAGGTAGATTAACGCCGTACAATCCTTTAAATGATTAACCAGCATCCGACAAACCATGGTTTTTCCCGTACCGACTTCGCCAGTGACTTTGATTACGCCCTCTCCCATATCTAACGCCGAGATGACCGTTTGAATCGCCTCAAAATGAGGCGCCAAACCATAAAAGAAATCGGTATTCGGCGTTAACGTAAATGGCAGTTGTTCAAAACCAAAGTGAGCTTGATACATATGACGACCTAGCTTAGTAAAAAACAGCCAATCTACATTGAGAAAGTAAGTATTTACTCTTCATCAGGGAACCACTCTTGAAGAAGATCACGAGAACGCTCCAACTCAGTTTGCCAAGTATTCACACCCACGATCGTGGGTTTTAGCAAGATCACGAGCTCAGTTTTTTGCGTTAACTGATTGGTATTGCGGAACAAATGCCCTAAGGCTGGAATATCACCCAGGAATGGAACTTTAGACGTCACATCACTGGTATTTGATTTCATTAACCCGCCAATCACAACCACATCGCCATCTTTTGCGCGAATCACTGAGTCAGACTCTCGAATAGAGCTTTTCGCTAAAGGAAGTTGCACCAAACCTGTCGTTGAACCTAAATTGAGCTCTTTCACTTCTTCCTCGACCTCAATAACGGCAGGGTGAACATGTAAAAATACGCCCCCTTTGTCATCTATCTGAGGAGTTACATCCAAAGAGATACCAGAGAAAAAGGGAGTGAGCTCAACTTCAGGAGCCACATTCGCGTTATCACCACTACCGACTGAGCTTGATAAATCTGTTACGTAATACTCATCGGTTCCCACTTTGATAACTGCTTTTTGGTTGTTCGCAGCCGTTACTCGCGGGCTCGATAGAACGTTAAGGTCACCTTGAGTATCCATAAAGCTCAAAACCGCTTCGAAGCTACCATCAGAGATCGTGACATTAGTTTGCCCACCGAGTAGAGAACTGATCGCATCTAACGGCGGTAGAGTACTTGTAGGGCGGTCAATAACAACACCACCGCTACCAATAGATTTAGATAGATTCGACCAGCTAATACCTTGTTGGTAACCATCACTCAAGGTCACTTCCATGATTTTGGCTTCCAAGATAACTTGGCGCTGCAAACGCTTCTGAGAAATGCCTAAGAACTCACGAACTTCACGAATTTCGTCAGGGTAAGCTCGAACCGTAATCACACTCGCTTGCGGGGTTACCACAACGCTTTGCCCGTCACCTGAACCAATAAGGTGAGCAACTGCTGCTTCAAGTTGTGGCCAAAAATCGCTTTCAGAGGTCGTTTCAATCTCTGTACCACCGTTCGATGTCGAGTTCGAAGAATTAGAAGAATTGGAGGAGTTGGATGAATTAGAGTCTGAACTTGATGAGCTTGACGAGCTGTTATCTGAATTCGAGATCGTTCCAGTGGTGATAGTCGTCAATGATCGACCTGCACGCTTAACTTGCAAGTAATCGACAGGAATCGTTACGGTGCGAAGACCAGCAGGATAAACTTGAATCACTTTGCCACGCTTTTCGATATCGTAGCCATACATATCCTGAGCAACAGCCAGTACTTCGTCTAGTGTCACGTCCGTTAGATTAAGCGTAAGGTTTCCTGACACGCCAGGGTGAATGGCCGCACTATACTCAGTACCTTTCACTAAGCTGGCAAAGAAGGTTCTCGCTTCAACGCCTTTTGCTTGAATACGAAAGCGCTTAACGGTTTCCGTCCCCGGAGACATGGAGTCAGAATTAAGCTGAGGCATAAGGTCATCTTGAACCGACGAAGGCAGTTCATGAAGTGCTCGACTATTGGCTTCATTAATGGATTCGTTCAAAGACTCTTTAATCTCAACAGGATCTCTGTGTCCCATCGAACAGCCGACTAAAGATGACACTAGAATTGCTACTACAAGTTTACGCATGTCTTCACTCAAACCTTAATTATTCTTAACATCTAAAGAGAACATCTCTAATTTCCACTGCTTAGAGCTTCTCTGCAGAGTGACGTATTCTGGATCTATGTTTTTCACTAGGTACCCTCTGATCGTTTCTCCTTGACCTAAAATCTGACCATTCATAATCGCATAGCAAGGCGTATCACCTTTACAAACGATGCTTTCTAGGGACGGTAGGCGATAGCGAGTTGGCGCCTTTTTAGCAGGCGCGGCTTTTTGTTCAGGAGTAAGCCAACCTAATGGTGCCGTTGGATCTTGCTCTGCCCAAACCACTGAGCTACTTAAAAGTAGGGACAACAATAGAGTTCTAACCACCGATAAACTCCTGTCTAGTACCAAGTGTGTAAACCTCAAATACGAGTCGAGCTTTAGGGTACTCTTCAACTGAGTATTTAAATGTTCGCCAGTAATAGCTAACAGGAAGAGATTCAAGGGCTTGAAGGTAAGCAGAAATATCAAAATAGCTGCCCGTCAATTCCATTCTCACAGGATGAAGAAAGTAACCTGAATATTCACTAGTCTCTTTATTGTTCGAAATCGCTTCTGGTTTTAATGACTCTAGCGACTCAAGCTTTAGCCCACTACCAGCGTTAAGAACGCTCTCCAGTAACTGCGACATTTGAGAAGGCGTGATCAACCCATCGACAATCTGCGAAAGCTGAAGTGAAAGGTCTTGGCTTTCAACAAGTAGCTTTTTGTACTCGATGTTGATTTCTTTATCTGGGTTTTTATTGAGCTTAGCTTGCAGAACGAGTAGCTCACCCTGCTGTCTTTGATTTGATTGAGTCAGGCTCATCGTCTTAGCATTTTTGGCTTGTAAGTCGAGATACGCAGGTTCAACCAACAAGGTGAACAACAGCATGGATAGCCCAACAAAACCACACACGAAAAGTAGCCATTTTTCTCTTTGGCTTAATGCAAGAAACTTATCGTTAAGCTGGTTCCACTGTTGCATTATTTACTCTCCCTGCGAGTACTTAATTCAAACGTCACCACATCTTGCTCATTGCGACCTATTTTAAGTTTTTCAAAGGCACGCCCGACTAAATTAAGCTCTGTTTTAAATTGACCAATCCAATTCGGAACAACATTGGCGTTACGAGCTAAGCCACTGAGGTCTAAAGTATCGTGCGTCATATAAATATGCGAAAGCGATATGTCATTTCGGCCTAATTTAGCTAAGGAGTTCATGACGCCAGAATACCCGACTTGTTGTGATTCGTCGTATTGCCCGACCGCCTTCAATGCCTCTTTTTTGGCCTGAGTCTCACGTTTGAGACGCGCAACAGCGGCCACTTTCTCTGGAGACGGTTTGTGTTGAGTTAACTTACTATTCAATTGGTTAACTTGCTTGTTAAGTCGGTTCGAGTCATGTTGCAGAGCTGTTAGTTCTTTATCTAGATTAGAAACTTGATACTGCATTACAAAGTAACCACCCAGCAGCAAAACACAAACTAGCCCCCAAATCGCAACAACATTTGTCAGCGTAAAATATTCTTTTTTAGGCTTGAGGTGTTCAGGGTAAAGATTAACATTAAAAGTATCTTTTTCAGCTGCGAGTTTAACCAACAAACTCTCTGAATTATCACGTTCACCTTCCACCAACAACGAAACTGTCGAGCTCAGTGTGTTATTTAACGCACTTTGTAATTCAGTCTCGTCTTCCTCATCACAGCAGATTTTTAACTGATGAAGTTGAGTACCTTTGATTTGAGAAGAAAGATAATCAATTGAGCGTTGCAACTCTAAAGCAAGGCCATCTAACTGAAGAACACTTGATGCAACACCGGTTAAAGGAGGGACAACGCTACGGATCGTTCTTTGGAAACAAACCGTATTTTCAACAAACGCACCAAGCTTAAAATGTGAATTGGAGCTACGTTGTAAAAGGATAAAATTAGAAAGCTCACCTGCGCTATAACCCCAGATTTCATCTTCAGGGGCAACGCCTTTAAGTTCCACTTGCGCTGATTGAGTAATGTTTACAAGCTTATTTAACAGCTTTTTAGGCAAAACATACACTTGTAGCTTATTCGAAGTAGGTAAGGCTACCGCACTCGCCGTAATCTCAGTCACCCTTTCAGATACAAGATCTTTCAGTAAAAATGGCAGTGCAACCGACCACTCGTTCTCTGGAATGTCCGGTTTATCAATTTGGTAGGTTTGGTAGTAGTTAGCACAAACTATCAACTGCAGGCTATTACTGGTAAATGCCTCACTGCTAAGCGATTTCTTTAGTGCACTCTCCCAATCCCCGTTAACCACAGGGGTGTTGGTTACTTGAGATTCTTGATCTGCCGATGAAATATAAATGGCATTGTTGCCTAACATAACAACCTGAGAGCTGCCTTTGTTATTCGTTGGCTTTATCTTGTCTAAAATCGCTTTAAAATTCATGCTTAACTACTACTCTTACGCCATCGATTTCTTCGACCAACTTTTACCACGGATTCAGCTTTCACTGTCTTTTCACCTTGATTAGGCAAAGGGATAATTTGTTGCTCTTCGTCAAAATATCTCCCTTGATAGCCGTTAATACCTAACTCTATCAAGGTATTCTTTTCTTGTTTTGTCTCGACCCCTACGGCAATAACTTGAGTTGGGGAGTCGCCACATGCCCCTATTAAACTACGGACAAACAGCTGATTCTCATGCCTTTGATCGATTTTCTTTATCAGGCTTCGATGAAGCTTAATAAAATTGACCTTTAAATCTTTGATGTAGTGAGTGCTAACAATGGTTCGCCCAGCTTGGCCAACGATAATTTTACACCCTAGCCCTTTCAACATCTTTGCGACTGGTCTCATATAATCAAGATGAGCAATCAAGTGCCCTTCAGGGAACTCAAAGGCCAATTGAGAACGGTGCTGAGCCGAGAGCTGCAACAACTCACTTCTAAACCACTTAAAATGCTGTTTACTGGCAAACGGGGTGACATTCAAATTCACCGAATAGTTGGTAGGTTTTGTTGATTCTTTCAGTGATGTTAACAGTACTTTCAGAACCGATTGATCCATTTGAGCTTGATAGCCCACTTGCTCTACCGCGGGCATAAACCGAGACGATTTCAGTAAACCTTTGTCTGGATCTTGAATCCGAACAAATATTTCTCTATGTAATTCATCAGCTTGACCTGATTCCGGTATAAGATAACATCGCTGAGCAAAGATTACTAAATTTTCAGGGAGTAGAGCTTTATCAAGTAGTGTTCTCCACCGAACGCTGCCTCTATCAAGCTCATTTTTGTTCTGTTTAGGGTAGCGGCTCCAGTTATTGATACGTTCCAACTGAGCACTCTTTAATGCGGTTTCCGTTTCATCCATGATCTTGCTATGGCGCTCACCTTCGGTATACATGGTCACACCGATATGACACCAATTGTCAGGTTCCAAAGGCTCAGGTGGCGTTAACTTATCTAACTGCCTTAAACATTGAGCCGCCAAGGTCGCAATATCCTTTGCTCCCTGATGAGGAATAAACACCGCAAAGTCAGCTTCGTAATAACGAGAAAAAATGACATCAGGATAACGCTGAACAATATTCGATAATACTTCACCGACTTCAATAATAAAGCTGTCAGTGGTTTGCTTGTCATTAGCGTCACAAACTTGCTCCCACTCGTCGATACGTATTAGTAATACGCCACCTCGAGCACCGCTTTCATGTAAGGCTGATTCAAGTTTGTTATCAAAGAGTACTCGATTGGCTGTGCCTGTGAGTTTATCTAGAAAAGTATGAGTACGGATAAAGGTATCAAAGCGGCTTCTTTCTTGACGAGCATCTTTCAGCTCTTCTATCAATACATCTAAGGCTTCGCTTGCAGTATACGGCCATTCTCGCTCATCGCCTTTTGCATGAGCTTCAACTTGCCCCGCAAGGATCATTCGGCCTCGCTCTTCGAGCATTTCGGATCCCATCAATTGCTCTTTTAGCCATCGGACACCACGAATCAGACAGAAAATAATCAAAGCAACGGCTAAAGTAATCGACCACATAGCCTCCATTGAATAGCTATAACCAATGTAAGGCGGAAGTGCTTTAAATTCGATTCGATAGCCTTCATTTCGCTCTAAAACAAAACTTCTTTCATAGAGACGACTAGGATCGATTTGCGGGGAGGTATCTTTAAAGCGATAAACGATGCCAGTCCTGTTCGAGAGTTTCATCTCAACAATATTGCTCGCTTGTAACATCTTAGGCATCCAACGCCGCATCGAATACGCGGCGTCCGGGTCTTCCATCTCTTTATCTACAACATCGACAATACCAACCAAATAATGGTCTAAATATTCTTGCCCAATACGCTTAAAAGAAAGTGTGCCACCGATAAAAAGAATGAACATCGCACTGATAACTATCACGGTGACAAATGCCACTAAGCGAGTGCTCAATTTTAGTGTGGGGGTATATCTCATGAATAACGAAATCCTTTTCAACTCACATTATACCGTATTGCTACTTATACTATAAATTGACGTTGTAAATAAAGCGTTAAGAATTGTAGGTAACAAAAAGCCGCGATAAACGCGGCTTTTTCCAATTTAATACTGTCTTTATAATATATTAAAAACAGGGTCTAAAATGGGATGTCATCATCAAAATCCATCGGTGGCTCATTATATTGAGGTTGAGCCTGCTGAGGAGCTTGTTGAGGTGCTTTCGGCTGCTGTTGAGCAGGAGCACTGTATTGTTGTTGCTGCTGTTGTGGTTGCTGTGGTTGACCCCAACCACCTTGCTGTTGGTTACCCATACCACCTTGAGCAGGAGCACCGCCTTGAGCACGGCCACCAAGCATTTGCATTACACCGTTGAAGCCTTGAACAACCACTTCAGTTGTGTAGCGATCTTGACCGCTTTGATCTTGCCATTTACGAGTCTGAAGTTGACCTTCAATGTAAACTTGAGAACCTTTACGTAGGTACTCACCAGCAACTTCCGCCAGCTTGCCAAACAGAGCAACACGGTGCCATTCTGTTTTTTCACGCTGTTCGCCAGTTGCTTTGTCACGCCATGACTCTGACGTTGCAATGGTAATGTTCGCTACTGCGCCGCCATTCGGCATGTAACGAATTTCAGGGTCATTACCTAGGTTACCCACTAATATAACTTTGTTAACTCCACGGCTAGCCATGATTTGCTCCGTCTAAATTCATAGTCTCAGAAAATTTTAGCGCACAAGAATAGCATGCTTTTCTACAGTGATAAATCGCATTCCTATTCTCGCTCTTATACAAAGAATAAAAACGTAACAAATCATGATATTCAGAGCGATGTTGCTTTTTTCTCCACTGACAAACCACTCATTTACTTTGATCATTGATATTCAACGCAAGACACAACCAAGGCGCTAGAGAAGCAATGGCGTGCATGACAACGTGAAATCTAATTCTACCCTTACAAGGATTATCAATGAGAAAATCTCGATATGCTCGCACTTTACACTTTCTGTGCATAGATCCAAGCGAGACTCACCTACACGTAAAAGAGATAGAAAAGCACCTAATTATCCCACTCTACAAGATGACAGCGGGCGACTTGATGCTTTTCGATAGAAAGCAAAGTAATCGTATCTTACTCATCGACTACAAAGAGGTGCCACAGTTAATCGTTGTTTTCCCTAACTTACCCGTCATGTGGAAAAACAATGAGATCATCTTGTTCAATGTACCTCAACAGCTCCCTACCTCGGAGTTGCTCACTTTCGGCGTATTAAAAGGGCTATTTTATGACTCCGAACAAAAAGTGAAAATAGCAAAGGGGATTCAACAGGTCATTAATGGTGATAATTGGTTACCACGAAAAGTAACCAATCAACTGCTTTTTTATTACCGTAATATGGTGAACACCAACACGACACCCACCAATGTAGATTTGACGATCAGAGAAATCCAAGTGATCCGTTGCCTTCAATCAGGGTCATCCAACACTCAAATAGCCGATGATTTATTTATTAGCGAGTTCACCGTAAAGTCACACCTTTATCAGATTTTCCGTAAGTTAGCGGTTAAGAATAGAGTCCAAGCTATCGCATGGGCTAATCAGAACTTACTTGCATAATTGATCCGCCTCTTAAACTGAGGATAATTTTGAGGAAAACTCTAGTAAACCATACGTATTGTTGCTGAATTTTCGACATAACTTATGCTAGAGTTGCCCTCAGAAATATCAGCCACTCAGGTTGAATCAATAATTATTATAGATAAAGGGTCTTATCATGATCAAAAAGTGCCTTTTCCCGGCAGCTGGCTACGGTACACGCTTCTTACCTGCAACTAAGTCAATGCCTAAAGAGATGATGCCTGTTGTAAACAAGCCTCTAATTGAATACGGCGTTGAAGAAGCTATCGAAGCTGGTATGGACGGTATGTGTATTGTTACCGGTCGTGGTAAGCATTCTCTGATGGATCACTTCGATAAAAACTACGAACTCGAACATCAGATCAGCGGCACGAATAAAGAAGACTTGTTGATCAATATCCGTGAAACAATTGAAGCGGCAAACTTCACTTACATTCGCCAACGTGAAATGAAAGGTCTAGGTCATGCTATCTTGACTGGTCGCGAGCTTGTGGGTGATGAACCGTTTGCAGTCGTGCTTGCTGATGACCTTTGTGTGAACGAACAACAAGGTGTGTTGGCTCAAATGGTTGCACTGTACAAACAGTTCCGTTGTTCAATCGTTGCTGTTCAAGAAGTGCCAGAAAACGAAACGCACAAATACGGTGTTATCTCTGGTGAAATGATTAAAGATGATCTTTTCCGTGTTGACGACATGGTTGAGAAGCCAGAACCAGGTACTGCACCAAGTAATCTAGCGATCATTGGCCGTTACATTCTGACTCCAGACATCTTTGAACTTATCGAGCAGACTGAACCAGGTAAAGGTGGCGAAATCCAGATTACCGATGCATTGTTAAAACAAGCCAAAGCAGGCTGTGTATTAGCATACAAATTTAAAGGCCAACGCTTTGACTGCGGTAGTGTAGAAGGCTATATCGAAGCAACAAATTACTGCTTTGAAAATCTATACAAAAAAGACCAGCAACAAATCGAACTAGGTAAGCACTCAACAACAAAAGAAGCTTAATCGCTAGTTTTGGCATACTAACTAATGATACGTAGCGATGAGTTAGTCGCGTAATAAATGATTTAAAGGGTGACTCGAAAGCGTCACCCTTTTTTTTGTTTACTGTTTTTTTATCCAGTAAAACTTTGCACAAATCTCACTCTATGTAATACTTTAGCCACTTAAAATTACATGGTCTATTGAGATGGATAAAATAGAAATCAGAGGCGCTCGCACGCATAACCTCAAAGACGTCAACCTAACCATTCCCCGAGATAAGCTCATTGTTATCACAGGATTATCTGGTTCAGGAAAGTCGTCACTTGCGTTTGATACCCTTTATGCCGAGGGGCAGCGTCGCTATGTTGAGTCTTTGTCAGCCTATGCTCGTCAATTTCTATCCCTTATGGAAAAGCCTGATGTTGACCACATTGAAGGTTTGTCTCCTGCTATCTCAATAGAACAAAAGTCAACCTCTCACAACCCCCGCTCAACCGTGGGTACAATCACCGAGGTTTATGATTACTTAAGACTGCTCTACGCACGAGTAGGTGAACCACGCTGCCCAGATCACAATACTCCTTTGGCTGCACAAACCATCAGTCAAATGGTCGATAAGGTGTTAGAACTGCCTGAAGGCTCGAAGATGATGCTAATGGCACCCATCGTCAAAGAGCGCAAAGGTGAGCACGTTAAAACACTTGAGAATTTAGCCGCTCAAGGTTTTATCCGCGCTCGAATTGATGGGGAAACCTGTGACTTATCCGATCCGCCAACCCTCGAGTTGCATAAAAAGCACACCATAGAAGTCGTCGTTGATAGGTTCAAGGTTCGTCCTGATCTTCAGCAACGACTTGCTGAATCCTTCGAAACGACATTAGAGCTTTCTGGTGGCATTGCAGTTGTCGGTTGGATGGATGAAACAGAACAAGAAGAGATTGTGTTCTCTGCAAATTTCGCTTGCCCTAAGTGTGGCTATAGCATGCAGGAGCTTGAGCCTCGCCTGTTCTCATTCAATAACCCAGCAGGTGCTTGTGGTACGTGTGATGGACTTGGGGTTCAACAATATTTCGATCCAAGTCGGGTGATTTTGGATGACAATCTGAGCATTGCTGAAGGCGCAATTAAAGGTTGGGATCAAAAGAACTATTACTATTTCCAAATGTTGACGTCACTATCAGAGCATTATGGTTTTGATCTTTATTCTCCATTTAATTCTCTGCCAAAGAAAACTCAAGAGATCATCCTGAAAGGCTCTGGCCGCACAGAAGTAGAATTCAAATACATCAATGATCGTGGTGACATTCGAGTTAAGCTTCATCCATTTGAAGGCATTCTCAACACTTTAGAACGTCGTTATCACGACACCGAGTCAAGCGCTGTGCGTGAAGACTTAGCTAAATATATTTCGACAAAATCTTGTTCTAGCTGTAACGGCACTCGTTTGAGATTAGAAGCAAGAAACGTCTTTATTGGTGACACCACACTGCCTGAAATCGTTGAGCTCAGCATTGCCGATGCACTGCAATTTTTCCAAGAATTGAAGCTAGACGGTCAACGTGGACAAATCGCAGATAAAGTGATGAAAGAGATCAATGACCGACTGCATTTCTTAGTTAATGTCGGTTTGAATTATCTCAACCTATCACGCAGTGCAGAAACGTTATCTGGCGGAGAAGCACAACGGATCCGCTTAGCAAGCCAAATAGGCGCAGGCTTGGTTGGTGTTATGTACGTACTCGATGAACCATCGATTGGTCTCCACCAGCGCGATAATGAACGCCTACTTCAAACTTTGGTTCACCTAAGAGACTTAGGCAATACCGTACTTGTCGTTGAGCATGATGAAGATGCGATTCGCTGCGCTGACCATGTTATTGATATCGGTCCAGGTGCCGGGGTTCACGGCGGTCATGTGGTTGCTGAAGGGACAATGCAAGATATTCTCGATAACCCAGAATCATTAACTGGGCAATATCTGAGCGGTGTAAAAGAAATTGCTATACCAACAGAAAGAACACCTATCGACAGAAAGAAGGTCGTTGAGATAGTCGGGGCGACAGGTAATAACCTCAAAAATATCACGGCAACCATTCCAGTCGGTTTGTTTAGCTGTATCACAGGCGTATCAGGTTCCGGTAAATCTACGCTAATCAACGATACCTTTTTTAAGATCGCTCATACCCAACTCAATGGTGCGACGACAGCCGTAGCTGCGCCGCATAAGAAGCTCAAAGGGCTAGAACATTTTGATAAGGTGATTGATATTGATCAGAGCCCTATCGGTCGTACACCAAGATCAAACCCTGCTACTTATACTGGGATCTTTACTCCGATCCGTGAGTTATTTGCGGGTACACAAGAGTCGCGATCTCGTGGCTATAAACCAGGACGATTCAGTTTTAACGTTCGTGGTGGTCGCTGTGAAGCGTGTCAGGGAGACGGTGTGATCAAAGTAGAGATGCACTTCTTGCCAGATGTGTATGTGCCGTGTGATGTGTGTAAAGGTAAGCGTTATAACCGTGAAACTTTAGAAGTTCGCTACAAAGGCAAAACCATTGACGAAGTTCTAGAGATGACCGTAGAAGATGCGCGCGAATACTTCAACCCTGTTCCTGTGATTGCTCGTAAGCTACAAACCTTAATGGATGTTGGTCTTTCTTACATCCGTCTTGGGCAAGCAGCAACAACCTTATCCGGCGGTGAAGCACAACGTATCAAACTCGCACGTGAGCTATCTAAACGAGATACAGGAAAAACCTTATACATTCTAGATGAACCAACTACTGGCCTTCATTTCCATGATATTCAACAGCTACTCACGGTTCTACACAGGCTGCGTGATCACGGAAATACGGTTGTTGTGATTGAACACAACCTAGATGTCGTCAAAACCGCAGATTGGATATTAGATTTAGGCCCTGAAGGTGGTCAAGGTGGTGGTGAGATTGTTGCAGAGGGTACACCTGAAGATGTGGCGTTAGTCGAAGGTTCACACACTGCTCGCTTCCTTAAGCCTATGTTAAATTTGAAGTAGGTGTAAAATAGCGCCCTGCGGGCAGACAGAAAAATGTTAAAGTAACAGAGCTTGTTTCAAAAGGAACAAGCTCTGTTTTTATAAGGTTAGGGATTTATGGCAACAATACATACTAGCGGTACCCAGCTAGAAAATCAGATAACTCAGCTACCACTCAATAAAGCCTTTCTTGCTTCTTTAGCTGTCGTATTCTTATTAGCTATGCATTTTTTCATGCCGAACCCTGGGGGCTCTGGCCTAGCTTTATCCTTTAACCCTATGACTTGGTTAGCACTAAGCTTTACGTTAGCGATTGGCTTTTATCAGCTAGCGACTAACCGGGTGCTCAAATATTCCAAACTAACCGTTGGTTTACTGGTTAGCTGCATCATACTTACGCTACCCATCTTTTACAGCAACGCATCACCTCAAGGGGCATCAGGGCGCTTGCTTGGATTGTGGGCAGGCTTTGCGTTATTCGTCGTCCTCCAGCAATTTAAATTCAGCAATAAACACAAGCAACGTATATTGTGGTTCATTGTACTCGCTGTCGTCATTCAAGCGTTGTTTGGTTATGTACAATATTTTGCCTTAGAGCCAGGAAACCCATTTGGCTACAACACTGCTGCGAATCGACCTTACGGGATCTTCCAACAACCCAATGTTATGGCCAGCTTCCTAGCCACTGGCTTTGTGCTTTCTGCTTATCTTCTTGCGAGACAACCCGCGAAATATAACCACAAGATTAGCGAGTCGATTTTACTTTATTTAACTCCAACCTTAACCGTACCTCTATTAATTATTATTGCATCACGAACGGGTTGGTTGGCAGCGGTAATAGGGTTGATATGCATTCTGCCTTACCTATACAAATTCTCGACTAAGAAGCGATTTTACGGATGGTGCACATCAGTAGTAGTCGGTATCGCTGTTGCGTTTACGGTTATTAACCTGAGCACAACGGATAGTCTCGCGAGCAAAAGAACCAATTTAGAAAGCCCAAGAGCCTATACCTTTCCACAAGCGTTAGACATGATGATAGAAAAGCCATTTACAGGTTATGGTTACGGGAAGTTTGAACCTGAATACACCTTATATACGGCTCGCCAGCATCAACTTAACTCGAATTATCACCCCGGCCTTCCATCCATGGATCACCCTCACAATGAGTTTCTTTTTTGGGGCGTTGAGGGCGGGATAGTACCAATCATCGGTATCTTGATTGCTGCGGTGCTGGTGATGTCACGTATAGCCAGTTCGGCTAAAGGAACTCGTCTAGTACTGCTCGCGCTATTTATACCCATACTCTTGCATTCTCAGCTCGAGTATCCATTTTACCACTCTGCGATTCACTGGATAACCTTTATCATTTTGATTTACTGGGTTGATCAACGCTCTTCTCGGCACTATCAACAGTCGTTTAGTATCGTCAGTAAAACCCTCTTTAGAGTGTCGAGCTTAGTGATTCCGATCTTGGTGAGCTTCTATATGTTGAGCGCGCTGCATACCAATTATGTGCTGACTCAATTTGAACAATCTAAGCCGAAGAACCCAGATATTCTTAAGCAAGTTACGAATCCCGTAGTATGGAAAGATCGCTATGATTGGGATGTGTACAGCACGTATCTCAACATTGGGCTCTACAAAGCTGATCCGAGTCTTATTCAGCCTTATGTTGATTGGTCTTTGGAAATAATAAAGAGTAAACCAAGACCCGCGTTTTACAGTAACCTAATCCTCGCGTATCAGGGTTTAGGCGATCACAGCAAAGCAGAACAAATTCGGAGCGAAGCAAGCTTCTTATTTCCAAATAGAGATTTTTCAAAAGTTCAGTATAAGAAAATTTCAGCCGCTGAGAACAACGTATCTTCTGCCAAGTGATATTGATGCAGCTAAAGCGGTAGACTTTGGAGGCTTAAGTTAGGCACAAAAAAAGCGCACGATCTCTCGTGCGCTTTTTTTTCGAATTTTACGGTTAATTATTCTAATACATCTTTTAGTGCTTTTAAGCACAATGCGACGTTCTCTTTACGAGCGCCATAACCCATTAAACCAATACGCCAAGCCTTCCCTGCCAAAGAACCAAGGCCTGCACCGATTTCAAGATTATACTCTTCTAACAACTGCGTTCTTATTTTGGCTTCATCAATCCCTTCAGGGAAGTAAAGCGCATTCAATTGAGGTAGGCGACTCTCTTCGTCAACCACAAATTTTAACCCCAAAGCTTCTACGCCAGCTTTCAGTTCTTGGTGCATCGCATAGTGACGTGACCAAGCGTTGTCTAGGCCTTCATTTTTCAATAAAACCAACGACTCATGCAGAGCATACAGGCTATTCACCGGCGCCGTGTGGTGGTAACTACGCTTACCTTCGCCACTCCAATAACCTAATACTAAACTTTGATCTAGGAACCAGCTTTGCACTGGCGCTTGACGGGCTTTCATTTTATCAACAGCACGCTGAGAAAAAGTAACCGGAGATAGTCCAGGTACGCAAGATAGACACTTTTGGCTACCCGAATAAACTGCATCAAGCTGCCACTCATCAACTAGTAATGGCACACCACCTAGAGACGTTACTGCATCAACAATCGTTAACGCACCAAACTGACGAGCGATAGCTGAAATAGCTTGAGCATCAGATAACGCTCCGGTTGATGTCTCTGCATGTACAAATGCGACAGCAACAGCATCAGGGTTTTCTGCCAATGCTTGTTCTACCTTTTCAACTGAAACGGGCTTACCCCACTCGTCGTCAACAAGGATGGCTTCGCCACCACAGCGAACCACATTCTCTCGCATACGCTCACCGAAGACACCGTTACGACAAACGATCACCTTTTCACCTGGCTCAATCAAGTTAACAAAACAGGTCTCCATACCCGCACTACCCGGTGCAGAAACGGCAATCGTAAATTCGTTTTCAGTCTGGAAAGCGTATTTAAGAAGCTGTTTCAGTTCATCCATCATCGCGATAAATAACGGGTCGAGGTGACCAATGGTTGGGCGGCTTAAGGCCTGTAAGACTTGAGGCGAAATGTCTGAAGGACCCGGTCCCATTAACGTTCGGTGCGGTGGATAAAAGCTATCAATAGCAGTAGTGAGTGTTAAATTAGACATGTACATCCCTTACGTTAATGTTGTGAACAATCCACCCTAAAGCAAATTGATTACCTCAGCAATTAGCCATAAGTATTGAGGTCACACCAGTGTCACATAATTGTTAAAATTATTTTTTAAATATCTCCAGTTACGGATTGACATTGTTACCGCAAACACGTTCAATGAAATGGCTATCTAGCAGAAGAGGAGCACTGCCCAGGCAGATGTTTTGTGGAACCGCATTTCCAATACAAAACATTAAGGGGGAGCAGTGCCGAGATAATAAAAGGATGCAGGACCTTTATTATCGGTTGAGCGGGCTGAATCCCGGCAACTGTCGCCATTTCTATATGGTGAGGAGCTTCTGAGGTTACTATTCTAATAATTCCTCTCTTTTTGCTCTAAATACTCTCTTCGAAAAACATCGGACGTTGGATTACCCAACCGTAATTTTATTTTAGGAAGTCGTGGGAGATATATCGTGAGTGCATCTAATGTAGCTGGTTCTTTTAATGTCGCTAAGTTTGGTGGAACAAGTGTTGCCAACTTTGAAGCAATGAGCCGTTGTGCTGCTATTATTGAAAATAACTCGAATACGAAACTGGTCGTGAGCAGTGCATGCTCTGGCGTTACCAACCTACTCGTTGAACTCGCGAATGGGGTTCAAGACAAAGCTCGTCGTCAGGATTTGATGACGCAACTGACTGACATTCATAACGCAATTCTCGATCAGCTAGCTGATCCAATCAGTATCGAAAAAGACGTACATTGTATTCTCGATGATATTGCGAGCGCCGCAGAAGCTGCATCATTTCAAGCCAGCACTAAATTGACAGATCACCTTGTCGCATGTGGTGAGCTGATGTCGACACACATTTTGGCTCAGATTATTCGTGAACGAGGTACACCAGCCGTTCGTTTTGATATCAGAGAAGTGATGCGCACTAATGGTGATTTTGGTAAAGCAGAACCACAACTTGAAGATATTTCAGCCCTAGCAAAAGAGAAGCTTATACCACTTTGCCAACAGCAAGTTGTGGTTACTCAAGGTTTTATCGGTGCAGATAGCGAAGGTAACACCACGACTTTAGGCCGTGGTGGCAGCGATTATTCCGCCGCGCTGATCGCCGAATCAGTACAGGCAATGGGGTTGGAAATCTGGACAGATGTTCCGGGTATTTACACGACAGATCCACGCATCGCACCGAAAGCATCTCCTATTCCAGAGATCAGTTTTAGCGAAGCATCGGAAATGGCAAACTTTGGTGCAAAGATACTGCACCCTTCAACTCTAGTACCTGCATTGCGCCACCAAATCCCGGTATTTGTCGGCTCTTCTAAAGCACCAGAGTTAGGTGGAACTTGGATTCGCCAAGAAGTTGAAAGCTCACCATTATTCAGAGCACTTGCTCTTCGTTGCAACCAAACGATGGTTACGCTTCGCAGTGCAAACATGTTCCATGCTTACGGCTTTTTGGCGAAGGTATTCGAGATCCTTGCTAAACATAAGATCTCAGTCGATCTCATCACGACTTCAGAGATCAGTGTCTCACTGACTCTCGATCAAACAGACACATCAGGTGGTGCTCCTGAGTTACCAGAAGCTGCTCGACTGGAGCTTGAAGAGTTGTGTTCTGTAGATATTGAACACGACCTATGCCTTGTTGCGCTTATTGGCAACAACATGAGTGAAAATAAAGGCTATGCAAAGCAGGTGTTTGGCACTCTGGAAGATTTCAATCTACGTATGATTTGTTACGGAGCAAGCCCACACAACTTGTGCTTCTTGCTAGATGCATCTGTTTCTAAGTTGGCGATCCAAAAACTTCACCAAGAGTTATTTGAATAAGGCGATGGTTAATTAATTGGTTTTAATTAACCAAACCCCAGATACAAAAAGGGTTGCTCTTGAGCAACCCTTTCTCTTTTTTACTTTACGAACCAAAGCTCGTCATAGATTCAAACTAGTTAATGTTTGGACCTAACCACTTCTCAGCTTCCAACATATCCCAGCCCTTACGATCAGCATAGCTTTCTACTTGATCCTGTTGAATCTGTGCAATCGCAAAATATCGCGAATCAGGATGAGAGAAGTACATACCCGACACTGAGGCACCTGGCCACATTGCGTAACTCGTGGTTAGTGAAATGTCGATGGCTTTTTCAACGTCCATCAACTCCCACAATGTGCCTTTCTCTGTATGTTCTGGGCAAGCAGGGTAACCCGGAGCTGGACGAATACCTTGGTACTTCTCTCGAATCAAATCGTCGTTAGACAAATCCTCATCAGGCGAGTAACCCCAAATGTCCTTTCTCACTTCTTTGTGTAAATATTCTGCAAACGCTTCAGCCAAACGGTCCGCAACCGCCTGAATCATAATCGCATTGTAATCATCACCATTAGCTTTATATTCATCAGCAAGCTCTCGCTCACCAATACCGCCAGTAACCGCAAAGCCACCAATCCAGTCAGCTTTACCGCTGTCTTTTGGAGCAATGTAATCTGACAAGCAGTAGTTAAAACCTTTTGGCTTCTCGGTTTGCTGGCGAAGATTATGCAGAACCTTCAGCACTTCTGTACGGGATTCATCGGTATACACCTCGATATCATCACCCACACTGTTCGCAGGGAACATGGCACACATACCACGAGCTTCAAGTAACTTCTCTTTCTCTACGCGATCCAACAAATCGTTGGCATCTTTGAATAGTCGTTTAGCTTCATCCCCCACCTCTTCGTGATCAAGGATTGCTGGGTACTTACCAACTAATGACCATGTCATAAAGAACGGAGTCCAGTCGATGTACTGACGCAAAGTCGCTACATCAAAATCACTGAAAATATGAACTCCCGGCTTAGCGGGTGCAGGGGGAGTGTAGGCATCCCAATCGATAGCAACTTTATTGGCACGAGCTTTCTCAAGTGTGACGGGCTTGGTACGAGGTTTTTTACGATTGTGTTGATCTCTAACTCGATCATAATCGATGTTCAACTTCTCAACGAAAGCAGGTTTCAATTCATCAGAGAGTAATGAAGTACAAACGCCTACAGCGCGAGATGCGTTATTGACATAAACAACTGGCTCAGAGTAGTTCTGCTCAATCTTAACCGCAGTGTGTGCTTTAGATGTCGTTGCTCCGCCAATAAGAAGAGGCAGCTTAAAGCCTTGTCTCTCCATCTCTTTGGCAACATGTACCATTTCATCAAGAGAAGGGGTAATCAGACCCGACAAACCAATAATGTCGACATTCTCTTCTTTAGCTACCTTAAGGATTTTTTCACATGAAACCATCACGCCTAAATCGATAATTTCGTAGTTATTACACTGCAAGACAACGCCCACAATGTTTTTGCCAATATCGTGAACATCGCCTTTTACGGTCGCCAGTAAGATTTTTCCGTTAGTCGCACCAACATCTTTAGTTGCATTAATAAATGGTTCTAGATGTGCTACCGCCTGCTTCATAACACGGGCAGATTTCACTACTTGAGGAAGGAACATTTTACCTTCACCAAACAGATCACCAACCACGTTCATACCATCCATTAATGGGCCTTCAATCACCTCAATAGGGCGAGAGGCATTAACGCGAGCTTCTTCGGTATCTTCAACAATAAAATCGGTAATACCTTTCACTAAAGAGTGTTCTAAGCGCTTTTCTACTGGCCAAGTTCGCCATTCTAGAGCTGACTTATCTTCAACTTTACCAACGGCTCGCTCTAGGTACTCGGTTGCCATATCAAGCAAACGTTCTGTCGAATCATCACGACGGTTAAGTACTACATCTTCAACCGCTTCACGTAAATCTTCAGGCACGTTATCGTAAATCTCTAACTGCCCGGCATTTACGATACCCATATCCATACCATTTTTGAAACAGTGGTATAGGAATACTGCGTGGATTGCCTCACGAACGTAGTTATTACCGCGGAACGAGAACGAAACATTCGATACACCACCAGAGATCATTGCATGAGGGAGATCGCGTTTGATATCTCCTACTGCTTCAATAAAATCAACCGCATAATTGTTATGCTCGTCAATGCCCGTCGCAACTGCAAAAATGTTCGGATCGAAAATAATATCTTCAGGTGGGAAACCGACTTCATCAACAAGAATGTTGTAGGCATTGGTACAGATCTCAACTTTACGCTCTCGAGTATCGGCTTGGCCGACTTCATCGAAGGCCATCACAATGACTGCGGCACCATAACGACGAACTAATTTAGCTTGCTCGACAAACTTCTCTTTCCCTTCCTTCAATGAGATAGAGTTAACGATGCCTTTACCCTGAATACATTTCAGACCCGCTTCAATAACGTCCCATTTTGAAGAGTCGACCATGACTGGCACTTTCGAGATCTCTGGCTCAGATGCACATAGATTAAGGAATTTAACCATGCACGCCTCAGCGTCTAGCATCCCTTCATCCATGTTGATATCAATGATTTGTGCACCGTTTTCTACTTGCTCTCGAGCAACACTCAACGCTTCATCGTAAAGCTCTTCTTTAATCAGGCGCTTAAATCGAGCTGAGCCGGTAACGTTAGTACGCTCACCTACGTTCACAAACAGAGATTCTTTGGCGATCGTCAACGGCTCTAACCCCGAAAGACGGCAAGAGACTGGCAAATCGGGTAATTGGCGCGGCATTACACCGTCAACAGCCTCGGCCATCTGGCGAATATGTTCTGGTGTCGTACCACAACAGCCACCAATTAAGTTTAAGAAGCCACTTTCAGCCCATTCCTTAACATGTTCAGCCATATCTTCGGGAGAAAGGTCATACTCGCCAAACGCATTAGGTAAACCGGCGTTAGGGTGAGCAGAAACATAGCTTTCTGAGATACGGGACATCTCACCAACGTACTCTCGCAGTTCATCTGGCCCGAGTGCACAGTTCAATCCAAACGAAATAGGTTTAACATGACGAAGGGCGTTATAGAATGCCTCAGTAGTCTGTCCTGAAAGCGTACGGCCTGATGCATCAGTTATGGTGCCTGAGATCATGACTGGCAATTTAATACCAACTTCTTCAAAAACCGATTCAACAGCAAAAGAACATGCTTTTGCATTTAACGTGTCGAAGATAGTCTCGATAAGAATAAGATCTGAGCCGCCTTTAATAAGTGCTCGTGTCGATTCGGAGTAAGCTTCAACAAGCTCATCAAAGCTAACATTACGGTAGCCTGGATCATTAACATCTGGGGATATAGAACACGTTCGGTTTGTTGGACCTAACACCCCTGCCACAAAGCGAGGTTTATCCGGAGTCTTTGCTGTCCACTCATCAGCAGCTTCACGAGCTAGCTTGGCAGCAGCAAAGTTAATTTCTTCGCTAAGGCTTTCCATATCATAGTCGGCCATAGCAATGGTTGTTGCATTAAAGGTATTGGTTTCGAGGATATCAGCCCCAGCTTCCAAATATTCAGTATGGATATCTTTGATAAGCTTGGGCTGTGTAAGAACTAAAAGGTCATTGTTGCCCTTTAAGTCACTATGCCAATTAGCAAAACGTTCACCGCGGTAGTCTTGCTCTTCCAATTTATAGTCCTGAATCATAGTGCCCATGCCACCATCGATCAGTAAAATTCGTTGCTTCAACAGAGCTTCAATCTTTTGCCTTACATTACTTCCCACAGTACAACCTCATTCCTTTAATTATCCCTCCATCCTATCACACATTAAAAAGGAGTCTAGACGTCTAAAAAAGGAAATTGATTACCGAGTCATGACAAAAAAATGTTTGCTATTTGAGCATGAGACAACGAAAATTCATATTCATACTTTGTTACATGTTGGAATACCAATGTCGGTCTATTACACCTTATGCTTCTTGTCCGCTGCTGCCATGCTTATTGCTTTCGTGAATACCAAAATTGGTAAGATGCAGACAACCATCGCCATCACAGCTGGTTCAATGATGCTATCTCTATTGATTATCATTGCGGGACAAAATAATTGGTTCCAATTGGCAGACATTGCCTCAGAGACCGTTGCCAGTATCAATTTTGAAGATTTCCTTCTAAAAGGGATATTAGGGTTCTTACTATTTGCAGGCGGGTTGGGAATTAAATTACCAAACCTAAAAGACCAAAAGTGGGAAATAACAGTACTCGCATTAGGGGCAACGCTATTTTCAACATTCTTTATTGGTTTTGTGCTCTATGGGTTCTGTCAGTTCATCGGTATTCAATTTGATCTAATTTACTGCTTACTCTTTGGCTCTCTAATCTCCCCGACCGATCCAATTGCCGTGTTAGCCATCGTAAAGAAACTCGATGCGCCAAGACGAATCTCTACTCAAATCGAGGGAGAGTCTCTATTTAACGATGGTTTTGGTTTAGTTATCTTCGTAACCCTATTTACTATCGCATTTGGTACAGAAGCGCCAACAGTCAGCAGTGTAACTATGCTTTTTGTCCAAGAAGCGATTGGCGGAATTGTCTACGGTTTTGCTTTAGGCCTCGTATTCCACTACTTAATTAGCAATACAGATGACCACTCGATGGAGTTACTATTAACTATCGGTATCCCAACTGCTGGTTATGCCTTTGCTGAAGTTCTACATGTATCGGGACCATTGGCAATGGTGGTATCAGGTATCATGATTGGTAACTGGACACGCTTTATCGGATTCTCAAAAGAGAGTGAAGACCACTTAGACCATTTCTGGGAGCTAATAGACGAGTTTTTAAATGGTGTATTGTTTTTACTAATCGGTATGTCAATGTTGCTATTCAAATTCCACCAAGAAGACTGGATCTTAATGGCGTTCGCCGTTCCTCTAGTACTAAGCGCTCGCTACCTAAGTGTCTTCTTGTCTTATATCGGGTTTAAGCGCTTTAGAACTTATAACCCATGGTCTATAAAAATTCTAACTTGGGGTGGTTTACGTGGCGGCTTAGCACTCGCTATGGCACTTTCTATACCTTCTGGCATTTGGGTAATTGAAGAGAAGCTCATCGATGTAAAAGAAGTTATCCTCGTTATGACCTATGCGGTAGTTGTGTTCTCGATTTTAGTACAAGGCTCGACAATTACTCCTATGATTGAAAAAGCAAAGCAAGCAGAGAAAGAGCTAGATTAACATCTCATAATATTAAACTAGGCTGCCTAATTTAGGTGGCCTTTTTTGTATCCTCTATAAATTGGACACATCAAATATTCCACACTCAAAAGCATCTATGTGGACTAAATTCTAGATCGAGCTGAGACCAAAAGAAGGCAAAAGAAATTTAATAACTATGTAGAAGACTCGTGAAACAACGATCTTAGCTCTATTCTAGTTCTTACTAGGGACAAGTCATGCAAAGAACTCGTTCACCTTTAGCACTATTGGGCATCCCCACCAAATCGGTCTTCAGTTGTATAAGTATAAATTGGATAGGGTTTACCATTTAATCTTGAAACAAAAGTAATGAGACTAAGAGCCTAGCAGCAATAACTTTAGCCATTATCGGAAGCTGCGGTATTAAATGAGTGTTGAGCAGAAAGACTCTATTTTTCAACTAAGTCTAAAAACGGAAGGTTACAACAAATAGGTTTCCAGAGGTGCGAGTAGATAGGAATAACTAAAGTAACAAAAAGAAAAAGGCTATAGCATTTCTACCGGACACGCTAACTATGGCAAGGGGCGACTGAGTCGGCACTCCGGAGATTCGACCGGGCTAGCGAGCCTTGGGAGACGCCTAGTTCTCCCAACTTTGCTTCATAGAAGCAACAGACGTAAAAAAGCCCCAGCATTTCTGCTGAGGCTTCTTATATGGCAGAGGTGGACTGAGCCGGCACCCCGGAGATTCGAACTCCCAACACGCGCTGTTTTAGTAAGTCGGGGAATCCGCTGCTGTGCTAATGGTGTATTATATTTGATTCAGAAACTAAAAAGGCTCTAGCATTTCTGCTAGAGCCTTAAATATGGCAGGGGTGGAGAGATTCGAACTCCCAACACGCGGATTTGGAATCCGCTGCTCTGCCAATTGGAGCTACACCCCTAAAACTTTCATTACTTCAGATTCGAAAAAACCTCGCACTAGGCGAGGTTATCGAATAAGTGGCGGAGTGGACGGGACTCGAACCCGCGACCCCCGGCGTGACAGGCCGGTATTCTAACCAACTGAACTACCACTCCGCAGTGGTCAACTCACTAAGTGAGCGTCCATATCTCCAGGTTGGTCAACCTAAAGATTT